>NZ_JAEULM010000017.1 GCF_016793825.1 Sphingopyxis sp.
TGCGCGCGCCTCCGGTCGGGCTACGCCCGCCCTCCGCCGCACGCAGCGCAAGGCCATCTTCAACAAACCAGCATCATATTATCCGAAAAGGGGGTCCCTCTTCGACGCCGATCGGGGGTCCCTTTTGAACGCCGTTTGACACTTGATGCCTTCATTTTGGCGGAGCTGGGCATGACAATGTTGCCGACCCATGACGACACGCCATTTGCTATTAGCAGGTCGTCTTTGCGTAGCGGTGGCAAAATGTTTCCGAATTACTATCGCCCTGATCGTCGCCATGCCGTCGAGGAACTTCGACGTCTGGGCGCCGATCTACTAGGCAATTTGGTGGATTTCATTCGCAATCAGCGCGCCATTTCGACTGACGATACGACCTATGTCGGCCTTGCCAATATCCGCTCCAACACGGGCGAATTTATTGACGCTGAGGAAGAGGTTGGCGGAATGGTGTCCGTCTTCAATACCGGTGATGTCCTGTTTGCCAAGCTGAGGCCTTATCTCAACAAGGTTTGGGTTGCCGATCGGCCTGGTGTCTGTTCTCCTGAATTTCACGTTTTGCGTCTGTCCTCTGGTGGACGCATTGAGTCCTCGGACTATCTGGCGGCAGCGTTGCGCGCTTCGCCAACGTTGACACAGACCGTTCGAATGATGACCGGCAACACCCACCCTCGGTTGGCGCCTGAGGATGTTGCCGAATTGGTCATCCCCGTCCCGTCACCTGCCGTCCAAAAGACTATTGCCGCCGAAGTCGATCGCCGCCGCACCGAGGCGCACCGCTTGCGCGCCGAGGCTCGCGTAGGGTGGGCGGCGGCGCGTCAGGCGTTCGAGGATGCACTGCTGGGGCCGGCGGAATGACGAAACTTCGCAATCTTGTCGCCGAAGTCGATGCAGCGCTTGACATCTATCTGGCCGGCCGCACCGGGCGGCAGTTCAATAAGGTCGCGTTCATTCTCGCAGATGATTGCTGCGAATTGGCGAGCAAGCTGTATTTGATTATGCAAAATCCGGGGTGGTCGGATGCACAGGGCAACGGCCGATTTAAGTCGTTCAGGACAGTAACGTCAGAAGTGCGTGCCGCGCTTCCTGCCACAGCGACTATCCTTGCCCGCATCGAAGCTCGGCGAGTGCGGCGTAATGGGTTCTTCCATTCGGCGGACTTGCTCGATCTGACTCTACAATCGCACGATGTAAATGACGCGATGCGTGACATGCTCGATTATGGTGCGTTGCTTTTCGGTCAAGATTGGGCTGACGAAGTGACCGGAACAGGCAATATGGAAACTGCGGAGGTCATCCTCCGCCTTGATTGCGCCGCTCGCGCCGACCCCCGCATCGGCCCCAAGGTCTCTGACGTGTTCGCCAAACGCAAGCGAACCGAAAAGCAAAAGGCCAAAGGCTGCGAGGTCACGCATCACCCTGAGGACCATCACTTACGCCTCGCGATCCGCAACGGCGGCAAGGAACTGCGCGATCAATTGGCCGCATTGCTGCCGCCGTAGATGTCATTGGCGATCCGACTGGACGTTCATTTTTCCTCCGAGCGCGCGATCCGCACCGCGCATCGCGCCGGAATTTCGACGATGCCGCTTATCCGCAAATCCTTGCCGCCAACAAGCATCGCCGATCCGGCGAGGGCTTTGATGCAGTCGTCTTTGTGGATCGGGCGGCCGACCGACAGGCGGGTTTGCGTCCTGCCGGGCTCGAAGTCGGGGTAGTCGATCCAGCTGCCGTCGGGTTCGCGCGGCTGGATCCATTCGATCGCTACGGTGCGGGCGAAGCGGGCGGCGATGCGGCCCGCGCGGGCGTCGTCGAGGGGGCTCATGCTTCGCCTGCCGGCTGCGGCTGGTTCGTGTCGACGGCGGCGTTGACGGGGTCGCCGTTCGCCGCCCGCCCTGCCTTCCACGCCGCCCAGCTTTCTTCGCTGTAGGCGGCGTTCCATTCGCGTTCCAGTGCGGCGATCGTGTGTTCGATGCGGCGGCGGGTGCCGTCGCGTTCGCGGCCCGTGTCGCCGCCCCGCAGCGTCGTGTTGGCGAGGAAGCCGTGGGGGTGCTGGTAGATCGGCTGGCGCGCAGCTTGCCAGGACTCGGCGCGTTCGCGCAGGGTGTGGGCGGCGAGGCGCATGTCGCCGCGGGTGAGCTTGACGGTTGCCGGTGTGTCGGCGGTTGTGGGGGTGCCGGCGGTTGTGGGGGCGGGGTCGCTCTCGCCGGCTTCGCCTTCGATCAGATCGTCCGCATAGCGTTCAAACCAGATTTCGTCCTCCGCGCCGCCCTCGGTCCCGGGGACGTAGTCGGCGGGGGGCGGGTTCGGGCTCGACAGGTCGCCGCCTTCCTCCGCATCCCAGTCGATATTGCCGGACCCTGCGGCCAGCGGGATGATCATGTCGGGGTGGAACATGTGCCATTCATGCTTCTGCGGGTTCGTATAGGCGTCCTCTTTGCGCACCGCGTCCCAGTCGGTGCCGGGGCCGGTGAGCATGTCCCATGCGGCGCGCTTGACCGGGTCGTGCGAGATCTTGCGCTGATAGGCGGTGCGGATGACGCGAAGGCGGTCGTCGAGGTCGGTCTCCTGCCGCCTGGCGCGCCGGTTGTGTTCGACCATCGCGGCCCGCCGCTCGGCTTCCCACTCGGCGCGCCATTTCTCGCGCAGGCGGCGGACCGCGTGCGGGATCGCGCTGGCGGGGCGACCATCGACGGGGTCGATGCTGCCGAAATTCTCGGGAAAGCGGCTGGCGGCGATATGCTGCATCGCGCGAATGTTCGGGCGGCGCCGCTCGAGGATGACCTGTCCTCGCTTCGAGATCGTCTCGGGCACGCCATAGATGGCATATTCCATGAGCAGATCGGCGACGCGGCGCGCGCCCGCCTCGACCGCGCGGTCCCATGCCGCGGCGAAGCTCTCCGCGCCGGCGCGCTTGCGCAGCTGGTAGAGCGCGGACGTGCTGTGGCCGATCGCCTTCGCCGCCATGCTGACCGCGCCGGTCGCGGCGAGCCGGGCGATGAAGAGGCGCTGCTTCGTCGCGGTTATCCCGGTCCAGCGCTTGCTCTGGCGCGCGACGGGCGTGAATTCCAGCTCCTCGGGCAAGTCGTCGATCGCCGTCCGGTCCGCCGGATCGGGGTCGGCCGGCGTCGGAAGAGGCAGCGGCGGGAGGATTTCCTGCGACATATTTGCTCCTGTGGTTCGATAAATTTGCATCAACGAACCATATGGGAACAATGTAGGAAAGCGAATCGTGCGGGACGCGGGGAGGGGCGCGTGGGGAGGGGCGTCAGACCTCGATGACGATCTTTACTTTTTCGGGGGCGATTCCGGCGGCCTTTGCGATCTCTATCCGTGCGCGGGCGACCAGATGTTGAAAATCCTGCGGTGCGGGCGCGCGGGCGGGTTCGGTCAGCGTGGACAACCCGACCTCGAGCGCGCTGGCGAGCGCATGCAGCCGCGCGCGTTTCGGCTGCGACCGGTCCTGTTCCCAATAGCAGACCGCGGTCATGCTGACGCCCAGCCGCTGCGCCAGATCGGCCTGCGTCAGCGCGGCGATCCGGCGCAGCCGCGCGAGTCGCTCGCCAAAGCTTTCGACGTGGGGCGCGACCGCGACCAATGCGGCCTCTTCGGGCGGGAGGTCGTCCAGCGGGAGGGCGCCGGGGGTGGCGGGAGACAGGGGGGCATTGTGCAAGGAGGCGACCTTTTATCCGGTTTCGATGCCCCCGGCCTATCCTGTTAAGATTCGCGCGACTTTCAACATTTCCCAATATTTCATCGGATCGCCGATCGGGCTTCGCACCGTCGGGGATGTTGCAGCGACGGCGGGAGCGAGGTTGCGGGGCGCGGCGCGGCCGGTTAGCCTGCATGGGTCGCAGCCCGCCCGCCGCGACCGCTGTACAAAGGGGATATGCCCGTGGCCCATGCCCGCGCCCGCCCGCTCGACGGCATTGTCGTGCATAGCGTGCTGAATGACGGCACGGCGGTGTGCCTGCGCACGATTACCCCCGACGACGAAGCGCTGATCCGCGAGGGGATCGCGAAGCTGTCCGACGGCGCCCGGTATCTGCGCTTTTTCTCCGCGGCGCCGGCGCTTCCCGACGAGGTGCTGCACCGGCTCGCCGCAGTCGACGGGCACGACCATATCGCGTGGGGCGCGATCTGCAGCGACTGCCCGGGGGAGCCCGCGATCGGCGCGGTCCATGCCGTGCGCTATCCCGACGAGGCGGATGGGACGGAGCGGCGCGTCGGCGAATATTCGGTCGCGGTGCTCGACGCCTTTCACGGCAAGGGGCTGGCGCGGATGATGACGGCGGCGCTGCTCGTCGATTGCCGTGCCGCAGGGCTGGCGGTGCTCGACGTTCATACGCTGTCGGAAAATCGGGCGGCGGTGAGCCTGGTTCATGCGCTGGGCGCAAGCTGGAAGAGCGAGAGCGCGGGGGTGGCGGAATATGCCCTCGATGTCGGGCGCGCGCTGGCGGCGCTGCGTGCCGATACCGACGCGCGCGGGGTGCAGGATGTGCTGGCGCAATTGGGGGCGTAGCGGCTGGTCTCTCCCGCCGCGAGGGGTCGCTTCTCGCGGCGGGAGAGTGTAAGGTTGCGGCCGAAGCATCGCCTCCCCACGCCCGGCGTTTAGACCGGGCGCCATGACGGCGCGGTGACATGGATCACAAAAATCGAAAATGGTGCGGATGCTGGCTCCGCAGGCACGAAAAAGGGCGCCGGGACAGGTCCGGCGCCCTTTTTGCTGTCCTTTCGGGACAGGCTTATTTCTTCGCGGGGTCGGCGGCCGGGGTCTTGCCGACTTCCGACGGGGCGATCTCGCCCTTGTCGTCGATGGCGTTCGCCTTTTCCTCGCCGGCCGCTTCGACCGCGTCGGCCCGGGCTTCGGTCGCTTCCTTGGCGGGGCCTTCGGGCATCGCGTCGGCCTGGGCGTCGATGGCGTCGGCCTTGGCTTCGGCCTGGTCCTCGACCTGATCGGCCTGCTTGCTCTGGCAGGCGCCGAGCGCGAGGGCCGAGGCGGCGGTAAGGGCGATGATCGTCTTGCGCATATCGAGTTCTCTCCAATGATTGACTCAGGCGCTCAACGCCGGGCAGCCCTCGGAGTTGCACGGGCGGGGTCGAATTCCCGAATCCCGCACGGGTTTTTGGCGGAAATCCGCGGCATCGGCGCGGCGCAAAAAAGAGGGCGCCCGCAGGCGCCCTCCCGATAACCCTTGCGGGTGCGTCCTTCCGCTCTCAGAAGCGCTGCTGGCGCTCGTAGAGGTCGCGATAGTGCTGGATGCGCGTGACGCGCAGCCCCGGCATGCCGCTGCGGTCGATCGACCGCTGCCAGCCGGCGAATTCCTCGAGCGTCAGGCCGTAGCGTTCGCAGACTTCGTCAACGGTCAGCAGCCCGCCGTTGACCGCCGCGACGACCTCTGCCTTGCGGCGCACAACCCAGCGGGTCGTCGTCGGCGGCGGCAGCGAATCGAGCGTCAGCGGTTCGCCGAGCGGACCGATAACCTGAGCGGGCCGGATTTTCTGATTCTCGATCATGTTCATTCCATATTGTCTTCGTCGTGGGGGATCGGTTGGACCGACCCCCAAGGCTCTATATCAGCGGAGTTCAACATCGGCTGAAACCCTCTGGTAAACAGGCTATTCATAGTTTCGGGCAGGTCGTTCGCTTCGTCGGACAGATCGAAGAAACGAACCGGCCGAACGGCGTCCTGTTCGGTCGCCGCAGGGGCCGCGGCCAGAAAATGGCTGAGGGCGTTAACCCGCTCCGCATGCACCGCGCGAGTCGCCTGCGCTTTCAGCATCCGCACCGTCGGCAGCGCCGCCTGCCGCGCCGCCGATACCGCCAGCAGGATATCGAAGCCGGGGCTTTCCAGGCCTGCCGCGCCGGAGAGCTGCGGGATATTTGACGGGTTAGCGTTCATGCTGCCGGTCTAGCGCCGAGGGCCTAAGGTCCCGTAAATGCCTGTTTCAGCACCTGTTAGCGAAGCTTAACTTGCGTCAATATCTTGACAGGCGGCGCAGAAAAGCTGGCATTTTCGGGTCCGCATCCCTAGATGGCGCCGACCATGATCGACATGATTTCCGCCCCAGCCGCCTCTGCGCAGGCCGACTTTCAGTTAAGTGGACCCCTGAAGGACCGCCGAATCGTCGTCGCGATGTCGGGCGGAGTCGATTCGAGCGTCGTCGCGGCACTGGCCGCGCGGTCGGGCGCCGAGGTCATCGGGGTGACGCTCCAGCTCTATGATCATGGCGCGAAGGCAAAGCGCGTCGGTGCGTGCTGCGCGGGGCAGGATATCCGCGATGCGCGGGCGGTCGCCGACCGCCTGGGCTTCGCGCATCATGTCCACGACCATGAAAGCCGCTTTCGCGACACGGTGATCGACCAGTTCGCCGACGAATATCTTGCGGGCCGCACGCCGATCCCCTGCGTGCGCTGCAACATGGGTGTTAAGTTCACAGACCTGTTCAAGTTGGCGAAGGATCTGGGCGCCGACTGTCTGGCGACCGGCCATTATGTCCGGCGCATCATGGGACCCGCCGGCGCCGAACTGCACCGCGCGGTCGATCCGGCGCGCGACCAGAGCTATTTCCTGTTCGCAACGACGCAGGATCAGCTCGACTTCCTGCGCTTTCCGCTGGGCGGGCTGGAGAAGAGCGTCGTTCGCGAGATCGCGCGCGACCTGGGTCTGGGTGTCGCGGGCAAGCCCGACAGCCAGGACATCTGTTTCGTCCCCGACGGCGATTATGCGACGCTGGTCCGCAAACTGCGCCCCGAGGCGGACGATCAGGGCGCGATCGTCCATGTCGATGGCACGGTGCTGGGCGCGCACAAGGGCCTGATCCACTATACGGTCGGCCAGCGGCGCGGGATCGAGATCGGCGGGCAGGCCGAGCCGCTGTACGTCGTGCGCCTCGACGCGGCAAAGCAGGAGGTCGTGGTCGGACCGCGCCGCGCGCTTGCCGTATCGGGCGCGCGACTGACCGAAGCCAACTGGCTTGCCGAGGTCGAGGGCCGTTCCGTGCTGGCGAAGGTGCGCAGCATGGCGAGGCCGGTGCCGGCGCAGGTCGCGGGCGACCGGCTGGTCTTCGCGGCGCCCGAATATGGCGTGGCGCCGGGACAGGCGGCGGTGCTGTACGACGCGGCCGACGAAAGCCGCGTGCTGGGCGGCGGCTGGATCGACGAGACGTTCCCCGCGAAATGATTGCCCCCGCAGAATAGATTGCACTTTTCCCGACGATGCCGCAGCCTGCGGGCAACAGAGGGAGACGATCGATGGTCAACTGGGTCTTGCGCGGCGCCGTCCTGTTGTGGGCGCTTTTCTTCCTGATCGTCGGAGCGCGGGGGTTGCTAGACCCGGCGAGCTATACCGAGACGTTCGGCATCATCGTCGATGGCCCGGCGACCAACACGATCCGCGCCGACCTGTCGTCCTTCTTCCTCGTCGCGTCGGGTGCAGCGGCGATCGGCGCGCTGGTGCCGGGATGGCTGCGCGCGCTGCTTGTCCCCGCCGCGCTTTATGGAACCGCACTGGCGGGCCGGCTGTTCGGCGTGGCGAGCGGCGATCCGGTCAATTCGGGGATCGTGCAGGCGATGATCATCGAAGCGCTGTCGGTGGCGCTGATGGCGGGAAGCTGGTGGGTGCTGTCGCGGCCCGCCGTGGTGGCGGAGGTGCCGCCCGATACCGTGCACTGAGCGCAAAGGGGGCGGCGGCTGTTCGGCCGGTTGCGGGTAAGAATTCCTCCCCATCGCTGCGCGACAGGAAAGATATTCCTTATCGTCATCCCGGACTTGATCCGGGATCCATTTCTGCAGTGCTGCTGTGGATCCCGGATCAAGTCCGGGATGACGAAGGTGAAGGACGAACCGCATCCCACGCCGTTCCTGCCTTTCGCTCCCACTCCGGATGCATTGACGGCAATCGACCGGTTGTGGACATTCGCTCTGCGCCCCATAAGGCTGCGTCGGTAGCATTTGGGAAAAGGGTAATGCAGCGGAAGCTTACCGCCCAGCTCGCAATTCAGGGCGGATTAGAGGTAATCTCGTTTCAGCATTGTGACTGCCTCGTCTTCGAGCGCAGAGAAACCTTGAAGATGCTTTCTCCCCATTCGAGCAGAATGCTCGGAGGAAACGCGCAGTATCGAAGAGTCGCGGGCGATCTGATAGTGATTTTCGAGGCAGATCTCGAACGTCTGCGTCCACCGTCAAAGCGATTTAAATTTGGCGGCTTTGTGACCTTCATGCCAACGGCGAATTTTCCGTCGACCATCACTGGCTCGGAGATCATCGAGGGCGAAGTCGACCGGAACTTTTTTGGGAAGATTCGCGACCTCCTGAATGCACTTCCCGATAGTAAATCAGAATGGATATCCAAATTCGGAGAAGATTTTTTCTCCCGCACCCTGACCGACCGCTGCGTTGACACCGTCAGATACCTGAGGTCCTGTGAATGATTTTCGATGTCCGCTCTCCACCCCAAAACCGCCGCCGCCTTGTGTTTTTGACAGGAGTGTGAGTAACTGGCGGCGGGTCGCTTCTGTTTCCTTTGGTTGGAGGGGAGAAGCGTATGTCCGTGGAAAAATCGCGCAGACCGGCAGACCGGCGCGCAGCGGATCGCAGGGTGGCCGACGATCCCGACTATGCCGGACCCGAGCGGCGCCAGGGCGACCGTCGGACAGGCAAGGATCGGCGGACGCCGTCGACCTGAGTTTTGGAAGGCAGGGCGTGGCCGTGCCGGCGGGAGATTTTGCCGTGAACGACGTGCCGCGCCTGTCAGTCGATATCGTGTCCGATGTGATGTGCCCCTGGTGCATCATCGGCTGGCTGAAGTTCGAAAAGGTGATGGCGCATTTCGAAGGGCGACTGGCGTTTCGCGTCCAGTGGCATCCGTTCGAGCTCAATCCCGACATGCAGCCCGAGGGCGAGGACGCCGCGGAGCATGTCATGCGCAAATATGGCGTCACCGCGGAGCAGAGCCGTGCGAACAGCGGCAAGATGGGCGGCATCGCCACCGAATTGGGTTTTGCGTTCAACCGGGGCCCGGGTTTCCGGATGCGCAACAGCTTCGATGCGCACCGGTTGCTGACCTGGGCGGGCGCGCTTGAATCGCCCGACCAGCAAAGCGCGACCGGCGTGCAGACGGCGCTGAAACTCGCGCTGTTCCGTGCCCATTTCACCGACAACCGCGACGTTGGCGATCACGCGACGCTGGTCGATATCGCGGCGTCGGTCGGGCTCGATCGCCAGAAGGCGGAGGCGATCCTTGCGGGCGACGAGTTTGGCGAGATGGTCCGCGCCGAAGAAGGATATTGGGCCGACCAGAATGTGACGGGCGTTCCCGCTTTCATTCTCGGCGGGCGGATGCTGATCCCCGGCGCGCAGGATCCCGAGGTCTTCATTCGGATCATCGAGAACAAGGTGCTTGCCGCCGCGGCCTGACGGCCGTTCCGTGCGAAGCGGTGCCACGGCGGACAGGGTTGGCCGGGCAGGACCGCGTTGCGGAGCAGGTCGTTCGCACTTTGCTAAGCCCCGGCTGGCAGAATGGCCGCAATGGCCAATCGTCGATTTTCCGCGAAACGATCGCGCGTTGCCCCCGCGGGCGGCAAAAGCCGGTTCGGGTTGGGGCTGTTTCTGGTCGTCGCGGGCGGGTTCGCCGGCACGTTCGGGGCCTTGCAGATGGAAGGCGATGTTCCCGAAGCCGCGGCGTCGGTGGCGCTGCCGCTTAGAGGGGAGATGCCACCCCCGCGCGGCGAGGTGGCCCCGCCGGCTTCCCCCGACCGGCTGTCGGCGCGCTTTGGCCTGTGCCATCGGGGCGGGGGGCGCAATTGCGTGGTCGATGGCGACACCTTCTGGTTCGAGGGCGAGAAATATCGCATCGCCGACATCGACACGCCCGAAACGCATCCGGCCCGCTGTGCCGAGGAGGCGGCGCTGGGCGAGGCCGCGACCCGCCGGCTGCACGGCTGGTTGAATGAAGGTGCCTTCACGCTGGAGACAATCGACCGCGATACCGACCAATATGATCGCAAGCTGCGGATCGTCCGGCGCCGCGGCGCCAGCGTCGGCGACGCGCTGGTCGACGCCGGACTGGCCCGGCGCTGGGAAGGCTATCGGCAGCCCTGGTGCTAGGGTCCTGACGCTAGCGTTCCGGCCCTAGTCCTGCGGCGGTGGGGGCAGGGCGTCCTTCAACGGCCGGTTTGGGCCGTCGAGCTGGCGCTGGATGTCCGCTGCCATCAATTGCGCGACGGGATCGGCACCCTGCGCGCCGAGTTCGTCGCGGCGGGCGATGAGTGCGGCGGTGCGGTCGGCCGCCGGACGCGCGGCAACGTCGGCATAGAAGCGCACGAGCTGGAGCCAGGGGGCATCGTCGGTCATCACGTCTTCGGCCCAGCGGCTGAATGGGCCGCCCGCCTCGTGCCATTCGCCGCCCTGTCGCCTCAGGAAGAAGAGGACGCGCGATCCGTCGGGGAACATGGTGCGGGTGCAGGCGCCGGCGAAGCTTTGCGGATGTGCTTCGTTCAGTTCGTAGGGGTTGCTGAGGATCGCATCGTCGCCGGGCGCGATCGAGGCCGCAAGCGCGATCGGCGCGGCGGGACGGTCGCCCTTCAGAACCGCGATCGGTTCGACCGCGATCATCTGTTGCGGCGTGCTGTCGGGCGCGAAATCGCCCGAGGTGACTTTGCCGAGCAGGATCAGGTCCGCGCCTTCAACGAGTTCGAGATTGGTCGGGACGCGATACCCGCTGGCGACCGAACAGGCGGCGGCGGGAAGCGGCGCAGCGGCCAGCGCCAGCGCGGTGAACGGAGCGAGGTTGCGCATCGGCGAAGGGTAGCGCTGCGATGCGGTGTTGGGAAGCCGGCGCGGCTTTCGGGCATTTTGTCGAAGGCTATGGAGCCGACTCGCGGGTGGTGCGTATGATCGACATCGCTTCCATCCCCTGAAGCGGCCCTCTAGCGGCAAGGAGACATAAAATGGCCGATCATGACCATAGCGCGATCAAGGAACAGATGACCGTCGTCGGCGCCGACGGCGTCCATATCGGCACCGTCGACCATCTCGACGGTGAGCGCATCAAGCTGACCAAGGCCGACAGCGGCGATGGCAAGCATCACTATCTTCCCGCCGGGCTGGTGGCGGCGGTCGAGGGCGATACGGTTCGTCTGTCGGCGAACGCGGCGAACGCGGTCGACCTGTTCGAAGAAGCCGAATAGGTCCGGATCATCAGATGGCCCCCGCGCGATCCGGCGCGGCGGCACTGAAACTGGCCCGCCCTCTCCCGACCGCTGTCGGGGAGGGGCGGGCCATTTTCGTGGGTGGCGGGCGAAACGGTTCAGTTCGTCCGCGGCGCCCGGGCAATCAATTTGTTGAGTGTCGCGATCCGCGTCCGCACCGCGCTCCAGTCGCGTTCGGGGTGCGCCTGTATCCGGCCAAGAAGCGTATGGAGTTCCTTGCGCCGATCGCCTTCGGTTACCGCCTGCATGCACTGTCTCCTTTCCCTGCCGATATAAGGGCGCGGGGCATCCCGTGCCGACGCCCTGCCGCGCGGACGGGGCACCCTGTCGCCAAAGGTCAGATCACCTCCTCGGTAAGGTCGCGCTCGCACAGTCCGGTGATGTCCCGCTGCCTGGCGAGCATGTTCACGACATGGTGTGCGTGGAGGGCGCGCAGCCCCGCCATGTCGAGCGGGAAATGCCAGGCGACGCGCGCCGCCTGCCGGCCCTTCGCGCCGTACAGCGTCACGGTCCAGTCGTGCGCGGCGAGCAGCGCGGCGATATCGGCGCGGTCCCGCACCCGAATATAGACGAAGGGTGCGCCGCCGTCGGGCGGCGAGGACGATCCCGTGAACGCCACCCGCACGGGCGCGGCGCCGGCGCGCTGGAACACCGCGGTGCCGCGCTTGATCGGCGCCGGCACGTCGAGGTTGATCGACATGTCGTCGGGCGCGAGGAAGGGCGCGTCGAGGCGGTCGTAGCGGTTGTACCAGCCGGTGTAGAAGCCGCCTCCCGACACGATCTGATACGGGCCGGCGATCGGCCGGGGCGGCTGGAACGGCGAGTGATAGCTTTGGCGGAAGACCGACCAGATGCCGCCTTCCTCGATCCGGTCGCCGCAATTCCAGCTTTCGGCATGGGCCGGCGCCGAAAGGGCCAGCGCGGCGCAGGCGTGGGCGAGGGCGAGGACAGGGACGATGCGAAACGGGCGGCGCATGGCGCCATGCTATCAGCTTCGCTCCGTTTCGGCGAGGGGACGACTCCCGTCGCGACGCGATTCGGCGTATAGGATGCGCTCCATGGGAGGGAGAGGGACCATGCCGACACGCGAGGAGATGATCGCCACCATCGACCGGGCCTTCCGCGCGCGCGCGGCGGGCGATATCGAGGTGATGAACGCGATCTGGGCGGACGGGGCGACCTATGCGATGGAAGGCGCCGAGGAGCTGATGACGCGCTATCCGACCGGGCCGGGCGACGCATCGGACGCGATCGAGCGGCTCGCCGACCTGCTCGATGCCGCCGATATCGAGCGTGTCGATACGATCGTCGAGGGACATCGCGCCGCGGTGCTGTGGCGCGCGTCCTTTTCGAACGGCCGCGAGGCCCGCACGCTGCAGCTTTTTTCGCGCTGGGAGTTCGACGAGGATGGCCGCGTCGCGACGATGCACGAATATGCCGACACCGCGACGATCGCCGCGCTGATCGCCGAATAGGGGCGGCCCACGCGACCGGCCGGCCCCCGCGCCGCGAGCGACGGCGCGCAGGAAACTGGCGCAGCCTGTCCGTCGTCCCTATCTGTACCGGCGATGCAGTATCGTAACCGGAACCCTATCGTGATCGCGCGGCTGAAGGGAAAGCCGCTGCTGGCCGGGCAGTTGGTCGCCGCGCTGGCGCTTGCCGGGCTGGTGTGGAGGCAGGCCTGGCCGGTGCGCGCCGACGGGGTGGGGGAGATGATCTGGTCGATCCTGTTCGGCGATGCGGTGGCGTCGGCGGCGATCGTCGGCGCGGCGTTGGCCCTTTCGACCTGTCGGCGGCTGTGGCGCCAGCGCGACACCTATATCTTTCACGACGGCGCGCGGCTGTACCGCGGCAGCAGCCTGTCCTGGCCGCTGGAGGCGATCCGCGACGTGGTGATCGATCGCGGCGCGCTGGGCCTCCCCACGCTGCGGCTGGTCGTCGACGACGACAGCGAGGTCACGCGCGCGCTGGTGCCGCTGCCCCTGCTCGAAGGCTCGGTCGAGGCGGTGCGCGGCGGGGTGCTGTTCGCGGCATCGGGCCTGCGCGGGGTGCCGGTCGGCGTGACGGTGAACTGAACCGCCGCGGGCGCCGTTCGGGCGCCGTCGAAGCCCGGGCCAAAGCTCGGGCCAAGGTTCGGGCCAAAGTTCGGGGACGTTCAGCCTTGTCGTCATCGCGGATCGGGATCTCCGGGGATGCCGATACGCTGCACGGCGGTGGTGCCGGGCGAGGGGATGGGCGAGGTGGCTCATTCGCCAGTTTGGGGCATGGCCGGGGGCTGCAGGACAGGGGCTTTTGGGGTGTGGGGCGCCTAGCGCTTCGGTTCTGCGCCGGGCGTGGGGGGATAGGGCGCCGCGGCGGCATGATCGTAGCTGTAGCTTTGCGACAGGCGGAAGCGGCCCTCGGCGGGCATCCATTGCCAAAGATGCATGTAGCGCGCGCCGCCGACCATGTCCCAGCGGGCGTCCCGCGCGTTCCATTCGAAGAAGATATGCGCCGCCTCTTCGAGCGCGCCCCAGTCGCCCATCGTGCGGATCGTACGCGATCCGGGGGCGAGTTGGCGGCGATTCCTGTACCCCGCCTGCGCGCCGCCGGGCTGGCGCGCGGCGCAGCTTTTGGTCACGTCGGCGATCATCGCATCGCGGCTCGGCTCGACCAGCCCGCCCTTGTCGTGGATCATCCGGAAGTCGGGGGCGAGGAGGTCGGGCAGCGCCTTTGCGTCGCAACCCTCGAACACCGCCCAGAAGAGGCGCGCGTCGTTATCGGCGATCTGGCGGGTGAGCGCCTCGCCGGTGGGCATGGGAGCGGGTGATGCGGCGGTCAGCGCGGCGGTGAGGAGGAGAGTGAGGGGCATGGGTGCGTCCTTGCTGTGTTGCCTACCTCATACAGTCGGGCGTCGACAAGACAAGGCCCTCCAACTCGTCGTCACCGCGGACGAGGCACGTGGCTCCTCTGCCTTGATCCGGGGTCCATGCCACGGCCGTAGTTATGGATGCCGGATCAAGTCCGGCATGACGAAGGAGGGGAGGGCAGCGTCACCCGGCCAGCGGCAGCAATCCCAGCTCCTCCGCCAGATCGCGCCAATCCGGGTTCGCCGCCTCGATCAGGCCGATCTTCCACTTGCGCTGCCAGTTCTTGATCTGCTTCTCGCGCGTGATCGCGGCGTGCATCGTCGCGGCGAGTTCGAACCAGACGAGCGTTTTTACGCCATAGCGTTTGGTGAAGCCGCCGAAACTGCCATCGCGGTGCTGGCAGATGCGCTGGATCAGGTGCGAGGTGACGCCGGTGTAGAGCGTGCCATGCCGCGCGCTCGCCATGATATAGGCGCAGGGCTGGAAGTCGGCGTGCATGGGTGGAGGCTAGGGCGGCGATGGACCCCGGATCAAGTCCGGGGTGACGAGGTTAGGCCGAACCGGATGCTTCTCTTCACATCGTCATGCCGGACTTGATCCGGCATCCATGCCGCCCCGCGATCAGCGATAACCGTACTGATCGCGGATGTTGTCGTTGAAATATTCGCCTTTCGATGCCGCCGCCAGCAGGCCGTTATAGATATACTGCGGCACCCCATAGTAGTCGTAGGTACGACCGCTGGTGAACGTGATCGCCAAGGTGTGGCTGGCGGGATTGTATTCCGCTGCGCGGATTGCCGAGGAAGAAAAGTAGGGCATTAGCCTGCTCCCAAAAAAAGAGGGCGGGCATTTCTGCCCGCCCTGCAATTAGGCGTACTGGATCAGCACCCAGACGACGGCTTTGCCGGCGTAGGGGGGCATGCGGTTGCCCTTGGCGATCGGGGCGGTCGTGGAGGGCGTCCCCTCGACCTTCCAGACGCCGCTTTCAGGGCAAATCGTACCAGTGGAGGCGCGGGTCCCGATGCGAGATTTGGTCGTGTGATTCATGTTATTAAACTCCATACAGTTGCAAGAATGCAAACTGAGGAGTAACGACACGCTTGAAAGCGGGCGTGGAGTTTACTCCTCAACCCGACAGGAAGAGGTGGTTCCAACACCTATTTCCGATCAGGAGGCGAGAGTCGCGATGCGGCTCTCGCCTTTTGCATTTCCGCCATAGGTCATGGGCTACTGGTGGGTCAAGAAAAATCACCGTAATTGGGCGTTATTTTAGGCTGTTAAAAATGGTGCGTCTTTCGATTTTTCCTGAGTCTAACCCGGACCTGAAAAATTAGCTAGAAAATTCCATTATAAAACAGCATGTTATATGACTCGCCTGAGCTTGAAAATTTTGGTGAGTCGTGATAGTTTTCCAATAAATAAGCTTTGGAGGATAGTTCTATGAGTAGCTTAAGTGCGCGAGATAGAAGCCGCAGCCCTCGCTTTCCAAGCCAATCGCTCGAAGAGTCGCTCCGACACGCGGAAGCGATTTATGACTCCGTGCATAGGAGTTCAGTAGACTCGTCAACGATTTATCGATTGATGGGCTTTTCGGGAAAATCAGGTACAAGTGCCAAGGCTCTTGGGGCATTGCGGCAATATGGTTTGATTGAAGGAATTGGCGAAAAAACCAGAATATCTGACTTGGCTCTCGCAATTTTGGAACCGGAAACGCCCAGCGAGAAATCTCATGCTATTCAGCTTGCTTCAAAGAGCCCCGATGTATTTGGGGAAATTCTCGGACGGTTTGATGGAAGGGTTCCCCAAGCAGATGAAGCGATCCGCGCATTCCTAATTCGTGAGTTAGGCTTTCAGAAGAACTCGGCAGACGAGTGCATAAAGTCACTCCGCCAAAGCTTGGCGTTTGCCGACAACTTTAGAGCACCTGAAATTGCTATTGATGCTGAGTCGATAGAGACGATTGCAGCCTCCGAGGCTGCAAAACCCGTTGGGCAGGTGCAGACAGCCCCCTCCTCAGCCCAAGCTGCGGGCGGGGAGATAATGGTGTTGCCTCTCACAAAAGATTGTCGTGCCGAATTGAGAATTTTTGGTGAGCTCAACTCTCGCGCAATTCACAACCTAATTCGCCACATTAATTTGTTCGCCGAGGTGTGGGCTGAGGACGAATCGGGCTAACGCATCACTCAAACCGAAAACCCGCCCGAGTTGCGCCGGTTCGAGCTGGCCGCCAGCACCTTCTTGCCCGTCGGGGTCAGCGCCCATTTGGCGCCCTGCTTGACCACCAGACCCAGCGTGACGAGTTCGTCGCGGATGGGGTCGGTGGGGAGTTGGGGGCGGCGGTTGGAGAGGCCCTCCAGCGTTGCGCGCTGGGGCTGGCTGAGATGTACGAGCTTGGGTTTCTTGTCGGTCATTCGGGTGGCCTTTTTGACTCTGTTCCTGCGCGGGGTGCGTAAGCGGTCTTGCCCTCCCCGCTGCGACTAGCGGGCATGGCCCGCAAGTCTCGTGGTCGGAGCCACGTGTCTCCGACCACCCCTCCCGCAGGCGGGAGGGGGTTTGGAGCGTGGTTATTCCGCGGCGATGCCGGCTTTCGCGAACATGTCCTCGCCATCGCTTTCGGCGTCGTTGACCGGCGCGGGGTCGTCGCTGGTCCGGGCTTTCTTGCGGCTGTCGAAGCTGGTCCACACCGTGTTCCAGTCGCCGCGTGTCGCGCCCTTGCTGTACTCGGTCGCGCGGGTTTCGAAGAAGTTCGCGTGCTCGACGCCGTTGAGCAGCGGGGCGAGCCAGGGGAGCGGGTGTTCGTCGATCATGTAGATCGGCTGGAAGCCGAGCTGCCCCAGGCGCCAGTCGGCGATGTAGCGGATGTAGCGCTTGATCTCCTTCGGCGTCATGCCGGGGACGGGGCCCTGTTCGAACGCGAGGTCGATGAACGCATCCTCGAGCCGCACCGTTTTCTGGCAGGTGTCGATGATGTCTTCCTTCACCGCCTTGGTCAGGCAGTCGCGTTCCTTGGTGAAGGTGTGGAACAGCTTGATGATGCCTTCGCAGTGCAGGCTTTCGTCGCGGATCGACCAGCTGACGATCTGGCCCATGCCCTTCATCTTGTTGAAGCGCGGGAAGTTCATCAGCATCGCGAAGCTGGCGAAAAGCTGGAGGCCCTCGGTGAAGCCGCCGAACATCGCGAGGGTACGCGCGATATCCTCGTCATTCTCGACCCCGAAGGTGCCCATATAGTCGTGCTTGGCGCGCATCTCGTCATATTCGAGGAACATGCCATACTCGCTTTCGGGCATGCCGATGGTGTCGAGCAGGTGGCTGTACGCCGCGATATGCACCGTTTCCATGTTGCTGAACGCGGTCAGCATCATCTTGATCTCGGTCGGCTTGAACACGCGGCCGTATTTTTCGTGGTAGCAATCCTGCACCTCGATATCGGCCTGGGTGAAGAAACGGAAAATCTGCGTCAGCAGGTTGCGTTCATGGTCGCTGATCTTTTGCGCCCAGTCGCGGCAATCCTCGCCCAGCGGCACTTCCTCGGGAACCCAATGGATCTGCTGCTGGCGCTTCCAGAAATCGAACGCCCAGGGATATTCGAAGGGCTTGTAGGTCTTGCGGGCTTCTAGAAGGGGCATTGCGGGCTTCCTTGGATCAAATCTTGTTCGTCATTCCGGCGAAAGCCGGAATCCATCGATGGGTTACGCTTCCCCGCGTGGACCCCGGATCAAGTCCGGGGTGACGGGGGAGAAGACTCACTGGCAGGCCAGACACTCGTCGTAGTCGGTGCTTTCGGCGCTGAGTTCATATTTCGGAGCCTCGGCGGTGTTGTCGGCCTCGACCCCGCCCGCGAAGCCGGCGCGCTGCACCGATTTCGAGCGGAGGTAGTAGAGCGATTTGATGCCGAGTTCCCACGCGCGGTAGTGGAGCATCAGCAGGTCCCACTTTTCGACGTCGGCCGGGATGAACAGGTTCAGCGACGCCGCCTGATCGATATAGGGCGTGCGGTCGGCGGCGAGTTCGAGCAGCCAGCGCTGGTCGATCTCGAAGCTGGTCTTGTAGCAGTCCTTCTCGTCCTGCGTCAGGAAGTCGAGGTGCTGGACACTGCCGCCGCGTTCGAGGATCGAGTTCCAGATCGCGTCGCTGTTCTTCGCCTTGTCGACGAGCAGCGCCTCGAGGTGCGGGTTGCGGATCGAGAAGCTGCCCGAGAGCGTCTTGTGCGTGTAGATGTTCGCCGGGATCGGTTCGATGCACGCGCTGGTGCCGCCGCAGATGATGCTGATCGACGCGGTCGGCGCGATCGCCATCTTGCACGAAAAGCGCTCCATCACGCCCTGATCGGCGGCGTCGGGACAGGGGCCGCGTTCCTTGGCGAGCAGCATCGACGCCTGATCGACCTGCGCGCGGATATGCTTGAAGACGCGCAGGTTCGACGATTTCGCCATCGCGCCCTCGAACGGCAGGCCGCGCGCCTGAAGGAAGCTGTGGAAGCCCATCACGCCGAGGCCGACCGAGCGTTCGCGGCTGGCGCTGTACTTGGCGCGGGCCATTTCGGGCGGGGCGCGGTCGATATAATCCTGGAGGACATTGTCGAGCATGCGCATGACGTCTTCGATGAAGACCTTGTCGCCGTTCCACTCGTCCCAGGTTTCGAGGTTCAGGGACGAGAGGCAGCAGACGGCGGTGCGATCCTTGCCGAGATGGTCGCGGCCGGTCGGCAGGGTGATTTCCGAGCAGAGGTTCGAGGTCGAGACCTTGAGCCCAAGGTCGCGATGATGCTTCGGCATCATGCGGTTCACCTGGTCGATGAAGATGATGTAGGGCTCGCCGGTCGCAAGGCGCGTTTCGACGAGCTTCTGGAACAGGCTGCGCGCGTCGACGGTGCCGCGCACGCTCTGGTCCTTGGGGCTGCGCAGGTTGAATTCGGCGCCGTCGCGGACGGCCTCCATGAACTCGTCGGTGATGAGGACGCCGTGGTGGAGGTTCAGCGCCTTGCGGTTGAAGTCGCCCGAGGGTTTGCGAACCTCGAGGAACTCCTCGATCTCCGGATGCGAGACGTCGAGGTAGCAGGCGGCCGAACCGCGGCGCAGCGAGCCCTGCGAAATGGCGAGGGTCAGGCTGTCCATCACGCGGACGAAGGGGATGATGCCGCTGGTCTTGCCGTTCAAACCGACGGGTTCGCCGATGCCGCGCACCGCGCCCCAATAGGTGCCGATGCCGCCGCCGCGGCTGGCGAGCCAGACATTCTCGTTCCAGGTGCCGACGATGCCTTCGAGGCTGTCGTCGACCGAGTTGAGGTAGCAGGAAATGGGCAGGCCGCGGCCGGTGCCGCCGTTCGAGAGAACGGGCGTCGCGGGCATGAACCACAGCTTCGAGATATAGTCGTAGAGGCGCTGGGCATGGTCCTGATCGTCGGCATAGGCGTCGGCGACGCGCGCGAAGAGGTCCTGATAGGATTCGCCGGGGAGGAGGTAGCGGTCCTCCAGCGTTTCCTTGCCGAAGTCGGTGAGCAGCGAATCGCGGCTGCGATCGACGACGATGTCGAATCGGCGCGCATGAACTTTCGCATCGCCCGAATCATTCAGCTTCGCGGACGAATCCCCCTTCGCCTCTCCCGTCGATTCGGGAGCGGCCGGAGCCTCTGTTTTCGTCAGTTCCACCGTCGCCACGTCGTTCGTCTCCACCCGTTCCGTCTCACGAAAATCCATTTAATCCGCCCCCGATTGCTCTTGCGCCGCAGCGCAAATGTTCCCGTCTTGTTCGACTCGGGGCGAGACCCCGGTCTTAGCATCTAAACCGACCGCGGGGGCACATATTTTTGGCCGCACGAAGCGCTTTCCCGTGCCCATATGCTGTGGGCGACGGAAATCCGCCATTCCTGGCCAAACACTAATTCTTGGGGTGCCCCCATAGTCTACCCACCATCCATAGTGCCACGTCGGCGCCGCGATGCAAGACGGTAAATGACAGATTAGGGACTCGGTTCGTCGATATTTTGATTCGTCTCGTCGCGCGGGACGAGGGCGTCATCGGAGGATTGCGCGCATTTCCGCCGGCTTTGCGCGGCGCGGCGGCGGCTGACGAAAATTGTCGGCGCGAGGGTCCCGGATCGATGCCGTCGAAGGGCAAAGAAAAAAGGCCCCGGAATATCCGGAGCCCTCTTCCTAATTCTTTTTCGACTTAGGCGCGGCCGCCGGCACTATCAGTGTCCGCACCGCCCAGCCATCTCCAGAACCAACCCATGTCAGATCTCCTGTTGGAACTGTCTACGCAGGACAGTTAACGCAGCATATACCTTAATCGATATGGTAAAGCGAGTCTTAACTATAAGGATTGGCGCCAGTTTGGTGGTTATGCGGAGCGGCTGTGGGGGGTGTCGCCGAGGCTGTTCAGGAGGTCTGAAAATAGCTGCGGCTTTCCAAGCAGATATCCTTGCCCCACGTCGCAGCCCAATTGTTCGAGAAGCGCCAAAGTCGGCGCGTCTTCAATGCCTTCGGCGACCGCGACGGCACCCAGGCGATGGGCAAGGTCGATCGTCGATTTGACGACCTCCAGGTTCCGCTGCGAATCGCGCATCGTCATCACGAACCGCTTGTCGATCTTGATCTCGTCGGCCTCGATCTCGGTCAGATATTCGAGGTTCGACTGGCCGGTGCCATAATCGTCGATCGACAGGCGGATCCCCGCGCGGCGAAGCTGGGCGAGCGTCTGGCGCGCCTGTCGGCTGTTTTCGATCTGCGCGGTTTCGGTGATCTCGATCGTGAGCAGTTCGGGACGCAGATGGTGCGCGGTCAGCATCACGCGGATCGTTCCGACGAGATCGCTGTGGTCGAGCAGGGTCGCCGACAGGTTCACCGACATATGGATGTCATGTCCCTGCGCATGGAGCTGCGCCGCCGAGCGGATCGCCTGATCCATCACGAACAGGGTGAGGCGATAGATGTCCTGGCTCTTTTCGGCCTGGACGATGAATTCGTCGGGAGGGATCGGGCCGCGCGTCGGGTGCGTCCAGCGTACCAGCGCCTCGGCACCGATAAGCTGGCGCGTGGCGATATGATACTGCGGCTGGAACGCGACCCATATATCGCCGCCGGTGAGCGCGTCCTCGAGCTGCGAGTGGAAGGAGAGCTGCCAGCCGGCGTCTTCCTTTTCGCGCGGCGCATATTTGGTCCATAGCGCGCGGCTGCGGATCGACTTTTCGGCCGCGACCAGCGCGGCGGCAAGCCGCTGCGCATTCGATCCCTCGAACTCGTCATTGACGCCGAAGGCGATCGCGACGTCGATCCGCTGCTCGCCGATCGTCAGCGGGGCGTTGAACAGCGCGGCGAGGCCCGCAAGCTGCGTTTCGATCTGGCTGTGCTGATAATAGGGGACAAGCCAGGCGAAGGTGCCGTCGAGGTCGTGGTGGAGCTGGGTCCCGTGGCAGGCGAGCGCGAGGCGTCGCGCGACCTGATCGACCATCTGCTTGCTGCCTTCGCCGGGGAGGAAGGCGGCGAGATCTTCGAAATTGACGAGCTTTGCGGCGATGATTGTCGCGCTGCCAAAGGGTGGCTGGGTGCGCATCGCCTCGAACGTAGGCAGACCCGATACGGGATTTTCACGTTGCGCAGAAGCACGGCGACGCTTGCGTGACACCATTGCGGTGATCACGGCGATGAAAAATAGACCTGCTCCGATCCAACTGGTGACCAGCGTCAAGGCAAGCATGACCTTGCTAACGATCAGTAGTATCGCCGTCCCGATTGCGGTCGGCAGAAAGGCACGTTGAAATCGCGACAACAGGACTGCCGCCAAGGGCGCTACGGCAATGAACAAACCCGGAAGCCAACCGACATCCACCGGATTTCCGCGCGTCAGGGTCTCTGCGGCAATTACGTGAATATACCCGCCCGGCAGGCGATCATGACCGGGCAGATAGAAAGTATCCTGGAAATTCGGCGCGGTCGGCGCGAAGATCACGTTCCTGCCGCCAAGCTCGCGTGTGCCAATTTTACCCGACAACAGGTCCATCGTGCTGTAGACCGAAATCGTCGAGGTGTCATAGGAGAGGTCGAGCCGAAAAGTCGCGGGCTCTTTACTGTATTTTCCAGCAATTACCGATGCGAAGCTCGGCAAGGGCCGACCGCCGGCGACATAAGTGATCGGCATGCTCCAGACCTGCCAGAACTCGGTGTCTAGTGCGATACTTGCAATCGGCGTGTCTGGTCCGAATTTCGCACTGGGAAAGATCGTTGTGCTTTCCCCCGTGCCTGATACCGCTCGTGTCGGCACCGCAAGGACGATGCGATCACCCATCCGGCGGACCGCTGAAACGAAATTGATGAAGTCGCGATCCTGTTCGCGGCGGTCGAAGTAGAAATCGATCAACAACCGCTTCGCCCCCGCGCGATTGGCGGCGTCGACTACATTTGCATATTGCGTCATCGTAAAGTCGCGGTTGGGGGACGCGGTTATGGTGCGGTCGTCTAGTGCTAGAACCACGGTCTCGCCAGAAACGGGTCGAGATGCCATGCGGCCGGCACCGACGTCGATCAGTCGGTCGACCACCTCGCCGGCGGACGAGATGCCGACAAGCAGGCTGATAAGCAGCGTGATCGCAAAGCTGCGCCAGCTGATGATCATCCGATTCATTTCAAGCGGCACGCACAGGTCTCCGACGATGAGCCGCCGGCACTATGCGAATTTGGTTATCATCGCGTTAATCATGAACGGAATCCTACCGACCCGCGCGGGTGGGGACGGTAGGGTTTCCGTGGGGTTCAGGCGATCTTCGGGATTGGCGCGAGCGCTGCGTCGCCTGCCAGCGCGGATGCCGCGAGACCGGTCGCGGCAGGGACGATCTGGTCCAGATAGAAGCGCGTCGAGACCAGCTTCGCCTCGAGGAACGCACGATCGCCTTCGCCCGCTTCGATCCCCGCCTTCGCGGCCTGATGCTGGATCGCCATCAGCCAGCCGCATGTCGCGGTCGAAAGCATGGTGAGATAGGGATAGCTGCCCGCCAGCCGGTCGGGCGTGTTCGCCTGTTCAAGCCAGTCGGTTACATGACGGCACGCCTCGACGAGCTGGACGAGGGCCGGAAAATTGCCCGCACTGCGTTCGATGTCGTCGATCAGGCCGCGCACGCCGTCGCCGCCCGCCATCCCGAGCTTGCGGCCAACGAGATCGGCCGCCTGGATGCCGTTGGTGCCTTCGTAGATCGGGGCGATGCGCGCATCGCGATAATGCTGTGCCGCCCCGGTTTCCTCGATGAAACCCATGCCGCCATGGACCTGTACGCCGAGGCTTGCGACCTCGCAGCCGATGTCGGTGGCGTGCGCCTTGGCCAGCGGGATCAGCACCTCGGCGCGCAGCGCGGCGGCTTCGTCGCCGAGTTTGCCGAAATCGGTCTGCGCCGATGCGTAATAGATGAGCGCGCGCGCCGCCTCGGTCTGCGCGCGCATCCGCCACAGCATGCGGCGGACGTCGGGATGCTGGTCGATGGTGACGGGCGTGCGGTCGGCGCTGCCCGCGAGCGACGACTGGACTCGCTCCGCGGCGAAACGCTGTGCCTGCTGGGTCGCGCGCTCGGCGATCTGGACCCCCTGGCACCCCACCATCAGCCGGGCGTTGTTCATCATCACGAACATCGCCTTCATGCCGCCCATCTCGTCTCCGACGATCTCTCCCAGGCAATCCTCGTCCTCGCCATAGATCATGACGGCGGTGGGCGATCCGTGAATGCCGAGCTTGTGCTCGATCGAGGCGCAGCGGACGCCATTGGAAATCGTCGGATTGCCGTCGGCGTCGAGGCGGTATTTGGGAACGAGGAACAGCGAGATGCCGCGCGTACCCTCCGGCGCGCCCGGCGTGCGGGCGAGAACGAGGTGGACGATATTGTCGGTCAGGTCATGTTCGCCAAAGGTGATGAAGATCTTTTGTCCCCTGACCTTGTAGAGGCCCGCGTTCGGTCCCTCGGTCACCTTTTCGGCGGTCGAGCGGAGCGCGCCGACGTCGCTGCCCGCAGCGGGCTCGGTCAGGTTCATCGTGCCGTTCCAGGCGCCGGTGACGAGTTTGGGCAGCCAGGTCTGGCGCTGCTCTTCGGTGCCATAGGCCATCAGCGCGTGGATCGCGCCGGGGGTCAGGATGCTGCACAGGGTGAAGCCCATGTCGGCGGTGCCCAGCGCCTCGATCACCACGGTCGCGAGCGTGAAGGGCAGGTCCTGGCCGCCATATTCGCCGGGGCCATCGAGGCTGCCCCAGCCCGCCTCGACGAACTGGCCGTACGCTTCCTTGAAACCCGGGGGCATGGTGACCTTGCCGTCGTCCCACTTCGGGTTCTGGACGTCGCCGACGCGGTTGAGCGGGGCATAGACCTCTGCCGCGAAGTCGCCGATGCCGGTGACGATCGCCTCGACCATGTCGGGACTGGCGGCGGCATATTTGTCGTGGGTGGCCATCGCGTCGATGCGGGCGATATGATCGAGGACGAAAAGCTGCTCGGTGGTGGGCGGCGTGTAGGTCATGCGGGTGCCACTTTCCTGATGATTCCGTTGCAGGCGGCGCTATAGCGCGGCATGATCGACGGTCAATCGAACGAGTCTTTCAGGACCGAAATCCTTGCTTATGGCGCCGACGCGATCGCGCAGGCCGCCGCCTGCGTCCTGCGCGGACGGCCGGTCGCGGTGCCGACCGAGACGGTCTATGGCCTTGCCGCCGATGCGCGCGATGCCGCGGCGGTGGCACGCATCTATGCCGCCAAGGGACGGCCCGATTTCAACCCGTTGATCGTCCATGTCGCCGACCTCGACGCGGCGGAAAAGCTGGGCGTGTTCGACCTCACCGCGCGCAGGCTTGCCGCGACATTCTGGCCGGGGCCGCTGACGATCGTCGTGCCGCGCACCGCCGATTGCCCGGTTTCGAGCATCGCCACCGCGGGGCTGGACACCATTGCGCTTCGCGTGCCGGCCCACCGCGCGATGCGCGCCTTGCTCGCGGCGACGGGCGCGCCATTGGCCGCACCGAGCGCCAACGCCAGCGGCCGCATCAGCCCGACGCGGGGCGAGCATGTGCTGGTCAGCCTCGACGGGCGGATCGCGATGGTGATCGATGACGGACCGACGGGCGCGGGAGTCGAATCGACCATTGTGCGGGTGACGGACGGCGGGATCGAGATTTTGCGGCCGGGCCCGGTGACGGCCGCGCGGCTGCATGAAGCGTCGGGGCTGGACGTGACCGGGCGGAAGGAAGCGGGCGTTGTCGCGCCGGGAATGCTCGCGAGCCATTATGCGCCGGGCAAGCCGGTGCGGTTGAACGCCACCGCGTTCGGGGCCGACGAGTTCGGTATCGGGTTCGGCGGGCTTGCAGGCGATTATCAACTCAGCGCCGAGGGCGACCCGGTCGCGGCGGCGGCGCGGCTGTTCGATGCGCTGCACGCCGGCGCGGCGAGCGCAAAAGCGAAGATCGCGGTTGCGGCGATTCCAGCCGAAGGGCTGGGCGCCGCGATCAACGATCGTCTGGCGCGCGCCGCGGTCTGACACGGGTTCGCGTTAAGCCGCTGCCGGCTCCACCGGGTCGCCGTGCGGCGTCTTGCGGGCGACGATCAGGCACGCTGCGACGATGAGCAGCGCGCCGGCGATCGTCGGCCAGGTGACCGGTTCGTTGTAGAAGATCCAGCCGAAAAGCATCGCCCACAGGAAGCCCGTATATTCGGTCGTTGCGAGGATCTGCGCCTCGGCACGGGCATAGGCCCAGCTCAGCAGCAGCAGCGACAGCGTTGCGAGGATCGCGGCGCCCGCGATTTCAGGCGCGAGGTGCATGCCGGGGACGGCCAGAAACCACGGTGCGCCGATGGCCAGGAACAGCGTCACGAAAAGGTTCTGGAAGAAGGCGATTTCCATCGGCCCCGCCATCTTGGCCTGCCGCCGGGCGAGGATGAGGTTATAGGCGTAGAGCATCGCGGAAAAGAACACTGCGCCCACCGCCCACAGCGCCTCGGGCGCATAGTCGCCGCGGCCGAGCTTGCCCGCGACGATGACGATGACGCCGACGAGGCCCAGTGCCGACGCCGCGATCGAGCGCCGGCCGATCGTCTCGCCGAGAAAGATCGCGGCCATGTACAGCGTCATCAACGGGGCGACGAAGGCGAGCGCGATCGCTTCGGCCATCGGTAGCCGCGCCAGCGCCCAGAAGAAGGTGATCGCCATCCCCGCCACGAACAGCGCGCGCCAGGCGTGAATGCGCATCGTCGGCCGGTCGGGCATTGTGGGACGCATGGCAAGATAGGCGAGCCCGCTGACGAGGGCGCCCGCGCCGGTGCGCCACAGCACCGCGTTATAGGCGCCGATGTCGATCGACAGCCCCTTCATCAGCACATCCATCGTCGAGAAGGTCGCGATGCCCGCGCAAGCGACGAGGAAGGGAATGACGGGAGAAGGCGAATCGGGGCGCATGGTGGGGCTGTAGCCGAGATTGCACCGACGGGCGCTAGTCGATCCCGTCGGTCCGGCGGATGAAGTCTGCGGCGTCGTTTCGCATTTCGGCCAGCAGTTCGGGTTTCACGTAGACCATGTGGCCGGCGGCGTAATATTTATACGCTATATTTGCCTGCAAGTCCTTGGGCACGGGGAGGTGCCGGAGCTCGTAGCGGCCTGCGAAATACGGCGTAGAGACGTCGTAGTAGCCGCCGGTGACGAGCAGTTTCATCTTCGGATTCTGCTTCATCGCGACCGCGAGATCGGGCAGCACATTCGGCAGCGCGATCAGCGCTCGATCGGCGCCGGGCGGGCGGTGCCTATAGTCCCAGCTGGAATAGACATCGAGCCCGGCTTCATAATGCCGGCCCGCGCCATAACCGAGTGTGCCGCGGACGTAATCATTGAGCCCGGCGATATAGGCCGCCGCGATCGCCGAGCTCTGTGGGTCGTTCGACGCGACCTTGCTCAGCGGGTCGAGCGTTGCACCGGTAAAGCGTGTGTCGAGTGTTCCCGTCGTCAGTCCCTTGTCCGCGAGCAGTTCCTTTTGCAGTGCCCCATATTCGATGCGAAGGTTGGTTTTCAGCAGATACTCGACCGAAAGCCCGGTGTAGGAGTGGAGTCGCATCGCGATCGCCTGTCGCTCGGCGTCGGGAAGATCATTCCCTTTCATCAGCGCCAGTGCATACTCCGTCGTGGCGAACGCTTCGGTTTCGGCAAGCCAGGACGAAAGATCACGGCCTGCGCCGGCGCGCTTATGGTACCAGGCGGTCGCCGCATAGGTGGGAAGCGTGACGACGTAGGGAAGATCGACCCCCGGATTGATCTGCGGATCGTCGGGCAACAAGTCCCAATTCAATATGTCAGAGAGCAGGATGACGCCATTGAGATCGATGTCCTGGTTCTGCAGCGCGAGCGTCATTCCCGCTGCGCGCATCGTCCCGTAGCTTTCGCCGTAGAGATATTTGGGCGATTTCCAGCGGCCGTATTTCGACAGGAAATCGCGGACGAAGATGGTGAAGGCGTGGATATCCTGATCGACCCCGAACCATGCCTTGTCCTTGTCCTTCCCGGCGACGCGGCTGAAGCCGGTTCCGGGCGCATCGACGAAGACGAGATCGGAGACATCGAGCAGGCTCTGGTCGTTGGCGACGGTGCGGTAAGGAGCGCTGCCATGCTCGCGATCGGGCGTTTCGACGCGTACCGGACCATAGGCGCCCATGTGCAGCCACAGCGTCGGTGAGCCAGGGCCGCCATTGAAAAGGAAGGTAATCGGTCGGGTTTCTGCGGACGCGCCTTCCTTGAAATAGGCAGTGTAGAACATCGACGCTTCGGAGTTCGGGACGTCTTCGACGGCATCCTTGTCGCGCTTGCGTTCGATCGGCACCGTATCGTTCCATCCGATCGGATGGACGACAAGCGTGCCCGCTATCGCGCGATAAGGGATTGCGACACCCCCCACCGTCACGGACCCGTGGCTTTCGATTTCGGTCGGTTCGAACATCGGCGCATCGGGCGCCGGTTTGTCGGCCGCAGGGCGCGCCTCTTTCGATTGTGCGGCTGCGCAGCCAGCGAGCGAGATGGCGACGGACGCCGCGAGAAGGATCCGTCTCATCGAAACGTGGCCTGTCCCGCGCCGTCGATGTTGAGCTTTTGCCCCGAGCAATAGGGGTTCGCGTCGCTGACGAACCAGAGCACCGCCGCGGCGACGTCGGCGGGGACGGCGACTCGGCCGAAGGGCATTTTCGCGGCCAGATGCTGGATATCATCCTGTCCGGTGATGGCGCGCGACAGGCGTTCGCCCATGTCGCTGACGGTCAGTGCGGGGGCGACGACGTTGACGCGGACGCCGTTCGCCAGTTCTTCCTTCGCCAGCGCATAGGCCATCGCTTCGCCCGCTGCCTTCGCCATCGTGTAGGGCGCGCCGTTGGCGGTGTGGTGCAGCGTCGCGATGCTGGAGATGACGATGATGTCGCTGCGCGCATGCTGGCGGAGCTGGGGAAGCGCGAGACGGCTGAGCCGGTGCGGGCCGACCGCATGGACGGCGAGCAGCTTTTCGACCTCGGCCGCGTCGGTGTCGATGACCGCCTTGCCCCGGCTGGCGATGCCGGCGTTGTTGACGAGGATCGACATCGGGCCGAAGTCGGCTTCGACCGCGGCGACCATCGCGGCGCACGCGGCTTCGTCGGCGACCGAGGCCTGATAGGCTTTGGCCTTGCGGCCCAGTGCGCGGATCGCCGCGACGGTTTCGGCGGCGGCGTCTTCGCCGCGGGTGTAGTTCACCGTCACGTCGGCGCCCGCTTCGGCGAGGCCGATCGCGATGCCGCGGCCGATCCCGCGCGAGGCGCCCGTGACGAGTGCGGTTCGGCCCGCAAGGTTCATTTCGGCCATCTTTCTCCCTCTCCCTATTTCATCAATTCGGCATAGGTTTCATCGTCGCTGCGGCTTGCCGCATTGCGCCACTTCGGTGCGGCCCTGCGGTTGAGGACATGGCCGCTGGAATCGAGGATCGCGACGGTCGGCGTGCCCTTGATCCTGAAGCCGAAGCGCTTTGCGACCTCGGGATGTTTTCCCCGGCCTGCGGTCTGCGGCATGCCGATGTCGGCATAGACGACCTCGTAGCGCGCACGCACCGGCGCGAACCGTTCGGTCGCGATCAGGTTCGCGAACCACGCGCTGTCGTGGCAGCCGTTCGTTCCCATCACCAGCAGGACGCGCTTGCCCGATCGCCCTGCCGCCGCGAGCGCCGCGTCGATCGCCGCCATCGGGTCGGCGGCGGGATCGAAGGCGTCGGTCCTGTAGGGATCGGCGACCCCCGGCATCTCGCGCGGCGCGAAGGCGAGCGCGGGGGAAAGCGAGAGGCACGAGGCGGCGACAGCGAGGGTGATTTTCCGGATCATGGCGCAACGATAGGTTTTGCATGACGTTTCCGTCAACGTCAGTTAGCACGGGCGACATGAGCTGGAAAAAGGAAGTCGGTGAACTCGCCGCGCGGCGCCAGATGGCCGAGAAAATGGGCGGCGAGGAAAAGGTCGCGCGCCAGCATGGACGCGGCAAGATGGATGCGCGGGCGCGGCTCGCGGGAATCGTCGATGCGGGTAGCTTTCGCGAGATCGGCAAGATCGCGGGACGCGGGACCTATGGCCCCGACGGCGAACTTGAAAATCTGGCGGCGTCGAATTTCATTTTCGGCCGCGCCGACATCGACGGCCGGCCGGTGGTTGCGTCCGCCGACGATTTTACCGTGCGCGGCGGCGCGGCCGATGCGGCGCTGCATCGCAAGTTCGTCCAGTGCGAGGCGATGGCGCATGAATATCGCCTGCCGCTGATCCGCATGATCGACGGCACCGGCGGCGGCGGGTCGGTGAAGACGCTGGAGGATATGGGATATACCTATATCCCGCATGTTCCCGGCTGGGACCAGATCATCGCCAACCTCGACACCGTGCCGGTGGTGGCGCTCGCATTGGGGCCGACCGCCGGGCTGGGCGCGGCGCGGGTCGTTGCGAGCCACTACAGCGTGATGGTGCGCGGCCTGTCGCAGCTTTTCGCGGCAGGTCCGGCGGTTGCCGCGGCGATCGGCGACACGCTCGACCGCGAGGAGCTGGGCGGCAGCGATGTCCATACGCGCAACGGCGTCGTCGATGACGAAGTGGCGAGCGAGGCCGACGCCTTTGCCGCGGCGCGGCGTTTCCTGTCCTATCTGCCGTCGTCGATCCATGACCGGGCGCAGCGCATAGAGTGCAGCGATCCGGTCGACCGGCGCGAGGAGGCTTTGCTGTCGGTCGTGCCGCGCGAGGCGAAGCAGGTCTATTCGATGCGGCGTATCGCCAATGCGGTCTTCGATCAGGGCAGCTTTTTCGAGATGGGCGCGCGCTGGGGACGCGCGGTGATCACCGCCTTCGCGCGTCTCGACGGCTATCCGGTCGCGGTGCTGGCGAGCGATCCATCGTACCTCGGCGGATCATGGGATGCCAAGACGAGCGAGAAGGCCGAGCGCTTTGTGAAGATGGCGGACCAGTTCCGCCTGCCGATCGTCCATCTGGTCGACAATCCGGGCTTCATGATCGGCGGCGAGGCCGAGCGGACGGGGACGATCCGCTATGGCGTGCAGGCGATGAACGCAATCTACCGCGCGACCGTGCCGCTGGCGTCGGTGGTCGTGCGCCGCGCCTATGGCATCGCGGGCAGCGCGATGAGCAACGCCGAACGGTTCCAGTATCGTTTTGCCTGGCCGTCGGGCGACTGGGGCAGCCTGCCGATCGAGGGCGGGGTCGAGGTGGCGTACAAGAGCGAGCTGGAGGCGGCCGAGGATCCGGCGGCGCATCTGGAGGCAATCCGCGCGCGATTGAACCGCGTGCGCTCGCCATTTCGCACGGCCGAGAAATTCGGGGTCGAGGATATCATCGACCCGCGCGACACGCGGCCGCTGCTTTGCGAATTTGCGGAGCTGGCGTGGCGGACGCTGAAATAGTTCGCCCCTTGTTGCGCGACGGTGCATGGATCCCGGTTCAGGTCCGGGATGACGAGGGAGCGGGATGAGCACAGGCATGACCTCGCAGCGCCATCTGGGCATGGACTGGCTGCGGATCGGCGCGTTCGCGCTGCTGATCCTGTATCATATCGGCATGTATTTCGTGCCGTGGGGCTGGCATGTGAAGATTGCGGAGCCGCTTGAATGGGTGGCGATCCCGATGCGGGCGCTGAACAGCTGGCGGCTGCCGTTGCTGTTCCTCGTGTCGGGCTATGCCAGCGCCGCGCTGTTCGCGAAGCTGGGCAGCGCGGGGCGTTTCGTTCGTTCGCGCAGCGCCCGACTGCTGATCCCGCTGGTGTTCGGTATCATCGTCATCATCCCGCCGCAGCCGTGGATCGATCTGACGGGCCAGCACGGCTATACCGCCGGGTTCGGGCATTTCTGGCTGCACGATTATTTCCGCTTCGGCGCGCTGGACGGGATCGTGCTGCCGACCTGGCAACATCTGTGGTTCGTCGTCTATCTGTGGGTTTACACGCTGCTCGCGGCGGCGGTGCTGGCGTGGGTTCCGGAGCGGACGCGGGCGATGGTCGCCGATGGCGCGGCGCGCTGGCTGGCGGGGCTCGGCATGCTTGCCATCCCGCTGATCGGCTGGTTGCTGATCTTTGCCCTGGTTCCGGGCGAGCATGAAACGCATGCGCTGGTCGACGATTGGCCGACGCACGCCCATTATCTGATCCCCTTTGCGGTCGGCTGGCTGCTGCGTGTCCGGCCCGCCCTGTTCGCGGCGGTCGCGCGTTGCTGGCGCATCGCGCTGACGATCGGGATCGTCGCATTCGGTTTCATCACCTGGGCCGAATATATGTGGCCCGGCAACACCCCGTCGCCGCCGGGTGTGTGGGAAGCCTTCGACATCGCCCGGCTGCTGCACGGCTGGACGACGATCATCGTGCTGGTCGCTTTCGCCGACGCCTATTGGAACCGCGACCATCGTTGGCGCGCGACGCTGGCCGAGGCGGTATTTCCCTTTTATATCATCCACCAGACGATCATCGTCGTCGTCGGCTGGTATCTGCGCCAGGCCAGCGTCGCGGCGCTCCCCTCGTTCCTGACCCTTGTCGCCACGACCGTTGCCGGATGCTGGCTTTTCTATTGGATCGGGCGCAACATCGGCTGGCTTCGCCCGTTGATAGGGCTGCAGCGTACGTAAGGAGGCAGTCATGGGAGCGCTGAAAGGGATTGCGGCCATCGTCGGCATCGTCGCGGCGATGATGGGGAGCCTGTTCCTGTTGCAGGGGCTGGGCGTCGTCCGTTGGCCGTCCGACAGCTTCATGGTGGGGAACCGCGACTGGGTCCTGTACGGAGCGATCATCGCGCTGGCAGGGGGCCTGTTGGTGGCGCTGGCGAACCGGCGACCGGGACCCTGATCGACTACATTTGTAGTTGATCCGTATTGTTATCCTGATACACCTTGTCCGATCCGGGGTTGGATTGGAGCTGATGATGATTCGTTCTTCGCGCCTTTTGCCCGGCCTGTTGCTCGCTGCCGCGACGATGGCTGTCCCCCTGTTCATACCGTCCCCCGCCTATGCCGCCGACGAGGCGAGCGGCGATGTCGTCGCCGAGGCCTATGCCGTCCTGCTGGACCGCGATTATGTGTATCCCGAAACCGGCAAACGCTATGCCGAGGCGCTGCGCGCAGGCATCCGGGCCGGACGGTACCGCGCGCTTAGCGGGGAAGCGCTGGGCGCCGCGATCGACGCCGATGTCCGCGCCATCGCGGCCGACGGCCATTTGCGGCTGCGCGTTCCCGACGCCGCGGTTCCCGCCGCCGGGTCCGCGACCCCCGCGACGCCGCCGCCCGCGGCGCGTGCGCGAAAGGAGCCGGTCGAGCAGGCGGGCTGGATCGCACCGGGTATCGCCTTCGTACGGTTCAATGTCTTTCCGGACGATCCGGCGGTGACCGCCGAAGCGGCGAAATTCATGGCCGATCACGCCGATGCGAAGGCGATCATCTTTGACGTTCGCACCCATAATGGCGGCGGGCTGGCCCAGATGGACGCGATCTTTCCTTGGCTGTTCGCCAAGCCGACGCGGCTCGTCACCATGGCGACGCGGGCGTCGGTTGATGCCGAGGGCGGTTCGCCGATCGACGGCATCGCCTCGATGCGGCTCGTGAAGGGCGAGGCGGGCATGGTGACGCGCGAACATTGGGCGACGCCCAATGGCGACGCGCGACTCAAACAAGCGAAAGTCTATGTGCTGACCTCGGGCGCCAGCGCGTCGGCGGCCGAGCATTTCGCGCTGGCGATGAAGCACACGGGGCGCGGCACACTGGTCGGCGCGCCGACCGCCGGTGCCAACCACTTCGGGCGCGGCGAAGATCTGGGCGGCGGCTATGCCGCGTTCATACCCGTGGGGCGGACCTATGACCCCGCGACGGGCAAGGATTGGGAAGGCGCGGGCGTCCAGCCCGATATCGCGGTGCCTCCGGCCGAGGCCCTGATCCGCGTGCTGACCGATCTCGGCGTGACAGCGGCCGAAGCGAAGGCGCTGTCGGACGCGCACATGCCGCGCTGGCCAATGGAGCGGCGGAAGCCGCGGGTGCAGCCGCCTTCGACGCCCTGACCGCGGGTTTCGCATCGACTTGCCGTCCGTCCGCCGGTCGGCATTTCATGTGTGTTGGTCGAATAACACAGCATGGGGCGATGAAACGCGCTTAGGCATCGCGATGCATCCAATCGCCGCGCTGCGTGCGTCTAGCCAATGTTCAAGTAAACCAAGGGAGGTTTTCATGCCGATATCGCCATCGTTCCGCCGCGGTCCCGCTCTTCTGGCGGCCTGCGGCATCATGTTCGCCGCCGTTGCGACGATCCCCTCTGTCACCGGAGTGGCGGGAGCCGCGACATCGTCGCAACCCAATCGTCCCGCGAGCGATATCGAGCAGGATGGTCTGCGCAAACCCGGACTGATGATGCGGTTCGCCGGCATCAAGCGGGGGCAGACGGTCGTCGAGATCCTGCCGGGGGCGGGCTATTTCACGCGGGTCTTTTCGAACGCGGTGGGACCGAGCGGCAAAGTGTTTGCCGCGACCCTCAAGGATTCGGAGGATCTGAACGCGCTGAGCCGCGAGCCGGGCCATCGGAATGTCCGCGTGCACGTTGGCCCGTTCACCGAGATCGTGCCGGCCGGTTCGGCGAATGTCGTCTGGACGTCGCGCAATTATCACGACCTTAAAGGCGCAAAGGCGCCGGAGGGCGCCGCGGCCGCCGTGAACAAGGCGGCTTTTGCCGCGCTCAAGCCCGGCGGCTATTACATCGTGCTGGACCATAGCGCGGCTGCCGGCACCGGCTTTCGGGATGTCGATACGCTGCATCGCGCAGACGCCGAAGCGGTGAAAGCGGAAGTGCTGCAAGCGGGCTTTGTCTTTGATTCGGAAAGCAAGGACCTCGCCAATGCCGGCGACGACCGGACCAAGCCGGTGTTCGACCCGTCGATCCGCGGGAAGACCGACCAGTTCGTCCTGCGCTTTCGCAAACCGAAATAGCGCGGATCAGGCGGCGCTGGCAGCCAGCCTGTCCAGCGCCGCCCCGTCGACGCGCATGACGGTCCATTCGTCCATCAACTTCGCGCCGAGGCTCTGGTAAAAGCCGATCGACGGGGTGTTCCAGTCGAGTACCCACCATTCGAGGCGCGCGCAGTCGCGTTCGACACACAACCGGGCGAGATGGGCCAGCAGCGCCTTGCCGAGACCCGAGCCGCGCGCTTCGGGCCGGACGAACAGATCCTCAAGGTAGATGCCGGGGCGCCCCTCGAACGTCGAGAAATTGTGGAAGAAGAGCGCGAAGCCCTGCGCCGCGCCGTCGATCTCCCCGATCACCACCTCCGCATAGGGACGCGGGCCGAACAGGTTGGCGGCGAGCTTTGCCTCGTCGAAGCGCACCTCATCGGCGAGCTTTTCATAGTCGGCGAGGTCGCGGATGAACTGCGTGATCAGGGGCAGGTCGGCGGGCGTGGCGGGGCGGATCGAGACGGTCATATCCACCTCCTGTCGCGCACCGCCGCGGCTGTCAAACCCGCTTTCGCACCCTCAATATCGCCAGCGCGGCGATGACGAGCGCCGGTTGGCCGATGACGGCGGGCGCGTCGGCCCAGAAGGTCGCGGGCCCGCAGATGCCGGCGGCGACCTCATAGATGTGGAGCAGGCCGTGGAAGGTGAGCCACAGGCCGCCGACGACCGCGGCGCGCCAGCGGGCGGCAGGGTTGGCGGCCGCGTAGAGAAGGATCAGTCCCGACCCGATGTAGGCAAGCCCGATGTCGCGGATGAAATGGGCGTTGGGCGGGCCGGTGGTGACCACGGTAGGCACGAACACGTACCAGTCGAGCGGCTTTGCCAGCATGAAGACGCCGTTGGCGACGGTGGTGACGGCGGCAAGGAACAGGAGAAGCTGGACGAGGCGATCGAGGGCATCGGGTTTTGCGGCGATCATCGGGGCGTCCTTCCGTGAAAACGGTCATAGGCGACGAACATCGCCGCGCCGACCGACGAGGCCATGAGACCGACGACCAGCGCGTCGAACATCATCAGCGCCCAGACCGCGATGTCGGGCATACCGAGCGCCCATCGGTGGTTCATGCCGTGGAGCCACGACAGCGGCGCGAAGCCGAGCGGGAGTAGAAGCGCGAGTAGCAGAAGCCAGGGCCAGCTTTGCAGGATCAGCGCCTTGAGCGGCGTCGCGCGGTCGCCGAACAGGCCGGCGAGCATCACGAACAGGAAGGGCAGGGACAGCAGGCTGGCGACGATCGGGACGGCGATCGGCGCCTTGGTCCCGGTGAACAGCGGGACAAGCTCGCCAACCGATCCGATCGCCATGAACAGCGCGAAGCCGAGCAGCAACCGGCCCCAGGCGAATTGGCGCGGATCGTACCAGCGTCCGCCATGCTTGCGGCACCACCAGAAGCGGGCCGACGCGATGAAGGCGAGGACCAGCCCGGCGATCTTGGCATAGCCGAACGCCCAGCGCAGCGGATCCTGCCCCGCGATTTTCGCCGCCGCGAGACTGTCGAACATGCCGAGGTGGATTTCGGCGATATGCTGGGCGAACTCGGGCACGACGACGAGGGCGACAACGAGGGGACCGACCAGAAACAGGCTGAACGCCAGGCGGAAATAATCGGCAATGGCACCCCCCAGCGCACGCAGAACCGTCATATATTCTCCCGGTCAGTTCGGATGATTTTCCCCACCTCGAGTTCGTCGATCCGGAGCTTGCGGATGCGGGCCTTGCCGATACGCAGGCGGCCGATCGCGAGGGCGCCGACGGCGAAGGCACCGAGCGCGAAGGCGCCGATCGCCAGCGCGGCAACCGCGCCCGAACCCAACGCCGCGGTTCCCGTCGCCGCGGCGCCGGTCGCGACGGCCTTGCGCGCCGCCGGCGGATCGATGGCGATGTCGGTTCCGGCCGTCACGCCGCCTTGCCGTGCAGCGTGTCCATGCTGACCGCGCTGCCGGCGTCGATCTCGGCCGCCTTGGCTTCGACCAGCCGGACGATATGCGCGATCATGTCGGCGTCCTCGACATGGTGGTCGGTTACGCCAGAGAGATAGACCATATGCTTGCCGTTGCCGCCGCCGGTGATGCCGATGTCGGTCTCGCGCGCTTCGCCCGGACCGTTGACGACGCAGCCGAGGACCGAGAGCGACATTGGGGTCTTGATGTGCTGAAGCGCGTCTTCGAGCGCCTGGACGGTGCGGATCACGTCGAAACCCTGGCGCGCGCAACTGGGGCAGGAGACGACGCGGACGCCGCGGGTGCGCAGGCCCAGCGCCTTCAGGATTTCATAGCCGACGCGCACTTCCTCTTCGGGTTCGGCCGAGAGGCTGACGCGGATCGTGTCGCCGATCCCGGCCCAGAGGAGGTTGCCGATGCCGAGCGCCGATTTGACGGTGCCGCCGATCAGGCCGCCGGCCTCGGTGATGCCGAGGTGGAGCGGGCAATCGACCGCGTCGGCAAGCTGCGCATAGGCGGCGACCGCGAGGAAGACGTCGCTGGCCTTCACCGCGACCTTATAGTCGTGAAAATCATGATCCTGGAGCAGCTTGATATGATCGAGCGCGCTTTCGACCAGTGCCTCGGGACAGGGTTCTCCATATTTTTCGAGCAGATCCTTTTCGAGGCTGCCGGCGTTGACGCCGATGCGGATCGCGCAGCCGTTCGCCTTGGCGGCGCGGACCACTTCGCCGACCCGCTCGCTGCTGCCGATGTTGCCGGGGTTGATGCGCAGGCAGGCGGCCCCGGCGTCGGCGGCTTCGAGCGCGCGCTTGTAGTGGAAATGGATATCGGCGATGATCGGGATGCGCGCCGCCCGCACGATCTGGCCCAGCGCCGCAGTGGAATCGGTGTCGGGGCACGACACGCGGATCAGGTCGGCGCCCGCTTCCTCGCAGCGGCGGATCTGGTCGATCGTCGCGACCGGGTCGCTGGTCAGCGTGTTCGTCATCGTCTGGACGCTGATCGGCGCGCCGCCGCCGACGGGGACATTGCCGACCATGATCTGGCGGCAGGTCCGCCGCGCAATATCGCGCCAGGGGCGCAGGCCGGGGTTGTGATCGCTCATGAATCCGCTCGAAACAAGGGGGGTGTGCGCCGCTCTTTAGCCGCCTGCGACCGTCTTGGCAAAGCGCAACCGCTGCGACACACCCTGTGGCGCGAAAGACACAGGAAGCGCCCGATATGACCGTTTTGCGCAGATTTTATTTGTGCGCCGCAAAAATTTGGGCGACTTTCCGCCGTCGGCCGTATGGCGCCCGTTTTCGAGGCGGCAATGCCGGCAGCAGGTTGGACGTGCGTTTCCATAGATAGGGGCTTCCCAGATGACGTTTGCTACCAAGGCGTGCTACGGCCTGTTGCTTGCCGTTTCGGCCATGTCCACGCCGGCTTTTGCCGAGGAAGAAGAGGGCGCGAGCGGCCCGTTCACGCTCTCGGGCGGCGCCGACCTGGTTTCCGATTACCGGTACCGCGGCATATCGTTGTCGAACGAAAAGGTGGCGGTGCAGCCCAGCCTGACGCTGACCCACGAAAGCGGCTTTTACGTCAGCGGCTGGGGATCGACCCTTCCGGACAGCCCGCTGTACGGCAAGTTCGAGCTTGACCTGATCGCGGGCTTTTCGACCGAAGTGGCGCCCGGAACGACCGTCGACCTCAACACCACTTATTACACCTATCCCGGCCACCGCAACGGTGCCGGACCGGCGAACTATGTCGAGTTCATCGGTTCGCTTTCGCACGACATCGGTCCGGTGTCCGCGACCGGCCTGGTCGCCTATGCGCCGAGCCAGAAGTCGCTGGGCAGCGACGACAGCGTCTATCTGAACCTGGGACTGGGTTATGCGATCGCCAATTCGCCGGTCACGCTGAACGCGGGCGTCGGTTATACCGACGGTTCGCTCGGTGTGGCGGCACCCGATGGCAATTACCTGGACTGGTCGATTGGGGCATCCTTCGCGGCGGGCCCGGCCACCCTTTCGGTCGCCTATATCGACACCGACATCAAGAAGACGGGCGTGAAAGCCGACGATACACTCTATGATCCGACCGTGGTCTTTACGCTGGGCGTCGCTTTCTGATCGCACCGGCGGGTCAGCGACCACGCGCTCGAGGGGGCGGCTTTCGGGGGGAAGCCGCCCCCTTTTCGTTGGGGCCGGGGCATCCCCTCGCACCATCGCCAGCATCGACCGTGTAATATTATTCCACTCGATGCGCCTTCTGCGATGCCGGTTGTTGCGAAAAAGTCGCATACGCGCGTCTTTTGTACGCCGCCCATGCATTTTTCATTTGTGCGGCGCAGCAATTTGGAGGACAGACATCGCACGCGGGACCAGATCAGCCCAGACAGAGGCTGACAATCCGGCGGCAGGCAGGGACGATCCATCAACCGATAAGGGATCTGTCCATGAAAAATCTCTCCCGCGCGTGCCTCGGCATGCTCCTTGCGCTTTCGGCGCTTCCCACCGCCGCCCATGCCGACGAAGAGGAATCGACCGACGGCATCACCATCACGGGCAGCGCGACCGTCGTCAGCGACTATCGCTTCCGCGGTTTCAGCCAGTCCAACGAGAAGGCCGCCATTCAGGGCGGTTTCACGATCGGCCACGACAGCGGCCTCTATGCCGGCACCTGGGGGTCGAGCATCGGCTTCAACAATGGCACCGAAATCGACGTCTTCGCCGGTTTTGCGAAGGAAGTGACCCCGGGGCTGACCGCAGACGTCGGCGCGACATTGTATCTTTATCCGGGCGTCAACAACACGACGGTGATCGAACCCTATGCGTCGCTGACCGGCACGGTCGGACCCGCATCGATCAAGGGCGGCATTGCCTGGGCGCCCGGCGGCCAGAATTCGCTGGGCGATGCGAGCGCGGTCTATCTCTATTCCGATGTCGGGGTTCCCCTGGGCGACCTGCCGGTCAAGCTGAAGGGGCATTTCGGTTATGCCAAGAGCGACAGTTTCCTGGGGGGACTCGATGGCGACGTGATCGATTATTCGGTCGGCGTCGATTTCACCTGGAAGGTGCTGACGCTGGGCGTCGCCTATGTGAACACCGATGCCCCGAAGCTCGGCGGATACAAGGAAGGCGTCGGTGCCGACGGCGCGGTCGTGTTCTCGCTCGGCGCGGCTTTCTGACACGCACGCGAGGCGGTTTCCGTAGCGGGGCCGCCTCTTGTCCGGGTATCGAAAGACGAAAGGGGCGGCCCGTCGGGCCGCCCTTTTTTGCGAGCAGGCGCTTCGTCGCAAGCCGGCTTGACGAGCATCGATGAACCGTGCAATTTCATCGATGAGTTGAATAGCTGGAGCTACCTGAATGTCTCAAGCCTCTCAATCCCCCCAAAATGTTTCCGTTCCTCCCCCGGTTCCACCCGCGCGCAGCGGGGAACGGAGCCCCGGCGTGAAGCTGGTGATCGCGGTGCTGATCGCGGTCGCGCTGATGGTGCCGCTGCTCATGGTCTATGGCCTGCTCTGGGATCGCCAGCAGCAGGCCGAAACCGCCCAAGCCTCGATCGGGCAGGGCTGGGGCGGGCAACAGACGATCGGCGGGCCGGTCATCGTCATTCCCTATCGCGCGACCGAAACGCAGACGGTGCAGGAGAATGGCCGCGACGTGACGCGGACGGTGAACATGATCCGCAACCTTTACCTCTCTCCGCAGGCGAACAAGGCCGATGTCGTCATCAAGCCGGAGAAGCGGCGGAAGGCGATCTATGAGACCGTGGTCTATGAAAGCCAGATTTCGGGCAGCGCCGATTTCGTGCTGCCCGCCGATATCGCACGCTATGGCGTGACGCGCGAGGCGCTGATGCTCGACCGCGCCGAAGTCCGGTTGGGGATCAGCGATGCGCGGGGTCTGGTCGACGGGAACAGCCTGTCGGTGAACGGCACGCCTGCCGCGCTCCTGCCCGGCAAGGGGCTGGCCTCGACAGGCAATTCGGGGACCTTCGCGTTCGTCGACTGGACCGGCGCGGTGCCGTTGAAGATCGATTACAAGATCGGCGTTCGCGGACTTGGCGATTTCAAGCTGATCCCGCGCGGTGTCGATACGCGCTGGACGGTGAAATCGAGCTGGCCGAATCCGAGTTTCGGCGGCGACTTCCTGCCCGCGAAACGAAATGTGTCGGGAAGCGGTTTCACCGCGACCTATGCGATCCCCAACCTCGCGCTGGGACAGGCACAGGTTCTGACCGGCGATTTGTCGCCGCCGGTGCAGACGAATTACGCCAATGGTACGCGCTATGCCGAGGCGGTCGAGGTCGCGGCGCCCGCTGCCGACAACGGCGCCATGGAAAGTTCGGGCGGCACCGCGAAGGCGGTGGCGATCAGCCTGGTCGAGCCGGTCGATCTCTACAGCCAGGTCGATCGCAGCATCAAATACGGGTTCCTGTTCATCGGCTTTACCTTCGTCGCTTTCCTGATGTTCGACATCATCGCGGGGGCGCGGGTCGCGGCGGCCGAATATCTGCTGACCGGTGTCGCGCTGGTGCTGTTCTTCGTGCTGCTGCTGGCCTTTGCCGAGGTGATCGGGTTCACCTTTGCCTATCTGCTCGCATCGGCGGCGATCATCGGGTTGCTTGCGTTCTATAGCGCGGCGGTGCTCAAGAGCTGGAAGCGCGCGCGCTTCCTCGCGGCGATGCTGATCGGGCTTTATGCGCTGCTCTATGTGCTGCTCAACCTCGAAGCCTATTCGCTGCTGATCGGATCGGTGCTGATGTTCTTCGCGCTGGCGGGCGTGATGTACATGACGCGCAACATCGACTGGGGCGGGCTGGGCAAGAAGGAGGCGGTTGCGGCCTAGGCTGATAATCCTCCCTGTGCCGCAGGCATGCGGAGGTGGCAGCGCGAAGAGCTGACGGAGGGGCCGTTGCACAGCGCAGCAGCCCCTCCACCACCTTCGGTGGTCCCCCTCCCCACGGCTGCGCCGCAGGGAGGATTTTTACCGCCAGCGTAAATTGTGGGGGCCGAGATCCGCGAGGGTTTTGGCCCCCATCAATTTCATGCCGCGTTCGATCTCGGCGCGGAGCAGGCCGACCGCGCGGCTGACGCCCTCTTCTCCTGCCGCGGCGAGCGCGTAGAGATAGAGGCGGCCGCCCGAACAGGCCTTCGCGCCGACCGACAGCGCCTTCAGCACATGGGTGCCGCGCGTGATGCCGCCGTCGCAGATCACCTCGATCCGGTCGCCGACCGCGTCGACGATCTCGGCGAGCGCGTCGAAAGGCGAAATGCTGCCGTCGAGTTGCCGCCCGCCATGGTTCGAAACCATGATCGCGGTCGCGCCAATGTCGACCGCCCGCTTCGCATCCTCGACCGCGGCGATGCCCTTGAGGCAGAAGGGGCCGCCCCATTGCTTGCGGATCGACTCGGCGCGTTTCCAGTCGAGGCTCTGGTCGAGCATCGTGGTGAAATATTCGGCGACCGATTTGGGCACGCTCGACCCTTCGGTGACGTGGGTCGCGAGGTTGGGCAGGCTGAATTTTTCGCGCAGGACGTAGTTGAGGCCCCAGCCGGGCTTGATCGCGTAGCTCAGCATGTTGCGCGCCGTGAAGCGCGGCGGCGAGGTGAAGCCCGAGCGCAGGCAGCGTTCGCGATTGCCGCCGACGATCGTGTCGACGGTGAGCGCGACGGCGTCGAACCTTGCCGCGCGCGCGGCGTCGAGCATGGCCTTGTTGAGACCCTCGTCATGGTGGACGTAGAGCTGGAACAGCTTGGGGCCATCGGTCAGCGCGCCCGCTTCGGCAAGCCCGATCGTCGCGAGGCTGGAAATGCCGGCGACCGTGCCCGCGTCGGCGGCGGCGCGAAGGACGGCGCGCTCGCCCTGCCAGTGGAACAGCCGCTGGAGCGCGGTCGGCGCGAGAAAGAGCGGCATCGCGATCTCGCGCCCGAAGAGCGTGGTCTTCATGTCGACGCTCTCGACCCCGGCGAGGACGCGCGGAATGAGGTCGCATCGGTCGAAGGCGGCGCGGTTGCGGCGGCGCGTGACCTCGTCGTCGGCGGCGCCGTCGATATAGTCGAACACCGGCCAGGGCAGGCGGCGCTTTGCGAGCGCCCGGAAATCGTCGATATTATGGCAATCGGTCAGGCGCATGCTTATCTACCCCCAAATCGTCATCCCGGCGAAGGCCGGGATCTCACCCTCTCGTTCTGCTGCACCGGCGAGATCCCGGCCTTCGCCGGGATGACGGAGAGGGTATGAGTTCGCCGTCGTCAGAACACCGTCCGCGCCGCGACGGCGCCCTTGGTCGCGTAGCTGAAGCGCGGTTCGACGGGCAAGGCGGGATCGAGGATGTGCGCGGCGACCCGTTTCCCCACGGCCGGGCCATTCTTGAACCCGTGGCCCGACCCGCCGCCCACGAGCCAGATGCGATCCTGTCCCGGCAACCGGTCGATCAGATAGTCGCCGTTCGAGCTGTTTTCGTACTGACAGACGCGCGCGCCGATCAGCGGTGCGTCGGTGAGGCCGGGGAAGCGCTGCGCGATATAGGCGCGCGCTTCGGCAATGCCCGCCGGCGTCGGCGCGCGGTCCTGGGTGTCGGGGTCCACCACCGGGCCGTGGACGTCGATCGCGATCTTGAACCCCGCGCCTTCGAGGTCGGGAATGCCATAGACGATGCGTCCGTTGTTGAAGTCGGCCCAGACCGGCAGTTCGGGCGGGGCGAAGCGCGTGTCGCCCTGCGGCGCGCCGAAATGATAGACTTCCTGCCGTGTCGCGACGATCTTGTTCATGAGCTGCTGCGGGAACAGCTCGGCGAGCCAGGGGCCGCAGGCATAGACGAGATGGTCCGCGGTTCCGCCGTCGGGCAGCGTGTGCTTCTTGATCTTCTTGGCGATCAGCGGCGCGGGCATGACGACGCGCTCGACCTCGATCTGGGCGTCGGCGATGACTTCCTGCACGCCGCGGCCGGCGATCAGCGCGCCGCAATCCTTTTCGAGTATCCCCGTCTCGCCCTGATAGAACTGGATCTGGCGCCAGTTTCTTTGCAGCCAGTGAACGTCGCCATGATCGTGATCGACCCGGTTCGCCCTGAGCCAGTCGAGCGATTGCGCGGTATAGGTGTCGCCCTGTGGTGCGAACCAGAGCACCCCGGTGTTGTGAAAGATCGGCAGGCTGGCGGTGTCGGAAAGATCCTTCCAATATTCGAGCGATTCCTGCGCCATCTCCGAATAGATGCTGTCCGCGCCATATCCCATGCGGATGACGCGGCTCTCACCGCCGGACGAGGCGCGCCAATGACCAGCACCATAGGCGTCGAACAGCCGCACTGATTTGCCAGCGCGCAGCAGGTGCCAGGCGGTCCACGCGCCGAAGACCCCTGCGCCGATGATCGCGACATCGACATGCTGGACCTTTGGCCGCGCGGGTTTGCGTTTCTTCGATTTGCGTTCCCTGCCGTCGGCGGCCGTCGCGGCGGCGGCGACCGGGAGCGCGGCAAGGCCGGTCAGGACGGCGCGGCGGGACGGGCTATCGGCCAAGCGTCCCGCCCTCGCTTTTCTTGTAGTAGCGGTAGCCGCCGATCCAGGTTTCGAGCGGGGCCATCCGGCGAATCTCGTCGGGACTGGCGAGCAGCGGGTCGGCATCCAGCATCAGGAAATCGGCGCGCATCCCGGGCATCAGCGTCCCGAGCCGGTCCTCGGCGAAGGCGGCAAAGGCCGCCGTGCGCGTAAAGCCGTCGAGCGCGCTCTCGCGGCTTACCGTTTCCTCCGGATGCCAGCCGCCGATCGGCTGGCCCGCGGCGTCGGTGCGCGAAATCGCGGCGGCGATGCCGGGGAACGGATTGGCGCTTTCGACCGGTACGTCGGAACCGAAGGCAAGGCGGACGCCGGCCTTTTCCATGCTGCGCCAGGCGTAGGCGCCCTTCAGCCGGTCGGGGCCGAGCCGCGCCTCGGCCATCGTGCGGTCCGACGTCTGGTGCGTCGGCTGCATCGAGGCGATGACTTTCAGTTCGGCGAATTTCGGGATGTCGAGCGGGTCGACGATCTGCGCATGTTCGATCCGCCAGCGGCGCTCGCCCGGTAGGTCTCGGCTGAGATCGTCGATCGCCGCGAGCGCTTCGGCATTGGCGGCGTCGCCGATCGCGTGGATCGCGACCTGGAACTTGTCCATCGACGCGCGCACCATCTTGTTGCGAAGCTGCGCGGGCGTGAGCAGCGGCAGGCCTTTTTGCCCCGGCGCATCGCTGTACGGCGCCTTCAGCCAGGCGCCGCGCGACCCGAGCGCGCCGTCGAGATAGAGTTTGACCCCGACCATGCGCAGCTTGTCGTCATAGAGCCAGGGCGTGGGTTCCGAGCCGGCGATCAGCGCCATATTGTCGATGTCGCCGCCATAGGAGAGGATACGGATCGCGAGCTGTTTCTTGTCGCCGGCGCGGCGATACGCCTGCCACTCGGCGATCGAGGTGCCCATGTCGGCGATGCTCGTGATGCCCTGTGCCATCAGTTTCTGCTGCGCGAGCAGGAAGGCGCGGTCGAGATCGCGGGCGAGCGGTTTCGGCTTGGCGCTGTCGATCAGGCCCATCGCGGCATCGACGAAGACGCCGCTCGGCTTGCCGGCGACCATTTCGATGCGGCCGCCCTCCGGCGCCTTGGTCGTCGCGGTGATCTTGGCGGCATTCAACGCCGCCGTATTCGCCCAGCCGGCATGACCGTCGACACGTTCGAGCCACACCGCGCGGTCGGGAACGGCGGCGTCGAGGTCGGCGGCGGTGGGAAAGCGGCCGAGCCCCCATTTTTCCTGATTCCAGCCGAAGCCGATGATCCACGGCATTTCGGGATTTTCGGCCGCATATTTGCGGATCGCCGCCTGCGCCTCGGCCAGCGACGCGGTGTCTGACAGGTCGAGCAGCATGAGCTGGAAGCCCAGCCCCATGACATGGCCGTGCGCATCGATCAGGCCGGGGATCAGGGTGCGACCCTTGCCGTCTTCCTTGAAATCGGGGCGTTCAGGGCGCTTGTCCTTGCGGTCGAGGAGCTGCTTGACCTTGCCTTGCGTATCGATGACGAGGCCGGTGAAGCGCACGACCTTGCCATCCTGGTCGAGCGTGATGCCGTTGACATTATCGACCAGCGTGTCGGCATGCGCGGGGGCGGCGATCGCAAGCGCCAGTAGCGCAAAGGTCAGGCGTTTCATTTCGGCAGTCTCGTCACCAGCGAGCTGGTATCGCGGCGGCCGTTTCCGGCCTTCTGCACATCGGCGTAGAATTGATCGACGAGGCTGGCGACCGGCAGCGTGGCGCCGTTGGTGCGCGCCTCGTCGAGCGCGAGGCCGAGATCCTTGCGCATCCAGTCCACCGCAAAGCCGAAGTCGAATTCGTCCTTCGACATCGTTGCCCAGCGATTGAGCATCTGCCAGCTTGCCGCCGCGCCGCCCGACACCGCTTCGAACACCTTGTCGGTGTCGAGCTTCGACACCTGCGCAAAGCGCAGCGCCTCGGACAGGCCCTGCAGGACGCCGGCGATTGCGATCTGGTTCACCATCTTGGTCGTCTGCCCGGCGCCGGGCCCGCCGATATGGGTGATCCGGGCGGAATAGGCGCGCATGACGGGTTCGGCGGCGGCGAAGGCATCCTTCGTGCCGCCGCACATGGCCGAGAGCGTGCCCGCCTGCGCGCCCGATTCGCCGCCCGAGACGGGGGCATCGACGCTGAGCAGGCCCAGCCCTTCGGCCTCGACCGAGAGCTGGCGCGCGATGCGGGCAGAGACGGTCGTGTGGTCGATGAAGAGGGCACCCCGCCGCATCGCGCGAAACGCGCCGTCGCGGCCGAGCGTGACTTGCGCAAGATCGTCGTCGTTGCCGACACAGGTCAGGACCACGTCGGCGTCCTTCACGGCTTCGGCGGGTGTTGCCGCCGCGGCGCCGCCATATTGTGCGACCCAGGCGTCGGCCTTGGCCCGGGTGCGGTTATAGACGGTGAGGGCGTGGCCCGCGTTCACGAGATGCCCTGCCATCGGCCCGCCCATGACGCCGGTTCCGATGAAGCTGATGCGCAATTTCTGTTCGTCCATGCGGCAATCCATAACCATGGTTTGCGCGGCGCGCCAGATAGGCTAGGGCGCTTGCCGTTATGACCGATCAACTGACCCTGACCTCCGCCGCCGATTTTCCGGCGATCACATTGGACGATGTGCGCGCGGCGGCCGGGCGAATTAACGGCGCGGTCGTGCGGACGCCGACGTTGAAGTCGCTGACGCTGTCCGAACTGGTCGGCGCCGAGGTCTGGCTGAAGTTCGAGAATCTGCAATTCACGGCGGCATACAAGGAGCGCGGGGCGCTCAATGCGCTGCTGCTGCTCAGCGATGAAGCGAAGGCGCGCGGGGTTATCGCGGCGTCGGCGGGCAATCATGCGCAGGGCCTTGCCTATCACGGCAAGCGGCTGGGCGTGCCCGTGACGATCGTGATGCCGAAGACGACGCCGCAGGTGAAGGTGTCGCAGACCGCGAGTCACGGTGCGGAGATCGTGCTGTTCGGCGAAAAGTTCGACGACGCCTCGGCCCATGCGCGGGTGCTGGAAAAGGAACGCGGGCTTACGTTCGTGCATCCGTTCGATCACCCCCATATCGCGGCGGGGCAGGGGACGGTCGCGCTCGAAATGCTGGAGGATGTGCCCGAACTCGACACGCTGATCGTGCCGATCGGCGGCGGCGGCCTGTTGACCGGCATGGGAACCGCGGCGCGCGGGATCAAGAACGACATGCGCCTCGTCGGCGTGCAGGCCGAGCTCTATCCGTCGATGTATGCCCGGCTGAACGGCGTCGACATGGCGTGCGAGGGCGACACGCTGGCCGAGGGGATCGCGGTCAAGGAACCCGGCGAATATACGCGCAAGATCGTCGCGGCGCTGAACGACGACATCGTCCTTGTCGCCGAACGCCACCTGGAACGCGCCGTCAGCCTGTTGCTCCAGATCGAGAAGACGGTGGTGGAGGGAGCCGGCGCGGCCGGCCTCGCGGCGATGCTCGCGCACCCCGAAGCGTTCGCGGGGCGCAAGGTCGGGCTGGTGCTGACCGGCGGCAATATCGACACGCGGCTGCTCGCCAACGTGCTGCTGCGCGACCTTGCGCGTTCGGGCCGCATCGCGCGCCTGCGCATCCGGCTGCAGGATCGGCCCGGCGCGCTGTTCAAGGTGATGAAGCTGTTCGACGAGAAGCAGGTCAACATCATCGAAATCTATCACCAGCGCATCTTCACGACGCTGCCCGCGAAGGGGCTGATCACCGACATCGAGTGCGAGGCGCGCGACAAGGACCATCTCGACAGCCTCGTCGCCTCGCTGCGCGATGCCGGCTATATGGTGACGACGGTGGAGCTGGCTTGAGGGAATTCACTCTCGACTTCGTCGCGACGCCCGGGAGCATCGACGAACTCGGCCACGTCAACAATGCGGTGTGGGTCCAGTGGATTCAGCAGGTTGCGACGGGGCATTGGGATACCGTCGCGCCGCAGTCGCACAAGGACGCCTATGTCTGGGTCGTCGTGCGCCACGAGATCGACTATCTGCGCGCGCTTGGTCCCGGCGAGACGGTGACGGCGCGAACCTGGGTTGCCGACAGGCCGCAGGGCGCAAAGTTCGACCGCTTCATGGAATTCGTCGGAGCCGACGGGAAAGTGCACGTCCGCGCGCGCACGGTGTGGGCGCTGCTCGACAAGGCGAGCGGCCGGCCGCTGCGCGTGACCGACGCGATCGTCGCGCCGTTTCTGGGCGCCAGCTAAATCTTCGTCAATTCGAACACGACGCCGACCGATACCATGACGTTGTCGTCGGCTGGATCGATCCGCGTCGGCGACGACGCCGCCACGTTCATGACCGTGGGGCGGGGTGCGCGATAGCCCGAACTGTCATTGATCGACACGATACGGCGAATCTTCATGCCCAGTGTCCTGGCATATATGTTCGCGCGATCCATGGCGTCGGTTACGGCAGCCTTGCGGGCGCGGGCGGCCGATGCCGGATCGGCGTCCCAGGTCATTATCGGTCCACGAATATTGGTGGCGCCTGCATCGACAAGGCGGTCGATGATCATACCGGCGTCCTCGGGCTTGCGAAACGTGATCGACAGCGAGTGCGAGACCTGAAAGCCTTCGATACTTTCGCCCCTCTCATGCTTTCGCGTCGGCGACAGGGTCAGAGCGGACGTCGAGAAATCCTTTTCCGTGACACCATATCGTTTGAGGGTACGCCGCATCTGATCAAGATTGTCGGCATTGCGGCGTACCGCGTCCGATGCCCGCGGCGCGAATTCCTCGACACCGGCCATGATCTGAAGGGAGGCGGCAGGCTGGCTGTCGAACCCCTGGCCGGTGATCGAGAGCCTGGTGGAGGTGTCGTCGATACCGTCCCCCGCGGTCGCCCCCCACAGGAGAGGCGTGGCGCCGATAACGGCAGCGGCGGCGAGCAATCTGTAGTGATTTTTCCCGAGCATATGTCCCTCCTGCTTTGATATCGTTCGATACTTGTCCGTAGTTAAGGAATGTCGAATCCACGAAAGGCGAGTTGAACCGGCGGCAAATGCCCGCATATGATGCGGCATGCGGATCCGGGCTGCCAATCATGACGATGCCGCTGCCATCTGGGCGATCATCGAACCGGTGATCCGGGCGGGCGAGACCTATGCGCTCGACCGCGACATGGGCCGGGCGGATGCGCTTGCCTATTGGTTCGGCGCGGACAAGGAGGTGTTCGTCGCCGAAGAGGATGGCGTCCCGCTTGGCACCTATTATCTGCGCGCCAATCAGGCCGGCGGCGGAGCCCATGTCTGCAACGCCGGCTATATGACAGCGGCGGCGGCGACGGGGCGCGGGGTTGCGCGGGCCATGGCCCGGCATTCGATCGACCTTGCAACAGAGCGCGGGTTTCGCGCGATGCAGTATAATTTCGTGGTGAGTTCGAACGAACGGGCGGTGCGGCTATGGCAGGCGCTGGGGTTCGAAATCGTCGGGCGTTTGCCGCAGGCTTTCGATCATCCGGCGCTGGGGCTTGTCGATGCGCTGGTGATGGTTCGTCAGCTCCAGCCCTAGGGTCCTCACACAGGCCGATCGATCCGCCATCAGGTGTGGCTGGGCGCCCGCGTCCTGCCGGCCGGCGCCGCTCCCGTGGCGTGCCCCGCCTTGCTGCGCAGGAGGATCCACGGAACATGGCTTTCGTCGAAGCGCACGCGGCTGTCGCGATCGAAAAGCGGCGGCATATGGTCGCCGACGATCAGGATGTCGGTCGGCGGCAGCGCGGGATCCATCGCCATCGCGTCGAGCGCCGCGGCCAGTTGATGATGAACCGAGAACAGGCGGCAAAGCTGCTGGTTCTCGGCGCTCCATTCGGCAGGTCCAAGACGGCAGCCGATCGTACCCAGCGTCTGGTCCTCGACCACCGGCACATGCGAATTGAGCGTCAGCCAGTAGATCATCTGCGGTTCGGTGGCGTTTGCGAGCCGCCGGGCGATCAAGGCCGGTACATCCTTGTCGCAGGCTCCGGGAAACATGCCGCCACAGGGTCGCGCGCCATCCTTGATCAGGTCGGACGCAAACTCGATCCGGTCGAAATGGAGCTTGGGATACCAATGGGTGCGGTCGAAGAACTCGCCGGTAAAGCTGTGCATCGCCGTCGTCTTGTAACCGGCCTTGCGATACCGGCCGGGCAGGCAGTCCGACTTTGCGAAATCGAAGTTCATGTAGAGGCCCCACACCCCGCACAGCTCGCGGATTTCGGCGTTTGTCGTCGAGCCGTAATAGGGGACGCTGCCCTGTGAGACGTCGTACCGCGTTCGCCAACCGGGCCGGTTCCAGTCGGCGTCGAACAGGGCCTTTTCGACCCGGCTCGTCGGTCGTCCCAGTGCCTCGACCACGATGATGACGACATTGCGTTTTCCGGCGGCCGGTTCCTCCAGACCCGCCATGGTCGTCGCGGCGTGAAAGGGCTCTCCTGCTGCGGGAACCGCATGGTAGCTGTCCTTGGTGGAACGGGCGGCGACATCGTCGATCATGCTCATCGCATAGATCGACGAAATAGCGACCAGCATCGACAGCAAGGATGGAAAACGCTGGACGCGAGGCGCGTGACGGAGAGTGATCAGCACCACGCCGAGGAATAAAAGTCCCCCCAGCAGATAGATGGACACCAGCCAGGGGCGCACTTCGACCGCAAATTCGGGCAGATACTGGATAGCCCATATCGGCAGGTTGAAGGTGAGGCAGATGTAGTAGGACATCATGGTCCCCATCATGCCGAGCAGCAAGGTCTGCTTCACCCGCTTCCAGGGAAGCTGCGACACCAGAAGACCAGAAAAACCGAACAGCTTGAGGACGTTGGTCATCGACGGGCCGCCGAGGGGCCATGTCAGGATGATGATCAGATTTGGGATCACCAGCCAGTACAACGCCCATCGCCACGGTATCGACCGTTCGAGAAATGCTCCGATTTGCAAAACGAACCCCTCCGCTTCAAGGCCGACCTTAAGCAGTTTTGGTTAGCAGACGGTAAAGGGCGTCATCGGATGTTGGCGCGGGGCTTATACGGGTGGCGCCCGTGGGTCAGGCGAGGTCCTGTCTCGCCCGCTCGCGAAGCGGTCGGTCGGCGAGCGCCTTCAGCGACCTCAGAATCGCGCTGTGGACATCGCCGACTTCGTCGAACAGCCGTTTGTACACGATCCCGATATCGGCGCTGTAGGTGTCGAGCCTCGCAAGCTGTGCGAGCCCTTCTTCGGTCAGGCGGAACAGCTTGCGGCGCGCATCGGCAGGATCGGGGCGCTGATCGATGAGGTTCAGCCGCAGAAGCGCCGGACATTTTTGCAGGACAAGCTGGTGCGATTGACCGAGGGCGCGCGCCAGTTCGGCTGCGGATGCTTCCCCCGCCTGTCCCAGCGCAGTGAGAAGCGAGCAGGATCGCACGGGGACGATAATGCCCGATGCGGCGAACAGATCGCGCGTCTGCTCCTCGATCGTCTGGCTCAGCAATTCGCTGAGCCGGCCGAGGAAGGAGATGTCGTTAAGGTCAGTCGAGGCGGGCATAGGTCTGGCTGGTTCCATCGCGGTTTATGCGTTCGAGGGCGATGATCCTGCCCGCCTTTCGCGCGAGGCGAAAGCGGAAGTCGTCGATCCCTTCGATCGCCAGCAGATCGGCGCCGAGCGGTTCCAGTCGCAGGCGGAACCTCTCGCGCCAGGTGTAGACGAGCTTGCCGTCCGCGACGTCGATCCGGCGCCCTTCATAGCGCCCGGCAATGGCCTTCATGCGATCGGGTGGGAGAGTGACGGGGGCGGCGCGGGCCGACAGCAGGGGGGCCAGCCAGTCGGCATCGGCCTGTCGGGCCGGATCCGATCTGGCGAGATCGGCGAGTGCCAGGCGGTGCGCGAAGAGCAGGGCGTCGGCGGACGCAACCTCATGGTCGGGTTTCACGCCCTGTCCTTCGAAATCGCCGTGATCGACGGGGTCGCGTATCTGGCCGATCGGCACCTGCACGAAGAAATCGCGCCCCACCGGCTTGCGGTCGACGGGATGCGCCCCACCCGCCGTGCGTTCGCCGATCAGCGTCGCGCGGCCAAGTTTATGGAGCGAATAGGCGAACCATTCGGCAGCGGAGAAGGAGGTTGAGCCGGTGAGGACATAGACGGGTTTGCCGGTCAGCCGTTTCGCCGGAAGCGCGGGCAACACCCATTGTCCGCGCTCGACCCGGCGGCCATCCTCGACATAATAATAATCGAACAGTTCCTGGTCCTTGTCGCCGCGAAACAACTGGCTTGCCAGAAGCTGCGCCATCTCCAGCGTTCCGCCATTGTTGTAGCGTAGGTCGTAGATGACCGCGTCGCTGTTCTCGATGAAGCGCATCGCGGCGGCAGCGGCGTCATAGCCAAGCTCCGGATCGGCAAAGTGAGACAGGCCGACATAGGCAATATTCCCGTCGAGCCGGCGGAGTTCGCTGAAGCCGAAATTGTCACGCTCCTCGGCGCGCCGTTCCTTGTCGCGGGTCGCGGCCGCGCGTGCGGGGTCGGCCTTGGCGGCATGATCGGCCGCAAATTCGGGGTCGACGCCGACAAAGAAATGAAGGTCGTTGCTGGCCGCGACCACATCGGCGGACAAGGCCTGCGCGAGCGCCTCCTTGTCGGCGGCATCGTCATAGTCCCCCTTGTCCAGATGCGCGCGCAGCGCAGCGGCGATGTTCCTCGCCTTGTCGGGGAACACATAATTCGCCTCGATCGTCTGGCTCAGCTGATCGACGATCGCGCGCTTGTCTTCGGCGGTCAGCGGTGCGGCGCCGCCGGCTGCGACGCACGAAAGCCAGGCGGCTGCGACGAGGAGGATCGATCCGGGGCGGTGGTAGCGTGGCATGATTTTCACCTGCGGTCTTAATATACAATATATTGCGCAATATATTGTATATCGGCGTGGCGCAAGATCGATTCTGCCGTTCGGTTCGCGAAATCCGATACTCTAGCGCGCGACGGCGCGAATATTCTGCCGTTCGACCCAGCCGTTCGCGCAGGTCGAGGCAACGCGGCCGTCGAGACCGTTCGCGGTGCCCTGACACGAATAGCGGCCGCTGCGATAATGGACCCAAAGCCAGCGGGGGTTTTCGCCGCAGACATAAATGACCGAGCCGGCCTTCAGCTTGCCGGTCTTTCGCGCGGCGCGCGACGGAGTGCGATAGACCGAAACCTCGGCATCGCGTGGACCGCCCGCGACGATCGCATAGGGGCAGGTCGCCGCAACGGCGGGCGCCGGGCTTTGCAGCATGATCGCCAGCACGGCGCTTGTCATCGTCAGCATATCAGTCCTTCCCGTGCGGCGGCGATGCGCGCTTGTGGCACATCAGTCTATGTCTTCGGTTAACGCCTGGACGATCGCGGCAACCGATGTCGGTGCATAGGCGAACCCCATATGCCCGCAATCGACCTCGACCTGCCGGTCGCTTTCATGGCTTTGGCCGCGCGCGCTGTTCACCGCGACGACGCCGTCATGTTTTGACCACAGCGCGAAGGTCGGCATTGACGGGCGCGGCGCGGGGTGAAAGTCGAGCGGCGGATTGTCGACGGGGTGCCGCGCGATCAGATGATAAAGGCGCCACGCGCGATTGGCGCGGCGGCTGCCCGAAAAGGGCGAACCGAGCGTCACCACGCGGGCGACCTTGCCCGGATGATGCTTTGCGTATTCGCGCGCGTAGATGCCCCCGAGGCTCCAGCCGACGAGCGCGGGCGCATGGCCGGTGCGGTCGATGATCCACTGCACGCGGCCATCGATCCGATCGATGATATCGGCGGTCGCGCCACGATTGAAGCCGAGGCCCCAGGCGTAACAGCGGAATCCCGAGCGGCGGAGGTCGGCGCGCAGGGCCTTCGTCGCCCAGTCGCCCGACAGGAAGCCGGGAAGCACCATGACCGGCGGATGTGCGCTGTCGGGATTGGGTTCGGGCGGCATCGCGCGGATGCGGCCGGCCATCGCGCGCGCGAGCGCCCCGATCTCGCGCCACAACAACGAGAGCGGCGGCGGTGCGTCCGGATCGGGTATGCGCGCCGGCCATTCGGCCCGCCGGGCGAGGAAGCCGCGGATCATGAAAGGGTCAGCCCCATAAACGTCCCGACCCTAGCCCTTCGGTACGAGCTTCAGCAGCTTGCCGCCCGCGCCATCGGTGAGCAGCCAGACGGTGCCGTCCTCGCGTACTTCCACCTCGCGGATGCGCTGGCCGAAATCCCAGCGATCCGCCTTGTGCAAGGTGTCGCCGTCGATGGCCATGCGGATGAGCCCCTGGCCCGAGAGCGCGCCCATCAGCAGGCTGTTCTTCCAGCCGGGATAGGCATCGCCGCCGTACCAGACGAGTCCGGCGGGCGAAACCGAGGGGTTCCACCACAGTTTCGGCGCGGCGAATTCGGGGCGGGTCGGGTGGTCCGGGATATCCCGGCCGTCATAATGGTCGCCGTTCGACACGATCGGGTAGCCATAATTGGCCTTTGGTGCGACGAGATTGACCTCGTCGCCGCCCTTCGGCCCCATTTCCTGCTGCCAGAGCCGGCCACCGCCATCGAAGGCGAGGCCGAGGATGTTGCGGTGTCCGAGCGACCAGATTTGTGCAGTGACGCCGCCTTGCGACGCAAAGGGATTGTCGGCGGGGATGCTGCCGTCGGGTTTCAGGCGAAGGACTTTGCCCAGATTGGCCTTCATGTCCTGCGCGGGGTCGAACTTCTGCCGCTCGCCCGATCCGATGAAGAGATACTGGCCGTCGGGCGAGAAGGCGAGGCGGTGCGAGAAATGGCCGCGCCCGGGGACCTTGGGGTCCTGTTTCCAGATCGTCTGCAGGCCTTCGATCCGCGGGCTGGCGCCATTCACGAATCTGGCCTTGCCGACGACGGCGCCGAAGGTATCGCCGCTGCCGGCTTCGACCCAGCTCAGGTAGATCGTGCCGCTGGTCGCGAAATCGGGCGCCAGGATCACGTCGCCGAAGCCGCCTTGACCGCCATAGGCAACCGCGGGAACGCCCGCGACATCGAGCGTCGGGCTGTCTTCTCGCCACAGTTTGAGCTTGCCCGCTCGTTCGGTGACCAGCGCCTGCCTGCCGCCCGGCAGAAAGGTCATCGCCCATGGCTCGTTGAAGCTTGCGATCTCCCGCACGGTGAACGGAGCGCTGGCGAGCGGGGCGGCGGGCTGGGCGCCCGAGGCGTCCAATCCGGCACCATCGGTGGGCGCCGCGCCGCTGGGCGAACCGGCCGAACAGGCGGCAACGATCATCGCCGTCGACAGGGCGAGGGTTGGTATCTTTCTCATTGGAAGCTCGCTTTGCTGGGGGGAATACCGATCATACTGACAACCCCTCTCGGCAAAGTCGAGAGGGCGATCAATGGTCGGGCGCCTCGCGGCGGGCCGTGATTTCCTCGACGCTGTCCATGATCGCGTCGATCGCTTCGCTGGCGGGTGGGGCGTCGGCGCGTTTCTGGACAAACTGGCCGCTGTTCATGATCTCTTCCAGCGCGGCGCGCGCGCGAGAGACGCGGCTTTTCATGGTGCCGAGGGCGCAGTCGCAGATGTTAGCGGCTTCTTCGTAGGAAAGGCCACCGGCGCCAACAAGAATCAGGGCTTCGCGCTGGTCCTGCGGCAGTTCCATCAGCGCACGCTGGAGGTCGGCCATCTCGCCGCTTTCTTCCTGCGACGCCGGGGTCGAGAGCGTGCGTTCGACCGTCACTTCGTCATATTCGCCGTGAAACTTGTTGCGGCGCATCTGCGACAGGAACGTGTTGCGCAGGATGACGAATGTCCACGCCTTGATAGACGTGCCGCGTTCGAAGCGGTCGCGCGACGCCCATGCCTTGACCATCGTGTCCTGCGTCAGGTCGTCGGCGAGATCGGGGTTACCCGACAGGCTGCGGCCATAGGCGCGCAGATGGGGGATGACGCCCGCCAGCAGCGCCTTGAACTCGTCGTCCGGCAAGGCTTTGTCCGATCGAATCTGTTCGGCCTGCGACCGCGGCGCAGCTTGGGTATCCGCCATTATTGCTTCGGGCTTTTCGATGGCGTCTTCCGGTCGAGTTCCGACAAGAGGTCGAGCATGGTGTCGGGAAGCTGTTCCGCGACGATATTGCCATAGATCATGCGCAGCTTCGCACTCACGGGTTCGGGCGACTGACGCCCGGTCAGCGTCCGGTGCCACTGGTCGCTGCCGGTGCCGGGAAAGGTTCCCTGCCGCCGCCGAGCGCCATCGCTTTCGGCGAAGGGCCGATCCTTTCCGTTGAGCCTGTTGTTGCCGTGCGTAGCCATGTCCTGAGCAACGAGGAAAGACGGCTGCGGTTCCACGGCTCATCGCTTTTTGCGCGGAATGCGTTGCCAAGAAACCACAGTCTTCCTAACCTGATCCCGGCGCGGACCGTCCGGCACGCGGCGAGGGGTCTGGGAGATGTCCGCCGCAAGGTGGAGCCGGGAGGGCGTGCCACTTGCTGTCCGTCATCTATGTCAGTGTCGCCGACCCGCTGATCCGCGACGAGGATATCGCCGCGATCCTGCTTGCCGCGCGGCGGAACAATCGACGCGACGACCTGACCGGCGCGTTGATCTATAACGGCCATAATTTCATGCAATTGCTGGAGGGGCCGGCGAAGAAGATCGAAGCTTGCCTCGATGCGATCCGCCGCGACCCGCGGCACAGCGGCATGACCGAAGTGCGCCGGCGTAACGTCGAGACGCGCGACTTCGCCGATTGGTCGATGCTGTATAACCCCGATTTCGACGGCCACGCCGAGGATCTGGCGCGGCTTGCCGCCGACGGGCGGATCGACGCGCAGGACGAACGGATGATCGGCAATTTCATCGCCCTTGGCCGGCACCGTCCTTCCCGCTGATCCGGCCGGCGCTTGCATTGAGATTTCAAGGCGCTAAGCCTGATGTAAGCTTATCGTCCGACGCCGCAGCAAAGGCATATTTATCAGCGAAGACACACCTCAACCGCTCGACGATGCCAGCTTCAAGCAGGAATTGGCGACGATGCTCCCGCACCTGCGCGCGTTCGGGCGCAGCCTTACGGGCAATGCCGATCTGGCCGACGATCTGGTCCAGGAAACGATGTTGAAGGCCTGGAAGGCGCGCGCGAGCTATATTCCCGGCCCGGCGAGCATGAAAAGCTGGGCGTTCGTTATCTTGCGCAACTGCTTCCTGTCGCAGATGCGGCGCAAGAAGTTTACCGCCGAATATGACGAACTCGCCGCCGAGCGGCTGCTCGTCGCGCCCGACGACCAGACCGACAGCCTGCACCTCGCCGATGTCCAGCGCGCGCTGCTGATGCTGCCCGTCGACCAGCGCGAGGCGTTGATCCTGATCGGCGCGGGGCAGCTTTCCTATGAAGAGGGCGCCGAGATTTGCGGCTGCGCCGTCGGCACGATGAAAAGCCGCGTGTCGCGTGCGCGGGCGGCGCTGCATGCGATCCTCGACGGCAGCGACATGCCGCTGCGGAGCACCGACCCGCTGGCGCCGAGCGATGCGTTCGCGTCGATCATGGGCAATGTCGATCGGCTGACCGGCGGCGGGCCTTCGCCCGACTGACGGAGTCCGGCCCCGTTCAGGCGGCCAGTTGCGGGGTGAACAACAGGCTCTGGCTGATCGCCGCGCGGACGGTATTTTCGCCGAAGGGCTTTGAGATCAGGAAAGTCGGTTCAACGCGATTGCCGGTGAGCAATCGTTCGGGAAACGCGGTGATGAAGATGACCGGCACCGGCGCGATCGCCAATATGTCCTGCACGGCGTCTATTCCCGATGACCCGTCGGCAAGCTGGATGTCGGCGAGGACAAGCCCGGCATCGGTGTCGCGGAACGCCGCCACGGCATCGTCGTGCGTCGTCGCGACGCCGGCGACCTCATGCCCGAGGCTGCGGACGATCTGTTCGAGATCTATCGCGATCAGCGGCTCGTCCTCGATGATCAACACCGACGTACGCGCTTCGCGATCCATCTCGCCGACGGCTTCGGCAAGCAATGTTTCGACCATGTCGCAGTGGGTACCGGTGATCGTTGCGGTTTCGGAAACCGAAAAGCCTTCGAGCGCGGTGAGCAGCAATATCTGGCGACCCAGCGGCGTGATGCGCGCGAGGCGGCGGTTGGCGGCGCGGACGAGCGGGTCGCTCTCGTCGTCGCCCTCGCCGTCGGACAGGAAGGCGCTTTCCCAGATGCGGTGGAAATTGCGGTAAAGATCGATGCGCGTGTCGGGGCCGGTGCGGAATTCGTCGGGGGCGGCGACGATGACTTCCAGCGTCGTGTGAACGAAATTGTCGCCATGTTGCTGGCTGCCCGTCAAGGCGCGCGCATAGCGGCGCAGGAACGGCAAATGCCCGCGGATTTCTTCACCCAAGCTCATGCGCGCTCTCCCTCTTTCAAGCTGTCATACGCGGCGACGGGCGGTCGGTTCCGGTTCCGGTCCGAAAAAGCGGGGTTTCGGATTGCAACTGTTGTCGCCGCAGTGCGTAGAGTCAGCCGGGACGCGATCGGGCTTGCGCATAGGGGACGGATTTTATCCATTTTCCTTCGCTGCCGGGCCACCACGCTTTTGTAGGGACCATTTTCATGGCAGAGCGGCCCGCAATGAAGATCGATGCGTCGGCATCGGCAGGAGGCGAGGGGCGGATCTTGCAGGAAGGTGGCGAACGCGATCCGGTGCAGCGCGAACGCTGGCGACTGGATACGCTGCACGAATACCGGATCATGGATACGGAGCCCGAAGCAGGGTTCGACCGCGTGACCAAGCTGGTCGCCGACCTGTTCGACGTCCCCATCGCGCTTGTCTCGCTCATCGACGATTGCCGCCAGTGGTTCAAATCGGCGCACGGGCTGGATGTTCCCGAAACGACGCGCGATATCAGTTTCTGCCAGTTCGTCGTCACCGAGGAAAAGCCGATGGTGGTGGCCGACGTCCTGGGCGACGCGCGGTTCGCCGACAATCCGCTCGTCACCGGAGATCCCTTCATCCGCTTTTATGCCGGGGTTCCCCTGCGCGCCTATAATGGAGCGATCCTGGGCACGCTGTGCATCATCGACCGCAAGGAGCGCCAGTCGCCCGACGTCCGCGAGATGGAGCGGCTGGAAGACTTTGCCGCGATCATCATGGCCGAGGCGGAGCTGCGCCGGACGAGCGCCGAGCGCGATCATGCGCGCCGCGCGCTTGAACGCGCGCTGGATTTCGCGGGCATCGCCACGTGGCAATATGATCCGCGGACCGATCGGCTGCGCACGCAGGGCGCCGGCGCCGAGCTGTGGGGGTCGGAGTTCGGGGCGACGCTTGCGACAGGCGACGGCTTTTTCGACCTGGTCCATCCCGACGACCGGGCGACGGTGCGCGCTGTCCTTCAGGAATCGGTCGCGAATGGCACGCCCTATATGGCGGAATATCGGGTTCTGAACCCCGAACGCGGCGTCCGCTGGAACGCGGTCCGCGGGGACTGGGACGTGCGGTCGAACGACGCCATGCTGACCGGCGTCAGTATCGACATCACCGAACAGAAAAGCCGGCAGGAAAATGCCAATCTGTTGATGCGCGAGTTGCATCACCGGATGCGCAACCTTTTTGCGACGGTGAGTGCGATCATCTCGCTGACGCGCCATGCGGCGGTCGACGTCGACGATTATGTCGAGCGGATCGGCAGCCGCCTCGATGCGCTGAACCGCGCGCAGAATGTGCTGCTCAGCGCGAATTTCATGACGGGATCGATGCATGCGCTGATGCGCGAGGTCGAAGCGGCCTTTCCCCGTGTCCACTGGTCGGGTCCCGACCTTCTGCTGCCCGAGAATGCACTCGTCGCGATGGCGCTGTTTTTCAACGAGCTCGCGACCAACGCGGCGAAACACGGGGCGCTGACCGGCGACAAGGGCCGTGTCGAGGTAAGCTGGACGCAAGAGACCGAAGGCGCGGACGATCGCATGTTCCGTCTGACCTGGACCGAAAGCGGCGGCGACCGGACGGTGATCGCGCCCGAACGGACGAGCTTCGGCACCTTGCTGATGGAACGCAGCGTCCGCAACAATCTGGGCGGCACGATCGAACGGCATTGGGAGCCGGCGGGATTGATCGTCGAGATTGCCCTTCCGGCGCGCTGGCGCGAGGCTTGATCGCGACGGAAGTATTTGTTCTCTTTATGTTCGCATGATAGGCAGCGGACATGGCAGCCAAACCGATTCTCGAAAAGCTGGCGGTGCTGGCCGACGCGGCCAAATATGATGCGTCATGTGCCTCGTCGGGCACCGTCAAACGCGATTCGGTCGCCAGCAAGGGGATCGGGTCGACCGAGGGAATGGGCATCTGCCACAGCTATGCGCCCGATGGCCGGTGCATCTCGCTGCTCAAGATCCTGCTCACCAATTTCTGTATCTATGACTGCCGGTTCTGCATCAATCGCGCGTCGAGCAATGTGGAGCGGGCACGGTTCAGCCCGCAGGAGGTCGTTCGGCTGACGCTCGATTTCTACAAGCGCAACTACATCGAAGGATTGTTCCTGTCGTCGGGCATCATCCGGTCCGAGGATTATACGATGGAGCAGCTTGTCGAAGTCGCGCGCATCCTGCGCGAAGAGCATCGCTTTGGCGGCTATATTCATTTGAAGACGATTGCGGGCGCCGATCCGGAACTGATCGCGCTGGCGGGTCTGTATGCCGATCGCCTGTCGACCAATGTCGAACTGCCGACCGCAGCGGGATTGGAGAGCTTCGCGCCCGAGAAAAGGCCCGAGACGATCCGCAAGACGATGGCATCGGTGCGCGTCGGTACCGAGGATGCGATCGACGCGGCGAAGAGTCGGCTGATCGGCAAGGCGAAGCCGCCGCGTTTCGCGCCCGCCGGACAATCGACGCAGATGATCGTCGGCGCCGATGCGGCGCGCGACGACGACATTCTGGAATCCGCGACGAGCCTCTATTCGGGGTACCGGCTTCGCCGCGTCTATTATTCGGCGTACAGTCCGATCCCCGACGCGAGCAGCGACCTGCCGCCTGTGCGGCCGCCCCTGATGCGCGAGCACAGATTGTATCAGGCCGACTGGTTGCTGCGCTTCTATGGGTTCGAACGCGCGGAGATCATGGAGGGCGCGCGTGGGGGAATGCTCGATCTTGCGATCGATCCGAAGCTCGCCTGGGCGCTCCAGCGGCGCGAGGTCTTTCCGGTCGATATCAATCGTGCGCCGCGCGAAATGCTGCTGCGCGTGCCGGGGCTCGGGACACGCGCGGTCGACCGTATCATCGCGGCGCGGCGTCTTGGCAGGCTGCGGCTCGGCGATCTGGCGAAGGTGACCGCAACGGTGAAGAAGCTGCTGCCCTTCATCGTCACCCCAGACTGGCGGCCGGGTAACCTGACCGACAGCGCCGGCCTTCGCGCGCGCTTCGCACCGCCGGCCGAACAACTGGCGCTCGCGCTGTGAGGGAGGTGATCCTGAAGGCGCCCGGCGATTTTGCCGAATGGCGGTGCGCGGCGCGCGGGCTGCTCGCGAGCGGCGTGACGCCCGACGAGGTAAGCTGGCGTGGCGGCGTGGAGGGGGCTTCGCTGTTCGGCGATGTAGGGTCGGGAGCGCCCGCGGGGCCGCTCAGCCTGCCGCGCGAATTGGTCGAGATTGCCGAACGGGTGATTTGTCATCGCGACCCCGAGGTGCCAGCGCGACTTTACCGGATCGTCTGGCGCGGGGCGCGCGACCGGCAACTTCTCGCGCGGACGACAGACCGCGAAGTCGCCTGGCTGCGCAGCGCCGACAAGGCGATCCGCCGCGACGTGCATAAGATGCATGCGTTCGTGCGTTTTCGGCGGCTGGGCGAGGAAGCGGGGCGCGAGAGTTTCGCGGCGTGGTTCGAGCCATCGCATCGCATCCTGCGGCTGACCGCGCCTTTCTTCCAGCGGCGCTTCTACGGCATGGACTGGGCGATCGTGACGCCGGATGCACGTGCGATCTGGCAGGACGAAACGCTCAGCTACGGCCCCGGCGGGTCGAAGGACGAGGTGCCCGAGAGCGATATCGTCGAGGACCAGTGGCGGACCTATTACGGCGCGATTTTCAATCCCGCGCGGGTCAAGGTCGATGCGATGCGCGCCGAGATGCCGAAGAAATATTGGAAGAATCTGCCTGAGGCGCGGGATATCGCACCGTTGCTCGCGGGGGCGGAGGCGCGGGTGGAACGCATGCGCGAAGCGGCCGTTTCCATCGCGAACCCTCTGACCGACAAATGGCGGACGCGCGTGCCCGACGAACTGCTGCTCGACGATGATGTGAAGACGCTGGACGATCTCGCGCGCGCCGTCGATCGCTGCACGCGCTGTCCGCTGCACTGCCGTGCGACGCAAGGGGTGTCGGGTGAAGGGCCGGCGGATGCGCGCATCATGGTCGTCGGCGAGCAGCCGGGCGACCAGGAGGATTTGCAGGGGCGGCCCTTTGTCGGCCCCGCCGGGCAGGTGCTGGACGCGGCGCTGGAGGAAGCGGGGATCGACCGGAGCCGGCTGTTCCTGACGAACGCGGTCAAGCATTTCAAGTTCGAGCCGCGCGGCAAACGCCGTCTCCACCAGAACCCGACGACGGGCGAGATCGACGTCTGCCGCTGGTGGCTCGACAAGGAACGGGCGTTCGTCCGGCCCGCACTGATCGTCACGCTGGGCGTGAGCGCGCTGCGCGGGGTAACGGGCAAAAGTGCGCGCATCGCGTCGATGCGTGGCGCGGTGCATGGACTGGAGGGCGGAAGCAAGTTGGTCGCGACGATTCACCCGTCCTTCCTGCTTCGCCTGCCCGACCGCGAACGCGCGGCCGAAGAGCGTAAGGCCTTCGTTGCCGACCTGATCCGCGCACGGCGGCTCGCCGCCTGATGGCGCAGGCGAAAACCTGGATCGAGCCGCATTCGGGCGGCATTTACGTCAAGCCTGCCGACCTGTGGATCGACCCCTCGCGCCCGGTCGAACGCGCCGCGGTGACGCACGGCCATGCCGACCATGCGCGCAGCGGCCATGGCGCGGTGTTCGCGACCCCCGAAACGCTGGCGATCATGGCCCTGCGCTATGGCGTCGATACCGAGGCGAGTCACAATCAGGCCTTCGTCTATGGCGACGGCTTCGAGCGCGGCGGGGTGCGCTTTTCCTTCCACCCCGCCGGGCATGTCCTCGGCAGCGCGCAGATTTTGATGGAATATGCGGGCGAGCGGATCGTCGTGACCGGCGATTACAAGCGGCGTCCCGACCCGACCTGCGCGCCGTTCGAGGTCGTGCCGTGCGACATCTTCGTCACCGAGGCGACCTTTGGCCTGCCGGTGTTCCGCCATCCGCCGACGTCGGGCGAGATCGCCAAGCTGATCGGCGCGGTGCGCGCCGAGCCGGACCGTTCGGTGCTTGTCGGCGCCTATGCGCTGGGCAAGGCGCAGCGGGTTATCGCCGAACTGCGCGGCGCGGGGTGGGACGCGCCGATCTTTATCCACGGCGCGCTTGATCGCATGTGCGCGCTCTATGCGATGCACGGCGTCGACCTTGGCGAGCTGCGGCTGGTGAGCGAGGCCGACAAGGGCGAGATGGCCGGGCAGATCGTGCTGGCGCCGCCCTCCGCGCTGAACGACCGCTGGTCGCGGCGGCTGCCCGATCCGGTCACCGCGATGGCGTCGGGGTGGATGCGCGTGCGCCAGCGCGCGCGGCAGCGGATGGTCGAACTGCCGCTGGTGATTTCCGACCATGCCGACTGGGACGAACTCACCACGACGATCGCCGAGGTGAACCCGGCGGAAAGCTGGATCACCCATGGCAGCGAGGACGGGCTGCTGCGCTGGTGCGAACTCACCCAGCGCAAGGCGCGCGCGCTGCACCTTGTCGGGCGCGATCTGGAGGAAGAGGCGTGAAGCGTTTCGCGGCGCTGATCGACCGGCTGGTCTATACGCGATCGCGCAACAGCAAGCTGGCGCTGATCGTCGATTACCTGCGTCATACGCCCGATCCCGACCGCGGCTGGGCGATCGCCGCGCTGACCGAGAGCCTCGACTTTCCGGCGGTGAAGGCGGGCACGGTGCGGGCGCTGCTGGCGACGCGGATCGACGAACAGTTGTTTCGCCTGTCGCGGCACTTCGTCGGCGATACGGCGGAGACGGCGGCGCTGCTCTGGCCCGATGCGGCCGGGCCGAAAGCCGATCTTGGCGTCACCGAAGCCGTCGAAGCCCTTTCCGCCGCGACCCGCAGCGACGCCCCTGCGATCCTCGCCGCGCTGCTCGACCGGCTCGATGCCGACGGGCGCTATGCGCTGCTCAAACTGGCCCTCGGCGGAATGCGCGTCGGGGTGTCGGCGCGGCTGGCGAAGCAGGCATTCGCGCAGGCGTTCGCCGTGCCGGTCGACGATGTCGAGGAACTGTGGCACGCGATCCCGCCGCCCTATGCGCCGCTGTTCGCGTGGGGCGAGGGGCGGGCGCCGCGGCCCGATCTTGCCGACGTCGCCTTCTTTCGCCCTTTCATGCTCGCGCATCCGCTGGAAGAAGAGAGTATCGACCTCGCCGACTATGCCGCCGAATGGAAATGGGACGGCATCCGCGTGCAAATTGTCCGCGGGGGCAGCGAGACGCGCATCTACAGTCGCGGCGGCGAGGAGATCAGCGGGGCGTTTCCCGAGCTGGTCGCGGCGTTCGATCAGGACGCGGTGATCGACGGCGAACTGCTCGTGCGCGGCGATGTGCAGGGGGGTGAGGCGGCGAGTTTCAACGCGCTCCAGCAACGCCTTGGGCGCAAGACGGTGTCGAAGAAAATGCTCGCCGATTATCCGGCCTTCGTGCGCGTTTATGACCTGCTTGCGGTTGACGGAAACGACCTGCGCGCGCTGCCGTGGACCGACCGGCGGCGGCAACTGGAAGCTTTCGTTCCGCGCCTCGCCGACAGTCATTTCGACCTGTCGCAGGTGATCGACGCGACCGACTTCGACGACCTCGCCGAACGCCGCGCCGGAGCGCGCGATGCCGCGATCGAGGGGGTGATGCTCAAGCGTCGCGACGCGCCCTATGTCGCGGGACGCCGCGCGGGGCTGTGGTACAAGTGGAAACGCGACCCGCTCGTCGCCGATTGCGTGATGATGTATGCCCAGCGCGGCAATGGGCGCCGCGCCAGCTTCTATTCGGATTATACATTTGGTTGCTGGTCGGATGCGGGCGAACTGCTGCCGGTCGGCAAAGCCTATTCGGGCTTCACCGACGAGGAACTGAAATGGCTCGACACATTCGTGCGCGACAACACGCTGAACCGCTTCGGCCCGGTTCGCGAGGTCGAAAAGACGCTCGTGCTCGAAGTCGCGTTCGATTCGATCCATGCGTCGAAGCGCCACAAGTCGGGGCTGGCAATGCGCTTTCCGCGCATATCGCGCATCCGCCGCGACAAGCCCGCCGAAGAGGCCGACCGGATTGCGACGCTGCGCGCGATGGTGACGTGAGTTGAGGGCGAGGAAGGAAAAATTGCCGGCGTGGGGCTTGCAACCATCCGGTAGAGGGCCGAATTAAGGGGCCATCCAAACAGAATAATGGAGACTGCCATGACGATCGCTTTCCCGCCGCTGCCCTACGCCCAGGATGCGCTGGCGCCGCATATTTCGGCCGACACGCTCGCGACTCATCATGGCAAGCATCACAAGGCCTATATCGACAAGACCAATGCCGCGATCGAAGGCACCGAACTTGCCGACAAGAGCCTCGAGGAAATCATCCATCACGCCGAAGGCGCGGGCAACAAGGGGCTGTTCAATAACAGCGCCCAGTCGTGGAACCACGCCTTTTACTGGCACAGCCTGTCGCCAACCAAAACCGCTCCGTCGGGCGACCTGGCCGCCGCGATCGATCGCGATTTCGGCTCGCTCGACGACCTCAAGAAGAAGCTGAAGGAAACCGCGGTCAACCACTTCGCCTCGGGCTGGGCGTGGCTGGTTGCCAAGGACGGCAAGCTGTCGGTCACCGACACGCATGACGCCGGCACCGAAGTGACCGCCGGGATCAAGCCGCTCGTCGTGATCGACGTGTGGGAACATGCCTATTACATCGACCGCAAGAACCTGCGTCCGGCCTATGTCGATGCGGTGGTCGACGAACTGCTCAACTGGGATTTCGCCGCCGAGAATCTCGCGCGCGATGGCGCCTGGACCTATCCTGCGTAACAAGGTGATCCTCCCTGCCGCGCAGCGGTGGGGAGGGGGACCGCCCGCGTAGCGGATGGTGGAGGGGCCGCGCCATGGTCCCTCCGTCAGCCCTTCGGGCCGCCACCTCCCAAGGCTTCGCCGTAGGGAGGATTCTTATTGCGCGCCGTAACGATAATTGGCCCGTCCGGGCCTATCCCGGCGATCGCTATCCGCCTATAGCGCCGACATGACGATCAGCCTCTTCGAACTCTTCAAAATCGGTGTTGGTCCTTCGAGCTCGCATACGGTGGGCCCGATGGTCGCGGCGCGGCGTTTTGCCGTCTGGCTGGAGGAACACGGCCTGTTGACTCAGACCGCGCATGTCGAGGCCGATCTCTATGGCTCACTGGCGCTGACGGGGAAGGGGCACGCCGCCGACACGGCGGTCGTTGCGGGCTTGGCGGGGGAAATCCCGGCCTCGACCAGCTTTGCCGCGATCAAGGCGCATTGGGACCGGGCGGTCGGTGAGGGGTTCCTCTATCTGCTCGGCCGCATCCGCGTGCGGTTCCAGCCGGCGCGCGACCTGCATTTCCAGATGAAGCAGCGTCAACCTTTCCACAGCAACGCACTGTCGTTCACCGCGCGCGACGGTGGGGGAGAAATTCTCGCCAAGCGGATGTATTTCTCGATCGGTGGCGGCTTCGTCGTCGATGAGGATGAGGCGGGCCGCAACAGCCGCGGGGCTGAGGATGAGGTCGAACTGCCTTTCGCCTATACCTCGGGCGCCGATCTGCTGAAAATGGGCGAGGCTTCGGGCAAGAGTTTCGCCGAAATGATGCTCGAGAACGAACTGGCGCATCGCAGCCTCGCGGAAGTCGAGGCGGGGCTGGACGCAGTCGCCGAGGCGATGGATGCATCGATCGAGGCCGGCTGTTCCAGCACCGGAATCCTGCCCGGCGGCCTGAAGGTCAAGCGCCGCGCGCCGCAGATCGCGGCCGACATCCGCGAACGGCACGAGGCGAACCTGTCCGATCCGATGGCGATGATGGACTGGATCAACCTGTGGGCGATGGCGGTGAACGAGGAAAATGCCGCGGGCGGCAAGGTCGTCACCGCGCCGACGAACGGCGCGGCGGGGATCATCCCGGCGGTGATCCGCTATTACAAGCGCAGTTATCGCGGCGATGCTGCGGGCGTGCGGACCTTCCTGCTCGCCGCGGGCGCGGTCGGCGCATTGTACAAGCGCAACGCCAGCATCTCGGGCGCCGAGGTCGGCTGCCAGGGCGAGGTCGGCGTCGCCTGTTCGATGGCGGCGGCGGGGCTGACCGCCGCGCTCGGCGGTACCAACGCGCAGGTCGAGAATGCCGCCGAGATCGGCATGGAGCATAACCTCGGCCTCACCTGCGATCCGATCGGCGGGCTGGTGCAGATCCCGTGCATCGAGCGCAACGCGATGGGCGCGATCAAGGCGATCGACGCGAGCCGTATCGCGATGATCGGCGATGGCACGCATGTCGTCAGCCTCGACACGGTGATCGCGACGATGCTGCAGACCGGCCGCGACATGCGCGACAAATATAAGGAAACGTCGAAGGGCGGGCTGGCGGTGAGCGTGGTGGAGTGTTGAGCTAAGCCGTGGCTGCTTAACTAGCCGAAAGTTACGCCCCGCCGCTGGTAAAAGCCTTCCCAATTGGCCGGCTCGGGGTTTTGTTCGGCATAACGCCGCTTTGCGTCGGCATGTTTGCGAGCGAACCAGCCATTAAATTCGACCATGTACGCTTCGCCGTCCCCCATACGCCAGCCAATAGAGCCAGCTTGAATATTAGGATGAGTTTTCCATGGCGGTATCATGGTATGGGACTAGCCCAAATCAAAGTTAGCTTGCAACTGAGGCGCAGGGAGAGCCCGACCTCACCTTCATCGTCATCCCGGACTTGATCCGGGATCCATTTCAGCGCCGAGGTCATGGACCCCGGGTCAAGCCCGGGGTGACGAAAGGGGCGGGCGGCAAAAGCTGCTTTCCTACATTATCCCGCTGTGCCAGCCTCCAATTTCGCTCTTTGACCAGTTTGATATTCGCGCCTTCGCTTAACGCGACAAAGGAGACAGTTTCACGCTGTCTGTCCGTATCTTTTGTCTCCTTAAGCGCCGACGTCCCATGCCGCTAAAGCCACAAAGGACACAGTGTCGATGCGCGCATGCGGGGCTTTTGTGGCTTTAAGCCCGAAATGACGAGCACAGCTACGCTGCCTCACTCCGCGACAACGCCCCCGGCAATTCCTCGCGCAGCTTGTCGATCAGCAGCCGTACCTTCGGCAGCAGATGCCGGCGCTGCGGATAGACAGCCCAGATCGGTTCCTCCTGCGGGCGGAGCGGGTCGAGGAGCGAGACGAGGGCGCCGCTTTGCAGGTGCGGCATCACGTAGAAATCGGGAAGCTGGCACACGCCATGGCCAGCGAGCGCGGCTTCGGTGACCGCGGTACCGCTGTTGCAGCGCCAGCGGCCGGCGGGGCGGTGGGTGATCTCTTTGCCCTGCGACCGGAAATGCCAGGCGGGGGCGGTGCCGAGCAGGCATTCGTGGCGCGCGAGGTCGTCGATCGACGCCGGCGTTCCGGCGCGCGAAAGATAGGCGGGTGCGGCGCAGAGATAGAGGCTGCGCGAGGCGATGCGCGTCGCGACGAGCCCCGAGTCCGGCAGCGTGCCGGTGCGGATCGCGAGGTCGAACCCTTCCGCGAGCAAATCGACGACGCGGTTGGTGAGTTCAAGCGTCACCGTCACGTCGGGAAAGGCGAAGGCGTAATCGCGCGCGATCTGCGCGACGAAGCGCTCGCCCATCGCGATCGAGCAGGTCATCCGCACCTCGCCGCGTGGCGCGCCGTCGTCGCTGACCGCCGACAGCGCATCGTTGCGCGCGGCGATGAGGCTGCGGAACTGTTCGATCAGCGTGCGGCCTGCCGGGGTCGGGACGACGCGGCGCGTCGTGCGCACGAAAATCTGCGCGCCGATGCTGTTTTCGAGGCGGATGACCGCGCGGCTGATGTGCGAGGTCGAGGTGCCGAGCCGCGCCGCCGCCGCGACGAAGCTGCCCCCGTCGGCGATCGCGACAACCTCTTCGATGCCCTCCCAGCCCATTATCCCTCCAGCGCAATAATATATTCCCGATTGGCCCCTTTATCGTGCTTTGGATCGGTGTACAGCGGGCGCAATCCATTTTCCGTGAGGAGCATTCCCATGAAGACCCGCGCCGCCGTTGCGTTCGAAGCGAAGAAGCCGTTGGAGATCGTCGAACTCGATCTGGAAGGCCCGAAGGCGGGTGAGGTGCTGGTCGAAATCATGGCGACGGGCATCTGCCACACCGACGCCTATACGCTCGACGGTTTCGACAGCGAGGGCATCTTCCCGAGCGTGCTGGGGCATGAGGGCGCGGGCGTCGTGCGCGAGGTCGGCGCGGGCGTCGCCAGTGTGAAGCCGGGCGACCATGTGATCCCGCTCTACACGCCGGAATGCCGCCAGTGTAAGTCGTGTCTCAGCGGCAAGACGAACCTCTGTACCGCGATCCGCGCGACGCAGGGCAAGGGGTTGATGCCCGACGGCACGACGCGGTTCAGCTACAAGGGTCAGCCGATCTTCCATTATATGGGCTGCTCGACCTTCTCGAACTTCACCGTGCTGCCCGAGATCGCGGTCGCGAAAATCCGCGAGGACGCGCCGTTCCAGTCGAGCTGCTACATCGGCTGCGGCGTGACCACGGGGGTGGGAGCCGTCATCAACACCGCCAAGGTGCAGGTCGGCGACAATGTCGTCGTCTTCGGGCTCGGCGGTATCGGGCTCAACGTGATCCAGGGCGCGCGGCTTGCCGGCGCGAACAAGATCATCGGTGTCGACATCAACCCCGACCGCGAGGAATGGGGCCGCAAGTTCGGCATGACCGCCTTCCTGAACTCGAAGGGCATGAGCCGCGAGGATGTCGTCGCGACGATCGTCCAGATGACCGACGGCGGCGCCGACTATACCTTCGACGCGACGGGCAACACCGAAGTGATGCGGATCGCACTCGAAGCCTGCCACCGCGGCTGGGGAACCTCGATCATCATCGGCGTGGCCGAGGCGGGCAAGGAAATCGCGACGCGCCCGTTCCAGCTCGTCACCGGGCGCAACTGGCGCGGCACCGCCTTCGGCGGCGCGAAGGGCCGCACCGACGTGCCGAAGATCGTCGACATGTATATGACCGGCAAGATCGAGATCGACCCGATGATCACCCACGTCATGGGGCTGGAAGAGATCAACAAGGGGTTCGACCTGATGCACGCGGGTGAGAGCATCCGCAGCGTCGTCGTCTTTTGATCTAATACTTTTTTCCCTGCCCCATATGCTTGCCGCGGCGCGTGTCTTCCGCCATGCGAAGCGGCGCCACCATGGGGCGGGGGAGTGATATGTTGACCGGACCATATGTTCTGACCTTCAGCTGTGTCGACGCGGTGGGCATCGTGTCCGCCGTGACGGGGCTGCTGGCCGAACGTGACGGATTCATCCTCGACAGCCAGCAATATGCCGATCTTGGGTCGGGGCGCTTTTTCATGCGGGTCGAGTTTCGCGGCGCGGGTCAGCGCTTTCCTGAGGATTTTGCCGGCGTGCAGGAAGCGTTCGCGCCGATCGTCGCCCGCTTTGCCATGGATGCACGGATCAGCGACGGCGCCGTCAAGCCGCGCTTCGTGATCGCGGTGTCGCAGGGCAGCCATTGCCTCAACGACCTGCTCCATCGCTGGTCCACGGGGAATCTCGCGATCGATATCGTCGGCGTGGTGTCGAACCACGAGGCGCAGCGACGGCTGTCCGAATGGCATGGCGTGCCGTTCCATTATCTGCCCGTGAGCGACGCCAATCGCGCCGAACAGGAAGCGGCGATCCTTGGCGTGATGGACCGCGGCGGCGCCGAATATCTGGTGCTGGCGCGGTACATGCAGGTGCTGTCGCAGGATCTGTCGGCCAGGCTGGCCGGACGCTGCATCAACATCCACCACAGCTTTCTGCCGGGTTTCAAGGGGGCGAAACCCTATCACCGGGCGCACGAGCGCGGGGTCAAGCTGATCGGCGCGACCGCGCATTTCGTCACGAGCGATCTCGACGAAGGGCCGATCATCGAACAGGCGGTCGAGCGCGTCGATCATCGCGATTCGGTGGAAGAACTGATCCGGATCGGACGCGATACCGAGGCCCAGGTTCTGGCGCGCGCGGTGCGCTGGGTCGCCGAACAGCGTGTTTTGATCGACGGGCGCAAGGCCGTGGTCTTCCGCTGATCGAGCGAAGAGTATAGGTAGCGATTCGCAACCAAAACCAGAGGAGCAAAAGGCGATGTACAGTCACAATATGGTCGGGTCGAACGACATCGACGCATCGAAGAAATTCTATGATGCGACGTTCCAGGCCATCGGCGGCAAGCCGGGGATCCAGGACGACAAGGGCCGCCTGATCTATATGCACAACGGCGGGCTGTTTCTGGTGACGGCGCCGATCGATGGCCAGCCGGCGACCGCCGGCAATGGCTGCACGATCGGCTTTGCCATGGAAAATCCCGAGCAGGCGAATGCCTGGCACGCGGCGGGCGTCGAAGCGGGCGGCACCTCGATCGAAGATCCGCCGGGCGTTCGCGAAGGCGGGTTCGGGCAGCTTTACCTTGCCTATCTGCGCGATCCGTCGGGCAACAAGCTCTGCGCGCTGCATCGCGTCGCATAAGGCACGAACATGCGTGGCGAAGAGGGATTGCTTGCCGATCTTGGCGTGCTTGCGATCCCCTTCGCCGCATATGAGCATGTTGCCGTCTTCACAGTCGCCGAGAGCGATGCCGTCAACGCGGCGATCCCCGGCGCGCATACCAAGAACCTGTTCCTCAAGGACAATGGCGGCGCCTTTTGGCTGGTGACGGTGCCGTCCGACGCGCGCGTCGACCTGAAAGCGTTGCCCGCCGCCATCGGCAGCAAGCGCGTGAGCTTTGGCAAGGCCGAGGACATGCAGCGGCTGCTTGGTATCGTGCCGGGTTCGGTGACACCGCTCGCGGCGATCAACGCGCCACCGGGCAGCATAGCGGTGGTGGTCGACGAGGCGCTGGCAGCCGCCGACACCGTGAACGTCCATCCGCTTCGCAACACCGCAACGCTCGGGCTTTCGGGCGCGGCGATCCTCGATCTGTTGCGTCATTGGGGGCATCGCCCCCTTGTCGCGCCCATCCCCATGCAGGACATGCCATGACCTTCGAAACCCTGTCCACGAACCGCAGCCACGGCGGCACGCAGGGCGTGTACAAGCATGCCAGCACGACCACCGGCACCCACATGACCTTTGCGGTTTTCGTCCCCGACCATGCGCCGGGGACGAAGCTGCCCGTCCTCTGGTATCTGTCGGGACTGACCTGCACGCACGCCAATGTGATGGAAAAGGGCGAATATCGGGCGGCCTGCGCCGAACATGGCGTGATCTTCATCGCGCCCGATACCAGCCCGCGCGGGGAGGGCGTCCCCGACGATCCCGACGCAGCCTATGATTTCGGTCTGGGCGCGGGATTCTATGTCGATGCGACGGTCGATCCGTGGGCGAAGAATTATCGGATGCGCAGTTATGTCGAGGATGAACTGCCCTCGCTGGTGCTGCGCAATTTCGCGAGCGCCGACCTGTCGCGGCAGGCGATTACCGGCCATTCGATGGGCGGCCACGGCGCGCTGACGATCGGGCTCCGCAACCCGGACCGGTTCCGTTCGGTATCGGCCTTTTCCCCCATCGTCGCGCCGTCACAATGCCCGTGGGGCGAAAAGGCGCTCGGCAATTATCTGGGCCCCGACCGGGAGGATTGGCACGCCTATGACGCCTGCGCCCTGCTCGATCAGGGGTCGCGCGTGCCCGACCTGCTTGTCGATCAGGGCGATGCCGACAACTTTCTGGACGAACAGCTCAAGACGCACCTGTTGCGGGAGGCGTGCGAGCGCGCTGGGCAGAAGGCCGAAATCCGCATGCAGCCGGGGTACGACCACAGCTATTATTTCATCTCCACCTTCATGGCCGGACATGTCGCCTGGCATGCCGAGCGGTTGAAGGCGTGACCTCCTCCCTCCCGCAGGTGGGAGGGGAGCTATGCGTGTTCGGGAATGAGCAGGCTCGACCCCGTCGTGCGCCCGGCCGCGAGGTCGGCGTGCGCGCGCGCGGCATCTTCCAGCGAGTAGCGCTGGCCGACGGTGATCTTCACGCCGCCGCTTTCGATCATGGCGAACAATCGCTCGGCCCCCGCCGCGCGCTCAGCCGGGGCGAGATAATAGTCGAACAGGGTCGGCCGGGTCACGAACTGCGATCCATGCTGCGCCAGCACGCCCAGATTGACGCCTGACACGGGTCCGCCGGCGTTGCCGTAGCTGACGATCAGGCCCCGGCGCGCCGTGGCCTTGAGCGAGGTTGCCCAGGTGGTCATGCCGATCCCGTCGAACGTCACGGGTACGCCCTGACCGTCGGTAATCTCGCGGACATGCGCGGCGACGTCGGCCTCCCTGTAGCGGATGACATGGTCGGCGCCGGCGTCGCGCGCAGCCTGTTCCTTCGCCTCGGTGCTGACGGTCCCGATCACCGTGGCGCCGATCGCCTTCAGCCACTGGACAAGGATCAGCCCGACGCCACCCGCGGCGGCATGGACGAGCACCGGCCATCCGGCCTCGACCTTTGCGCAGCGTTCGACCAGCATTTCGACTGTCGCCGCCTTGAGCAGCGCGGCGGCCGCCGTTTCGTCGTCGATCGCGGCGGGAAGCTTGAACAGCGACGCAGCCGAAACGAGGCGCGCGCTGGCATAGGCGTTGCGCTGGGGGCCGAAGGTCGCGACGCGGTCGCCGGGCTGGAAGCCGTGGACGTCCGCGCCGACTGCAATCACTTCACCCGCGGCTTCGATCCCGAGGCCGCCGGGAAGGTCGATCGGATAGGTGCCGTCGCGGTGATAGATGTCGATATAGTTGAGGCCAACCGCAGTCTGCCGCACGAGCAACTGGCCCGGACCGGGCGCGCCGAGCGTCACCTCGCGCCAGTCGATGACATCTGGCCCACCCTGTCTTTCGATGAACGCCTCGATCGCCCGCATATGCCTCACTCCTGCTGTCCGGTCCATCTGGTGAACCGGACCGCCGGGCGCAAGGGCACGGCGTTCAACGCCGTTCGTGCGAGAGGCGCGGCGGCATTATTTCGGTCGGCGTGGGCTGCGCTGGCCGTATGGTTTGGGTTTGTAACGATCGGTCTTGCTGGCAGGGCCGCGCGGGCCCGCACGATCGCCGAAACCCCGGTCGCCACCCGGTGCGCGGCTGGGCGTCGCGCGCGATGCGCCCTTGTGCCCGCTCTTGTCGTGTCCGCCCTTGCTGTATCCGCCCTTATCGCGGCGCGGGGGATAGGTCGGGCCGTCAGGGGCGGGGGTGATTGCGACGCCGCTGTCATCCTCGCCATCGGCGTTCGCGCTGCGCATGACCGCCTCGGCAAAGCGATCGGCGATCGCGCGCGGAATGTTGAACATGGTTTCCCGCGGACCGATGCGGATCGCGCCGATCTCCCCCTTCGTCACATGCCCGCGACGGCAGAGCAGCGGCAGGATCCAGCGCGGGTCGGCGTTCTGGTGGCGACCGATATTGAGACGGAACCAGACGCTGTCCTCGAACCCTTCGCGGCGGTCGGCACTGCCGCGTTCGCCCCGGTCGCCAGTCTGACGTTCAAAGCGATCGTCCCGTTCGGGCCGCTCGCGGCCGCGCGGGCTGTTGTCGAGCAGGTCCTCGGGCGGTGGCATCAGCGCGCGGTGTGCCCGCACAAGCGACGCCGCGATATCTTCGGCCGAGCGCTCTGCCATCAGGCGCTGCGCGAGTTCCAGATCTTCGGGTTCATGCTCTACCGGTGCGAGCAGTTTCTCGATCAACCGTTCCTGATCGCGCGCCCGCACGTCGGCGGCGGTCGGGGCGTCCATCCACTCCGCATTGATCCGCGCGCCGCGCAGCATGCCATCGACGCGGCGGCGGCGCGGATAGGGGACGATGAGGACCGCTGTCCCCTTTTTGCCCGCCCGGCCGGTGCGGCCCGACCGGTGCTGGAGCGCCTCCGCATCGCGCGGGATTTCGACATGGATCACGAGGCTGAGCGTCGGCAGGTCAATGCCGCGCGCGGCGACGTCGGTCGCGACGCAGACGCGGGCGCGGCGGTCGCGCAGAGCCTGCAACGCCTGATTGCGCTCATTCTGGCTATGCTCGCCCGACAGCGCGACCGCGGCGAAGCCGCGTTCGACGAGGCTGGCGTGAAGGCGGCGGACATTGTCGCGCGTCGCGCAGAACAGCATCGCCGTCTCTGCCTCGTGAAGGCGCAGCAGGTTGATCACCGCACCTTCGATATCGGCCGGCGCGACGGTGACGGCCTGGTAGGCGATGTCGCCATGGCCGCGGTCTTCCCCGACGGTCGAGATGCGCAGGGCGTCGCGCTGGTAGCGCTTGGCAAGCTGGACGATCGGCTTCGGGATCGTTGCCGAAAACAACAGCGTCCGCCGCGTTTCGGGCGTGCCGTCGAGAATTTCCTCGAGGTCGTCGCGAAAGCCCATGTCGAGCATCTCGTCGGCCTCGTCGAGCACCGCGACGCGCAGCGCGGCAAGGTCGAGCGCGCCGCGTTCGAGATGGTCGCGAAGACGCCCCGGGGTGCCGACGACGATCTGCACGCCCTGGTTCAACGCGCGGCGCTCCTTGCTGGCGTCCATGCCGCCGATGCAGGTCGCGATGCGCGCGCCGGCCTTGGCATAGAGCCAGCCCAGTTCGCGGCTGACCTGCAGCGCGAGTTCGCGGGTCGGCGCGACGATCAGGGCGAGCGGGGAAGTCGCGAAGGGCAGGCGGCCGTCCTCGATCAGTTCGTCGGCCATGGCGAGGCCGAAGGCGACGGTCTTGCCCGATCCGGTCTGCGCCGAGACGAGGAGGTCGCGGCCCTTGGCTTCGGCTTCGACGACGGCGGACTGGACGGGGGTGAGCGCTTCGTAGCCGCGCGCGGTAAGGGCGTCCGAAAGGACGGGCGAAAGATGATCGAAAGGCATTTTGTTCTTCTTGTCCTGTGCGGCCGTGCGCGGCCGATTCTCTGTTCGTCACCCCGGACTTGATCCGGGGTCCATCGCCCAAGGTTCAGCAATGGCGCGTGGATGCCGGATCGGGTCCGGCATGACGATGGTTTTTAAGGCTTTTCCTAAAGGGCCTGGCCCGCCGCGTGTCCGCTGGCCCATGCCCATTGAAAATTATAACCGCCCAGCCACCCGGTGACGTCCACGGCTTCGCCGACCGCATAGAGGTTCGGGACGGTTTTGGCCATCATTGTTTGCGAGGACAGGTTCGCGGTCGAAATCCCGCCCACCGTGACTTCGGCTTTCGCGAAGCCTTCGGTCCCGTTCGGGTGGAAGGGCCAGCGCCTGAGCCGCGCCTCGGCGTCGGCGAGCTTGCGGTCGGTCTGCGCCGCAAGTTCGCCGGAGAGCGCGAGCCTGTCGGACAATGTCTGCGCCAAGCGGTCGGGCAGCGTCAGCACCGACGCGAGCGTTGCGCGCGGCTTTGCCCGCTTGGCATCGAGCAGCCAGCCCGCGGGGGCATCGGGAAGGAAATCGATCGTCACCGGATCGCCGTGACGCCAATAGCTGCTGACCTGCAGGATCGCCGGACCGGACAGGCCACGGTGCGTGAACAGTGCAGCCTCGCGGAACGCCGCCTTGCCCGCGCGCGCCTCGACCGGGGCGGCGATGCCCGACAGTTCGCGGAACAGGACATCGTCGCCGCCGAGCGTCAACGGAACCAGCGCGGGGCGCGGTTCGACGACTTTCAATCCGAACTGACGCGCCAGGTCATAGGCGAAACCCGTCGCCCCCATTTTCGGGATCGAGGGGCCGCCCGTCGCGATGACGAGGCTGGCGGCGGAGAAGCGTGCGTTGCCGAATTGCACGGCGAATTTGCCGTCGGCGTGGGTCACTTGCCCCACCGGCTGGCCGGTGCGGATATCGACGCCGCCCCTTGCCGCTTCGTCGATCAGCATCGTGACGATCTGCCGCGCCGAGCCGTCGCAGAAAAGCTGGCCCAGCGTCTTTTCATGGTACGCGATGCCATAGGCCTTCACCAGCGCGATGAAGTCGGCGGGCGTGTAGCGCGCCAGCGCCGATTTCGCGAAATGCGGGTTGGCCGAGAGGAAGCGGTCGGGCGCGGTGTTCACATTGGTGAAGTTGCAGCGTCCGCCGCCCGAGATCAGGATTTTCTTGCCCACCTGGTCGGCATGGTCGAGCAGCAGCACGCGCCGACCGCGTCCGCCCGCGACCGCAGCGCACATCAGCCCGGCCGCGCCGGCGCCCAGCACGATGGCATCATAATCGCCAGCAGTCATCGACGGTCAGTGCAGCTTTGCAATCGAAAGGCCGTCGGCCTTGGCGCGGACTTTCACCGATTCCTCGCTTCGCGTCAGTGCCTTGGCGATCGCCTTCAGCGCCATGCCCTTTTTCGCCAGCGTGTGCAGCTTGTCGATTTCGGCCGCCGTCCATGGCTGCTTGTGCCGTTCGAACTTGTCCTTCATGCCATGACCTCCCGATCGGCCGTCGCGGCAAGGATTTCGATGGCATCCTCGCGGCCCTGAAATTCGACGAACTCGCCCGTCTCGGCACCCATCAGTGCGCGGCCGAGCGGCGCGGTAAAGGCGATCAGGCCGGCGGCCGGATCGGCTTCGTCGTGCCCGACGATCGTGATCGCGCGTTCGGTTCCGTCCATCCGGTAGCGTACATGGCTGCCGATACCGACGATGCCCGCTTCGGGCGCGGCTTGCACCTCCGCCGTTGCGTGGCGGGTGCCGGCATAGCGGAGGCGGCGCTGCAGCTTCTTGCGCGCGTCCTCGTCGGTTTCCATGGCGACAGCGGCTTCAAGGCGAACGACCTCCTCGCCGAGCAGGCGTGCTCCGCGCGGCGTCACGCGGTTCGGGCCGACGGGGATCGGCCATTCGAACGCCGGCTCCATATGCTCGTCGTCGCTCTCGCGGCGAAAGGCTACGCTCATCTTCCTGCTTTCCAGTGGTGATCGCGCGCTCTGGCGTGCGAAGGTGGCGACAAGATGGCAGGGCGGGGTGGACAGGCAGTGCGCATGTGTGTTATGTGTGTAACACACGAAGGAGATTCGACATGCGCAACTGGACGATGGCGGCTTTGCCGCTGGCACTCGCACTGACCGTTACCGCCTGCAGCGCCGAAGTGACGAGCGACGGCAAGCGGACCGTGGAGGCCGGCCCGACGACGACGCAGAGCTTTGACCTCAAGGGGTTCACCGGCGTCAAGGTCGCGGGGCCGGACGATGTGACCATTCGCCAGGGCGACGCCTTTTCGATCACCGCGAAGGGACCGAAGGGCGAAATCGACGAACTGGAGATCAAGCTCGACGGCGACGTGCTGTCGATCGGACGCAAACGGTCGGGCTTCAGCTTCAACCACCATGACAGCAAGGGATTGCAGATCGAGATCACCCTGCCGAAGCTCAGCACGCTGCGGCTCACCGGATCGGGCTCCATCGATGCCGACACGGTCGATGGCGATGCGGTCGAGGCGGTCGTCACCGGATCGGGCGACCTCAAGGTAGCGAAGCTTACGGGCAAGAGCGCCGAGCTGACGGTTTCGGGATCGGGCGACATAGAGATCGGGGCAGGGACGATCGGGACCGGCGATTACAACATCACCGGTTCGGGCAATATCGATGCCGACGGCCTGATTGCCGACACGCTCGACGTGTCGATCACGGGATCGGGCGATGTCGACGGGCAGGCGACCGGTGCCGCCGATATCAGCATCATGGGGTCGGGCGACGCCACGATCAGCGGCGGCGGCAAATGCACCACCAAGGCGATGGGTTCGGGCACCGCGAACTGCAAATGATGCGGCTATGGTGCCGCCGCGGCGAAGCGGCTAAGGCGGCACCATGACCAGCACTCTCCGTCTTGCCGCGCTTGCGGCCGTCGCCTTGCTCGCCGCCGGTCCCGCATCGGCGGCCGAGAAGCGGTTCGGTCTTTCCAGCTTCGAGGCGATCGAAGTCACCGCCGACGTCGATGTCGAAGTGATGGCGCGCGCGCCGGTGAGCGCGATCGCGAGCGGACCGCAGGGTGCGCTCGACCGGCTTGTCCTCGAAACGCGCGACGGGCGGCTGGTGATCAGCGAAAAGAAATATGCGGGCGACGAGAATCGCTCGACTGCGCCGGGCGGGGTGACGATCCGCGTCAATGCGGCCAACCTGCAATCGGCGACGCTGGTCGGCGCGGGATCGCTACAGATCGACAAATTGAAGGGCGCGCGTGTCGCGATCGGGCTGCGCGGTCCGGGCAAGCTGGTCGTCGGTCAGGTGAACGCCGACAGGCTCGCGGTCGCGATGATCGGCAACGGGACGATGACGCTGGGCGGCACGGCGAAGCAGGGCCAGTTGACGCTGTCGGGCGCCGGCGTGGTCGATGCCGGCAAGCTGGCGATCGACGAGCTGACCAGCGACAGCGAAGGCGCCGGCGATCATCTTTTCAACGCGATCAAGAGCGCGGCGGTCACGACGCGCGGTATCGGCAAGACCGTGGTGCTGGGCCGCCCGATCTGTACGGTGCGAAACATGGGCAGCGGCAGCGTGACCTGCGGGCCGGCGAAGAAGTGAAGCTGATCCTCCGCCCTCCTGCAGGGTGGAGCCCAGATCAGTGTCCTGCGGTGCCCAATCCGTCGATCTTTTTCGACTGCTTTGCGATCAGCCCCGGAAAGAAGCGCGCGAGGCGGGACAGGCGTTTCGCCATCTTGCCCACGGTGACGTGGACCTTCGCCCCATGGACCGCCTCCCACGCCGCCTCGCCGACACGCTCGACCGGCACGATCTCGAACCCGCTGGCCGACAGGCGATTGCGGGCGGGTTCATTGCTGTCGGCACTGACCTGGTCGAGCAGGGGCGTGTCGATAAAGCCCGGCATCAGCGAGCGGACCTTGATGCCATATTTGGCAAATTCGATTTCAAGCGCTTCCGTCAGGCCGCGGACGGCGAACTTGGTCGCCGAATAGACCGCCAGTCCCGCGACGCCGTAGAAACCCGAGGCCGAGCCGGTGTTGAGGATCGTCGATCCCGGCGTGGCGCGAAGCAGCGGCAACCCCGAGTAAATCCCGTTGACCACGCCGCCGAAGTTGATCGCGATGATGCGATCGGCTTCCTCGGGCGGCATATCGACATATTGGCCGCCGGTTCCGATGCCGGCGTTGTTGAAGAGCACGTCGAGCCGTCCGCCGCTCGCGAGAGCAAAGGCGTCGAGTGCCGCCTTCCACTGGTCGCGGTCGCGCACGTCCATCACATGGCGCGAGGATGCACCCTCGGGCAGCAGTGCGGCGGTTTCGTCGATGCCCTGAGCGTTGACGTCGGCGAGACCAACGAACCAGCCCTGCGCCGCGAAGTGGCGTGCTGTCGCGCGGCCGATGCCCGACCCGCCGCCGGTAATGAAAATCGCCTTCCGTGCCACCCGCTCTCTCCCTGACATTCTTGTCAGTGGAGAAGAGGGCAGGCTGACGTAAACGTCAAGCGGCAATCGCGGCTTGGCAAGCGCCCGCGCGCATGGCTATCAGGGCGCCGATGTTTCGCCTGCGCTTGTGGTTCCTCGCCCTGCTGATCTGTTGCCTCGGCGCCGGGCTTCCCGCGCGCGCGGCGGTCACCGTCAGCTTTTACAGCCACGATTTCGGCGACCGTTTTCCGCATGCTTTCATCGTGGTGAAGGGCAAGCTCGACGGCAGCGGGCAGGCGATCGACAATAATTTCGGCTTCACGGCGAAAAACGTCAGCCCCGCGATCCTTCTCGGTTCGGTGAAGGGCTATGTCCAGACGTCGCAGCCCGACTATATTGCGAAAAGCGACCGCCAGTTCAGCGTCGTCGTCGACGATGCGACCTATGCGCGGCTGATCGCGAAGGTTCGCGAGTGGCAGGATCGCAAGCAACCGAGCTATAGCCTGAACAAGGCGAACTGCGTTCATTTCGTGATGGAGCTGGCCGAGGTCGTCGGGCTGAAGGTCAACCGGAAGAGCAGCTATTTCAAGAAGCCGAAAACCTTCCTGCTCGAGGTGAAGGAACTGAATCCGGCGCTTGGATAGGGAGCGGAAATGACGATTGCGATGCTGATGCTGCTGATGGCGTCCGGGACGGTGCAGCCGCCGCCCGTGCCGCATGCTGACGAGCCGATAAAGCCGGTCACCAATCCGGGCAGCTGGGTCACGACTGCCGATTACCCGCCCGCGGCGCTTCGCGACAGCCTTGAAGGGACAACGGGGTTCCGGCTGACGATCGGTCCGGACGGCCTGCCGCGACGGTGCGAAGTCGTCGCGTCGAGCGGGTCGGAGGTTCTGGATACCGCAACTTGCCGCCTCATCATGGAGCGGGCGCGGTTCCAGACCCGGCGCGATGCCAACGGCGTCCGCATCGGCGGCACATACAGCAACCGCATTCGGTGGCAGATACCCGACAATTATCTGGAGCAATTGGCCCGGTCGGGTTTCCAGCTCGATACCAATCGCCCGGTCTGGCCGCGCGGACCCGTGCCCGACCCGGAGATGGTGACGCTCGATGCCGCCGCGTATTATCCGGCCGGGCCGCTGGCGGCGCGGCAGGAGGGCGACGTCGTCATGACGCTGACCGTCGATCCGCTTGGCAAGGTGACCGACTGCGCGGTGATCAATACCAGCATGGTCAAGGAACTCGATGCTGCCGCCTGCGCCTTGATGCGCGCGAGCGGCAAATTCGATCCGGCGCTCGACAGCACCGGCAAACCCGTGAAATCGGTCGTCCCCGCGACCTTCAACTGGGTGTTGCCGCGCGCCGATGGCGCAGCGCCGCACCCGGACCCGGCGATCCGCGAATTCCCGATGAGCGAGGCGGGCATGCTCGAGGCGACGGTACGGATCGGTACCGACGGGCGGGTGCAGGATTGTCGGTACAAGAACGCGGGCGTCGGGGCGCAGATGCCAAATCCCTGCGACACGATCGGTGGCAAGCTGCGTTATATCCCCTTCACCGACGCGAACGGGCAGCCAGTCACCAAGCGCGTCACCTTCCGGACCGAAGTGAAGGTCGAGGACGACGTATCGGCGCCGGCCGCGCCCGCCAAATGAGCAACCTCTGGACGAGGCGGCACTTTCACCCTATGTTCAGGGAACGGGGCGCAATAATCTGTACTCCGGATGTGTATTAGGGGCGATTCTTGCGGTTATTTCTGACCCTTTTGGCGCTGCTGACCGGTCTGGCGACAGCCGACCGGGCTGTTGCCGCGCCTGCCGTTCCGGCGGCAATGGGGTCGCTCGTCCTGCTCGCCGAAAGCGCGGGCAAGGTCGAGGCAGCCGACAACGACCGCCGTCCCACTGCCACGACACCGACCCGGCGCACGACCAGCGGCGGCAGCGGCAAGCCGCGCAAGGCGGGCCCGCCGCACCTTCCCGGCCTCCTCACCGGCAGCGACCGCGCGCTCGAATAGCGTCGAGCGCTGACGCCCTTTGGGGCCCGGCTCCCGCGCGTGCGGGGGCCTTTTTCATATCTTCCGCGCGGTGCGTCCGCCGCCCCACCTTATCGAAAATCCAAGGAACCCAGCTATGTTCGGCAGCATTGCCAAGAGCCTCTTCGGCTCGTCCAACGACCGTTATGTCACCTCGATGCGCAAGGTTGTCGCCAAGATCAACGCCTTCGAGCCCGAGCTTGAAGCTTTGAGCGACGACGAGCTGAAGGCGCAGACGCCGAAACTGCGCGGCCGGCTCGAGGCCGGCGAGACGCTGGATGATATTCTTCCCGAGGCTTTTGCGACCGTGCGCGAAGTGTCGAAGCGCACGCTGGGGATGCGCCATTTCGACGTCCAGATGATCGGCGGCATCGTCCTTCACCGCGGCGAGATCGCCGAAATGGCGACGGGCGAAGGCAAGACGTTGATGGCGACGCTGCCCTGCTACCTGAACGCGCTGGAAGGCAAGGGCGTCCACGTCGTGACGGTGAACGACTATCTGGCGACGCGCGACGCCGAATGGATGAGCGCGGTGTACAGCTTCCTCGGTCTGTCGACCGGGGTCATCGTCCCGAACCTCAATGAAACGCAGCGGCGCGAAGCTTATAACAGCGACATCACCTATGCGACGAACAACGAGCTGGGCTTCGACTATCTGCGCGATAATATGAAATTCGACCGCCAGCAGATGGTCCACCGTGAGTTCAATTTCGGCATCGTCGATGAAGTCGATTCGATCCTGATCGACGAAGCGCGGACGCCGCTGATCATTTCGGGGCCCACCGATGACAAGTCGGAACTCTACATCCGAGTCAACGAGGTCGTGAACCAGCTCGTCGAGGACGATTATGAGAAGGACGAAAAGACCAAGTCGATCAGCCTGACCGAAGAAGGCACCGAGCATGTCGAGCGATTGCTCGAAGCCGCCGGCCTGCTGCAGGGCAGCAACCTGTACGACATCGAGAACACCCAGATCGTCCACCACGTCAATCAGGCGCTGAAGGCGATCGTGATGTTCAAGCTGGACATCGATTATATCGTGAAGGACGGCAAGGTCGTCATCATCGACGAATTCACTGGCCGCATGATGGATGGCCGCCGCTGGTCCGACGGCCTGCACCAGGCGGTCGAGGCCAAGGAAGGCGTGCAGATCGAGCCCGAGAACCAGACGCTGGCGTCGATCACCTTCCAGAATTATTTCCGCATGTATCCCAAGCTTTCGGGAATGACCGGCACGGCGGCGACCGAAGCGGCCGAATTCTTCGACATCTACAAGATGAACTGCGTCACCATCCCGACCAACCGCCCGATCGCGCGCAAGGATGACGAGGACGAATTCTACAAGAATATCACCGACAAGTTCGGCGCGATCGCGCGCACCATCCGCGAAGCGCAGGAGCGCGGTCAGCCGGTGCTTGTCGGCACCGTGTCGATCGAGAAGTCGGAGTTGCTGTCGTCGTTCCTCGAAAAGGAAAAGGTCGCGCACAGCGTCCTCAATGCCCGCTTCCATGAAAGCGAAGCGCATATCGTCGCGCAGGCGGGCCGCACCGGCGCCGTCACCATCGCGACGAACATGGCGGGCCGCGGTACCGACATCAAACTTGGCGGTAACGAAGAGTTCCGCATCGACGACGAGTTGAAGGATCTGCCCGAAGGCCCCGAACGCGATGCCGGCATCGCGCGCATCAACGCCGAAGTCGCCGCCGAACGCGAAGCCGTGCGCGCCGCGGGCGGGCTGTTCGTGCTGGCGACCGAGCGTCACGAAAGTCGCCGCATCGACAATCAGCTACGCGGTCGTTCGGGGCGCCAGGGCGACCCCGGCCTGTCGAAATTCTATCTGTGTCTCGACGACGACCTGCTGCGCATTTTCGGTCCCGACACGCTGTTTTCCAAGATGATGAACAAGAATCTGGAAGACGGCGAGGCGATCGGGTCCAAGTGGCTGTCGAAGGCGATCGAGACCGCGCAGAAGAAGGTCGAGGCGCGCAACTACGACATCCGCAAGCAGGTCGTCGAATATGACAACGTCATGAACGACCAGCGCAAGGTCATCTATGAACAGCGCGGCGAGATCATCGATAGCGAAACCGTCGACGAGGTGATGCTGGCTATGCGCGCCGAGACGGTGAATGCGATCGTCGCCGATGCGTGCCCGCCGGGCAGCTATCCCGAACAGTGGAATATCGAGCAGATGAAGGAGCGGGTCGCGAACATCCTCGACCTTGCGCCGCCGATCGACGACTGGATGAACGAAGATGCGGTCGATCCCGAAATCTTCGAGGAACGCATTCAGGAAATGGCGGATGCCGCCGCGGCCGGGAAGGCTGCGCAGGTCGACACCGAAAGCTGGCGCGGGGTGGAAAAATCGATCCTGCTCCAGACGCTCGACCATCACTGGAAGGAGCATCTTTCGACCCTCGACGCGCTGCGCCAGGTCGTGTTCCTGCGCGCCTATGCGCAGAAGCAGCCGATCAACGAATATAAGCAGGAAGCCTTCGCGTTGTTCGAGCGCATGCTGTCGAACATCCGCGAGGATGTGACGCGCACCGTCGCGCGGATCGATTTCCAGTTCCAGGAGCCGGAAGCGATGCCGCTTCCCGACCTGCCCGATTTCCTGACGACGCACATCGACCCGTTCACCGGCGAGGACAACAGCGGCGACATCGATGCCGGCGGCTTGGGCGTGATCGCGAATACGCTGCCGCCGATGCAGTCGCCGCGCCCCGATCTGCCGGAGGGCGAGAATCCCTATGCGGCACTCGAGATCAGCCGCAACGCGCCGTGTCCGTGCGGGTCGGGAAGCAAGTACAAGCATTGCCACGGCCAGCTTTGACGGCTGCCGGTCCTTATCCTAATCGTCATTCCGGCGCAGGCCGGGATCTCGCGGGCGCTTAGGGGGCAAGGTCGAGACTCCGGCCTTTGCCGGGATGACGGGATAGGGGATAATCATGACCAGCCTTGCCGCCCTCTTCGGATTGACCGCGCTGCTGTACGCTGCGGTCGGTTTTGGCGGCGGGTCGACCTATACTGCGCTGCTGCTTCTGGGCGGCGTCGCGGTGGGACTGGTTCCCGCGATCAGCCTTGCGTGCAACGTCATCGTCGTCACCGGCGGCACGATCCGCTTTGCCCGCGCGGGCGTGATGCCCTGGGCGAAGGCGCTGCCACTGATCCTGGTCGCGGCGCCGCTGGCTTTCCTTGGCGGGCTGACGCCGGTCAAGCAGGGCGTGCTCGTCATCCTGCTTGGTCTGTCGCTGCTCGCCTCTGCGCTGGCGTTGATGTTCCAGCCGCAGACGGCGAAGCCGGTCAACCTGTCGCCGACGCTGTTGCTGCCGATCGCGGCCGGGCTCGGCTATCTCGCGGGCGTCGTGGGCATCGGCGGCGGTATCTTTCTCGCCCCGATCCTCCACCTTATCCGCTGGGCGGAAGCCCGGGCCGTCGCCGCAACCGCAAGCCTGTTCATCCTCGTCAACAGTCTGTTCGGACTGACCGGCCAGCTCATTAAGGGCAAGGGCGGCGAGATGATCGCGGCGGTGGCGGGGCATTGGCCATTGCTGATCGCGGTGCTGATCGGCGGGGCGATCGGGACGCAGCTCGCGGTGAAGACCGGACCCGCGACGCTCATCCGGCGGCTCACCGCGCTGCTTGTCGGGTTTGTGGCCATCCGTCTTCTTTTTGGTTTTTAAGGGCTTTCTGCGCTCTTGCCTTCCCGCGCGGCAGTGCTAGCATCCAACTCATAAGCTTGGCGGCCGCGTAGCCAGACAAGCGACGCAGCAGGCAGGAACTATGGGGCCGCGCATTCCCGTACGGTGAGCGCGGCAGGACCGGTGGCATGTTGCGTGGAAAGGGCTGGGGCATTTCCTTTTTCGATGAAATGATCGGGCAAGACAGCGAAGTCCGTTCGCCCTATCGCGACTATCATGACTGGTTCGAACGCGAGGACGCGGCACGCATCCAGCGCAAGGCACAGCAGGCCGAAGCCTTTTTTCGCACCACCGGCATCACCTTCAACGTTTATGGCGAGGACGAGGCCGACGAACGGCTGATCCCCTTTGACGTCGTCCCGCGCATCATTTCGGCGAGCGAGTGGCGGCGGCTGTCGCGCGGCATCGAACAGCGCGTGCGCGCGCTCAACGCTTTCCTCCACGACATTTATCACCGGCAGGAAATCCTGCGCGCTGGCCGAGTGCCGACCGAACTGATTGCGCGCAACGAGGCTTTCCTGCCGATGATGATGGGCATGGATCCGCCCGGCGGGGTCTATACGCATATCAGCGGTATCGACATCGTCCGCACCGCTGCCAATGAATTCTATGTCCTCGAGGATAATGCACGCACGCCGTCGGGCGTGTCGTACATGCTCGAAAACCGCGAGACGATGCTCCAGATGTTTCCTGAGCTGTTCGCGAAGATATCGGTGCGCGAAGTCGGCGACTATCCGCTCAATCTCCTGAAGTCGCTGTCGGCCTGCGCGCCGCCGCAGTGCAATGGAACGCCCACGGTCGCGGTGCTGACACCGGGCATCCACAACAGCGCCTATTTCGAACATAGCTTCATCGCCGATCAGATGGGGGCGGAACTGGTCGAGGGGCATGACCTGCGCGTCGTCGGCGGCCGGGTCGCGATGCGGACGACGCAAGGCTATACGCCGATCGACGTCCTGTACCGCCGGGTCGATGACGACTTCCTCGACCCGCTCAATTTCCGGCCGGATTCGATGCTGGGCGTTCCGGGGATCTGGGACGTCTATCGCGCCGGCGGGATCACCATCGCGAACGCGCCGGGCACGGGGATCGCCGACGACAAGGCCCTTTATTCCTATATGCCCGACATCATCGAATTCTACACGGGCGAGAAGGCGTTGCTGCCCAATGTGCCGACCTGGCGCTGCAGCGAACCGGAACATCTGAAGGAAGTGCTCGACCGCCTGCCCGAACTGGTGGTGAAGGAGGTTCACGGGTCGGGCGGCTATGGCATGCTCGTCGGTCCCGCCGCGAGCAAGAAGGAGATCGCGGCGTTCCGCGCCAAGCTGGAAGCGAATCCGCGAGGGTATATCGCGCAGCCGACGCTTTCGCTTTCGACCGTGCCGATCTTCACCAGGGCGGGACTGGCACCGCGCCACGTCGATTTGCGACCTTTCGTGCTGATGTCGCCGCAGGGGATCACGATCACCCCCGGCGGGTTGACACGGGTCGCGATGACCAAGGGTTCGCTGGTCGTGAATTCGAGTCAGGGCGGCGGGACGAAAGATACCTGGGTGCTGGAGGATTGATGGGGATGTCCTCATGCTAGGCAAGACCGCAGGCAGCCTCTTCTGGATGGCGCGATACCTCGAGCGCAGCGAGAATAATGCGCGCCTGATCGATGCCGGCTTCCGGATCGCGCTGACGCGCTCCAGCACCGCGCAATCCGAATGGCGATCGGTGCTTGTCACCGCCGGACAGGACCATGCCTTTCGGCAGGCGCACGGCGAAGACTATACCTCGCAGCGCGTGGTGGATTTCCTGCTGCGCGACCCTGCGAACCCGTCGAGCATCCTGTCGGTCGTCAAGCAGGCGCGCGACAACGCCCGCACGGCGCGGACCTATCTGACGCGCGAGGTCTGGGAGGCGGTCAATACGAGCTGGATGACGCTTGGCGGCTTGCTGAAGCGACAGGTTCGCGAGGATGACCTGCCCGACGTGCTTGCGGGAATCCGGCGGCACAGCGCGCAAGTGGCGGGTGCCTTTTCGGGGACGATGCTGCGCAACGATGGCTATAATTTCGCGCGGATCGGCACGTTCCTGGAGCGCGCCGACAACACGGCGCGCATCCTCGACGTCAAATATTACCTGCTGCTGCCGTCGGTCGCCCATATCGGGAGTTCGATCGACAATGTGCAGTGGGAAACGATCCTGCGATCCGTATCGGCGCACCGTGCTTATCATTGGCTTTACGGGACAGAGATCAGCGCGTTGAAGATCGCCGAATTCCTGATCCTGTACAAGCAGATGCCACGCAGCCTTGCCTTTTGCTGCGAGCAGATGACCGACAATCTGGACCTGCTCCGGCGCGCTTATGACGACGAGACGGAGGCGGTACGGATGGGCGGCGCGATCTGCCGCGACCGGTTGTCGCGCCCGATCCAGTCGATCTTCGACGGCGGCCTGCACGAATTCATCACCGATTTTCTTCGCGCCAATGCCGCGCTCGCGCAGCAGATCGAGCGCGATTACCGCTTCGTGGAATAGGGGATCGCATGCGTCTTCGCGTCGAACATACCACCCGCTATCTCTATGACAGTCCGGTCGCCTATGCCCTCCAGCAGTTGAAGCTGGAGCCAAAGGAACGGCCAGGGCAGCAGTTGATCCACGATTGGTCTATCGAGGTCGATGGCGGAGAACGGCAACTGCACTATACCGATCATCACGGCAACGGCGTTGACCTGATCGCGGTGCAAGGCGGCGCGAAGGAACTGGTCATCCGCTGTGCGGGCGAGGTCGAACTGGTCACATGGGACGGCGTGATCGGCGCGCACCGCGGGGCGATGCCGCTGTGGACCTTTTTGCGGCCGACACCGCTGACGCGCGCATCGCGCGGCGTTCGTGCGCTGACGGCCCAGTTGGGGCGCGACTATGCATCGGACATCGAACGCGCGCATGCGCTGTCGGCGCTGATCGTCGACCGGCTACCCTATCGGATTGGCGTGACCCGGGCGGAGACAAGCGCCGAACAGGCGCTCGCGGGAGAGGGCGGGGTGTGCCAGGACCATGCGCATATCTTCATCGCCGCGATGCGGCACCTGGGCCATCCGGCGCGCTATGTCTCTGGCTATCTGATGATGAACGACCGAACGCAGCAGGACGCGACGCACGCCTGGGCCGAGGCACATTTCGAACATATCGGCTGGATCGGTTTCGACGTCAGCAACGGCCACTCGCCCGATCAGCGCTATATTCGCGTCGCGACCGGCCTCGACTACCACGACGCCGCCCCGGTTCGCGGCATGCGTTATGGTGCAGCGCAAGAAAATCTGGTTGTCCAATTGCAGGTCCAGCAATAAGCGGAACCAACAAGCGGGCCGGGGCGAACGGATATCCGCGGCGGGGAAACGGGATTCGATGACTTATTGCGTTGGCATGCGTTTGAACAAGGGGCTGGTGTTCATGTCGGACACCCGCACCAACGCTGGCGTCGACGACATCTCGCAGGTCCGCAAGATGCGGAGCTGGCATGTACCGGGCGAGCGTGTGATCACCCTGATGTCGGCCGGCAACTTGGCGACGACGCAGGCGGTGGTGAGCCTGCTCGACGAGCGCACCAAGGCGCCCGAGGAACGCCATCCCTCTATCCTCGCGGCGCCCTCGATGTTCGCGGTGGCGACGATCATCGGGGAAACGCTGCGGCAGATCGTGATGCGCCACAATGACGAGGGTCCGGCCGCCGAATCGCTGTTCCGCGCATCGCTGATCGTCGGCGGGCAGATCGCAGGCTCCGAACCGCGGCTGTTCCTGATCTATCCCGAAGGCAATTTCATCGAGGCGGGCGAGGACAATCCCTTCTTCCAGATCGGCGAGACGAAATATGGCCGGCCGATCATCGTGCGCTCCTATGATCCGGCGATGTCGTTCGAGGACGCGGTAAAGCTGCTCTGCGTCTCGTTCGATTCGACGATCCGTGCGAACGCCGGCGTCGACCTGCCGATCGACCTCAAGGTGCACGAACGCGACGATTTTTCCGGCGTGCGCGAGCGCCGGTTCGAACGCAACGATCCCTATTATGAAAGCGTCGCCGACGGCTGGGCCGAGGCGCTGGGGATCGCACTGGCCGAATTGCCGGACTTTCATTTCTGATCGCGCGGCGCCCGGCGAAGGCAGGGGCCTTCGCGGGAGCGACGTTTCTCCGTTTTGAGGCTTACCGGTTCTTTCGCCCCTCGATCAGTCCGTCGACGAGGCTCGGGTCGGCGAGGGTCGAGGTGTCGCCCAGCGATCCGAAGTCGTTTTCCGCAATCTTGCGCAGGATGCGGCGCATGATCTTGCCCGAGCGCGTCTTGGGGAGTCCGGGCGTGAGGTGAATATGGTCGGGCGTCGCGATCGGGCCGATTTCCTTGCGCACCTGCTGTTTCAGCGCGGCCGCGACCTCGTCGCTCGGTTCAACCCCGGCGTTCAGCGTGACATAGGCGTAGATGCCCTGACCCTTGATGTCGTGCGGGAAGCCGACGACCGCGGCTTCGGCGACAAGATCGTGCAGGACGAGCGCGCTTTCGACCTCGGCGGTGCCCATGCGGTGCCCCGATACGTTGATAACGTCATCGACGCGGCCGGTGATCCGCCAATAGCCGTCACCGTCGCGGCGGCAGCCGTCGCCGGTGAAATATTTGCCCTTGTAGGTCGAGAAATAGGTTTCCGCGAAACGGCCGTGATCGCCATAGATGGTGCGCGCCTGACCGGGCCAGCTATGCGTGATGCAGAGGTTGCCTTCGGCCGCGCCGCCGGTCTGTTCGTCGACGAGCACCGCGCCTTCGGCATCGACGAGTTGCGGACGAACCCCGAAGAACGGGCGCCCGGCGCTGCCCGGTTGCATCGCATGGGCGCCGGGAAGCGTGGTGATCATGATCCCGCCCGTTTCGGTCTGCCACCAGGTATCGATGACGGGGACGCGGTCCTTGCCGACGGTCTGGCGATACCAGCGCCATGCCTCGGGGTTGATCGGCTCGCCGACGCTGCCGAGCAGGCGGAGCGACGACAGGTCGTGGCGCGTCACATAGTCGTCGCCCTCGCGCATCAGCGCGCGGATGGCGGTCGGCGCGGTGTAGAGGATGTTGACCTTGTGCTTGTCGACCACCTGCCAGAAGCGGTCATGGTCGGGGTAGTTGGGTACCCCTTCGAACATCAGGCTCGTCGCGCCGTTCTGCAAGGGGCCATAGACGACATAGCTGTGCCCGGTGACCCAGCCGATGTCGGCGCTGCACCAGAAGATTTCGCCCGGCCGATAGTCGAAGCCATAGAAAAAGGTCGACGCGACCCATACCGAATAGCCGCCGACGGTGTGGACAACACCTTTCGGCTTGCCCGTCGATCCGGAAGTGTAGAGGATGAACAGCGGGTCTTCGGCCCCCATCGGTTCGCACGGACAGTCGCTTCCCACGTCGGCCGAAACTGCATCATACCAATGATCGCGGCCTTCCTTCATCGCGACGTTGCCGCCCGTGTGCGCGACCACGAGCACCGCCTTCACGTCGACGCGCTCCAGCGCCTTGTCGACATTGGCCTTCAGCGGCACGACCTTGCCGCCGCGCAGCCCCTCTTCGGCGCAGATCACCCAGTCGCTGCCGCAATCCTCGATACGGCCGTGGATCGCCTCGGGCGAAAAGCCGCCAAAGACGACGCTGTGGACCGCGCCGATGCGTGCGCAGGCGAGCATCGCCACCGCGCCTTCGGGGATCATCGGCATATAGATGGTGACACGGTCGCCCTTCCGGACGCCCATCTTCTTCAGCGTGTTCGCGAAGCGGATGACGTCGGCGAGGAGCGCGGCATAGCTGATCGTGCGCGTTTCGCCGTCGGGAGCATCGGGTTCGAAGATGATCGCGGTGCGGTTGCCATGGCCCGCGGCGACGTGGCGGTCGACGGCGTTGTGGCAGAGGTTGAGGACGCCGTCCTCGTACCATTTGATTTCGACCGGGTCGAACGACCAGCCCGCGATCTTCGTCGGCGCTGTCACCCAGTCAAGGCGCTTTGCCTGTTCGGCCCAGAAGGCATCGGGGTCCGAGATGCTCTGTGCATAGAGCCGGTCATAGTCGGCCGCAGTGCAGTGCGTGTTTGCGGCGGCGTCGGCGGGAACGGGGATGAGCGGTTCGGAGGGGGGCAATTCGGACGACACGGCGACTCTCCCAATAGGCTTTGCTTTGCTCTCTGGAGTCGATAACCCGCCAGCCACAAGTTGCAAGGCGCGAGGGCGCCTGTGAAGGGACGTAATATGATTGAACTGGGCCAAGAGACAGGCCGGATCCTCGATGAGCTGGGCGTCGACCGCGCGGCGTGGACTGGCGGGTCGATGCCATCGCGCTCGCCATTGACCGGCGAACAGATCGCGGCGGTCCGCACCGTCGATACCGCCGATATCGATGCCGCGCTTGGGCAGGCCACCGCCGCCTTTCGCGCCTGGCGCACCGTGCCAGCTCCGCGCCGCGGCGAACTGATCCGGCTGCTTGGCGAGGAACTGCGTGTGGCAAAGGACGATCTGGCGAAGCTGGTCACGATCGAGGCCGGGAAGATCCCGTCCGAAGGCGCGGGCGAAGTGCAGGAAATGATCGATATCTGCGATTTCGCGGTCGGGCTGTCGCGTCAGCTTTATGGCCTGACCATCGCGACCGAGCGGCCGGGGCACCGGATGATGGAGGTCTGGCATCCGCTGGGCGTCGTCGGGGTGATTTCGGCGTTCAATTTTCCGGTCGCGGTGTGGGCGTGGAACGCCGCTCTTGCGATCGTCTGCGGCAACAGCGTCGTCTGGAAGCCGTCGGAGAAGACGCCGCTCACCGCTCTTGCGACGCAGGCGATCTTCGAGCGCGCGGCGGCGCGGTTCGGCGACGCGCCGGCGGGGCTGTCGCACGTGCTGATCGGCGGGCGCGAAGCGGGTGAGGCGCTGGTCGACGACGCGCGCGTCGCGCTTGTTTCGGCGACCGGTTCGACGCGGATGGGCCGATCGGTCGCGCCGCGGCTTGCGCAGCGTTTTGCGCGCGCGATCCTTGAACTCGGCGGGAACAACGGCGTGATCGTCGCGCCCTCGGCCGACCTCGACCTTGCGCTGCGCGGCGTGGCGTTCGGGGCGATGGGGACCGCGGGACAGCGTTGCACGACGACGCGGCGATTGTTCCTGCACGACAGCATTCATGACGGCTTCGTCGCGAAGTTGAAGGCGGCCTATGCGAGCGTGGGTGTCGGAAACCCGCTCGACGGCGATGTGCTTGTCGGACCGCTGATCGACCGTGCGGCGTTCGAGATGATGCAGGAGGCGCTGACGGCGGCGCGGGCGGCCGGTGGTGTGGTGCATGGCGGCGAGCGCGTCGGCGACGGCGCGAGTTTTTACGTGAGACCCGCGCTCGTCGAGATGCCGGGGCAGGTCGGACCCGTGCTTGAGGAGACCTTTGCGCCGATCCTGTATGTGATGCGCTATTATGACCTCGACGCCGTGATCGAATTGCACAACGACGTCGCGGCCGGCCTGTCGTCGGCGATCTTCACCACCGACATGCGCGAGGCCGAGCGTTTCCTGATCGCGAGCGATTGCGGTATCGCCAACGTCAATCTGGGCACGAGCGGCGCGGAAATCGGCGGAGCGTTCGGCGGCGAGAAGGAAACCGGCGGCGGACGTGAAAGTGGCTCGGATGCGTGGCGGCAGTATATGCGGCGCGCGACCAATACGGTGAATTATTCGGATGCGCTGCCGCTCGCGCAGGGGGTGAGTTTCGATCTTAGCTGACAACAACGTCATTGCGAGCGAAGCGAAGCAATCTCCAGCTATCGGCCTTGCGCAAGGTCGATAGCTGGAGATTGCCGCGTCGCCTTCGGCCCCTCGCCATGACGAGATTTGTCAATTGGCTCGCCACCCATAGCCTTCGTCGAGCGCGACGATTTGCCCGCTCGTCCCCACCGGTTCCGCCGTCCCCTCGGTCAGGAAGGCCAGCATCGCGGCGTCGCCGATATCGACATGGGCGAGCGTGCGCTGTCCGTCCGGCGTGCGCGCCACGACGACCCCGGCTTTCGGCGTGCCGTCGCGCCCGTAAAATACGGTGTAGCTTTCGATTGTCGCCGGCCCCGCATATTCCTCGACCAGTTCGGGCACGACCCCGCGCTTCTGTTCGGCTTCGACCTGATAGTCGAAATCCTGCGGAAAGTTCGCGGCGGCGATTGGCCGATTGCCCAGCACGATGCAATGATTGTCGGTCGCGAAGCCACCGTTGGCGAAGAGGAAACCGTAGCGGCCTTCGCCGCGCAGCTTTTCGACCATAGAGACGACGGCGTGGCTCATGTAATTGGCGATCGGGCCGCCGCCAAAGGTCAGGCCGCCGAACACCGTCGCGGGCCTGTCGGCGGGCCATCCGAGGATGCGCCGCGCCATCTTCGGTACACAGGGGAAGCAGCTATAAAGTTCGACGCAGTCGAAGTCGTCGACCGTCATGTCATTGAGCGCGAGCGTGCGTGTGATCGACGTTTCCATGCTGACGCTGCCGTCATAGCGGTCGCGGCGGAGGATGCTGGCCGGTTCCTTCGCCGCGGCGCCCATGCCGACATAGATCAGCCGGTCCTCGGCGATGCCGCGGCGGCGCGCTTCGGCAAGGCTGGCGACAAGAAAGCCCGCGCCCTGGTTCACCGACGAATTGGCGACCATCAGTTTCGAATAGGGAAAGGCGATCGGACGGTTGCGTTCATCGACGCGGAGGATGTCTTCGGGCGTCGCGGGCTTGCGAATCCATGCCCCGTCGTTCGCGGTCGCCACTTCGGAAAAGCGCGACCAGATTTCGGCGCTTTCCGATTGCGCTGCGGCCAGGCTTTGGCCCCACGCGGCGCGCGTTGCGTTTTCGTAGAGCGGATAGACGTCGACGGGCGCGGCCAGACCATGCTTCTGGGCATAGTTGGGCTCGCGCCGGGTCGCGACCTGCCGGACCGCATTGTAACTCTTGTCTTCGCCGCTTGCGGCCTTGGCGGCGCGGCCGGCGGCGGTGCGCAGCGCCTCCGCACCAACGACGGCCGCGAGTTTGACTTCGCCCGCACCGATACGGTTCGCGGCTTCGTTGAGCAGCCGCACAGGCGTGTCGCCGTGCGGAGCGGCCGACTGGTAATTGATCGCGGGCGTCGCGCCGATCGCGGCGGCGAGCGGTTCGGGGAGCTTGCCAAGCTGGTGGAAGCTGATCTGGTCGACGATCGCGAGGCTGTCGATGTCGGCGAGCGGCACGCCGGCGTCATCGGCCGCGACCTTGAGCGCTGCGACCATCAGGCCGAGCGAATCGAGCCCCCGATCGGGATCGTCGGGGCGGTCATTGACCTGACCGACGCCGATGATGACGGGAATGCGTTCGGGATCGGACATCATCCTAGCGGGCTTTCCACTCGGGCTTGCGCTTTTGGGCGAAGGCGAGGGGCCCCTCACGCGCATCCTCGCTTGCCATCAGGACCTTGCGTTCACGACTGTTGTCGGCCCAATGCGCGTCGTCGCCGGCGATCTGGCCATCGATGATGCGCAGCGCCACCCGCTTCGATGCCTGTACCGACAGCGGCGCGTTGCCGGCGATCTTCTCGGCCAGCGCGAGAGCGGTCGGCATCAGGTCGGCGAGCGGAACGACACGGTTGGCGAAACCATAGCGCAGCGCGGTCGCGGCATCGAAGGGGTCGCCGGTCAACAGATGTTCCATCGCGACTTTCTGCGGCAATTGCTTGACGATACGGAACGCACCGCCCGCTGCCGCGAACAGCCCGACCTTGACCTCGGGCAGGCCGAACTGCGCATTTTCGGCGGCGACGACAATGTCGCACATCAGCGCAAGTTCGCAGCCGCCGCCAAAGGCAAAGCCGTTGACCGCGCCGATGATCGGCTTTGAAATCGGGTGCGCCGCGAAACCGCCGAAGCCCCACGCCTGCTGCGCCTTGTCGTCGGGGGCCAGTGCCCCGCCGCGCGAAAGGGCGACCAGATCGGCACCTGCGCAGAACGCCTTGTCGCCTGCACCGGTGACGATGACGACGCGGATTTCGGGATCCGTCTCCGCCTCTTCAAGCGCGGTGCCGATGCCGACATGCACGTCCGCGTTGACGGCGTTGCGTGCCTCGGGCCGGTTGATTGTGACGATCAGGATATGGCCCTGACGTTCGGTGAGGACGGCGGCGGTGTCGGTCATGCGAATCTCTCCCTTTCGGCAAGAGTATCGCGGCAGGTTGACGTTTACGTCAACTGCTAACCATGGTTTTCCAACCGCCGTCGTTCCGGTGACACCCCGGCCTTCGCCGGGGTGACGGATGACAGCGGAGGGGATCAGATGGCCTGGCCGGTTTTTGCCCAGTCGGCGAGGAAGCCTTCGATGCCCTTTTCGGTGAGGATATGCTTGAACAGGCCCTTGATGACGGAGGGGGGCGCGGTCATGACATCGGCGCCGATCTTGGCGGCTTCGAGGACGTGGATGCCGTGGCGGACGCTCGCGACGAGGATTTCGGTGTCATAGGCATAATTGTCATAGATCAGGCGGATGTCGGCGATAAGCTGCATGCCGTCGAAGCCATTGTCGTCGTGGCGGCCGACGAAGGGCGAGACGAAGGTCGCCCCCGCCTTCGCCGCGAGCAGCGCCTGCGCCGCCGAGAAGCAGAGCGTGACGTTGACCATCGTGCCGTCGCCGGTCAGCGCCTTGCAGGTCTTGAGCCCGTCGATCGTCAGCGGCACCT
>NZ_JAEULM010000018.1 GCF_016793825.1 Sphingopyxis sp.
GCAGTGCTCTCTCCTTACCTGCCTCCACCAGACAGTGCGCAAAAATCTCAAACGGCGTGGTGAACGATCCCGTCAGCTTTCCATGAGCCCAAAAGCATCGCTGGAAGATGAGGCTCAGCACATGCTGTTTCATCTCGTCAGGAAGGCCAGCAAATAGCAGATGCGCCGTCCGGCCCATGTCTAGCAATGCAAGGCCGTCGTTCAACAGGGCTCGCGACGTATTCAATATCGGTGTTTGCTGCCGAAGAGGTGTCACTCCCGCTGTCAAGGTTGCCGTGGGGATGGCGCCCGTCAGCCCGCCGCGGATGAGCTTAAATTGCTGCGGGTCGCACCAGAGCGTCTTCAGAAGGCCGACGAATTGCTCCTCCAGCACTTCCTGGCGAACGAACGGCTCTGGGCATTTTCCTCGAAAACCCGAGCAACGGTAATAGATGTATTTCCCCTTCTGGATCTGGGCGACCAGCGCACAGCCGCAATGACCGCATTTGATCAGGCCGGTGAACGGGAAGCGGTGCGGCTTGGCACGAACATTCGTCGTGCTGCGGCCATCCAGGATCTGCTGAACGGCCTCCCATGTGTCGGGGGAGACGAGAGGGGCATGCACACCTTGATAGACTTCGCCGCGCCAGTCGAACGACCCGGCATAAAGCCGGTTGCGCAGCATATGATGGACCGTGCTCACGCCGATCGGCCGACCGCTCTTGCGATATCGCATGCCCGCATCTCGAGCCTTGGCCGCGACATCCTTCAACGAGTAGAGCCCTGTCGCATACCAGTCGAATATCCGGGTCACGATCGGTCCCAGCTCGGGATCGATCGCAATGAGGCTCCTGCCCTGCCCGTCCCTGACGTTGAGATATCCAAGCGGCGCGAAACTCGGCCAATGGCCCTGCTGCGCCTTTTCCAGCATTCCCTTGCGCGTCTCTTCGGAAAGATTGTCGATATAGGCTTTCGCCATCAGCACCTTGATGCCGTGGACGAACTTCTCGGAGGATCTGCAGCCGTCGGACATCACGGCATTCTCTTTGACGAAGTGCACCTCCACGCCGAGATCGTCGATGATCGCCCAGTCCTTCAGATTCCGGTAGAGCCGGTCGGTCTTCTCGACGAGAATGATCCGAACCTCGGGATGGCGCTTGAGATAGCGGAGCATGTTGCCAAAGGCCGTCCGGCCGCTCTTGCGCGCCGTCTCCACGTCGATATGGCTCGACACGACGACAATGCCATTCAACGCCGCATAGTCTTCGAGCAACTTCACCTGGGATGGGATGGAATATCCCTCGCGCTGCTGATCCGGTGTCGAGACCCGCGCATAAAGAACCGCTTCGCGTATTCCGGGCTGATCCATGTTCTTGCGGTGTTTGTAACGGCTAACTGCGCTTCTCGGCCTGGCCAAAAACTTGCTCCTTTTTAGATGCCCTCCCACGATGGAGGGGGCATGCCCTGAGCAAAATTGGCGATTCGATGCGATGCCGTAATGGTCGGTTCGGGCGGGTCAGGATGTTGATCAGGGTCTTGGATGGCAATCACGGCAGATTATCACGCTGAGCGGTAACGCCCATAGGCCGCCTTCACGAGCAAACCCTCGTCGCACATGCGCCGGAGATAGCATCGATGTACGCCAATGTTGGAGAACTCCCTCGTGCGGACCTCCCCGTTCGCGGAGGCAAGAGCAACGGCTCGCTCTCTCAACGATGGCTGCCGACGAGCCCCCAACTTAGCCTTTTTTGTCGGCTTTTGATCGCTACGAGCAGAGCGGACCTCGCACGCTTGCGACAACGCCGCGATGGCTGGATCGAGGGCCAGGAGAAGTCTGGTGTTAGCCCTAAGCGTCTTGAAGCGACGAATGCTCGACCTGGTTTCCGGGAGGAAGAAGCGGGCGAAAGTTCGAGACCTATCGAACTTAGGGAGCCATTTCAGAACAGCAGAGGGCACCGGAACCTCACCCTGTCCTCTTCCGATTTATGATTGCATTCAGCGGCGCATCGACCGCTCCGCGGATTCGAACTCTGCACCCGCGCCGCGACGCGCTGACGAACCACCGTACCGAGCGGACGCAGTTGCCGTCCTCACCTCCGCAAATCGACGTCACGCACGGATTACGCCGCGAAACCCGATGTGGCTCGTCGAACTGTCGATCGTTTGCGGGTGGCGTGCGGCAGGCCGGTAGCGCTGGCAATAGCTGGCGGCGCAAAGATGCGATCCGCCCTTCAGGACTTTTCGCCCAAACGCCTTCGGTCCCGCGCCGGCCTCCAGGCTCGCCCGCCGTGTGCCTCCGCGCGGGTTGGCGGGTATGCAACAGCTGCCCTTCGATTTCCTCTCGATCTTGGGAAGCGCATACCAATCGGCCGTCCATTCCCAGACATTGCCGATCATGTCGTACAATCCATATCCGTTCGGCGCATAGAAGCGGACGGGCGATGTCCGCTCGTATCCGTCTTCGAGCAGATTGCTGTAAGGAAACATCCCTTGCCAGTAATTGGCCTGGCAGACCCCGCCCGGCGCAAGCTCATCGCCCCACGCATAATCCGCGCCGTCGAGTCCTCCACGCGCCGCAAATTCCCATTCGGCCTCCGTCGGCAACACCTTGCCCGCCCAGCTCAGATAGGCCTCGGCATCCGCATGGGCGACATGGACGACCGGATGATCCCACAACTCGTCCAGATCGCTGTCCGGCCCGTGCGGATGCCTCCAGTCGGTCCCGAAGCTGAACTCCCACCACTGCGAATAATCGCCAAGGTCGACGGGCATCCGGGTTCTTTGGAAGAGAAGCGAGCCGGCGCGCGCCATCTCGGGCAACATGTCCGGGTAGTCGCGCGGATCGGGAGCCACCTCCGCGAGACTATGATAGCCCGTGGCCTCGACAAAGCGTGCAAACTCACGGTTGGTGACCGGCGTCTCGTCGATCCAGAAGGGGCCGACCTCTACCCGCCGTACCGGTGCTTCCTCCGGATAATGACGGTCGGATCCCATGGCGAACACGCCGCCGGCAAGATAGCGCATGTTATCGATCGCCACGCGATGCTCCGCGTCTTTCGGGCGAGGCGTCTTTCCTGTCATGCGCGGCGAGCTTCCTCTATGCGGCCTCGACTTTCACCCGCAATAAGCAGGGCGCGCCCGAAGGCAAGCCGCTATCCCTCAACCGCGCCGCCGCTGCCCGCATCCTGCATCACCACGGGTGACAAGCCCTGTTGGACACGGACGAAATTGTCGAACTGCGGATCGCCGTTCGCCTGCATATAAGCCTGAAGCGTCTTCTTCATCTGCGCAATCACACCGGCGTGCTTGCGGCTTCTGATCAGATTGACGCGCTGCCCGGGATCGGCGACCAGATCATAGAAGCTCTCGACCTCTCCATATTGATAGAGTTTTACGCGGCTGGCGAGCTTTGCGTCGGCCTTTGCGCCTTCGACCATCGCGTTGAAGCTGAGTCCGCGCATGCTTTCCGCCTTGAACGCAAGCGTGCCGTCCGCCCACGGCATGAAGAGATAGGCGTAGCGCCTGTCCTGGATCGCGCGCTGCGGATAATTTGCGCCGCCTGCCAGATTGTTCACATAGGTGACCTGAAAGGCCGGATCGGCGAAAGGCCCACCCGCCATCAGGGGCATCAGGGATTGACCGTCGAGATCGGACGGCGCCGCGATACCCAGCATATCGAGCAAGGTGGGCATGATGTCGATGTGGGTGACCAGCGTGTCGAAAGCTTGCGGCGCCCCCATCCCCGGCCATGTGACAAGAAAGGGGCAACGCGTTCCGCTGTCATAAACGGTCGCCTTGCCGAACGGAAACGGAAGACCGTTGTCCGAAAGGAAGAGGACGATCGTGTTGTCGGCCTCGCCGCTCCTGTCGAGCGCAGCGAGGACGCGCCCGAGCGAGGCGTCGCTGCGCTGCGCGCTATTCGCATATTGTGCCACCTCCTCACGCACTTGCGGCAGATCATCGAGGCACGGCGGCAAGCGGAGGTCATCGGGACCAAGCGGATGATCGATCGCGTACGGCCCGTCATTCTGATGGTCCATCTTGAGCCCACCCGGACTTCCGTAGAAGGGCCGATGCGGATCGCCGATGTTGCAGGACAGGAAAAAGGGTTTCGACTGCGTTTGAGCTTCGGCAATCGCGAGTTCCACGCCCTTTTCATAAATCAGTGGATTGCGGTCCTGCGACGCGCGCGCGAAGGTCGCGGCACCGATCGCAAAGTCCCACGGAAATGACGATTGCGGCAGCATATGCTCGATCTTGCGGATCGCCGCGGCGAAATAGCCCTCGCGCTGCAGAATCATCGGCAGCGTGACCGTTCCCTCGTTCATCGGATTGAAGCCGGTCGCACCGCTTCGGTGCGGCAGCTTGCCCGACAACAGAGCCTCACGCGATGGCTGGCAGATTGGGACCAGAGCACGGGCATTGACGAACCGATGCGAACGCGCGGTCAACGCCTCTACATGGGGCATAAGCCCCTTGCGCCCGCCCATGAAGTTCAGCAACGAATAATCGAGGTCATCGGCGATCACGATCAGGATATTGGGCTTTCGCTTCAGCGCCTGCGCGCCGGCCGTCCGCGGCAGTATGCCGGCCAGCGCCAGAAGCGACGCGCCCTTCAAAAAGCTTCGCTTGTTCATGGACGCCGCCCCTCAACCACGTGGATCGACGACCAGATCGACCTTCTCGATCCGGCCAGGAAAGGCAAATGGTGCCGAATAGTCCGCCACCGGCGAACCGCTGTCCTCGCCGATATCGAACGTGTCTTCGAACGAGAATTTCCCCCGCGTCGTTTCAGGCAGAATTTCCCGCGCTACCTCGCTTCCGTCGATGCTGAGAATCGCGGTGGCGGGTCCGCCGGGCACGGCGCCCTGTGCCTCGACGCGCAGACCCACGATCGCCATTCCCGGTTTCAATCGATCGGCCGCGCGAAGTGTCGTGATCCGCTTTTCATAATAATTATAGGTATAATGGACATGTCCGTCCTTCACATAAAGCGACCATCCCCCCGCTCCCGCCCCGGCGCTGGCGATCACGCCGTCGCTGGTGCCGACGGGCACGTCGATGCTCGCCGTGAGCGTGTAGCTGCGATTTTCAAGCGGCGGCCAGGCGTAAAGGCGCGTCTTCCCGAAATAGGTGGCGCGAAACTCCGGAGCTTGCGCCTGCCCGCCGCCGCCACCGCCCGGCATAAGGGGATAGACCTGATTTTTTCTCGCCTCGGCGTCAAACAGCGCTTTCAGCTCCGCAAGCTTGCGGGGGTTCGCACGCGCGAGATCCCTCGACTGCGAGAAATCGGTGTTGAGGTCATAGAGTTCCCAATCGGGCGCCGCCGGTAGGGCGGTCGAAGGATTGGGCCCGCGATGCGACCAAGGCAACACGCCCGTACGCCGCGACGCCATCCATCCATCCTGATAGATCGCAACATTTCCCAGCATCTCGTTATATTGCGTCGAACGGGGCGCCGGCGCCGATGCATCGTCGAAGGTTCCGAGCAGACTCTTGCCGTCCATCGGACGCTGCACAACCCCATTGACCATCTGCGGCTGAGGAAGCTTCGCAGCCTCCAGCAACGTCGGTGCGACGTCGATCACATGAGCGAACTGGTTGCGCACGCCACCGGGGTCCTTGATCCGTTGCGGCCAACTGACGACCATGCCGTTCATCATGCTGCCCAGGTGCGATCCGATGCGCTTTCCCCATGGAAAGGGCGTATTGCCGGCCCATGCCCAGCCAGCTGAATAGCCGGGCGAGGTTGTCGGGCCACCGAGCGCAGCAAGACGCGCGCCCTGTTCGTCGAGACTTTCCGCCACGCCGTTGATATAGGCCATCGTGTTCGACGCACCCGTCGGGCCGCCCTCCTGTGATGCGCCGTTATCGCCGGTGATGAAGACGATCATCGTATTGTCGAGCTGACCCGTATCGCGCACCGCATCGATGACGCGGCCGATCTCGTAATCGGTCTGCGCCATCATGCCGGCAAAGACCTCCATCGCCCGCGCCTGCACCTTCTTTTCCTTGTCCGAAAGCGAGGCCCATGCCGGAATCTCGGGCGGACGCGGGGACAGTTTCGTATTTTTGGGAACGATACCCAGCGCCTTTTGCCGGGCCAGCGCGTCCTCGCGATAGCGATCCCATCCCATGTCGAACTTGCCCTGGAATCGGTCGATCCAGGCCTTCGGCGCCTGCTGCGGCTCGTGCGTCGCGCCAGGCGCAAAATAGATGAAGAAAGGTTTGTTCGGCGCGACCGACTGCTGCGAACGAATCCAGGCAATCGTCTTGTCCGCCATGCCTTCGGTCAACGTGTAATCATCGCGGCCGACAGGCTTCACGAAATCCGTGGGCGACTGGTCCTGCGTAAGCTGCGGATTGAACTGATCGGCCTCGGCAGCAAGAAAACCCCAGAAATGATCGAACCCCTGGCGCGTTGGCCAGCGGTCGAACGGCCCGGCAATCGTCAGCTCACGCGATGGTGTGAGGTGCCATTTCCCGAACAGGGCGGTTGAATAGCCATTCGCGCGCAGCGTTTCGGACACAAGCGCGGCCTCCGGCGGCAGCATCGCATTATAGCCGGGATAGGGTGCCGGCGTATTCGAAATCTGCCCCATCCCCATCACATGATTGTTGCGCCCGCCGAGCAACGCCGCCCGCGTTGGCGAACACATCGAATCGACCTGGAACCGGGGATAGCGCAGACCATTTTTTGCAAGCTGATCGAGAACTGGCGTGGCGATCGGCCCGCCAAAGGTGCTTGTTTGCGCATAGCCCGCATCGTCGAGAAGGATGAGCAGGATGTTGGGCGCGCCGGCTGGCGCCTCCACCGGCGTCGAGGCCCGACCATCGCCGCGCGATTCCTCGACCGTTCGACCGATCACCCCGTCAAAGGCGGGAAGCGGGATCGGCAGGACGGTCCGGTCGATCCCTCCGCCTTGAGCGATGACCGGCGTCGCAAACACTCCGCAGCCGGCCAGCGCTGCGACCGAAGCCAGAAGGCGCAACTTCCTCGCGATCATGTTGACTCCACCCTTCTTGCCTTACCCCCTCGCACGATCCGGTCGCGTGCGGCGGCGGGATGCTTCTCCCTCTTAGAAGGAGAAGCGCAGCCCCGCCACGAAGCGACGGCCCGGATCGGTGTAGGCGGCCGGCAGACCTGTCGTATAGACAGTGACATCGTCGGCGTCTGTAAGGTTGATGCCTTCAAGCGTCGCGCTGACCTGGTCGGTAATCTTGAGGCTGAGGCTGGCGTCGAGCGATCCGAACGGCTTCACCTTTTCGCCCATGACCGGGAAGGATGGCGCGACCGAAAGGAAACCCGCCCGCCACGAATAGGACAGACGAAAGCCGACCGGACCCTTTTCATAATAGCCGACAACGTTGAAATTATGCTTCGACGCCGCCGTCAGTTGCAGCGGATCGCTGTTGTCGATGAAGGTGTAATTGACGATCGTGCCGAGGCCGTCGAACGGGCTGGGCAAGCCGGTGAACGCCTGCTGGTAATAAAGTTCGACACCCTTCACCTTGACGCCGTCGCCGTTGACGAGCTCGCTGACCGCGAAGTCGCGATTTTCCACCGTATTGCCCGCCGCGCGGAGGAACGTCACCGGATAGGTCTGGATCGAAACCTCGCGGCGCACCAGCGAACGCAGATTCTTGTAGAAGAAGGACGAACCGACCAACCCGCCGTTTCCGAAATAATATTCGACCGACAGATCAAGATTGTCGGCGCGGAACGGGTCGAGCAGCGGGTTGTTTCGCGTGATGGTGAGGTTGAAGAAACTGGCCGTCGCCGACGGCGAGATTTCGATCATGTTCGGGCGGGTCAGCGTGCGCGATGCCGCGAAGCGGACAAGCACGTCCGGAGTCGCCTCCCATTTGACGTTCAGGCTGGGAAGGATGTCGGTATAGCTCTTGTTTACAGCCGTCGCCTCCGACACCGGAAGGCGAAGGACGTTGCCCCCTTCCGCATCGACCGTGATGCCGTTGAAATTGGGCACCGCACCGATCGATGCCTGTTTGGTCTGGACCACACGAACGCCAAGGTTCCCCGCGAAATTCCCCGACTCCCAGTCGGCGCGCGCGTAACCCGCCAGTGTTTTTTCGCGGACGTCGATGATCCCGGAGGCGTCGTTGGTGATTTGCCCGGCGGCGGCGAGCTGATCTTCCGTCACCCCCTTCATGAACAGGCGATAATCCGCGCGAAGCCAGTTGCTCGGGAACGTCGCATCGCCGCTGTAGCTGCCAAGAAAGGCCCCGCGACCCGGTCCGACCGGAACCATATAGGGTGCCGCGCTCAGCGATCCGGCAAGGGGGCCGACCGGCGTGTCGGGGCGCAGACTGCGAAGCCCCGCAATCGGCACGTTGATCGCGAAATTATCCTGATAGATTGCGCGATTGGCATATTTCACACCCACCTGCACGCTGGTGAGGAAGCTGTCGTAGAATTCGCGGCGAACATCGGCCTTCAAGTCCCACACCCGGTCGCGGCTGCGACGATTGAATTCGCCATTGATGCTGAGAAGGCGAAAATTGCTGGGCTTCAGACGCTCATCCGCGAAGGCGCCGTAATAGGTGGTATTGCCGATGATATCGCCCGGTTCTGCCGTGTAGCCGACTTCGCCGGTCGAGGTATTGTTGACGATCTGGTTCGCGAGGCCAAGGTTGCTGCGGGTCTGCGCGGACTTGCCATAAGAGCCGTCGACCGTCACCTTCCAGGCGTCCTGCTCCCACAGAACGCTCCCGACGACATTGCCGATATAGCCCGTGCGATCCTCCACGCGGCCGATGTTGCGATAGTCGAGGTTCCGCAGGCGGACGCTGGTTACCGTCGGCATTCCTTCCAGAACCTCGGCTGTCGAACTGACGACGACCGGATTCATCTGGTTGAAATGCAGGTTCTGGTTGGCAATGTTTTCGACGCTGAGATGGCTGTAGAAGCCGTCCACCGTCAGGCGCAGGCTGTCGGTCGCCTGATATTCGACCGATGCGATCGTCCCGATGCGTTCGCTGTCTTCCTGGAAATTGCTGTAAAAGCCGGAGGCAAGTATCCGGTACGTCTTGGTCGGCTCGATGATGCCATTGCCATCCCAGTCGCGGCCGACCGCTTCCTGCGCGGTCGTATAACCCTGCGTAACCTGATGGGTCTCGCCGCGCCGGCGGGCATAGGATACGCCAAGGGTCAGCCCCAGCCTGCCGTCGAAAAAGGTGTCGCCGAACAGGATCGATGCCTTCGGCGCGATTTTCCCGTTGTTGCTCGCATATTCGCCCTGAATCGAGCCGGAGAGGAACATCTTCTTGGCCGACAGCGCGTGCGGCGTCTTGATGTTCACATTGCCTGCAAGGCCGCCATCTTCCAGATCGGCGGTAGGCGACTTGGCAACCTCCAGCGTCCGGACGAATTCGGGCGCCATGATCGAGAAGTCAAACGTCCGCGACGACGCCTGGGTCGCATTGGAAATCGCGTTGGGAAGCAGGCGGCCATTGAGCGTCGTCAGCGTGAAGTTCGCGGGAAGACCACGAATGTTGACGGTACGCCCCTCGCCGCGCGTGCGGTTGATCTGGACACCCGTGATGCGCTGGACCGATTCCGCGATGTTCGCGTCGGGGAATTTGCCGACATCCTCTGCGCTGATCGCATCGACGATCGACGCCGCCTCGCGTTTGATGTCCACCGCCTGGGTCAAGCTGCCGCGAATCCCGGTCACGACGATCGCATCGCCCTCGTCCGCTTCGGTGTCCTGGCTTGCGCTTGCTTCGGCTGCAGCCTCGTCCGCCGCCTGCGCCCATGCCGGACCTGCCGCGAAGCCGGCAAGCGCGGTTGCCGCAAGAAGGCCGGCCCGGATGTGGCCGAAGGTAGCTCGATTAAGCGCGCGCATGATGTTCTCCCATCCCATAACGTATCGCAGGCAGTCGTCCGCTGCTGCTGATATGGTGAAAGATGACGAAATAAAACGTTTAAGTCAATAGCCGTGAAGCGCTTTGGGATGGAATATTTTCAATGGTCAGCCAACAACGAGATTCCTATCCATATCGTTGATTATATGTATATTATTCTAAAACGAGAAGCCATCCGCGCCGGCGCTGAGCATGGTGGGCCCGAAGGATCGGCTCATCCGCCTGCGGCTGTAGGGAATCGGCTGCCCGACGAGTCGAGAGTCGCCCAAAGCACCGTCAGCCATAGCTTTTGCGCTCGCGTGCAGACGCAGCTTCATCAGGCCCGGGAACGCCCCTTGCCGGCATCACGAGAATGTCTGAAACGTTCGATCCGTTTGGTCGGCGGGCAGGCGCCCTCGATCAGGAGGTGGACCAGTCCGCCGGGCGGGCGAAGGCGCCGCTGGCATTGGGGCGATAGCCGTCAAAGACGTCGCCGACCGGATCGAGAACCCGCGGATCGCCCGTTGCCGCCAGCTCGGAAAAAAGCCGTGCTTCGAGTTTTCCGACCATCCGCGCATGGCGAGGGTCGGCGGCAAGATTTCGAAGGTCGAAAGGATCGCGCGCCGGATCGAAGAGCATCCGCTGCGGCCGCTTTCCCGTCGCGAGTTCGCGGTATCGCAGGAACTCCGGCCGCGTCGCGATTTCCGCCTTGGCTGGACCCTTGTCGATATCGGCAAAGGCCGCCCAAATATCATCCTCGACCCGATGCGCGTCGATGACGGTGCGCTGGGGGTCGCCGGCAGGCCAGCGGTCGGGACGAAAATTGTGGATGAACAGATGATGCTGGGTGCGCAGCGCCCGCGCGGGATACCCCTGTCCGGGCACCGCGCGGCCGTTCATATGCCGCTCGGTCGCGCCCAGTACGAAGGGTCGGTGCGGCGCCCGCGGATTGCGCAGAACCGGCATCAGGCTTTTCGCATTCATCTGCTGCGGCAAAGCGATGCCGGCGACGTCGAGAAAGGTCGCTGCCAGATCGATCAGACTGACGAGCGCAGCCGATTCACGACCTCCCCGGACCTCCCCCTTCCACATCACCGCCAGCGGCACATGCCATCCGGCGTGGAACAGCGTCGCCTTCGCGCGCGGGAAAGCCCAGCCGTTGTCGCCCGTCACCACGATCAGCGTGTTGTCGAGTTCCCCATCCCGATCAAGCCGTGCGACCAGATCGCCCAGATCGCGATCAAGACGTTCGAGGCAATAGCGATAGTCGGCAATGTCGCTGCGTACGGCCGGACTGTCGGGAAGATAGGGTGGCACGTCCACCGATGCAGGATCGATACCGCTCGCGGTCCCGCTGCCCTTTTCAAAGGGTCGGTGTGGGTCCTCCGCGCCAAACCAGAAGCAGAATGCGGCATCTTTCGGACGTTCGGACAGAAAGGCGTCGAACGACGCATAGGCCCTGCCCGCCGGATTTTGGGTGCGGCCCGCCGCTTCGAGCGATCCCGGTGCCCAGCCTTTGCGCATCGACCCGACATGGTAGCCGGCATTCGCCAGGATTTCGGTATAGAGCGGGATGTCCCGCGGCAGGCTGCCTTGCAGATTCGCACCCTCGCGCAGTCGCCACGGCCACTGTCCGGACAGCACGGCTCCACGCGATGCGGTGCACGACGGCGCGGCGGCAAAGGCATTGGTGAAGTTGACGCCCTCCCGCCTGAAGCGCGCGAAATTGGGCATCCGGGCTTTCGAGGGATCGAGGCACTGCGCGCCGGCCCATCCCCAGTCGTCGGCCATCAGCAGGACGATGTTCGGACGGCGCGGGGGGGGCGTCTCGGCACGCAGCAGTGCAGGCGCCAGCGCAAAGGCAGACATCGCACCGACCGCAGAACGTCTTGAAATCCGCATCATGAAATCCTCGCCGCGCCTTTGACCATGCCCCCGGATCAGCGGGCACGCCAGCGATCGAGCAGCACCGCCAGAATGATAACGACGCCGGTCACGATCCGCTTCATCGGTTCGCTAACCCCGATCTGGGCGAGGCCGCTTTGCAGCACGGCAATCAGCAGGACCCCGATGAAACCGCCGATCACCGATCCGCGGCCACCCATCAGGCTGGTACCGCCGATAACCGCCGCCGCGATCGCCGAAAGCTCGATCCCCGATCCGGCATTGGGGTCCGCCGCCGCAAGATAGGCGGCGTTGAACACGCCGCCCAGCCCGGCGAGCGTCCCCGAGATGGCGAAGGCGGCGAGCTTGTAAGGCCGGGTGTTGATGCCGGCGGCCTGCGCCGCCTGCTCACGGGTCCCGATCGCCACCAGATAGCGCCCTCCGACCGAGCGCGTGACCAGCACATGCGCGACGATCGTGATACCGAGCGCGACGAGGAAAGCCGGCGAAACGCCGATCCCGTATAGCGGGAGCGCCAGCGCTTCGATCGAAGGCCCCACGAAGATTGTCTGCGAATCACTCACCAAATACGCCAGTCCACGCCCCGCTTCGAGGACCCCGAGCGTGACGATGAAGCTGGGCAAGCCGGCATAGGTCGAGAACCAGCCATTTGTCAGTCCGAGTGCGAGGCCCGCCGCCAGGCCGATCAGAATCGCTACCGGAAGCGGCAGCGAGTGCGAAACGATCATCGTCGCGACCAGCGTTGAACTGAGCGCGACGACCGACCCCACCGACAGATCAATCCCGCCGATCAGCATCACGATGATCATGCCGACCGTTACGACCATCAGCGTGGGAAGCTGGTTGAGCAGAATCTGCGCCGAACCGGCTGAGAAAAATCCCTCGGACAGGACGCCGAAAACGATCACGACCAGCGCGACCGCGATGATGATGAAGTTATCGCGTCCGTGCCGCGCGACTCTGGCTGCCAATTCAGTCATGATACACCCCTGCCCTCGTCGCTTCGTTTCCTGCGGCGGATCCACCGACATGCGCCGAGAAGGCGGCCGTCATGATCGCTGCTTCATCCCATTCCGGCCCTTCGAATATCGCCGCGATCCGGCGCCCCGACATCACCGCGATCCGATCGCATGTGCTGGTCAGTTCATCCATTTCACTCGACGCCATCAAAACCGCAGCGCCAGCAGCCGCCAGACGCGAAATCTCGTCGAAAATATCGGCCTTGGCGGCGACATCGACACCGCGCCCCGGCTCGTCGAGCAACAGCACCGGGGTGTCGAGCATCAGCCAGCGACCCAGGATCACCTTCTGCTGGTTGCCGCCGCTGAGCTGTTCGATCGGCTGGTCGAGCCCCGAACTGCGAATCTTCAGAATGTCGCGGATTGCGGCGCCACGCTCGCGGATCCAGCTATCGGGAGTCGCCCGTCGACCACGCAGGGCCGACAGCGACAGGTTGAAAGCCACGCTTTGACCGGCAAATATGCCGCTCATCTTGCGATCTTCCGGCACATAGCCGATGCCCGCCGCCACGGCATCGGCCGGCGTCGTCACGGCCGTCGCGATGCCATCGACCAGACGCTCGCAGCGCCCGCCCGACCGGGCATCGAGCCCCATGATCGCGCGCATCAACTCGCTCCGCCCGGCACCGGCCAGCCCGGCTAGTCCGACGACTTCGCCGGCCTTGACCTCGATCGAAAGGGGGTGCGGCAGTTCTGCGGTGGTGACATCGGTCACCCGAAGGGCGGCTGGCCCCTCGCCACGCGCCGCTGCTCGTCGGTCGCGCTGCGCGAACGTGCCGGCCATCGCCTCGATCATCGCGGGGATCGAAAGCGCTTCGCTGGGTTTGGTCAGAATCAATTCCCCGTCGCGCAACACCGAGATCGTGTCGCAAACCTGTTTCAAATCCTCCAGCCGGTGGCTCACATAGAGGATCGCAGCACCCTCCGCCGCCTTTGCCCGGATCAGGTCGTGCACCAGTCCCGCCTGTTCGCGCGACAGCGCTGCGGTTGGCTCGTCGAGCATCAGGACCTTCGTGCCGTGCATCGACGCGCGCGCGATCTCCAGCAACTGCTGGTCGGCGAGCGTCATGTCGCTGGCGAGCAGCGATGGCGGCAGGTGCGAAAGCCCCAGGCTGGCAAAGGCCGCCTTCGCCACCGTGTCGCGGTGCCGTCTCCGCACGATGCCGAATCGGCTCGGAAAGCGGGACAGCGCGAGATTCTCGGCCGCGGAAAGCGTCTCGATCATACTCAGTTCCTGCGTCGCCAGCGCGACACCGGCATCCAGCGCCGCGCGCACCGAAGCGGGCTTATATGCCTCGTCGTCGAGCAGGATTTCGCCCCCGTCGGCGCGGATCGCACCGCTCAATATGTTGAGCAATGTCGATTTTCCCGCCCCGTTCTCACCGACGAGCCCGCGAATTTCACCACTCGCGATCTGAATATCGACCGCTCGCAGCACCGGCGCCGCGAATGCCTTTGACAGGTTGCCGATCTTCAATCCCATCGACCTACTCCTGTTCAGCGCGCGGCGGGCGGGCGTGGACGAGGTCAACCGGCGTTTCGAGATCGGGCAACGAACTGTTCGATCGGACCGCCTTCAAGGCATAGTCGACCCCGAACACACCCAGCTTCCCGCCATATTGATCCGCGGTCGCAACGATGACGCCTCGGTCGAGCAAGGGGCGAACCGCAGCGACATTGTCGAACCCGGTGACCACGATCGTGCGTCCCGCCTGCGTAACGGCGGATGCCACGCCCAACGCCATGCTGTCGTTTGCCGCGAAGATCGCCTTCAGATTGGGATAGCGAATCAGCAGCGCGCCCGCAATTTCGGCCGCGCGAGCCTGATCCCATGATGCGCTTTGCTGGCTGACGATCTTCAGTTTCGCTGCCTTCGCGGCATCTTCCAGGCCCATGCGACGGGCTCGCGAATTTTCCGCCGTCGAAATCCCTTCGATAATCGCGACTTCATCGCCGGGCGCCAGCTTTGCGGCGGCATAGGAGCCGACCTTTTCCGCGCCTTTGCGATTGTCGGGGCCCACGAATGGTACCCTGATGCGATATTGCGCGAGGATCGCGGGATCGAGGCGGTTGTCGATGTTGATGACCTTGATGCCGCGCTTCATGGCGCGAGCCAGCGCGGGGATCACCGCCTTGGAATCAGCCGGTGCGATGACGATCGCATCAACCCGCATCGCAATCATCTGGTCGATGATTGCGACTTGCTGCGCGAGATCGTTTTCGTTGCGGGTACCATTGAGAAGGAGACTGAATTCGCCACTGCGCTTCGCGTGATCGGCGGTCACGCCATCAACCATCGTGACGAAGAAGCTGTTCGCCAGCGATTTCATGACCACGGCGACGAGCGGCTTTTCGCGGCGGACGGCGGACTGGGAGCAGCTCGCGAAGAGAAAGGCGATCAGCAGGGTCGCGACAATCTTTCTCATGGCTTCACCGTCTCTCCCGCCTGCGCGCTGGCCCCGCCATCCCGACCAGCCATCAGCGCGACGACTTCGGAAAGGCTGGGGGCGCTGTTTTCAGCCGATTGCCTGGTAATCGATATTGCCGCGGCAGCCGTGGCCTTTCGTATCGCGCCGGCGAGGTCGTCGCCCGAAGCGATCGATGCGGCCAGCGTTCCGTTGAATACATCGCCGGCGCCGGTCGTGTCGACGACGTCCATGCTATAGGCCGGTATCCGCAAAAAGCCGTTGCCGTCATAGGCCGTCGATCCCGACGCCCCGCGCGTGGCAAGAATGGTCCCGCCGCTGATCGACTGGAGCTTGACCAGCGCCGCCTCGAAGGAAGCCCCACCCGCTGCGACCGCATCCACCGACAGGCCGGCGAGTTCGGCGAGTTCATGTTCGTTCGGTGTCAGTATATCGATGAACGGCAAGAATTCCAGAATATCGGGATGCGCCGGCGCCGGGTTGAGGATCGTCGTCACACCGCGCGCGCGCGCGAGCCTGAGCGTCGCGGCGACTGTCGCGATCGGAATTTCAAGCTGGACCAGCACCACCGCTGGCAGTTCGCCATCGTCGAATGCGGCCTCGACCTGTTCGGGCGTTACCTCACCATTGGCGCCGGGGGCGACCGCAATGACATTGTTGCCCGCATCATCGACCGTGATGATCGCTATCCCCGACCGACACGCCGGCTTCGACCGGACGAAATCGGTGCCGACACCTGTTTGCCCCAGATAGTCGATCATTTGCCGGCTGAAGTGATCGTCGCCGATCGTCGCAACGAATTGAACGTCGGCGCCGACCGCCGCAGCAGCCGCGGCCTGATTCAGCCCCTTACCTCCGATCGTCGTGGACGCACCATGGCCCAATATCGTCTGATTGGGCAACGGCAGGTCCGGGACGCGGACCGTGATATCGCAGTTGATGCTCCCGACGACGAGAACGCGAGTCGCTGTCATTCCCTATCCCATTTATATATTCTATGATTTGATCCTCGTCTTACTTAAACGTTTTGATTCTTGCAATAGCGTTGTTGCGGCATCCCATCGGCGTCGATCGGCAGGCCTGTGCGATAAAAGGATGATCGGAATGGATCAGGGCGATTATGGATCCCGCGCATCGGCGGGTAGCGCTCGACGCCCACGGGTTCGCGCTGATTCGTCGGGGTTGCCGCGCGCCCGGGCGCATCGAACCGCACCCGTTCGACCGTGCTGGACGATCCGCGTCTCGCAGCGTAGTTGCGTCAGGACACGCTCCGGTCATCCGGCGCGGTTCGGGGATGCAGGAATGACGGGTAAGAGCGGCAAGCGGGTCACGATCAAGGATATCGCCCGTGAAACCGGCGCCTCCATCGCCACGGTTTCGTTCGTCATGAACAACACCGGATCAGTGGGCCGCGAGATGAAGGCTCGCGTCCTGAAGGCCGCCGAAGAATTGGGGTATCGGCGAAACCAACTCGCCAAGACGATGCGCACCGGACGCAGCCATATGATCGGACTTGTGCTTCCCGATCTTTGCAACCCCTTCTTTCCCGAACTGGCCCATTCGGTAGGCGAAGCCGCGCGCCGGTCGGGCTATGCGGTCATCCTTGTCGAAAGCAACGACGGGCAAAGCGAGGCCGAGGGACTGGAGCGTCTCGCCGTCTACGGCGTTGACGGAATTTGCTGGTGCCCGTCCTCGAAACGCGACCTGCTGACCGACCTCAATATTTCGGTGCCGACGGTCGTCGTCGATCGCCCAATGCCCAACCATGACATGGTGACGTCGAATTACGCGATGGGTGGCAAGCTGCTAGCCGACTATATTCTGGCGTCGGGCTACAGGAACATCGCGCTCGTGACAGGGCCGAAGAATTTCCCGGGTACCGCGCAACGGCGGAAGGGCCTGGTCGAGGCTCTCGACGGCCGCATCCCAATCGCGTGGGAATGTGCGAACGCCTTCTCGATCGAAATCGGCACGGAGGTGCGCCAGGCGCTAGCCCGCAAGGACATGGATCTTGTCGTATGTGCGAACGACACGATTGCGATCGGGGTGATCGGGGCGCTTGGCGAACTGGGCCGCCGCGTGCCCGAAGACGTCGCGGTCGTGGGATTCGACGACATCCCCTGGTCCGTACTGGTCCATCCGCCATTGACGACGATCCGGCAGCCGTTGCAGGCGATCGGGGCTCAGGCCGTCTCGCTCCTGATCGCGCGGATCGAGCGCCCCGATGCACCGCTGAAACGTGTCGAGGTCGACGTCGAACTCGTACAGCGCCGTTCGACCCGATAGCGACCCGGTTTTTCGCGCGGGATGACAGCGGAGGGGGTCAGATGGCCTGGCCGGTTTTTGTCCAGTCGGCGAGGAAGCCTTCGATGCCCTTTTCGGTGAGGATATGCTTGAACAGGCCCTTGATGACGGAGGGGGGGGCGGTCATGACATCGGCGCCGATCTTGGCGGCCTCGAGGACGTGGATGCCGTGGCGGACGCTCGCGACGAGGATTTCGGTGTCGTAGGCATAATTGTCATAGATCAGGCGGATGTCGGCGATAAGCTGCATGCCGTCGAAGCCATTGTCGTCGTGGCGGCCGGCGAAGGGCGAGACGAAGGTCGCCCCCGCCTTCGCCGCGAGCAGCGCCTGCGCCGCCGAGAAGCAGAGCGTGACGTTGACCATCGTGCCGTCGCCGGTCAGCGCCTTGCAGGTCTTGAGCCCGTCGATCGTCAGCGGCACCT
>NZ_JAEULM010000032.1 GCF_016793825.1 Sphingopyxis sp.
CCGTCGCCGCCGCTATCGCGTTGTACGACGCATTGCGCGATCCGACCATTTGCACCTCATAGGAGCCGTTGGCCGTCAGTCCGGTCAGCGTCCCGGTCGGATTGACTTCGCCCGGCGTGTTTTCGCCGGGTTCGCCCGGCAAATCCGGCGTCTTGATGGCGCTGCTCGGACCCGAGCTGAAGCCGGCATCGATCCATGTCCCACTGCCGACGGCACGATATTGCAGCTTTGCGGTGAGCCGCGCCTCGCCGTTGCCCGAGCAATAGAAACTGGCGAAGCCGGAAATGGCCAGTTTGCCGGTCGACGAGGCGGGAAGCACGGTGCTGGGACCGGATGACCCATAGCTGCCGCTGCCCCACCATGACGTCGAACTGAAATTGACCGACACCTGCCCGCCCGATGCGGGGTCGCGCTGGCGCGAGAAGCTCACCTTGCCTTCGACAACCTGCCCGTCGGTCGCGGTAAACGTCCACGGCACGAAGCCCGAATCGGCGGACACGGTATCGATCGTGAAGCCGCCAGAAATGGCGGTTGCGGTGCATCCCGAAGGCGTCCCGATCGACACGGTCCCGCCGATGGACGCGCCCGCCTTCGTCCCCGAAATCGCGATGTTGAACGGCAACTGCCCGGCTTTCACCGTGCCGTCGCTGTCGGCAGTGAATTGCTTGTTCAGCGGGATCGCCACGGCGCTGACCGGACTGATGCCGTCGGCTCCATCGGTTCCGTCTGCCCCATCGGTGCCGTCGGCGCCCGCCGTGCCTGCTGCGGTGAACGACAGGATTCGGGCGGATTGGCCGAGGCTATAGAGGCTCGTGTCGAGGAACAGGTTAAGTCCCGCCGGTGCGGCAATTTCCCGCAGCACGGCGAACGCGCCAGAGGTTGATCGCACCGAATAAATGACGCTTTTGTCATTGTAGGTGATCGTGAATATGTCGCCAGCCGCGAAGGTGCCGTAGGGACCGTTGTCGTTCCCGCTTTCATAAACGATCACGCCGTAGCCGGGGCTCGGGTTGAGGTAGATCGCATAGTCGAGTGAGCCGTACGAGGCGTCAGCGGTCGGATCGGTGTTGAGGCCGACCATGATAACAGCGTTCGGATCGTCCACGACGAAGCTCACCGAGGCGCCCCGCTTGTAGCTCTCGGTCGAATGGACCGACGCATTCCATGCCGCGCCGCCCGCGACCTTGATCAGCTTGTTCCCGGCCAGCACCGTGTTGCTGTTGAAATTCGCCAGCCCGAAATTCGGCGGGCCGACATAGGGCGACCAGTCATAGTCGAGATAGTTCGTGCTTTCCGTAGGCGTCGTCTTGCCCGTCGCGATCCCCTGATAGGTTCGCGAACCGGGAGTGCCAGGGTTGAAGTTGAACGACCCGTCCGGCGCGTCGGCATAGGCGTACCAGGTGTACAACGTGACGCCGTTCGTGCCGGGCGCACCGGGAGCGCCAGCGGCACCGGGCGCCCCGGCAGCACCAGGCGCACCATTGGCAAAGGCGACGACGGGCGGCGACCAGGCGCCGAAGTCGGCGGTGCCGCCGCGACCTGACTTCCACGCGATGGCGTCGACGGTATAGGCGGGATCATCCCCCGCCGTCAGGCTGACGCTCCATCCCGCCGGCGGCGTCGTCTCCATCGTGTCGAAATCGAAACTGCCGCCCGTCGGCGTCGCGGGCGCCGTCGCGCTGCGCTTGTACAGCGTCTTTTCGACGATCGAGATGCCTTCGAAGGATTCGACGACGGGCGCCGCCTTGGACAAACCTTCGACCGTCAGCGACAACGTGCTGACTGACTGGCCGACCTCGATCGAGAAATCCTTGAAGAACCCATAAATGATCAGCGCGTCGATACTGTCGTCGGCGATCCACAGCGCGGGTCGCCCGCGCGAGGCGGCCACGCGGTTGGCGACGCGGTCGATCGCGCTGCTCGCGATCAGCGCGCGCGACGTCATACGCTTCGCCCAGGCGCGCTCGACGATCGTCACTTCGCCGAAATCGTCGACCTCCTTGCGGCTGTAATCGTCGATCCCCGCGGTCGGCGCGTCGCCCGTGACGCCAAGCGTCGCCAGATCGCCAAAGATCAGCGTGCCGACGGACACGGTACCCGATCCCGTCACTGTCACGGTCAGGTTGCCGCCCGCGCCCGGCAGGTCGAGGAACGTTACCGCGCCGGGGCCGACAGCCTTCGTCTGGTCATAACCCGACCCCTGCACGCGCACCGTCGCGCCGGCGACGTCGAGCAGCGCGACCGCATCGACCGCGCCGGGGTTGACCGTGATGACGACGCTGCCGGCCCGGCTGGTCGCGGTGCCCAGCGCCTCGTCCAGCATCGCCCATCGGTTGGTCGGTCCCAGATCCAGCCATTTCCCCGAAACGCCCGCCGGGTCGTTGCCGACGTTCGTCGCGACAAGGCTTTCATAGATCCGGTGCGTCGCCGCCTTGATGACGCGCGCGCCAGCCGGATAGACGGTGATGACATTCCATTCGGGCCAGTCGGTTTCGGGCACGTTGCTCGACACGATCATCCCGGACGTGAGGGCGACGGGGCGAACCATCCGCAGTGTCGAGGCCTGCCCCGCCGGCGCCGCTTCCTCACCGCCGTCCGCGACCGTCTCGGTCTCGGCAAGGCCTTCGATGGTCAACGAGCAATAGCTGATGGGAGATGTCGCGAGGTCGAGGCTGAAATCCTTGTAATACCCCTGAAAATTCAGCCAGGCGATATCGTCGTCGACGATCCACTGCGCCGCGGTCGCGCGGAGCGCCGCCAGTCGGCGCTGGACGGCATCGACCTCGTCGAAGGGCAGGGCGAAGCGCAGCGACATCCGGCGCGCGAACGCCCGCTTGACGACGGTCGTCACCCCGAAATCGTCGGTGACGCGCCGGCTGAAATCGGTGATCCCGATCGTCGGACTGATTTCGGTTATGCCCAGGTCGACGACCTCGGCATCGGGCCCGATCACCTTCATGCCGCCGCCTGCCTCGCCTCGGTCGTGATCGCATCGCCGCCGCTCTGCGTCGTCACATCGTCCAGCTTCTTCGCGACCCTGCCGGTGTTGGCGGCGATCGTTGCCAGCGCGGCATTCTGTTCCTTCCGCATTTGCTCCAGTTTTTCGGTCAATTCCGCACGAAGCTGCGAAGCCGCCGCGCCATTGTCGTTCGTCGCGCCACTGGTCGGCTGGCTGAACAGGCCCGCGTTGAGCAGGGCGGCGTTCGTCGTTGGCGTGCCCACCCCGGTCGCGCCGATCAGCGCGTTGGTCTGCTCGAGGTTCGCCGCGATCATCGCGCGGATGCGGTCAAGCTCCTGTCGGCTGGTCGCCGAATCCTGCGCCGCGGCGAGCAAGGCCTGCGAAAGCTGCGGCAGGGACTTTGCCGCGTCGATATCCCCGCCACGCGCCTGTCCGGTCGCTGCGTTGAACTGGCCCAGCAGGGCGGCATAGGTACCCGCGCCGGTCGCGTCGTTCAGGCCGCGGATGCGGCGCACCTCGTCCATGATGCTGTCGCCGGCTGATTTCCAGGCGTCCGCAAGGTCCTGCGCCGCCTTGGCCGCCGCCTGCGCATCCTGCACCGCCCAGATTTCCTGCTGCAATGCGCGGTTGCTCGCATCGAGCTTGGCGAGTTGCAGCGCGCGCAGCGCCGCCGTATCGCCGCGCAGCTCCAGCAGTTGGCGTTCCAGGTCCTGCCGTTCGGTCGCGATGTCGGCCGCGCTCTTCGCCCCGGCCATCGCCGATTGCAGGTCGGCAAAGGCGGGCGCGAGTTGCAACAGCGTCGCATACACCGACCGGCCCGCCTCGGTATTGAGGTTCTGCGCCTCGACCAGCGAACGGAACGCGGCAAGCGAGGATGGCATCGCGACGCCCAGGCTCTGGAAGACCGTAGCCATTTGCGCGGCGCGCGCCGCTGCCTGTTCCTCGCGAGAATAGAACAGCGAGAAATACTGGCTGGCCGCGTTGGTCAGGTCGCCGACGCTGTCGAACTGGTCGGCCAGCGCCAGTTTCGTCGCGAGGCTCATGCCCTGCGCGCTGTTGCCCAGAAGATCCAGCGAAGCGCCGACCGCCTCGACGGTCGACGATACCCGCACCAGCGTTTCGAACAGGCCTTCACCGGCCTTCTGGAAGGCCGCGATGCCGGGAAAGGCCGAACGCGCCATATTGTCGGCGGCAGCCCCAAAGACCGCGGTCAACTTTTCCTCGATCTGCTCGCCGGTCAATCCCTTGAGGTCCACCTTTCCGAGGGAGAAAACGAAGCTGTTCAGCCGTTGTTGTATTTCCGTCGTCGCGATGCCCAGCGGACCGGCCGCCGCAAGAATTGCATCGTTGAAGCTGCGGAGGATCAACGTGAACTGCTGCTCAAGCGCGGGGTCGACCGCACCGTATTGCGTGGAAGTCTTGTTGCTCGTGGTGATGCCGAAGAGCTTCTTCTTCTTTTGGACATCTACGAAAGTTTGGGTGTCATAACCCCCATCGAGAATCGAACCCAGCGACTGCGATCCACCATAGAGACCCGACCCCAAGATCGTCGTTTTACTCCCGAATAGCGATTTCAGGACGTCTCCCACGATCGGGATTTTGGTCAGCAATGCGCCAATGCCAGCGCCAACAACGCCAAAGAGCGCGCCGCCGACACCAGCCAGCACAGTGCCAGCATTGCTATTGAAGCCTTCCTTTATGTTGCTGTTTGACGTGATGCCTTCGGGATTGCGAACGATCAGCGATGCCGCGCCGCCGATCTGGTTATCGATCGACCGCAGCGAATCCGCCATCTGACGGCTATACGACAGCATGATCGTATCGATGTCGCGAAGCTGGTTGATCGCCCGCGTGATGCTTTCGCTCTTGGCCTGGCTGTCACCGAGAACGGTGCCAGACCCGTCGTTTGTCGCCGCGGGCTGCTTGGATTTTCCGCCCGACGAGAAGCCGAGCGAGGCCATGACGCCGATCATCGCGGCGACAGCGGGGAAAGCCCACGGGCCGAGCATGGCAAACATCCGGGCGGCCCCGGCCGCGACGTTGACGGCCGTATTCGCGAGCTGCACCAGCGCGAAGGCTTTCTCGGCGGCGGCCATGGCCTTGTAGCCGGCCGCTCCTTCTCGAAACAGGTTCTTGCTCGCACCGAGGAGCGCGGTCGTGCCTTCCAGCGCCAGTTGGCTGTTCTCGCGGCGGATGCGCGCCTGATCCCAGCCATCCTTTTTCGCCTGCTCGGCAAGGGCGCGTTCTTGCTGCTGATAGGTCACGAGGATGTTGAGGGCATCGCCGATCGCTTGTCCGCCGCGCCCAAATGCGTGGGCTATCGCATCGCCGGCCGCCTGCGCGACGGTGATGACTGCCTCGAACTCTTCGTGCATTCTGCGGATGTTTTCGGCCTCCCGCTCGGCGGCAGCATCCTTCCCGATAATTGCCAACTTCGCGGTGCGATATTCTTCCCAGCGCGCGGTCGCGACGGCGATCCCGTCACCCATATTTTTGGCGAGAAACGCCTCCTTCTCCAACTCCAGCGCTGCGGCGGCGCGGGCCGGACCGACGAGGCCGTATAGCGCCAGTTCGTCGCGCAGCGGCTGCATCACATTGGCTTGGAAATCCGTAGCTGATTTGGCGTCGATCGACTTCTCTCTCGCGGCTGCCGCGTCGCGGATGGACTGCTTCAGCGCATCTGTCGGCGCCTTCGCGATGGCGGCGGCGTCGGCATAGGCGCGCAACTGCTTCGCGCTGAGCCCGGTCTTCGCGGCCTCGTCCAGTTGAGTGGCGGCATAGTCCTGCGCAGCTTTGACTGTGAGATCATAGGCGCGCTTCGCCTCTTCGAGAGCGCGCGCTTTCTGTTCATCGACCTTCGAAGTGTCGGGCGATCCCTGCCAAGCTACGTGGAAATGATCGTTGTGATCGCCGGGCTTGCTTGCGCCGCGGCCAGGTCCAAACAGTTGCTGGGTACCGGTACGATTGCGCCGTATATCGACCCCGGCGTTTTTCAGGATCTGCTCGACCTCGGCCGTCGTATACTGTCCCATGCCGCCGCCCGGTACGAAATCAATCGCCCGCCCAGCGTAGTGATCAGAACCTTTCGCGTGCTGGCCGCCGGTCGTGGATGTGATGCGCGCGCCTGGAAAGAGCTGCTTGATGAGGGCGACCATGTCGCCAACGCGGGCATCGCGCGCTGCGAACGTTGTACCCTGCGCGCCCGTCTCACGTTTCGCCTCGCGATAGAGATCCAGCTCCTTCTCTTGGAGCTTCAAGAGCCGTTCGCGCTCCGTGCGATACTCCGAGACGGACTTCCGGCCGGAATCATATGCTATTTCAAGCTTGCGCAGAGCTTCGCCATACCGGTTCGTTATCGCAGTCTCTCTATTTAGCGCGGCAGCAACCTCCTGATTAGCAATCGCCTTTTCGACCTCCCGCAAATCTTCCCGGAGTTTTGTCAGACGCGCTTGAGCGGCGTCAGCCTGCATCCCAAGCCCTGCCTTGATCTCCGCGCCGCCTTTCGAATTTGCTGATTGGGCGAAGAATGCGGCGTCGGCGGCCGCAAGTTCCGCCTTTGCCTGTTTCACAAGCTCGATCGCCTTCTCCTGCGCCGCCTTTGCGGCTGCATAGGTCAGTTCCGTCGAGTTCCTCTGGGAATCATTGTACTCGCGGACGCTGGCAACAAGCGCATCATAACTGCTCTTCTGAACGTCGAGTTTCAGCTTGAGATTGTTCGCCGCGTCGGCGCCCTCTCCCATACCCTTGGAGAACATACCGACGAGCATCACTGCCCCCGTAAGGGCGAGGCCCCATGGACCCATGAAGAACCGCGCAACCGCTTCGGCCTTGCCGCCTACATTGGCGAACTGTCCTGCAAGCTGGGCGCCTTGCACGGCGAATGCGTTGATCGGGTTGGCGCCCATCGAGACTTGCGTGATGAAATCCTGAACCTGGTACGACACGCCCAGCATGGCTTGATTGTGGGCCGCCGCGCTGGCTGCGCCGCGCGTATGCCCGGCAGCGCTGGCGGCGAGCGCAGCCCGCTCGATCCGCAGCTTCTCGACATAGTCGTCAAGGCTGATGGCGCCGGCGCTGATCAGAGTGCGGGCCTCTGCCATCTCGGCATTGAAGCGTTGTTGCGCCGCCGCGGCGGGGTTGATCTCGGCAATCAGACGCTGGGCGCGCGCGGCAAGGTCGGCGTCAGCCGCCGCCTTCGCGCGTACGGCGGCCTCCTGCTGCCGCATCGCCGTGACGCCTTCGCGCACCCGCGCTTCGAACATCTGGTGAGCGAACGCCGCCTCTCGAATGGCTTGCGCATCGGCCTCCGCCGCCGCAGCGACCGCGCGCTGGGATGCTTGCAGGGATTCCAATTGATCGCGCAGGCGGCCGGCCTGTTCGGTCAGCCCCAGTTTTTCAGAGGCGAGCGCGGCGGTCGCAACCTTGTTGGCTTTGATTTCCGCGCTGCTTTTTCCGAAATTGTCGATCTCGCGTTGAAGCTGCTGCGACAGGCGTTCGCCATTTCGCTCGGCCGCGTTGCGCTCTCTCGTGAACGCGCGGGTCTCCTGCGCAAGGTTGCGCAGGGCGTCGATCGGCATGCCGGTCGCCCGCTCCATGTCCTGCATCTGGCGAAACATGCTGGCCGCCGCTTCGCCCACCAGATCGTCCAGGGTCCGCAGTTGGCCGAAGCTGTCGCGGAAATCTATTGAGAACCCGATTGATAGGCCGCTGTCGTCGATGTCTTCCATGGCGGCCCTCCCGGCGATCAGCGTTCACGCTTTTTGTTATTACGAATTGCTTGACATGGCTTCTAATTGTTACTACAAAAAGCCATGATCATCGTTTGGGACGAACCGAAGCGCGCAGCAAATCTTGCCAAGCACGGCATTGATTTTGCGGACATCACGGAAGATTTTTTCCTCTCCGCGCTGGTTGGAGAGGCCAAAAAGGGGCGCTATTTCGCGATCGGTCGTCTTGATGGTGTGATCGTCGTTATTTTTGCCGCGCTCGGGACCGAAGGTGTTTCGATTGTCTCCGCCCGACCCGCAAACCGTAAGGAAAGAAAGGCACTTTCATGACCAGCCCGAAATATTCTCGCGCCGATTGGGACGAGGTGAGCGACAGCCCCGAATTGACGGCAGAGCAGATCGCAACCGCGCGTCCGTTCGGGGAGGCGTTCCCAGAGATTGCCGCCAGGATGCGGCGCGCGCGCGGCAAGCAGAAGGCGCCAACCAAGGTGAGCACGACGCTGCGTCTCGATGAAGACGTGATCGCCAAATTCAAGGCCGACGGGCCGGGCTGGCAATCGCGGATGAATGAAGCGCTGCGCGCGGCGGCTGGATTTTGAGCGGCCGCACGGCGACCAAAGCCAACCGTCACTCCAGAACGTCTTCCCCGGCTCTTTTTGATCGGTATCTGATATGACAAAGACCTTCAGCGATGGAATGCCGACAGCGGAAGGAACCATACGCTTCCACACAACGCAATTTGCCGTGAGCTCATTCATGGGCAATGGAACCGGCGGTGTGGTGGATCTGCTGCTTTTCACGCCGGGGGACGAGACAAACTATGCGACCCTTCTTTCTGCTGAAGGGACATGGCAGCTCGCTAACGCTTTGGTTGGCGCTGCTGGTTCGATTCCGAAATTGCCTCCAGTCGCTCCTGCAAACGTTGCAGGACAGATGGCGGGCAAGCCTCCCAAGGGTCCCGGGACACAGACTTATTTCGACCAAACATATGACACCGCCGTGATTCAAGCGCTGGGCGTCCTAGTGATCCGGGTAAACCTGCTCGACCAGAAGCTCATTGAACTTAGCGCCGCGGTTTCTGGGCTGAAATTGAAGCAGGCCCACAACCAGTATTATTCCACGGCAAATATGAAGGCCAAACTGGACTCCCTTCGCAGCATTCTCGACGTGTCCGAACTAACCGAAGACATCATTCGGCAGATAAAATCCGTATTGGATTTTGTCAAAAAGGTGTCCGATCGCCGCAATGACTTAATCCACGGCCGCTGGTCATACCGCTCGGGTAAACACCGCACGGTCAAGTACAGCCCCAATTCCAAAGTGAAGGAAGCGGAGATCACGGTAACGGAGAAACTTGTCCTCAACCTCGTTGAAGATTACGGCATCGCTCACATGCGGCTGATGTCCGCCATTTCATCAGTCGCAATCCACCGTAATCCCTCCTGAAGGACTGCGCGAACGCCGTCATTCACGCTGCCTTCGAGTTGGTACCCCATCTCGTCATACAGCGCTGCAACCCCTGCCTCGATCATGGCGGGAGGTATCTCGATTGCCGGCCTGACGCGCCCGCGATGAGCGGGTTGTTCGAGTTGCTTTCTCATGTTCACTCCCGCCAACCGTCACCCCAGAACGTCTTCCAGCGCCGCCTCATCGGCCGCACGCTCGGATTGCGTCACGCCCGGCACGCCCCAAGGCGGCGCATCCGTCGTAAGTTCGCTGTTCGATTTCTGCGCCAGATAGGCGATGGACAGGTCGCGCAGCAACTTGACCTCCCACGGCTCAAGCGTGACAGCCATTCCCTGCTGCCAGTTGGCAATGGTGGTCCATCCGAGAGGCGCGGCCGCCATGCCGCCACTCTCCACCATCCCGATATCCGTGAACCATTCGATGAAATGCGGCATCGGGTTAGGGGGCATGCGCGGGTTGATCTTGTCCCGCTTCATCGCGTCGAAGCGGGAGAGCTTGTTAGGCTCTCCCTGCTTCTCCCCATTCGGGCGGGGCGGCAATTGCGGAACGGCATAAAGCCATGCCAGTTGCCGCGCGTAGAGGATCAGTTCCCGGCAGAGCCGGGCTTGTACTTTCCCCAATCGTTGAAATGCCTTTCGGCCTGGGCGGTGATGTAGCCCAGTTCGGGGTCCGAATAGACCGCCAGGAAGAGCTGTTCGCCCGTCAAATCGCCATGCGACAGATTTTCGAAGGAGATCGTCAGCGTAGCAAGATCTTCGGCATTTTCGACGAGTGCTTCCTCCGACGTAGCGGCGGTGATCTTGCCCTCGTTTTCGTTGATGCGCTTCAGCGTGCGTGCCGTGCGCCGCGATTTGACCGTCCCGGCGGCACGGCTGCCGGGCCCGTGCATGATGATACGCACGGCCTTGTCGCCGTCATAGATGGGCTCTCCATCGGCCGATTTGACATGGAAGCCCGCGCTGGGGGCTACTTTGAGTGAGGATCAGCGTGCAATAGGCACCCCCTTCGTGGGGTGATCGGCGTGCAAAAAGGACCCCTTCATCCCGGGGATTTAGTCGGCCGACTGGTTTTGATCAGTTGGCGAGAACGGGATGTTGATCGTGGAGACAGTGGTT
>NZ_JAEULM010000044.1 GCF_016793825.1 Sphingopyxis sp.
CGGAACCACCTTCGGATGGGAACGCTACACTGGCCGCCACGGCCTGCGCTTCGGTATCGACAGCTTCGGCGCCTCCGCGCCAATCGAAGACCTGTTCAAACACTTCGGACTCTCTCAACACGACATCACAACCCAAATCCTGGCAAAGCTCGGCAACTAAGGACCGGCGCTTTCCACGCAGAAAGGACGTTTCGACATGGCAGTGAAGGTTGCAATCAACGGTTTCGGACGCATCGGCCGCAATGTGGCGCGCGCCATCCTGGAACGTACCGACCATGATCTGGAACTCGTGTCAATCAACGACCTGGCCGACGCCAAAGCGAACGCCCGCCTGTTTCAGCGCGATTCGGTCCATGGTCCGTTCAACGGCACCGTCGAAGTCGACGGCAACGACCTGATCGTCAATGGCAAGCGCATTCAGGTGACCGCCGAGCGCGATCCCGCCAAGCTGCCTCATGCCGCCAACGGCATCGACATCGCGCTGGAATGCACGGGCTTTTTCACCGACCGCAAGGGTGGGCAGGCACATCTCGACGCCGGCGCCAAGCGCGTCCTGATCTCCGCCCCCGCCAAGGAAGTCGACCTGACCGTCGTCTATGGCGTGAACCATGACAAGATCGGCGCCGAGCATGTCATCGTTTCGAATGCGTCGTGCACCACCAACTGCCTCGCGCCGCTGGCCAAGGTGCTGCACGAGAAGATCGGTATCGAGCGCGGCCTGATGACCACGATCCACGCTTACACCAACGACCAGAAAATCCTCGATCAGATCCATTCGGATCCGCGCCGCGCCCGCGCCGCCGCGATGTCAATGATCCCGACCAGCACGGGCGCCGCTGTCGCCGTCGGCCTTGTTCTGCCGGAACTCAAGGGCAAGCTCGACGGGTCTTCGATCCGCGTGCCGACCCCGAACGTTTCGGTGGTCGACCTTACCTTCACGCCCAGCCGCGACACGACCGTGGAAGAGGTCAACAAGCTGCTGAAGGAAGCCGCCGAGGGCGAGCTCAAGGGCGTGCTCGGCTTCACCGACGAACCGCTGGTCTCGATCGATTTCAATCATGACGCGCACAGCTCGACGATCGATAGCCTTGAAACCGCGGTGATCGACGGCAAGCTGGTGCGTGTGCTCAGCTGGTACGACAATGAATGGGGCTTCTCGAACCGCATGATCGATACTGCGGGCGTGATTGCCAAGTTCCTCTGAGGCGAAGGAACCGTCGATGACTGCTTTCAAGACCCTCGACGACATCGGTGACGTGACCGGCAAGCGCGTTCTTGTGCGCGTCGACCTTAACGTCCCGATGATCGATGGCGCGGTCAGCGACGCGACGCGGATTCAGGCGGCGATGCCGACGATCCGCGAATTGTCGGACAAGGGCGCGATCGTCCTGCTGCTCGCGCATTTCGGGCGACCGAAGGGCGCGAAGAACCCCACCCAGTCGCTCAGTCTCGTCATGGGCGGCGTCGAGGATGTGCTGGGCCATTCGGTCATGTTCATCCCCGAAGCCGTCGGTGAAGGCGCGAAGGCGGGGGTCGCGGTGCTTGCGGCGGGCGATGTCGCGGTGCTTGAAAACACGCGCTTCTATCCCGGTGAGGAAGCGAACGATCCGGCCTTCGCCGATGCGCTTGCCGAGATCGGCGATCTTTACGTCAACGACGCCTTTTCGGCGGCACACCGCGCGCACGGTTCGACCGAAGGCATCGCTCACCGTTTGCCGGCCTATGCCGGACGGGCGATGGAAGCGGAACTCAACGCGCTTGATGCCGCGCTCGGCAACCCGGCGCATCCGGTTGCGGCCGTCGTTGGCGGCGCGAAAGTGTCGAGCAAGATCGACGTCCTGCGCAATCTGGTTGGCAAGGTCGATCATCTCATCATCGGCGGCGGCATGGCCAACACCTTCCTCGCCGCGCGCGGCGTGGATGTCGGCAAGTCGCTGTGCGAGCATGACCTGGTCGATACCGCGAACGCGATCTTCGACGCCGCCGACACGGCGGGCTGCACCATCCATCTGCCCTATGACGTTGTGGTTGCGAGGGAATTCGCGCCCAATCCGCCGACGCGCACGGTCAATGTACATGAAGTCGCGGCCGACGAGATGATCCTCGATGTTGGTCCCGCCGCGGTGGAAGCGCTCGCCGATGTGCTGAAGAACTGTCGCACTCTCGTCTGGAACGGGCCGCTCGGCGCGTTCGAGACGCCGCCGTTCGACGCCGCGACCGTCGCGCTGGCGAAGACAGCAGCGGCGCTGACCCGCGAAGGCTCGCTGGTGTCGGTCGCGGGCGGGGGCGATACCGTAGCTGCGCTGAATCATGCTGGCGTGGCGGCCGATTTCACGTTCGTATCGACCGCAGGCGGCGCCTTCCTCGAATGGATGGAAGGCAAGCCGCTGCCGGGTGTAGACGCTCTCAGACTCTAGTTTTCCCGCGCATTTGCATCCCGTCAATGGGGTCGCTATGCGCACCGCCACATACGTATGCAAATCATCGGAGATGTTATGACGACCGCCAACGCCGCCATGCTCGACCAGATCAAATCGGGACAGGGTTTTATCGCCGCGCTCGACCAGAGTGGCGGTTCGACGCCCAAGGCCCTGAAAGGCTACGGCATCGAAGCGGACGCCTTTTCGAACGACGAAGAGATGTTCGGCCTGATCCACGACATGCGCAGCCGCATCGTCACCGCGCCCTGTTTCAACGGCGAGAAGGTGATCGGTGCGATCCTGTTCGAACGCACGATGGACGGTGAGGCGGGCGGGAAGTCGGTCCCCGCGCTCTTGTGGGATCGTGGCGTCGTACCCTTTCTGAAGGTCGACAAGGGGCTGGAGGCCGAGGAAAATGGCGTTCAGTTGATGAAAGCAAACCCCGACCTCGACGCCTTGTGCGCGCGCGCGGTCGCCAAGGGCGTGTTCGGCACCAAGATGCGCAGCGTCGTCAATCTCGCGAATCCGGCGGGAATCAAGGCGATCGTCGAACAGCAGTTCGCCGAGGCGAAGCGCATTGCCGCGCATGGACTGGTGCCGATCATCGAACCCGAAGTGAATATCAAGAGCGCGGAGCGCGATGCGGCAGACCGCCTGCTGATGCAGGAGACGCTGGTGGCGCTCGATGCTTGGGACGGGGCGCCGGTGATGCTGAAACTGTCGCTGCCGACCGAGGCCGGCTTGTTCCAGCCGCTGGTCGATCACCCCAAGGTTCTGCGCGTCGTCGCGCTGTCGGGCGGCTTCGCGCGCCCCGAAGCCTGCGCGGAACTGGCAAAGAATCCGGGGATCATCGCCAGCTTCAGCCGCGCGCTCCTCGAAGACCTTCGTCATCAGATGAGCGACGATGAATTCAACGCCTCGCTCGGCGGCGCTATCGGCGAAATCCACGCGGCATCGGTCGCCTGATGGCGGACCACTGGCGCGCCGTCGACGACTATATCGCCGGGAAACTGCTCGGCGAGGACGATGCGCTGGCGGCTGCGCTTGCCAACAATGCAGCGCAAGGCCTGCCGCCGATCGACGTGTCGGCCACGCAGGGAAAGATGCTGCATCTTCTGGCCCGGATGGCCGGCGCGCGCCGTATCCTCGAGGTCGGAACGCTGGGCGGCTATTCGACGATCTGGCTGGCGCGGGCGCTGCCCGAGGATGGCGCACTGGTCACGCTGGAACTGGAATCGCACCACGCACGGGTTGCGCGCGAAAATCTGGACCGCGCGGGCGTGGCGGGCCGGGTCGATATTCGCGTCGGCCCCGCTGCGGACAGCCTCGCCGCGATGGACATCGATCAGCCGTTCGACTTCGTCTTCATCGACGCCGACAAGCAGAGCAACGCCCATTATGTGTCCGAAGCGATCCGGCTGGGGCGCAGCGGCATGACGATCGTCGTGGACAATGTCGTGCGCGAAGGCGGGGTGATCGACGCAGACAGCGATGACGAACGGATCATCGGCACGCGCGCGCTGTTCGACATGCTTGCCGCGGACCCGCGGATCGACGCGACCGCGGTCCAGACCGTCGGCGCGAAGCATTGGGATGGGTTCGTCCTGGCCCGGGTCGTTTAGAGTCCGCCCGCGAAACGGAACGAAAAGCGGTAGTCTTCGGGCCGAATTGTCGCATCGGTCTGCTTGTCGGGACGAACCGATTCGAGCGTGATTGCACCGTCGGCGAGAGGAGCGGGCTCGCTCAGCGTGACATCGAAGGACCGCGTTTCACCATTGGGCCGCAGCCAGAGCATCTGGACCCGCACGCGACCTGCCCAGATGCAGCGGGCGTTCATCGGGCAGCGGCTGTCTTCGAGGACCTTGACGGGCTGGATGATCGGTCCATCGACCATCGCACGCTGACCCAGCGCGACGTTGCTGCCATCGGGAAACGGCGATTGCCGACCCGTCGTGACGCAGGCGGTCAGAACGAGAGCGGCAGCAACCGCCGGAAGGACAAGGCGCATTGTCTTCTGCATTTGCCCGTATCTGGCCGCGTCGCTATGAACCCGCCATGACCATGCCCAAATGCCAGCTCTACCTGATTTCACCGCTCGACGTTGGCGGCGATTTTCCCGCAAGACTTGAGGAGGCGGTGGCTGCCGCGCCGGTGGCGGCGTTTCAGTTTCGCGTCAAGGACATGACGCAGCACGAGGCCGCGCGACTGGCCGAACCGTTGCAGGCGATCTGCGCCGCGCATGAGGTCGCCTTCATCGTCAACGACGATATGGCGCTGGCGAAGCGGTTGAACGCCGATGGCGTCCACCTGGGGCAGGGCGATGGCGACCCGAAAGAGGCACGCCGCCTGCTCGGGCCCGGGGCACAGATCGGCGTGACCTGCCACGATAGCCGGCATTTCGCGATGGAGGCAGGGGAGGCAGGGGCCGATTATGTTGCGTTCGGGGCATTTTTCCCGACGACGACGAAAGCGGTCGAACATCGCGCCGAACCCGAAATCCTGACCTGGTGGCAAGGGTTGTTCGAGTTGCCGTGCGTCGCGATCGGCGGGATCACGCCCGACAATGCCAAAGTGCTGGTCGATGCGGGTGCCGATTTCATTGCCGTATCGGGCGCAGTCTGGGCGCATCCGGAAGGACCTGCGGCTGCCGTCAGGCAGTTCGACACGCTGCTTGCGGGGTGAAGCCGGCGCGCATCCCCGCGATGGGTGCCGCGGTGCTGCTGGGGATTTCTTCCGCCGCTGCGCTGGATGCAGGAACATTTGTCGTCCCTGTCGCGGGAATCAAGGCGTCCGAATTGATCGATAGCTGGGACAAGAGCCGCGCCGAAGGCCGGATGCATCGTGCCATCGACATCCCCGCGCCGGTCGGAACTCCGGTGCTGGCCGCAATGGACGGGCGGATCGAGAAGTTATTCGCGTCGAAGCGCGGTGGCCTGACGATCTACCAGCGCGCGGCCGATGGTCGACTGATCCTCTATTATGCTCATTTGCAAGGCTATCGGCGCGGCCTGGTGGAGGGACAGGCGGTTGCGAAAGGGCAGGTGATCGCAACGGTGGGTGCGAGCGGCAATGCCGACCCCGCCTTTCCGCATCTGCACTTCCAGATACTGGAGACTGTGCCGGGGAGCGGTTGGCAGGACGGCGAGCCGATCAATCCCTATCCGCTGCTGACAGGCCGACGCGCGCTGCCGCCAGCCACTCAGCCGGCGGGATAATCCCGCCCGGGCGCCGGTCGGGCGGTCTCGACGTTCTGATCGGGGGCACCGGCCTTCCGCCAGCCGAAAAGTCCTGCGCAGGGTGTAGGTTTTTTTGGCGCCGCCGCAGGCATCGGTGCGGGCAGGGGAGGCTGCTTTGTCAGGTCAATGCTCATCATGCCCGGTCTTATGAATCAGGGATCGGCGGAGAGATTGGATCGATACGTCAAATCCGCTTCGATTCATCGCCTTTTTGCTTGCTTGTGCGCGCGGTGCCCGCGACACGTCACATCTGACCTAGCAGGATAATCGATATGAGCCGCGATGGCACAGCAATGCGTGAACTGACACTTCGGGCGATCCTGCTCGGCGGATTGCTGACGCTGATGTTCACGGCGGCCAATGTCTATCTGGGCCTGAAGGTCGGGCTGACCTTTGCAACGTCTATTCCGGCTGCCGTCATTTCGATGGCGTTGCTGCGTTTCATGTCGGGGGCGACGATCCTCGAAAACAATATCGTCCAGACGATCGCCAGCGCGGCGGGAACGCTCGCGGCGATCATCTTCGTCCTGCCCGGCCTCATCATGGTCGGGTATTGGCAGGGTTTCCCGATGCTTGAAACGACCGCCATCACGATGCTTGGCGGCATTTTGGGCGTGCTCTTCTCGGTCCCTCTGCGCCGCGCCCTCGTCGTCGATTCGGATCTCCCTTATCCTGAGGGGCGCGCCGCGGCCGAAGTGCTGCAGATCGGTGCCGCGAGCGCCGAAGGCGCCGCCGAGAACAAGGTCGGGCTTTCGGCCTTGCTCTGGAACAGCCTGATTTCTGCTGGCTTTGCGCTATTGACGCAGATGAAGCTGGCGGCGGCCGAAGTGTCGCGTTGGTTTGCGGTTGGAACGGGTGCGACAGGCATCGCCGGCGGGCTCGGGTTCGCTTTGTTCGGGGTCGGGCATCTGGTCGGGCTGTCCGTCGGCCTTGCGCAGCTTGTTGGCCTGATCACCGGCTGGTGGATTTTGCTTCCGATCCTGACGCAGGGCGCTTCAGGCCCCGACGTGGAAACCATCGCCAACGAAGTGTTTCGCGCGGATGTCCGCTTCTTCGGTGCGGGGGTCATCGCGGTCGCGGCGATCTGGACGCTGGTGAAGATTGCGCGACCGGTGATCGGCGGGTTGCGTTCGGCCATGGCCGCGACGAAGGCGCGCGCCGCGGGCGAAACGCTCGCGATCGAGGAGCAGGATATCTCGATCGGCTGGGTGTTCGGCGGGTCGTTGTTGACGTTGGTGCCGATCGCCTGGCTGCTCTGGTCGGTGTTGGCCGATGGGCCGCTGGCCGGCTCGGCGGCGATCCTGGTCGCAGGGGCGCTGATCTTCATTGTCGTCATCGGGCTGATGATCGCCTCGGTCACCGGCTATATGGCCGGGTTGATCGGCGCATCGAATTCGCCCGTGTCAGGGATCGGCATCCTTGCCATCATCTCCTCATCGCTGTTGCTGGTCGGCCTGCTGGGGCGTGGCGGCGGCGATGACGCGAGTGCGGCGATGGTCGCCTATGCACTGATCGTGACGGGCGTCGTGTTCGGGATCGCGACGATTTCGAACGACAATCTTCAGGATCTGAAGACCGGCCAGCTTGTCGGTGCAACTCCGTGGAAACAGCAGGTCGCGTTGATCATCGGCGTGTTCTTCGGTTCGCTTGTCGTCCCGCCCGTGCTGAATGTCCTCAACGAAACGCTGGGGTTCGTCGGGGTGCCAGGGGCCGGCCCCAATGCGCTGGCGGCCCCGCAGGCGGGCCTTATTTCGTCGCTGGCAAAGGGCGTGCTCGGCGGCGACCTCAACTGGACTATGCTGGGATATGGTGCGCTCGCCGGCGTCGGTTTCATTTTGGTCGACGAATTGCTTGGCCGTGCGCGCAAGCTGCGCCTGCCGCCGCTCGCCATCGGCATCGGCATCTATCTGCCCATGGCGGTGATCCTGCCCGTCGTGATCGGCGCGGTCGGTGGCTGGTTCTATGATCGCTGGGCCGAACGGCGCGCCAACCCGGCCTTTGCGCATCGCATGGGCGTCCTGACCGCGACGGGCATGATCGTTGGCGAAAGCCTGTTCGGCGTGTTGTATGCGGGCCTTGTCTATGCGACCGACAGCGATGCGCCGCTTGCCGTGGTCGGCGATGGATTCCAGCTCCCCTCGGTGCTGATCGGGCTGGGACTGTTCGTCGCGCTCATCCTGCTCAGTTATGCGCGCACGCGCAAAGCCGTCGAGACGACCGTCTGACAGCACGCGCCGCTTGCCCTTCGCGGCATGCGCCGCTAAGGGCGCGCTCCTGTGACCGGCATATCCGTATATGCCGGCGGCTCTTTCCACCCTTGAACCAGCGAGTGTGCGCGATGAAAATCACCGGCGTTGAAATCCGTCCCGGCAATATTATCGAATATGAAAAGGGGATCTGGAAGGTCACCAAGATCCAGCACACCCAGCCGGGCAAGGGCGGTGCCTATATGCAGGTCGAAGCCAAGAATCTGATCGATGGCCGCAAGCTCAACAATCGCTTTCGCAGCGCCGACACGGTCGAAAAGGTTCGCCTCGACACCAAGGATTTCCAGTATCTCTATGCCGAGGGCGACGATCTGGTCTTCATGGACAAGGATAGCTTCGAGCAGATCACGATCGCCAAGGACGTGGTCGGCGAAGCGCACGAGTTCCTGCAGGACGGCATGGATGTCGTACTGGAGCTTTGGGAAGAACGTCCCATCTCCGTCGAACTGCCCGAAACGATCGAAGCGACGATCGTCGAGGCCGATGCGGTGGTAAAGGGCCAGACGGCGTCGTCGTCGTACAAGCCCGCGATCCTCGACAATGGCGTACGTGTCATGGTGCCGCCGCACATCACCAGCGGAACGAAGATCGTCGTGCACGTGTACGACCGCGAATATGTCCGCCGCGCCGACTGAATAAGCATCGCCGCCCGCAATCCGGGCGGGTGGAGATTTTGACATGGCCATTTCCGGCATCATCACCGTCATGGAACGCGCCGCGCGCAAGGCCGGCACGAAGCTGCGCCGCGACTTCGGAGAGATCGAGCATCTGCAGGTTTCCCAGAAGGGGCCTGCCGATTTCGTATCGAAGGCCGATCAGGCGGCCGAGCGCACGCTTTATGACGAATTGACCCATGCCCGTCCGGGCTGGGGCTTTCTGATGGAAGAGGCTGGCGAAATCGAGGGGGAGCCGGGCAAGCCGCGCTTCATCATCGATCCGCTCGACGGTACATCGAATTTCCTCCACGCGATCCCGCAATTCGCGATCTCGATCGCCGTACAGGAGCCGAAGATCGGCGGAGGCTGGGGTGAGGTGACGGCGGGCCTGATTTATCAGCCCGTGACCGACGAAAGCTATTGGGCCGAACGCGGCCGCGGCGCATGGCTGCACGACCGCCGGCTTCGCGTCGCTTCGCGCCGCCACCTTAACGAATGCCTGATTTCGACGGGCATTCCGTTCATGGGCCATGGCAATATGGCGCAGTGGAGCCGTATTTTCGGCGCCGTTGCCCCCGAAGTCGCGGGCATCCGCCGGTTTGGCGCGGCGAGCCTCGATCTGGCATGGGTTGCCGCCGGACGCTATGATGGCTTCTGGGAAAGCGATCTCAACATCTGGGACGTCGCGGCGGGCATGTTGCTCGTACGCGAGGCTGGCGGTTTCGTAAGCGATTTTCGCGGCGGTGACCGCGCGATCGATCGCAGCGAATTCATCGCGGGCAGTGCCGCAGTGCATTCGAAGCTGCAAAAGCTGATCGCGGGCGCCCTTCGCAACGCCTGACATTCCTGTGCCATCCCGGCCCTTGCCGGGATGGCTATGGCGTCCGTTGCCTTACACGACGTTACTTCTCGAAAATAAACTCGCGGAAGCTGTCCATCAGCGAGGCCCAGGTGTTGAAGGTCTCACCGACATTCTCACGCGGGATGCCTGCGAAATCGACGTCGACATCCATTTCCAGCACCGGATCACCCTCTTCGTCGCGGTAGGCGCGGGCGAAGCGCTTGGTCCGGTTCCATTCGTTGAACCGATCGAGCGCGACATTCTTGGCGTCGCTGAACCCCATGTAATATTGCAGTGTCTTGCAATTCTTGTTCTCGGTGCAATTCATGAAAAGAACGACGAATTTCAATCCGTTCCGATTGCTCTCCAGATAGGGGTCTTCTCCCGGTTTGCTGACCAGAGTCGCCGGCCAGCCCTGCGACTCGAGGATCGCCTTGATTGTCGCCGGATTTTTTGCATTGACGAGTTCTGCGTGCGCCGGCGCGGCAGAGAAAGCGAGCGCCGCTCCCATCGCCAGCACGGCCCGAAGCGAATTTGATCCCATAGCTTCCCCCAGTCCAGAAACGGGCAAATGAGTGCCCGAAAAATCGACCCCGAAGGGCGTATTATCATGGTGATAGGTGCCCGTGCCAGCATCCTTTGTGCTTTTGATCACAACCATGTCGAATTTCATGCCCGCAGCGCTTGCGGGGTACGGCGCACTGGCCTAAAGCGCGCGCAACAAAGGGGTGGTAAACGCCTCAAAACAGACTGCGAGCTTCCATGGTCGACCTAACGCAATATCTGCCGATCCTGATCTTTCTGGCCATCGCTGTCGGACTGTCGTCGGCGTTCGTCTTCCTGCCGATGGGCGTGGCCCGCCTGACCGGCGCGCACAAGCCCGACCCGGCGAAGCTGACCGAATATGAGTGTGGTTTTCCCGCGTTCGAGGATGCGCGTAGCCAGTTCGACGTGCGCTTCTATCTGGTCGCCATTCTCTTTATCATCTTCGACCTCGAAGCCGCCTTCCTCTTTCCCTGGGCTGTCAGCCTGAAGGAAATCGGATGGGCCGGCTGGGCGACGATGATGATATTCCTCGCCGAACTCGCGATCGGCCTTGTATATGCGTGGAAGAAAGGGGCGTTGGATTGGGAATGAGCACCTCGACCATCCTGACTCCCGGCCAGATGCCGGTCGCTCCGGGCACCAACCCTGACCAGGCTTTTTTCGACGACCTCAACAGCGAGGTCGGCGACAAGGGCTTCCTCGTCACATCGACCGAGGACCTGTTCAACTGGGCGCGCACGGGTTCCTTGTGGTGGATGACCTTCGGCCTTGCTTGCTGCGCGGTCGAGATGATCCACGTCAACATGCCGCGTTACGACATGGAACGCTTTGGCGCCGCGCCGCGCGCCAGCCCGCGCCAGTCCGACGTGATGATCGTCGCGGGAACGCTGTGCAACAAGATGGCCCCCGCGCTGCGCCGCGTCTATGATCAGATGTCCAACCCGAAGTACGTCATTTCGATGGGAAGCTGCGCCAACGGCGGCGGCTACTACCATTACAGCTACTCGGTGGTGCGCGGCTGCGACCGCATCGTGCCGGTGGACATTTACGTCCCCGGCTGCCCGCCAACCGCCGAAGCGCTTCTTTACGGCGTGATGCAACTGCAGCGGAAGATCCGCCGCACCGGAACGATCGAACGCTGATGGCCAGTCCCGCTCCTTTGGTAGCGCCGCGCGAAGGCGTCGGCGCCGCGCTTGTTAAGCTGCTTGGCGACGACCTTGTCGAGCATGTGTTCGCCGTTGGCGAAGACAGCATCACCGTGCGCCGCGAAGCGATCGCGGGCGTGATGATCAGCCTGCGCGACAATCTCGATTACCAGCAGCTCATGGAAATCGCCGGAGTCGACTATCCTGATCGCGTGGAGCGTTTCGAGGTCGTCTATCACCTGCTCAGCGTTACCAAAAATCATCGTCTGCGCGTGCGCGTCTGCACCGACGAGGCGACACCGGTGCCCAGCATCGTGCCCGTCTGGCCCGTCGCGGGATGGCTCGAGCGCGAAGTGTTCGACATGTACGGGGTATTGTTCGCGGGGAATCCCGATCTTCGCCGCATCCTGACCGATTATGGTTTTCAGGGGCATCCGCAGCGCAAGGACTTCCCGCTGACCGGCTATATCGAGCTGCGCTATAGCGAAGAAGACAAGCGCGTCGTCTATGAGCCGGTGAAGCTGGCACAGGATTTCCGCAGCTTTGACTTCCTCAGCCCCTGGGAAGGGGCGGATTATGTGCTGCCGGGCGACGAAAAGGCCGGCGGAACCGGCGAAGCTGCCGGCAAGGGCGCGCCGTCGTCGATGACTGCGCAGCAGGTGAAGGTCGCCGACGACAAGGCCGAGAAGAAGGCCCCGCCGCCGACGCCCAAGACGACTGAAAAGCCCGAACAGACGGGTGCGGGCAAGGCCGCGAACAAGGCTGCCGCCAAGCCGATCGCGGAAAAGGCTCCGGCGAAAGTGAAAGCTCCGGCCAAGCCCAAAGCGGCGGCGAAGCCCAAGGCTGCCGTTGCACCCAAGCCCAAGGCTCCGGCTAAGCCGCGCAAGCCCAAAGCAGGAGGTGACGCATGACCGACTCTCCTCAGGTCAAGCACCATGGCAGCGACATGTTCGAAGGCTATCCGGTCGACACCGCCGATACCGCGGGCGATCAGGCGGTTACCAACTACACGATCAATTTCGGCCCCCAACATCCGGCGGCGCACGGCGTGCTGCGCATGGTGATGGAGCTTGACGGTGAGATTATCGAGCGTGTCGATCCGCACGTCGGCTTGCTCCACCGCGGCACCGAGAAGCTGATCGAATACAAGACCTATCTCCAGGCGTTGCCCTATTTCGACCGGCTCGACTATTGCTCGCCACTCGGCATGGAGCACAGCTATGTGCTCGCGATCGAAAAACTGCTCGATCTCGAAGTGCCCGATCGCGCGCAGTACCTCCGCACCCTGTTCGCCGAGCTGACGCGCATCTGCAATCACATGCTCAACATCGGGTCGCACGTCATGGACGTCGGCGCGATGACCCCGAACCTGTGGGTGTTCGAGTTGCGCGAGGATTGCCTCAACTTCTTCGAGCGCGCGTCGGGCGCGCGGATGCACTCGGCGTGGTTCCGCCCGGGCGGCATCCATCAGGACGTTCCCGAAAAGCTGCTCTACGACATCGGCCAATGGTGCGAGACGCGCCTGCCGAAGCTGTTCGGCGACGCGATGAGCCTTGTCATCGACAACCGCATCTTCAAGCAGCGCAACGTCGACATCGCGACGGTGAGCAAGGAAGACGCGCTGGCGTGGGGATTCTCCGGCCCGATGATCCGCGGTAGCGGCATCCCGTGGGATCTCCGCAAATCGCAGCCCTATGACGCCTATGCGAAGATGGATTTCGACATTCCCGTCGGCACGCGCGGCGATTGCTACGACCGCTTCATGGTCCGCGTCCAGGAAGTCTATCAGTCGCAGCGCATCATCCTTCAGTGCATCAACAACATGCCCTCGGGACCGATCGCCAGCCTCGACCGCAAGGTGGTCCCGCCGAAGCGCGGCGAGATGAAGCAGTCGATGGAATCGCTGATCCACCACTTCAAGCTCTATACCGAGGGCTTCCACGTTCCTGCGGGCGAGGTTTATGTGGCGACCGAAAGCCCCAAGGGCGAATTCGGCGTCTATCTGGTCAGCGACGGCACCAACAAGCCGTACCGCTGCAAAATCCGCCCGACGGCGTTCTCGCACCTGCAAGCGATGGACATGATGTCGAAGGGCCACATGCTTGCCGACACCACCGCGATCATCGGCGCCATCGACGTCGTATTCGGGGAGTGTGACCGGTGACGCGGCGGCGAATTTTGAACGCTGCACTCTCGCTGTATTGCACGTACTTCACAGCCGCTGTGTTGTATGGGCACTTCAGGGGCTACGACCTGGATATTTCTTGGATTGCGCTTTTGAGCACCGCTCCTGTCGCGACCCTTCTCCTAATGAATTTGTTCAGCCGGGATTTTTGGTCCAAGCCGGCTCAGGAAGTCGAACATGGCTGACGCACCCCAAATCCCCGATGAAGCCGAAGTCCGCGCGCGCTGGGGCGCTTTTGCGTGGACGAAGGAAAATGCCGAGAAGGCAAAGGCCGTCATCGCGCGCTACCCTGCCGGGCGCCAGCGTTCGGCGGTGATGCCGCTGCTCGACCTCGCGCAGCGCCAGGTCGGCGCCGAGACGCAGACGCAGGGTTGGTTGCCCGTGCCGGTGATCGAATATGTCGCGGCAGAGCTCGATATGCCGTTCATCCGCGCCTATGAGGTCGCGACCTTCTATACCATGTACAATATGGTGCCGGTCGGCCGCTATCATGTGCAGGTCTGCGGCACGACCCCGTGCATGCTCCGCGGGTCGGACGATGTCATGGCCGCGTGCAAGAACCGCGGGATGACCAAGGGCAAGACCACGCCCGACGGGCTGTTCACGCTGACGGAGGTCGAATGCATGGGCACCTGCACCAACGCGCCGATGGTCCAGATCAACGACGATAATTACGAAGACCTCGACTATGACTCGATGGTCCGCATCCTCGACGATCTCGCCGCGGGCAAGCAGCCCAAGACCGGTCCCCAGAACCCCAAGCGTCACACGAGTGAACCCGAGGGCGGCCCGACGACGTTGGTGGAAATGGTCAAGGCCAACCATGATTACCGGAAGGAATGGTGATGATGTCGTGCACCCTGTTCCTTCGTCATGCCGGACTCGATCCGGTATCCATTGCCGCGCTGAAGTCGTGGACCCCGGATCAAGTCCGGGGTGACGATAGGGGAGAGGTCGGATGAGCCTCGCCGATAAGGATCGCATCTTCACCAATCTCTATGGCTTCCAGCCGTGGAACCTGAAATCCGCGCAGGCGCGCGGCGATTGGGACAAGACCAAGGATCTGATGAAGCGCGGTCAGGACGCGATCATCGAGGAAATCAAGGCGTCTGGCCTGCGCGGCCGCGGCGGCGCGGGCTTCCCGACCGGGCTCAAATGGTCGTTCATGCCGAAGGAACCGCGGCCCGACCGCCCGAGCTTCCTCGTCATCAACGCCGACGAATCCGAGCCCGGTTCGTGCAAGGACCGTGAGATCATCCGCCACGATCCGCACAAGCTGATCGAGGGCGCGCTGATCGCCGGCTTCGCGATGCGCGCGCGCGCGGCCTATATCTATATCCGCGGCGAGTTCATCCGCGAGGCAGAGACGCTCTTCGCAGCCGTGCAGGAGGCGTATGACGCCGGTCTGCTCGGCAAGAATGCGGCGAAGTCCGGCTATGATTTCGACGTCTTCGTCCATCGCGGCGCCGGCGCCTATATTTGCGGCGAAGAAACCGCGATGATCGAAAGCCTCGAGGGGAAGAAGGGGCAGCCACGCCTGAAACCGCCGTTCCCGGCGGGTGCTGGCCTCTATGGTTGCCCGACGACGGTGAACAATGTCGAGAGCATCGCGGTCGTCCCGACGATCCTGCGGCGCGGCGCGTCGTGGTTCTCCAGCTTCGGGCGCGAGAACAACAAGGGCACCAAGCTCTTCCAGATTTCGGGCCATGTCGAGCGCCCATGCGTCGTCGAGGAAGAGATGGGTATCCCTTTCCGCGAGCTCATCGAAAAGCATTGCGGCGGCATTCGCGGCGGCTGGGACAATTTGCTCGCGGTGATCCCCGGTGGCTCGTCCGTTCCGCTCGTTCCGGCGGCAGAAATGATGGACGCGCCGATGGACTTTGACGGCCTCAAGGCACTTGGATCGGGCCTCGGCACCGCGGCTGCGATCGTCATGGATAAATCGACCGACATCGTTCAGGCGATCAGCCGTATCAGCTATTTCTACAAGCACGAAAGCTGCGGCCAGTGCACGCCGTGCCGCGAAGGCACCGGCTGGATGTGGCGCGTCATGGAGCGCCTGCGCACCGGCGATGCCGACGTCAGCGAGATCGACACGCTGTTCGACGTGACCAAGCAGGTCGAAGGCCACACCATCTGCGCATTGGGCGACGCGGCCGCCTGGCCGATCCAGGGCTTGATCCGCCACTTCCGCCCTGAGATCGAACGCCGGATTCGCGAGAATGGCGGCGCGCTGGAGGCGGCGGAATGATCGCGCTTGCATTCGCCTTGTTCGCCGCGGCGCAAAGCGGCGGCGGTGCCGTGCCCATGGATTATACGCCGACGCCATGGCCCGATCCCGAACGGGAGCGGGATGGGGCGATCAGCAAAGCCGACCCAAAGGCGCGCCAGACAATGGCGCTGTTCGCCGATTGCGTCGTCGATACGAGCCCGGTGAAGGTTACGGACGTGCTGACGCGCGATTTTCGTACCAGCGAATACCGCAACGGGCTCCGAAATCTGGCGCGCGCGAACGAAGGTTGCGGCAAGCGCCTCGGAATTCGCGATGAAACACTCCGGTCGTCGAACCTTCCGTTCGCGGCGGCGCTCGCCGAAGCGATGATGGCGCGGAACGCCGCACCATTGAAGATAAGGATCGCAAAGGCTGCATCGGGCAAGGAAGCGGCGACCTTTGCGCCGTCGGACAAGGTTGCAATGTGCGTTGCGCGGTCGGCACCCGACGACGTGGCTGGCCTGCTCGCCACCGTACCCGGATCGGATGCGGAGACGACAGCGGCGAACGGGTTGCTGCCCGTTGCCAGGCTTTGTGGTCCCGATCTCAAATTGGAATCGAGCGTCGCCGGGCTGCGTTCGATCATCGCCACCGCGACTTTCCGTCTGCTGGCAGCCCAGGAAAGCTGATATGCCTAAAGTAACCGTAGACGGCTTGGAAATAGAGGTTCCGCAGGGCGCGACCGTGCTGCAGGCGTGCGAGCTGGCGGGGAAGGAAATTCCGCGCTTCTGCTACCACGAACGCCTGTCGATCGCGGGCAATTGCCGCATGTGCCTGGTCGAGGTTGCGCCCGGACCGCCAAAACCGCAGGCGTCGTGCGCGCTGCCTGCCGCCGAGGGGCAAATCATCAGAACCGACAGCCCGATGGTGAAGAAGGCGCGCGAGGGGGTGATGGAGTTCCTGCTCATCAACCATCCGCTCGACTGCCCGATCTGCGATCAGGGCGGCGAGTGCGATTTGCAGGACCAGTCGGTCGCCTATGGCCGCGGCGCGACGCGCTATGACGAGAACAAGCGCGCGGTCACCGAGAAATATATGGGGCCGATCGTCAAGACGGTGATGACCCGCTGCATCCAGTGCACGCGCTGCGTCCGTTTTGCGGAGGAAGTCGCAGGGGTCGAGGATATCGGCGCGATCTATCGCGGCGAGAACATGCAGATCACGTCGTACCTCGAGCGCGCGGTCGCAAGCGAACTGTCGGGTAATGTCGTCGACCTTTGTCCGGTCGGCGCGCTGACGTCGAAGCCCTATGCGTTCGAAGCCCGTCCGTGGGAACTGACCAAGACCCTTGGCATCGACATGATGGATGCGGTCGGCACCAACGTGCGCATCGACAGCCGTGGACGCCAGGTGCTGCGCGTGCTGCCGCGGGTGAATGACGACGTGAACGAGGAATGGGCGAGCGACAAGGCGCGCCACCACGTCGATGGCCTGACCCGCCGGCGGCTGGATCGTCCGTTTGTGCGCAAGAATGGAGAACTCGTCGAGGCGACTTGGGCCGAAGCGTTTGACGCCATCAAGGCGGCGAAGGCTGGAAAATCGGTTGCCGCGATCGCGGGCGATCTTGTCGATTGCGAAACGATGTTCGCGGCGAAGGCTCTGGTGAATGCACTGGGTTCCGACCTGCTCGAAGGGCGCCAGACCGGCCTCGACTATGACGTGACCAGCCTGTCGGCGGTCAACTTCAACACCGGCATCGCCGCGGCGGAAAATGCCGATGTGGTCCTGCTCGTCGGCACGAATCTTCGCTGGGAAGCGCCGCTGATCAACACGCGCCTGCGCAAGGCCGTGTGGAAGAGGGGGGCAAAGGCGTTTGCGATCGGGCCGGAGAAGGATCAGACCTATAAGGTCGAATGGCTCGGCGATGATGCGTCGCTGGTTGCGAAACTGCCCAAGGGTGCGGCCGAAGCGTTGAAGGGCGCAGAACGTCCGCTGATCATCCTCGGCGGCGGCGGCCTTGCCGTTCCCGGCGTGCACGGGGCGGCGTTGGCGCTCGCCAAGGCGGTCGGCGCCGTCAAGGACGGCTGGAACGGCTTCAGCGTCGTCCACATGGCGGCAAGCCGCATGGGCGGACTGATGCTCGGCTATGCACAGCCGGGAGGCATCAAGGATATTGTCGCGGCCAAGCCGAAGCTCGCCTTATTCCTCGGTGCCGACGAGGTCGATTTCTCGGCCTTCGACAAGACGTTGAAGGTCTATGTCGGCCATCATGGCGACAAGGGCGCGCACGCCGCCGATGTCATCCTGCCCGCCGCAGCATGGACCGAAAAGGACTTCACGACCGTCAATACCGAAGGGCGCGTCCAGCGCAGCGAAAAGGCGGCATTTGCGCCCGGCGACGCGCGCGAGGACTGGAGCATTTTCCGGGCGCTCGCCGACGCACTGGGCGTTTCGGTCGGCTTCGACAGTTTCGAGCAGTGCCGCGCCGCGATGATCGCGGCGGTGCCGGCGCTCGGGACCGAAGGCCTTGCCGGCTACGGCTGGTCGGTGCCGAAGCTGCCCGCGAAGCCCGAAGTCCGGGCGATCCCGTCACCGATCAAGGACTTCTATCTCACCAACGCCATCTGCCGCGCATCGCCGACGATGCAGCGCTGCTCGGAAGAGCTGATTCATGGCGCAGATTTTGCGGAGGCCGCGGAATGATCCACGTACCTATCGTCGCCGGCGCTGCCTTTATGGGCATGGGCTATGCCGTCTGGCGCGGGTTCAATCCGCGCGGAAAGTCCGAACAGCCCGGCCCGCATAACGGCTGGCGGAATCAGGACGGGGCCAAGAAATGACGGAGACTTTCATCTCGTGGGGGATGGACCCGGATTGGGCATGGGGCGTGGCGACCGTCGCCGGCATCCTGCTCATCGCGCTGCCGCTGATGCTGAGCGTCGCGATGATCATCTATGCTGACCGCAAAATCTGGGCGGCGATGGCGCTGCGCCGCGGCCCGAACGTTGTCGGTCCCTTCGGCCTGCTCCAGAGTTTCGCCGATGGCCTGAAAGTGTTCCTGCAGGAAACGATCATTCCGAGCGGTGCAAACCGCGGCTTGTTCCTGATTGCGCCGATCATCACCTTCACGGTGGCGCTGATGGCCTGGGCGGTGATCCCGTTCAACTCGGGCGCGATCCTTGCCGACATCAACGTCGGCTTGCTCTATATCCTCGCGATCTCGTCGCTCGGCGTCTATGGCGTGATCCTGTCGGGTTGGGCCTCGAACTCCAAATACCCCTTCTTTTCGGCGATGCGCGCCTCGGCGCAGATGATCAGCTATGAAGTGTCGATCGGGTTCATCCTGATCGGCGTCGTCCTCTTTGCCGACAGCTTCAACATGAACGAGATCGTGAAAGCGCAGCAGGGTCACGGGCTCGGCATCGTCAACGCCTTCGGCTTCAATCTGCTGCTCTTCCCGCTCGCGGTGATGTTCCTGATTTCGTCGCTCGCCGAAACGGCGCGCGCGCCGTTCGACCTCACCGAAGCCGAGAGCGAGCTCGTCGCCGGCTATCAGACCGAATATTCGTCCATGAGCTTCGCGCTCTTCTGGCTCGGCGAATATGCGAACGTGCTGCTGATGTGTTCGCTGAACGCGATCCTGTTCTGGGGCGGCTGGCTGCCCCCACTCGACTGGGCGCCGCTCTACGCCGTGCCGGGCATCATCTGGCTGTTCGCGAAGATCCTGTTCTTCTTCTTCGTGTTCAGTTGGGTCAAAGCGACCGTCCCGCGCTACCGCTACGACCAGTTGATGCGGCTGGGCTGGAAGGTCTTTCTGCCGATATCGCTTCTCTGGATATTCCTGATCTCCGGCTATCTGATGCTGACGAGGTACTCATGAGTTACGTTGCCCATCTCGTCAAAAGCTTCACGCTTTGGGAATTTGTGAAGGCCCATTGGCTGACGCTGAAATATTTCTTCAAGCCGAAGGCGACGATCAACTATCCGTTCGAGAAGAACCCGCTTAGCCCGCGTTTTCGCGGCGAGCATGCGCTGCGCCGTTATCCGAACGGCGAGGAACGTTGCATCGCGTGCAAGCTGTGCGAAGCGGTGTGCCCGGCGCAGGCGATCACGATCGAGGCCGAGCCGCGCGACGACGGTTCGCGCCGGACGACGCGCTACGACATCGACATGACCAAGTGCATCTATTGCGGCTTCTGCCAGGAAGCCTGTCCGGTCGATGCGGTGGTCGAGGGGCCGAACTTCGAATTCGCGACCGAAACGCGCGAGGAGCTGCTGTATGACAAGGCCAAGCTGCTCGCCAACGGCGACAAATGGGAACGCGCGATCGCGGCGAATCTTGCCGCCGACGCGCCCTATCGATAAGGGCGCGCGGACATGATTCAGCTCTTCGCCTTCTATCTGTTTGCGACCGTCGTCATCGCCTCCGCGGCGATGGTGATTTTCGCGCGCAACCCGGTCCACAGCGTCATGTGGCTGATCCTTGCTTTCTTCAACGCGGCGGGGCTGATGCTCCTCGCGGGCGCCGAATTCATCGCGATGCTGCTTGTCATCGTCTATGTCGGTGCGGTCGCGGTGCTGTTCCTGTTCGTTGTGATGATGCTCGACATCGATTTTGCCGAACTGCGCGCAGGGTTCGTTCGCTATTTGCCGCTTGGTGCCCTCGTCGCGATCATCCTCGCTGCCGAGCTCGTGTTCGCAGTCGGGGCATGGAGTGCCGGCGGTATTGATCTCGCTTCGCGCGCGGCGCCGGTCGTCAGTGACAAGAGCAATATTCAGCAGATCGGCGAGCTGCTCTACACGCGCTACATCTTCCTGTTCGAGGCGGCGGGCATCGTCCTGCTCGTTGCGATGATCGGCGCGATCGTGCTGACGCATCGTCATCGCGGCGGGGTGCGCATCCAGAACATCTCGGCCCAGAACCGGCGTCGTCCGCAGGATGCGACGCGCCTGGTCGATCCGGGCGTCGGGCAGGGGATGGAACTGTGATTTCGGTCGGCCATTATCTCGCCGTTTCGGCGGTTCTGTTCACGCTCGGCGTGCTCGGCATCTTCATCAACCGCAAGAATATCATCGTCATCCTGATGGCGATCGAGCTGATCCTGCTGGCGGTGAACATCAACCTCGTCGCTTTCAGCGCGGCGCTGGGCGATCTCGTCGGGCAGGTGTTCTCGATGTTCGTGCTGACCGTCGCCGCGGGCGAAGCGGCGATCGGCCTTGCCATTCTCGTTATCTATTTCCGCGGCCGCGGCACCATTGCCGTCGACGATGCCAACCGGATGAAGGGGTAAACCGGTGATCCAGGCGATCGTTTTCCTGCCGCTGCTCGCGGCAATCATCGCAGGCCTCGGCCAGCGGGTCATTGGCAATGTGCCGTCGAAAATTTTGACGACGGGCGCGCTGTTCACCAGCTGCGCCCTGAGCTGGCCGATCTTCCTGTCCTTCGTGACGGGCAGCGGCGAAGCGAGTGTGACGCCGGTGCTGCACTGGGTTTCCTCGGGCGCGCTCCAGTTCAACTGGGAACTGCGCGTCGACACGCTGACCGCGGTGATGCTCGTCGTGATCACGACGGTGTCGGCGCTCGTCCACCTCTATAGCTGGGGCTATATGGAGGAAGACCCGGACCAGCCGCGCTTCTTTGCATACCTGTCGCTCTTCACCTTTGCGATGTTGATGCTCGTGACCGCGAACAACCTCGTCCAGATGTTCTTCGGCTGGGAAGGCGTCGGCCTCGCATCTTACCTGCTGATCGGCTTCTGGTACAAGAAGCCGAGCGCGAATGCGGCGGCGATCAAGGCGTTCGTCGTCAACCGCGTTGGCGACCTTGGTTTCATGCTTGGCATTTTCGGCACCTTCCTCGTCTTCGGTACCGTCTCGATCCCCGAGATTCTGGCGGCCGCACCGGGAATGGCGGGTTCGACGATCAGCTTCATGGGGATGCGTCTCGACACGATGACGATCCTCTGTCTGCTGCTTTTCATCGGCGCGATGGGCAAGTCGGCGCAGCTTGGTCTGCACACATGGCTTCCCGACGCGATGGAGGGGCCGACCCCGGTGTCGGCGCTGATCCACGCCGCGACCATGGTCACCGCAGGCGTGTTCATGGTGTGCCGCCTGTCGCCGATGTTCGAGACGTCACCGGTCGCGCAGGGTGTCGTTATGTTCGTCGGCGCTGCGACCTGCTTCTTCGCCGCAACCGTTGCGACGACGCAGTGGGACATCAAGCGCGTCATCGCCTATTCGACCTGTTCGCAGCTCGGCTATATGTTTTTCGCCGCCGGCGCGGGGGCCTATGGCGCGGCGATGTTCCACCTGTTCACGCACGCCTTTTTCAAGGCGCTGTTGTTCCTTGGTGCCGGTTCGGTCATCCACGCGATGCACCATGAACAGGATATGCGCTATTACGGCAATCTGCGGAAATCGATCCCGATCACCTATTGGGCGATGATGCTGGGCACGCTGGCGATCACCGGCGTCGGTATCGCAGGGGTTGCGGGCTTTGCCGGCTTCTATTCGAAGGACGGTATTCTCGAGGCGGCTTTCGCAAGCGGCGGCGGTGGCGTCATTGCCTTCTGGGTCGGCATTTTCGTGGCTTTCCTCACCAGCTTCTATTCGTGGCGCCTCGTTTTCCTGACCTTCTATGGCAAGGCGCGCTGGGAACAGAGCGAGCATATCCAGCACGCGGTTCACGACGATCACGGCCACGGCCATGACGATCATGCGCATGCGGCGCACGACGACCATCATCATCATGATGCGCATAGCGACGGCACCGCGGGTTATCACCCGCATGAAAGCCCGATCAGCATGCTGATCCCGCTCGTTATTCTGTCGCTTGGCGCCGTGTTTGCCGGCATCGGTTTCCATCACCAGTTCATCTACCCCGAAGAGGGCATGGCGTTCTGGAAGGGCAGCCTCGCGTTCGACGAGCATCTGATGCATGCCGCGCACGAAGTGCCGCTGTGGGTCAAATGGACGCCGTTCACGGCGATGGCGATCGGTCTGTTTCTTGCGTGGAACAGCTATATCCGCAACACCACGCTGCCGGCGAGGTTCGTGGCGCAGTTCAAGCTGCTGCACCAGTTCCTGTACAACAAATGGTATTTCGACGAGCTCTACAACATCCTCTTCGTGAAGCCCGCCTTTGCGATCGGCCGCTTCTTCTGGAAGCGTGGGGATGAAGGCACCATCGATCGTTTCGGTCCGGATGGCGTCGCGGCGCTCGTCGCGGGGGGGACCCGGCTCGCGGTCCGGCTGCAATCGGGTTATGTTTATGGATATGCGTTCGTGATGCTGCTCGGCCTCGTCGGTCTCGCAAGCTGGGCCATGGTGAATTTCCTGTGAGCGGGCTTCCCATTCTTTCGCTGATGCTGGCGGTCCCGACGGTCGCCGCCATCGCCTGCGTCTTTGCGAGCGATCGCAACGCGCGCTTCATCGCGCTGGGCGCGACGCTGATCGATTTCGCGCTTGGACTCATGATGTGGGCCCAGTTCGACGTCGGTGGCGCGCAGTGGCAGTTCCAGGAACTGCACGAAGGGCTGTTCGGTCGCTTCAACTATGCGCTCGGTATCGATGGCATGGCGTTGATGCTCATCATGCTCAGCGTCTTCCTGATGCCGCTTTGCATCCTTGCGAGCTGGGAATCGATTACCAAGCGCGTCGGCCTTTACATGGCGATGTTCCTGATCATGGAAGTCGTCATGCTGGGCGTTTTCGCGGCGCAGGATCTGCTGCTGTTCTATATTTTCTTCGAAGCAGGCCTGATCCCGATGTACTTCATCATTGGCATCTGGGGCGGCGCGAACCGCAAATATGCGGCGTTCAAATTCTTCCTCTACACGCTGCTGGGATCGGTGCTTATGCTGATCGCGATGATCGCGATGATCGGCGAAGCTGGCACGACCGATATTCCGACGTTGCTCGTCTATAACTTCCCGCCGGAAATGCAGACCTGGCTTTGGCTTGCCTTCTTTGCCAGCCTTGCGGTCAAGATGCCGATGTGGCCGGTCCACACCTGGCTTCCCGACGCCCATGTGCAGGCGCCGACGGCGGGCTCGATGATCCTGGCGGGCGTGCTGCTGAAGATGGGTAGCTATGGCTTCATCCGATTCATGATGCCGATGTTTCCCGAGGCGTCGGCGCAATTCATGTGGATCGTCTTTGCTCTGTCGATGATTGCGGTCGTCTACACCAGCCTCGTGGCGCTGGTGCAGAGTGACATGAAGAAGCTGATCGCCTATTCGTCGGTGGCGCACATGGCGATCGTCACCGCCGGGCTCTATGCGTTGAACCAGCAGGGGATCGAAGGCGCGCTGATCATCATGCTCAGCCATGGCGTGGTCTCGGCGGCGTTGTTCTTCTGTGTCGGCGTGATCTACGATCGTCTCCACACGCGCGAGATCGACCGGTATGGCGGACTCGCGGTGAACATGCCGGCCTATGCATTGTTCTTCATGCTGTTCACGATGGCGTCGATCGGTCTGCCGGGCACGAGCGGGTTCGTCGGCGAATTCCTGAGCCTTGCGGGCATTTACGAGGCGTCGAGCGCGGTCGCCTTTGTCTGCACGACGGGCATCATTCTGGGCGCCGCTTACATGCTCTATCTCTATCGCCGCGTCGTGTTCGGCGAACTCACCAAGGACGATGTGAAGGCGATGCCCGACCTCAATCCCCGCGAATGGGCGATCCTCGCGCCGCTCGCTGCCGTGGCGCTGTGGATGGGTGTTTATCCCGAAAGCTTCCTCGCGCCGATGCGCGGCGATGTAACGACGGTCGTCGCGCGCCTTGCACCTGCGAAGCCCGCCGGTGACGCGCATCTGGCGGCAAGCAAGCCCAAGCCGGCAAGCGCCGCGCATGGCGAAGCGCATCATGCGGGAGGCGTGCAATGACCGCCGATCTCGCACTCATCTGGCCCGAGCTGATCCTGACGATCGGCGGCCTGATCACGCTCATGCTCGGAACCTTCTTCGGTGACAGGGCCGTTGGCCTTTATCAATTGGCGGCGATGCTGACCCTCGCCATCGCTGCGGCCGCGGTCGTGACCATGTTCGGGACCGACGCGACGGTCTTTTCGGGCACGCTTTCGGTCGACAGTTTTGGCGGCTTTTCAAAGCTGCTCATCTATGCCGCCAGCTTTGTATGCCTGTTCATTGCGCCCCGTTTCTTCAAGGACGGCATGCGCGCCGAATATCCGGCGCTGATCATCTTTGCCGCGCTCGGCATGGGAATCATGGCTTCTGCGCGCGATCTGATGACCCTGTACGTGGGGCTCGAACTCAACAGTCTCGCGGCTTATGTGCTGGCCAGCTTCATGCGCACGGACGATCGGTCGAGCGAAGCGGGCCTCAAATATTTCGTGCTCGGCGCGTTGGCGTCGGGGATATTGCTCTATGGTATTTCGCTGCTTTACGGCTTTACCGGGACGACCGATTTCGCCGGCGTTGCCACGGCGATGGGCGGCGAGCTCAATATCGGGCTGATCTTCGGTATCGTTTTCGTGATTGCGGGGCTTGCCTTCAAGATCAGCGCCGTGCCGTTCCACATGTGGACGCCCGACGTGTACGAAGGCGCGCCGACGCCGGTGACCGCCTTCTTTGCGACGGCTCCGAAGGTCGCGGCGATGGCTTTGCTGACGCGCGTCGTTATTGACGCCATGGGCCCCGCGATCGGGGCGTGGCAGCAGATCCTCATCTTCCTCGCGCTGGCATCGATCATCCTTGGCGCCGTCGGTGCGATCGGACAGAAGAATATCAAGCGTCTGCTCGCCTACTCGTCGATCAACAACGTCGGTTACATGCTGATCGGCCTTGCTGCGGGAACGCAGCAAGGGGTCGAAGGGGTTCTGACCTATCTCCTTGTCTATGTCGTGACCACGGTTGGCGCCTTCCTTGTCGTGCTGCAATTCCGTGATGCCGAAGGGAACCAGGTCGAAAGCATTCCTGCCCTCGCCGGCCTGTCGCAGCGTCGGCCGGGCCTTGCCGGGGCGTTTGCGGTGTTCCTGTTCAGCCTCGCGGGCATTCCGCCGCTGTTTGGCTTCTGGCCGAAGTATCTCGTGTTCGAGGCTGCGGTAAACGCCAATCTTGTGCCGCTGGCGGTGGCCGGGATCGTCGCATCGGTGATCGGCGCGTATTATTACATCGCCATCATCAAGACGATGTTCTTCGACGACAAGTCTGAGACCGAATTCCCTGCGGGCGGCGGTGTCGTCGTCGAAGACGCGGTGATCACCGCCAGCGCGCTGTGGCTCTCGGTCGTCGGCTATCTCTTCATTCCGGCACTCGCCGCTCTTTCGGCAAGCGCTGCGGGGGTACTCTTCTGATCCCGCCGATTGAGCGGATCCAGCGGACAGGTTCGACCAACGCCGACCTGCTGGCCCGGCTGTCCCGTGGCGAACATGTGGGGGAGGGGCATTGGCTCGTCGCGGATCGCCAGACGGCGGGGCGAGGTCGCCTGGGTCGCCCCTGGGGTGATGGGCTTGGCAATTTCATGGGCTCGACGGTCCTTCATCTGACTACCGGCGATCCGCAGCCGGCGACGCTGGCGCTCGTTGCCGGCGTGGCGTTAGCAAAGGCGGTCGCGGCGCTGGCACCCGGTATCGACGCGCGGCTCAAATGGCCTAACGATCTATTGATCGACGGGGCGAAATGCGCGGGGATCCTGATGGAACGGACCGGCAATTCGGTCGTGATCGGCATCGGCGTGAACCTGATCACAGCGCCGGAGCTTGCGGACCGGGCGACCGTGGCACTCGCCGACCGCGGCGCTATGCTCGACCGTGATCATTTCGCCGAGGCTCTGGCCGTTGCCATGGTCGATACTGTGTGGACCTGGCGCCAGGAAGGCGTCGCCAGCATCGTGCGATCCTGGTTGCCGCTCGGCCATCGGGTCGGGACGCCGCTGCGCCTGTCGGAACAGCAGGTTGACGGTGTTTTCGACGGCCTCGCCGCTGATGGGGCGCTTCGCTTGCGCCGCGCGGACGGAGAGATCATGCTTGTGCACGCGGGCGATGTCGAACTGCGCCGGCCGCTGGAGGGGAAATAGGGTGCTGCTTGCAATCGATGTCGGCAATACCAACGCCAAATTCGCACTTTTCCGGGATTCGGAGCTTCTGGCGCGGTGGCGTATCGCGACCGACGACCGCCGAACCGCGGACGAATATATGGTCTGGCTTGATCAGCTTTTGCGGATCGAGGGCTTTGATCGGGTCCATGTCGATGCCGTGATCATCTCGACGGTGGTCCCGCGCGCGCTTCACAATCTTCAACTGCTTGCTCATAAATATTTTGGCGTCGATGCGCTGGTTGCCGGACGCGAACCGGTAAGCTGGGGGATCGCGCTCAAGGTCGACGAACCGCAATCGGTCGGTGCCGACCGAGCAGTCAACGCGATTTCGGCGCAAGCGGTCGAGCCCGGCAAGGACAAGCTCGTCATCAGCTTCGGAACGGCGACGACGCTCGATCATATCGGGCCTGATGGCGCGTATCTCGGCGGCATCATCGCACCGGGGGTCAATCTGTCGCTCGAAGCGCTGGTTGCCGCCGCGGCAAAGCTGCCACGCATCGCGATTGAAGCGCCCGCATCGGCCAGCGTTATTGGAAGAACAACCGAAAGCCAGATGCTTATCGGGGTTTATTGGGGCTATGTCTCAATGATGGAAGGATTGATTGCGCGTATGAAAGCCGAAATCGGCAAGCCGCTTACCGTCATCGCGACCGGTGGGCTCGCGACGTTGTTCGACCAGCAGGCGCACCTGTTCGACCGGATCGAGCCGGACCTGACGCTCAACGGCCTGATGCACCTCTATAATCAGCGGGGCATCGGCGCATGACGGTTCCCGGCAAGGAGTTGCTTTTTCTCGCGCTCGGCGGGTCGGGCGAGATCGGGATGAATGCCAATCTCTATGGCTGCGATGGCAAGTGGATCATGCTCGATCTGGGCGTGACCTTTGGCAGCCACGACTATCCGGGTATCGAAATCGTCATGCCCGACCTCGAATTCATCGAGGATCGCAAGGAGGATTTGCTGGGCATCGTGCTGACCCACGGGCATGAGGATCATATCGGCGCGATCCCCTATCTTGCCGCCGATCTGGGTGTGCCGCTCTATGCCAACCGCTTCACGGCGGGCCTGATCGCTCACAAGCTGGCGGAGGAGGGGATCGAGAAGGAGGTCAAGATCAACGTTGTCGATATCGACGACAGTTTCCGGATCGGCCCGTTCGACATTCGCCTTGTTCCACTTGCGCACTCGATCCTCGAAATGAGCGCAGCCGTGATCGATACGCCCTATGGACGTGTTTTCCATACCGGCGACTGGAAGCTCGATGACGAGCCCATTCTGGGCACGCCCGCCACGGCGGCGACATTGACAGCCATCGGCAAGGAAGGCGTCGATGTTCTCGTTTGCGATTCGACCAACGCTTTCAATGCCGAAGCATCGGGCAGCGAAGGCAGCGTTCGTGACGGGCTTTTGGCGGCCGTTGGCGCGGCGAAGGGGCGCGTCGTGGTCACGACCTTTGCCTCGAACGCCGCACGGCTCGCGACGCTGGGGGCAGTGGCAAAGGCGACCGGCCGTACCTTGTGCGTCGCAGGGCGCTCGCTTGATCGTATTCTCGGCGTGGCGCGCTCGGTCGGTTATCTGAAGGATTTTCCGCCGACCGTCGATTTCGACGAAGCGATGCGGTTGCCGCGGAACAAGGTCATGGTCGTCGCGACGGGCGGGCAGGGGGAGCCGCGGGCCGCGCTGGCGCGAATGGCGGCCGACGGGCACCAGATCAAGCTGGAGGCCGGCGACACGGTCGTTTTTTCGTCGAAGCAGATTCCCGGCAACGAGGTCGCGATCGGACGGATTATGAACCAGCTCGCCGCCAAGGACGTACTGACGGTTACGGAGAAGCAGGCGCATATCCACGTCAGCGGCCACCCGGGGCAGCCCGAACTCGCGGCGCTCTATGGCTGGCTCCAGCCAAAGCTCGTTCTGCCGGTCCACGGTGAAATCCGTCATATGCATGAACAGGCGCGGTTCGCCCTCGAAAGGGGCGTTCCCGATGCGCTGGTACAGGAAAACGGCGACCTCCTCCGGCTCGCGCCGGGACCTGCGCGCATCGTCGAGCGCGTACGCTCGGGTCGCCTGATCCTCGATGGCGACGTGATCCTTCCCGCCGATGGGGAAACGATCAACGAGCGGCGCAAATTGTCGCTGCACGGCCAGATTTCGGTGGCTGTCGTGCTGTCCGGCGGCCAGTTCCGGGGCAGCACGATCCACTATCGCGGCGTCCCGGTAGAGGATGATCGCGAGACCTTCCTCGAAGAAATGAACGACGCCGCCGGGCAGGCCGCGACGGGCAAGGCCCGCGATCGCGACGCACTCAGGGAAGCGATCCGCCTTGGCGTTCGCCGCGTTGCGACGGACTGGACCGGCAAGAAGCCCGTCACCGATGTTTTGATCGTGGATATCTGACCAATGAAATGGACCTCGGCCCTCGCCATCTATCTGCTGTTCTGGGCGTTCAGCGCTTTCTTCGTGCTCCCCTTTCACGGCCGCCGTGCAGAGGATGATGCAACGCCGCTGGTCAGGGGGCAGGAACCGGGGGCGCCGGCGAGTTTCCGCCCCGCACGCATCCTCCTCCAGATGACCATCCTCGCGACGATCGGCTTTGTCGTCTACTACGTCGCCTATGTGAACGGCTGGGCTGACCCCGACGTATTCACGGGCCGGGTGTAGGGTTTTCCGTTCAGCTAAGCTGCTTCTTCATGAAGTAACGTGGATAGTATGGGGCGGGCCCCTCTATTTCACCAAATATATGGAATCCCCGGCGTTCGTAGAAATGTCTGGCCTGAAAGTCGTAAGTGTCCAGAAGCATGTGATGGCAGTTACGACGCCGCGCCTCCTGCTCCGCTAGATCGAGCAGCTTCGCGCCATAGCCTTTGCCGCGTAGGGCATCCGGCAGGGCGATTAATTCGACATGGAAGCCGCCCCAACGTGACGATCCAATCAGCCCGCCGACTACGCGGCTGACGTCGTCTGTTGTCACAAACGCCGCAAAATCATGGTTGTCGAGTGAAGGCACCTTGTGCCTTGTATACTGCTGCAGGACATCCAACACAGCCGCCTGCTCTGCATCACTGGGATGCATTGTCGTTCTGATCGAAACCTCACTCATGCTACTCGGATGTCTATCGGACGAGATCGCTGCTTAATTCCGCAGGCGGTCGATCGCTTGGGCCAGCGCGACATAGAGCTTGCCGATGTCGGATGACAGCAACGTCACACTGATCGCCGATCCGTCGCGGGCACCGATCAGCAGGCGTAACATGGCCTCGAAATCATGGATGAACTGGTTCACCGAGGCGTGGAAGCGGTCATCGCTTTGATAGAGGCGCAGAATTTCACGCGCTTCGCCATTTTCGACCAGCTTTACGGCACGGCGCGCGAATACCCCGCGGTCGCCCTTCAGATAGGCGTCCCAAGCCGTATCGCTGACTTCGCTCGACAGGATCTTGGTGACGTCGATCGCCGTTGATTTGAGCGCTTCGGTGAGCACGCCCACCTGCTTCGCGAGCGAATCGCGATCCGACGCCGCGATCGCCTGTTCGGCCTCCAGCGCGCGCTGTTCGACGCTCGCGCTCGTGTCCATGATCGTGATGAGCTGACGCATCAACCGATCCGCCGCGCCATTGGCGGCTTCGACGGCGCGCTGCGAAGCCTCTTCGATCGCGGAGAGCTGCCCCATGATCTCGGTCTTGAACGCCGCATCGATCGCTTCGGTAGCGGTGGCCTGCATCGCCTCGCGTGCGCCAGAAACCAGCTTGTTGAGGGTTTGCCGTGCCTCTTCGGCTGCGGAATCGGCGGTCTTGCGGACCTCGCCCAGCGTCGCGATCATTCGTGCGCCACCTTGTTCCGCAAATTCGTCGGCACCATTGCGCAGCTTGGAAAGAGCCGCATCGGCGTCGGCGAACGAGGCGTTGATGCGATCGACCAGGGCCTGCTGGCTCTCGGCGTGTGCGGCCATCTTGTCTTCGCTCTGCTGGAGCGTCGATTTGACCGCGTTCACGTGCGACAGGGTCGATTGCGCGACCAGTTCGGACGCCTCCAGCATCGGCTTGAGCTGCGACAGCGTCGACTGCGTCGTCTTGCCGTGCGAAACCATGCGATCGAGCGCGTGGGGCAATGTCTCGTCAAGTTCGCGCGTCACCGCATCAAGCGCGAGAAGCAGCGATTCGGCCTGCGTGATCAATTGATGCGCGGACCCGTTGCCGGTCTGCACCTCAGCCATGAAGGCTGCGAGTTGACCCTTCGTATCGTCGATCGCGCGCGCGATCACGCCCGTGCTCGCCGACACGCTGCCGTCGAGGGTTGCGAGCTGTTGTCCGACCTCGGCGACATGCGCCGTAATGCGCGCTGCCAGTGCGCCGCTCGCGTCGCCATGCGCGGAGAGCTGCGCGCCCATCGCGTCGCCCGCTTCGCGCGCGGCGGCAAGCCGGGCGTCGAGTTGCGCCGCCGCCGCGTCGACCCCGTCGCGAAACTGCTTCCAGCTTCCGTCCATCTGGCCCGTGACCGCACCTATCGTCGCTTTGAGGTCGTCGCGTGCGGTTGCAGAAGCCTGCGTCATTTGCGCGAGGGCAACCGCGTGCGCGTCGGTGACCTGCGACGAGGTCGCGAGCAGGCCTTCTTCGGTTTCCTTCGCTTGCTGTCGGAGCGCGCCGATCGCATCCTGCAGGCCGGCGGCCGATGCCTCGCCGGTTTGCGCCGCTTTTGCCGCTTCCTCGCCAAGCGCGGCGAGCCGCGCTTCGAGATTTGCGCCCTGCTGATGGGCGACAAGACCCGCTTCGCGGAAATTGACCGCCAGTCGCTGTGCGACGTCGTCGATCCGGGGGAGCCCGGCGAGCAGGCCGTCCATTCGTTGCATCGCGACGTCGCCGGATCGTGCGAGTTGGTCGTGCGCGTTGGCGATGACTGATGCGTTGGTCGCAAGCTTGTCGCTGCTCTCGCTCAGCCGCATGACGGTATCGAGTCCGAGCTGCTGAATCGTCTTCGCCTGATCCGCGAGTTGTTTTTGCGCGTCGGCGAGATGACGTCCCAGCGCGTGCATCGACTGGTTCAGTGCCTTATTCTCGTCGCGCAGCGCGCCGGCAACCCGTGCGAAGCGCGCTTGCTCGGATCGGCCCGAACGAAGCAGGGCCATCCACAGAACCGCAAAAAGCGTGAGCGGCATGGCGATCGTCGCGAGCAACGCCGGCCAGTCCGCGAGCGCGACGCCATGGGCGAACAAGCCTGTCGCCATCGCCAGCGCGAAGGCCGTCCAGCCGATCGCAAGCAGGATCAGAAGGGCTGGTGCGACCCGGTCGCGCCATGCCGGCGCGGCGATTGATGGTTCGTCGGCTGTCCAACTCTCCTCGGCGTCGGCAAGCGATGACATGTCGAGCCAGTCGCGTTCGGCGGGGCTCTCGGCCTCCGCCCTGGGCGCGGGTTCGCTCGCGGGAACTTCGGCCCGCGGTTCGCCCTCGGCGTCCGGGTTTGCAGCGGAATCCCGCCACAATCCAACGATTTTCTTTTCCCCCGTCATCCTGCCATCTTAGCATCAAATGCTCGCCATGAAACGGAAACTTAACTACGATCTGGATAAGGCTGTGGAATGTCGTTCGATAGCGGTCCTCTCGACAGATATATCAGCGCAGCGGTGGGAGACGATCCGGCCGTCGCGATGGAATTGCGCGCGAGCCTCATGGCGAGTGCACGCGAGCTTTCGGACCTGATGCGCCGTTCACGCTGCGATGCAAACTGGTACGCCGCGGCCGAACGTCTGAAGAGCCTTGCCGCGACCTTCGGCATTATCCCGCTCATTCAGCTTGCCGAAGCCGCGATGGACGGCGCCCCCGGCGATCCGGCCGTTTTGCGCGAAATCAACGCGGTGATCGACGCGCTTTCCTGATCGCCTGGCGGGTTCAAATCCCGTTCAGCCGGAATCGTCGAAAGAAATATCGACTTCGGCCGTCTTGCCTTGGCAACGCTACCGGTTTAGCCGCGTTATGACCGCGGCTGGACCTCTGCTTATCTCCCGGCAAGGCGGCCGTTTCTGAGGAGAGATTTCGATGTTGACCCGATTCCGCCAGGTGTCCGTATCGGCCATGACCGCCGTCGCCGGCTGCGCGTTGATGGCGAGCGCTGCCCCGGCCGCCGCCAAGGAAAAGCCCAAGAAGGAAGAAGCCTCCAAGGGAGCGCAGGTGGCCGTCAGCAAGGGTTTTAGCCCTGCAGTCAAAAAGATGATGGACGCGGCCAACGCCAAGGATGCCGCAACGCTGCAGACCGCGCTTGCCGAAGCGCAGGCTGCAAGCCCGACGGAGGCCGGCGATCGCTATTGGCTGGGCTACTATCGTCTCCAGCTCGGTATCCTGAACAAGGATAAGGCGGCGCAAGGTCAGGGGCTTGATGAAATGCTCGATTCGGGCGTGTCGCCAGCCGAAATGCAGGGAACCTATAATTTCTTCTCGGGCAATTTTGCTTATGGCGACCGGAATTACGCCAAGGCGATTCAGCGGCTTGAGGCGGCCAAGGCGTCGGGATCGACCGAGGCGAGTCTTCCGCTGTTGCTGGTCGACAGCTATCTGAACAACAATCAGGTCGATCAGGGCGTCGCGCTTGCCAAGGCCTCGATCGAGGCGGCCCGTGCGGCGGGCCAGCAGCCGTCGGAGGAGCTGTATGTGCGGCCCGCCAAGGCCTTGCAGGCAGCGAAGCGGACCGATGAGCTGCTCGATATTCTGACTCTTCGTGTCCGCGACTGGCCGCAGCCCGCCGTTTGGCGCAATACGCTTTATGTCCTGTTGCAGCAGGCCGGGGGCGACAAGGATCTGAACATCGACGTCCTGCGCCTGATGCGGGCGACCGACGCCATGAGCGATCGGGGCGAGTATCTGGAATATGCGGCGCTGGCGACCGAAGCCGGCTATCCGGGAGAAGTCGTTTCCGTCGTCGAGCAGGGGATCAAGCGCAAGGTCTTTACCGAGACCGACGAACGGTTTGCCCAGATTCTGAGCACGCAGCGCGACCGCGCAAAGTCCGACAGGGCGGGCTTGCTCGCCGACGCATCGAAACCGCCGGCAACGCCAAAGGCCGCGCGTGCGACCGCCGATGCGCTTGTCGGGATCGACGAATATGCCAAGGCAATCCCGCTCTATGAAGGCATCGCTGCGACCGACCCGGTCGCGCAATACCGGCTGGGTGTGGCGCAGGCGCTCGCGGGCCAGAAGGATGCCGCGATCGCAAGCTTCGCGAAGGTGACGGGAAATCGTGCGCGACTCGCAAAGCTCTGGACGGTTCATATCCAGACGCCGCCGCGCGTCGTACCTGCGGCTCCTGCTGCGCCTGCCGCCCCCGCTAGCTGAGCCGACGGCGACGAAAAAAGGGTGCCGTCCGAGAGGAGGGCACCCTTTTTCGTCTTTGAATGCGGATTTCAGGATTCGACGGGAATTCCCGCAAGCTGTTTGGCCGTGCGAATCGTGAGCGACGTCTTGACGCTGGTCACATTGGGCGCCGACGTCAGATGCGCGGTCAGGAACGACTGGAAGCTTTGCAGATCGCGCGCGACAACCTTCAGCAAAAAGTCGATCTCGCCGTTGAGCATGTAGCATTCGCGAACTTCGGGCAATTTTCCGACATAATCTTCAAAGGACTGGAGGTCGGATTCAGCCTGGCTGCGGAGGCTGACCATTGCGAAAACGGTAATGCCATAGCCCAGCTTCGCTGCATCCAGGTCGGCATGGTACGACCGGATAACGCCGGCCTCTTCGAGCGCGCGGACCCGGCGCAGGCATGGAGGGGCGGTGAGTCCTACCATCTGCGCCAGTTCTACGTTGGTCATCCGCCCATTTTTCTGCAACTCGCTGAGGATCTGCAGGTCGATCTGATCGAATTTCTGGCTCGCCATCATTGAAACATCCGCTTTCTAAAACTGCGATGACCATAATATTATTTCAGGCGAATGCAATTGTCCCACAATGTGACGTGGATCGTGAACCCACTTTCCTGACTGCCGGATTCACGCTAGCCGCTAAGCATATGCTAACCAACAAAGTGAGTGGGGCGGGGTTCGTGTGACTGCTGACTCGATGATCGCGACCATCTTGCGCCAAGCGCCTCGGGATCGCCGCGCCAGTATCGCAGCGTGGCGCCAGATTTCCGATATTCTGGCGCAGCGTGGCAATCAACTGGGTGAAGACGATATTCGTCGGTCATTTCATGCGCTCGCGGTGTTGCGCCCCGAAGTTCCCGAGAAGGTCAGGCGCGATTGTGCGGAGTCGATCGCGCGTCATGGACGTTTTGCACCGCTGGTGGCTTTCTATGCGAACGATGTTCCGGCCGTATCGACAGCCATGCTGCGTCGCGCCCGGCTGGCCGAGACGGATTGGCTTGCCCTGCTTCCGGCGACCGCGGCGACCGCGCGCTCCATTCTGGCCGGCCGTGACGATCTGCCGCTGAGCATCCGGCGCGCTCTGGAAAGCCTGGGCGCGGGATCGGTTGCGCTGCCGCAGCCTGAAGCGACCTCGGTAGTGACCGTCAGGGTTGCCGAAATCCTGCCCGCCGACACCCCGGCGATCGAGGTGCAGCCGACCGAAGCACAGGTGGCCGAAGCGGCCCCAAGCCAGATCAGCGAGCTCGTCCGCCGCATCGACAAATATCAGTCGTCGCGCAGCCACACCGTAACGCGCGCGGCGCGCAGCATCTTTCTGTTCGAGACGGGCGCGGACGGCGTGATCCGCTGGGTCGATGGTGTTACGCGCGGGGCGGCGATCGGACTGTCCATCGCGGAATCGGCTTTCGCGGGCGAACCCGGAGCCGATGGCGCAGCAGCAGGCGCGTTCCGCCAGCGCGCGGAAATCATCAACGCCCGCATGATTCTGGAAGGGTCGGCGACCGAATCGGGGGAATGGCGTTTCTCGGCCCTGCCTTGGTTCGATCCGGCGACCGGCCAGTTTCGCGGCTATCGTGGCAGCGCCCGGCGGCCCCAACAAAGCGAGATGCCTTATGGACGCCCTGCGACGGCCGACCCGGGCGATTCGATCCGCCAGTTGATCCACGAGCTGCGCAGCCCGCTCAATGCCATTTCCGGTTTCGCGCAAATCATCTCGAGCCAGATGTTCGGCCCGGTCAGCACCTCGTATCGTGCGATGGCGGAAACGATCGTCGGCGATGCGGGCGCGATCCAGGAGATCATCGAGGACCTCGAAACCGCGGCGCGGACGGTCAGCAGTCCTCAGGTCGCGGCCCCGGGCGAGGTTGCCGATATCGGCGTCGTCATGACGCAGGTGCAGGGGGATCTGGCAGATGTCATGGCCGAACAGCGAGTCGACCTCAGCATCTCGCGAATTGGCGGACCATTTCTGGCTCGTGCCAATGACACCAATTCGCGTCGGATGATCGGGCGGTTGCTGACCGCTTTGCTCGACGTGTCCGAACCCGGCGCGACGCTTGTTGGACAACTCGTCGTCGAGGCGGGGCACGATGACATGCTTCAGGTCCGTATCGTGCGCCCGCTTGCGATCCGATTTGCCACCGCCGCCGATCTGCTCGATCCGAGCTTCAGCCCGGAGGGCGAAGCGCCCGGCGCCGCGATCCTCAGCCTCGGTTTCTCGCTCCGCCTGGTCGACAGCCTCGCGCGGAGCGTCGGCGGGCGGCTCGACATCGGGCATAACGCCTTGACCTTGCATCTCCCCTCGGCCAACCCGAGTGCGGATACCGAACTCGGGATCCAGCAGGGCGAATAGCTACGGCGAGGCGCTCGAAGGCAGGGGAGATCAAGGTGCGGCCTGCGGGCGATTTCCAGGCATATCCGGCGGTTTCCGAACTCGTTGCGCTCGCTGCGGACGAACGCCCGCGCTTCTGGGTGACGATCGATACCGAAGAGGATTTCGACTGGGCCGCTCCGTTCGCACGCACCGGGTTTCGGCTGGATTCGGTACCCGCGCTTGCCGAATGCCAGGGATTTTTCGAACGTGCGGGTGTCGTGCCGATCTATCTGGTCGATTGGCCGATCGTTCAGGACGACCGCGCGGTCGATATCTTGGGCAAGGCACAAAAGGTGGGTCGATGCGATATCGGCGCGCAGCTCCACCCTTGGGTCACACCACCCCACGCCGAGGATGTCAACGAACGCAACAGCTATGCGGGAAACCTCCCGGACGATCTGCAACGTGCCAAAATGACGGCGCTGCGCGATGCGATCACGCGCCGCTTCGGGGTCGTGCCCACCGCCTATCGGGCCGGGCGCTATGGTTTGGGCTCCGACACCGCGACGATGCTCGCGGAGCTTGGCTTCCGCTGCGATACGTCGGTGCGCGCGGGTTTCGACTATCGCAAGGGGCAGGGCCCGGACTATCGCGCCGCGCCGCTAAATCCATGGTGGGTATCGACGTCTTCGGGTGCGGTATTGGAAGTCCCGGTCACGACGGTCTTCGGCGGTTTCCTTGGGCGGAGGGGGCAGGGCATCTATCACCAGATCGCGCGCAACGGCCTGCATGCCGGTGCGGCGCTCGCGCGATTTGGCCTTGTCGAGCGCATTGCGATGACGCCTGAGGGCATTCCGGCGGAGCGGGCGTGCCGGGCGATTGATATCGCGCTCGATCAACGGCTGCCGATTCTGACCTTTTCGTTCCATTCGCCATCCTTGCAGCCCGGCAATACACCATATGTCCGGACCGACAGCGACCTCGACCGCTTCTACCGCTGGTGGGACGTGGTGCTGGGCCATCTGCAGCGCCGCGGCGTGGAGGCCGTCGACACGGCGGGAATTTTGGCGATGGCGGCCCGAAATGCTCCACCCGGCGAGGCGTAAGCGGCTTGCCAATCATCGGCCTGCTCCGCTATCGCCCGCACATCCCCGTCGGGTATCGAAACGGGGGCCTGTAGCTCAACGGTTAGAGCTGGCCGCTCATAACGGCTAGGTTGCGGGTTCGAGTCCTGCCGGGCCCACCATTTTCGCCGGACTATTCCCTTGCAAATTGCAACTCGTCGCGTTCCATAGGCGCGTCAGACGAAGGAGAGGTTTATGCGCAAGCGGCGGGCGGTATTGCTTGGGGGATTGGCGGCGATCGCGATTGTGGGTGCCGCGGTGGCGGTACGCACTGCGGGTTTCGCTCCCAAGGATGTCGCCGATGGAAGCGATGTGACGCTTGCCGCGGCACCCGGCTATGATCTGGATGCGGCAGTGCATCATCTCAGCGAAGCAGCGCAGCTTCGCACTATTTCCCATCAAGACCCGGCGGATAATGAAGTGGCGGAGTGGGACAAGCTCCATGCATGGCTCGCCTCGACCTATCCCGCCGTCCATGCCGCGATGGCGCGCACGATCCTTCCGAACCGGACGCTCGTCTATCATTGGCCGGGCAGCGACGCCTCGCTCGCACCGATCATCCTCATGGCGCATCAGGATGTCGTCCCTGTCACGCCGGGCACCGAAGGCGACTGGAAATATCCCCCGTTCGCCGGGACGATTGCCGACAAGGCGGTGTGGGGTCGCGGCACGGTTGACGACAAGGGATCGCTCGTCGGATTGTTCGAGGCGCTCGATGCGCTTGCCAGAACCGGCTTCAAGCCGAAGCGCGGCATCTATCTCGTCTCGGGGCACGACGAGGAAGCGGGCGGCACGGGGGCGGTCGCGGCCGCTGCCAAGCTCAAGGCTGAAGGTGTGAAGGCGATCTTCACGCTCGACGAAGGGAGCATCGTTCTCACCGACACTCCGGTGATCAACGGTCCGGCGATCATGATCGGCATTGCGGAAAAAGGCTATGCCGCGCTGAAGGTAACGGCAAACGCGCCGGGCGGGCATAGTTCCATGCCGCCTGCGGAGACCGGCGTCGAGACGCTGGCAAAGGCCGTGCTGGCCATCACCGGAAAGCCGTTCCCGTTCGAAGTGCGCGGCCCCGGTGCATCGATGATCGAGGCGCTTGCAGCCAAAAAGGGTGGGACCACCAAGATGGCCGTCGCGAACCAATGGTTGTTCGGTCCACTCCTGAAACGCCAGCTTGGCGCTGCGCCGACGACGGCAGCCGCCTTCCATACCACGATCGCACCGACGATGATCGAGGGAAGCCCAAAGGAAAATGTCCTGCCACAGTCGGCGAATGCGCTGATCAATTATCGCATAGCGCCATGGAACAGCTCGGCTGACGTCATGGCGCGCGCGCGGGAGGCGGTCGGCGACACCAGGGTCGATCTCGCATGGGTCAAGCCCCCGCGCGAGCCTTCGCGGGTGTCCTAAACCAACTCGCAGGGTTGGAAATGGATCGCGGCGGCGGCACGCGCCGATGCGCCGGGCGCAGTGTTGACGCCGACACTTGTCGTCGCAGGCACGGACAGTCGCAGCATGGAGCCGGTGTCGGAGGATGTGTACCGGTTCATGCCGATGCATTTCTCTCTCAAGGAGTCGGCGATGATCCACGGCACCAACGAGCATATGGCGATCGACAGTTTCAAACGGATGATCGATTTCTATGCGCGGTTGATTGCGACGTCTGCGGGATAGACTTGTGCGATCACGCCGTCTAAGGCGCCCGCACTCGGGGAGTGGCGCAGCCCGGTAGCGCGCTTGCTTTGGGAGCAAGATGTCGCAGGTTCGAATCCTGTCTCCCCGACCATTTTATTTTATGACTTATTTTCAGTAAATTATGCACTGAGATCTGCGAGCGTTGGTACAGGTTCAGCGCTCACGCCGAATATGAGCTCCCTGGCGTCCCCTCGCGTTTCCAATCGGGTGATTCGCGCATGACATATTTTGGGACGCAACCTATTCTTAAGGCCTAGTTTACCCAACCGAACCGGCGTGGTAGCCCGAATCCGGATGGGCTTGCGGCTACCGCGCCGATTGGGGGGATAGACAGTGAGAAATGCTTTCATCGTTTGCGCCGGCGTTTTGCTGTGCAGTTCGATTGCTTCAGAGGCTCACGCTGCCACCACGCTGGACGTCGACAACCTTGTTGCTCCCCCAAGTCCTTCGGCGAGTGGATTTTTTTCCGGGCAACCCGATCCTGCCTTCACTCCGACGATTCTGTATCAGACATTCACGGCCACGCAGACCGGGACACTGGCTCTCATTGACGTCATCGCGTCCGGGTCTGGCAGCGGCAACGTCTATTTGAGCGTGTATGGCGGTGGAAACCAAACGACGCCGGGAACGACCCTTCTCGGGACGATATCGCGGGCGGCATCAAACATTCCTTTCATCGCGTTGAGCAGCTTCGACTTTTCGACGTTGGGCATTTCTATTGTAGCTGGCCAGACTTATACATTCTCACAGTCTGCCGACCCCTGTGGGGCGACGGGATGTACGACATTCACCAATTGGAACTATTTCAATCCGACGACCACGAGCAACGGATACGCCGGTGGAGCGCTCTCGATAGCCGCACCAGCACTGAGTGGATTTCCATCCTCTGACCTCAATTTCCGCACCTATGTGAACGTTGCGGACGGCGTGCCGGAGCCGGCGACCTGGGCCATGATGCTTCTGGGTTTCGGCGCGGTTGGCGCGACGCTGCGCAGGCGTCGAAGCGTGCGCCCGTCTTTGGTCTTCCGGCGGGCGGCGTCGTAACAACCAGAATAATGTCCTTTTTTCCACATGTCGTTTGACGCACATGCAACTCGTACCCCTACCGGTCCTCCCGGCTTCGTTCGCGGAGTTTCGGTTGACCGCCGACGGCGTTGGCCGCCGGCAGCGTTGGCAGGCGACAGTATAAGCCGGTTTTCTGGCCCGCGATCGTCCTTAACATCCTTCTAAACATTTGCGTTTATGGTTCTGCACAAGGACCAGCATGTTGAAACGGGTGGGTATCAGACTGAACAAGCTGATTGCGGCGCTGTGTGCGCTGCTTGCGACGCTGTGCGCGGCGAGTCCGGCATTGGCGGCACCCTGCTATTATGCCACGTCGCAAGGCACGACGGGGCCCTCCGACTGGCAGACCTATTGCTGGCTGGACCTCAGTTCCTACAATGACGCGACGGCGCGCACGGCGAGCGGACAGAATTTCTCCTTCACCTTGCCCGACGGCACGGTGATGAGCTTCACCATGCGGGTTTCGGGCGCGGCCGCTGCCTCGGCCACGGCCCCGTCCTGGACCGGCGCGGCGGTCGGCAATACCGCATTTCTGGGCATTGCCGGCCGCCCGATCTTCTATCAGACCGCCGCGGGCACCACGACCGTCCAGATCAGCGGGATAACCCTGACCCCGCCATCGTCGGGTACGGTCAGCGCCTATATGTTCGTTGGAGCCGACGGAGAGTCGTCGAACGGCGGGGAGTCATTGTCCTTCCAGACCAACGGTGGGGCGTGGCAATTGCTCGACACCGCGGGGCCGATCAGCGGCTCGACCTATCCCACCGCATCCGGTGCGGGCACCAGTACTTTCAGCGTTGCCGGCGCGAATGGCAATGTTGGCGCCTACATCGTCGGCTCGGTATCGCCGACCCAAGTCACCACGACACTTGTGGGCGGCGGGCTGCAGGGGACGATGTTCGCGGTGCGTTTCGCCTCGATCCGTCTCAACACCCAGATATCGGGCGCTCGTATCAACGCCGCCGACCAGTTCACCTTTTCGATCAACGCGACAAGCGGCGGTGCTGCCTTGGCATCCGGCACGTCGAGCGGAACCGGGCTGGGGCCTTTCACAGCCGCTGCGTTGTCGAGCACGGCGGCGATCCCGATCACCCTCAACCAGTCGATGGCTGCCGGCAGCACCAGCGCGCTCGCCAAATATCGGTCGATCCTGACCTGTACCAACAGCACGTCGGGTTCGACGACCGCGATGCCGTCCAACGTTACGACGACCTCTTATAATTTCGGAGCGCTGAAGTTCGGCGATGCCGTCCAGTGTACGTTCACCGAGACGCCGTTTCCGCACCTGACCCTGAGCAAGGCGCTCGGGTCCGGGGGGCGCCAGTTCGTGGGCGATCAGTTCACGATGAATATCAGTCAGGGCTCAACCGTCGTCGCCACGACGACGACGACCGGCAGCGGCGCCACCGTCGCCAATGCGGCCACGCCCCAGACACAGGTGGCCGCTGCGACCGCTTATGTGCTTGCCGAAGCCGCCAGTGGCACCACGACGCTTGGCCAATATACCTCGGGCATGGTCTGCACCAACGCCGCTGCGTCATCGACCGTGCTTCCAACGACCGTGGGTGGAAGTGTCACGCCCCAGATGGGTGACATCATCAGTTGCGTGATCACCAACACGAAACGGGCTGCGAACGCAGCGCTCGGCATGACGAAGACGTCGGTGTTGCTGTCCGACCCGATCAACGGCAGCACCAATCCAAAGGCGATACCGGGGGCCATCGTCCGTTACAGCTTCCAGGTGCAGAACAGCGGTCCGGCCGCGGTCGACAGCAATGCCTTGCTGATCGTCGATACTTTGCCGCTCCAGATCGCTGTCGGGAATGCGGCGGCGCCGATATTCACACAGGGCACGCCGACGAGCGGGCTGACGTTCAGCAGCGCGACGGATATCCGCTATTCCAACGCGGCAACCATGCCCGCGACTTTCGCGGCCTGCACCTACACGCCGGTCGCCGCCTATGATCCGGCGGTCAAATATGTCTGTTTGCGGCCGCAGGGGGCGATGGCAGGATCGACGGGTACCCCGACCAGCTTCACGATCAGCATCCAGGGTCAGCTCAACTAGGATATCGCTGAAAAAGGCCTCCGTGCGCGGCTCGTATCGCGTGGCGATCCGCAGCACGCAAAGAAAAAGGCGGCCTTCCCGAAGGAAGACCGCCCGTTTCTCGTTTCAGTCATTGCCCCGAAGGGCTGCGACTTACTTCTTTTCTTCAGCCGGAGCAGCAGCCTTGGCGTCGGCAGCCGGAGCAGCCTTGGCGTCAGCGGCCGGAGCAGCAGCAGCGTCAGCGGCCGGAGCAGCAGCTTCGGCGCCGGCAGCGGCGGCGTCAGCACCAGCAGCGGCGGCGTCGGCGCCAGCAGCAGCGGCGTCAGCGCCTTCTTCCGCAACCGCTTCAGCGGCCGGGGCGTCCGTGGTGGCTTCTTCAGCAGCCTTTTCACCGCAAGCGGCGAGGGCGAACATGCTGGCAGCAACGGCGATAGCAGCAAACTTCTTCATGATGTGTGGGCTCCCTAAAATGCCTTACCGCGTCCGGGAAAACTTCCCGTACCGCGAGCGGCGGGATTTAGCCGTTCCGCGTGAATCGTCAACAAAAATAATTGAGATGCCCGTCGGTGGCGGGATTCTGTCATTTCTTCGTCATACTAGGGAAGCTCACTGTCACTGCTGTTGGCGAGAATCGCCAGAGTCGCGGTCCAAACCAGCACATTCTGGTGCAAATTATTGACGTCGATCTTGTCGAGCGTGTCGTCGGGCGTGTGATGGATATCGAAATAGCGCGTCCCGTCTTGCGCCAGGTCGATCGCGGGTGCGCCGGCCTGAACCAGCGCGCCCACGTCCGCGCCGCCGCCTGCTGGTTGCTTGCCCCGCACGACCCCGAACGGCATCACGGCGGCGGCGATCCGGTCGGCGAGGGGCCCGGCGCTGTCGGGCAGTTTGAAATCGACGCGCCAGATACGGTCGGCGCCGAAATCCGACTCGAGCGCGACCGCGTGCTTCTCTTTGCCATGCGCATCGAAATAGGCCTTGCCGCCGAATACGCCGACCTCTTCGGCGCCCGCCCAAAGGACACGGATGGTCCGGCGCGGTTGGCCGGCCTTCATCACATGCTTCGCGGCGGCGGTGATGATGCCGCAGCCGGCGGCATCGTCGATCGCCCCCGTGCCGAGGTCCCAGCTATCCAGGTGGCAGGCGACGATAACGGGGGAGGCGGCAGGATCACTGCCCGGAACTTCGGCGATGACATTGCCCGAATGCCTCGTGCCAAGGTTCTGGGGGGTCAGGATCAGCTTCATGCGAACCTCGTCCACGACGGCCTGTTGCCGGACGAGTTGGCGATAGAGCTGGTCGGCATCGGGGTTCGAAATTGCGCCCGCGGGGATCGGCTTCACACCGGCCTCGAAATTGGTCACGCCGGTGTGCGGGTTGCGATGGCTGTCGGTTCCGATCGACCGGATGACGATGGCGATGGCGACCTTCTTGGCGGCGACATTGGGTCCGCTGAAGCGCCCGCGACCATAATAGCCATAGCCGCTGCCGTCCTGCGTCGGCTTCATGTCATTATCGATGAAGACGATCCGGTTTCGCACCTTTTCATCGGGTGCAGCCGCGAGCGCGTCGAAGCTCGCAAAATAGGCCAGCGAACCTTCGATACCCTGCGGCCCGGTCGACGCGCTGTTGCCCAGCGCCGTGATCGCCAGTTTTTGTGGCTGGAAGGCGTGGGTCAGCCAGGCCTCTTCGGTACCGCGTACCCAGACCGGCATGTCGAACTGCTCTTCACGAACGTTTGCGAAGCCCATTGCCTTCAAGCGCGACAGCGCCCAGCGCCGTGCGGCGGACTCGGCCTCGGTCCCGGCCATGCGCGGCCCGATCTCGGTCGTCAGGTCCTCGGTTATCGTCCAGGCAATGTCGTCCCCTTCTTCGGCAAGTTCGACCGCGCTTCGTGCCGGAGCAGGCAAGATGACTCCGTCGGGAGCTTCGGCTGGCGCTGCAGATGCATTGACTGCGGTGACGAGGAGAGCGGCGACCCCGAAAAGGCGGGCAGGGATATGAGGGATTTTCATGCCGCTTTCGTAACGGCACGCCCCGCTCGCGCAAGCGTCGATTGCCAACCCCGCGCCCATTCGCTAACCGGCGCCCAACTCTTCCGGCCGCACGCTGCGGCCCAGCCCATACCGGAGCATATCGATGGCCGCCCAATATAGTTTCGTGATGAAAGGCCTGACCAAGGCCTATCCCGGCGCGCAGAAGCCGACGCTCAACAATCTCAGTCTGCAATTTTATCCCGACGCCAAGATCGGCATCGTCGGCCCCAACGGCACGGGTAAGTCGACGCTTATGAAGATCATGGCGGGCATCGACACGGAATTCTCGGGCGAAGCTTGGCCGGGTGAGGGGATTACCGTCGGCTATCTGGCGCAGGAGCCCGAGCTGGATCCTGCCAAGACGGTGAAGGAAAATGTCATGGATGGCGTCCGGCCGGTCGCCGACATGATGGACCGGTTCAACGAGATCAGCGCCTTGATGGCCGACCCGCCGGCCGACGCCGATTTCGATGCCCTGATGGAAGAAATGGGCACGCTTCAGGAAAAGATCGACGCGGTCGACGGCTGGACGCTCGACAATCAGCTCGAAATCGCGATGGAGGCCCTGCGCTGTCCGCCGGGCGACTGGAGCGTCGAAAACCTGTCGGGCGGCGAACGCCGCCGCATTGCGCTGACACGCCTGCTGCTTGAAAAGCCGTCGATCCTGCTGCTCGACGAACCGACCAACCACCTCGACGCCGAAAGCGTCGCATGGCTCGAAAAGCATCTCGTCGATTATCCGGGCAACGTCATCCTCGTCACCCACGATCGCTATTTCCTCGACAATGTCGTGAACTGGATCCTCGAGCTCGATCGCGGCCGTTACTTCGTCTACGAAGGCAATTATTCGACCTATCTCGAAAAGAAGGGCAAGCGCCTCGAACAGGAAGCGCGCGAGGACGCTGGGCGCCAGAAGGCGATCAAGGACGAACTCGAATGGATCCGGCAATCGCCGAAGGCCCGTCAGGCCAAGTCGAAGGCGCGTATCAAAAGCTTCGACCAGCTTGTCGAAGCGCAGGAAAAGCGCATCCCCGGCAAGGCGCAGATTGTTATCCAGGTTCCCGAGCGCCTGGGCGGCAAGGTCATCGAGGTCGAAGGCATCTCGAAGGCTTATGGCGACAAGCTGCTGTTCGAAAACCTCACCTTCTCGCTCCCACCTGGTGGCATCGTCGGTGTGATCGGCCCCAACGGCGCGGGTAAATCGACCCTGTTCAAACTGATCACCGGGCAGGAAACGCCGGACAGCGGCAAGGTGACGATCGGCGATACCGTACGCCTCGGCTTCGTGGATCAGAGCCGCGACGACCTGAAACCCGACAACAATGTCTGGCAGGAGATTTCCGGCGGGCACGAACTGATGAATATCGGCAAGCACGAGATGCAGACGCGCGCTTATGTCGGTGCCTTCAACTTCAAGGGTGTCGACCAGCAGAAAAAGGTCGGCCAGCTTTCGGGCGGCGAACGCAACCGCGTCCATATGGCCAAGATGTTAAAGGCCGGCGGCAACGTCCTGCTGCTCGACGAACCGACCAACGATCTCGACACCGAAACGCTGGCGGCTTTGGAAGAAGCGCTGGAAAACTTCGCGGGCTGCGCCGTGGTCATCAGCCACGATCGCTTCTTCCTCGATCGCCTCGCAACGCACATCCTTGCGTTCGAGGGCGACAGCCATGTCGAATGGTTCGAAGGCAATTTCGAATCCTATGAAGAAGACAAGATCCGCCGTCTTGGCGACGACGCGACGCGGCCGCATGCGACGTCGTACAAGAAGCTGACGCGTTGATTCCATGACAGGGGAGGCGGCGCCAATATCGTCGGGTGCGATCCGTCTTGATGCGGAGGCACTCAACGCCTTCATGGCGGAAGCCTTTCCCCATTCGGAACCGGATTCGCGCGGCCATGTGGTCCTTGCAGTTCCGGGGCATGTCCGGGCCCGGATCGACCCGAACGACAGGGCGCTGCGTCCGGGAGGGCTGATTTCGGGGCCAACGCAGATGGGCTTTGCGGATATGGCGGCCTACGCGCTGGTCCTTGCACATATCGGGCCCGTCGCGATGGCGGTGACGAGCGCGCTCAACTATCAGTTTCTGCGTCCCTGCCGTCCGGGGCCGCTGTTTGCAGACGCGCATATGCTGCGGCTCGGCAAGCGGCTGGCCGTGATGGACGTTCGTATCTGGACCGATGACGCCGACAAGCCCGTCGGCCAGGCGAATGTGACCTACGCGATCCCCTGACCCGAACCTTCGTGACGGCGAGGGCCGCGGCCGCTGTCGCGCGTCAGGCCGGGGGAACTTCCCAAAGGATCAGCGCCGTCGCGTTCACATTCTCGCGCGCCTTGGCCGCATCGAGGCGGGTCAGCTTCACGCTGCCCTTGAGGGCGCCCATTTCGATCATCGCGTCGATCACGACTACGCCGCCCGCGCCAATGTCGATTTCCATGTCGGCCGCGTTGGCAAGCTTTGCCTTCGCCGTGCCGACCTGCAGGCGATGCGTGCCGGGCGCCACATCGGCCATGAGCATCTGCCCGGATTTGATCTGTCCGGTCGCGCTGTCGTCAAGCGTCACGTTCATGCCTTGCAGTGCGGCGACGAAACCGCGGCGCGTGACATAGATGCGGCCTTTGCCGTCAGGCGCGCGCATCGTTCGTGCTTCGGCCAACGTCGCCGTGTCGGCCTTCTTGCCGCTTTTGTTGCTCGACAGCGCCCATATGCAAAAGGCGACGACGCCGATGAGGAAGACGGGCGCGAGGATCAGCATCGTGCCTTCACCAAGCAGGCTGGCCATCGATGGCCCCAGAAACGCGCCCAATATGGCGGCCGCGAAAATGATCGTCAGCCAGACGGCGTTCTTGCTCATCTCGTCCTCCTTGCTGCGGCCGCTCAGGCCGGTGCGAATTCTCCCGTGCTTTCGTCCATCACATAGAGTAGGCCTTCGTTGATCGCAAAAAAGGCGCCGCGCAGCTTCAGCGTCCCGCGCTTTTCCTTTTCCTGGATGCAGGGGAAGGTGCGAAGATTGGTCAGGCTGACGCCCACCGCTGCCAGTTCCATGGCCCGGCCGGCCTCGCGATTGTCGTAATCGGGATATCTTGCGCGAATATCGGCGCTCGCCTCGTCGAGCATCTCGATCCAGTGCGCGATAAAGCCGCCGCGTCCGGGCTCCGCCCCCTCCATCGTCCGGTGCAGCGCGGCATGGCAGCCGCCGCACATGCCATGGCCCATCACGACGATTTCCTCGATGTGCAGGAACTGCACCGCGAATTCGAGCGCGGCCGATACGCCGTGCCGCCCCGGGTTGGTTTCGAACGGCGGCACGAGGGCACCGACGTTGCGGACGACGAAGATCTCGCCCGGGTTAGTGTCGAAAATCTGCGATGGCTCGGATCGACTGTCGGAGCAGGCGATTACCATCACCTTGGGGGATTGCCCCTCGGCGAGTTGTTCCCAGCGGTCGCGCTGTTCCTGCCAGCCGCCGTTACGGAAACGGTGGTAGCCTTCGATCATATCTGCAAAGTGAGTCATGCGCGCGCCATAGCATAAGTTGAGAGGTTGAGAAGAGTCGCGGGCAGGACTATGTGAACGCCATGAACGCTCCCGCTCAGCCCCTTCAGCGCCCGCGCAAACCCGATTGGATTCGCGTCAAGGCACCGACCAGCCCCGGTTATGCCGAGACGAAGAGGTTGATGCGCGACCTCAACCTGCACACCGTGTGCGAAGAGGCGGCGTGCCCGAACATCGGCGAATGCTGGACGAAAAAGCACGCGACGGTGATGATCCTGGGCGACACCTGCACGCGCGCTTGCGCCTTTTGCAACGTCAAGACCGGCATGCCGCGCCCGGTCGACTTGCTGGAGCCCGAACACACCGCCATCGCGGCGGCGAAGATGGGGCTGACCCACATCGTCATCACCTCGGTCGATCGCGACGATTTGCCGGACGGCGGCGCCAGCCAGTTCGTGAAGGTGATCGAAGCGTTGCGCCGCGAGACGCCGAAAACGACGATCGAAATCCTGACCCCCGATTTTCGTAACAAGCCCGAGAGCGCGGTCGCGGCGATCGTCGATGCGCGGCCCGATGTCTATAACCACAACCTGGAAACCGTGCCGCGGCTTTATCCGACGATCCGGCCCGGCGCGCGCTATTATGCCTCGCTTCGCCTGCTCGAAAGCGTCAAGCGTCGTGATCCGTCGATCTTCACCAAATCGGGCGTCATGCTCGGCCTCGGCGAAGAACGGATGGAAGTTCATCAGGTGATGGACGACATGCGCAGCGCGGATATCGATTTCATGACGATGGGCCAGTATCTGCAGCCGACGCCAAAGCACACCAAGGTGATCGACTTCGTCACCCCCCAGGCTTTTGACGCCTATGCCCAGATCGCGCGGGCCAAGGGTTTCCTGCAGGTCGCTTCATCGCCGCTGACCCGGTCGAGCTATCATGCCGGCGACGATTTCGAACGGATGCGCTCGGCGCGCGAAGAGCAACTCGCACGCGCCAGGGCGGGCTGACCGGTTTTTGCCGCGTCATCATGAAACGCGCGAACTGCCATACAGCGCCGAACAGATGTTCGCGCTGGTGGTCGATATCGCGCGGTATCCCGAATTTCTGCCATGGGTGATCGCCCTCCGCGTCCGCAGCGATGACGAGCGGGAAGCGATTGCCGACATGATCGTCGGCTTCAAGGGATTACGCGAAAGCTTCTCGTGCCGCGTTCACAAGGAACGACCCCGTTCGGTGACGGTCAGCTATATCGACGGACCAATGCGTCATCTTGAGAACGAGTGGCATTTCACACCGCTCGATAATGGAGGCTGCCGCGTCGACTTCATGGTCGATTTCTCGTTCCGCAGCCGGGTTTTCGAAACGCTTGCCGGGCAGATGTTCGACAAGGCCCTTCGCAAGATGATCGCCGCCTTCGAAACGCGGGCGGGTGCGCTTTATGGGGCGGCCACTCCGCCAGAAAGCTGACATCTCGGTCAACTCTATCGAGGTCGGCGTCCGGGCCTTGGGCCGTGTACAGGACGAAGAAGCTACCGCATTGACCTCCGGGTAGGCGGTGCCTTCAGATAGGCCTTCCTACATGTCCGGCTATGCCAGCGTTCGCCCCGGCTCTTTCGTTCGGAGGACAAGGACGGTCGCGGAGCGGTTTGTGGATGCCACCACGGCCCCGCGCACCCAGCACATTGTTCGGTACAAATCAGGCCAAATCGCGCCCAGTCGGGGGCGCACAGGACTGAACTTTCCTGGGAATGGTAACGACCTCTCCCTATCCCAAGGTTACCGCCGCATCGGGTTATTCCGCTGGAAGCGCCGCATCCTCGGACGGTCGTAGCGCATCCCTTTCTGGCTGAAAAAGGTCGAGCGCGAACAGGGTCGCGGCATGACGGATCGCGGCGCGATCCTTTGAATCGAACTGGATACGCTGGGTGAAGTAATCGTCCGGGTCCTGCCCGCGCAGCGCACGCGCGAAGACGACCTGGCCGACGGGCTTTTTCTCCGAGCCGCCGCCCGGACCGGCGATGCCCGTGATCGCAACCGCCACATCGGCATCGCTGTTCGCCAGCACGCCGGCAGCCATTGCCCAGGCGGTTGCCAATGAAACTTCGCCGAAAGTTTCGAGGATCTCGCTGCTCACGTCGAGCTGCGACTGTTTGGCATGCCCCGAATAGGTAATGAAACCCGCCGAAAACACGTCCGAACTTCCGGCTATATCCGTGATCGCGGCCGAGACCATGCCGCCCGTGCAGCTTTCCGCGACAGCGACGCGGCGTCCGGCGGCGCGATTGTTGGCCAGGACATTCGTGGCGAGTTGGTGCCGCGCGGCAAGGCGCGTCTCTTCGACAGACAGCACGGTTCAAATCTCCGGAAGCAAAAGCGTCGCGATGGCCTGAGCGGCGATCCCCTCGCGGCGGCCGGTGAAACCCAGTCGCTCGGTCGTTGTGGCCTTCACACTAACGCACTCGGGCGGAATCGCAAGAATATCGGCGATGCGGGCCCGGATTGCGGGGCGATGCGGACCGATCCTCGGCGCCTCGGCGACAATCGTGACGTCGATGTGGCTGATACGCCCGCCCCGCGCAGTCACCCGGTCGCCGGCAAAGGAGAGGAAGCGGTGCGACGCTGCACCGCGCCATTGTGGATCGGTTGGCGGGAAATGGTCGCCGATATCGCCGTCAGCCAGCGCGCCGAGGACCGCGTCGGTGATCGCATGAAGCGCGACGTCGGCATCGCTATGCCCCTCAAGCCCATGACTGTGCGCGATTTCGATGCCACCGATCCAGAGTGGCTTGCCGACGACGAGACGATGGACGTCATAGCCCATGCCGACAGCAGTTCGCATGGCTGTTCCCACTCCCAATAACGCAGACAGAATGGCCAGATCCTCGGCATAGGTCAGCTTGTGAAGCCGGGCGTCGCCGGACACCGCTGCAACCGGCAGGCCCATCCGGCGGACGAGCTGCGCATCGTCGGTCGCGGCTGCGTCGCCCGCTTCGGCGTGCGCACGGCGCAAGGTCCCGAGGCGGAATGCCTGCGGTGTCTGAACCCGCGCCAGCAGGCTGCGATCGACGACATCGCCGACCTGCGCCTGAGTCTGCGCGACGAGAGTGTCCGGTACGGGCAGGGTGGGGATTGCAGCGTCGGCACCGTCCAGCGCCGCCAACAGGCGATCGACCACGTCGGCCGTTACCCCGGGGCGTGCGGCGTCGTGAACCAGTAATCGCGCATCATCATCCCAATCGGTGAGCGCGGTGAGCGCGTTGGCGACCGATTGCTGCCGCTCAGCGCCCGGACTGGCGGAAATCCATCCTTCTGGCAGCATTCCAATCGTCGCCATGACGTCAGGATTAGCGACGACGACGCCGGCGGTGACTGCCGGATGCGCTGCGAACAGGTCGAGGCTCCAGCGCAACACCGATTTGGCGCCGAGCATTTCAAGCTGCTTTGGTCGGTCGAAGCCCGCGCGCGCGCCCTGACCGCCAGCCAACAGCACAACCGCCACATGCGGAGCAGGAGAGGAGGTGGACTCGGGCATCTTGCGCGCCGGTTAGCGCAGCCGCGCCTTGCGGGAAAGCGGCTTAGCGTGTAGGGGCTGCTCAAAATTTAGGCAATTCGACGAAAGCTTTCGCCATGGCGCCACTCCGGCCCATCCAGATCGGCAATATCACCATAGCGGATCCCGTGATCCTCGCGCCGATGACGGGCGTCTCCGATCTGCCGTTCCGCAAGCTGGTCCGTTATTATGGTTCCGGCCTCAACGTGACCGAGATGATCGCGAGCCAGGCCGCGATCCGCGAGACGCGCCAGTCGATCCAGAAGGCCGCCTGGGATCCGGTGGAAGAACCCGTATCGATGCAACTCGTCGGCTGCACGCCCTATGAGATGGGCGAAGCGGCGAAGCTCAACGAAGATCGCGGCGCGGCGATCATCGACATCAACATGGGATGCCCGGTGCGCAAGGTGACGAACGGCGATGCCGGATCGGCGTTGATGCGCGATCCGAAGCTTGCCGCCGCGCTCATCGAATCCTGCGTCAGGGCGGTACAGGTTCCGGTGACCGTGAAGATGCGCATGGGGTGGGACCATGACAGCCTGAACGCGCCCGAACTCGCCCACATCGCCGAAGATATCGGTGCAAAGCTGGTCACGGTCCATGGGCGGACACGCAACCAGATGTATCGCGGCGAGGCCGACTGGGCCTTTGTCCGCAAGGTCAAGGACGCGGTTTCGATCCCGGTCATCGTCAACGGCGACATCTGTTCGCCCGAGGACGCTCGGACGGCGCTGGAGCAGAGCGGAGCGGACGGCGTGATGATTGGCCGCGGCGCTTATGGTCGACCCTGGTTGCTGGGGCAGGTCATGGCGGTGCTTCGCGGGGAGGGCGAGCGGCCCGACCCTGGAATTGATGAGCAATATGACGTCATTACATCGCATTATCGCGCGATGATCGAACATTATGGCGAGATGACGGGGGTCAACATGGCGCGCAAGCACCTTGGCTGGTACGTCAAGGGGCTGCACGGATCGGCCGAATTCCGCAACAAGGTCAATCAAATCCCCGACAGCCGAGGGGTTCTCGACGCGCTTGAGCAATTCTATGGTCCTTATCTGAGCAAGGCCGCTGCGTGAGCGCGCTGACGTCGAGCATACCGATGTTCGACCATGACGACATCATCCAGTCGCATCCGATAGCGACACTTCTCATCGATCGCGGCGGCGTGATCCTTTTCGTCAATGCCGCCGCCGAACAGCTCTGTAACATCGGGCGGTCGGCGATGGTTGGGCGCGTTGTCTTCGATGTGATCGGTATGGATCGCGGCTATCGCCAGCGGATGAACGATCCCGCCACGTCGGCTCTGTTCGCCCATCGCGCGGAAATTGTGATCGGGAGCCGCAAGGCGGCTTTCGTGGACATGCAAGTTGTCCCCTACGGGCGGAGCGGGCACCGGATACTCACGCTGGTGCCTTCGCAGAGCGAGGCCGAGTTGATGGGTGGCGCCATCGGACGGTCTGGAAGGGCTGCGGGTGCAGCGGCATCAATGCTGGCGCACGAGATCAAGAATCCCCTGGCGGGAATCAAGGGAGCGGCACAGCTTCTGGCCCGCAAGACCGATGCGGGCGGTGAGCGTTTCACCACCCTCATCTGTGCCGAGGTCGATCGGATAACGACGCTGATCGACCAGATGGAGCATTTCTCGCGCGGGCAACCGATCGCATGCGTACCGATCAACCTGTACCAGCCGATCCACCAGGCCATGGAAACCGCGCGAGCTCGCCAATTTCCCGGTGTGCGCTTTTCAGAGGATTTCGATCCGTCGCTGCCGATGGTTCATGGCAATCACGACGCGGTCGTTCAGATTCTTTTGAACCTGATTACAAATGGGTGTGAAGTACTCGGGGGACGGGATGACGGCGTGGTGCGCATCGCGACCGCTTACCGACACGGGCTTTCGATCGACAATGATGACGGACGGGGCCGGATTGCCTTGCCGATCGAGGTAAGCGTCAGCGACAATGGCCCGGGCGTCCCTGCCGATATCCGCGGCGACCTGTTCGCGCCGTTCGTTACGACCAAGCGAGAGGGACGGGGGCTCGGCCTGGCGCTCGTTGCCAAGCTCGCGCGCGACATGGGCGGCACCGTCCAGCATATGCGCGACGGCGAATGGACGCGCTTTCGCGTCCATCTTCCCACGGTTCCGGCTCAAAAAGGACGCGGCGAATGACCGGAAAGACGATTTTGCTTGTCGAGGACGATCCAGCGATCGCCTTGATCATCCGTGAAACGCTGACCGGCGAATGCGCAACCTTCGCGTCGGTGGGGAGTGTGGGAGAGCGGAATGCCTGGCTGGCGGACAATCGCCCGGACCTGATCATTACCGACGTCGTTCTGCCCGATGGTGACGGCATCGACTCGTTACCGGGCGCCGGCGTCGATGCCGCCACGCCGATCATTGTCCTGTCGGCGCAAAACACGTTGGATACCGCGGTACGCGCGACGGGAATCGGCAGCTATGACTATTTGCCCAAACCCTTTGACCTGGAGGAACTGACGGCGAGTGTTCGCGCGGCTCTTGATCGTGGAAGTCAGCCCACGGCAAGAGCCGATCCCGGGCAGGCCGACAGCCATGGTCTCGTCGGTCGGGCGCCGGCGATGCAGGCGGTCTATCGCACCATCGCGCGTCTCGCGACCAACGATCTCGCGGTTCTGATTCTCGGCGAGTCAGGGACGGGCAAGGAGGTGGTTGCGCGAGCGATCCACGCTACGGGACTGCGCCGGTCGGGACCATTCGTCGCGATCAACATGGCCGCCATTCCGCGTGAGTTGATCGAGGCCGAGTTGTTCGGGCATGAAAAGGGCGCGTTTACCGGCGCGCATAGCCGGAATGCCGGCCGCTTCGAACAGGCTGCGGGCGGGACGCTGTTCCTCGACGAAATTGGCGACATGCCGCTCGATGCGCAAACCCGACTGCTGCGCGTACTCCAGAGCAACGAATATTCCACCGTCGGCGGCAACCAATCCCTTCGCGCCGACGTTCGTGTCGTCGCAGCAACCCATCGCGACATGCGTACGCTGGTCGCTGACGGACGATTTCGCGAGGATCTGTTCTACCGGCTCAACGTCATTCCCGTAACGCTGCCTCCGCTGCGCGATCGCCGCAGCGATATCGCCGCATTGGTCCGTCATTTCGTCGACGCGGGGCGTCGGTCGGGACTGCCCGACCGCCAATTCGCTTCGCCGGCGATGCAGTTGCTCGAACGCCACGACTGGCCGGGTAATGTTCGCGAACTGGGGAATGTCGTCCAGCGCCTCGCGGTGCTGTCACGCGATACCATGGTGATGGCGCGCGACGTCGAGGCGGTACTGCAGGAAAGCGGCGAAGGCGGAACCTTTGCCGCGCCCGCGGACCTGATTGCGCGCGCGATCGACGACTGGACGCGCGAGAAGCTGGCCGGACCCGAAGACGATGGCGAGATTCACGGGCAACTCGAGGCGATCGTGGAAGCCGCGCTTCTTCGCCGTACCCTTCGCGAAGTGCGTGGAAATCAGCTCGAAGCGGCCCGACGCCTGGGAATCAACCGAAACACGCTGCGCAAGCGGTTGGGGCAACTCGACATCGATCCCGCCCACCCTTGATGGTGACCAGAAACGCGATGGATTCGCGTGCGACGTGCATATTGTGTGTTTTCTATGCAACAGGATTGTCGTAGCACGGCAACAATGGAGCCCACCGCTTCCCTGACTCAAGACAACGATTCCGACGATCGGCAGCCGCGTTCGGGCGGATGGCATTTTGCCGCTCCCGAATATTATACCCTCGCGATCATCGTCAGCGTCGCAATCGCCACCTATATTTTCGTGACGGGCGACGCCCAGAGCGAGCGTTTGCTGACGCCCGGGCTTGTTGCCGCGATCATGGTCGTCAACCTGGTTCCGGCGATGACGTTGATCGTGCTGGTCGGCAGCCGGATCGCGCGGGCGCGCGCGGCAAGGTCCATGGCGGGGGGTAGCGGGCGCCTCCACGTCCGCCTTGTCGCGTTGTTCTCGCTGATCGCCGCCGCGCCGACGTTGCTCGTCGTGATCTTTGCTTCGCTGCTGTTCCAGTTCGGTGTCGATTTCTGGTTTTCCGACCGCTCGCGCGGCATGTTCGAAAATGCGGCCAATCTTGCCGAAGGCTATTATCAGGAAAACCAGCGCCAGGTCGGCGCCAATACGTTCGCGATGGCGGCCGACCTCAGCAAACAATTGAGCCAGTTTCCGATCGATAGCCCCAAGTTTTCAAACTATTATCTGCAGCAGGTAGTCGTCCGCAGTCTCAATGAATCGGCTATCATCGAAATAGGTAAGGACGGCGTTGCGCGCACCGCCGCAGCGATCGATCCCGACAATCGGGCCGCGGAAAATCGGTTGACGGCGGCGATGGTCAGCCGGCTGAATTCCGGGCAGGACGTCGTCGTCGTCCGTCAAGCCGACCGGATTGGAGCCGCTGCGCGACTACCGGGGACGGAGCGCGCCTATGTCTATGCCTCGCGTGACGCGAACGTGCCAGGCTTCCAGCAATCGGCGCGGGCAGGGGCCGTTCTGGCCGACTACAACGGTCTTTTCGAGCGTTCGCAGCAACTTCAGTTGCAGTTCAATGGCGCGCTCTATCTCGGCTCTCTGCTCTTGCTCGCCCTTGCCGTCGTTGCTGCCATCGTTGTCGCGGACCGCATCGTCCGGCCTCTCGGGACGCTGATCGGCGCGACACGAACGGCCGCGGGCGGCGATTTGTCGGTGCGCGTGACGCCGCCGGTTCGTGACGATGAAATTGCGGTGCTGACGCGCGCGTTCAACCGCATGACCGAACAGTTGCAGGGGCAGACCGGCGCGCTCGTCAGCGTGAACGAGCAACTGGAAGCGCGGCGAATCTTCATCGAAGCGGTGCTGAGCGGCGTTTCGTCCGCGGTCGTTTCGGTCGACGCCGACCATCGCATCTCGCTCGCAAACGCGGCCGCCGAGCGATTGGTAGGACAGAGCGCCGAGGCTCTTACCGGGCAGCCGCTTGCCGATGTTGCGCCGGAACTCGCGCGGCTGCTCACCGGCGACGAGCGCGAAGCCATCGTCCAGCTGGCGCGTCGCGAGGCCGAACCCGCAACGCTGGCCGCGAAAGCTGTGGCGCAAGGCGATGGCTTCGTACTGAGCTTCGAAGATATCACGCAGCAGCTTCTCGACCAGCGGCGGGCTGCATGGTCCGATGTTGCGCGGCGCATTGCTCACGAGATCAAGAATCCGCTCACGCCGATCCAGCTCGCCGCAGAGCGCTTGCAACGCCGTTTCGGGGACAAGATCGAGGGTGACACGGCGACGTTCCGTCGCCTGACTGACACGATCGTGCGGCAGGTCCACGACATGCGCCGCATGGTCGATGAATTTTCCAGTTTTGCGCGCATGCCGAAACCGACTTTCGGTGTCGAGGATATTCGCGATATCCTGCGGCAGGCCGTCTTCCTGTTCGAGGTTGCCAAGCCCGACATCGCCTTCAGCATCAAGACGCCCAACGAAATCGAGCCGCTCGTTTGCGACCGACGCCTGTTATCGCAGGCGCTGACCAATATCGTCAAAAATGCGGTCGAAGCGATTGAGGAGCGACCGAAGAATCCCAATATGTCGCCAGTCGGGCATATTCTGGCCGAGCTTGTCGTCGGTCCGCTCGGCGAGGTTGTCATTCGCATCGATGATGACGGGATCGGCCTTCCCGAGGCGCGCGATGCCATTGCCGAACCCTATATGACGACGCGGCAAGGCGGCACCGGACTCGGCCTCGCGATCGTCAAGAAGATCGTCGAACAGCATTATGGCGAACTCGATTTTTCGGACAGTCCGAAAGGGCGCGGAACATGCGTTACGCTGACGTTGCATCCTGACAGGTTGCTGGCGCTGGCGGGCAAGGGCGGAGGATTGACGACAGGGCGCGTTGAATCGGTGCCGGGGCGCGTCCGGAACCGGCAGGATAGAGAAGAATATGGCGCTTGATATTTTGATCGTCGATGACGAACGCGACATCTGCGAGCTGGTCGCGGGGGTCATGGAGGACGAAGGCTATGAGGCGCGGACGGCCTCCAATAGCGACGCCGCGCTGGATGCCATCCGTCAGCGGCGCCCGTCGCTCGCGCTGATCGACGTCTGGCTGCAAGGGTCGCGGCTCGATGGGCTGGGCCTCGTCGAAGCGATCAAGGCGTTCGACCCGACCCTGCCGATCATCGTGATTTCCGGGCATGGCGGTATCGACACGGCGGTGGCGGCGATCCGCCGGGGTGCCTTCGATTTTATCGAAAAGCCTTTCGAGGCAGAGCGTCTGCTTCATCTCGTTGCGCGCGCGACCGAGAGTGAGCGCCTGAAGTTCGAGTATGAACAGCTCCGGGAAAAGGCTGGCCCCTCGGATGAACTGACGGGCACCAGCGCCGCGATCAACAACGTCCGCGCGACGCTGAAGCGGGTTGCCGGGACCGGCAGTCGGGTATTGATAGCCGGCGCTCCGGGGGTAGGGAAGGAAGTCGCGGCCCGCGTTCTTCACGGATGGAGTGGACGGCACAGCGCTCCATTCCGAGTGATATCGTCGGCGCGGATGGACCCTGAGACGGTCGAAATCGAACTGTTCGGATCGGAGGCCGAGGACGGATCGATCCGCGTCGGCCTGCTCGAGCAGGCGCACGGGGGCACGTTGTTCCTCGACGAAGTGGCCGACATGCCGATTACGACACAGGGCAAGATCCTGCGCGTGCTGACCGATCAAAGCTTCACGCGGGTCGGTGGGCGGACGATGATCCGCGTCGATGTCCGCATCATTTCAGGCTCGGCGCGCGACTTGATGGCCGAAATCGCCGAAAGCCGCTTCCGCGAGGATCTCTATTATCGGCTCAACGTCGTGCCGGTGCATATCCCCCCCTTGCGTGAACGACGCGACGACATCGCCAGCCTTTGCGATCATTTCGTGGGTCGGTACGCAGCGGATCGGCATGTTCCGCCGCCCGAGATCAGCTCCGAAGCGATGGCCGCTCTCCAGGCGCATGATTGGCCGGGAAATGTTCGCGAACTTCGCAACGTGATCGAGCGCGTGATGATTCTGGCTCCCAGCGACCGGCTGGCGCGAATCGATGCCGATATGCTGCCGGGCGAGCTTGTGCGTGGCGGGACCGACATCCTGCCGAACACGGAATCGATCACCGCGATCCCGCTGAAGGAAGCGCGAGAGAATTTCGAACGCGAGTATTTGCGCATCCAGATCAACCGTTTTTCGGGCAACATCTCCCGAACGGCAACCTTCATCGGGATGGAGCGTTCGGCCCTGCATCGCAAGCTCAAGCTCCTCGGACTGACGGAAAATTCCGACGGCGAGGGGTGAGGCTTTGCGCTAGACCTGCGCGGTGCTTTGTCGCATATTGCGAATGCGAAGAAGGTCTTGAACGCCGGAAAACCGGCACCGCGCCCGCGGTTCTACCGCCAAAAACAGGAGGCAAATGTGTCCGATAAAAATCAGAATCTCCAGGATCTTTTCCTAAACGCCCTGCGCCGCAGCAAGACACCGGTGACGATGTTCCTCGTGAAGGGCGTCAAATTGCAGGGCATCATTACCTGGTTCGACAATTTCTCGCTGCTTCTGCGCCGCGATGGTCAGTCGCAGCTTGTCTACAAGCACGCGATTTCGACGGTGATGCCGTCGCACGATTTCGATCTCGGCGCACTGGGTGCGGATATCCGGGAAGCGCCGGCAAGCAAGGGCAAGGCATTGCAGGATGTTTTCCTTAATGCTGTCCGCCGATCCGATGAATCGGTGACGATGTTCCTCGTCAATGGCGTGATGTTGCAGGGCGATATCGTGGCGTTTGACCTCTTCTGCATGTTGCTCGAGCGCGAGCGGCAGGTGCAGCTGGTCTACAAGCATGCGATTTCGACGGTTCAGCCGAATGGACCGATCAACCTGACCGACAATGGCGACGAGGACGGCGACGTCGGCGCCTGATTTGGAACGATGACCGACAGCGACGGCGAAGTTACGCGCGGAGCGGCCGCGCTGCTGGTCGTGCCCGAATGGCGCGGCCAGCGCCTGTCGCGCGACCTCGATGCTCGCGTCGAGGAGGCGAAGGGGCTTGCGGTCGCTATCGGGCTCGATGTTGTCGCAGTCCATCCGCTTCGGCTCAGGCAGACGCGCGCAGCGACGCTGATCGGGGTCGGGCAGATCGAGGCGATCAAACCGGATATCGCCATGAACGATGTCCAGCTTGTCGTCGTCGATGCGGCGCTGAGTGCCATCCAGCAACGAAATCTCGAAACCGAGTTCGGTGCGAAGGTCATCGACCGCACGGGATTGATTCTGGAGATTTTCGGGGAGCGGGCCGCAACGGCCGAGGGGCGGCTTCAGGTCGAACTCGCCCATCTCGATTATCAGGCGGGGCGGCTGGTTCGCAGTTGGACGCACCTTGAGCGCCAGCGCGGCGGCTTCGGCTTTCTCGGCGGCCCCGGCGAAACGCAGATCGAGGCCGACCGGCGGATGATCCGCAACCGTATGGCGCGGATCCGCAAGCAGCTTGAAGATGCGCGGCGGACGCGGCAGTTGCAGCGGGCTAAGCGTCAACGCGCACCTTGGCCTGTCGTTGCCCTCGTGGGGTATACAAACGCTGGAAAATCTACATTTTTCAATCGTCTGACGGGAAGTGACGTCATGGCGGAAGACATGCTTTTTGCGACGCTTGACCCGACGATGCGGGAAATCCGCTTGCCCGGTATCGACAAGGCGATCCTGTCGGATACCGTCGGCTTCGTCTCCGATCTGCCGACGGAACTGGTCGCGGCGTTCCGCGCCACGCTTGAGGAGGTCACAACGGCCGATCTCATCGTCCACGTCCGCGATATCGTTCATCCCGACAGCGACGCGCAGTTCGACGATGTGCGCGCGATTCTCGACTCACTTGGCGTCAACGGCGTGCATGACGGGGAGGGGGACGATGCCTCGATCGTCATTCCGCAGATCGAAATCTGGAACAAGATCGATACGGCGAACAGGGATCGGAAAGCGCAGATCGAAGAGATGGCCGCCCGGCGCCCTGATGTCGCGGTCATTTCGGCCGTGACGGGCGATGGTGTCGAGGCTGCGCGAATGCTCATGGCATCGCGGCTGACCGCGCAGCACCAAATCGCGAAGATATTTCTGGCGTTTGACCAGGGCGAGGCAATGGCGTGGCTCCACGCGCGCGGCGAAGTCCTGTCAGACGAGCTGGAGGGGGAGGGACATGTCCTGACGGTCCGGCTCGATCCTGCCGACCGGGCGCGGTTCGAGCGGCTTTGGCCGGTTAGCGGCGTTCCGACGCCTTGACGGAGGTCCAATGGGCTTCCAGCGCCTCCAGAGGCAGGTCAGTCATATCGCTTCCGGCGCGTTCCTCGACGGCTTTGAAGCGCCGTGCAAACTTGTCGTTGGCGGCCCGGAGCGCACTTTCGGCGTCCACGCCGAGATGACGTGCATAATTGACGACCGCGAACAGCAGGTCGCCAATCTCTTCGGTTCGCTCGATATCGTCTGCGGCCGTCAAGACTTCTTCGAGCTCCTCGGCGATCTTGGCGCGCGGCCCAGCCGCGTCGGGCCAGTCGAACCCGACGCGCGATGCACGACCTTGAAGCTTCTGCGCCCGCAGCAGCGCCGGCAACGACAGGGCTACGCCGTCGAGCGCGCTTTTCGGTCCATTCGACGTGCGTTCTGCCGCCTTGATATTTTCCCACTGCACGCGGACGTCGGCGGCCTTGGCGTCGCCGAAAATGTGAGGGTGACGACGTTCCATCTTGTCGCTGATCGCGGTCGCGACATCGTCGAAGCCGAACAGGCCTTCATCCGTGGCGATCTGACTATGGAAAACGACCTGAAGCAACAGGTCGCCGAGTTCGTCGCAGATCGCGGCAGGATCGCCGCCAGCAACGGCATCGGCAACCTCATAGGCTTCCTCGATCGTATAGGGAACGATCGTCGAGAAATCCTGCGCAAGATCCCATTCGCATCCGCCGTCCGGATCGCGAAGTGCGGCCATGACGCGCAGCAAGCGATCGATGGGGGAGACAGGGCTGTGGGAATCTGTCGCTGCAGTCATAGAATTATCCGATAATATATATTATGTAAAATACGAGATGGCGGGCTGAGGGAAGATGCTCCCGATCTATCCCCCGCGCGCCGCCTGAAACGTCCAGATCGCGAGAAATACCAGCCCGAAGATCGCCACCCACGCGAGCGCCATCTTGATACCGTCTGCCAATCTGATCCGACGTGCGACCAACGCGCTCAGCACGAGCGCGAACGCTCCAACGAACCACGCCAGTTGAACTGCTGTATCTCCGTTCACAATTGCACCTCCAGCCCGTCGTAGCCCGGCTCGACGCCTGGCGGCAGCTCTGCCGCAAGGTCGTCATAATCCATCGTGTTGTCCATATGCGTGATGATGGCGCGCGGATTGCCGACTTTGTTCAGTCCTTCGAGGGTCATGGCCAGATGCGGATGGGTCGGATGCGGGTAGCGACGGAGAGCGTCGATCACGAACAGGTCAACACACTGAAAGAAATCGACCATATCGTCGGTAAATTTCGAGAAATCAGTGGCATATGCTATTTTATGCGCACCATCACTGAAGATCAGACCGGTGGCCTTGATGGGACCGTGCGGCATTTCGAGCGCTGATACTTCGATCGGCCCGATCGACTGATGATCATCGAGATCGATCGGATCGACCGATGCCGGATAGCCCGCGTTGCCGGCAAATGCGTAGGTGAACCGCCATTTCAGAATATCGAGCACATGATTGCGAGCATAGACGGGCACGGCCGACCGACGCATGTGCATCACCTGCCGCAGATCGTCGAGCCCGTGCGTGTGATCGGCGTGTTCATGCGTCCAGATCACGGCATCGATCGCGCCGACGCCAGCATCTAGCAGTTGCAGCCGCATGTCCGGGCTGGTGTCGACAAGGATGCGAAAGCCGCCCAGCGAGACGAGGATCGACGCGCGACTGCGCAGGTTGCGCGGATTGTCGGGATCGCACGCACCCCAATCGTTTCCGATCCGCGGAACGCCCGACGACGTCCCGCAACCCAGAATCCGGACCTTCATATGCGATATGGCGTCATGGGGCGGCCTTGTTGAAAAGCTTGTAGAAATTGGCGCTTGTTGCCGCTGCGAGATCGTCGGCGTTCTCCCCTCTCAGCTCCGCGAGAAAGGCCAGCGTGTCTGCCACGAACGCGGGCTCGCCGGTCTTGCCCCGGTGCGGAACGGGGGCAAGGAAAGGGGAGTCGGTTTCGACCAGCAGTCGCTCCTGCGGTAGCCACTTCGCGGTGGCCTGAAGCTCGGCGGCGTTCTTGAACGTCACGATGCCCGAGATCGAGATATAAAGACCAAGGTCGAGCGCTTTCCGTGCAAAGGCGTCGCTGGCGGTGAAGCAGTGGATCACCCCGGGAAAGATCGCCCTTCCCATCTCCTCGCCCAGCAGTGACAGCGTGTCGGCCTCGGCGTTGCGGGTGTGGACGATTACCGGCAGGCCCGTCTGCTGCGATGCATGGATGTGACAGCGAAAACTGTCCTGCTGCCGCGCACGATCGCTTTTGTCGTAATAATAATCGAGGCCGGTTTCGCCAATCCCCACCACGCGCGGATGGGCGGTGCGGCCGACGAGCTTTGCGGTGTCCACTTCGGGGTGATTGTCGGCATCGTGCGGGTGGATACCCACGCTCGCCCAGACGTCCTCATTCGCCTCCGCCGCGGCCAGCACATCGTCCCATTCATTCTCGCGTGTCGCGATGTTGAGCATCGCCGTAACACCGCGTTCCCTCGCCCGGAAGAGTACGCCATCCTGCTGCTCGGCAAGTCCCTTGTAATTAAGGTGACAGTGCGAATCGACGAGCATTATGCCTCCCCTTCCCCTTCTTCATCGGGCAGTTCAAGGCGGGGAAAGATCGGAACCGGCTGCCCGACAGCGAAGTCGCCCGCCGCGAGCGCCGGAAACCACCCCTTGTCGGCAAGCGCTGCGAAACCGCGCGCGTCCGCGGCAATGCCCATCTGGTCGAGCAGCGCGTCGGCAGCGGCCGGTACGACCGGACGGATGGCGATTGCAAGCGTGCGAACGGCCTGGAACAAGGTCATCAGGACCGCCCGCATCCGTTCGGGGTCGGTCTTACGGAGCGCCCACGGCGCCTGCGCATCGACATACTGATTGCAGGCAAATACGGCGCGAATCCAATCTTCGATGCCCACCGAAAAGGCCAGTTGTTCAAACTCGCGCGGCAGGCGGTCGGTCGCCATCGTTTCAAGGTCGGCGAGCAGGGCGATATCGCCCGGTGCAGCGACGTAGTCGCTTGACAATGCCCCTTCCAAATTCTTGAAAATCATCGACAAACTGCGCTGAGCCAAATTTCCGAAGCTGTTCGCCAGGTCCGCGTTGGCCGTCCGCACGATCGCTTCTGCCGAATAGCTGCCATCTTGTCCGAAACTCACTTCGCGGAGCAGGTAATAGCGCAGCGCATCGACGCCGAAACGCTCGGCAAGTTCAATCGGATCCACGACATTCCCGAGAGATTTCGACATTTTTTCGCCGCGGTTGAGCAAGAACCCGTGGCCGAATATCTGCTTCGGCAGGGGAAGGCCTGCACTCATCAGGAAGGCTGGCCAGTAAACGGCATGAAAACGCACGATATCTTTGCCGATCATATGAATGTCGGCGGGCCAGAAGCGGCTCCATTCGCTATCCGGGTCGGGGTAACCGAGCGCGGACATGTAAGTCGTCAGAGCATCGACCCACACATACATCACATGCCCCGGCGAACCCGGCACGGGAACGCCCCAGTCGAAGCTGGTGCGCGAGACGCTCAGATCCTTGAGCCCGCCCTCGACGAAGCGCAGCACCTCGTTGCGGCGGCTATCGGGACGGATGAAATCGGGATTGTCGCTGTAAAGCGCCAGCAGTTTGTCCTGATAGGCCGACAGACGAAAGAACCAGCTTTCCTCGACGGTCCATTCAACGGGGGTTCCCTGCGGCGAGAGCTTGCTCTCCCCTTCCCCTTCGACCAGTTCGCTTTCGTCGTAGAAGGCTTCGTCGCGGACCGAATACCACCCCTCGTAACGATCGAGGTACAGGTCGCCATTGGCTTCCATCGCGCGCCACAGCGCCTGCGACGCGGCGTGGTGCGCGGGGTCCGACGTGCGCATGAAGTGATCGAAACTGATGTTCAGCTTGCCATACATCTCGCGGAAATAACCGGACATTTCATTCGCAAGATCGATCGTTGCGCGCCCTTGATCGCGGGCTGTCTGAAACATCTTCAGGCCATGCTCGTCGGTTCCCGTGGTCAGGCGCACATCGCGACCGCGCGCGCGTTGGAACCGGGCCATCACGTCGGTCGCAATCGCCTCATAAGCGTGGCCGATGTGCGGTCGGCCGTTGGGGTAGCTGATCGCGGTGGTGATATAGAATGGATCTGACATGCGCGCGCCTTAGCCGGTGCGAAGCGCGAGGGGAAGTATGCGCCGTCCTGCAACGGACCTGGCTGCTTGATCATCCCCGGGATACGGATGTCCGCCGCGCCTGCCGGCGAACTGCGCTATCGCGCTGCCATGGCCTTTGGTGCCAGTTCGGCAAGGCAATTGCCGATCTCGAACCCTACCATCGCTCCGTCATAGGAGCCACGGACGGCATCGCGGGCGTTACGCTGCACCCTGTCCCATTGGGCAAGGACGGGCGCGATCTCGGCAATTGGGCGCTGTCGTGCGAGTTGGGCGAGAAGTCCGGGTACGATGTCGATGACCAGTTCAAGCCGCGCGCGATTGCTCGTCCCGCCCACCTCGCGTGCGAGCGCTTCGCGGAGCCGGTTGCCCGGGTCGCCGCTGCTGGCGATGGCAAGCAGTTTCTTCTCCATCGCCGCGACGTCGCTGTCCACCAACGCGAGCGCCTTTCCTGGCACGCCGCCCGACGCAGAAACGATCGCACGCAACTCCGCCATGTCGAGCATCGAGCGGATATCGTGCAGCCATGCTGTCATGACGTCACAGCCAACTGGCTGAAAACGCAGGGTCCGGCATCGCGACCTTATGGTGGGGAGCAGACGACCGGGAGAATGGCTGACAAGCAGGAACAGCGTTTTTGCCGGAGGTTCCTCAAGCGTCTTGAGAAGCGCGTTCGCGCCGTCGGTCTCCAGATCGTCGACGGCGTCGATGATGACCACGCGCCAGTCGCCCAGCGAGAGCGAAAGATGCTGGCGGCGGATCATCCCGCGAACCTGATCGATCGTGATGTTGCGGGCGAAGTCCTTCGTCTTTTCCTTCGGCTGACGCGCGAGATGGATGATTTCGGGATGGTTGCCCGCATCGACGAGCTTTCGGGCGGTGGGGTCGCCCGGATCGTCGAGGGAGGTCACGTCCCCCGTTCCCGCAGGTCCGTGCGTGACAAGGAATCGGCTGACGCGGCTTGCGAAACCTGCCTTGCCCATTCCCTGCGGACCGGCAAGCAACCAGGCGTGGTGCAACCGCCCGCCTTTCCATGCCTCCAGGAACGCCTGCTCGGCGTCTTCGTGTCCAATCATAGCCAGGGCTTCAAGTTCGCAATGATCGCAGCCGTCACCTCCTGTGGTGCGCCGCTTGCGTCGATAACGCGCCAGCGATCGGGTTCGGAGGCCGCCATTTCGGCGAACCGCGCGGCAAGGCGAGCCTGATAATCGGCGGGCTTGCTTCCCATGCGGTCGGCACCGCTCGCGTCGCGCACCGAAAGGCGCTCCGTTGCTCGCTCTGCATCGAGGGTCAGAAGGAAGGTGCGATCGGGCAGAAGGCCGCGCGAGCCAAAGCCGTGGAGCGCCAGTATGTCCTGATCGGTGATGCCGCCGCCGCCGCCCTGATAGGCGCGGCTCGAATCGACGAAGCGGTCGCAGAGTACCCATGAACCCCGCTCCAGAGCGGGACGGATCGTCCGCACAACATGGTCGGCCCGCGCAGCAGCGAAGAGAAGGGCTTCGCTCCGCGCATCCCAACGGTCATCGCTTCCTTCCATCAACAGGCCGCGGATCGCTTCGGCGCCCACGCTGCCGCCGGGTTCGCGGGTGGCGACGACGTCGATACCACATGCTTCGATAGCGGCCGCCAGCGAACGCAACTGGGTCGACTTGCCAACCCCCTCCCCGCCTTCGAGCGTGATGAAGCGCCCGCGCGTCACGCGATCCGCCGGAGAGACAGCAAAGAAGGAAAAGGATTACCCTGCATATGTCGGCGGTAGCGGCCCGCGCCGGGTTTGTCATCAAGGGGTGGCGGCTGACTTCCTGCCCTTCGATGGGTTGCCGCGGTTGGTTTGGGCCGCGGCCATTGGGGCCCGTTGTTCGAAACCCCAGGACATCAGCCGCTCGGCCTCTTCGCGGCGCGCCTTGTCGCTCGGCAAGCCGGCGACGACCATGACGAGCCGTCGTCCGTCGCGCTTCGCCGACCCGAGGAAACAATATCCGGCTTCGGATGTGTGCCCGGTCTTGAGCCCGTCGGCTCCGGCGAAACGGCCAAGAATCGGGTTGCGGTTCGACTGAACGATCGGCTTGCCGTCGGGAGAAAGCCCGTGGCGAAGCGTCGGGATCGAGAAGTATCGGGCGTAACCATCGGGATGGTCGCGAATCAACCGGTCCGCGAGGACGATCAGGTCGCCGGCGCTGACCTTGGTGACACCGCCATCCGGCCATCCGCTCGGCGTTCCGAAATTACTCGATGCCATTCCAATCTTGGAAGCTACTGCATTCATTCGATTGACAAAAGAATTTTCACTTCCATCGATACCGACCGCCAGAACCGAAGCGGCATCGTTTCCGGAGACCGTAATCAGGCCCTTGAGGAGGTCGTCGACTGATATCTTCTCGCCGGCGCGCAGGAACATCGACGATCCAGCCGGGCGCGTACTCCATCTTTTCCACGTCGCTTCATCGACGGTGAAGAGTGTTTCACGCGAAAGCTGACCCTTCTTGATCAGGTCGAGCACGACATAAGCGGTCATCACCTTTGCCATCGACGCCGGTGCGAAGCGCTTGTCGGCTCCGCGCGAAAACAGGATCTGCCCGGAGCCTATGTCTTTCAGCATCACGATCGGGGCTTGCGTGACGTAGGGCGTGCGAACGGCAGGTGGATCTTTTGGTGTTGCGGACCCGGCCGTCGTGGCGGACAAGGCGCAGAGCATGAAGATGGCAGCGAATGTCGCGCGAGCGGTTCGACCACCGGTCATGCCCGCACGCTTTGTCATCGATCGCGAACGACCGCCGCGTCGCGGAATCCCTTTGCCTTCGCCTTGTCGAGCGCAGCCTTGGCATCTCCGTCGGTCGCGAAGGGCCCCATGCGGACCCGCCACAGCTTCCCGGTCTTCACGACACTGCCGCCGACAGATTTGGCCGCGCCGCTCGCATTGGTCTCGCTGCTGAACGCGCCAACCTGGACGACATATGGTCCAGCCGCTTGGGCTGGCTTTGCGGCCGCTTTGGTCGCAGGCGCGGGCTTGGCTGGCGCGGGTTTGGCCTCGGGCTTCTTGGGAGCCGGTTTGCCATCTCCTACCGCCATGCGGTCGTCACCGGGCTTGGCGGCGCCGGAAGCAACGGGTGGAGCGGGCTGGGCGGCGACGGGTGTGGCATCTACGGCGCCCCCTGAAATGGAAACGGATTTCAACTTATTACGAAGTATAGCTAGCAGAGAATCAGGCGTTGCGATCCGCTCCGGAACAGGCTTTCCGGCGCGAAGTTGTGCGCGTTCGGCCATCGGCGGATTTGTGCGGCGAACACGCACGGCGGCGGGGCCGTCGGCAATGCCGAGTTGCTGAGCCGCCGCACGCGACAGGTCGATCAGCCGGTTGCCGGCCATCGGCCCCCGATCGTTGATCCGGACGAGAATCGTGCGTCCGGTATCCAGCGCGGTGACTTCGACGTAGCTTGGTAACGGGAGCGTCCGGTGCGCCGCGCTGATTGCGTCGGGATTGAAGGTTTCGCCATTGGCGGTGGGCTTTCCGGCCAGTTCGTCGCCATACCAGCTCGCATAGCCGACGTCGTCGTAATCGGCGACATCGGCGGGTGTGTAGGTGACGCCGCCTATCGCATAGGGGTCGCCCAGCTTGGGATGCGTGTCCACGGCCAGATCGCTTGTCGGGGCGGGCGCCGCACTCGATGCCGGGCCATTTTCGCCCTTGCCGCCAAAACTTCCGCATCCGCCAAGCAGCAGCGCCGCTCCGATGACCAGGCCCCCGCCTCTAACGATCGATTTCATCCGCCAGCAACCCCACAGAAAGTGCGTAAAAATTGGAACAATTATAGTCCAATATCGCACGATAGTTACCGGTCAGCAAATAAGCGGTCTTTCCCGGCCCATCGGGCTCCAGCAACGTCGCCTGCACCTGTCCGTCGGGCCAACGGCCGTTCAATGGCTGGAACCCGTCGGCCCGCCATTCGGCCATGCTGCGCCATCGACTATAGCGGGCGAATACGCGCGGGCATCGCGTTGGCTGAAGGCGGCTGGCCATCGCCGTACGATTATATCCCGCGGGCACCTGTACCGCGACGCCCCATGGCTGACCGGCCCGCCAACCCGCGCGGCGCAGATAGGCGCCGATCGATTCTATCGCATCGGCTTCGCTCGACCAGATGCGCGCAACGCCGTCGCCGTCGCCGTCTTCGGCGACCTGCAGATAGACCGAAGGCAGGAATTGGGGATAGCCGAAGGCGCCCGCCCAACTGCCCTTCAGCACCTCGCGCGGCACCCCCTTTTGCACCATCTCGAGCGTCGCGAGAAATTCTGGTTCGAACAGGCTGCGACGGCGGCCTTCATAGGCGAGAGTCGCGAGCGCTTCGGGCAGGTCGAAATTCCCTGTGACCGCGCCATAGGCCGTTTCGTGTCCGAAGATCGCGATCATGATGCTCGTCGGCACGCCCGTGCGCTGTTCTATGCGTGACAGCAGCGGCAACAGCCGGTCGTGAACGCGGCGGCCGCCGTTGATGCGCGAGGCGTCGACATGCTTCGCCTTGTACGGTGCGAAATTGGGAATGGGCGTGTCGGCGCTGGGCGGTGCCCCCAGATTGTCGCGGTCGAGAGCAACAACCCGCGCATTATAGCGGAGACCCGACGTCACCCGGTCAAAAGTGGCGCGCGACACGCCGCGTGCCTGTGCTTTCGGCCACAGCGACTGGACATAGGCGTCAAACCCCGAATCGCTGCTTTGAGCATGGAGAGGGGCAGACGCGGCCATCGTCCACGCGGACAAGAGCACTCCGGCATAACCCAAAAGACGGCCGATTCTGAAACCTCTAGCGTGCATCATGTCCCACCCCATACGGATTGTCTGACACAGATGCACGCGCCTTGGCACCCCCCGGCGATCCGGCGGCGGGATGGGCCGAGTCATATCTGCGGCGGATCGAGTCGGGCAGGTTTCGCTTGCTGCACCGCGCGCCCGCGCTATGGCGGCGGCAGCGGACAGGTGGCCGAGTGGTTTAAGGCAGCGGTCTTGAAAACCGCCGTGGGTGCAAGCTCACCGTGGGTTCGAATCCCACCCTGTCCGCCACTCACCCGGCGTCGTGAAAGATCACGCCCAGCGTCAAGCGTTCACCGTTGCGGACTTCGCTGACGCCGTGACGAAGCTTGACGCGGTATGTGCCGCGCGTCCCGGCGCGTGGCGCGTCGTTGACGGCGAAGATCACCGCATCGCCCTGCTTCAGCGGAACGACATGCGGGCGTGACTGCATGCGCGGCCGCTGTTCGGTGATTACAAACTCGCCGCCTTCGAAGTCATCGCCAGGGCGGGAAAGCAGGATGGCGAGCTGGAACGGGAAATGCTCTGCGCCGTACAGATCCTGATGCAGGCAGTTATGGTCCCCCGCCCGATAGCGGAGGATCAGCGGCGTCGGTCGCGACTGTCCGGCAAGGGCACATTGTGCAAGATAAGTGGCGTGATCGACGGGATATAACTGCGATCGACCAAGCAGCGCGGCCCATTCGTTCGCGAGCTGCGCCAGGGGCGAATAGAAGGCTGCACGCAGCGCCGCGATGGGCGACGGTAGCGGGTACGCAAAATAGCGATACTCGCCGCGGCCAAACCCATGCCGCTGCATGGCCACGGTACTGCGATAGAGTGGATCATGATCATAATTGGCGCGGAGAGCGGCGCAATCTCCGCTTGTCAGCAGCTCCGGGACGACGTGCCAGCCCTGCCGCGCAATATCCGTCGCCAACGCCTTCCGATCAAGCGTCATGACACGGGCATCGACCTTGGCGGAGAGCATGGCGGGGACCTTTGAAATCGCGTTGTGATTTCTTTCCTAGTCGCCCTTCTCCGGCGTCCGCGCTCCGTTTCTTGCGGCCAAAGCGGCGCGGTTCGAAATTTTCCCAAGGTTCGTTCGACAAGGCTCCGTCTTGTGGTCGGTTCCGGGCCAACGCCCGGTGAGATCTAAAAGGGAAATTCATGCGCAAGACTTTGCTGGCGTCGACCTGTCTGGCCGCGATCATTTGGGCGCCTGTTCGCGCCGAGACCACCATCACGACGACGACAACGGTCCCCGTCCGCACGTCGACGGTCAAAACGGGCGCTCCCGACGACATCAGGATCACGTCGGCGGGGTCGGTCAAGCCGAATGCCGGAACAGCGGTTACGATCGACAGCAACAACAAGGTCGCCAACGAAGGCGTCATCCAGATCACCAACGCGGACGGCGCCACCGGCATTTTCGCGAACGCCGGCGCGGTTGGCGGCATCACGAACGCCGCCGGCGCGAAGATCATCGTCGATGAAAGCTACGCCCCGACCGATATCGACAATGACGGCGACATCGACGGCCCGTTCGCGGTTGGCACCGGCCGCACCGGCATGGCCACCGGCGGGGTGTTCACCGGAGCGATCGTCAACAATGGCGAGATCACCGTCGAAGGTAACAATTCGGCAGGCATACGCCTCGGCGGCCCGCTGACGGGCGATTTTGCGAATAATGGCACCGTCTCGGTACTGGGCACAAACGCGCTGGGCGTCGGGTTGCAGAATGTCACCGGCAACGTGCGTCTGGCCGGCACCATCACCGCAATCGGCGAGAACGCTACCGCCGCGCGTCTCGCCGGCAACCTGACCGGCGCGCTCGTCGTTCAGGGAACCCTCACCGCATCCGGCTATCGTTTTACCACGGCGCCGAGCGATCCTTCGAAGCTCGACGCCGACGACCTGCTCATCGGCGGCCCCGCGCTCTCGATCGAAGGGAATGTGACCGGCGGCATCGTCGTCGCCATTCCGCCGAAGGATACGAAGCCTGAAGACAAGGATGAAGACAAGGACGGGATCGACGACGACAAGGAAGGCAGTGGTGCCATCCGTTCGTTCGGATCGGCCCCGGCGCTCCGGATCGGTTCCGCAACGCAGGATATCAATGTCGGTCCGGTCGCGGGAACCGGCACCGGGCTTGGCCTGATCGTCGAGGGCTCGATAACCGGAAATGGCGTGTACGCGGGGAAGGATGCGGCAGCCATTCAGTTCGGCGGCATGGGCGGGAACGTGACGATTGCAGGCGGTGTCGGTGTCAGTGGCAGCGTGTCGGCGACCTCGAACGGCGCATCGGCGACGGCGATTCGCGTCGGCGCGGGGACGAGCACCCCGGAGATTCGCGTTGCAGGCAAGATCGACGCGGCGGGGGGCAGCACCGCGACCGCGATCACCACGGGAATCCTCGTCGAAGCCGGCGGTACCCTTCCCCTGATCCGCAACAGCGGCGCCATCACGGCGAAGGCTGGCGGTGACAATGGTACGGCGCGCGCCATCGTCGATCTGTCGGGCAGCGTTTCCACAGTCGAGAACAGCGGGACCATCAGCGCGAGTGGCGCGTTGGGCACGTCGGACCGTAATATCGCGATCGACCTGTCCGCGAACAATCTGGGAACGACGGTCAAACAGACGGCAGTCGCTACAGGTATCGCCGCCCCGAGCATCGTCGGCGACGTCCGCTTTGGCGGCGGCAGCGACCTGTTCGACATCGCCGACGGGTCGGTGAAGGGGAGCGGCTATTTCGGAGCGGGCGACAACCGCCTGTCGTTGTCGGGCGATGCAACCTATGCGGGTTTCGCCGGCTTTGGCGCAGGCAGCGACACCCTGGCGCTCGCCGGCACGTCGGTGTTCAGCGGCACCGCCGATTTTGGCAGCGGCGGCGACACGCTCACGATCGCAGGATCCTCGCGCTTCTCCGGCAAATTGCTGAACGCGCAAGGACTGGCCGTTTCGGTTGATGGCGGCACGTTCGATGTGAGCGGCGCGACAGCGATTTCGTCATTGGCAGTGACCAACAAGGGAGCACTTGCGGTTCTGCTCGACAAGAGCGCTGACGGCACCGCCCTCAATGTGTCGGGCAATGCGAGCTTCGGCGCGGAGTCCAGGCTGATCCTGAAGATCAAGGATATCGAAAGCGCCGAGGGCAGCCATGTCGTCCTTACCGCGGGGACATTGACGGGCGCGAACAACCTCGTTGCCAGCTCGACGCTGCTCCCCTTTCTTTACAAGGGCACGTTGAGTTCGACCGCCAATCAGGTGCTTGTCAATGTAACGCGCAAGAGCACCGCTGATCTTGGCCTCAACCGTTCGGAGGCGAGCGCTTTCAATGCGGTCATCGATGCCGTGTCCGCCGATCAGAAGGTCGAAGACGTGTTCCTTGGCATCACCGACGGCGAACGGTTCCGCAATCAGCTTGGACAGATGCTCCCGGAGCATGAAGGCGGCGTTTTCGAAACGGTCACTTCAGGGTCACGGGCGCTCGCGCGCTATTTGCAGGATCCCAACGCGCCGTATCAGGATCAGGGCAAATGGCGCTACTGGGTCAACCAGGCAGTATGGGGTACGGCAAAGGGCGTCGGCGATACCGCCGGTTACGACGTCAGCGGCTGGGGCATTTCGCTGGGCGGCGAAATCAAGTCCGACATCGGCAACTTCGGCGTGTCGGCGGCCTTTCTCAACGGCAAGGACGGCAACAGCAGCAACGAAAGCGAAGTATCGTCGAGCCAGTTCGAAGGGGCGCTGCACTGGCGCCTGGAATCGAAAGGCTGGATGGCCAATGCCCGCGTCTCGGGCGCGCCGATAAGCCTGAAGGGTACCCGTATCTTCCGCGCGCAGGACGGTGCTGGCGAGATCGAAAAGACGATGAGGGGCAAATGGGATGCAACGCTCTGGTCGGCTTCGGGGTCGCTGGCGAAAGATGCGGAGCTTGGCGGCATTACCCTGCGCCCGATGGTTGCGATCGACTATTTCAAGCTGAAGGAGGACGGATATCAGGAGAGCGGCGGCGGCGACGCGCTCGACCTCCACGTCCTCGGCCGCAGCAGCGACGAATTGGCGGTGTCGGGAACGATGGCGATCGGTCTGCAGTTCGGCGGCGCTGACGAATATGATGGCTGGACTCGCTTCGAACTCGAAGGCGGCCGGCGCCAGATCGTGAGCGGCAACCTTGGCGTGACGACGGCGGCATTCAAGGACGGCACCCCCTTCACTCTCACTCCCGACGATCGCACGAGCGGCTGGGTCGGCCGCTTTCGCGGCATCGCCGGCAATTCGGCTTTCCAGATTGCAGGCGAAGTGTCCGCGGAAGAACAACAAAGCCATATCGGCTGGGCGTTCCGTGCGAGCCTGCGGGTCGGCCTGTAGCCCCCCTTGGCCGGCGCGCAGCAAGGGGGAGGCCATTCCCTACCCCGCCTCCCCCTTGCAACCGTCCGGATGAAAGAGACAAATGCCACTGCCGGTTCGTTCCTTTTCAGATATTTGGCCCGTCGCGGTCGATGGTGAAGCGTCGCCGCAGTTGCATGGATCGGACTCGCCGCTATATGCCCCCCCGATCAGGGGGCCGAATGGAGCGCGACAATGGCGCGCGCACCGGAAGACTGTGGCATTCCAGAGCAAGCAATTCATGACTGAGGCGAGTGATCGAACCGACGCCGCGCAAGGCATCGAAGGCGTGCTGCTCGCCAACCGAAGCCGTGTCGTGCGTTTCCTCGAGGTGCGCGGAGCGGGTGACGCGGCGGAAGATGTGTTTCAGGATTTGTGGATGCGCCTGACCGAACGTCCGCTGGGCCCGATCGCCGACCCGCTCCCCTATATCATGCGCGCCGCAAACAACCTGATGCTCGATCGTTATCGCTCGGCGCGGCAAAGTGCGCTCCGCGACAAGGCGTGGAGCGACACGACGGCAGTGCAGGCGCCGTCGGCCGAGCATGTGCTGATCTCGCGGGGACAACTTGCGTTGGTCGAGCGGGCCATTGCGGCGACCGGGGAGCGCCCTGCCCGTATCTTTCGCCGGTTCCGTATCGACTGCATCCAGCAACGCGATATTGCGAGTGAGATGGGCGTCAGCCTGAGCACGGTGGAGGCCGATCTGCGCAAGGTTTATGCGGCAATCGCCATGGTCCGGAGGCAGTTCGATGCGTGATGTCCCGAACACTGCCGCAGAGGCGCAGGCCATCGACTGGATCGTTCGCCAGCGCGATCCCGCGTTCACGGACTGGGATGGCTTCGCCGACTGGCTTGCCGAGAACCCCCGGCATTCGGATATCTACGACGCGCTTGCGGTGCTGGATCAGGATCTTGGCGCGCTGCCTTTGGAAAGTGCCCCTTCCCTGGCCACCCATCCCGCCGCGCCGCGCCGCCCTTCACGCCGCATGTGGTTCGGGGGCGCGATCGCAGCGGCGCTGGTCGCGGCGGTCACGCTGCCCAGCCTTGACCTGTTCGTCGATGGCAGCCGCATTGAAACCGCTGCGGGCGAGCATCGTACGGTCCGGCTCGCGGACGGATCGAGCATCGAGATCAACGGAGCTTCGGCGATCATGCTCGACAAGGATCGGCCACGCTTTGCCCGATTGGAATCCGGCGAGGCCATGTTCCATGTGGTGCATAACGACCGCGACCCTTTCGTGGTCGAAGCCGGTCCCGCCCGTATCGTCGACCTCGGCACTGCCTTCAACGTGGTCCGCGGTGAACGCCGGACGTCGGTCGCGGTGTCCGAAGGCGTCGTGCTGTACAACCCGCACCGCGACAAGGTCCGCGTCGCCGCAGGCCAGGCGATCGACACCCGCGATGGTGACGTCACGCCGCCAAACGTTCGTCCGGTCGATATCGCCAATGTCGGCGGCTGGCGGACCGGCCTGCTGGTATACACCGATGCTTCGCTTGCGTCGGTTGCCGAGGATCTGAGGCGAACCGCCGGGATGGATGTCCGCGTGTCGCCCGAGGCCGCCGGCCAGTCCTTCCGCGGCGCGCTGATCGTCGACAAGGATCGCGAACGCACGATCGCCGATCTGGCGGCCCTGTCGGGAACCCGGGTCGAACGGCGCGGCAGCGGCTGGCTCCTCACCCGCTAGAATGAACCGGACAAACGCCTCGGCCCTCGCCTTCCTGCTGCTGGTGCTGCCAGTTCAGGCGCAGGCAGCCGACGAGCGCACGTTCGATGTGCCGCGGGGCAGCCTGTCGGCCAGCTTGCCCCAGCTCAGCCGTCAGGCGGGCGTAAGCATCAGTGTCTCCGACGCGCGGCTCTGGCAGGCCGATGCCAAGGCGGTGAAAGGCCGGATGAGCATCGAGGCCGCGATACGGCGGTTGCTCGCCGGAACCGACGCCCGCGCCGTGCGCGTGAGTCCGACGAGTTGGCGGATCGAACACCGGCCGACGCCCTATCGCGCCGCACGGCGTTCGCCGCCGCCGGTCACGGCATCGCAGCTTCGCAGCCCTGCGCCTTCCTATGATCTGGTGGCTGCGGAGCAGGACGAAATCATCGTCACGGCGTCCAAGACCGACCTCCCCTATTCGCGCTTCGCTGGTGTCGCGACGCAGTTGAACGGCGATGATCTGGCGTTCGGCAGCGAGCGCGGGATGGACTCGATCCTCGCTCGCGTGGCGACCATCTCGTCGACCCATCTCGGGTCGGGGCGCAACAAGCTGTTCATCCGCGGGATCGCCGATTCAAGTTTTACTGGCCCGACGCAGGCGACCGTGGGGCAGTATCTTGGCGATGTTCGCCTTACCTATAATGCACCCGACCCCGATCTGCGCCTTTATGACATCGACAGCGTCGAGATTCTCGAGGGACCTCAAGGCACGCTCTATGGCGCCGGTTCACTGGGTGGAATCATTCGCTCGGTGCCAAAGGCGCCCGACCCGCGCGAGATGAAGCTCCAGGTCATCGCCGGCGCTTCAGCGACGCAGCACGGCGATCCCGGCGGCGATATTGCCGGCATAGTCAATCTGCCCGTGGGAACCGGCGGGCATGCCCTGCGCCTCGTCGGATATATGCTGACCGACGGCGGCTACATCGACAATCCGATACTGGGCCAGAACGACGTCAATCGCGTTCATGTGCGGGGTAGTCGCGCCAGCTTTCGGTTTGAGGCGGGCGACGACTGGACGGTCGATCTTGGCGGCGTCTACCAGGCCATCACGTCGGACGACGCCCAATATGCCGATAAGAACGCGCCGCCACTGACCCGCAACTCGATGGTGCAGCAAAACGCCAAGGCACGGTATGGCCTTGCCACGCTGGTTGTCGTCAAGGATTGGAGCACGCTCCATTTCCAGTCGTCGAACGCCCTTGTCGATCACCGACTTTCCGAGCGCTTCGATGCCAGCCTGTCCGACGGAGCGATTCGTACGGTCGATGTCGCCCGGATCTTCGCGCCGACTATCGTCAATCCGGCGATCACGCAGCCGCGCGTTCTCGACCAGCACAATGCGACGCGCATGATGGTGAGCGAAAACCGCCTGTCGCGCCCCTATCAGAACGGGCTTGGCTGGGTGATCGGAACCAGCTTCGTGGACAATCGGACGCGGCAGCAACGCGATTTTCGTCTTCTGGGGCTGCGGGCCGTGTTGCCCGGCGTGACCAACCGCATCACCGAGTTCACCGGCTATGCCGAGGCGACGGCGGAGGTGATTCCCGATGTCATGGTCTCCGGCGGGGTTCGTCTGTCGCATGCCAAGCTCGGCGGCGAAGCCGAGGGCGTTTCGCTGGCTGCGTCGCTTGCCGGTCGGGGAACCACGGCAACGCGGCGTGAAACCGACCTGCTTCCGTCGATTTCGGTACTCGCGATGCCGGTCGACAACGTCAGAATCTACGCTCGATATCAGGAAGGCTTTCGTCCCGGCGGGCTGGCGGTGGACGGCAATTTCGTCCGCCGCTTTCGCAATGATCAGGTGCGGACTTGGGAGGGCGGCGTCCGCTTCGGGGAGAAGGGACGCACCCCATTCGATGCCACGCTATCGCTCTCTCGTACACGCTGGCGCGATATTCAGGCCGACTTCATCGATGCGAACGGTTTTCCGACAACCGCCAATATTGGCAACGGCCGGATCATGAGCCTGTCAGGCGCGATCGCTTTCCGCCCGATCCCCGCACTCTCCTTCGATCTGGGAGCCGTCTATAACCACAGCCGTGTCGATGAACTTTCGGCGCAGATATTGCCGGTCTTTGCCGCGACGCCCGCACGGTTGGGCCGTATCCCCAATGTCGCGAGCCATGCGGTACGTGGCTCCGTGACCTATGTTTCCCCGGTTGGGGACAGCGCCGAACTGCGCCTGAATGGCTGGGCGAATTATGTCGGACCGTCACGGCTCGGCATCGGTCCCGTGCTGGGCGAAGGGCAAGGCGACTATGTCGATACCGGGCTGGCAATGCGACTCGGCACCGAGCATCGCGGGCTTTCGCTGACGCTCACCAACCTGTTCGACGCGCGCGGGAACCGCTTCGCGCTCGGTACGCCGTTCGTGGAGGGCGGCGCGGGTTACATGACGCCGCTCCGCCCTCGCACGATCAGGATCGCCGTCGACGTCAGCTATTGAGCCGACGGACTCCCCTCAATCGGCCAGCGTGATCCGTTCATAGCGGTCCATGTGATAGTCCGCGCTGCCGAACTGGCCTTCGATCATCGTCGCGCGCTTGAAATAGTGGCCGATCGCCAGTTCCTGCGTGATGCCGATGCCGCCGTGTGTCTGGATCGCGTTTTGTCCGACGAAGTTTGCGCCGCGCGCAACCTTGTTCTTGGCGGCCGAAACCGCGGCCATGCGCTCGTTTGCGGGAAGGCTGAGTTTCAGCGTTCCCATGATCGTCATCGATCGGGCCTGCTCGACCTCCATGAACATGTCGACCATGCGGTGTTGCAGCACCTGGAACTTGGCGATCGGCACGCCGAACTGCTTGCGCTGCTGGGTATATTCCAGCGTTCCTTCGTGCAGCTTCTGCATCACGCCGGTCGCCTCGGCGCAGATTGCCACGGTCGCCTCGTCGACGATCTGCTCGACCAGCGCCAGGCCATCGCCTTCGCCGCCGAGTAGTGCGTCGCCGGGAATCGCGACATTCTCAAAATAGATTTCGGAGGCGCGGCTACCGTCCACGGTGGGATAATCGCGGCGGACGATCCCGGGCAGGTTCGCGTCGATCAGGAACAGGGATACGCCATCCCTGTCGCGCTGGGCGCCGCCGGTGCGGGCCGTCACCAGCAGATGCGTCGCCCAGGGAGCGGCGTAGACGACGCCCTTGTGGCCGTTCAGCACATAACCCGCGCCGTCCTTTCTTGCGGTGGTGCGCAGGTTCGCGAGGTCATAGCGGCCCTGCGGCTCGGCGTAAGCGAAGGCAATGATGGCGTTGCCCGCGATGATCTCTGGAATCACCGCATCCGCCTGCGCGCCGCCGACGGCTTTCAGGGCGCCGCCAGCAATGACGACGGTGGGAAGATAGGGCTCGATGCCCAGGACCTTGCCAAGTTCTTCCATCACGATGGCATTTTCGAGCGCGCCGCCGCCAAGGCCACCATGCTCTTCGGAAAAGGCCGCGCCAAGCATGCCGAGTTCCTGCGCCAGCGTCGTCCAGATCGCCGGATCGCGGCCGCTATCGCTATTGATGAACTTCTGGCGCGTTTCGAAGTCGTACGTGTCCGCAAGGAAACGCGACAGCGTATCGCGGATCATGTCCTGCGTTTCGGTGTAGGTGAAATCCACTATCTTATCCTTTATGTCACCGTCATCCCGGCGAAGGCCGGGATCTCGTCGCCGCGTCGTGGCGACAGGTCGAGATTCCGGCCTGCGCCGGAATGACATCGATTATTCGATCAGAGTCCGAGCACCATCTTCGCGATGATGTTGCGCTGGATCTCGTTCGACCCGCCATAGATCGTGGTCTTGCGCATGTTGAAATAGCTCGGGGCGGCCCGATGAGCATAATCGGGCCCGATCGGATGTTCGTTATCGCCCTCTCCGAAACCACGGAAATAGGGTGCGCCATAATGGCCGACCGCTTCCAGCGACAGCTCGGTGAGGCGTTGCTGGATTTCGGATCCCTTGATCTTGAGCAAGCTCGATTCCGGCCCGGGTCCCCTTCCGGCGTTCGGTCCCGCAAGACTGCGCAGTTCGGTGAATTCGAGCGCGGTCAGATCGACTTCGAGCTCGGCGATCTTGCGCTTGAAGAAGGGGTTCGACAGCAGCGACTTGTCGCCGTCGAGCTCGGTGCGGGCGATCGCCTTCACTTTCTCGACGCCGCGCTTCGATGCCGCGACGCCGGCAATGCCGGTGCGTTCGTGGGCGAGGAGGAATTTGGCACAGGTCCAGCCCTTGTTCTCGTCGTAAACGCGCTGCGATTGGGGAACGCGGACATCCTCCAGCCACACTTCGTTGACCTCATGCTCGCCGCCGAGGGTGATGATCGGGCGGACCGTTATGCCGGGTGACTTCATGTCGATGAGCAGGAAGCTGATGCCCTCCTGCTGCTTTGCATCCTTGTCCGTTCGGACGAGGAAAAAGCCCCAATCGGCATATTGCGCCATCGTCGTCCAGGTTTTCTGTCCGTTGACGATGTAATCGTCGCCATCGGGAATCGCGGCCGTGCGCAGCGAGGCAAGATCGGATCCCGATCCCGGCTCCGAATAGCCCTGACACCACCAATCCTCGCCTGACAGGATGCGCGGCAGGAAATAGGCCTTCTGTTCGGGCGTGCCGAACGTGTAGATGACGGGCCCGACCATCGCGAGGCCAAAGGGCATCAGCCGGACGCAGTCGGCGCGGGCGGTTTCTTCGGAAAAGATGAAGCGCTGCGTCGGCGTCCAGCCGGTGCCGCCATATTCGACCGGCCATGCGGGGGCGACCCACCCCTTGTTGTACAGGACCTTGTGCCAGGCGAGGAAGTCCTCTTTGGACATTTCTTCGCCTTCGTCCTGTTTACCACGCAGTTCGGCAGGGTAGTTTTCGGCGATGAAGTCGCGCACTTCCTTCTGGAAGGCGAGGTCTTCCGGGCTGAATTCCATGTCCATTCTGATTCTCCCACAGGGCTATGGCGCCCTTATACGAGGCGCTCACGTTTACGTAAAGGTAAGTTGCGAGCCGCAACCCATTGTGGCAAGATTGCGCCGGGGACAGCGGCTTGTCTAGCCGCACGACGCAAGAAGACATTGCGGGAGGGGTCGATGAGGAAGGGCTTTCGGGCGCTGACGGTGCTGCTGTTGCTGATCGCGCTGTCGGGTGGCGCGGCGATGCTGTTTCAATGCCAGATCGGGATGTGGCTGTTCCAGCGCGGCGTCGAGCGGGGCGCGGGGCGCGACAATCTCGCGGCCCTTCCCGACGGATTGCATGTCGGCCTTTGCGGCACCGGATCGCCGCTTCCGAACCGCGACCGCGCGGGCGCCTGTACGGTCGTGATCGCGGGCAAGGCGATGTTCGTTGTCGATGCGGGCGAAGGCGGGGCGCGGAACATCGCCTTGATGGGCCTTCCCAACGGAAAGATCCGCGCGCTGTTCCTGACGCACTATCATTCGGATCATATCGATGGTCTTGGCCCGATGATGCTGCTCCGCTGGACGGGCAGCGGCAACACCGCTCCCCTGCCCGTCTATGGTCCCACCGGCGTCGAAGCGGTCGTCGCCGGGTTCGACGCCGCTTACGCCGCCGACCATGGATATCGAACCGCGCATCACGGTCCGGCGATCACGCCGCCCGAAGCCGCCGGCGCGGCGGCGATGCCCTTTGCCACGCCCGACAAGCCGACCATCGTTTACGAGGCCGGCGGCCTGACGATTACCGCCTTCCCGGTCGATCACCGTCCGGTGCAGCCGGCCGTCGGCTATCGCTTCGATTACAAGGGACGGAGCGTCGTGATCAGTGGCGACACCGGCCCGTCCAAAATGGTCGAAACCGTATCGAAAGGCGCGGACCTGCTGATTCATGAGGCGCTCCAGCCTGAAATGGTCAGGACGCTGGCGGACAGACTGAAAGCCGCAGGCCGCCCACAGACCGCGCAGATCATGCATGATATCCTCGATTATCATGCCAGCCCGGCGCAAGCGGCGGCCAGCGCGCAGATTGCGGGCGTAAAGATGCTGGTGCTGAGCCACATCGTGCCGCCTTATCCGATGCGTTATCTGGACGGTGCTTTTCTGGGCGATGCCAGCGGCAAGTTCGACGGGCCGATCGTCGTCGGAGAAGATGGCGACAGCTATTCGCTGCCCGCAGGCGGCACGGATATCACGCGGGGAAACTGGTTTTAGGCGCGCGTCACGACGACCACGGCGCCTGCGCTGGCGTAGGTACCACGCCGTTCCGCAAGCGACAGGACAACCGGAACGAGCGTCCCGTCGCGCGTCACCATGGTCGAGACGAGCCGCCGCGGTCCCCCGCCGCCGAAGACGTCTTCCAGCGCATCGCCGAAAGCCGCCCGTTCGCCGATCGCAAGCAGCGCGGAGAATCGCACGCGCCGGATTGCCGCCGCATCGACCCCGACGAGCGCGGTCAGCACGTCGTTCGCATCCTCGATCGTCTCGCGAACCGAGAGGCAGGCATGGCCGATCCCGCCTTGCGCTTCGATCGCGGCGGCCAAGGCCTGTCGGTTGTCGTTCGCGCCGATCGCCTCCATCGCGGCGCTCACGTCGCGGATGATCAAAGCGCCACCCACCGGCAGCGGCACCAGGTCGACCCGGGTCCATTGGAGCGGCCGCAACAAGCCGGGCACGTCCCCGCAGAAGCGCTCGCGATGATCGAGCATGCGATGGATGTGACTGAGCAGCAGGCTACCCTGCAGGCCAGTCAGCGCGTCCGCAAGATGTTGTCCGATCAGGTCCGCGACCGGCCGTTCGATCAGGTTCCCGGCCGCCGGATTGAGGGCGGCGATCCGCCAGTCGCGGTCGACGAGGATCACGCCGTCGCCCATGGCCTCCACAACGCCGGGAAATGATGCCTGCAACCGATCGGCCTGCCCCGTCTCGCCGTCGAGACGGCGATAATCATCGAGCGAGATCAGGACATGGGCATCCTTGCCATGGTGGGTTACCACCACGGGCTTGCGCGCCGCCTGCAGGCGCCAGTTTGCAAAACCGCGAATGAAGTCTGCAGCCGATACGCGCTGCGGGTCCGGTGTCGTCGCCACTCGTGCCTCCCCATTTTCACCGTCCACCTTATTGGGGGGCGTCGGTCGCTGCTGGCCGCGAATTGCGTCCGCAACGGCGTCAATCCGGAACGTCAGACGAGCTTGGCCCTACCGCAACGCAGCGCGTTCACCCGCGCGTCGGCTTCACCGATGTGGACGCCGAGCGTACTCGTCACGCTTTCCAGCACATCGTCGAGCACCGGAGCCGCGAGCCCGAGCGCATCGCCGACCAGCGCCGTCAACGCCTTTGCGTTCAGCCCGACACCCAGAACGGTCGCCTTCAGTTCGACCCTGTCGGCCAGCGATTTCGCGGCCCCTGCGACCAGTCCGCTGCTTTCGACCGTCTTTACCGTTCCGCGTTCGATTTCGTCGCGCGAGAAGCCCGCCGGCTTTTGGTCAAGGTCCGAGAGCGTCAGCTCGGCCGTCCCGTCGATACTGGCGAGCGGCAGCTTCAAGAGCTTCGCAGGCGCCGGATCGATCGGACGGCGCATATCGCGAAAGTCGGCGTCGGCGACCTTCCCGATCGCGAGCGTGGCAGGAGACGTCGTGATGCCCAGCGTCACCGCGCTTCCATTGCCCGCCTGGCAATCGATATCGGTGATCCGCGCCGACGCCGATCCCAGCTCCGCAAAGACAGGAATCTCCACGCTGGCGAGGGGCGTCGCAACTCTGGTTTCCAGCTTCAGTCGCACCTGCGCCGTGCGGACGATCACCTGTCGATCGTCCGTGACCGCGATCAACGGTGAATCGGCCGGCGGGTCACCAATGAGCAGCGCGACATTGACACCCGATCCACCCGGTAAGGCGCTTGCGACAGACAGATCGACCTGGCGGTCGGCGTTGGCGAGCAGAAGCATCGACCGAAGCAGGCTCAGGGCATTGACCTTGACGGGATTTGCCGGGTCGATCCGTATGCTGGACGAGCGGGGGCCGAGGTCGATCGCGCGCGACGGGAGCAGGCTGCGCGGCAAGGCGGTGTCGGCCATCCGGCCAACGACCGACGCCACCTGTCCGTCGGTTGTCGATTTGGACAGCGCTGACAGGACCTGTGGCAACGTCGCCTGCGTATCGAGCGTCTGGCCGAAAGTCAGCACGTCGGCGTGCATCCCGCTGCGTAAGGCATCGGAAAAGGCCAGCAGGTCGATGTCGGTGCTGGCAAGCGCGTTATAGTCCATCACCGACAGGTTGACCTGACTGCCCGTGAGGCTCGACAGAAGCGCATTGGGCAGACCGCCACGGACCGCCGCGACGCGCGATCCCAGCGAAAAGGCCGCATAGCCGCGCCGCGCGCCGGTCGCCGACGCACTGATCACCGTGTCGTCGCGCCCGGTCAGGAAGCGGCCGAAGAACATCGGCCGATCGCGCGTCAGCCGGATGCGGACAGCATTGGGCGACCAGCCACCCGCCGAGAAGCGCCGTTCGGCATCGATGGTCGGGTCTGGCGAATAGGTCCCGGGAGTGAGCGATGCGATGACGATATTGCAACTGCAGTTGGCGGCGATGATGCGGGCCGCGGCGGCGCGTTCGTCACCCGGCCTGTCTGCGGCCGCCAGCGCGGCAGCATCGGCAATGCCCTGCAATTTGCGGCGGTCCAGATAGAAGGACCCGACATCGACCGCGAGGGCGGCTGAGCCGATCAGCATGGTGAGCGCGGCGGCGGTCGCGACGTTGATACTGGCGCGGCGGTCGCGAACGAGGTTCGCCAGGATGAATGTTGCGAGGGCCATGTCAGTCCACCGGCAGTTCGAACGTCGCGCGGGCGCGAATGATGTTTCCGGGCGACGGGACGAACGAGGAGCGCAGAATATTCGACGAAGGCACGGTGTAGGTGATCGCAACGGTGACGGCCTCGGTGGTCTCCGTCACCGATATGGCGCGGGTGGAGGGCGTGAACCCCGCGATGCCCGCCATGCTGCGATCGACCGCGCGAACGGCGATCGCCCGGCGATCCGCCGCATCGAGTCCGACGATCGCGGCCCGCGCTCCGTCGTTGGCCGCTTGCTGAACATTGTGCGCGAGGAGGAAATACTGGCCATAGATCAATATCCCCATCGCGAGCGTGAGGAAGAGGGGCAGCACGAGCGCCATTTCGACGATCGCGGCCGCGCGTTCGTTGCGGCCAAAGCGTGCAAGGGAGGTCGGGGCTTTCATGCTGCCCAGCATGCCGTCAGGCGATAAACGCCGGCCTCACCGAGGACGGCAGCGACTTTTCGTATTTTACATGTACGCGGCGCGTCGTCCGACCGCCGAAACCCGCGACCGCCGCCCGACCGTTAAGGCGGCAGTGGCGGCCGCGTTCGCAAAACCCGACTATTCGGCAGGCGTTTCGACCTGCAGCTTGTCCTGTGTGCGGAGATCGAAGTCCGACGCATCGTGGCGTTCATGCAGTTGGCTCGCGGGATCGCCCATCACGCGGTTGACCATGCGGCCGCGCTTCACCGCCGGACGTGTCGCAAGCTGGTCGGTCCAGCGCTGGACATGCTTATAATCCTGCACCTGCAGGAATTCGCCGGCCTCATAGACCAAGCCCTTGGCGAGGGCGCCGTACCAGGGCCAGATCGCCATGTCGGCGATCGTGTAGTCGGACCCGGCGATATATTCGCTTTCCGCCAAGCGCCGGTCGAGGACGTCGAGCTGGCGCTTCACCTCCATCGCGTAGCGGTTGATCGGATATTCCTGCTTGAACGGAGCATAGGCATAGAAATGTCCGAAGCCACCGCCGAGGAACGGCGCGCTGCCCATCTGCCACATCAGCCAGGACAGCGTTTCGGCGCGCCGGGCCGGGTCGGTGGGAAGAAAGGCGCCGAACTTTTCGGCAAGGTGGATCAGGATGGCACCCGATTCGAACACGCGGATCGGCGTGGCCCCGCTGCGGTCGACGAGCGCCGGAATCTTGCTGTTCGGGTTGGCATCGACGAAGCCGCTGGAAAACTGGTCGCCCTCGTTGATGCGGATCAGCCAGGCGTCATATTCGGCGCCGCTGTGCCCCGCGGCCAGCAGTTCTTCCAGCATCACCGTGACCTTCACGCCATTCGGCGTTCCGAGCGAATAGAGCTGGAGCGGGTGCTTGCCGACCGGCAGGTCCTTGTCGTGAGTCGGTCCCGCGATCGGGCGGTTGATATTCGCGAATCTGCCGCCGCTTTCCTTGTCCCACTCCCAGATTTTGGGCGGTACATATTCGGTATGGTCGGTCATCGCGAACTCCTGCGCTAAATTGTATACTGACCGGTACTTAATCGTGGCGAACCGGTTCGTCCAGCGGGCGGGCGTCAAATAATCCTGTCAGCGCGCAAAGCCGAAATCGCGGCCGCATCATAACCAAGCTCGGCGAGGATCGCATCGGCATGTTCCCCCACCTGCGGCGCGGGCGCCAGCGGAACCTTGGCGCTCGCCGACAAGGTGATCGGCGCGCGCACGACGGGAGCCGGCGTCGCCGCGGACGGATAGTCCATCGGTTCGGCAAGTCCCGTCGCCGCAACCTGCGGGTGCGACAATGCCTCTGACGATCGCAGCACCGCGCCGGCGGGAACCCGGCCGTCGCCCAGTTCGGCAAGCGCCTGCGCATTGGTTCGATCCGTGCACCAGTCCGCCATGATCGCGCTCAGTTCCGCGCCATTTTCGCCGCGCAGGATGTCGGAAGCAAAGCGGGGGTCGTCGATCAATTCGGGACGTCCCACCAGCCGCGCCCAGCGGGCGAAGATCGGGTTGCTCACGACCTGCGTCATGATCCACCCGTCGCGCGTGGCGAAGATATCGGTCGGTGCCGAGCTGAAGGATCGATTGCCCATCATGCCGCGATCGATGTCGTTCATCGCATGGTCTATCGTCAGGCTGTTCGTGATGGCCAGCGCGCTGCCGAGCAGCGAGCCCGACACCCGCTGGCCCCTGCCCGTCCGATCGCGTTCGCGCAGTGCCAGCATGACGCCAAAGGCGCAGTGCAGCGCCGTGGTGAAATCGACGTAATTGACCTGTGCCCGCGCCGGCGTTCCATCGCTGCCGCCAATCACCACGGCGCCAGACATCGCCTGCCCCACCGCGTCGAATCCGACATGTCGCGCGAGCGGTCCATCGTTGCCGAAGGCTGACGCCGTCACGAGGATGATTTCGGGACGGAGGGCGGACAATGTCGGATAATCGAGCCCGAGCTTTTCCAGCGCGTCATCGGGCATGTTCGCGATGACGACGTCGGCCGTGCACACCAGCCGCCGCACGATTTCCCTGCCCTCCGGGCTACCGGGTTTCAGAGTCAGGCCGCGCTTTCCGCGGTTCATTTGCAGGAACATCGCGCCCGATCCATCGGGGACGACAGGAACCGAAAAGCGATCCTCATTTCCCTCTGGCGCTTCGATGCGGATGACATCGGCACCATAGTCGGCGAACAAGGCGCCCAGATAGGGGCCGGCGATATAGCGGCCGAAATCGAGGACGCGAATTCCGGTCAAAGGCACGTTTCGTTTCTCCCATTTTCCTTCGGGCTAGCAGCCGCTTGTCGACCCCGCCAGCGCCTTCATCGAAAGCCTCCGCTTGCATGTGCGCACCCAGATCATATGGTCGTCACACATTGCAACAGGGGATAATATCATGGCGCGCTTTGCTCTCGCCCTCGCGGCGGCTTTGTCCTGCTCGACTTCGGTTTGGGCACAGGCGGCGCCCGAGGCTGGCACTCCGGACACGAAATCCCCGAAATGGGACGTCAACGCACCGCCGGGCATGACCACGCACAAGGTACCGATCGCGGTCGACGAAGGGAGCTGGATGAACGTCGATGTCGCGCCCGACGGTCGCACGATCGCGTTCGACCTGCTCGGTGACATCTACACGATGCCGATCGAGGGAGGCACCCCGACGCGCATCGCGGAAGGCCTCGCCTATGAGCATCAGCCGCGTTTCTCGCCCGACGGGACTCGTATCGCCTTCGTCTCCGATCGCGGCGGCGGAGACAATATCTGGCTGATGAAGCGCGACGGAAGCGACAAGCGCCAGTTGTCGAAGGAGGAGTTCCGCCTCCTCAACCAGCCGAGCTGGAGCCCCGACGGGCAGTTCATCGTCGCGAAAAAGCATTTCACGACCGGTCGCTCGCTGGGAACCGGCGAGGTGTGGATGTACCACATCTCGGGCGGCGCCGGCGTCCCGCTCGTCAAGAAACCGAACGAGCGTCATCAAAAGGAACTGGGCGAACCGACCTTCGCGCCCGACGGCAAGGGTGTCTATTATACCCGCAACGTCACGCCGGGGCCGATTTTCGAATATGCACAGGACAGCAACACCGACCTGTTTCACATCGAACGCTATGACCTGAACAATGGCGAGGTCACCACGGTCGCTTCGGGGGCCGGCGGCGCGGTGCGACCTTCGCCCTCGCCTGACGGAAAGAAGCTTGCGTACGTGAGGCGCGAGGGCACGCAGTCCAAGCTGTATGTCAAGGATCTCGCGTCGGGCACGGACAGGAAGGTTTATGACGCCCTCGACCAGGATGTGCAGGAAACCTGGGCCGTGACCGGCGTCTACCCGAACATGAGCTGGACTCCCGACAGCCGCGAGATCGTCTTCTGGGCGGGCGGAAAGCTTCGCCGGGTCGGTGCCGATGGCGGTGCGGCACGGATCATTCCCTTCAGCGTGAACGACGATCGGGTGGTCATCGATGCGACCCATCCGACCGTGGAGGTTGCGCCCGACAGCTTTGACACGAAGATGCCGCGCTGGGCCGAAGTGTCGCCTGACGGCCGCAGCGTCGTCTTCGAAACGCTCGGCAAACTATGGCTCAAGCCGGCAACGGGCGGCGTTGCACGGCGGCTGACCACCGCGAAGGACGACGGGTTCGAGCTGTGGCCAAGCTGGTCGCGCGACGGCAAGCAGATCGTTTTCGTTCGCTGGACCGACGCCGGGCTCGGCGAAATTCATATCGTCGGCGGCGGTGGCGGCGCTTCGCGCAAGCTGACCGCCACGCCCGGCCACTATGCCGAGCCGCGCTTTTCCCCCGACGGCAGGATTGTCGCATTTGAAAAGCGCGCGGGCGGTGGATTGCGGTCCGAACGCTGGGGCGAAAATCCCGGAATCTACCGCGTCGCGGCGACGGGCGGCCCTGCCGAGCGGGTAAGCGACAATGGCGCCAAGCCGCAGTTCGGCGCGACAAGCGATCGCGTTTTCATGATCGCGGCCGCCGATGGCAAGAACCAGCTCGTCAGCACCGATCTTCAGGGTCAGGACAGGCGCGTCCATGCGAGCGGCGAACTGGTCAGCGACTATGAAGTGTCGCCTGACGGCCGCACGCTTGCTTTCCGCCAGAATTACGACGCCTATGTCACGCCGTTGATGCCGGGCGGTCAGGATGTGTCGCTGTCGATGTCCGGCGGCGCGATGCCGGTTACCCGCGTCAGCGATAGCGGTGCCGACTATATGCACTGGTCGGACGGTGGGAAACGGCTTCATTGGACGCGCGGCCCCACCCTGTTCAGCGCCGATCTCGGACAATTCTTTGCCTCCGCTCCCGCAGGCGACGGCAAACCCGCAAAATTCAGCCCGCCGACGAGCGGGGTTTCGCTATCGATGCCCCAGTCGGCCGCGAAGCATAAAGGCATCGTCGTCGTCACGGGCGCGAAGATCGTCACCATGGCAGATGGCGATGGCGGTATTATCGAGAATGGCGCGATCCTGATCGACGGCGATCGGATCACGGCGGTCGGTCCCGCCGGCGCGATCACGGTTCCGGCAGGCGCCGTAACGATCGACGCGACCGGCAAGACGATCGTTCCGGGCTTCGTCGACGCGCACGCGCACGGTCCGCACGGTGACGACGAACTCGTTCCGCAGCAAAACTGGTCGGAAATCGTCAACCTCGCGATGGGCACGACGACGAGCCACAATCCCTCCTCGCGCGCGTCCGAAATCTTCGTGTCGTCCGAGATGCAGCGTGCAGGACTGATCCTCGCACCCCGCATCTTCTCGACCGGCGAGGTGATCTATGGCGCGAAGGCCGCGGGCATCTATGCCGAGATCGACGGCTATGAAGACGCGCTTGCACATGTCCGCCGCCTGAAGGCGCAGGGTGCGCACAGCGTGAAGAATTACAACCAGCCACGACGCGAACAGCGCCAGATGATCGTGCGCGCCGCGCAGGAAGAAGGCATGGAAGTCGTGCCCGAGGGCGGATCGCTCTACACGATGGACCTGACGCTGATCCAGGATGGCAATTCGACGGTCGAGCACAACATCCCGCTCCACACCTTCTACAAGGATCTGGTCCAGCTTTGGGGGCAGACCAAGACCAATTATACGCCGACCCTCGTCGTTACTTATGGCGGACCGGCGGGCGATCCCTACTGGCGGGCCCATAGCAATGTCTGGGAGCAACCGATCCTGTCGCGTCACGCACCACCGGTCGAACTGGCCGCCAACAACAAGCGCCGCGTGATCGCGCCCGAAAGCGACTATGTCGACGACGACAATGCTCGCGAGGCCAAAAAGATTGCCGATACCGGACGCATGGTGTCGATCGGTGCGCACGGACAGCAGGCGGGGCTCGGCGCGCATTGGGAGATATGGTCCTTCGTTCGCGGGGGGTGGAGCAATATCGATGCGCTCCGCGCGGCCACGATCATGCCGGCCACGTCGCTGGGCTATGCGAAGGATGTCGGATCTCTCGAGGCAGGCAAGCTTGCGGATCTGCTCATTCTCGATGCCGATCCGACGCAGGACATCCGAAACACCGAGAAGATCCATCGCGTCATGCTGGGCGGACGACTCTATGACCCGCTGACGATGAACGAGGTCGAGACGGGCAATCGCAAGCGCCAGCCCTATTGGTGGGAAACCGACAAGCCCTGATAAATGGTCCACAATGGCGGCGGGTCGCGAATTTGTGACGAGAGGGTTGCAAGTCTCGCGAGCCACCGCTAGGGGCGTCTCCTCTCAGCGAGGAGAGTTGGCTGAGTGGTCGAAAGCGTCGCACTCGAAATGCGAAGTGCCGGCAACGGTACCGAGGGTTCGAATCCCTCACTCTCCTCCATTTTCTTTCTGTAGCGACCTGAAAAAGCCGGTGTTTCGACCCGCTGGCTGTCTTCGCCGCCGGTACCGCTCACGACGCCTTCGCCTTGTCGCCGTCTCGTTAATCCGGGCCGCTCGTTCCACACGCCCCGGCAGGTATGCTTCGTACGCGCGGCTGCGTTCCGATTACGATCGGTAAAATGGTGGGCAATGCATCATGATCGTCACGGCTGCGAACTGACCGATGCAACCAACGATGTTCGCATCGCCGGCCTTTGTCTTCTCCATCACCCGCGCGCTGTCTCACAACGGGACAAGTTGTGGTTTCCCGTCTTCGAGACTTAACAAAACTTTGCTTATCTTAACTTTGGCTGGCAAGGGCCGAGCCTCGAATCATTCCTCCAATTCGGTTGAATCTGGGATGATCGATCATCATGGGGGAATTTACATGCTACGCTCGTTCGCAACGGCAACCTTGTTGCTGCTCACTACCACCACCGCGCACGCCGCGTCGTACGTGCAGGCGAATTTTTCCGCGGGGATTCACAACGGCGATGCCAACGTCAAGGATCCGCTGCGCAATCCCTATTTTCAGGGGCAGCAGTTCACCGGAAACTTCGTCTATGATGCCGACCTTGTTCCCACGAGTTCCCCGCCGAACTTCCAGAACGTCATGTTCAGCAGCATAGCCGATATCGCGAACATTCCGGCGGCCGACGCCTTCAAGTTCAATTTCGGCGATATCACGTTTACGTTGGCTGACGATCCGAATGCGATGATCCAGTACAACAAGGGCAAGTTCAACGGCTTCTTCTTTAACACGACCTTTAACTTCGAGGGCGCGAACTATCTGTTCCAGCTCAACGGCGGCACGCTTACGGTCGTTTCGGAAGCCAATCCCTATGGGTCGCCCGTCATGAGCGGCTATGTCAACATCGGGAATGGCAACCTGACCAATGTCACGCCCTACTCGGTTCCGGGTCCGGTCAATGGTGCGGTCCCCGAGCCTGCGACCTGGGCGATGATGCTGATGGGTTTTGGGCTTGTTGGCGGCGCCATGCGGACTCGTCGGCGCACAACGGTGAAGTTCAAGTTCGCCTGATTTTCGAAGACCCGACAATCCATATCCAAAGCCCGGGCGCGTCACCATCGACGCGCCCGGGCTTTGATCATTCCAAGACCGCGTCCGGGTACCCCCGACCTGACGGATACGGGGTCCGTGGCAGCGGCGTTGCTTGGGCAACCGCCCCGGCATCGCGCCGGGGCAGCCGGACAACGGATATTATCCCCGTATGGTAAGCAGCGAAGGGGCGGCCAGCGCGCCGACCACCATGCCGGCGATGACGAACAGCACGATCGCGACGATCACCACGACGACCGTGTAGCCGAGCGCCTTGTCCTGCGGCACTTTCATCAGCACCGGCAAGCCCAGATAGAGAAGATAGAGGCCATACAAACCGATCAGCGCACCGATCAGGCTCAGTGCGGGAATCAGCCCGAAAATGCCGGCTACCCATCCTGCGGTGCCGGAATAGGCCGCAACCTTCAGCGCCTGAATCTGGTCCTTTTGTCCGCCGAAATTCGGCGCAAGGGCGTCGATGACGAGGGCCAGCAGAAACACGGTCACAAGCGCCAGCCCGTAACCCAGAACGGCGGATACCAGCGCCCCCATCAACGGTGGATGGTAGGTCACGCTGAAGACGGTAATGCCGAAGACCTGCCCGCCGATGAACTGGGCGATCGGACCGATTGCGGCAAGAAGCAGGACATAGGGAATATAGATCGACTGCGTCGTCGCCGGCTCGGCCGCGATGACCGGCCACGTCTCTTTGGGTTTGAACAGGATGTCTTTCGCCCGTTGGACTATGCCCGCGGCGACGGGCGGCAGATTGTTTGAAGGTGCGTCGGTCATGAAATGCGTCTCCCCTGGATCAAGGCGGGCCCGCCAATGCAAGTAGCCGCGGGCAAGCTAACCCCGTCGGCGAACGCTTCTGTAACCATGATCACACCCGGGATTCGGGTGGCCGCGGTCGGGTGTGAATGTAACGGACTTGAAACGGGCGTAAATAGCCATAGATTGACGATATGACGCCAAAAACCTCTCCCAGTTTCAAGGATTCGATCCCGCCGCACGTCGCGGCACCGCTGATCGAGCGCGCGCGTTTTGCGCCGGGCGACATCGTCCGCCACCGAATGTTCGATTTTCGCGGCGTGGTTTTCGACGTCGACCCCGTCTTTGCGAACAGCGAAGAATGGTATGAAGCAATCCCGGCCGACATCCGCCCGGCGAAGGAGCAGCCCTATTACCATCTGCTCGCCGAAAACGAGGATTCGTCGTACATCGCCTACGTCAGCCAGCAGAATCTGGTAAGCGATGCCGAGCATGGCCCCGTCGACCATCCACAGATCGACGCGATGTTCGACGGGATGGTGAAAGGCCGTTACCGCGTCCGTTCAATCCACCGTCACTGACGATCAGGCTTTCAATTTCCACCCCGACGCGAGCAGGCGATAGGTGACGATGCCCAGAATGGCATTCATCGCGATCAGGAACAATGCGGCGATCAGAACCGGACTGTCGATCGTCGAATCGACCGTTCCGATGAAGCCGTAGCGAAACCCCATGATGGCGTAATAAACCGGGTTCGCATGCGCGACCGCCTGAAACCACGGCGCCAGCCGGTCGATCGAATAGAAGGTGCCCGAAAGCAGAGCGAGCGGCGTCACGACGAAATTGGTCACCGCCGCGGCATGATCGAACTTTTCAGCCCATACCGACGTGATGAGGCCAAGGAAGCCGAGCATCATGGCGCCGAGGATGCCGAACAGGGCGACGGCCCACAGATGATCCGGGGCGACATGGACGCCGGGCCAGAACAGCATGGCAAGCCACAGCGCGCTTCCGACGAGGACGGCCCTGGTGATCGCGGCGCCGATCAGTGCGATGATCAGTTCGCCCACAGCCAGCGGCGGCATCAGGTAATCGACGATGGTGCCCTGAATCTTGCCGACGAGCAGCGAAAAGCTCGAATTGGCGAAGCTGTTCTGCAACATGGCCATCATGATCAGCCCCGGGGCGATGAAATCGGCGAACGGCACGCCGATGACCGTGCGCCCCGCGCCGCCGAGCGCGACGGTGAATATCACCAGGAAAAGGAGCGTCGTGATGGCCGGCGCCCAGATTGTTTGGAGCTGCACCTTGAAAAAGCGTCGCACCTCCTTGACATATAGGGCCTGAAGGCCGGGCACGTTCAGTGCGCGGATTTGCGGAACGCCGGGTTCGGCAAATGCCGGAGCAACTGCGGAATTTGCCGAGTCGGGGTACGAAATTTGGGGCTGGTCGTTCATGGCGTTCTCGCCTATCGCCTCCCCGATCTTACCGCAAGCTGGGCAGTCGTTACGCGGTTCTTTCGGGATCGCCGGGCCGCCCGCTGCGTGAATGATGAGGAATGAAATAATGTCATGGACCGATGAGCGCATCGAACAATTGCGCAGCATGTGGGAAAAGGGCCTGACCGCAAGCCAGATCGCCGATGAACTGGGCGGCGTCAGCCGCAACGCGGTGATTGGCAAGGCGCATCGCCTGGGTCTGAAATCGCGGCCGTCGCCGGTGAAGGCGACCGACAAGGTCTCCAAGCCGCCAAAGGCGCCCGCCGCACCGAAGCCTGCCTCGCCAATTCAGGCACCGCGTGCTGCTGCCCCCGCCGCACCGCGCCCGATTGCGCCGGCACCGAAGCCCGATCCGAAGCCGGCTGTGGAACCGTCGAACGAAGACGGGGTCGAAGCCGCGCCGAAGCCCGATGCACCGCGCATCGTGTCGATCGGCCCGGGCGGCTTTATCCGGCAGGGCCCCGGCGATCAGCAGGCGCCGATCCCGCCCGCGCCGCCGCGCCGCCTGGTCCCCGCAAAGCCCAGCCCCGAGATTGCCGACAAGACCAGTCTGCTCGATCTCAACGATCGCATCTGCCGCTGGCCGATGGGGCACCCCGGCGAGCCCGACTTCCACTTTTGTGGTGTCGCGGTGAATCCTGGCTTTCCTTACTGCGTCGAGCATTGCGGGCGGGCCTATCAGGCCCAGTTGCCGCGCGGCACACGCCGCCCGCCCCCGCCTCCGCCTTTTGGCGGCCCGCGGGTCCGTTGAAGCCCTTCGGGCAGGATTTCCACTTCGCGCGCACGCTTGGCCTTGAGCTGGTCGAGCGTGGCGAGGGTCACTGCGTCATGGCGATCGATGTCGAGCGTGAGCGGCATTTCAATCCGCAGGGCGCCGCGCATGGCGGCGTCGCTTATTCGCTGGCAGATTCGGCGATGGGCGGTGCGATCACCAGCTTGCTGCCCGACGGCGAATGGTGCGCGACGCTCGAGATCAAGTTCAACTATCATGTCCGCGTCGTCGAAGGGCGCCTGACCTGCGAAGCCGAGGTGCTTCATCGTGGCAAGCGCGTCGCCAACATCGACGCGCGGCTTTATCAGGACGGCAAGCTGGTGAGCAGCGCGAACGGCAATTTCGCGATCTTTCCGGCGCCCCAGCAATAGGCGGAAGGTGCCGGACCCGCAGGTCCGGCACCTCCCTTCCCGCGTTCCAGGAGGTTAGAAGCGGAAGCTGAGAGTCCCGCGAACGCTGTGCGTCCGAAAATGCGGATCGCTGCGCTGAATATCGGTGCCACCGCCATTCAGCAGGAACGGATTGGTTGGCGCCGCGGTGCCCGCACCGACGTTCACGACATAATCCTTGTCCTTCACATCGGTGTAAAGATACTCGAGCCCGATGCCGATGTTGTTCGTGACCATCAACTCGGCACCGCCCCCTGCGGCATAGCCCCAGGCGTTTGTCCGGCCGTTGTCGGCGAAGCTGTTGGCGGTGTTGGTTGTCGCGAACCTGTTGTCGAGCTTCGCATAGGCGCCGCCGCCCGTGACATAGAACAACGCGCCGCCCCCGGGCGTATAGCCGGCCCGCAAGCGGGCGCTCGCTTGATAGTCGGCCTCGCGGGTCATCGTATAGCTGGCTGGTGTCGTGGAGAAACCGCTGACGCTATCGCGGGCGACGCTGTGACCGCCCTCGATCACGGCGCCGACGACGATATTGCCCATCCGCCGATCATAGCCGAGGCGACCGAAGAATTCGGGAGCATCGCGATCGTTGCGGCAGCCAAGGTTCGCCGTGCCGGTCGCGGCGCCGTTGCAAAAGCCTGGAGAAAAGGCGTTCGCTCCGCCCGATGTGGTGACGGTGTCGCCAAAGGTGCCGTCGCGGTTGGTGTCGAACACCAGTGTCTCGCCGCGATCGCTGCCCTGAAGGGTCCCGCCGCCGCCGATTGATATGTAAGGTCCGTTGAAATCCCGCGTGGTATCGCGGTTTTCCTGCGCCATCGCCGGCACAGCCAGCATGGAGGTCGCCGAAGCGACGAGGAGAGATACGAATTTCATTATTTTTCTCCGCTTTTTGAGTGGCTTTACAGCCGGCCGAGAAACACGCGGTGTCGAAGCAAGTTTCGCCATGGTGCCAAAAACGGGACGAGCTGATTGCACCGGATGCCCCGATGACGCCGCAAAAACCGCGCTTGCCACCCCCCTTCGGCGCCTCCTATAGCCTGAGCATGAGTCACGATTTGTTCGACAGCAATCAGCCCGCGACCGAAAGCTACAACGCCTCGCAGATCGAGGTGCTCGAAGGGCTCGAGCCCGTTCGCCGCCGCCCCGGCATGTATATCGGCGGGACCGACGAACGCGCGCTACACCATCTCGCCGCCGAAGTGATCGACAACAGCATGGACGAAGCCGTCGCCGGCCACGCGACGCGGATCGAGATCACGCTCGACGTCGGCAACCGGTTGACCGTGATCGACAACGGGCGCGGCATGCCGGTCGACCCCCATCCAAAATTTCCGGGAAAATCGGCCCTCGAAGTCATTTTGACGATGCTGCACTCGGGCGGCAAGTTCGAAGGCAAGGCCTACGCCACGTCGGGCGGCCTTCACGGCGTCGGCATCAGCGTCGTCAACGCGCTTTCGAGTGAAACCGTGATCGAAGTTGCGCGCTCCAAGCAACTGTATCGGCAATCTTTTTCTCGTGGCCTGCCGCAGGGCCCGCTCGAAGAACTGGGATCGACGCCCAATCGACGCGGGACCAGCGTCTCCTTCGTTCCCGATGTCGCGATCTTTGGGGAGCATGGTCGCTTCAAGCCGCAGCGGCTCTATCGTTTGGCACGGTCGAAGGCCTATCTCTTTGCCGGCGTCGAGATTCGCTGGAAATGTTCGCCCGAACTGATCGGGGACGACACCCCCGCCGAGGCGGTGTTTCAGTTTCCCGGCGGTCTTGCCGATCATCTGAAAGACCAGATCGGGACCCGTGAATGCGCGACCGCAGAGCCTTTTGTCGGCCGTCAGGATTTTTCAGGCGATCAGGGGCGGGCCGAGTGGGCGATTGCCTGGCCGCTCTGGTCTGACGGCAGCTACAGCTGGTATTGCAACACCATTCCGACCCCCGCCGGCGGAACGCACGAGGCCGGCCTGCGCGCGGCGCTCACCAAGGGGCTGCGGGCGTTTGGCGAGCTTGTCGGTCAGAAGAAGGCGGCGCAGATCACCGCCGAAGATGTTTTCAACGGCGGCGAGATGATGTTGTCGGTGTTCATCCGCGACCCGCAGTTCCAGAGCCAGACCAAGGACCGGCTTTCAAGCCCCGAAGCCGCACGGCTGACCGAAAATGCGGTGCGCGACCATTTCGACCATTTTCTGTCGGACAATATGGATCGTGGCCGCGCGTTGCTCGGCTTGATCCTCGACCGGATGGACGAGCGCCTCAAGCGCAAGGCCGAACGCGAGGTGAAGCGCAAGACCGCCACCAGCGGTCGCAAGCTGCGCCTGCCCGGAAAACTGACAGACTGTGCCAATGATGGTCCGGAAGGTACTGAATTATTTATTGTCGAGGGCGACAGCGCAGGCGGAAGCGCCAAGCAGGCACGCGACCGCAAGACACAGGCGATTCTCCCGATCCGCGGCAAAATCCTCAATGTCGCGAGCGCCAGCGCCGACAAGATCCGCGCGAACCAGGAAATCGCCGATCTGGCGCTCGCACTGGGCTGCGGAATGCGCAAGGATTGCGACGCGGACCGGCTGCGCTACGAAAAGATCGTGATCATGACCGACGCCGATGTTGACGGCGCTCACATTGCGACGCTTTTGATGACATTCTTCTTCCAGGAGATGCCGGATATCGTACGCGAGGGGCATGTTTACCTTGCTCAGCCGCCGCTCTATCGCCTCACCGCCGGCGCAACGTCGGCCTATGCTCGCGACGACGCGCATCGCGCCGAACTGGAAGCCACAGTGTTCAAGGGGAAGCGGGTCGATGTCGGTCGCTTCAAGGGGCTCGGCGAGATGAACCCGAACCAGCTCAAGGAAACGACGATGGACCCCGCAACCCGCAGTATGCTGCGGGTTACCTTGCCGCAGGAATATGAAGAGCGGCACCAGGTCAAGGATCTGGTGGACCGGTTGATGGGCAAGCATCCCGAGCACCGGTTCCAGTTCATCCAGGCCAATGCCGCAAGCCTCGACGAGGCTGCAATCGACGCCTGAGGAGGCGGATATGGGCGGAATCTGGCGGATCGGCATCGCGGCGGGCCTGTTGATGATGCAGGTGCCGGTCACGGTTTCGGCGCAGACGTCCGGGGATCGGGCGCTTCCCGCGACAATATTCGAACGCAGAGCCGCGCAACTGGTCGATGTTATCAATGGCAACATTGCATTCGCCGACTATTTTGCCCCGAGCTTTCAGGCCGCCATCCCCGAGGCGCAGTTCAAGGCGATGAACGCTTCGCTGATCGCCCAATATGGCCGTGCCATAGCCGTCGAGAAGGCGGTTTCGGCCGATGGTCTGTCCGGGACACTCGAACTCCGCTTCGAAAAGGGTTTCGCCAGCGTGACGCTGGACGTTGCCGATACGCCTGGAGAACAGGTGACAGGATTGCGCCTGACGGGCGTAGTAAGGGCGCAGGACAGCCTGCAGCAGGTCGCTGAAGAGATCGCCGCGCTTCCGGGCCGTGCCGGCTTTCTCGTGGCCGAAATCGACGGCAATGCCTTTCGTCCGGTCGCCGCGGCCAATGCGGACGTGCAATTCGCGACCGCATCGACGTTCAAACTCTATGTTCTGGACGAACTGGCCGCGCAAATCGCGGCAGGAGAGCGCCAATGGACCGACGTCGTCCCCCTCTCCCACCCCAGCTTTTCGTCCGTAGCGACCGCAAACTGGCCAACGGATACGCAGGTCACGCTGCAAACCCTTGCAAACTGGATGATATCTGTCAGCGATAATGGCGCGGCCGATACGCTGATTCACCTGTTGGGGCGGGAACGGATCGAACGGAGAATGCGAGCCTCTGGCCACGCGGACCCGTCGCGAAACATTCCCTTCCTGACCACGGTTGAAGCCTTTGCGCTCAAGGGCGGTAATTTCGCGGCTCTGCGCGATGCCTTTATGAAAGGCGACGACGATGCGCAGCGCGCGCTGATCGATCAAAACCGGAACCGGTTCGTGCTGAGCAATGTTGACGGCGTCAGCTTTCGGGCCGGACCGCGGTTTATTGATAGTTTGGAGTGGTTTGCATCACCAAACGACGTTGCGCGCTTGATGGTCGACGTCCGTGCGCGCGGATCGAAACAGGCAATGGCCGCGATGGCGATCAACAACGGCGTCGGCCCGCTGGCGGCCGAACCGTGGCGCTACCTTGGATATAAGGGCGGCTCGGAGAACGGCGTCTTGTCGATGAGTTTGCTGGGCGAGCGCAAATCGGACGGAAAATGGTTCGTCGTCACGGTAAGCTGGAACAACCCCGCAGCCAATGTTGACACCGTAATGCTGGTCGGACTGGTTACACGGTTGCTGGCGCTCGCCGCGAAGCAGGATCAGGCGGTTAGCGCAGCGACCAGCGCCTTGACCTTTGCCTGTCGCCATTGCGGCAACGGCGCGACAAGCCAGTAGCCGCGCTTCACGGCGAAGGCCTCGCGCATCAGGCGAACGCGGCCTGCGGCAATGTCTGCTTCGGCAAGCATCGCCGGGACATTTGCCTGACCGAGGCCATTGGCCGCCGCGTCGATCGCCAGCCCCGCATCGCCCAGCCGCAAAGCCGGCTCGCCCTCTTCGACCGGGCAGCCGGGCCAGGCGATCCGCGTATCGCTCACCGTTCCCGGGCCACCGACCGTTACCATTGTCGGCTCGGCGAGCTGCACGCCCTCATGCTCGCCGGTCCCGTCGGTCCAGAAGATCGCGAGATCGAGGTTCGCTTCGGTGAAATCGATGCCGCTGTCGGCCGATACCAGCGTGAATCGGACGTCAGGCGCCTGCTGACTATATCGTGCCAGCCGCGGCGCCAGCCATTTGGCGGTCAGATCGCGCGGCGCGGCGATCGTCAGCGACTGCGAAGACTGCCCCGCCTGCATCGCGCGGACCGATTCCTCGAACTGAAGAAACCCCTGCCGCAATGCATCCAGTCCGGCATTCGCCTCACCGGTCAATTCGAGCCCCTTCGGCGTTCGGCGAAAGAGTACGACACCCAGCATATCCTCCAGCGCGCGGATTTGCTGACCCACGGCGGCGGGTGTGACGGCCAGCTCATCGGCGGCACGGGTGAAGCTCAGGTGCCGGGCAGCGGCGTCGAAGACGCGAAGCGCGTTCAGGGGCAGGTGCGTGCGCTTCATGACGCTGTCGCAGGCGCCACGAGCGGAAAGTGCGGAATCGCGACCAGGGTCTGGGATCCGTCACCCATCTCCATCGTATAGCTGCCGACCATGGAACCTTCCGGTGTCGGAAGCGGACAGCCCGAGACGTAATCGAATGCGCCGCCGGGCGGGATCAGCGGCTGTTCGCCAACAACGCCTTCGCCCTCGACTTCGCTGACCTGTCCGCGCCCGTCGCTGATCCTCCAGTGGCGGGTCAGCAGTTGTGCGGCGACCGGACCATGATTTTCGACCCGGACATGATAGGCCCAGAACCAGCGACCGAGCGAAGGATGCGATTGTTCGGGAAGATAGCTCACCGAAACGCGAACGGTGATCGAACCCGTGGTTGCCGCAAAAGGGAAAAAGGAGTCGATCATCACGCTCATAGCGTCGCTCAAAGCCCGACCCTGGTCAATGCCTGGTCCAGATCGGCGATAACGTCACGGGGGTCTTCCAGTCCGATATTGATACGCAGCAATCCCTCGCCGACCCCCATGTCGAGCCGCACGTCGGGGCTGACCCCATAATGGGTGGTCGTCCACGGGTGGCAGCAGAGGCTACGCGAATCGCCGATATTATTGCTGATATCCACCAGTTCGAGTGCGTTCAGGAACGCCATCGCCTGCGCAGCGCCACCGGGCAGTTCGAAGGCGAAGATCGGACCGCAAGCGTCCATCTGGCGCGACGCCAGTTCATATTGGGGATGGCTGGCAAGGCCGGGATGCAGCATCCGCGCGACGCGCCCTTCGATCGCCTGGCCAACCGCGAGCGCATTCTCCGACTGGCGCTGGGCGCGCAATTGCAACGTTTCGAGGCCTTTCAGGACCACCCAGGCGTTGAACGGGGACAGGTTGGGGCCGGTGTTGCGCTGAAACGGCAGCAAAACCTCGTTCATGAACTTCTCGGTACCGCAGACTGCTCCCGCGAGGACGCGCCCCTGCCCTTCCATCAGCTTGGTCGCGGAATAGGCGACGACATCGGCGCCGAACTCGAGCGGGCGCTGGAGCACGGCGGTCGCGAAGGCGTTGTCGACGACGCTGGTGATGCCGTGGGCTTTGGCCAGGCCGCAGACATAGGCCATATCGACGATGTCGAGGGTCGGATTGGCGGGGGTCTCGAAGAAAAAGACCTTGGTGTTGGGGCGGATCGCCCGCTCCCAGGCGGCATTATCGCTCCCCTCGACCACGGTCGATTCGATCCCGAAGCGCGGACACAGGGTGTCGACGAGCCAGCGACACGATCCGAAAGCGGCCTTTGCCGACACGATATGATCGCCTGCCGACAATTGAGACAGTAGCGCCGTCGTCATCGCGGCCATGCCGCTCGATTGAACGCGGCACGCTTCGGCTCCCTCGATCAGCGCGATCCGCTCTTCGAGCATCGCCACCGTCGGGTTCTGCAGGCGCGAATAGGTCATGCCCTGCTCTTCACCGCTGAAACGCGCCGCAACGCTCTCTGCATTGTCGTAGCTGTAGCCCGAGGTCAGGAACAACGCTTCCGACGTCTCGCCATGCTCGCTGCGCCAGGTGCCGCCACGCACCGCCTGCGTCGCGGCGTGCCACTTCTTTGTCGTGCTGCGATCGAAACCTGTCGTCTTCTTCATCTGTCCTGTCCGTTCAAAGCTGCCACAACTGCGTTTCCGAGCGCCGCCGTACCCATACTCCCGCCAAGGTCGGCGCCGCGGCAACCGTCGGCCAGCACGCTGGCCACCGCCGCCTCGATCCGCGCCGCGCTTGCTTCATCGCCGCCCGAATGGCGAAGCAGCATGGCCAGCGACAGGATCATCGCCAGCGGGTTGGCGATGCCCTTCCCCGCTATGTCCGGCGCGCTGCCATGAATCGGCTCGTACAGCCCGAGCGTCCCCGCGCCAAGCGACGCCGACGCCAGCAGGCCGATGGACCCCACGCACATCGACGCCTGATCCGAAAGAATGTCGCCGAACAGGTTGCCGGTGACGATCACGTCGAACTGGCCCGGATTACGCACCAACTGCATCGCGGCATTGTCGACATACATGTGACTCAGCGCGACGTCGGGATATTCGGCCGCGACCTCGATCACCACGTCACGCCAGAGCTGCGACGTTTCAAGGACATTGGCCTTGTCCACCGAACAGAGCCGCTGCTTGCGCCCTCGTGCGGCGCGAAAGGCGACGTGGGCGATACGCCGCACTTCGCTTTCGCTGTACGACATGATGTCATAGCCCTCGCGTTCGCCCTTGGCGGTCGTCCGCGTGCCCTTTTCGCCGAAATAGACATCGCCATTCAGTTCCCGGACGATCAGCAGGTCGATTGCCGACGCGACTTCGGGCCGCAGGGCGGAGCTGTCTTCCAGGCCGGAGAAGAGCTTGGCCGGGCGCAGATTGGCGAACAGGCCGAGCTCAGCGCGCAAGCCCAGAATCGCCTGTTCGGGCCGCAGATGGCGTTCGACATTGTCGAACCGCGGGTCGCCGACGGCGCCGAAGAGAATGGCATCGGCCGCTTTCGCTTTGGTCAGCGTCTCGGGCGGCAGCGGGTGACCGTTCGCCTCAAAGGCCGCCCCCCCAACCAGCCCCCGACCGAGCGTCACCGGAAGAGCCAGCGCCGCGAGCACTTTCTCGGCCTCCGCCATGATCTCTGGACCGATACCGTCGCCAGCCAGCAGCAGGATTTGCACCATTTCGCCCTTTCGTGTCTCGCCTGCCGCTTAGGGAGCGACGGCGAGTCACGCAACTGCCCTGTTGAGCCGGTCGATCAGACGCGCGCGGGTTTCGATCAGATCGCGGTTCCGGCCATCGAGCAGATCGCGGCCAAGAAAATGCTCCGTGATCGCAAGGGCGTCGAGAACATCGGGCAGCGACGGGTCGATATCGCGCCCGGTCAGGAAGGCCGGGAGTCGAAGCAGGCGGCGCTCATACCCCGCCGCCGCCACCGCCGTCACCGCGCCGCCCGTCTTCGGACTGATGAAAGCCAGCCCGTCGGCCGAACCGGTCACGACGCATTCGTCAAGATTGAGCCCGAAACCCAGTTCGGCGAGCAATAATAGCTCATATCGCGCCAGCGCGGCCGCCCACAGCCGCGCCGAAGGCGCCGCGCTGATCGCATCAAGGACCGCCGACAAAGCCGCGTAAAGCGCCGGATAAGGCTGGCTTTCGGGAAGCGTCGCCGCGGTCAGGTTCGTCACCCAGTCGATGGCCGCGGCGGCCAGCGGTTCGGCGAGCAGGGGCGCGCGGCTCGCCAGCATTTCCACTGTGGCGCCGGCGAGCTGCTCCTCGGTTCGTGCCCGCAGTTCGAGTGCGACCAGATTGCCCGGCATCAGGATCGGCCGCAATCGGCGCGAGCGACCGCCACGGACATAGCCCGCCACCAGCCCCGCCTCATGGGTCAGCGCACGCAGAATCGCGCCATGTTCGCCGTGCGCGCGCACCGCGCAGACGATCGCGTCGGCGGTCAGGCTGGCCAAAGCACCATCTGCGTCTGGGTCACGAGCGCGACCTCGGCGCCATCCTCGGTCCGGATGCGCGTCTGCCAAACCGACAGGCGCTTGCCGATCTTCACTGGCGTTGCTTCGCCAACGAGGGTCGAGCCGAGCGGGCCCGCGCCGAGAAAGTTGGTCTTGCTCTCGATCGTCGTCGTTCCACTGGCCCCCTCGGGGAGAGTCAGGAACGCCCCCACGGCGCCGAGGCAGTCGGCGAAGGCCATGATCGTACCCCCATGGGCGATGTTGCCGGCAGTGCAGATATCGGCTCGCACGGGAAGCTTCCCGGCCACGCGCTCTCTGCTGCCCTCATCGATCGTGACGCCCAGCGTTGCCGCGAGCGGCATCATTGCTGCGAAATCCATATGTGTTTCTCCCCTGTGTCATCCCGGAAGGTCATGAGGGCAAACCAACATGCGTCAGCTTCCGGGATTGTAGAAATCATACACTGACTGGGCGACCGCGGCGCTGACCCCCGGCGCCTTTTGCAAGTCTTCGAGGCTCGCGCCCCTGATCGCGCGCGCGGTGCCGAAGTGCATCAGCAGCGCTTTTTTGCGCGAAGGACCGATGCCCGGAACCTCGTCGAGCGGTGACGCCCCCATCGCTTTCGACCTCTTCGCCCGGTGCGCGCCGATCGCAAAGCGATGTGCTTCGTCGCGCAGGCGCTGGATATAGAACAGCACCGCATTGTTCGGCGGCAGCGTGAATTCGCGGCCGTCGGGGTGATAGAAGGTTTCGCGACCCGCGTTCCGATCCGGCCCCTTGGCGACGCCGATGAAGGTCACGTCGTCGATCCCCAGTTCGGCGAACACCGCCGCGACCGCCGACACCTGCCCTTTGCCGCCGTCGATCAGTACGAGGTCGGGCCATTCCCCCTTCACCCGTTCCGGATCTTCCTCGATCGCGCGCGCAAAGCGGCGCTGAAACACCTCGCGCATCATCGCGAAATCATCGCCCGGCTGAGTCTCCGAGCGCTTGATGTTGAACTTGCGGTAGGCGCCCTTGATCCAGCCTTCCGGACCTGCGACGACCATCGCGCCCAGCGCGTTGGTTCCCTGGATGTGGCTGTTGTCATAGATTTCGATGCGCCTGGGAATATCGTCGAGGTCAAAGAGCTCGGCAAGATCCCGGCCGAGCTTCGCCTGCGTGCTGCTTTCGGCGAGCCGGCGGTCCAACTCTTCGCCGGCGTTCCGGATGGCCTGTTCCAGCAAGCGACGGCGGTTACCGCGCTGCGGTACGCTGATCTCCACCTTGCGGCCTGCGGTCTCGCCCAGGGCTTCGGCGAGCAGTTCATATTCGGCAGGCTCCCGATCAACGAGCACCAGCTTTGGCGGCGGCACGCCTTCGTAAAATTGCATCAGGAAGCTCGCCATCACTTCGACCTCCGGCACGCCCGATACGTGCGCGGGAAAAAAGCTGCGATGCCCCCAATTTTGCCCTCCGCGGATGAAAAAGCCGGCTATGCAGAGCTGGCCACCCTTTGCCGCGAGCGCAAAGACATCGGCGTCGCCCAGTCCGTCGGCATGCACCGACTGACTTCCCTGGATGAAGGTCAGGGATTTCAGCCGGTCGCGCAGCACCGCGGCCTGTTCGAAATCCATTGCCTCGGCCGCCCGCGTCATCGCATCGCCGAGGCGTTTCTGTACCGCGGTCGATCGGCCCTCGAGGAAGTCCTGCGCGTCGCCAACCAGCGCGGCGTAGTCGTGCTTGTCGATCCGGCCGACGCACGGCGCTGAACAGCGGCGGATCTGGTAGAGCAGGCAGGGGCGTGATCGGTTCGCGAAGAAACTGTCGGTACAGCTTCGCAGCAGGAATGTCTTTTGCAGGGCGTTGAGGGTGCGGTGCACCGACCCCGCACTGGCGAAAGGTCCGTAATAGCGCCCCTTGGCGCGCCGGGCGCCGCGATGCTTCTGGACGCGCGGAAAGTCGTGATCGGTGCGCAGCAGAATGAACGGGAAGCTTTTGTCGTCGCGCAGCAGCACATTGTAGGGCGGTCGATAGCGCTTGATCAGCTGCGCCTCGAGCAGCAACGCCTCTGCCTCGCTGTTCGTCGTGACGATTTCCATCGCGCGCGTCTGCGCAACCATTCGCTGCAATCGCTGGGGCAGGCGCGCAACCTGCGTATAGTTGGCGACCCGATTCTTGAGCGCGCGCGCCTTGCCGACGTACAGCACGTCGCCGCGGACATCGAGCATGCGATAGACACCGGGGCGCGTTGGCAGCTTGCGCACGACGGTCCGGATCGCGTCGGCGCCGCGTTCGAGATCGGGCTGATCGCCTTCGTCGCCGCTGCCGCGGACGACATAGACGGATTTCTCTTCATTGAATCGGTCGGGAGCGTTGGGGCGAGCCATGATTTTGCATGTAGGCGATGCCGATGGCACTCGCCATAGTGCGCGCAGCAAAACAATGAAGGAGGGTCTCATGGATGTTCGCGGCAAGCTGGCGCTCGTCACGGGGGGGAGCGATGGTATCGGGCGAGAGATCGCGCTTCAATTGCAGGGTGCGGGCGCCGATGTCATCGTCACGGGGCGGTCTGCCGAAAAATTGCAGGCGATGGCGGCGCTTGGCTTTGGCACGATCGCCGGCGATCTTTCCACGGCCACCGGCGTCGACGCAGTAGTGAACGGCGTTGCCGGAAAGCCGCTTGCGCTGCTCGTGAACAATGCCGGGGTCGGCAGCGAGTATGAGCTGGAAGACGCCGCCTCGCTGGACAGTGCGGTGCATTGTATCCGTACCAACCTCGACGCACCGATCGCACTGTGCACCCGGCTGTTGCCGACGCTTCGCGCCCAGCCCGATGCCGCGATCGTCAACGTGACGTCGGGCCTTGCCATCGCACCACGCGCCGGCGGGTCGATCTACTGTGCGACCAAGGCCGGGCTACGCAGCTATACCCAGGCTATCCGGCACCTGTTGAAAGACAGTAATGTCCGCGTGATCGAGGCGCTGCCGCCCGTCGTCGAGACGAACATGACCACCGGTCGCAGCGGGAAAAAGATGAGCGCGCACGATTGCGCGGCCGAGATCGTCGCTGGCATCCGCACGGGTAAAAGTGAGGTGAACGCGGGGATGGTGAAGCTGCTGCAAATGGTGAACAGTATCTCGCCCGCACTGGCGCGGCGGATCATGATCCGGTTCTGACCCCATCAGTCATCGAGGATATTTCGATTGAGCAGCCTGCTCCTGGCTATCATGCTCCTCGCTCTCGACACCGCGCGTCCGCCGTCGTTGGACGCTTATGCCTGCACGATGCGCGGACGGCCGGGGAGCGAGAAGTTCATGCTGTTGGTTCGGCCGGGGTCAGGGCCGGCCTGGATTTCCGATAGCGGCGGTATCGATCGCTACACCGTCAAAAGGTCGGGGCAGATCATCATCCTCGGCGAAGAAATCACGCCCGCACCGGACGGCGGTGGTTTCGAAATCGCCTATGAGCTCGACCGGCAGACGCTATCCATCCGGCTGCTCGTTCTTGTCGGCGGCAAGATCGATACTTCGCTCGACGGGCGCTGCGAGCGGTTCAAGCACATGGAACCGCCGCCGGGCGTCCGACAGGGACCGCCCGCGATCCGTCCGCGCGATTGATATAGCAAAACGCCCGCGGATTTCCGCGGGCGCCTGCTTCCGACAACTCGGGACGGTCAGGCCTTGGCGACCGCCGCAATCGCGTCGTCGACCAGCGCCTTGTCGGCTTTGGCATCATGCTTGTCGGCAATCAGTCGGGCCGCGGCATCGGTCGCTGCCTTGGCAGCGGCAGTGCGGACCTCTGCGAGCGCATTGGCCTCGGCCGCGGCGATACGGTCTTCGGCCATTTGCTTGCGACGTGCGATCAGCGCGGTAGCATCGGCCTTGGCCTTCGCGACCAACGTTTCCGCCTCGGCGTCGGCGCGAGCCCGCATCTCGTCGGCTTCCTTTGCCGCACGCGCCAGCTTCGCCTCATATTCGGCCTTCAGCGATTCGGCTTCCAGGCGAAGTTGCTCGGCCTCGCCGAGCTGCTTCGAAATCTCGGCAATCTTGTTGTCGAGCATGCCCGCAACCATTGTGGGCACCTTCTTCCACAGCAGAATAGCGATGAAGATCGCCATTGCGATCGAGACCCACGCCGTTGCGTCGATAATCCCGAACGACTTCGGCTCACCGTGCGTCGCGGCGCCTGCCGCTTCAGACAGAATGAACAGGAAATCAGCCATGGAGCACCGCCTTCACCGCCGCTTTGGCATCCGCTGCACCCACTTTCGCACCCGAAAGCTTGGCGACCAGATCACTCGCCGCTTCCGCAGCTACAGATTCGATTTCGGCCATCGCAGACTTGCGCGCCGCGCCGACGTCGGCTTCGGCGGCGGTCAGCTTTTCCGCCAGTTCGGCATCGACCTTCGCGAGGCGCTTTTCGGCGTCGCGTGCAGCCTTGGCTTTCGCGTCGGCGACCGCCTTCTGCGCGGCGACCCGGCTGGCATCGCTCTGCTGGCGATAGCTTTCTTCGAGGTTATCCGCCGCCGAATGGGCGGCCTTCGCTGCCGCCAGATCGTCGGCGACCTTGCGATCGCGGGCGTCCACCGTCGCCTCGATCTTCGGCAGCATGCCGCGACCGATAACCAGGAAAACGAAGCCAAAGGTCAGCAGCACCCAGAAAATCTGGGATGCGGCGTACCAGCTTTCAGCGAATTGGCTGATTTGAGGCATGGATACTCTCGACCGACAAAAGAAAATGGCCGCGGGGCGAGCCTAAAGGCCCGCCCCGCAGACGAAATCAGGCTGCCTTGAGGTACAGCAGGATCGCGATCAGAAACGACAGCAGGCCGAGAAGTTCGGCGGCCGCAAAGCCGATGAACAGGCGGCCCTGCTGGCCGTCGGCAGCCGCGGGGTTGCGCAGCGCGCTTTCGAGGAAGCTTCCGAACACGTTGCCCACACCGATGGCGGCCATACCGGCACCGATAGCGGCCAGACCGGCGCCGATGAGCGAAGCAGCTTGAACGTCCATTTTATACTCCTTGGGAAAAACGAAAATTATACGGTTGAAATATCAGTGCAGATTGATCGCATCGTTCAGATAGAGCGACGTGAGCAGAGCGAACACATAAGCCTGAATGCCGGCAACCAGCAGTTCCAGACCGCTGATCCCGACCATCAGCGCCATGCTCGGGATACCGACGCCAGCACCAATCACGGGGCTGGCCGCAAGACCGTCGATGATGAACGATGCGAATACCTTCATCAGCACGTGGCCGGCGGTCATCGCGACGAACAGTCGCAGCGCGAGGCTGAACGGACGGACGAGGAACGACACGAGTTCGATCACCGGGATCAGCCACATCAGCCAGATCGGCGTGCCGTGCGGCACGAAGAGCGAGAAGAAATGAAGGCCGTGGCGCCAGAAACCGACGATCAGCACGATCGAGAAACTCAGGATCGCGAGGAAGCCGGTAATGGTGAAGTGGCTCGTCACGGTGAAGGGGTGAACGCCGAACAGGCCGAGCGGGGCGAGACCCAGGATGTTCAGCATCAGGATGAACATGAAAAGCGAAAAGACATATGGCGTATATTTACGACCTTCCGGGCCGATATTCGCATTCATCATGTTGGTGATAAAACCGGTGAAGCCTTCAACCGCAACCTGCCAGCGGCCGGGGACAAGCTGACGCTTCATCCCGCCGATCATGAAAGCCCACAACAGCAGGCCGGCAACGATCATCCAGAGCGCACTGGTCGTAAAAGCGACCTCGTGATTGCCGACATGGAACATGTCGAAAATCTTCTGCACCTCAAACTGGTGCATCGGGTCCACTTTGCCTTGATCCGCCACGCGATACCTCGCCTAAATCCCAGTAAGTCCAGCTTCAATCCGGCTTTGAAGGCCGGATATTCGCAATCCGAAATATGTTTCTGAAGGCCACGATGACTCCCAGAAAGAGCACGACCAACAGGCCCCAGGGTGCGGTGCCGGCAAAGCGATCTATCACCCAACCGACCAGCGCGCCGCCACCGATACCGCCCAGCAGTTCGGCCAGTACACGATTACCGAGCTTGTAATTCGCATCGGTCTCCGGTCCGGCGGTCACTGCGGTCCGTTTTGCTTCTGCGGCTTCGGCCCGGTCCAATCGCTCTTCGAGCGAGACCAGGCGCGAATCCTCCGAAGCTGGTTCCGGATCGCTGCCGTTCCCCGTCATCTTGTGCCATCCTCCTGAAACAGAACCGGAATATCCCGACGCTGCCTGCGAAAAAAGGCCCGATAAATCGGGGGACCCCTAAGGCGCGGCCCGTTTAGGAACGACGCCCGATGAAGTCAATGCTTGTACGCAGGTGCACAATGATCCTGAGCCCCGCGCGCACAAAAATGCCGCCGCGTTTAGGGGCGCGGCGGCATATACGGCCCGCGGGCCGCTTGCGTTTCCAGAATCAGGGGCAGTTGGGGTCGCGCACCGGGGCACCGGCATCGCGGGTCAGCCACTGCCCGTCGGGACCCTTGTATTTCTCGCCCGGCCTGGTCTTGGCGATCAGGTTGCAGCCCGTGATGAATGCGAACTGCGCCACCGTGCTGCCTGCCGGCGCGCCGCTGGTATACGCAGCCTTGCGCTTGATATTGATGTCGTTGACCATGTCGCGCACCGCCGGGGTCGGGCTCGATACAAAGCCGAGGTAACCGTCCGGCTGCTCTCCGATCTGTCCGCCCGACCGCGCGGCTTCATAAGCCGGATCGCGCTGCGCCATCGCCGAAGGCACGGCCAGAGCAAACGTGGCCGTCGCTGCTATAGCGGCCATTGCCCATCCTGCGGGTTTCCACTGTTTCAGCATCATCGTTCCTGTCACCTCAGAATATGTCGCCATTCTGCTCAATAAGCTTTTTCGCATCGCCATCCAGCTTCAAAGCAATTTCCTGCCGGATGTTGATGTTCAGGTTGATTTCGATCGGTTTGTCCGGCGTTGCGATTTGGACGCAGCCGCCGAGCGCCGCCGCACCGATCATCACCGCCGCCCACCGTCCGAGGGTCAGCCTGAGCATTCCATTTCTATATCGTGTCATTGCACGGGCTCGCTTTCTGGGGGCTGAACAGTGCCGGCTCTGGTTGCGGCAGCTTCCCGCTCCAGCAATTCGTCGAGATTGTCGGCGATCCAGCCGGTCGGGTCATACAATCCCCTTGCCGACCCGATGAGCTGACGAAAGGGGCCGGTGATCTTCACGTTAAAGACCAGAGGGATCCTGGCGATCTGGTTGGTCAGGAAATTGCGCGTGGCGCCTTCCCCCTGCCCTACGCCGCCGAACCGAATATCAGTCACCATTTCACCGTCGAGGTCTCCGTTCAGGACAATCGTCAGATCGTCATATTTGAGCGAACGCAGCGCGCCAAAGGCAAAATTGGCAATCACGCCAAGATTGTGATTCGACAATTCGCCGACATAGGCGAGCGTGCCCCCGCCATCACGCGCATCGATGCGGCCATTCTCGATCCGTCCGCCAAGCCCGTCGAACACGACCGGCAGCGTTCCGTCGAACTTTCCGGTCGCATTGATGTTGTCGAACCCGAAATTCTGCAGGAACACCGCTGCGTCGACCCCGACGACATCGAACGTCAACCGGCGCGGTCTGTCGGCCGCGAAGTCCAACGTCGTCGGATGCAGGAGAAGCTCGCCGCCCGCAAAAGGCCAACGCCCGCCTTCGACCCTGACGCGGTTGTCGCCGAGCAGCTCATATATGATCTCACCATCGATAACCGGAAAGCCGGGGTTGATCTGTTTGACTTCAGCTTTTTGACCCGGCGCAGTCTTGAGCCCGATGAGATCGTCGAAGCGGAGCGTCGTGGTCAGCCCGGTCACCGGACCGAACGCAGCGGCAAGATCCGTGTTCGCAACCGCAAAGGTGCCGTTGCTCGTGACGCCCGCCGGGGTCCAGCGAATATGCCCGTCGCCGACGACGGAGCCCTGCACCTTCGCGACGACCCCTAGCGCCAGATGGGTCAGCTGGTCGGGCTGGAATCGGTCGTCGAAGCGCAGATCGCGAACGAACAGGTCGGCGCCGCCTGTGCCGCCCTCCAGCCGGTGCTGAATGACGGCATCGACAATCCTGGTGCCGGACTCTCGCTCGCTAAATCCGGCGGTCGCCTCGATCGCGCCGTCGACGAAACGCAAGGCCGCATCGCGGCTGACAAGGGGCTCGAACCGTGCAACCGGGTCGGCATCGGTCAGCACAAGATTGCCGTTCAGGGTCAAGTTTCCGCCCGCCAAGCGCCACTGGCCGTCGATTTCGTTCATGTTGAGCGGGACGGCGCCGATCTTGCCGCTCGCGCCTGCGAGTTCGCCCGCCATGCCCTGCGGTGTGGCTCGTCCTACGATCCGCTGCGCGGCGAAGCGCGTCGTGCTGTCGCCCTGTCCCAATCGCGCGTCGACAAGTGCAACGGCCCAGCGACGCGAAGCAAGGTCGATCTCGCCGTTCCGCGCATCGAGCGCAAAGGGCGACGCGCCGCTCGTACCGCGCAAGTGCAGTGCGGGGATATGAACGACCCCGCGCAACCCGCCGGGACCTGCACTCAACAATGGAGCGCCAGGTCGGCTGCACAGATCGACGCCTGCTCTGCCCAGGCGAACTCCCGATACCTCGATTCCATCGAAGCCGATGCGCGAACAACCGCCGCGGAGCGCGAGTGCACCCGTCGATGCGAGGACGCCTGCGATCGGTAGTCGAAGTCCCTCGACACGGCCGCTGGCCAGCGGTCCGGAAAGCTGCGCGGTCGTCTCGAAGCGAAGGAAACCGCCGTTGCCGGAAAACCGAACGGGCGCAAGGCCCAGCCTTGCTCCCTTTGCGCCATAGGTGTCGAGCCGTGCTTCCCCTGTGAGCAACCCGTAGGCGCGGCGGTCGAGCGCCAACGATCCTGACGGAAGATCGCCCCCGGCGAAGCGCCAGCGACCGAGCATGGTGACCGCGGGTTGCGGGTTTCCGAAAATATAGGCGATCCTGCTGTCGGCACTGGCGGTGACACGCGCGCCGCTCGCGCTTGCCAATTCGGGGGCGATCAGTTCGATCCGTGCATTCTTCCCCTCGCCCGTGAGCGCAAAGGCGGTACTTCCGCCGGCATCGGAGATCATCCGTGCTATCGCGGCGGTCGCGCGTTCCGCCAGCGGCCCGACGGGGCTGCCGTTCAACGCCTTTGCGCTGTCTATGATCGATCGGCGCAGCGCCGGGCCTGCGCTTGCACGGGCAAAACGGACGCGGCCAGTGATCGCGGGGGCCGCGCCGCCAACCGTGCCTTTCGCGTCAAGGTTTACCGACTCCGCGAGGAAATCGGCGCCGCGCAACTTATCAGCGCTGGCTTCGATATCGATAGTCGTCCGCGCGGCGGTGCCGGCGAAGGAAGCCTTTGCGCCCAGTCGGTCCGCTCTCAGCGCGGCCGCTGCAAATTGTGTGATGCCGGCATCGACGGTACCGCGCCAGCTTCGCAGATTTTCGGACAGGGAAACGTCGAGCGCGATCTGCGGCGCCAGCGCTGTCACGCCACCCTTGGCGCACACCAGCGATGTGCCGCGTAGTGGCCCTGTCAACGTCGGCCGCACGTCGCGAACGCGCACCGTTCCATAAAAACTTGCCCCTCGTGCCGTGCAGCCCGCAGCCGCGATCTGCGGCGCGACCAACGCAAGCGTGCCGGTGAAATTCCTGCGCAGGTTGCCGCTTCCGTTCAGCGCGGCTCCGACATCGCCCCATGGCGTTTCGACCCGCGCCCGGGCGTCGGCGAGCCGAACCCGCAGGTCGGGCAAGGCGAAGGGCGTCGTATCGGTGGGATCGCGCAACCTGTCGAGCGTGCCGAGCGAAAGCTGCCCGTCTATGAAGCGGCCATACAGGCGTACGCCGTCGGCGCGCAGTCCGGACACATAAGGTCCCGACCAGCCGTAACCGATCACGACTTCGACATTCTTCGCGATCAGGTCGGGGCGCTTGGGGTCGCCGATTACAAGGTTGGAAAGCCGCTCCGATCGGAACCCGATGTCCTCGACAACATAGCTCGCCGGAATTCCGCGATCATCAAACTGATCGCGGATAACGCGGTCGGCAATCGGTTCGCGGACAAGCCACAGGCCAGCAACGAGGGCAACCACAGCCCCCGCGGTCATCCAGCGCTTCTTGAACAGGATCGTCCGGATGCGCGGTCGAGGAGGTGCGTCCTGCGGATCGCTCATGGCGATATCGGGAATCGGCGGGCCGCGGATGACGTCATGACTCTCTGCTCCGGGCCCTCAACTGCTTCATTTGCAGAGAGATAACACCATAACGGCGCAATTGGCTGCAATAATGGGGACGGAGCCATATACTGCAAACCTTATGGCCGTTGAGTGCGCCGAACAAGCTGGTTATGCCCGGCGCAATGCTGTCAACACCCGATCATGCCGGACATCGGTCGCGCTTGCGGACGCGCCTGCTGGGCGACGCCGACGGCCTGGCCGATTACGAGTTGGTCGAGTATCTGCTGGCTCTCGCCATTCCGCGCCGTGACACCAAGCCGCTGGCTAAAGCCCTGCTGCGCGAATTTGGATCGTTCGCCCAACTGATTGGTGCGGACCCCGATTCGCTCCGCCGTATCGATGGCATGGGCGACGGCGCGATCGCCGCGTTGAAGATCGTCCGGGCGACGAGCCTGCGGATGTTAAAAGGCGAATTTTGTGAAAGGCCGCTGCTTTCCAGTTGGGACGCGCTGCTCGACTGGTTGCGCGCCGATATGGCGCCGATCGAGGTCGAACGAGTTCGCGTCCTTTATCTCAACTCGCGCAACATGCTCATCCGCGACGAGGTGGCGAGCGAAGGGTCGATCGACCAATCGGCAATCTATGTGCGCGAGGTCGTCAAACGCGCGCTCGAGCTCGGGGCATCGGCGATCATCCTTGTTCACAATCACCCGAGCGGCAATCCGGAACCCAGCCGGCAGGACATCGCGATCACCCGCGATATCGCAGAGGTAGCGGGAAAGCTGGGAATTGTACTGCACGACCATATCATCATCGGCGGATCCGGCCATCGCAGCCTGCGCGCCATGGGGCTGCTCTGAAAACACGGGCCCGTTTGACTTGGACGCAAGACCGCGACATCATCGCGTAATGCGGACTCGCACTCATCTGTTACGCTTCCGTTTTCACGGAGGACAGCTTCTCGCGGGCATCCAGCCCCGGGTTCAGGCGTAGCGCGTTCCCGAACCCGGGGCAAAGTATAGGAAATCCTGAAATCCCGTGGACGCAAGGCCAGCCGCCTTTCGTCCTGTCGAAAGCCCCTGTTCATGACCTCCCCTTCCAGTTCCAACCCCGGGCGGCCGCCCATCCATATGATCGACGCCGAAGCCGATCGCCTGACCGAACTGGCTCTCGCCCGTGAGGAAGCTTTGCCGCAGGTCTGCGGCCTGTTGCTCCGCGAGATCAATCGCGCGAGCATTCATACCGCCCGCACGATCCCGGACGATATTGTCGTGATGGGATCGATTGTGACTTTCAGCGATGAAACCACGGGAGCCGTTCGCACCGTCCAGCTCGTCTATCCGGGCGATGCGGATATTTCGGCCGGACGCATATCGATCCTTACGCCTGTCGGCGCGGGGCTGATCGGGCTTCGCAAAGGCCAGTCGATCCGCTGGCCCGACCGCGATGGCGATATCCGGACCCTGTCGATCGTCGATGTCGCGACCCCCGCACCGACACCCTAGGGTCAGGACCCAAGCGTCGATTGCCCGGCACACAGATGGATACAGCCGCCGGATTGCTCCGACGGCTGCACCGCTCCATCCGGGACGTCTGACGGATCAGGCGCCGCGCGACAGGAAACCGGTCAATTCGTCCTTGTTGACGCTGCCCGACTTGTCGGCATCGGCTGCGGCCCAAGCCTGGCCAACCCAGGTCTTGATCTGCTCCGATTCGGGATCGACGGTCGGGTCGGTCGCCGTGCGCAGCTTCTTCATCCACGAGGCGAATTCCGACTGATTGAGGTCATTGCTCTTGTCGGCGTCGTAGGTGCTGAACTCGTGATCGACGATCTGGGCGATCTGCGCGGGAGTAGCCGCTCCGGCCGATGCAGGGGCAGGCTGCGCCGTGTCGCCGCTCGGTGCAGCGCTTTCTGCAGGCGCGGATGTTTCGGCTGCGGGGGCCGGTTGCGGCTGGCTTGCGGCGGGATCGGCCTGCTCAGTCGGCGGCGGCGCCGTAGTATCCGCAGGCGGCGTGTTCTGCGCCAGGGCCGGGAAACTGATCGCAGCGGCACCAATCAAAAGAACTTGTTTCAACATGATTTTTCTCCTGTAGCGACGGCCGACCAGCGTTTGCGATCGACCATCTGTCTTGAAGGGGCATGGGACCAACCACGCGGCGTCGATGGAAGTTGCAGTGCGGTGACAATTGGCGCGGCGGCTTACCCCTGCTAGGGGGCGCCCTGTCGCGATTCCGCCGTGATCATGCGGTGAAGCGACATAAATGGAAGGAATATCAATGGTTCCGCGCTACGCCCGCCCGGACATGACCGCGATCTGGTCGCCCGAGAATCGATTCCGGATCTGGTTCGAGATCGAAGCCCATGCCACCGACGCGCTCGCCGAACTCGGAACCGTGCCCAAATCGGCGGCCAAGGCGCTGTGGGACTGGTGGGCAACCAACCCCCGGATCGATGTCGAGGCGATCGACGCCATCGAAGCGGTAACCAAGCACGACGTCATCGCTTTCCTGACGTGGGTGGCGGAGAATGTCGGCGACGAAGCGCGTTTCATGCATCAGGGCATGACGTCGAGCGACGTTCTGGACACCTGCCTTGCGGTGCAGCTTGCCCAGGCCGCCGATATCCTTCTCGCCGACCTTGACGCGCTTCTCGCCGCGATCAAGCGCCGCGCGTTTGAACATAAGCTGACCCCGACGATCGGCCGAAGCCATGGCATTCACGCCGAGCCCGTAACCTTCGGGCTGAAGCTTGCGCAGGCTTATGCGGAGTTCGATCGCTGCAAGGCGCGCCTTGTGGCCGCGCGCGCCGAGATCGCGACCTGCGCCATTTCCGGCGCGGTCGGCACGTTCGCGAACATCGACCCGCGCGTCGAGGCCCATGTCGCGACCAAGCTCGGCCTGTCCATCGAACCGGTCTCGACGCAGGTCATCCCGCGCGACCGCCATGCCATGTTTTTTGCGACGCTCGGCGTCATCGCGGGATCGATCGAGCGACTGGCGATCGAAATCCGTCATCTGCAGCGCACCGAAGTGCTGGAGGCCGAAGAATATTTCTCACCGGGGCAAAAAGGCTCGTCGGCGATGCCGCACAAGCGCAACCCGGTGCTGACCGAAAATCTGACCGGCCTCGCCCGCATGGTCAGAAGCGCCGTGACGCCAGCGCTGGAGAATGTGGCGCTGTGGCATGAACGCGATATTAGCCACTCGTCGGTCGAGCGGTTCATCGGGCCCGATGCGACGATCACGCTCGACTTCGCGCTCGCGCGCCTGACCGGCGTCGTCGACAAGCTGCTCGTCTACCCTGAACGGATGCAGAAAAACCTCGATCGCATGGGCGGCCTTGTCCATTCGCAGCGTGTTCTGCTCGCGCTGACGCAGGCCGGCGCGAGCCGTGAGGACAGCTATTCGCTCGTCCAGCGCAATGCGATGAAAGTGTGGGAATCGGACGGCCAGCTCTCGTTGCTCGACCTGCTCAAGGCCGACCCCGACGTCACCGCCAAACTGTCGCCGGACGACCTGACGGCGCTCTTCGACCTTGGCTATCATATGACGCACGTGGATACGATCTTCGACCGGGTGTTCGGCTGAACCCGGCACTGCGCATCCTTTCCATCGCCGGCGCGGCAAGCTGGGGGCCTGACTCTGGAAAGATGCAAGGCAGAGGGCTGGAAACCCGCAGCAATCTGTCATAGGGTCGCGAGTAGCGACCAACAGAGGAGCAAGGCGAAGTGGGAATCCTGCGGACGATCATCTGGGTTGTGCTGGCGGTGGCGCTGGCGATTTTTTCGGCCGCCAACTGGGAAGTCGTCGTAATCAAGATATGGCCTGGCCAGGAAGCCGAAGCCAAGTTGCCGGTCCTCGTCATCGTTTCGTTTCTTCTTGGTATGCTGCCGATGTGGATTGCGCTGCGCACGTCGCGCTGGTCGCTCAAGCGGCGGCTCGACAGCAGTGAGCGGCAGCTTGCCGATATGCGGGCGCTCGCGAACCGCCCCGTCGAACCGGTAATCGTACCGACGCCGGTTCGCGATGTTCCGCCCACTCCCGACGACCTCTTCTCGACGGACAAGTCATGACCTCTCCCATCTATCTTGCGATCGACACGACGCATCTTGATGCCGCACTGACACTTGCGCAAAAGGTGCGCCATCATGTCGGCGGCCTCAAGCTGGGCCTCGAATTCTTTTGTGCGAATGGCCACCATGGCGTTCATGAAATGGCCAAGCTCGGCTTGCCGATCTTTCTCGATCTGAAGCTGCACGACATTCCGAATACGGTCGCCAAGGCTATTCAGGCGCTGCGTCCGCTCGAACCCGCCGTCCTGACCGTCCACGCGGGGGGCGGCCGTGCGATGATGGAGGAAGCCAAGGCAGCAGCCGGACTGAATACCAAGGTTGTCGGCGTTACCGTCCTTACCAGCCTCGACGCACCCGACCTTGAAGATGTCGGCGTGGGTTACACGCCGCACGATCAGGTCGTCCGGCTCGCCACGCTGGCACGCGAATCCGGGCTCGATGGCATCGTCTGCTCCGGGCAGGAGGTGAAAGCGGCTCGCACGGCGTGGCCGGGCGGCTTCTATGTCGTTCCCGGCGTGCGTCCTGCCGACGGCAAGGCTGGAGACCAGAAACGCATCGTGACTCCCGCGCAGGCCATGACGGACGGTGCATCGATCCTGGTCGTCGGACGGCCGATCAGCCAGTCAGCCGACCCGGATCTGGCGGCGCGCGAGATCGAAGCCACGCTTTAAGACCATTCCGTTCACCACCGTCATTGCGAACAGCGCAAAGCGACGACGCTCCCCCCGGTTGCCGGGATCGCATCAGTCGAGAGCCGGAGATTGGCTCACTTCACTCGCGATGACGGCCAGAAGAGTTGAATTCATGCCACCCCTTGTCAAAATCTGCGGACTCAAGACGCCCGAGGATGTTGATGCCGCCATCCGGTTCGGCGCGACGCATATCGGCCTTGTTCATTACGAACCGAGCCCGCGCCACATCGACCTCAAGACCGCGGCCGAACTGCGCGCGCGCGCGCAAGGCAGGATCAAGGTTGCTCTGCTGCTCGTCAACGCGCCGCAGAAGCTCACGGGCGAAGCGCTGGCGGCCGTACGCCCCGACATCGTCCAGTTCCACGGCAACGAGACCCCCGAATGGCTGGCCGCTGTCAAGCGGCTGGTCCCTGCCCAGATATGGAAAGCAATCGGTCTGGCCGATGCTGGCACGCTGGACCGCGCCGGGCGCTATCGCGGGGCGGCCGATCGAATCCTGTTCGACGCGCCGGCGGCGGCGATGCCTGGCGGGACCGGGGCGCGGTTCGACTGGTCGTTATTGAAGAACCATCGCCATTCCATCGACTGGGGCATGGCCGGCGGACTGACGCCGACGAATGTTGCCGAAGCCATCGCGGCGACGGGGGCGCCGCTTGTCGATGTTTCGTCAGGCGTTGAAAGCGCGCCGGGCGTCAAGGATGTGGACAAGATCGCCGCTTTCCTTAAAGCGGCGGGCCGATGACCGATTTACCCAACAGCTTTCGCACCGGCCCCGACGAACGCGGGCATTTCGGCCAGTTTGGCGGGCGCTATGTCGCCGAAACGCTGATGCCGCTGATCCTCGACCTTGAGCGCCATTATCGCGCCGCGCAGGCCGACCCGGCATTCAAGGCCGAGTTCGACTATCTGCTGAAACATTATGTTGGTCGTCCGAGCCCGTTGTGGTTCGCCGAACGGCTGACCGATCACCTGGGTGGCGCAAAGATCTATCTCAAGCGCGAGGATTTGAACCACACCGGCGCGCACAAGATCAACAATTGCATCGGCCAGATCCTGCTCGCCAAGCGGATGGGCAAGACGAAGATCATCGCCGAAACCGGCGCCGGCCAGCATGGCGTTGCGACCGCTACCGTCGCGGCGCTCTTCGGCCTGCCCTGCACCATCTTCATGGGTGCGGTCGATGTCGCGCGACAGCAACCGAACGTGTTCCGCATGAAGCTGCTCGGCGCCGAAGTCGTCGCGGTCGAGAGCGGCGCGAAGACGCTGAAGGATGCGATGAACGAGGCGCTGCGCCACTGGGTCGCGAACGTCCACGACACCTTCTACATCATCGGCACCGTCGCGGGCCCGCACCCCTACCCCGAACTCGTCCGCGATTTTCAGTCGGTGATCGGCGACGAAGCCAAGGCCCAGATCCTGGAAGCCGAAGGCCGCTTGCCCGACATGCTGATCGCCCCGGTTGGCGGCGGGTCGAACGCGATCGGCCTGTTTCACCCCTTCCTCGATGACGAAAGCGTCGAGATCGTCGGCGTCGAAGCCGCAGGCGAAGGCCTCGACGGCAAGCACGCGGCCAGCCTTGCGGGCGGGCGCCCCGGCATCCTCCACGGCAACAAGACCTACCTGCTGCAGGACGAGGACGGCCAGATCACCGAAGCGCACAGCATCTCGGCGGGGCTCGACTATCCGGGTATCGGGCCCGAGCATAGCTGGCTGCACGAGATCGGCCGTGTCCGCTATGAGCCGGTGACCGATGCCGAAGCGCTGGCGAGCTTTCAGAAGCTGACGAAACTGGAAGGGATCATTCCGGCGCTTGAAAGCGCTCACGCCATCGCCGCCGCGGAGCGCATCGCGCCGACGCTGGGCAAGGACAAAGTGATGATCGTGAATTGCTCGGGCCGGGGCGACAAGGATATCTTCACGGTCGCTGACGCGCTGGGGGTGGAATTGTGACACGCTTCGCCGCCACATTCGCCAAGCCGCGTCCTGCGCTCGTCACCTTCATCACCGCGGGCGATGGCGACACCGCCGCGAACCTCGATGCACTCGTCGCGGGCGGGGCCGATGTGATCGAGCTTGGAATGCCCTTCACCGATCCTATGGCCGATGGGCCCGCGATCCAGGCCGCCAATTTGCGCAGCCTCGCCAAGGGCACGACGACTGCCGACACCTTTGCCATGGCCGCCGCCTTTCGCAAACGCCATCCCGACACGCCGCTCGTCCTGATGGGCTATGCCAATCCGATGACGATCCGCGGCGCGGACTGGTTCGCCGCCGAATGCGCGAAGGCGGGCGTCGACGGCGTCATCTGCGTCGATATTCCGTCGGAGGAGGACGCCGAAATCGGCCCTGCGCTCCGCGCCGCGGGGGTCGACTTGATCCGCCTGGCCACCCCGACCACCGATGCGGCGCGCCTGCCCGACGTGCTGAACGGCGCGGGCGGTTTCCTCTATTATGTCTCGGTCGCTGGCATCACGGGGCTGCAGCAGGCCGCGCAGGCGAGCATCGAGGACGCCGTGGCGCGGCTCAAGGCCGCCACCGACCTGCCGGTCGCGGTCGGCTTCGGCGTCCGCACCCCCGAACAGGCGGCCCAGATCGCCAAGGTCGCCGACGGCGTCGTCGTCGGATCGGCCTTCATCGATATCATCGCCGAGCATGGCGACGCTGCCGCGCCCCACGTCGAAGCCTTCACCCGCACCCTCGCCGATGCTATCCACGGCGCAAAGGAGATCGCCGCATGAGCTGGCTCGACCGCGTTCGCAACGCCCTGCCCTTCACCGCCAAGCGCGATACCGCCGACAATCTCTGGCACAAATGCCGCCAGTGCCAGCAGATGGTGTTCGTCAAGGAGTGGGAGGATAATCTCAACGTCTGTCCGCGCTGCGACCATCATGACCGCATCGGCGCCAAGGAACGCTTCGCGCAGCTTTTCGACGGCGGCATCCACGAACTCATCGCCTCGCCGCCGGCACCTGAGGACCCACTGAAGTTCCGCGACACCAAGAAATATGTCGACCGCATCAAGGCTGCGCGCGCGCAGACCGGCGACCGTGATGCCTATCAGAATGCGTTCGGCCGCATTTCCGGCCAGGGCGCGGTAATCGGCGTCCAGGACTTCGCCTTCATGGGCGGGTCGATGGGCGTCGCGGTGGGCGAGGCTTTCGTCACCGGGGTCGAACAGGCGATCAAGCGCGGCGTGCCCTATATCGCGATCACCGCCGCAGGTGGTGCGCGGATGCAGGAAGGCACGCTGTCGCTGATGCAGATGCCGCGGGCAACCGTTGCGCTACAGCGCCTGCGCCGCGCGGGTCTTCCTTATGTGGTGCTGCTCACAGATCCGACGACAGGCGGCGTCACCGCCAGCTATGCGATGCTCGGCGACGTTCAGATCAGCGAGCCCAATGCGTTGATCGGCTTTGCCGGACAGCGCGTGATCGAGAACACGATTCGTGAGAAGCTTCCCGAGGGGTTCCAGCGCGCCGAATATCTGCTCGATCACGGGATGATCGACATGGTCGTGCACCGCAAGGATCTGCCCGAAACGCTCGGTCGCCTGATCGGCTATCTCGCGCCGGAAAAGGCAGCCTGAGCCGAGCCAAAACGCCGCCATGGCCGACCACGCCCGTTCCGAAAGCCCTGCGGTGCAGGCGCAGCTCGATCGCCTCGCTGCGCTGTCGCCGGGACGCGATGTTCTGGGGCTCGAGCGCATCGCCGAACTCTGCACACGCCTCGGCAATCCACAGGATCGGCTGCCGCGCACCTTCCACGTCGCGGGCACGAACGGAAAGGGATCGACCTGCGCCTATTTGCGCGCGATCCTCGAAGCGAGCGGGCGCAAGGTGCACAGCTACACCAGCCCGCATCTCGTCCGTTTCAACGAGCGTATCCGCATCGCGGGAAAGCTGATCGAAGATGCCCTTCTCGCCGCGCTGCTCGAGGAGGTGCTCGACAAGGCCGCCGACCTGCAAGCCAGCTTTTTTGAAGTCACGACGGCGGCAGCATTTCTCGCGTTCGCGCGCGTCCCTGCCGATGACTGCATCATCGAGGTCGGACTGGGCGGACGGCTGGATGCCACCAACATCATTCCGGCGCCGGCAGTGTGCGGAATCGCCTCGCTAGGCATCGATCATGAAGCCTTCTTGTTGGCGCCGGAGACAGGAGTTCCCGAAAGCCCGGCCGAACGTATAGCTTGGGAAAAGGCCGGCATATTCAAACAAGGCGCCGCTCTTGCGACGATGGCCTATCCGTCCGCCATTCGCGATGTCATCGCGCGGCTTGCCGAGGCGGTAGGAGGAAGGGCTTTCGTCGAGGGCCAGGACTGGTTCGTCGATGATGAAACCCACGGATTTCGATGGCGCTCACAGGGCATGATCACCCCGATTCTTCGGCCGCGTATGGCGGGATCGCACCAGATGCGAAACGCCGGGCTGGCGATTGCGATGCTTTCGCTGGTAGCGGACGAAACGCCGGATGGTGCTGCCATCGCGGCTGGTGTGGCCGGCGCGTTCTGGCCGGGCCGCCTGCAACGTCTGGGCGCTGGGCCGATCGTCGGCCTGGTGCCGGGCGGAACCGAAGTGTGGCTTGACGGCGCGCACAATGTCGATGCGGGCCTCGCACTTGGGCGCCGTTTTCGGGACGATCCGCGGCGCATTCATCTTGTTACCGGCATGCTCGCAAACAAGGATCCAGCCGCCGTCGTCGCGCCGCTGGCCGATCGTCTGGCCAGCCTGACCGTCGTCCCGGTGCCGGGCCACCAGCACCACGGCGCCAGCGCGTTCGGTATCGGCGCAAAAGGCGCGCCGTCGGTTGCCGAGGCGCTCCGGCGGCTCGATATCGATCCGACCCGTGACATCGTCCTGATCGCCGGTTCGCTGTATCTCGCCGGTGAAGTTCTCAGCGCGAACCAGCAGCTTCCGAATTGACGACCGCGCCGGGCGTTTCCTCGATTTCCGTTTCGCCCGCCGTGCCTATCGACCGATCGACGAGACCCGACCGTATCATCCACCAGAAGATGAGGATGCCGGGGACCGCGAGCGCTGTCGTCAGAAGATAGAAGTCGACATAACCAAAGCGCTCGATCAACTTGCCCGCGCTGGTCCCACTCAGAAACCGTCCCAGGATACTCGCCGCCGCTGAGAAGAGCGCAAAATGGGTCGCGGTGAATCGCAGGTCGGCGAGCGCCGAAAGATACGCGACGACGCAGACTCCCCCGATCCCGCTAGCGAAATTCTCGAATCCGATCGCGCCGGCCATACCCCAGTTGCTGTGGCCCGCGGCGGCCAGGCCAGCAAAGCTGAAATTCGAAACCGCCATCAGGATGAGGCTGAACAGGACCGACCGCTTCATGCCAAGTCGTGCATAGATGATGCCGCCGACGAACACGCCGGCGAGCAGCGCCCAGAACCCCAGCCCGACGTCGTAAAAGGCGATCTCGTCGTTGGTGTAGCCGAGTTCGTCGAACAACAGCCTGAACGTCAGGTTCGCGAGCGTGTCGCCGATCTTGTGCAACAGCAGGAAAAAGAGGATCAATATCGCTCCCTCCCGTGCGAAAAACTCGCCAAGCGGCCCTACAGCGCCTTTGTCAGCCGCCTGCCCTTCGCGTGACTTCGTCGGCAGTGCGACCAACGCACCGATTGCCAGCGCACCGACGATGAAAAGTCCCCATAACAGGGCGGAACCGACGTAGCCCGCGATCGTCGTCCAATCGGTCGCCAGAGTCGCCGCGAGGGCCAGCGCGGGCAGCGCAATGAGCCAGTTTACGTGACTACTCCAGCCAATATCGCGCGCGCGGCGAGCGCTCAGGTCAAACAAGGGAAACAGATATCCGACCAAAACCATCAAAGTCAGGATGTCGACGTCCAGCCACCGGTCGATCCGGTTCGCAATCAGGAACGCGATCGGAAAACTGACGATGAAAATTGCATAGAAAGCGCGCGACAAATACGCGGGCCAATGGCGCTCGATCTTGCGTTCAGGCTCGCCCATCACAAGACCGGTGATGATCGCTGGCAGGACGAGTATGGCGCAGGCCATATAGGCCACGCCCCAACCGGCGCGTTCGGCGACCACCAACGCCACCGCCCCGGCAACGGCCGAACCTATGCGCCAGCCATATTGCGACATCCCCGAGCCCGTACCCAATTGTTCTGGCGCCAGCAGCTCTATTCGATAGGCATCGATGACGATGTCATAGGTCGCACCGGCGAGCCCGACGGCGATGGCAGCCAGCGCCACGGCGGGAAGCGAGGCTTTCGGATCGAGGTTGCCGAGGATCGACACGGCAAGAAAAACAAGCGCGCCTATCAGGATCAGCCACGATCGTCGCTGACCGATGTGACCGAGGACCGGGATGCGAAATCGGTCGATGGCGGGTGCCCAGGCCCATTTCAGATTATAGGCAAGGAACGTCAGGGCAAAAGCGGTAACCGAAGATTTCTCGATCCCGTCCTGCGCCAGTCGCGTGGTCAGCGTCGCGCCGATCATCGCATAGGGAAATCCTGAAGACATGCCGAGGAACAGCGCCGCCAAAGGCGCCGGCTCCAGATAAGGCCGCAAGCTGTCCCGCCACCCTTTCGATGCCGGGATCGCCGCATCTTTCGCCATGTTATTCCCCTTTAGCAGCGAACCGTTCGATCATGATCCATCGACACCAGTGGCCTAAAGCCTTGGCTCAAAATTGGAAGCGGCTATTGCGCGGGGCGACGGAACGGCGAGTTTGTCCGTCGCGGTCAGGCGGCCTCGGGACGCCAGAATGTCGTAAGCCCGCTGACGCTGCGCGGCGCCTTGTTTTTGCAGGTCATCGTCTCGACCGCCTTCAGTGCCGATATAAGGGCGGCCGCGCTGTGCGGCTTGCCGAGGCACGCCACTGCGATGTCGGCGGCATCCGCGGGACACTGACCCGTCACCAGCAATACGGTAATCCCGCGATCACGCGCCAGTCGGGCAACCTCTCGCCCGGTCATGTCACCGGCAAGACCAAGATCGAGGACCAATGCATCGACCTGTTCGACCGCCATGACCGCCACGGCGGCTTCGCCCGAATCGACGGTTGCGACAATGTCGTAGCCGCCATGTTTCAGCGTCCGTTCGTTGTCGAACGCCATCAGCGGGTCATCCTCGATGACCAGCAGGCGCTTGATGCAAGACGGGCGGGACGCAAAGAGCATAAACACTCCCTTCATGGTCGCCATGACGCTCTCCGTCCTTTCCTGCAACATCGCATCGTCTTTCCATCGACGAAGCGACACGTTTCCGGCTATGAGCGTGATCACTACGCAACACTTCCCTCCCGAAAAACGACAAGAAAGCCGCATCCGTTCCGATGACGACCCGCCGTCCGCCCCGCAACCCGCCCCGTCCGGCGCCCGATCGTGATGCCCCGAAGGGACGCCGCGCGGCGCGTGGCGCCCAGCCGCCCCGCAAACCCGCACCCGCCGAGTCCGATCGCGAAGACGGACCGCAGCGCATCGCAAAGCTTCTTGCGCGCGCCGGCGTCGGCTCGCGCCGCGACGTCGAACGCATGATCGAGGAGGGCCGGATCGCACTCAATGGCGAAATCGTCGCGCAGCCCGCACCGCTGCTGGCATCGCTTGAGGGCCTGACGGTCGACGGCAATCCGGTCGCCAAACCCGTTTCGACGCGCCTCTATCGCTTTCACAAGCCCGCAGGCTGTCTGACAGCGGCGCGCGATCCGAAAGGGCGCAAGACGATCTACGACGTCCTGCCCAAGGGTTTGCCGCGCCTGATGCCGGTTGGGCGTCTCGACTACAACACCGAAGGCCTGCTGCTTCTCACCAACGATGGCGAGTTCAAACGCCAGCTCGAACTGCCGGCAAGCGGGGTCGAACGGACTTACCGTGCGCGCGCGTTCGGAGATATCAGCCAGACGCAGCTTGAAGATCTGGTCGAGGGAATCGAGATCGACGGCATCCGCTATGGCAAGATCGATGCGAACCTCGAACGCCGGACAGGCCGCAACCAGTGGATCGAAATGACGCTGACCGAAGGCAAAAATCGCGAAGTGCGCCGCGTGCTCGAACATCTCGGGCTACAGGTCAGCCGCCTGATCCGCACTCGCTATGGGCAATTCACACTTGAAGACCTCGATCTTGGGCAGGTGGAAATCGTCGCCCGCGACGAACTGTTCCAGTTTCGGCGGCGGCTCGGCTGATGCGGGTCATCGCTGGCGAATGGCGAGGCCGAAAGCTGCTCGCACCAAAGAACGATGCCACTCGGCCGACCGCCGACCGCACCCGTGAAACGCTCTTTTCGATGCTCGCGAGCCGGCTCGGTAGTTTCGAGGGCATCCATGTCGCCGACCTGTTCGCAGGTTCAGGCGCGCTCGGCATCGAGGCCCTGTCGCGCGGCGCGGCACATTGCCTGTTCGGCGAACAGGATCGGGATGCCTTGGACACACTGAAGAAGAATCTCGGCGCGCTTGGTGCGACCAGCCGGGCCGATGTCCGGGCGGGATCGGTCCTTGGGCTGGGCCCGGCGAAGCGCAGCGTCGATCTCGTGTTGATCGACGCGCCTTACAGCACCGGCGCCGGCAGCGTCGCTCTCGATAAATTGAACCGGTTGGGCTGGATCGGCGCCGATAGCTGGGTTTCGATCGAAACGTCCGAAAAGGAAATCGTCGACGTCGCCGGTTTCGAAATCGATGTCGAACGCCGCGTCGGCAAGGCGAAGCTGACCCTGCTGCGCCTTTCCTGAGTTTCAGGCGGCCTGTCGCCGTACCATCATCAGACCGATCCAGCTTACGACTCCAGCCAACGCGAGGTACAGGCCGACCAGTTCGGTTCCGCCGCGCTCGGCAAGCGCCTGCGCCACGATCGGCGCAAGCGCGCCGCCCAATATTCCCCCCGCGTTGAACGCAACCGACGCGCCGGTATAGCGCACCCGTACGGGGAACAGCGCAGTCAGCCAGCTTCCCAGTGGGCCATAAACCAGCCCCATGACGAACAGGGCCGCAGCGAGCCCGAGAAAAATGATGAGCCAGCTTCCCGACGCCAGCGAAGGGCCGAACACGAAGCCGACCAACACGGTCGCGCCGCACCCCCACGTCAACACCCGCTGCGCGCTTCGCGCGTCACTCGTGTAGCCGGCGAATATGATACCGCCCGCCATGAACAGGATCGCACCGAGTTGGATAAGCAGGAATTGTTCCTTGGGATAGCCGAGTACTGCCGTGCCGTGCGCCAGCGCAAAGGATGTCGCGAGATAGAATATTGCGAAGCAGGCCACGACCGCGAAGGTACCTGCGAATGTCGCAACGAGGTGATTCCGAAATAATTCGCCAAGCGGTATGCCGGCGGGTTTACCGGTTTCAATCGCCTCCGAAAAATCGGGCGTTTCGCCAATCTTCAGCCGCACCCACAAGCCCAACCCAACCAGCAGCGCCGAGAATAGGAAAGGGATTCGCCATCCCCAGCTCGAGAACTGCGCCTCGTCTAGCGCGAGCCCGAGCAGGAGGAAGAGACCGTTTGCTGCGATGAAACCGACCGGCGCGCCAAGTTGCGGAAACATGCCAAAACGCGATTTCCAGCCGGGAGGTGCATTTTCGACCGCCAGAAGAGCCGCCCCGCCCCACTCGCCACCCAGACCGAAGCCCTGCCCGAAACGCAGGATGCAAAGCAGGAGCGGCGCGATCCAGCCCGCCATCGCGTAGGTCGGCAGAAACGCGATGAGCAGCGTCGATCCGCCCATCAGCATCAACGACGCGACCAGCGTCGATTTGCGCCCGATGCGGTCGCCATAATGGCCAAAGACGATCGCGCCGACCGGTCGTGCAAAAAAGGCAAGACCGAAGGTCATGAAACTGTACATCAATTGCGCCGACCCCGATTCACCGGGAAAGAACAGCGGTCCGAACACCAACGCTGCAGCGGTGCCGTAGATATAGAAATCATAGAATTCGACGGCGGTGCCGACGAGGCTGGCAGCCAGGACGCGCCGGTGTGTGTAATATGGCGCCAGATCCACGGGCAATTTCCTTCCCCTTGCTGTTGCGCTCCCGCTTTGGACGCCTTGGTCCGCTTCGCGCAAGACAGAAGAATTGGCGGTCCCGCCATCACGGCGCTAGATGCAGACCCCATGGACACTCCTGCATTCCAGCGGATCGGCATCGTCGGCTCGGGGCGCGTGGCGCGAGCGCTTGCGCTCGCATTGGTGCCTCATTCGCCGATGCCCCTGTGCCTCAGCGGGCGGATGCCCGAGAAACTGTCGGTCGCGGCCGCGCAAACCGGCGCGCTCGGCGTTTGCATCGACGATCTGGCGCGGGACTGTGACGTCATCGCGATCACCGTCTCCGACGAGGCTTTGGCGGCCGTCGCCGCCGACCTCGCGACGATGATCCCCGAACATCGAACCCCGTTTGTCTTTCACGTCAGCGGAAGCAGCGGCGCGGCGATCCTTGCCCCCCTGCGCCGCGCCGGTGCCATGACAGCGGCGATCCACCCGGCGATGACCTTCACCGGCGATGCAGAAAGCGAAGTTGGCCGCATGACGACCGCGCGGTTCGCGATCACGGGAGACTCCCGGCGTGCCAGCGAGTTGGCGCACCATATCGTCGGACTGCTGGGCGGCGTCCCGGTCGATGTCGACGAGGCACGGCGTCCACTTTATCACGCTGCGCTCTGCCACGCTTCCAATCATCTCGTTACGCTGATGACCGGAGCGTCGCATGCGCTGGCCGAGGCGGGCGTTGACCATCCCGAAGAATTGCTCGCCCCCCTTGTTCGCGCAGCGCTCGAAAACTCGTTGGAGCGCGGTTTCGCGGCCCTGTCGGGTCCGCTGCTTCGCGGCGACCATCAGACCGTCGAAGGTCATCTGATGGCGCTCGGTTCCTATTGCCCCGACCTGTTGCCGGCGTATCGAGCGATGGCACTGGCCACGCTCGACGAATTGCAGCGATCCGGCTCGCCCGACGCGGCGTCAGCAATCCGGCGCAAGCTGGGCTGAACGGGTCGTCCCGTACTGGACAGCGGAGCCTCTGTTCCCTAATCGTTCGCGCGTGACCGATATTCCCGCCTCCCTGCCCGACGCTTCCGATCCGCCCTATCTCGCCGGCCTCAACGGCCCGCAGCGTCAGGCCGTGCTGACGACCGAAGGCCCGGTCCTGATGCTCGCCGGCGCGGGAACCGGCAAGACGGCGGCACTCACAGCACGCCTGGCGCATATCATCGCGACCCGGCGGGCGTGGCCGTCGGAAATTCTCGCGGTGACCTTCACCAACCGGGCGGCGCGCGAGATGCGCGAGCGGATCGGACGCATGATCGGCGACGCGGTGGAGGGCATGCCGTGGCTTGGCACTTTTCACAGCATCGCCGCGAAAATGCTGCGTCGCCACGCCGAACTGGTCGGTCTTCAAAGCAATTTCACGATCCTAGACACCGACGACCAGCTTCGCGTTCTCAAGCAGCTGATCCAGGCGGAGGGACTTGACGAAAAGCGCTGGCCTGCCCGTCAACTCGCCGCCCTTATCGACAAATGGAAGAACCGCGGACTCGTGCCGTCCGATCTGGACGCGGCGGACCGTGAATCCTATGCCGATGGCAAGGGGCAGCATTTCTATGCGCTCTATCAGGCGCGGCTCAAGACGCTGAATGCCTGCGATTTTGGCGACCTGCTGTTGCATATGCTGGCGATATTGAAAACCCACCGCGATGTGCTCGAACACTACCAGAGCCGCTTCAAATATATCCTTGTCGATGAATATCAGGACACCAATGCCAGCCAGTATCTGTGGCTGCGGCTGCTCGCGCAGAATCGCAAGAATATCTGCTGCGTCGGCGACGATGACCAGTCGATCTATTCGTGGCGCGGCGCCGAAGTCGCCAACATCCTGCGCTTCGAAAAGGATTTTCCTGGCGCCACGGTCATCCGCCTTGAACAGAATTACCGCTCAACGCCGCAGATCCTTGCCGCCGCTTCGGCCCTGATCGCGCAGAACAGCGATCGGCTTGGGAAAACGCTTTGGACCGAGCTCGACGCGGGCGACAAGGTTCGCGTCGTCGGGGTGTGGGACGGCCCTGAAGAAGCGCGGCGCGTCGGTGAGGAACTGCAGACCCTCCAGCATCGCAACGTCAGCCTCGATCGCACCGCGATTCTCGTCCGGGCACAATTCCAGACACGCGAGTTCGAAGACCGCTTCATCGCGATCGGCATGCCCTATCGCATCGTCGGCGGTTTCCGTTTCTATGAGCGTGCGGAAATTCGCGATGCCCTTGCCTATCTTCGCCTCGTCCAGTCGGCCGCCGACGATCTCGCGTTCGAGCGGATCGTCAACGTGCCCAAGCGCGGGCTTGGCGACAAGGCGCTTACGCGCATCCACCAGTTCGCCCGGATCGAGCGCGCGCCGCTCTTTCACGCGGCATCGCGGATTACCGAAACTGACGAACTCACGCCACAAGCACGACGCCAACTCGCCCATTTCATCGCCCAAATGCGAAGCTGGCAAAGCAAGGCGGCCGAGCTTTCTCACCCCGAGCTCACGCAATTGATCCTCGACGAGTCGGGCTACACCGCGATGCTCCAGGCCGATCGCAGCGCGGAAGCGGCCGGGCGCCTGGAAAATCTCTCCGAACTGGTCCGCGCGATGGAGGAATATGACTCGCTCGAGGCTTTCCTCGAACATGTCAGTCTTGTCATGGACCGCGACAATGATCAGGACAGCGAAACCGTCACGATCATGACGATCCACGCCGCCAAGGGTCTGGAATTTGACCATGTCTTCCTTGCCGGATGGGAAGACGGCGTGTTCCCGTCGCAGCGATCGATGGACGAGGGCGGCACGGCCAGTCTTGAGGAAGAACGCCGCCTCGCCTATGTCGCGATAACGCGGGCCCGGCAACGAGCGAGCATCTATCACGCCGCGAACCGCCGCATCTATGGCCAGTGGATGAGCAGCATCCCCAGTCGCTTCATCGCCGAAATTCCTCCCGAACATGTCGATGCGGAGAACAGCTTCGGTGGCGGCCAGAGCCTGTGGCGCGCCAACTGGTCGGCGCAAGGCGATCCTTTCGCCCACGTCGCCGAGCGGCAGCCGTCGCGGACGATGACCCGGGGGCCCGCATGGCAGCGAGCGATGGCATCGTCATCCACCGTCACCCGCGCGCCGGCGCCCAGCGAACGCGGCCCGGCGGCATCGGTCGGCGCGAAGGCGCGTTCGGACCTGGCCATTGGAATGCGCGTGTTTCATGAGAAATTCGGTTACGGTGAAATCATGGATATCGACGGCAACAAGCTTGAGGTCGAATTTGATCAGGCCGGCAGCAAGCGGGTTCTTGACGGATTTGTGCGCGCCGCCTGAATCTTATTGTCAACTATATTACTTATGATATTCTATCCCACGCGACCAACGAGTCGCGCTTTGGGAGAATCTGTATGCAAAATAAGCTCTTAGCGGGCGCGATAGCGCTCGCCCTGTTCGGCTGCGCAGAAAAGCCCGCCGACGATGCTGCCCCCACCAATAGCCCAGCAGCCGAAAGCGTCTCAGAAGAAGGAAGCACAGCCGACGCCGCTGCCCCGAAGATCGGGGTGGAGGCCGCGCCAGGTGTCGCCTTCGACTATTCCTACACCTTCCGCCTCGCCGACGATCGCATCTCGAAAATTCAGGAGGATCACGCGGCGGCCTGTGAAACTCTTGGTGTCCAGCGTTGCCGTATCGTCGACGTTCGCTATCAGCTTTCCGACGAGAAGCTCGTCGAGGCGCAGACGCAATTCAAGCTCGAACCCGGCATCGCCCGCAAATTTGGCGCCAATGCGATATCGAGCGTCGAGAAGGCCGAGGGCGTGCTGGCCGATGCGAGCGTGGCCGGGGAAGATATCGGCACCGAAATCCTTGCCTCGCAGCAGCGCAGCGCCGGTTCCGAGGCAGAGATTGCCCGGATCGAACAGCGATTGAAGGCCGGCGGTCTCGACAAGCGTGAACGGGCCGAACTCCTCGCACAGATCGCCCAACTGCGCGGACAATTGGGCGACGAGCACCAGACCCGTCGGTCGGGGGAAGCACGGATCGCGTGGACCAGCGTCGCATTCAATTATGTCAGTGATGGCGGCCTGCCGGGTATTGGACATGAAAATCCCTTCGCCAATGCCGGTGAAACGTTGATGCGCAGCGGCAGCACGGCGTTGAATTTCATCCTGACTCTAGGCGCCGTCGTTCTGCCTTGGGGCATACTCATCGCCCTCATCGTCGCCGGCTGGCGCAGCCGCTTCATGGCCGCCGTCCGCCGGCAATTGCGGGAGGACAAGTCCGGAACGGGTGACCCCGCGGTTCCACCCGCTGGCTGACGCCGGCAGGGCGTCGCTTGCAAAGGTCGGGTGCTGCGGTATGGCTTCGTCCATGACGGGGCAGACACCATGGCTGGACCAGGCACGCGACGCCCATCGCCGCGGCGACACGGCGGCAGAGGCCCGCGCGCTTGACGATGCGATCCGCGCCGATCGCAGTAACATCGCGGCCATATTGGCAATGGCCGAGCTGAAGCGGCGCCTGCAGGACGATCGTGCCGCCGGCAGTTTCTATCGTCTGGCGCTAGGCACAGCGGAACAGGCGCGGAGCGTTCCTCCCGCCCTGCATCCCGGACTTCAGCGTGCCGAGGCATTCCTTGCGGCAACAGAGCGTGCGTTTGCCGATCATCTGCTTGGCCAGCTGGCGAAAGCCGGGATCGATCGACGCAACGCGGTGCCGCGCGTTGCAGAAGCGCTGCGCATGCTTGCCGGCGAACAGCCGCTCTATCTGCAACAGCCCAGCATGTTCCTTTTTCCCGGACTGGCTCAGCGCCCCTTTTTCGAGCGGAGCGATTTCGACTGGGTCCCGGCGGTCGAGGCCGCTACGGACGCCATCCGCGCGGAATTGTCAGCATTGATCGAAAAGGCCGCCGATCGCTTCAGTCCCTATGTAACCGCAAGCGGCAACAGACCGCCGCCGAACAATCCATTGCTCGACAAACCCGACTGGGGTGCGGCGTGGCTCTGGAAAGACGGCGAGATCGCGAGCGGGATGCAGGATCTTTGCCCACATGCTCTCGCGGCGCTCGCCGCCGCTCCTCAGCCGGTCGTGCCCGGGCGAGCGCCGCTCGCTCTATTTTCCCGGCTCAAGCCCGGGACCCATATCGCGCCGCATCACGGCTTGCTCAACACGCGGCTCATCTGCCATCTGCCGCTGATCGTTCCGAACGGCTGCAGCTTGCGGGTCGGCGCCGAAACGCGCGCCTGGCGCGAAGGCGAACTGATGATCTTCGACGATAGCTTCGAGCATGAAGCCTGGAACCGTGGTACCAGCGATCGCACTGTAATGCTGTTCGAAATCTGGCGGCCCGACATCGATACCGACGAACGCGCGCAATTGACGCGGATATTTTCCGCGATCGACAACTACGGCGATTAGGGCGGGATCAAAACCCCTCGACATGGCCCGGTTTTGAACAGAATCGTGCGAGAGAAATGGTCGCTGGTGGAGCCGAGGGGAATCGAACCCCTGACCTCTGCAGTGCGATTGCAGCGCTCTCCCATCTGAGCTACGGCCCCGCGACCGGGCGGCTCTTAACGATACAGATTGACAGTGGCAACGGCTTTTCTGACCATTGTCGCGGGCACCGGTAGTTGGGGGTGAGGAAACTATGGCCAAGGCATGGCATTTGACCAGCCGTCCGCAAGGACTGCCGACGATCGACAATTTCGCGTTGCACGACCTTCCGGATGGTCCGCTCGAACCCGACCAGATTCGAGTTCGCAATCACTGGCTGTCGGTGGATCCCTATATGCGCGGGCGGATGAACGACGCCAAAAGTTATGCGGCGAGCTTCCAGATTGATCAGCCGATGACCGGCGGTGCCATTGGCGAAGTTCTGGAAAGCACCATGGAAGGGTTCGCACCCGGCGACATGATCCTTCACATGGGCGGCTGGCGTGATGGCGGAGTGATCGGTCTCGACATGATGCCAAACAAGCTGCCGGCGGATTTGCTGGATGCCGGAATGTCGCCGCAGACCTTTCTCCATAACATGGGACTGACAGGCGGGACCGCGTGGATCGGCCTGCTCCGGGTCGCCTCGGCAAAACCCGGCGATACCGTCTTCGTGTCCGCGGCCGCAGGCGCCGTCGGTTCGGCGGTTGTCCAGATTGCCAAGGCGCGCGAGATGACCGTGATCGGCTCGGCCGGAAGCGCTGAAAAATGCGCATGGGTCCTCGATCTCGGTGCCGATGCGGTCATCGACTATAAGGCTGGCCCGGTTCTGCCCCAGCTTGCGCAAGCCCTCCAGGCGCTCGGCAGACCCGGCATCGACGTTTATTTCGACAATGTCGGGGGCGAGCATCTGGATGCCGCGTTCGCGGTCGCCAATGACTTCGCGCGCTTCGCCATTTGCGGGATGATCGACATCTACAACGACGGAAAAGCGCAGGAGATGAAATATCTGATCCGCTCGATTCCGGCACGCATCCGCATGGAGGGCTTTATCTACACCGACCAGTTCATCGACTGCATGGAGGAATTCTATGCGGACATGGGCGGCCTGATCGCAAGTGGCGCCGTGACCATACGTGAAACGATCCACAACGGTATAGAAACCGCACCCGATGCGTTCCTCGGCCTGTTCCGGGGGCAGAATATCGGGAAAATGCTCGTCAAACTCTGACGAGCAACCGGCGTCAACTATCGAAACCGACGGAAAGAAACCCCGGCATAGGCCCGTTCCAGCCGTCGTCGGGACCATCCTCATCCTGCTGCGGCGCCGGCTTGCGCGCAGCAGGTTTCTTTGGCGTTGGAGTTGTCGCAGCGGATTTCGGTTCGGTCCGTGATCCCGAGCCTCTCGCGTCGGAGCGCTTCGGCTCCTTCTCAGTCTTTTCCGTCACATTTCGTCCGCGTCCACCGCGTCCCGATCGACCGCTGGATCGCGGCTCGCGTGCGTCGGCATCGCGCTCGGACCTGTCCGATCGGCTTTCGGGAGTTCCGCCGCCGTAGACCGGAATGGTGTAGCCGGTGAGTTTCTGGATGTTGTCGAGCGCTTCGTCATCCGACGGGGTAACCAGCGTGAAGGCTCGTCCCTTGGCCCCCGCGCGGCCCGTGCGGCCGATTCGGTGAACATAATCGTCAGGATGCCAAGGCGCATCGAAATTGAAGACATGGCTGACGCCCTTGACGTCGAGGCCGCGCGCCGCGACGTCCGATGCGACCAGAATGTTGATCGTGCCGGCCTTGAAGCGGTCGAGTTCGGCAATACGGCTCGACTGATCCATGTCGCCATGAATTTCGCCCGCTTTGTACCCATATCGTTGCAACGACTTCGCAAGTTCACGCACCGTCGTCTTGCGATTGCAAAAGATAATTGCCGTCCCGACGTCCTCAGCCTCGATCAGGCTTCGAAGCGTGTCGCGTTTGCCACGCTCCGCCGTCTTTACGACGAACTGCTCGATGTTCTCGTTCCGGCTGGCAGGCCGGGCAACTTCGATGGTCTTCGGGTTCGAAAGGAACTTGTCGGCCAGCCGCTTGATCGGTGCCGGCATTGTCGCCGAGAAAAGCAAAGTCTGTCGATTCGCGGGCAATTTCGTACAAATATTCTCGATGTCGGGAATGAATCCCATGTCGAGCATGCGGTCGGCTTCATCGATCACCAGCAGATTGCAACCGGTGAGCAATATCTTGCCACGCTCGAACAGATCCATCAGCCGGCCGGGCGTCGCGATCAGAACGTCGACGCCTTTTTCCAGTGCCTTGATCTGGTCGCCCATCTGCACGCCGCCGATCAGCAACGCCATCGACAGCTTGTGATACTTCCCGTATTTTTCAAAGTTTTCCGCGACCTGCGCCGCGAGTTCGCGCGTCGGCTCCAGGATCAACGAGCGCGGCATCAACGCGCGAGTTCGACCATGAGCCAGGATATCGATCATCGGCAGGACGAAAGAAGCGGTTTTCCCGGTCCCGGTCTGGGCGATGCCGATCATGTCGCGCATCATCAGGACCGAAGGGATCGCGCCCGCCTGAATGGGAGTCGGCTCGTCGTAACCGGATTCGGTGACAGCGCGCAAAAGTTCGTCGGAAAGGCCGAGGTCGGCAAATTTCATAAGGTCAAACTGTCCGGAAGTAATGTTTCAGCACGGCGTCCCACGCCCACCGTTGCTGGGGGCGCCATTGGGGAAACCGTGATAAAAAGTCAAGGAAAGGCGATGAATTCGCCCCGCCGTCAATCCTCGGCGCGCGGCACGGCGACCAGCAGGCGGAATTTGTCGATCTCGCACTTCGCACCGGTGCGCGCATGAATCTGGTCGCGATCCTCGCAAAGCTGGCCGTCCTTGGTGCCTTGCATATAGAAACCCGCATAGAAATCGAGCGCCCGACAACCGCGGTTGAGCTGAGCGCGAAGCCGCTGCTTTTGCCGCGTTATGATATCGATACTGTCACGCTGTGCCGCCTGCATCCCCAGAATGTTGCGCATGGCGACGCATTTCGGCGCCTTCTTTTCCTTCCACTCCATCGGCACCTGACGCATGCGGACATCGCGGATCGGCGCCGCGCCGAAGTTGTTCAGCGACGAACGTTGGGCGGGCACACGGATGATAAGCTGTTGCTCGATCACGAGTTGCCAAAAGGATGACGGGGCATCGGGAGCGGGCATCGAAATTGAGATGGGAGTTTCAGGCGCGGCTGGCGGCGCCGAACCGTCGGTCGCGGGGCCCGCAACCATCATCCACAGGGCCGCAATCGTCAGCACGGTCGTGCTGCCACCCTTTCGGCACCCTGACGGATCATGATGTTCACTACGGCTCCCGCATCGATACTGGACGAAAAGATGCTATTCGTCCAAGGCCTCCTTTAACAGTCATGATTGAACATGAAATGAATTGCTGTCGACTCCCTTCGCGCCATCGAACCGCCTCAAATGGACGCCAGCGCCAGTGACGCGCGCCCCTTCACCCGTATTGCTGGACACACTCGCGACGCTTTTGGGCCCGAAAGGATTCAGCCGCGATGCTGACGTCATGGCGCCGTGGCTCACCGACTGGCGCGGAAAGTATCATGGCGCAGCGGCCGCAATGCTGTCGCCCGCCACCACCGAACAGGTTGCCGAGATCGTGCGCCTTTGCGCTGCCGAAAATGTAGCGCTCGTCCCGCAGGGAGGCAACAGCGGCATGGTCGGAGGCGCGACGCCCGACACGGACGGCAACCAGATACTTTTGAGCCTACGGCGGTTGAACCGCATCCGCGAAGTCGACGCCACGGCGGGCATCGCGGTCGTCGAGGCCGGCGTCATCCTTGAGAATTTCCACACTGCCGCCCTCGATCGGGGTCTACGCTTTCCGTTGACGCTGGGCGGCAAAGGATCGGCGACCATCGGCGGACTCGTGTCCACCAACGCCGGTGGCACCCAGGTGCTGCGCCACGGCACGATGCGCGCGCTGCTGGCCGGCGTCGAAGCCGTATTGCCTGACGGCAGTATCTTCGATGGGTTGGCACCGCTCAAGAAGGACAATCGCGGGTACGATCTTCGCCATTTGCTTTGTGGGGCCGAAGGGACGTTGGGCGTCGTGACCGCTGCCAGCCTGCGCATGGTCCCGGCCTCGGCGGCACGCCAAACGGCGTGGATCGGCCTCGACTCGCCCGACGCTGCGCTGCTGTTGCTGCGCCGTCTCGACGCAGCGATCGGTAATCCGCTCGAAGGGTTCGAGATCATTCCCGAAACCTGCCTCGACGCGGTGCTTCGTCACATCCCGCAAACGCGCCGTCCGTTGGCGGAGCCGCATCGCTGGTATGCGCTCATCGAACTCGCCGGAGACGATCATGATGCGCTTGGCGCCGCTCTGGAGAATGAACTGGCCGCGGCAATCGATGCCGGGCTGATCGGCGATGTCGCGATCGCCAAGAATGACCGCGAAAGTGAAGACTTCTGGCGCCTGCGCGATTCCATTTCAGAGGCCGAGCGTGCCGAAGGCCCCGCCCTTCAGCATGACGTCAGCGTGCCGGTCGATCGAATGCCGCGCTTCATCGCGGAGAACCCCGGACGGCTGGACGCCGCCTTTCCGGGGACACGGGCATTGTCTTTCGGACACCTGGGGGACGGAAATATCCATCATCACATCCAACCGCCTGTCGGAGCCGATGGGGCGGACTGGATTACCACGCATGGCGAGGCGGCAAGCCGGCTGATCTATGCCCACGTCATCGAACTTGGCGGATCGATCTCGGCCGAGCATGGTATCGGCCAGATGAAACGCGACATCCTTGCCGAACTCGACAGCCCTGCCCGTCTTTCGGCGCTGCGTGCGATCAAGTCGGGCCTCGATCCCGCCGGCCTCTTCAATCCGGGCAAGCTGATCGCCTGATCGACACACCGGGTCACGCCATGGCCTCTTGCGCGGCGACGCGGGTACCAATAAGGCGCCCCATCAGCTTTTTGCCTCGAAAGTTTCGGGGCCCATGACCGGAGTTTCAATTCATGGCCACCGCGCCCGCCAACAATCTGCCGCTCTTCTATAACGATCTCATTCCGCTTTCGAGTGTCGATCACGCCAACTTTCATGCGCGGCCGCTCGACAGTGCCGAATTTCTGGTCAACCAGCACGCCGTCCCGCTGACGTCCGACGAGTTTGTTTCGGCATGCCGCTTCTTTCCGATCATCTTCTCGGCCGGCGATAACCCGGTGCCGCTAGCGCTGATGGGCCTTAACGAAGGCGTGAACACGTTCGTCGATACCGAAGGCAAGCTGCTCAACCCCGTTTATGTCCCGGCCTATATTCGCCGCTACCCCTTCCTGCTCGCACGGCTGAACCCGGGCAGCGAAGAGTTGTCGCTGTGTTTCGATCCGACCTCGGGCGCCATCGGTGAGTTCGAGGAAGGCGACGCGCTCTTTGCGGATGGCAAACCGACCGATCCGGTCAACGCGGTGCTCGAGTTCTGCAAGAACTTCGAGGAAGCGGGCCAGCGCACCAGCCTGTTTGTGGAAGAGCTCAAGAAGGCCGACCTGCTGATGGACGGCGAAGTCGCGATCCAGCCCGAAGGCAGCGAAAAGCCGTATATCTATCGCGGCTTCCAGATGGTCGATGAAAACAAGCTGCGCGAACTGCGTGGTGACGTGCTGCGCAAGATGATGCAGAACGGCATCCTCGGCCTGATCTTTGCTCATCTGTTCTCGCTGCAACTGATGCGTGACGTCTTTGCTGAGCAGGTTCGCGCGGGTAAGGTGCCGGAAATCCTGGAATTGCCGACCGCTGCCGTCTGAGGAGACTGACCTATGGCCACCAACGCGGGAACGACCATCGATCCGCGCTACACGAAGGTGGCCATATGGCTCCACTGGCTGATTGGCCTGGCGGTTATCGTCAATATCGGTCTGGCGATGCTGACGGAGGACATGCCGCGCGAGGCGCATCGCGCGGCCATGGGCGTCCACAAGGCGCTCGGCATGGCGATATTGGCGCTGACCCTTCTCCGAATCCTGTGGCGCCTGACGCACAAGGCGCCCCCGCTGCCTGCGGGGATGAGGGGATGGGAACGGTGGACAAGCAGACTTGTCCACTTCCTCTTCTATGCGCTTCTGATCCTGCTGCCGCTCTCGGGGTGGGTGTGGATGTCCGCGGCCGACCGACCGATCGATTTCTTCGGGCTGTTCACGTTCCCTTCGATCGTCGCACCGAGCAAGGCCGTCGCAGACGTGCTGCACGATCGGCACGAGACGCTCGGTCTGTTGATGCTGGGGCTTGTGCTATTTCATGTTCTGGCGGCGCTGAAGCACCAGCTTGTCGATGGCGACCGCCTGTTCGCCCGGATGAATCCCTTTTGAGCCGCGGGCATCGGAGATCAGAAGTCGATCGCGATACCCTTAAGCTCCCAATCGCCATAGCGGACCGGGTTGCGGCCACCGGGCTGATCCTCGGCCTTATCCTCACGAATGGCTTTCGGCACAGGAGGCGGACTGTTCGTCCAGCCGGCGGGCGCCTTCACATGCGCCGGTCGTCTGGTTGCGCGCGGCGTCCCGCCTACATCGTTCGTATTTCTGCTTTCGGCCATGATCGGCCCAACATAGGACGTCCTGTGCCCAACGCCAACCTTTACCATGGCTGACCGCCGCCCCCGCCGAGGTCGCGGCGCGCCCGAAGCCGATCCGCCGGGCACCGGCCTGCGCCGCGCGGCGCTGCGGCTGCTCGACGCCGTGTTGCGTCGCGGCGATCCACTCGATGTCGCCTCGCACGCGGCGACACAGGGGCTTGCGCCCGCCGATCGGGCGTTCGCGATCGCCATCGTGTCGGAGACGCTGCGCTGGATGGACGACATCGATGCCCTGATCGATGGCGCGACGGCGCAGGCCCTGCCCGACGACGTCAAATCGCGAGCCGTTCTGCGGCTGGCGCTGGCGCAGTTGCTCGTTCTGAAGACGCCGCCGCATGCCGTCGTCGCCACCGCCTTGCCGCTGGTCGCGGGCGGTCCGCGGCGTCTGGTCCATGCGCTTCTGTCGCGCGCGCAGCAGGAAGAGTGGGCTCTCCCCGAAACGGCCACCTTGCCCGAAGCCGTCGCCGAGCGATGGGCCGCGCAATGGGGCGACGGCATCGTTGCGCCTGCTGCCGCGGCCTGGAGCGTCCCGCCCCCGATCGACCTCAGTTTCGTGACCGAGCCCGATCCGGACGAATGGACCGACGCGATCGCTCTCGAGCAGCGGCACCGCCGCCTGCCGCGCGGGCAGGCTGTCGAAGCCATGCCCGGATTTCGCGAAGGCGGATGGTGGATACAGGATCTTGCAGCGAGCATCCCGGCGCACTTGCTCGGCGCTGGCAAAGGACGGCAAGTTCTGGACCTGTGCGCCGCGCCCGGCGGCAAGACCATGCAGCTTGCGGCATCGGGCTGGAAGGTCACCGCCGTCGACGCCAGCGCCAAGCGGCTTGGACGGCTGTCGGACAATCTCGCCCGCACCGGCCTGTCGGCGGACGTCGTACAAGGCGACATTCTTACATGGCAACCCATCGCCCCCGCCGACGCGATCCTGCTCGATGCGCCCTGCACGGCGACGGGGATATTTCGCCGTCATCCCGACGTGCTGCACCGTATCGAAGCGCACGAAATCGTACAGATGGCGGGGCTTCAAAGCGAATTGCTCGATCGCGCGGCGGGCTGGCTAAAGCCTGGCGGCACGTTGGTCTATGCGACCTGCTCGCTCGAACGCGCGGAGGGCGAGGACCAGATTGCCGGCTTCCTTCAGCGGCACCGGGATTGGGCCGCCGTGCCTGTCCGCCCGGATGAATTGCCCGAGGGCATCGGTCCCGATACCGAGGGATTCGTTCGCACCCTTCCCGGAATGCTGGCGGATGCGGGCGGGCTCGACGGCTTCTTTGTGGCGCGGCTGCGCGCGCCGTCAGGCTGATCGACGCGACAGACGATACAGCGCGAGTTCGCCGTAATTCTTGGCGAGCTTTATTTTGCCAACATATTCGCAATCGAATTCGCGTTCATTCTCGAGCGCGAGCATCGCTGCGAGCGGCTGCGTGCAATAGACCTGTCCGACGAGCGTGACGGGTTCGATGCGCGCGGTGCGCGTCACTTCCGTACCGTACCATAGCTCGTTGCCGACGACGGGATCGATCCCGCGATAGATGGGGCCGAAGTGGATGCCCGTCCGCATCCCTGCCTTTTGGCCTTCAAGCCCAAGCGCTGCCGGTAACGTATCAAGGCGTTCCTGCATCGCGAGCGCGATCCGAGCTGCGGTCACGGGGTGATCGATCACGGCATAGACCGCATCGCCCCATGTGTTGCGAAACAGCACCGCGCTGCCGAAATCATCAAGAATGCGCCCTATTCCACCCATCACTTCGGCTGCGAAAATTGGCAGCTCGGCTTCGCCAAGCTTTGAAAAGCCGGCGAAGTCGGCAAACAATATTGCGTAAAGGCCGCGCCGGGTCCCTTCGGGGGGCTTGGGCGCAGGGGGAAAATCCAGCGACCGATCAAGGTCGCCAACTGCGATCGTCTGCGTTTCCCCGCCTTTTGCCTGCCAGTGCGCTATATCGGCGTTGGTCCCGGCAATTTCCGCGCCCGAACGCGCCGCGACGTCAGGATCGACGACCGCGAGTTGAAGCGGGGTGGTTTCGAGTTCGCGCGCGCGAAGTTTCGCGAGTCCCATTGCCGTGTGTGACCCGAGAATGAACTGGCAATCATCGCTGACATAGCCTGCGTTGCTCGCAAAATGCACCATAGCGGCATTGTCGCGGCAATGACGGTAGCGCGGCAGCCAGTCGTCGCCGCCCGACCGCACCGACTGGGCGATGAAATCATCCTCGGCGAAGGGCAGCACGATGGTCAGGTCGATCCCGCGTTCGAGCGCGGCTTCGGCGAAGAGAATATCGGCGCCGCAGGCAAGCGGGCCGATCAACGCCGACAGAGGCTGTGCATTGAGCGCGTCCGCAATCGCGCGCGCAGCATTCGCCTCACCAGCCCCACCTGCCCGGAACATGCGGCCGCAGTAAAAGCCGACGGGCGGCGGGCGCAAAAGGTCGACAATCGCGGTCGCGTGATCGGTATCGATGGCACCGCTTTCGGCAAGCCGCGCGATCTGACGGCACGTCGAAGCACGATCGCCAGCGCGCGTGCCGACCAGCGCATCGGCAGCCCGTGCGTGGACCATCGCGTCCCCGCCCCGCCCGAGCAGCAGCAACGCCTCGACCACCGTTGCCTGATCCCAATAATTGTCGACCGCACCATTTGCCGCGATCGGCGCGGCCAGCGCTGCGGCACGGTCGCGTTCGCCCAGCATGGCATAGAGGCTGGCGGCGTTGATTGCCGGAAAATCGGCCCCCGATAACCGGAAAGCATGATCATAGGCGGCAGCGGCCTTCCTCAGATAGACCGCATTTTCTTCTCCACGATGATCGAACGCTTCGTCTTTCCATATCCGCCCCGCAAGCGCGAGGCTATCGACGTCTCCGGTCGCGGCGAGTTCGAGTTGTTCGTAGAGATGCATGGCACCAAGGCTGTCTCCCGACGCAGCGAGCGCTCGGACCATCAGGTAGCGAAGACGCGGACTGTCGATGCCTTCACGGCGTGCGGCCGCAGCACAGTCGAATGCGCTTAACGCGTCACCTAGTCCAAGACGATTCGCGACCTCCGCCTCGACAGCCGCGCCATCGGTCATTGCGACGCATCTTCAGCCGATTTCAACAGAGCGACATTGGCCTTTTCGGTTGGCGTCAGCGACACGGCATCGGTCATTGGACGATACCAACCGAACTGGCTGAAATGGGCGCGCAGCGCCGGATCCCTGAAACGCAATCCGCGGCGCGCGAAGATTTCATTACGCGCGATCCGAAGCTCGAGAGCGGTGTAATTGCCAAGTTCGCCGGCGGTCAGCAGGCGGTCGGACGAATCGGGAATCACCACGCCGCTGCCACCAACGCCAGCCGGCATCGCACCGGCGGACGGCGCGGCCGATGCGCCGGCTGCGCCGCCTTCGACCAGTCGAATATATTTTCGGAACATATAGCCGGTGGTGCCATCCGCCTTGCGAACACGCCACCATTGACCACCCTGCTTGTAGGTCAGGAACTTTTCGCCATCGAGGACTTTGCCCACGATCTCAGCCTTGCTGCTCTGCGCCGAACGGATGTTGGTAAAGCCGTCAGGATCGTCGATGACCGCCGCCAGCGTGAAGGCTTCGGCCGGCACGATCGTTTCAGGTCCGGATTTCGTACCCACCATTGCCGGGGGCGTGGTCCCCGGCACCGCGGCCGCTTCGGTCGGAGCCGCGGCGGTTTGAGGGCCGAACCCCGGCTGAAACAGTTTCCAGGCGAGCAGCGCGACGGCGACCACGGCCACGCCAAGCAACGCCCAGGGCAAGAGCGACGCCTTTCGAGGCGCGGAGGGGGCGTGCCAATCCTCCGGCGCAGCGCGTGGCTGTCCAGGTGTCGGCGGGAGTTCGGGTACCGGCTGCGGTACAGATGCTGCAGCCGGCACCGCTTCGCGACCGCATAGCTCTTCAAGGCTCATCAACACTTTACGCCAGCCCCGGTGATCGGGTTCGCCGTTCCAGTCGGCGAGTTCGGCGAACTGGATCTGGTTGAACGGCAATGGCGGCATCACATCGTCGATCGCCGTTTGCACCAGTTTCTTCTGGTTGCGCGCGACGTCGGCCTCCGCGCGAACCCATTCCGATTGCGCAGAGGCCTGCGACCAGACGACGATCGCGGCCTTTGCGCTGCCGATCTTTTCGGTGATTACGTCGCCATAGGAACGGTGGGGTGGCAGTTCGGCATCCCACCACACGGCATAGCCTGCCGCGCTGACCGCCTGTGCGATCTGCGCGACCCGCGCCTTGTTGTCGCGCGAATAGGAAATGAAAACGTCCGCCATCGGCTAGCCCCTTCGGGAAGAGGCTAGCCGTGGGTTCATCGATTCGCCAGCCTCAGAAGACCGCCTTCGGCGCGTCTTCCTTCATCATCGCGGCGCGCACCATCGGGATCGGCGGACCGCCATACGACAGGAATTCGTCGTGGAACGCCTTCCACTTCGTCTTGTCGCCCGCCCCGCCGTTTTTGGCTGTCCAGTCCTCGCGCAACTTGCGGATCATCAGCTTGCCCATGGTGTAGTTGAGGTAGAGCGGGTCATAGGTTCCGCGCGCCGCCTGCTGCCGGGCGTTGCCCTCGTCCTGATAGCATTGCTCCTTGAACAGCTTTTCGGAGTCGGCGACGGTCATGCCCTTTGTGTGCAACCCAATCGCCGAAAGATAACGGCAATCGCGAAGCAGCGCGTTCGAAAGCTGCCCGATATGCGTTTCAGGGTCGCCGTTCCCCAGCCCGGCATCCCACATCATTTCTTCGGAATAGTGCGCCCACCCTTCAGCGAAGGCATAGCCGACGAACAGCTTGCCAAAGATGCTTGTCGCGCGGTTCGAGTGGAGGAAGTTCAGGAAGTGGCCCGGCCATACTTCATGCACCGACGTGAACATCAGATCCTTCTTGCCGGGCACGAAGTCGTTTTGGGTCTGCTTGTCCCAACTCGGATCGGGCGGCGAGATATAATAGACCGACGGCAGGCCCTTCTCATACGGTCCCGGGATATCGATGTAGGCGCTGTTCTGCCGGTTGTACGGGGGGGATTCCTCAACCTGCGCCTGCTCAGTGCCCGGAATCGAGACGAGATCCTTTTCGACCAGGAAAGCGCGGAGCGCGGGTAGCTGGCGCCGGGCCTCGGCCACCGGCCCGTCGGCAGGTTTGTCCGAGTTCATCTTCTTCATGCAGTCGTTGATCGACATGCCGGCGGCATAGGTGGCGCAAGCTGCCGTCAGCGCATCCCTATTACGCTTGAGATCCGCCTGACCGATCCGCTCCAACTCGTCCAGCGGCGTATCCACCCCTTCGTTGGTCAGGATCATCTTCGCGAACTTGTCAGCACCGAGGGCGTAGCCGTCAGGCGTACCGGGCTTTGATCCGATATAGGCCGCCAGGTCCTTGACAGCCGCTGCGGCCTTTGCCGCCGCGTCGTCGAACTGCTTCTGCAGCTCGGGGTCCTTTACCTCCGCAAAAGCCTTCTTGGCGTCACCGGTGTAATAATCGGCAAAGCCGCCAAAGCCGGCGGTCCCATATTTGACGAAGGTCGCGGGCAGCGGCAGCTTGATGTTCGCCTTGATCTGCTCAGTGGCTGCCGGGACTTTTTGGGCATAGGCGATAAACGCCTTCATCCGCGTCGTCGCATCGGCATAGGGTCGCGCGATGTAGACGTTGGGATCGAGCGCGCCGACATAATAGGCAGGATTCGTGTGCGGGAAATCGGCATCCTTCAGGAAGAAGAGCTGCCCCTGCGCAACATGCACCAGATAATCGCGCTCGAACTTCTCGGCATCGGTCATCTTCCCATCGAAAGCCTGAGCGTCAGCGATCGTCTTTTCAAGGAACGCGATCTGCTTTTGCAACCCTTCGGGGGACCAGTCAGGGAGCTGCCCGTCGAATTCATGTTTGCCCTGATAGACCGCGAAATTCGGATTGAGGGGGAAATAGCCGGCGAGGAAATTGTCACGGAACTCCGTCCAGGTCTTCGCGCCAGACCCCGCGACGGACGTGCCGTCCGATGCATTGCAGCCGGTCAGCACAAGCAGTGTCGCCGCCAGCGCTGCGCCGCCGAAACGGGCAAATTTACGTGTCATTCGATCATCTCCCTCAATCGATCGCGGGTTTCTGCCACCGCCTCTCCGCAATGGCATCCGATAATCGACGAACAACATACTCATGGCTCTGGACAGAAATGAAAAGCTGGATAGGGCGGGTCGCAATGGCGACGATACTCCCACCCGATGGCGAAGAGCCGGTGATGCCGGTCACCGAGTCCAGCGCCCCCTCACCGCTCAGCTTTCCCGACTATCGCTTTTATTGGGTGGCGCGCTTCACCGCGGTGATGGCGACGATCGCGATGGTCGTCGTGATCGGATACCAGCTCTACGATACCGCACGCACCGATTACCGGATGTCGATCGAGGCGGCGTCGCTCCAACTGGGGCTGCTGGGCCTGTTCCAGTTCGTCCCGCTCGCCGTGCTGACACCGGTCGCGGGATGGGCGGCCGACCGGTTCGAACGGCGCAGCGTCGCGATCTTTTCGAACCTGATCGATATCACCATCGCCACGACGCTCGGCTGGTTCACCTATTACGACGGGCTGACCCTTCCCCTGCTCTTCGGGCTCGCCGCCCTTCATGGAGTCGCGCGCGTTTTTTCCGGCCCAGCGATGAGTGCCATCGCGCCGAACATCGTTCCGCCCGCCGCCCTACCCCGTGCGATCGCGATGAGCAGCATCGCCTGGCAGTCCGCGTCGATCATCGGGCCGGCAGCTGGAGGGCTGATCTATGCCGCACATCCGACGTCGGTCTATATTTTCGCGGTCATCCTGCTTGCCTTTTCGGCCTATACAATCAGCCGGGTCCGACCGGTTCTGCCCCCGCCGGCTGAAGTCCGCGGCCATCCGCTTCGCGAAATGGTCGACGGACTACGCTTCGTTTGGATGGAACGCTTCCTGCTCGGGACGATCACGCTCGACCTGTTTGCGGTGATCCTGTCGGGGGCGACAGCGATGCTGCCCGTCTATGCCCGCGATATCCTGCATGTCGGTTCAGAGGGGCTGGGCCTCCTTCGCGCGGCGCCCGCGCTCGGTGCGGCCGTTGTAGCGCTTGGTCTTTCGATCCGCCCGATCGAACGCAATGTCGGGGTAAAGATGCTGTGGGCCGTCGCGGCGTTCGGGTTCGGCACGGTTGCCTTCGGCTATTCGACAAGCCTCATCCTCTCGCTGGTGTTGCTGGTCATCATGGGGGCAGCGGACATGTTCTCGGTCTTCGTCCGCGGCACGTTGATCCAGCTCAACACCCCCGACCACATGCGAGGCCGCGTCAGCGCCGCATCAGGCCTCGCGATTTCTGCGTCCAACGAGCTTGGCGAGATGCGAGCAGGGGCCATGGCGGCAGCACTTGGCCCCGTCAGCGCCGTCGTCTGGGGCGGCGCGGCGGCGGTCGGCGTCACCGCGCTCTGGGCCTGGCTATTTCCGGAGCTTCGCCGCGCAAAGACTTTCGAGCCGCAATTCAGGCAGGCCAGCTGACGCATTTCGGGGGCTACCGGGCCGGGCGAATTCGGCTCGTCGCAAGCTGCCTTCCTTTCGCCACAAAATGATTGTCAATTTTTTTAGTTGAGTTATTTCGATTCCACCCGTCACCACGGTTCCCCTTCCCTCCCTCCGATGGAGAACCCGACATGCACACCACGACAATCCACCACAAGATCCTGACTATTCCCGGCCTTTACAACAGCGGCCCGACGCATTGGCAAAGCCTGTGGGAGCATAAATTCAGCGATAGCGAGCGAGTCGACCTGGGCCGCTGGAGCGAACCCGACAAGGACGAGTGGACGCGCCGCATCGCCGACGCCATCGAAGCGGAGAGCGAGCCGGTGCTCGTCGCGGCTCACAGTCTCGGCTGCCATGCCTTTGCGCACTGGTTCGCCGCCGCAAGTACGGTAACGCGCGCGCGTGTCGCGGGCGCTCTGCTGGTCGCACCGCCCGACCTCACGCGCCTGCGCAACGAGCATCGCATCACGGGCTTTGCCGATACGCCCGGCTTCACGTCGCGGACACCGATGATCGTCGTCGCGAGCGATAACGACAGCTATGCCAAGACTGCATATGTCTGGCGTCTTTCGCGCCAGTGGGATGCCCGTTTCGTCAACGCCGGACCCTTTGGTCACATCAACGCGGATTCGGGCATCGGCGACTGGCCTTATGGACAGTATCTGCTCGCCTCGTTACAACCCGCGCCGCTGCCCGCCCTGGCCGACGAGACTCAGTGGCTGCGCGCCGGAGACTGGCCGAACCGTGTCCGCCTCGACCCACGGTTCGAATATAGAGAAAGAACTCATCGATCATGAAAGCCAATTCGATCCTCGACACCATCGGGAACACCCCGCACATTCGCGTGGCAAAGCTGTTCCCTGACGCCGAAGTGTGGGTGAAGTCGGAACGCGGCAATCCCGGCGGGTCGATCAAGGATCGGATCGGGCTCGCGATGATCGAGGCCGCCGAACGCGACGGCAGCCTCAGCGAAGGCGGAACCATCGTCGAGCCGACGTCGGGAAACACCGGCATCGGCCTGGCGATGGCGGCCGCAGTCAAGGGCTACAAGCTCGTTCTGGTCATGCCCGAAAGCATGTCGCTCGAACGCCGCCGATTGATGCTCGCTTACGGCGCGACCTTCGATCTGACGCCGCGCGAAAAGGGCATGAAGGGCGCGATCGAACGCGCGATCGAAATCGTCGAAACAACGCCCGGCGCGTGGATGCCGCAGCAGTTCGAAAATGAGGCGAATGTCGATGTCCACTTCCGGACGACCGGCCCCGAAATCCTCGCCGACTTCAAGGACACGCCCATCGACGTGCTGATCACGGGCGTCGGCACCGGCGGACACATTACGGGCGCCGCACAGTTTCTGAAGCAGCATTGGCCGAACCTCAAGGTTTTCGCGGTCGAGCCGACCCAGTCGCCGGTCATTTCGGGCGGCCAGCCTGGTCCCCACCCGATCCAGGGCATCGGGGCGGGCTTCATTCCGCGCAACCTCCACACCGATGTGCTGGACGGCGTGATCAAGGTCGAAGCCGCCGAAGCCAAGGATTTTGCACGACGCTCGGCTACGGAGGAGGGGATGCTCGTCGGGATATCGTCGGGCGCCACGCTTGCGGCCATTCATCAAAAGCTGGCCGAACTGCCGCCGGGAACCCGCGTGCTGGGCTTTAACTACGACACCGGCGAGCGTTATTTATCCGTTCCTGATTTCCTGCCCGAAATCTGATCTTTCGACATGCGCCCTGAAGGCGAACAGGCGATGCCGGTGCGGCGCGACTGGACGGGCTGGCTGTTCGTCCTGATCGCCGTCGCGGCAATCGTGGCCGTTCTGTCTCTGAGCGGCCGCACGGCCACCGGCCAATATGGTACGCGCGCGCACCCGGTCGCGCCACCGGCCGACGTCATCCCCGAAGTCCAGCCAATGGAACTCGCTCCGGTGACGGAGGCCGACGCAAAGGCGCAGAATGCCAAGATTCCGTTTGTCAAAAAGGGCTTCGTCGCCGCACGGCCCTTTATCTATGCCGGCAGCGGCGACGGCCGCGCCCGTGCGCGCGACTGCCTTGCGGCCGCGATGCTCTACGAAGCGGGCGACGATTCCAGGGGCCAGCAAGCCGTCGGACAAGTGGTCATCAACCGCGCGCGCCATCCCGCTTTCCCAAAGTCGATCTGCGGGGTGGTATTCCAGGGCTCCGTACGGACGACCGGATGCCAGTTCACTTTCACGTGCGACGGCGCGTTGAACCGCCGCTATTCCGACGCCGCGTGGGGCCGTGCGCAGGCGAATGCCGAAGCGATGCTGTCGGGAACGACTTACCCGGCAGTCGGTCTCGCGACACATTACCACACCGATTGGGTGCGCCCTTATTGGAGCGACAGCCTCGAAAAGATCGCCGCCGTCGACACGCACCTCTTTTTCCGCTGGCCGGGTTTCTGGGGAACCCCCGGCGCGTTTCGCGGCGCGGTGTCGGGGAATGACGCCGGGATCGCAAAGATGGCGACACTCTCACCCGCTCACGCGCTGGCCGTGGGCACGCTGCCCCCGCCCGGCCTGACCGGAGTCGATGCCAACGCGGCCGTCGGCGAAGCCAAGGTGGTGACGGGCGCCGGCGAAGCGGCGGGCCGCGACACGATTTATGTCGCGCTCGACCGCCGCGCCGCGCCCGAAAGTTTCGTGACGACGGCGCTGCGGCTGTGCGGCGACAAGCCCTATTGCAAGTTCATGGGCTGGACCAACCCGACGCTCAAGCCCGACAGTGACGCGATGAGCGACATGCAGCGCTCGGCGATGACCTTCTCCTACCTCCGCGACGACAAGGCGGGGTTCGAAAAGGCGCTATGGAACTGCACCGAGTACAAGCGGGACGACGCGCGCCAGTGCATGAAACGATAGCGGCAGTTAGCCGCGAGCGGACGCTCGCGGTGGAAAGTGGCGACCAAATCGTGACGGCCGCCCAACCGTCAGCTCTGGCCCTGCCACCTCCCCATGGCAGTGCCATAGGGAGGATCAAAGGTCACGACCGTCCGCTTATCCGTGCGGACGGATCAGATATTTCTCGCCGGTACGCTTGGCGTTGTAGGCGTTGGCGGTGTCGAGGCTCAGGGCTTCGGTCAGCGAGACTTCGTGGCTGTAGTGGCTCTTGAACGTCGTGGTCAGTTCATCGACGACGCGCTGGCGCATACGGCCGACGGTTTCCATGCCCGCCTTTTGCATGAAGGGCGTCAGAAGGAAGCCCGACAGCGACCAGGTGAGCCCAAAGCTGCGCGCAGAGAAAGTGGTGGGCGACAGGTCGAGCGCGCCATAGATATAGACCTGTTTGAAGGTGTCCGAGCCATAGCGGCTATAGGTCGTCATGCGCCGTACCGCGGCCGCCTCCATCGCAGTTAGTATCTGACCGGAAAGCTTACCGCCGCCGGTCGCATCAAAACCGATCGTGGCCCCGGTTTCGGCGATTGCATCGACCAGCCGGTCCATGAAATCGTCGGCGCTGCTATTGACGATATACTGCGCGCCGATGCCCTTCAGGATTTCGACCTGCGCGTCGCTGCGCACGATGTTGATGAGCGGAATGCCGTCCTTGGCGCAAATCTTGACCAGCATCTGGCCGAGGTTCGATGCGGCAGCGGAATGGATGATGGCGCTATGGCCTTCGGCCTTCATCGTCTCGGTAAACGCAAGGCTCGTGAGCGGGTTTACGAAGCACGACGCACCGTCGACCGGATCGGTGCCGTCGGGAAGTGGCATCGTCATTTGCACGGGCAGGCAGCGATATTCGGCGTACATCTCGCCACCCAGCAGCGCCACCGTCTTGCCGACCAGCGCCTGTGCCTCGGGCGAGGCGCCGGCCTTTACCACCACGCCGCAACCCTCGTTCCCGATGGCAAGGGCGTCGCCGATACGACCCCCCATCGCGCGCATGCCCGCCGGGGGCACGTCGGCGGTGATCATTGGCAAACCATCGCGCTCGCCGGCCCGCGCGGTCGACATATCCGCACCGCCGAACAACAGTCCGAGATCGGAGGGATTGATCGGAGTGGTGAGGACCTTCACCAGCACTTCGTGCGGCTTCGGATCGGGTATCGGGCGGCGCTCGAAATAGACCTCAAGCTGCCCCTCAGGCTTCACGAGAGTTACCATCACGATGTTGGTTTCAGGCAGGTCGGTCATTGTGCATCTCCCGGTGATCGGTTTTTCGATGCAACGGAATAGGCGGCGGCGAAACGACTGGCAACCTCCCCTGCCCTCCATTCCGGTGAAACCCGACAATCCGGTGACAGGGGAGATCTCGGTGCTTGGGGCCAGCGATCAGGCGGCCCGATAATCCGCGGCGAGGCGCAGGACCTGCGCCGCCAGTTCTTTCCGGCAGATGAGCAGATCGGGCAGATAGGGATTGGAGTTGTTGTACCGCAGTGGCGTCCCGTCCACGCGGCTGACGTGCATACCCGCAGCCTGGGCGACCGCGACGGGCGCGCAATTGTCCCATTCATACTGCCCGCCGGTGTGGAGATAGATATCGGCCTCGCCGCGCACGACCGCCATCGCTTTCGCGCCTGCCGACCCCATCGCGACAAGCTCTGCATCGAGCTTTCCGGCAACGAAAACCGCTTCGGCGGCAGGCCGCGTTCGGCTGACGAGCATTCTCAGCGGCTGGTTTGCGGAGCGCAACGGCAGCGGCTTGCCCGACGTCAGCGTGACGCCGAGGCCCGGAAGCGCCACGGCGCCGACCGAAGCGACCCCGTCGATCGCGAGAGCAACATGCACGGCCCAGTCGTCGCGGCCTTCGCCATATTCCCTCGTGCCATCCAGCGGATCAACGATCCAGACCCGGCGCTCGGCGCACCGTTCCGAGCTGTCTTTTTCCTCTTCGGAGAGCAGAGCGTCGCCCGGGCGCGTGGCGCGAAGTTCGCGGCACAGCATGGCGTTTGCCACCTGATCACCCGCTTGACCCAGCGCCCTGCCTTCAAGATCGCCTCGCAGGCGTAGGTCGAGCAGGATCGCGCCCGCTGCGGTAGCCAGCCGTTCGGCGAGCTGTTCGTCCGTTTCCCCCGCGACCATGCCTACCCCAACAAGCGATCGATGATCAGATTCGCCGCTGCATCGGGCGTCATCGCGGTCGTGTCGATCCGAATTTCGGGGCTCTCGGGCGCCTCATAAGGACTGTCAATGCCGGTGAAGTTCTTGAGCTGGCCCGCGCGCGCTTTCTTGTAAAGGCCCTTCACGTCCCGCTTCTCCGCCTCGGCAAGCGGCGTGTCGATGAAGATTTCGAGAAACTCGCCTTCAGGCAACATGCCGCGCACCATCTCGCGTTCGACGCGGAAGGGCGAAATGAAAGCGGTGATAATAATAAGGCCTGCATCGGTCATCAGCTTCGCGACTTCGCCGACGCGGCGGATATTTTCGATCCGGTCGGCCTCGGTAAATCCAAGGTCGCGGTTGAGCCCGTGGCGGACGTTGTCACCGTCGAGCAGGAAGCTGTGCCGGTTCATCCGATGCAGTTTCTTTTCGACAAGGTTGGCGATCGTCGATTTCCCCGAACCCGACAGGCCCGTGAACCAGAGCAGTGCGGGGCGCTGATTCTTCAGGTTCGCGCGCATGTCGCGGTCAATGTCGGTCGCCTGCCAATGCACATTTTGCGCGCGCCGCAGGCTGAAGTGCAGCATGCCGGCGGCGACGGTCGCGTTGGTGAGCTTGTCGATCATAATGAAACCGCCGAGCGTGCGGTTGTCGATATAGGGTTCGAACACGATCGGCTTGTCTGTCGAAAGCGCAACGACTCCGATGCCATTGAGGTCGAGCGTCTTTGCCGCAAGATGGTCGAGCGTATTGACGTTAATCTCGTACTTTGGCGCCTGCACCGTTGCCGAGACGCTCTGCGTCGCAAGCTTTAGCCAATAGGCGCGGCCAGGGATCATCGCATCATCGGCCATCCACACCAGAGTGGCCTCGAACTGATCCGCCACTTCGGGCGGCGCTTCCGCGGCGGCGATGACATCCCCGCGCGAGCAATCGACCTCGTCGGCAAACGTCAGCGTCACCGACTGCCCCGCCACCGCTTCGTCCAGATCGCCGTCGAGCGTCACGATGCGACTGACTGTTGTCGTCTTCCCGCTCGGCAGAACGCGCACAGGATCGCCGGGCTTGATCCGGCCACCCGCAAGCTGACCCGAGAAACCACGGAAATCGAGGTTGGGGCGGTTCACCCATTGCACGGGCATGCGGAAAGGCTTCGCTTCATCGACCGCGCTTCCGATCTCCACGACCTCCAGATGCTCGACCAGCGTCGGTCCCTTGAACCAGGGCGTATTCTCTGAAAGCGCCGTGATATTGTCGCCCTTGAAACCCGAGATGGGAATCGCGGTGAAACTGGTGATCCCGATCTCGTTCGCAAAGGCCCGATAGGCCAGCGTGATGCGGTCGAACACCGCCTTGTCATAGCCGACAAGATCCATCTTGTTTACCGCAAGCACGATATGACGGATGCCCAACAGATGCGCGAGAAAGCTGTGTCGGCGCGTTTGCGTCAATACACCCTTGCGCGCGTCGATCAGGATGACCGCAAGGTCTGCAGTCGAGGCACCCGTAACCATGTTGCGTGTATATTGCTCATGCCCCGGCGTGTCGGCGACGATGAACTTGCGCTTTTCGGTCGTGAAAAAGCGGTACGCGACGTCGATCGTGATCCCCTGCTCACGCTCGGCGGCGAGGCCGTCCACAAGGAGCGCGAAGTCGATCTCCTGGCCCTGCGTACCGACGCGCTTGCTGTCGGCTTCGAGCGCGGCGAGTTGGTCCTCGAAGATCATTTTCGAGTCATAGAGTAGCCGCCCGATCAGCGTCGATTTGCCGTCGTCGACGCTGCCGCAGGTGATGAAGCGCAGCAGCGATTTCTTCTCATGCCCCGCGAGATAGGCGTCGATGTCTTCTGCGATCAGCGCGTCTGTTACGTAGATAGGGGGATTCGGAGTATCCGGCATCAGAAATACCCCTCCTGCTTCTTCTTCTCCATCGACGCATCGCCGCCGTCCTTGTCGATGACCCGACCTTGCCGTTCGCTCGTGGTAGTCAGCAGCATTTCCTGAATCACCTCCGACAGGGTCGCCGCCTCGCTCTCGACCGCGCCGGTCAGCGGGTAGCAACCGAGCGTGCGGAAACGCACCGAGCGCTCCACCGGCACTTCTCCGGGAAGCAGTGGGAAGCGGTCATCATCGACCATAAGAATCAGACCATCGCGCTCCACAGTCGGGCGCGGTGCAGCAAAATACAGCGGTACGATCGGGATATTTTCGCGCGCGATATATTGCCAGATGTCGAGTTCTGTCCAATTCGAGATCGGGAAGACACGGATGCTTTCACCCTTGGCCTTCCTCGCGTTATAGAGGTTCCAGAGTTCGGGGCGCTGTTTCTTGGGATCCCAGCCATGGCTTGCGGTCCGAAAGGAGAAGATGCGCTCCTTCGCCCGGCTCTTTTCCTCGTCTCGCCGCGCACCACCGAACGCCACGTCGAAGGCGTGGAGGTCTAGGGCCTGTTTGAGACCTTCGGTCTTCCACATGTCGGTGTGCAAGGGGCCGTGGTCGAACGGATTAATCCCGCGTTCCTTCGCTTCGGGGTTCTGATGGACGAGCAACTCCATCCCGCTTTCTAAGGCCATGCGGTCGCGCAGTTCGTACATCGCCCGGAACTTCCATGTCGTATCGACATGAAGGAGCGGGAAAGGCGGCGGCGAGGGATAGAAGGCCTTGCGCGCAAGATGAAGCATGACCGCGCTGTCCTTGCCGACGCTATACAGCATCACCGGCCTGGCTGCATCGGCCATCACTTCGCGCATGATATGAATGCTCTCGGCCTCAAGCCGGTCGAGATGGGTCAGCGTATCGCTCATGTCCCGCCCTTGCCGTCGCTCGTGACGGTGAGCAAGCTGTATGGCCTTTCGCGGCGACAAGCCAGACTTGCAAGGTCAGCCATCGACCTTCGCCTCTTGCCAGTCGGCGGCGGCGCTGCGGATCGCGGACAGCGTGCGAGCGACGCGCTGCGCAATCTCCGGCTGCGCGATCCAGGCGGCATCGATCAGCAGACCGATCTCACGTCGAAAATCATAACCGCTGACCTTGATCGGAACGATGCCGTCAATGACAAGCGACATCGGCGCCGTCGTGATACCGACCCCTGCCGCAACCATGCGCAGGCACCGTTCGTCGCTTTCGCTGCGCAGCGCAAAGCGCGGACGCACGCGGTGGCGCGTGAAAAAACGGCTCGTCGCGTCAAGAAATTCGCATGACCGACGCGCGATCATCGTTTCGGCAGCCAGCGACTCCGGAGCGACCTCCCCCTGCCCCGCAAGCGGATGGTTCGCGGCCACGAACATGACTATCGGCTCTTCGTACAGCGGCACGGCATTGGCTTCATGCTCTCCCGGACGCAGCGGCACGATCGCGACATTAAGGCGTTCGCCGTGGATCGCGGCGCGAAGTTCGGAATCGCTGTTCTCGCTCACCTCCAGAGCAAAGTCGCGTGACAGCAAGGCCGCGATGGCTTGAAACAGTTCACCCGGCAGCGACCGGATCGTGCCCAGCTTGAGCACGGGACGGTCGCTTTCCTCGGTACGACCGAAACCGTCAGCGGCACGAAAACCGCGTTCGAGATCGCGCGCGATCGGCAGAAAGCGTCCGCCCGCCTCGGTAAGGCGAATCTGGCGGCGATTGCGAATGAAAAGGGGCGCACCCACCAGGCGTTCGAGGTCCGCGATGCCCGTCGACAACGCCGGCTGCGTGACACGAATTTGCTGGGCCGCCCGCGTGAAGCTGCCTGCATCGACGACGGCAAGGAACTGGCGGATGTGCGATCGCTTTATCATAAATTTTTCTTATGCTGAAACGCATGAAGTTTCAATTTTCATATAAACGCGCTTTGAGGCACAACGCCTGCATGTTCCGCCCCTGACCGAAGGGACCCTCATGCGCGCTACTCCCGATTTCGATTTCGCGCTCGGCGAAACCGCCGACATGATCCGCGAAACCACCGCCCGCTTCGCCGACGAACAGATCGCGCCGCTCGCCGCAAAGGCCGACGCAGAGGACTGGTTCCCGCGCGACGAATTGTGGATGCAGATGGGCGAGCTTGGCCTCCACGGCATCACCGTCGAGGAAGAGTTCGGCGGTCTTGGCCTTGGCTATCTCGAACATGTCATCGCGGTCGAGGAAGTCAGCCGCGCATCGGCCGCGATCGGCCTTTCCTATGGCGCGCACTCGAACCTGTGCGTCAACCAGATCCGCCGCTGGGGCAGTGCCGCGCAAAAGGCGAAATATCTCCCCAAGCTGATCAGCGGCGAACATGTCGGCAGCCTCGCGATGTCCGAAGCCGGTGCGGGCAGCGACGTCGTCTCGATGAAGCTGAAGGCCGAGAAGGTTCAGGGCGGTTATGTCCTCAACGGCACCAAATTCTGGATCACCAACGCCACATACGCGGATACGCTGGTCGTCTATGCAAAGACCAGCCCCGAAGCGGGATCGCGGGGGATAACCGCCTTCCTGATCGAAAAGGATATGCCGGGCTTTAGCATCGGGCAGAAGATCGACAAGGTCGGCATGCGCGGATCGCCGACTGCCGAGCTGGTCTTCACCGACTGCGAGATCAGCGAAGATCAAGTCATGGGCCCCGAGAATGGCGGCGTCGGTGTGCTGATGTCGGGACTGGACTATGAGCGCGTCGTGCTCGCCGGGCTTCAGCTCGGGATCATGCAGGCATGTCTCGACACGGTCATTCCCTATGTTCGCGAGCGCAAGCAATTCGGCAAGCCGATCGGCTCTTTCCAGCTTATGCAGGCGAAGGTCGCCGACATGTATGTGATGCTCCAATCGGCGCGCTCCTATGTCTACAACGTCGCCAAGGCCTGCGACGCGGGGCAGACGACGCGCTTCGACGCCGCAGGCTGCATCCTGCTCGCGAGCGAGAATGCGGTGAAGGTCGCAGGCGAAGCGATCCAGGCTTTGGGCGGCGCGGGCTATACCAAGGATTGGCCCGTCGAGCGTTATTGGCGCGACGCCAAGCTGCTCGACATCGGCGCCGGCACGAACGAAATCCGCCGCATGCTGATCGGCCGCGAACTGATCGGCGCCGGCGCGTGATCTGGCTCTGGCTGTCGGCGGCCTTCATGGCGACGACAGCCGTAGTTCATGGCGTTCTGGGTGAGCGGCGACTGATTCAGCCGCTGATGACACTCGACCAAGGCGTGATGAGCGTCGCTCTGGCGCGCAAAGTGTTTCGGCTGGCGTGGCATGCGCTTTCGCTGCTGATGCTCGTGTCGGCCGCGTCAGTAGTCTGGCCCGGCACGCCGCGCGATCTCGTCCTGCTGATCGGTGCCGCGTGGACAGCGACCGGATTGTTCGACGCCCTCTATACACGCGGAAAGCACATCGGCTGGCCGTTCCTGACCGCGTCGGGCATCTTCGCCGTCATCGGCGCGTTGGCTTGAGCATGCGCGGGCTCGTCCATCACATCGACCTGACGGTCACTGACAAGGAGCCGTCGCGCACCTTCTACGATGCCGTCCTCGGCTTCATGGGTTATCGGCGCGCGGCCGATTATGATCATGGCAGCGATTGGGACCGCGAAGGCGAACCGTTCCATTCGATCGGCATTCTTGAAGCGCGCGGCGATGGCGCAGCACGCACGCATGATCGTTATTCGCCGGGCCTGCATCATCTCGCCTGGACGGCCGAGAGTCGCGAGGATGTCGACGCACTTCACGACTTGCTGCACAGCATCGGCGCGACCGTGCTCGATCCGCCCGCCGATTACCCATGCTATGGTCCGACCTATTATGCCGTCTTCTTCGCCGATCCCGACGGACTGAAACTCGAGTTCGTGTTCGGGGCCACGGGCTCATGAGCCAGACGCTGCTCGACACACTGCAATATTATGGTGCCGCCGCCGCGACGCTCGCTGCATTATTGGTGTCGCTCAACCTAGGCGAACGATGGAATGGCTGGGCGTTCGTGATCTTCGTCACGAGCAGCCTCGCGCTGATCGCATGGGGGTTCCTGCAGCCCGACAGCGAGGGTATCGGCTGGCAGAATGTCGCGCTGCTCTGCATCAACCTCGTCGGCGTCTATAGCCATCTGATCCGCAAGAAGGCCCCGTCCTCCGCCAAGGAGGAGGCATGATACAGTCGCTTGCCTTTCTGCTGACAGCCGCCGCATTATGCCTTGGTGCATGCGGAAAGGGCGTCGAGGCGGAAGAGTTTCAGCTCGACGGCGCAAATTACCGGACCGCGCAGCAAAAGCTGGCGCACGGCAAGCGTCTGGCCGTGCTGCTCGGGTGTGAGTCATGCCACGGTTCCACGATGCAGGGCACGAACGTCTCCGCCGACGAGCCCGAGATGGGCGAGATGAACGCCCCGAATCTCAGCCTGCTGATGCCGCGCTACACAGATGCCGAGTTCGAGCACGCGCTGCGCAAGGGCGTGCCGAAGGACGGGCGCGAATTCTGGTTTATGCCGTCAGAGGGTCTGCAATTTCTCGGCGATGCCGACATGGCGGCGTTGATCGCCTACCTCCGGACCATACCTCCCGGCGGGAAGCCTATGCCTCCGTTAAGGAAGGGAGCGCTCTTCTTTCATCTGATCGATACCGGCGAGATGCGTCCGGCTCCGGAGATCGCCGAACGCTTCCGGAAAGAACAGCCGGCTGATATTGGATCGCAGCATCGCTACGGCCGCTATATCGCGATGCTGGTCTGCTCCGAATGCCACAACTCGAGATTGCAGGGCTATGTCGACTTCACGCCTGATCTCGACATCGCGGGCGCCTATAGCGCCGAGCAGCTCGAACAGCTGCTGGTGACGGGCAAGGGCATCACGTCGCGCGACCTTGGCATGATGGGAGACACCGTGCGCGCCCGGCTCAACCGTTTGACGCCGCACGAACGTGGGGCCCTGATCGGCTATCTCAAAGCGCGGGCGGAGCGACCGCAATGAACGGCCGCCCCGTTTCCCTGTCAGCCCCAGACGCGCACCCGCTTGTCGGGCGCGAGGTAGAGCTTGTCGCCTTCCTTGATGTCGAACGCCTTGTACCAGGCATCGAGATTGCGGACGGTCAGCGCGCGGTACATGCCCGGTGCGTGTCCGTCGGTCGCGACGCGCGCGCGCAGCGCCTCGTCCCGCATCTTCGTCGCCCAGGTCTGAGCATAAGCGATGAAGAAGCGCTGATCGCCGGTAAAGCCGTCGATGACGGGAGCCTCCTTGCCGTTCAGCGACGCCCGATAGGCATCATAAGCGGCCTGCAGGCCGGCGACATCGGCAATATTTTCGCCCAGCGTAAGCTTGCCGTTGAGCGCAAGATCGGGGAACGGCTTGTATCCATCATATTGCGCCGCCAGCGCGGCGCCCGCCGCGTTGAACTTGGCAAGGTCCGCCGCGGTCCACCAGTTGCGCAGCGCGCCGGTGGAATCAAAGGCCGCCCCATTGTTGTCGAAGCTATGGCTGATCTCGTGGCCGATCACGGCGCCGATCGCGCCATAATTGTAAGCCGGGTCGGCCTTGGCATTGAAGAAAGGCGGCTGGAGGATCGCAGCCGGAAAGTTCAGCGCGTTCTGCACCGGCAGGTTGACCGCGTTGACCGTCTGCGGCGTCATCCACCATTCGGCCTTGTCCATCGGCTTGCCGATCTTGGCGAGCTGGTGCGCATACTCGGCCTTCTGCCCGGCGACCTCGTTCGCATAGGCATTGTCGGCGCTGACGGTGTAGCTGCCATAGTCACGCCAGCTTTCGGGATACCCGACGCCGACAACGATCGTCTCGACCTTCTTGATCGCTTCCTTCTTGGTTTCGGGCGCCATCCAGTCGATCGTTTCGACGCGCTTGGCAAAGGCGGCCTTGATCCCCTTCACCATGTCGCCAACCTCGGCCTTCGCCGACGCCGGGAAGTATTTTTCGGCATAGACGCGGCCGACCGCATCGCCGAGGTCGGTGTTCAGCGCATCGAGCGCGCGCTTGTCGCGGCTGCGCTGTTCCGGTGTGCCCGAAAGCGTCGTGCCGTAAAAGGCGAAGTGCGCATTATCGAGCGCGGTCGGCAACACGTCGGTGTGACTGTTGATCTGATGAAACACCAGCCAGTCCTTCCACGCATCGAGCGGCTCCGATGTCACAAGGGCCGACAGGCCGGTGATCGCGCCCGCATGGTACGCGCCGAACTTGCTCGCTTTGTCGAGGCCCGCCGCCGCGAAATACGCATCCCAGTCGATGCCGGGTGCCTTTTTCGCGAAATCGGCCTTCTCCCATACGCCTGCCGACTTGGTGAAATCCTCGCTCGCTTCGCGGTTCGCATGCGCCTTGGCGATCTTCATCTCGAGCTCGAAGACGCGTCCCGCCTTCACGTCGGCATCGGCAATGCCCGCCTCGGTCAGCAGTTTTGCGATATAGCTCTTATAGGCGGTGCGGATGCTCGCCATCTTGGGGTCGGCCGAGAGGTAATATTCACGCTCGGGCATGCCGAGTCCGCCCTGCAGCACATAGGGGATGACCTCCCCCGGGGTCGCGAGACCCTGCGTCACGAAGATGCCGAACAGGTTCTCGGTTTCGAAATCGGTCGCGTTGAGGGGGTCGACGTCGGCGCGAGTTTGTTCGCCAAGGACCTTCGACAGCGAGGCCTTGTCGGTGATCGCGGCAAAGCGCGCGAGGTCGGCTGCGACCGGCTTCAGACCGGCGGCGTCGATCGCCTTGGTGTTGGTATAGGCCTTGTAGAATGCCGCGATGCGGCCGTCGTCGGTCTTGGGATCGCCGCCGCTCTTCACGATGGCGTCGACCAGTTCGCGCGTGCGCTTCTCGGTCTCGAGAAAGGCGATGTAGAAAGCACCGATCGACGATCGGTCGGCGGGAATCGCGGTCGTCTTTTGCCAGTTGCCGTTGGAATAGGCGTAAAAATCGTCGCCCGGCTTGACCGCCGTATCCATTGCGGTCTTGCTGATGCCGAGCTCGGTCCCGACAGTATAGGCGGCGCTTTCCTGGCCGCCCTTCGAACAGGCAACGGGGCCGGCGACAATCGCCGCGGTCGAAAGCAGGATGGCAAAGACGGCTTTTTTCATCGGAAGAACCTTGTGTTTAAGGGGGCACGCAGCGAGCATAGGCCTGTGACGAAATGGTTTCAATGCCAGCCAGTTTCGGCGTGCGGTCCTTGTCCGTCGACAAGCGGCGGAGTAATTCGGCATGCCGGCAGAGGAGAGAATGCGACGTGAGCGCACCAGTATTGGGAACGATGGTCAACACCGACAGCGACGTGTTTCGCGCAAATGCTGCGCACAATCGCGCGCTGCGCGACGAGCTTTATGCCCGCGTCGCCACGGCCGCACGCGGCGGCAGCGAGAAGTCGCGCGAGCGGCACACGAGCCGTGGCAAGCTGTTGCCGCGCGAGCGGGTTGAACGATTGCTCGATCCGGGATCGCCCTTTCTCGAAATCGGCCAACTCGCCGCGTGCGATATGTATGAAGGCGATATCCCGGGCGCGGGGATGATCGCGGGCATCGGCCGCGTGTCGGGGCGACAGGCGATGATCGTCTGCAACGACGCGACGGTCAAGGGCGGCACTTACTATCCCATGACCGTGAAAAAGCATCTCCGCGCGCAGGAGATTGCCGAGGCGAACCGCCTGCCCTGCGTCTATCTGGTCGATAGCGGCGGCGCCAATCTGCCGCATCAGGATCAGGTCTTTCCCGACCGCGACCATTTCGGCCGCATCTTTTTCAATCAGGCGAATATGAGCGCGAAGCGCATCCCGCAAATCGCCTGCGTCATGGGAAGCTGTACTGCGGGTGGCGCTTACGTCCCCGCAATGTCCGACGAGACGGTGATCGTGCGGGGTCAGGGCACGATCTTTCTCGCCGGTCCGCCGCTGGTGAAGGCCGCGACGGGCGAGGAGATCAGCGCCGAGGATCTGGGCGGCGGCGATCTCCATGCCAAGAAATCGGGCGTCGTCGATCACCTGGCCGAGAATGATGAACATGCGCTGACGATCGTCCGCGACATCGTCTCGACCTTTGGCGTCAACGACGGGTTCGAGGTGGCGATGAAGGACCCGCGCCCGCCCAAATATGATGCCGAGGAGCTGTACGGCATCGTCCCGCAGGACGTGCGCGCGCCCTATGACGTGCATGAGGTGATCGCGCGGATCGTCGACGGCAGCGAGTTTCACGAATTCAAGGCGAACTACGGCAGCACGCTCGTCTGCGGCTTCGCGCATATCTGGGGCATCCCGGTCGCGATCCTCGCGAACAACGGCGTGCTGTTCAGCGAAAGCGCGGTGAAGGGCGCGCATTTCATCGAACTGGCGCAGCAGCGGCGCATCCCCCTGCTCTTCCTCCAGAATATCAGCGGCTTCATGGTCGGCGGCAAATATGAGGCCGAAGGGATTGCCAAGCATGGCGCGAAGCTGGTCACGGCGGTGGCGACGGCCACGGTGCCGAAGATCACCGTGCTGATCGGCGGCAGTTTTGGCGCGGGCAATTACGGCATGTGCGGGCGGGCTTACAGCCCACGCTTCCTGTTCAGCTGGCCGAACAGCCGGATCAGCGTGATGGGCGGTGAGCAGGCGGCGTCGGTGCTGGCAACGGTCCACCGCGACGCCGACAAATGGACGCCTGAAGAGGCCGAGGCCTTCAAGGCGCCGATCCGCCAGAAATATGAGGACGAGGGCAATCCCTATCACGCCACCGCGCGGATGTGGGACGATGGCATCATCGATCCTGCACAGACCCGCGACGTGCTCGGCCTCGCCTTTTCCGCAACGCTGAACGCCCCGGTCGAAGACCGCGGGTTCGGCGTGTTCAGGATGTAATGACGATGATCCAATCCCTCCTCATCGCCAATCGTGGCGAAATCGCCTGCCGCATCATCCGCACCGCGCGCGAGATGGGCATCAGGACCGTTGCGGTCTATTCGGACGCCGACGCCAAGGCGCTGCATGTGCGCGAGGCCGATGAGGCCGTGCATATCGGGCCGTCGCCAGCGCGCGAGAGCTATCTGATCGGCGAGAAGATCATTGCCGCCGCGAAGGCGACCGGGGCCGAGGCGATCCATCCGGGTTATGGCTTCCTCTCCGAAAATGCCGAGTTTGCGCAAGACGTCGCCGATGCCGGGCTCGTCTGGGTCGGGCCGAAGCCCTCGTCGATCACCGCGATGGGGCTGAAGGACGCCGCGAAGAAGCTGATGGCCGAAGCCGGGGTGCCGGTGACGCCCGGTTATATGAGCGAAAATCAGGACCCAGCCTACCTCGCCGAGCAGGCCGCGCAGATCGGCTATCCCGTGCTGATCAAGGCGGTTGCGGGCGGCGGCGGCAAGGGGATGCGCAAGGTCGACGCCGCGGCGGACTTTGCCGACGCGCTCGCCTCGTGCCAGCGCGAGGCGGCGGCCTCGTTCGGCAACGACCATGTGCTGATCGAGAAATATATCCTGACCCCGCGCCATATCGAGGTGCAGGTGTTCGGCGATACGCACGGCAATGTCGTCCACCTGTTCGAGCGCGACTGTTCGTTGCAGCGCCGCCACCAGAAGGTGATCGAGGAAGCCCCCGCCCCCGGCATGGACGAAGCGACCCGCGCCGACCTCTGCGCCGCCGCCGTGCGCGCCGCGAAGGCGGTCGACTATGTCGGCGCCGGGACGATCGAGTTCATCGCCGACGCGAGCGAGGGCCTGCGCGCCGACCGCATCTGGTTCATGGAAATGAATACGCGCCTGCAGGTCGAACATCCGGTGACGGAGGAGATCACCGGCGTCGATCTGGTCGAATGGCAGCTTCGCGTCGCGAGCGGCGAACGCATCCCGCTGACGCAGGAGCAACTGGCGATCAACGGCTGGGCGATGGAGGCGCGGCTCTATGCCGAAGATCCCGCCAAGGGCTTCCTGCCCTCGATCGGGATGCTGGAGCTCTTCCAGCTTCCCGAGCATATCGGCCGCATCGACACTGGCGTCTATGAGGGGGCCGAGGTCTCGCCCTTCTATGACCCGATGATCGCCAAGGTCATCGCCTATGGCGAGGATCGCGAGGAAGCGCGCGCGATGCTGTCGGAGATGCTGGAGGACAGCGCGATCTGGCCGGTAAAGACCAATTCGGCCTTCCTGATCGCCGCGCTGGACCACCCCGATTTCGTCGCGGGCACCGTCGATACCGGCCTGATCGGGCGCGACGGCGACAGCATGACCGCCGAGCCGATGCCGACCGAAGCCGCGCTGACCAACGCCGCGATGGCGATGGTGCCGCGATCGCTGCAGTCGGGCTTCCGCCTCAACGCGCCCGACGTGCGCACGGCGCCCTTCCTGCTCGACGGCAAGCGTGTCGACGTGACGCTGCATGGCCCCGGTGCCGAGGAACCCGCACCCGCAATGCTCGTCGCGGAAAGCGGAGCGGTGTGGCAAATGACACCGTGGCGCGCGGTGGGCGGCACCGGCGCCGGTGCGAGCGATGGCGCGATTCTGTCGCCGATGCCAGGCAAGATCATCGCAGTCGATGTCGCCGCGGGCGACAAGGTCGCGAAGGGCCAAAAGCTGCTCACGCTCGAGGCGATGAAGATGGAGCATAGCTTGACAGCGCCGTTCGACGGGATCGTCGCCGAACTCAACGCGACTGCCGGAGCGCAGGTGCAGGTAGAGGCGTTGCTGGTGAAGATCGAGGCGGGAGAGGGCTGATGGCGGGCAGGTTTTTCGAAGACTGGCAGATCGGCGACACGATCAGCCACGAAATTCGCCGGACGGTGACGGAAACCGACAACCTCCTCTTCACCACGATGACGCATAATCCGCAGCCACTGCATCTCGACATCGAAGCTGCGAAAGCTTCCGAATTTGGGCAGATACTGGTCAACGGCACCTTCACCTTCAGCCTGATGGTCGGGCTGTCGGTCGGCGACACGACGCTCGGCACGCTCGTCGCGAACCTCGGTTATGACAAGCTTGTGATGCCGAAACCGGTTTTCATCGGCGACACGTTGCGCGCCGAGACGGAAATCATGGCCTTGAAGGAGTCGAAGTCCCGGCCCGGATCGGGGATCGTCACCTTCCTCCATCGCTGTATCAACCAGCGGGACGAGGTCGTATGCCAGTGCGAGAGGGCGGCCTTGATCAAGGGAAAGTCCAGCTGATGCGCCTCCGTTCGCTCCTTTTCGTCCCCGGCGACCGCCCCGAACGCTTCGCCAAGGCCGCCGGGTCCGGTGCCGATGCGATCATTCTCGATCTTGAGGATTCGGTGTCGTTGGCGAACAAGGACGCGGCACGCCGCGCGATTGCGGACTATCTTTCCGGTACGCGCGAGGTGATCACGCTCGTCCGTGTCAATCCGCTCGACGGCCACATGACCGCCGCCGATGTTGCCGCGATCGCGGGAGCGCGGCCCGACGCGATCATGCTGCCCAAGGCCGAAGGGGCGCCGAGTATCCAGCAACTCGACACGATCCTGCGCAGCGAATCCGCACGCGACGTGTCCCTGCCGCCGATCCTGCCGATCGCAACCGAAACGCCTGCCGCGATTTTCACGCTAGGCAGCTACCGGGAGGTCAAGGACCGGCTGGTTGGGCTGACCTGGGGCGCGGAAGATCTTCCTGCCGCGATTGGCGCGACGACGAGCCGGCAAGCGGACGGCAGCTATACCTCGCCCTATGAAGTTGCGCGCGCGCTGACCCTGTTCGCCGCACACAGCGCCGGAGTCGCAGCCGTCGATACGGTCTTCCCGGCCATAAAGGACGAGGTGGGGCTTGGCGCCTATGCGGGGCGCGCGCGGCGCGACGGGTTCACCGGCATGATGGCAATCCACCCGTCGCAAGTCGCACCGATCAATGCCGCCTTCACGCCCGCGGCCGACGAGGTCGTCCGCGCCCAGGCGATCGTCGATGCCTTCGCCGCGAATCCGGGCGTCGGCGTGTTGCAGGTGGACGGCAAGATGGTCGACGCCCCGCATCTCAAGCAGGCGCAGCACATCCTTTCGCTGGCGGATTGAAGACAGTCCCTCTTTTTTCCAGTTCCTGCCCGCCCTGCTCTGCCCGACCGCGGGTCAGGTGGCGCTGCACGCTGGTCCGCGCAGCCAGCGCTGCGTCTCGTGGCTGCGGAACCGTACCATGCCCTGACTTGTCTGCATGGTGACGACATTGTCGAATTCCATGCTGGTGGACGTATAGGTTCCACGGACCGTCACCTGCAGGTTGCCGTTCGGATCGCCGGCGATCTTGCAATTGAGATAGCCGCTGATGCGGCCGCCATTCATCTTGAACGACCCGATCGTGCATTGCGACTTTCGTCCGGGGTCGAACAATTCGACGTCGGGCCGGGCCGCTACTTTCGCCGCAATGCAGTCTTCGGGGTCCGGGTCGTTTTCCAGCAACGCCTTGAACTGCTTTTCATATTCGGGCGCGATCTCCTCGGGAAAAAGAATCTGCACGACCTCGCGTCTACTTGTCCAGACGCCCGGCTGAATTGGATTGTCCGCGACATCCGCCTGCGCCTCCGCGTTGCCGGCGCCCTGCCCCAACGCCCACCAGATGCCGCCGCCCGCCACCACCAGAAGCGCGGTGCCGCCCAGGATCACCCACCGGTTCCTGAACACCGAAGCCGAAGAAGGCGCGGTCGCCGGCGCGATATGGCGCGCCGGTTCGACGGTGCCCGTCATCGCGGTCACGATCTTGTTGACCGCCTGTTCCTCGCCCACGAACCAGTCGATCCACTGATAGTCCTTGAGCCAATATGCCAACCCCTGCGCCGCGACATCCTCCAGCCTCACCGGCAGGATCGCCTTGTTGCCGTCCTCGCCCAACATCAATTCCCGTTTGACGTGGCGCGACTGGTCGGATTGCGCGCAGAACAGCAAAATGATCGCGTCGGATCGCGCTATCTGGTCAAGGATGGCCTGGTCGAAAGCCGTACCAGCGGCAATATCGTCGGGCGCGAGCCAGCCATCGATGCCGTGCTCGGCGAGCATGATCTTCAGCCGCCGTGCAATGGCGACTTGCGAGCTGTGATGGCTGATGAAGGCGGAAAACCGCCTTGGTGCGATGGGTGAAGGTCCGGCGTCCGTCATCGCCGATCATCATATGGGCGACCGCAGCCATCGCAAGTGATTATCCGCACAAGGAAATCAGGACTTACGCCCCATATGCCGACGCATCCAGTCGCGACCGCGGTGCCAGCTTTTCCTGAGGCCGCGCTCGGTCAGACCCTCGAACATCGCGTCGGGGCTTGTCGGATCCAGCAGCTCGTTTTCCGCGATGAATTCGTCCATCGGTCCCGGCGGAACGAGATCGAGCAGTTCGAGCGAACGCCCCGGGCCGCGCAGCGCTTCGATCGCGTCGATCAGCGAACCGCCCTCGTCGAACAGGCGGGCGACTTCCACCGGGTCGGCATCCAGATGTTCGGCAATCAGCGATTCCCGGAGGCGGCGGATGACGGGTTCGACGCCCGCATTGGCCGAGAGCGCAGCGTCGATCGTCACGTCGCATTCGCTGTCGAGCCCCATCGATCGATTGTTCATATTGGCCGACCCGACGCGGAGCATACGGTCGTCGACTATCGCCGTCTTGGCATGAACATAAATGGGCTCACCGCCCGCGGTACGCGGGTAGTAGATCTTGAGCCGGTCCCCATGCTTCGATTTTGCAACGGCGCGCACCAATTGCACGCGCGCGGCGTCCATCGCCATCTGCTCCAGCCAGCCGTCGGCAGTCTTCGGCATCACCATGACGAATTCGGGCGGATCGTCTTCGTTCAGGCGCTCGGCAATGGCGGCGGCGATCTTGCCGCAAGTGAAATACTGGTTCTCGAAATAGATGAAGCGCTTCGCCGCGGCGATCATGTCGAGATAAAGCTGCTCGATCTCGCGAATTTCAGGGTAACCGTCATAGGAGGCGCGCGTACGCGAGATCGCGATATCGACCTCCTCGAAATCGGTTTCGAGATCGTCGGGCCAGTTCTCACCCTCGCCTTCGATGTCGCGCAACGGCTTTTTCGTGGCCCGTTGCCAGCGTTCGTTGCCCAGTTCGGCCAGCGCATTGCCGACCGGCCCCGACAGGATCATCGTGCTGTCATGCCACGGCATATAGGGTTTGCCGTCGGGCGTCGTACGGTGCGGATCGCCGTCGACATGACCCCGCGTATCCCATCGCCGCGACCCGACGTCGATGCCGCCGCATACCGCCAGATGATCGTCGAACACTGCGACCTTCTGGTGATGGCTGCATCCGATCGGATGAGCGCTGTCGAGACGGAAGCTGATCGATCGGGTCAGTTTCCAGCGCGCGATCATCGACACGATCCGCGGCATCGCAAACTGTTTCAGCCCGCCGAAGTTCCAGCGCAGGATGTCGATATCGCGATCGGGGCAATTCTTCGCCAGGCGCAGCAGATAGTCGCCCAGCGGCTCGCCTCGCCCGTCCTTGTCGGGCTTGAGCGCGATACGCGGGTCGAAGTCCCAGCCGATCAGCAGAATCCGCTCTTTCGCATCGGCCATCAATTGTTCGAGCAGCGCATAATAGTCGGCGGCGTCGACGATCATCCGCGCCTTGTCGGCGCGTTCGATCCGCCAGCAATTACGCCCCTTGACGACGATCGGTGCAAAGTCGTGATGGCTCATCGCCGCTTCCACGCATGGCGACGCCGATGGTTGCAAGGGCGCGGATCAAGCGGCGAAGAACTGCTCCGGCGTCAGCGCCATCATCGCCTCGCTACCCGCTTCGATCTTGCGACGAAGCGCACCGGCGTCGGGAAAGAATCGCTCGCCGAAGTGGCGCGCGGTGACGATCTTCGCTTCGAGGAAAGCCTTGTTGCCACGCCCCTCGGCGAGCGCCCTCTTCGCGGCTTCGGCCATCATGAGCCACATCGAACCGAGCGCAACGATGCCCATGATATGCATGTAATGATGGGCGCCGGCCCCGATGTTATTGGGGTTCGCCATGCCATTCTGCATGAACCACATTGTCGCAGCCTTGAGCTCGCCATTCGCCTTTTCAAGGCGGCCGGCAAAGTCGGCAAGCGCTTCGTCCGCCTTCGCGCTGGCGCATTCCTCGTCGATGATCGCGAAGAAGGCCTGGATCGCGCGGCCGCCGTTCTGTGCGAGCTTGCGGCCGACGAGATCCATCGCCTGCACACCATTCGCGCCTTCATAGATCATCGTGATTCGGGCGTCGCGAACATATTGCGACATGCCCTGTTCTTCGATGTAGCCATGACCGCCGAACACCTGTTGCGCGTTGGTCGCGACCTCATACCCCTTGTCGGTACCATAGCCCTTGATCACGGGAGTGAGCAGGCTGACGAGATCGTCGGCGCGCTGACGCTCCTCTTCCGTCTTTGCGACATGCGCAAGATCGACCTGCAACGCACCCCACAGGCAAAGCGCGCGCAAGCCCTCGACCACCGCCTTGCCGTCCATCAGCATGCGGCGAACGTCGGGGTGGACGAACAGCGGATCGGCCTTTTCTTCGGGATCCTTGGGACCGGTCAGCGCGCGTCCCTGTCGGCGGTCCTGGGCATATTGCACGGCGTTCTGAAACGCGATGTCGGCCTGACCCAGCCCCTGGATCCCGACACCCAGGCGCGCCGCGTTCATCATCACGAACATTGCGGCGAGCCCCTTGTTCTCCTCGCCGACCATCCAGCCCTTCGCCCCGTCATAGTTCATCACGCACGTCGAATTGGCGTGGATGCCCATCTTGTGTTCGATCGATCCACAGCTCAGCGCGTTGCGATCGCCGAGCGAGCCATCCTCGTTGACGAGAAACTTCGGAACGATGAAGAGCGAAATGCCCTTTACGCTGTCCGGCGCATCGGGCGTCTTGGCAAGGACGAGGTGGATGATGTTATCGGTAAGGTCATGCTCGCCCGACGAGATGAAGATCTTGGTCCCGGTGATCGCGTGGCTGCCGTCCGCGTTCGGCACCGCCCGGGTCCGGATCAGGCCAAGATCGGTGCCGCAGTGCGGCTCGGTCAGGTTCATGGTTCCGCCCCACTCGCCCGAGATCATCCGAGGCGCATAGGTCGCCTTTTGCTCGTCAGAGCCCTTGACGAGGATCGCCGCGACCGCGGCCTGCGTCAGTCCGGGATACATGGCGAACGCCTGGTTCGCGGCCATACGATATTCCTCGACCGGGAAACCGATGACATGCGGCAGGCCCTGCCCGCCGAACTCCTCCGGCTGCGTCAACAGCGTCCAGCCGGCTTCGCAGTATGATTTATAGGCTTCCTTGAAGCCTGCCGGGGTCGTCACCGACCCGTCGTCGTGCCGCGTGCAGCCCTCGTGATCGCCCGAAAGATTGATCGGAAACAGAACTTCCTCACAGAATTTTCCGGCCTCGCCAAGCACCGCCTCGATCATGTCGGGCGAAGCATTGCCGAAACCCGGCAAATCGGCATAGCGTTCAATCCCGAGAACATCGTTGATCAGGAACAGCGTGTCTTGAACGGGGGCACGGTAAACGGGCATGACTCTTCTTTCCGGAAAGCTGGAGTTGGCAAATGTTTCGCCCGGGGAGGCCTGACGTCAGGGCTCAGCGCACTTTCTGGCCGGCGTCGACTTTTCTCACCATATCGATGAAGCGCGTCAATTCATCAACCGCGCTGTCGATGTCATCACGCTGGCGCTGGAGCAGGCTGATGCGTTGCTGACATTTTTCGACTGTTACCTGGCGTTGCAGCTTGCGGCCATCGCCAACGTCGTAAAGGTCGATCATCTCCCGAATATCGGCAAGACTGAAACCCGTGCGCTTTGCGCGCAGAATCCACGCCAGCCGCGCACGATCGCGCTTTGAATAAATACGCGACAAACCTTTGCGCGAAGGGCTGATTAACCCTTCGTCCTCATAGAAACGAAGCGCGCGAGCCGTCACGCCGAATTCGGTCGAAAGATCGGTGATGCTGAACTGGTCGCGACCGAGGTGATCGGGCGTGTCGATGTGGGCGTGGCCGTATTCTTCGGTCATGGCGCGAGAATAGTTTCCGTTGACGTGAACGTCAAGGCTGGCGGGATTTTGGGACGTCGCCAGCGTCATGTCGCGCAGGGCCGGAAGACATTGCCTCGTTTATCCGCCATCTGCAAGCGTTTCGCATCCGCCTCACTCCAGCTTGCGCGCGGCAGGAACAAGCCGGAAAGCGAGGCCCGCGCGGGGCAGAGATTGTCGCATTGCGACGGCAGGCTGCCCGGGAGGCGCAGTTCGTCCTCTTCCTCATGAACCAGCGTTTCGCAGCCTTCCGCACCGGCAAACCGCATTCGCCATCCGTCTCCGTCGCGCACGATCGTACCGCTCGCCATGCACGACAGCCCGCGGCCGTATGATGCGGTAAGCGCAAAGCGCCACCGACCGACGCCGTCGGGCACCGCACACATGGCGTCGCGACCCAGATCGTGGCTGCGCTCGAACACCCCGGTCGGCGTTGCCGTTTCGGGGCGCACGACGCCGCGCTCGCGCGCGGTCATCTCAAGCGGATTGTCAGCGTCGATGCCCCTGGCCTCCTGCGAAGCCGGGCGTTGACATGCCGAGAGCAGCACAAGGCAGAGTAGCGAGGGCAGCGCTGCGCGGATTTCAGGCATCGTCGTCGAGGAACGTCAGCGACCCGTCGGCTTCGACCCGACGGTAAAAGCAGGAGCGCCGCCCGGTATGGCACGCTGGTCCCGACGGCGTGACGCGGAGCAGCACGGCGTCCTGATCGCAATCGACGCGCATCTCGACCAGCGTCAGCTCGTTGCCCGAGCTTTCCCCTTTTCGCCAAAGCGATTGCCGTGACCGCGACCAGAAATGCGCCTGCCCCGTAGCCCGCGTCTGCCCGATCGCCTCTTCGTTCATATGCGCAACCATCAACAGGCTGGCGGTATTCGCATCGACGACAATGGCTGTGATCAGACCGGCGGCATCGAAGCGCGGGAGGAAGCGGTCGGTTTCATCGCGATTCTGGTCCATAGGCGGCGCTTTAGAGCAGGATGCGAGCCGCTGCCACCCCATCTGGCCGGCGCTTGTGTCGATAGCATGATTATGGGGGCGACATTTCGAACAAGCCTCCCTATATGCGCGGCAGTCAAAGCCCCTCCATGCTGGACCGACATGCTGACGACCCATCCTTTCGACGACGACAAGCTCCGCGAGGAGTGCGGCGTTTTTGGTATTTGCGGCGCGGAAAGCGCCGCCGCAGTTGTGGCGCTGGGGCTGCATGCCCTGCAACATCGCGGGCAGGAAGCCGCCGGCATCACGGCCTTCGATGGCCGCGATTTTCACACTCACCGCGCGATGGGCCACGTCGCAGGCAATTTCGACCGCGACGACATCATGCGCCAGCTCGCGGGTCCCTCGTCGATCGGCCATGTCCGTTATTCGACCACGGGAGAAACCGCGCTTCGCAACGTCCAGCCGCTGTTCGCCGACCTGTCGACAGGCGGCTTTGCAGTCGCGCATAACGGCAACATTTCCAACGCGGCGGCCCTCAAGAAGGCTCTCGTCCGCCGCGGATCGATCTTTCAGTCGACAAGCGATACGGAAGTCATCATCCATCTGGTTGCGACATCCAATTATCGCACATTGCTCGATCGCTTCATCGATGCGCTGAAGCAGGTCGAAGGGGCCTACTCGCTGATTTGCCTCACCGCCGAGGGGATGATCGGATGCCGCGATCCGCTTGGCATTCGGCCGCTCGTCATCGGCAAGCTGGCCGATGCGTATATCCTGGCGTCGGAGACGGTCGCGCTCGACGTCGTTGGCGCCGACTTCGTGCGCTCGGTCGATCCTGGTGAACTCGTCATCATTCGCGACGGCGAACTAACGTCGCACCGGCCTTTCGGAGAGCGCGCGGCGCGGCCGTGCATCTTCGAATATGTCTATTTCTCACGCCCCGATTCGATCGTCGAGGGCACCAGCGTCTATTCGGTGCGCAAGGCGATCGGTGCCGAACTCGCGCGCGAAAACCCCGTCGATGCCGACCTTGTCATTCCGGTACCCGATTCGGGAACGCCCGCCGCGCTGGGCTATGCGCAGGAGTCAGGCATTCCCTTCGAATTGGGAATCATCCGGTCCCACTATGTCGGACGCACCTTCATCCAGCCCGGCGACAAGGTCCGCCACCTCGGCGTCAAGCTGAAGCATAACGCCAACCGCGCCCTGATCGCGGGCAAGCGCATCATCCTGATCGATGATTCGATCGTCCGCGGCACCACCAGCCTCAAGATCGTACAGATGATGCGCGATGCGGGGGCGGCCGAAGTCCATATGCGTATCGCGAGTCCCCCGACCTCGCACAGCTGCTTCTATGGCGTCGATACGCCCGAACGGGCGAAACTGCTCGCCGCACAGATGACGGTTGGCCAGATGGCGAATTTCATCAATGCCGACAGCCTTGCCTTCCTTACGATCGACGGCCTGTATCGCGCGCTGGGCGAAGCTGATCGCAACGATCGGGCGCCGCAATATTGCGATGCCTGCTTTACGGGCGATTATCCAACGACGCTGACCGATTTCGACGAGAATAGCGTCGACGATCAGTTTTCAATGCTAGCCGAGCGGGTTGTCTGACGACATGACGATTAGATCTGAAGAGTTGGCCGGGCAGGTTGCGCTGGTCACGGGGGCCAGTCGCGGCATCGGAGCGGCTGTGGCCGAAGCGATTGCCGCGCGCGGCGCCCACGTCGTGATCACGGCGCGTACCGCCGGCGGCCTGGAAGAACTCGAGGATCGCATCCACAATTCCGGCGGCAGCGCGACGATCGCGCCGCTCGACCTCACCGATGGCGACAGCATCGCGCGACTGGCCAGCGCGATGGCGGAGCGCTGGCAAAAGCTGGACATGCTGGTGCTCAACGCAGCCATGCTCGGCACGCTGACCCCCGTTGCGGCTATCGACGGCAAGGAATTCAATCGCCTGCTGACGCTCAACCTGATCGCGCAGCAAGCGCTGATCGCCAATTTCGATCCGTTGCTGCGCCGCGCCGCCAACGGCCGCCTGCTCGCGCTGACCAGCAGCGTGGCACGGACTCCCCGCGCCTATTGGGGAGCCTATGCGGCGTCGAAAGCCGCCTTCGAGGTGCTGGTGTCGAGCTATGGCGCGGAAATGCGCAATATTTCGAATCTGCGCACCGCCATTCTCGACCCCGGGGGCACCCGTACCCAGATGCGCGCGCGCGCCTATCCCGGCGAAGATCCGCAAAGTATCAAGGATCCCGAAGCGGTCGGCGATTTCGTCGCAAAGTTGATGGTCGAGGGCTTCGACAGCACCGACTTCCACGCCCTCCCCAAGGTGATGGCTCCCGCTTAACCCGTTCTTTGCAACTCTGTGCCAAACGCGGGCATAATCCCGCTTTCGCAAAGGCATTGGAATGAACAGCAATCTCCTGCGATCGGCAGTTGCGGCGGCGATCGGTATCTTCGTCGCATTCGCGCTGGTCTTGCTGGCGCAATATGCCGGCAGCGAATTGTCGCCCGATGTCTATGATCTCGAAACCGGGGAGGTTCTTGTCCCCATCGGTTCGACGATCGCGCTGCTCGTCGGTTGGTTCGTCGGCACCTTTGGCGGAAGCTGGCTCGCGATGCGGATTTCGCGCGGCGACGGCGCGGGCTGGATCGTCGCGGGCGCCGTCATCGGCGCCGGCGTCTATCGCGCCCTTACGCTCGCCGACACATGGTGGATGATCGCGCTTGGCGTTGTCATTCCGATTGTCGCCGCCTGGACGGCACAGCGCGCCGCGGCGTCCGCGCCTGCCGCCCCCACGGCCTAGCCCCTATTTCCCCTTGTCCACGGCGGATTGCACGGCCTTGTAAAAAGCCTCACGTGCCTTGCCGACACCTTCGGGGTCGGTAGCCGTCGGCCAATTTCCGTTCGACGCGATAACCAGTTTGCGCGCGGGATCGATGAAAATCCCCTGCCCGAATATGCCCTGCGCGGCAAAGCTGCCGTCGTCGTTCGTCCACCACTGATATCCATAGCCGCGACCCGGAAGGTCGATATCGGCCTGTTTGACCGTGGCCGACGACAGCCAGTCGTCAGGCACCACCTTGTGCCCGCCGGCGACTCCGCCATTCAGCATGAACTGTCCGAACCGCGCATAGTCCCTGAGGCTGGCCGACATACAGCACCCGCTGATCTCATGCCCCGTTGGCCCGAGCATCCATACCGCGTCCTGCTCCATGCCGAACGGCTTCCAGACCTTTTCCGAAAGATAGGCAGACAGCGTCTTGCCGGTCGCGCTGGATACCAGCACGCCGATCAGGTTGGTTTCGCCGGTTTTATAGACCCATTTCGATCCCGCCGGCGCTTCACGCGGCAAGGTCTTCATATAGCTGACCGTTATGTCTTCCCCCGCGACAGGCTGTTGCAGGTTGAACTGCGCGACGTCGGATTTCGGATCGGTATAATCCTCATTCCATTTGACGCCCGACGTCATCGTCAGCAACTGGCGCACGCTGACGTCATCATATGCGGACCCTTTGAGCCCCGGAATATAGGCCGTCACCTTATCGTCGAGGCTCTTGATATAGCCGTCCTTGACCGCCGCGCCGACCAGCGTCGACGTAAAGCTCTTCGCGACCGAAAAGCTCGTCCAGCGACCGGCGGCACCATAGCCAAGCGCGTATTTCTCCAATCGGATCTTGCCGTCCTGAATGATGATCAGCCCGGCGTTGCGCTGGCTCGCCATATATGCCTCGACGTCGAGGCCAAGATCGATTGGTTCGCCCGTCGGCAGCGGATAGACGCTCCCGCCTGCCCCGATCGTGTGCACGACGACTTTCGGAACCGTCTCCATCGTGCGGAAAGCGGCGTCACGCTGGTCCTGGCTCCAAAACAGCACATTCAGATCCTTTGGTTGATTGTCGGTGGTCGCCGCATCGGTGGCATGGGCCGAGGCAGGAACGGTCGCTCCCATGAACGCGCACAGCAGCGCTGCCGTCAAAAATCGTCGCAAAACCCCTCTCCTTCAGCCTTCAGGCCGTCTTTTCAAGCGTCACCTGCGCGACATTGATCCCGCCGCCACGAAAGCCCCCCTCGCAATATTGAAGATAATAGCGCCACAAACGTACGAAGCGATCGTCGAAACCCGCCGGAAGCTGTCCGGCAGCGACTGCGGCGTCGAAACGCTCTCGCCACTGGCGCAGCGTTTCGGCGTAGCAGCCGCTGAAATACCGCACATCGTGCCACTCAAGCCCCCGTGCTTCGGCCAGTGCGCGAAAGCGGCTCTCGGAAATCAGGCAGCCGCCGGGGAAAATATATGCCTGAATAAAGTCCGTGCTCGCGGCATATCGTTCGAAGAGCGCGTCGTTGATCAGGATATACTGGATCGCCGCACGGCCACCGGGCCGCAGCAGGCCCGCGATCGCGTCGAGATAGGCCGGCCAATAGGCTTGTCCCACCGCCTCGACCATTTCGACGCTCGCAATCGCGTCATAGGGTCCGCGCGCGTCACGATAATCGCAAATCTCGACACGCGAACGGCCCGAAAGGTCGATCGCCTGCAAACGCCCCGCCGCAACCTCCGCCTGAGCGGGCGACAGGGTTATGCCGGTATACAGCACATCGTGGCGCTCGACCGCCCGTTCGGCAAGCGCCCCCCAACCGCAGCCGATCTCGAGCAAACGGCTTCCCGAGCGAAGGTCCAGCCGGTCGAGGATCGCATCGATCTTTGCCGTCTGCGCGTCCTCGATCGACAGCGCGGGATCCGCAAACAGCGCGCTGGAATAGTTCATCCCAACATCGAGCCACAGCCGATAGAAATCGTTGCCGAGATCATAGTGCGCGTGAATGTTCCGGCGGGCGCCAGCGCGACTGTTGCGGTTGAGGAAGTGCGACAGGCGATTGAACCAGTGTAGCGGACCGCGCGATCGACCGGCGTTGCCCAGTGTTTCGCCGTTGCGCATGAACAGATCGAACAACGGGACCGGATCGGGCGACGACCATTCGCCCGCCTCCCACGCCCTGTACCAGCCGACCGATCCCGACAGCGCAAGCCGGACGAGCGCGGCCCAGCTGTTCAGGTGAACGACGGCCGTCGGTCCCTTGCCCCGCCCGCCCAGGATACGCAGGCTGCCGTCAGGCAAATGCCCCTCCAGCGTGCCATAGACCAAGCCACTGTCGATCCTGTCGAGCTGTCGGTGGAAATAGCTTGCGGGAGCCCGCGCCAGCAGCCGCGCCAGGCCTCCGCCCGACCGGAAAGCCCGGTCCGCGCGTAACAACGCTTTGCCGCGGCGAGAACTGACATGCTGGTTCATCCGGATCTTTCTGCCGCAAATCGCCGCTTGTGACAATCAGATGTCGTGAGCCTTCATGACGTCATAGGCCGCAAGCGCTCGCGCCCGTGCTTCGCTATGGCCAATGATTTTCGGCGGATAGCTTGCCGGGCGCTGGCCGGCCTCGTCCGGGTCGTGGATCGCGCGGCTGTCAAGATGTGCAAGTTCGGGTACCCACGCGCGAATATAGGTGGCGGCCGCGAACTTCTCCGATTGTGTCAGCGGCGCCATGATACGCGGAAACATGTTGCTGTCGACGCCGGTTCCCGCGACCCATTGCCAGTTGACGGCGTTGTTACCGTAATCCGCGTCGACGAGCGTGTCCCAGAACCATTGCTCGCCACGACGCCAGTCGATCAGCAGATGCTTGACCAGAAAACTTGCGGCAAGCATCCGAACACGGTTGTGCATCCAGCCTGTCGCCCAGAGCTGGCGCATCCCGGCATCGACAATGGGATAGCCGGTTTGCCCATGTTGCCATGCCCCCAGATCGCGATCGGCCTGAGGTCCGGTCCGCCACGGGAACCGTTCGAACGCGCCGCGCGCGCTGCGCGATCCATAGTCAGGAAATTGCAGAATGACGGTCTGCGCATAATCGCGCCATCCAACTTCGCCGAGAAATACGTCCACCGAGCCACCGGCTCTCGCTACCCTGCGCCAGATCTCGGCGGGCGATACTTCGCCAAAGTGAAGATGTGGCGACAAGCGCGAACTGCCTTCTTCGGACGGCAGGTTGCGGCGACGATCATAATCGGCGGCTTCATCCGCGAAGTCCGCGGCACGAGCCCGCGCTCCCGCCTCGCCCGGCGTCCATTCCGCGGCAAGCCCGCCCGCCCAATCGGGCTGAGACGGAAGCAAGGCCCAATCGGCCAGCCTCTCGGACGCAGGCCATTGCGATGGCGCGGCGATCATGTCGGGTGCGGGCATCGGTACGGGCGGAGGCATCCGTTCCTTGAGCGCGCGCCAGAACGGTGTGTAGATCTTGTAGAGCGCGCCACCCCCAGTCGTCACCGAACCGGGCGGCGCGAGGTAATTCCCGTCGTGGCAAACAAGCTCAAGTCGCCTGGCCACGGCGCGCTCGGCATTGCGCCACCAAGGTTCATAGTGATGAAGCGCGTGCACGCGCGTGGCGCCCGTTTCGGCGGCGATTTGGATCAGCTGCTCCTCGCACTTGCCGCGGCGCAAGATCAACCGCGCGCCCTTTTCGCGAAGGTCCGCGTCGAGGCTTGCCAGGCTGTGATGAAGCCACCAGCGCGATGCGGCGCCCATGCTCCGGTGTCGCGGTGTCTCGTCGTCAAGAATGTACACCGGCACGACGGGTCCGTCCGCTGCGGCGGCGGCAAGCGCGGCCTGGTCCGATAGACGCAGGTCGCGACGAAACCAGACGATCGTCGGCGACTTCATTCCGCGCGGCTTGCTGTGTCGGGCGCCTTCATACGAACGGTAAAACGATCTCGCGCCAGGGGTTGCATATAGCGCTGATCGCGCAGCACGATCTCGCCATGCTCCGACCTGGCGACCGGCATGCGCGCCCAGAACAGGAATGCCTGGACGGCAGGGTCCGATTTGGCCCGGGCCAGGCGAAGTTCGTCCATTCCCGTCGGCTTTCCATCGATATCGAGATTTCCGCCGATACCGGGCGTAAAGCTGCCGCTGCCGTAACGCCCGTCCGCGCGCCAGAAGACGTCGCGGGTCCAGAACGCCAACGGCGGAGGGCTGGCAACGACAAGCGGATTCGGATGGCCGCTGGCAAGCAACGCCGCGGTGGCAGTTCGTTCCGCGGCGCCGGTAATCAGACCGTTGGCGAAAATATAGGCCGAGACCAGAGCGAACCCACTCCACGCCGGGCGCTGCCAGTTTGGCGCCCCCTTTCGCTCGCGGCGAAGCGACAGCCATACGGACAGGCCAAGCGCAAGCCATATCCACAGGTCGATGATGAACAGCGTATCGCCATAGAACCAGCGATGGCTGAACGGCTCCAGCAGGCGAACGCCATAGTTGTTGAGCCAGTCGAGCGCCGGATGGCTGAGGCAGCCGATATAGGCGAGCGCGAGCAGCCAGCCCTTGTCGAGCGGCAGGCGCGAAGCGGGGCGTTTACCGCGCCGCTCCTGCCAGTGATCGAAGCCGATCATCAAAGCCCAGAGCAGTAACGGAAGCAGGATGAGCGCAATCGGGCCGTGCGTAATCCCCCGCCGCATCGATAGCGACTCGATGCCATAGACCGCGCAGGCTGCATCGATATCGGGCAGGTTCGCCGCGATGATCAGCGTCGGCATCGCGAGACCGGTTTTCTTCTTGAGCCCGAGCTGGCCGATGACCGCTCCGACGAGACTATGTGTCAGATTGTCCACGCTATGTCCCTGTATGCTCAGGCGCTATAACAACGCGTGCCGCTCTCCGATCGCCGCAGCTCCGGCGGCGCCTGAAGCTTGTAATGTGCGATCATCGCATCGGGAAGGCAGAAGCGGCCACGGTCGATCGGCGCCTTCCACTGGACGTACCAATAATCCTTGTCGGTCTGCTCGATCACCGCGACCCAGCGCCCGCCCTCGACCCAGCGAACCGCGTGGGCGCCGATCTGCTTGAACTTGCTCGCCCGCCACTTCGGGTCGAGATTATCGCTCCAGCCATAGCGCCGCTCGATAACGCCGCGATGGATGACGATGTCGGCACCAAGACAGATGTCGGCTTCCCCGTTGGTGTCGGGTGGGCAGTACCAGTCCCCATTGGGGTAGCCGCGCCCGATATCGATGAGCGCGAGCATCACCGGCCCTGAAGCGCCCTGTGGCGTCAGCCGGAAGGCCGGCGCATTGCCGCCTGCCGTCAAACCAGCGAGCAGCGCCACCGCAACCAGGCTGCGGAGCGCCGCTCGCGGCATCAAAGTTCGGGGCCGCCCTCGGTCACCGTCCAGGTTTGGCCCTTCTTGAGCAGGCTCTGGAGATCGGCAGTCTTTCCTTCGCTCGCCGCCTTGTTCTGGCGGACGACATCGGCTTCGAAGGTCGGGCGCGGATCGTCGTAAAGGACGCCCAGTGCCATCGGGAAGGCACCAAAGCGCATCTCGACAAGCATATGGGCGACGCTTCGATTGGTGACGTCGTGAACAATCACGCCTGCGGCCTGCCAGTCGCCGTCCACGACATCGACCGTCTTCAGCGTCAGTGCGTCGCTATCGAGCGCGATCCCCCTGGTCCCCTTTGCGAATAGCATCGGTTCGCCATGCTTCAGCCACAACTGACGGTCTTCGGCGCCTTTGGGCGCGGCAAAATCCTCGAACACATCCTTGTTATAGACGATGCAGTTCTGGAAAATTTCGATGAACGCCGCGCCCTTGTGGGCGTGCGCCGCCTTCAGCACGTTCGGCAGTTCTTTCGACACATCGAAACCGCGCGCGACAAACCGCGCGCCGGCACCGAGCGCGAAAGCGGCCGGCTGTGCCGGGCGGTCGATCGAGCCATAGGGTGTCGACGGACTGGTCGTACCGACGCGGCTGGTGGGCGAATATTGCCCCTTGGTCAGGCCATAGATCTCATTGTTGAACAGCATGATCTGGCAATCGAGATTGCGACGGATCAGGTGCATCGTATGGTTTCCGCCGATCGACAGCCCATCGCCGTCGCCAGTAATGATCCACACGTCGAGGTTCGGATTGGCGAGCTTCAACCCCGTCGCGAACGCCGGCGCGCGACCGTGGATCGTGTGGAAACCGTAAGTTTCCATATAATAGGGAAAGCGCGACGAGCAGCCGATGCCGCTGATGAACACGGTATTTTCGGGTACGGCGCCAATCTCGGGCAGCGTGCGCTGCACGGCCTTCAGGATCGCATAGTCCCCGCAACCCGGGCACCAGCGGACTTCCTGATCGGTTTCCCAATCCTTGAGCGTCGTCGTGCGCGCAATGGTGGTCATCTCGTTCATGCCAGGGCCCCTTCGATCGCGGCTTCGATTTCAGCGATGGTGAAGGGTTGTCCCGACACTTTGTTCACCGGCTTCGCGTCGACCAGATACTGGTCGCGCAGCACCGTTTTCAACTGCCCGGTGTTCATTTCGGGCACGATCACGGTGTCGAAACTCTTGAGAAGGTCGCCAAGATTGGCGGGCAGCGGCCAGATGTGGCGGATGTGAATGTGGCTGACGTCTTTTCCCTCGGCACGCTTTCGACGGACCGCCTGATGAATAGGTCCAAAGGTCGATCCCCAGCCAACCACCGCCAGCTTCCCACCTTCCGCACCGAGTTCGACAATCTGGTCGGGCACCTTGATTCCGTCGATCTTCTCCTTGCGAAGATCGGTCATCGCCTGATGGTTCGAGGGATTATAGTTGATGTGGCCGGTGTCGATTTCCTTCTCGATCCCGCCAATACGGTGGAGAAGGCCGGGCGTGCCGGGCTTGACCCAGGGGCGCTTCAGATTTTCGTCGCGACCATAAGGCTTGAAACCACCTTCGGGCACCTCGGTCAGGAACTCGACGGGGAACGCCTGATAGCTTGCGAGGTCGGGAACCTTCCACGGTTCGGCGGCATTGGCGATATAGCCGTCGGTCAGCAGCATGACCGGCGTCATATATTGTACCGCGATCCGCACTGCCTCGATCGCGCATTCAAAGGCATCGCCGGGCGACCGTGCCGCCACGACTGGCATCGGCGCGTCGCCGTTCCGCCCATAGACAGCCTGATACAGGTCGGACTGCTCGGTCTTGGTCGGCAGGCCTGTCGAAGGGCCGCCGCGTTGCGAGTTGACGATGACGAGCGGCAGTTCGGTCATGATCGCGAGGCCCATCGCCTCGCCCTTGAGCGCGATGCCCGGACCCGACGAACTGGTGACGCCGAGCGAACCACCATAGCTCGCGCCGATTGCCGAACAGATCGCGGCGATCTCGTCCTCCGCCTGGAAGGTCGTGACATCATATTCCTTGAGTCGCGACAGATGGTGCAGGATCGCCGATGCCGGCGTGATCGGATAGCCGCCGAAGAACATTGGCAGCTTTGCAAGCTGCGTTCCCGCGACAAGGCCGAGCGCAATGCCCTCTGCACCGGTCAGCGTGCGATAAAGCCCGGGATCTGCCGGTGCCGGATCGACATGATGCTGCTTCAACGGGCCCGCGAGTTCGGCCGTCTCGCCATAGGCGTGTCCCGCGTTGAGTGCGGCGACGTTGGCCGCGGCAAGGTTCGGATCCTTCGCGAACTTGCCGTTGAGCCACTCAATCAGTGGAGCGCGATCACGGTCGAACATCCAGAGCGACAGCCCCAGCGTCCACATGTTCTTGCAGCGCAGCGCTTCCTTGTTGCCGAGGCCGAATGGCTTGACCGCGTCCATCGTAAGCTGGCTGATGTTCAGTTTCAAAAGCTGCCATTTTGCGAGGCTGCCGTCGTCTAGGGGGTTCGCGTCATATTTCGCCTTGGCGAGGTTCCGATCGTTGAATTCGCCTTCGTCGGCGATGATGAGGCCGCCCTGCTTGAGCTGCGGCACGTTGGTCTTGAGGGCGGCGGGGTTCATGGCGACGAGCACATCGGGCGCATCGCCCGCCGTATCGATCGCCGATGACCCGAAATTGATCTGGAAGGCCGAAACGCCGAACAGCGTACCCTGCGGCGCGCGAATTTCAGCGGGAAAATCGGGGAAGGTCGCAAAGTCGTTACCAGCCAGCGCCGACGAAAGTGTGAACTGACCACCGGTCAGCTGCATCCCATCGCCGCTATCGCCTGCAAATCGAACCACCACTGCGTCGGAAAGGGGGGACTGCCGCTTGTCGGCCCGGTCCTCTACCGCTGTCGCCATTTTATCTGTCTGCCTTCGTGATTTTGCGAACCTATGGCATGGGCCTAGGCCCCTGAGGCGCGCGCCGCAATTCAGAAAAAATTGTGTACCACAAAGTCCAGGCGTGCAGTCGGTTTCATTTCGCGATTGAATTTGGACCGCCGATGCCGAATAGAAAGCTTCACAAAACAGACAAGGGACCGACAGGATGACCGACGGCACAACCCATTATACCCGCCCGGACGTGGCCGCCTTTCTTGCCTTCCTCAACGCGCAGGAAGGCCCCAGGATGGATGAGATGGCCCCCGAGGCGGGCCGCGAGATGATGCGAGTCATGGGCCAGCTTGCGGACGTGCCCCGCGGCGAGATCGCGTCGGTCGAGAATCGCACCATTCCTGGCCCGGCGGGGGACATCCCCATCCGGATCTATGATGCCCGGCCAGACCGTGACCCCGGCCCGGTGATGGTCTTCTATCACGGCGGCGGCTGGGTGATCGGCGATCTCGATACGCACGATCCCTATTGCGCCGAGGCGGCGCGCATCCTCGACATGCCTGTCGTTGCGATCGACTATCGCCTTGCGCCCGAGCACCCGTTTCCCGCCGCCCCGGTCGATTGCGAGGCTGCAACGCGGTGGGTCGCCGACAATTTTCCCTGTACGGGGCTCGTCCTGTCGGGAGACAGCGCCGGCGGCAACCTGACGATCGTGACCGCGCTGGCGCTTCGCGACGAGCCGGCATCCAAGCCCGTCTTTGCGATCCATCCGATCTATCCCGCGGTGACCACGCATGACGACTGGCAAAGCTACCGCGATTTCGGGGAAGGTCGCCTGCTGACGAAGGACGGGATGAAATGGTTCGGCGATCATTATGCAGCCGACCCTGCCGACCGCCGCGCCTCGCCGATCGACTTCCCGGCGGAAGGCCTGCCCCCGACGCTGCTGATCACCGCGGGACTCGATCCGCTGCGCGACCAGGGCCGCGCCTATGCCGCCAAACTGATCGAAGCCGGGGTGCCGACGACCTATCGCGAGGCGACGGGGACGATCCACGGCTATATCTGCCTCTCGCAGGGAATCCCCAGCGCAAAGGACGATATCCGCGGCGCCTTGACGGTGCTGAAGGCGATCGTCGCCGAAGCGGCTGCATGACAAACGAGAATCTTCCCTACCGCCCCTGTGCGGGTGTGATGCTGGCGAATCGCGACGGCCGCATATTTGTCGGCCAAAGGCTCGATTCATCCGCCGACGCCTGGCAGATGCCGCAGGGCGGAATCGATCCCGGTGAAGAGGCGGAAGAGGCCGCGATCCGCGAACTCGGTGAAGAAACCGGCATCCACGGCGGGCTGGTCGAGATCATCGCGCGCAGCAGTACCGAGCATTTCTATGACCTGCCCGATCATCTGATGGGCAAGATGTGGGGCGGCAAATATCGCGGACAGCGGCAGCACTGGTTCCTGATGCGTTTCATGGGCGACGACAGCGACGTCGATATCGAAACGGAGCATCAGGAATTCCGGACATGGCGCTGGGTGGAACTCGACGATCTGGAAAAACTGATCGTGCCATTCAAGCGGCAGCTCTACCGCGCGGTTGTCGAGGAATTTCGTCCGCTCGTCTGATTGCGCAACGCGAGCGCGGTACGGAATATGTCGGCGAACATTGCCGGTGTCAGGCGTCCCGTGTTCGTGTTGTAGCGCGAGCAATGATAGCTATCGATCAATTGTCGCCCATCGGGCAACCGATGCACCGCACCGTGCGCAAAGGGACATGCGGCGAGGCGGACGCCGGCGGCGCGCACCGTCGCATCATGGGCGATCCGCCCAAGCGCGATGATCACCTCGACATTCGGCAGAGCGGCAAGCTGCGTTTCGAAAAAGGGACGACAATTTGCGATTTCGGCCGGGCTCGGCTTGTTCTGCGGTGGCAGGCATTTGACGCTGTTGACGATAATCGCGCCCTCGAGCACCAGACCGTCGTCGATGCGGGCATCATATACGTCGCGACTGAGCCCGAATTCAGCCAGTGTCGCGAACAGCAGATCGCCCGCATAATCGCCGGTAAATGGCCGCCCCGTGCGGTTCGCGCCGTGCTTTCCGGGCGCCAGTCCGGCAAAGGCAAGCCATGCGTTCGGGTCTCCGAAGGTATAGACCGGCGCGTTCCACCAATCGGGATATTCGATCCGGCATTCGCGTCGCAACGCGACCAGCCGAGGACAGCGGGGGCAATCGCGCGGCGGTTCGGTGCCTGGCAGGGGGCTACCAATTTCCATCGCCGTGCGATAGGCGCCGACGCATGATCAGCGCAACGCCCTTGCCGCTTTATGCCATCGGATTGGGGTCGAATCGACGCCATGTTCGTCATGGCGACCCGCGGCAGGTGTTGCTTGCGGCGCTGGCCGCGCTCGAAAGCGACGATATCGAGCCCGTGGACGCCAGCCCCATCATTGCAAGCGAACCACTGGGCCCGTCGCGGCGGCAATATGCCAATGCTGTGGCACTCGTCGCCTCACCGCTCAGCCCTCCCGATATGCTCGATCGCCTGCAGGGCATCGAGGCGGATTTCGGTCGACGCACGGGCCAGCGCTGGAGCGCGCGCACGCTGGACCTCGACATTCTGTTATGGTCGGGCGGCGCCTGGAGCGAAGCCGGCCTCACGATTCCGCATCCGGCGCTGGCCGATCGCGCCTTCGTGCTCGGCCCCCTGCGCGCGATCGCGCCTGATTGGCGCCACCCGTTGACCGCCCGAACGATCCGCCAACTCGCGGCCCGGCTGGTGCGCCCCAAGCCGGTTGACCGGAACGCCGAGGCGCACTAGGGCGGCGGCTCACTTTCGGGTGCCGCACCATCGGCATCGCGATGGGCCCTTAGCTCAGTCGGTAGAGCAACTGACTTTTAATCAGTAGGTCGCTGGTTCGAACCCAGCAGGGCTCACCAAGATTCACCCGTTTCCCGGTCGAAAACGGCCTCAAGCGACGCAGCGTATCGCGAAGCTCCAGAAGAGCGCCTTCTCGGCATATTCGCTCTTGAGGTCGCCGCTCCCCTGATGGCCGCTGTCCATGTCGGTCCGCAGTATCGCCGGATTGCCGCTTGTCGAGCGATACCGGACCTCTGCGACCAGCTTTGCCGGCTCCCAATAAGGCACACGGTCGTCCTTGAGCCCGGCGGTGCAAAGCAACGGCGGATAGGCGGCGGCGCGCACATTCTCGTACGGTGAGATCGATGCGATATAGTCATAGGCCTTTGGATCGGCGAGCGGGTCGCCCCAGTCGGGACGGAACAGCGGGACCAACGGATGGCTGCCGTCACTCATCGTATTGAGCATGTCGACGAAGGGCACCTTCGCGATCACGCCCGCCCAGAGGGTCGGGGCGAGATTCATGCTGGCTCCGACGAGGAGGCCGCCAGCCGACAATCCATAGGAGACGACACGCCCCTTTGCAGCGTAGCCCTCACGCTCGAGATATTCGGTGCAGGCGACGAAATCGGTGAAGCTGTTGCGTTTGTTGAACTTGCGGCCGCCAAGGAACCATTGGCGGCCCTTTTCGGACCCTCCGCGAACGTGGGCGATCGCATAGCGCCATCCCCGGTCGACCAGCGCCAGCGCAGGGATCGAAAATTCGGGATCGCTCGACACGCCATAGGAACCATAGCCATATTGCAAAAGCGGCGATCGGCCGTCCCTTGGCGTGCCGCGCCGCGATAACAAGGTGATCGGAACCATCTCGCCATCCGGTGCAGGCGCGAACAACCGTTCGACCTCATAATTGTCCGAATCGAAGCCGGTGACCGACTCCTGCTGCAAAATCTTTTGCTTTCCGTCCCCCAATCCCACTTCGATCCAGCGCCGCGGCGACTTTGGCGACTGGTGGATAATCAGGACATGCCGCGTGGCATAGCCTTGGTCGGCCGGTATCTCGATGGCGTAGGCCGGATCCTCGAAGGCGACCCGCTGCTCACTTCCGTCCGGTCGCAGGATCGCCACACTGTGCTGCCCGTCAATGCGTTCCAGTCGCACCAAGGCATCGGCGAAGGGATGCATGGCGAGGATCGGTATCCCTGGCCGGTGCGGAACGAGGATGTCGCGGACCGCGAAGCTTTCCGAATCCAGACGAAGCAGCTTCATGTCGAACGCATCATCGGCGTCGGTCGCAGCAATCAGGCTGCCCGCCCATTCGTCGATCTCGTAGCGCACGCCGGGCCGCCGCGGCCAGACGACCGCCGGCGCATCGCCTTCGCTTCCCGCGCGGATCAGGCGGACCTCGGCAGTATCCGGCCCCGACAAGGTCAGCGCAATGAAGCTGTCGGCCGCTGTCCGGCGCACCGCCATGAAGATCGCGGGGTCCTTTTCTTCATAGACCAGCTCGGTCGTCCTGCCGTCAACCGACGTGCGGTAGAGCCGGGTCGGCCGATTGTGCGCATCGCGCCATATCCAGAACACCCATTCCGAAGACGGCGCAAAGACGAGCCCGCCATATCCATAGGCGTCCTTGTCGACGAGCGTTCGGATGGTGCCGTCGCGATTGTCGCGGATGACGATGCGGTGGCGATCGTTCCCGATCACATCCTCGGCCCACACGTACCAGCGATGATCGAGGCTGGGCTGATGTCCGGTGCTGCGGAAATAGGGTTGGCCGGCCGCGCGCTCTGCCTCGTCGACCAGAATTTCAGGTGTGCTGCCCACCCTGCTGCGGCTGTAGACGGCGTGAACCGTGGCGGCAGCGATCCGCGACGAATATATCCAGCCATCTCGTTCGACCGGCGGTGCGGCGACATCGACCGTCGAACGTGCCAGCATCGCTTCGAGCAGTTCGGCGCGCATGCCGTCGAGCGGTTTCAGCACCGCATCGGCATAGGCATTTTCCCCCGTCAGCATCGTGGCAACGGCTTTCGGAAGATTGGTGCGTGTGCGCTCTCCCCCAGCCGGCGCGAACTTCATCCAGCTGTAAAGATCGTCTCGCCGGCGGCCAAGTTGCTCGATTACATGCGAAATGCGGGGGGACACGGGGGGCGTGACCTGCGGCCATCGCGGTTTGGTGGCCATCGCTTTTTGGGCGGCGCGCGCCACGGTACCGGTCGATAATAATGCCATTGCTGCCGCTCCACCCAAAAACCGCCGCCGCGCCTTGTTTGCCAACCTGTCCATAGCCGACCCTTCCATGATGCATCCTCACAGCCGAAGCTTATGGAAACAAGACGCGCTTTCAGCACCGATCAGGCCGCGCAATCCACCTATCGGGCAAATCGGTGCCTGGTATCGGGCCATCCTGCGTTCCGTGCGCCCCCGCGATGGCCCGATAGGATGAGATTATGGCCCAACCCTCGCCGACATGGAGGTACAAGCTGTTAGCGTCGCAATTGGAATTTTCTACCAAAAGGGAGGCGAAAATGTCCTTTGCAACAATCAGGCGTGTCGTATTCAGTGGCATTTCGTTACTTGCCCTTGGGCAAACATCCGCAGTATTCGCGCAAGGCGCGGCGGCTCCGACCGACGACAGCGAGATCGTTGTGACCGCTGCGAAGCGCGAACAGTCGGTCCGCGACGTTTCGGGTTCAGTCTCCGCGGTCAGCGAAGCTACGCTGCAAAAGCTCAATGCTCAAAGCCTGTCCGACTATATCACGCGGGTACCCGGGGTGGTGTTCAACGACTATCAGCCCGGCATATCGGAAGTCGTGATCCGCGGCATCGCATCCTCGACCTATCATGAGGCGAACCAGTCGACGACGGGCTATTATCTCAACGAGCTGCCTCTGGGCGAACCGGGCTTCCCGCTCGTCATTCCCGACGTCGACAGCTTCGATGTTGCGCGCGTCGAGGTCCTGCGCGGGCCGCAGGGCACGCTTTTCGGATCGTCGTCATTGGGCGGGGCGGTCAATTACATCGTCAACGAGGCCGATCCCAGCCGTTTCGATGTGGGGTTCGAGGGCACCGCGGCGACCACAAAGCGCGCCGGCGAACTCAGCTATGCCGTCAAAGGCATGGTCAATGCCCCACTTGTTACCGACAAGCTGGCGGTACGCCTGGTCGCTCTGCAGCGCTTCGATGCGGGATTCCTGAATAGCCCCGGCCTTGGCGACAAGGGCAGCAACGACCTGCGCGTTCGCGGTCTGCGCGGATCGATCGTCTTCACGCCGACCGAGACGACGAAAATCTCAGCACTCAGCATGTATCAGGAATATGACCTCGACGATCAAACCTATGTTTTCATCATTCCGGGGACACGCAACTATACCCGCCCGAACACCGTGCGCGAGTATCAGGACAGCGACTTCCAGATGCACAGCCTGCGGATCGAGCAGGACCTGGGCTTCGCCACGCTGACCGCGGTCGGCAGCTACACCCGCAAGCATGCGAAATCGCGGTTCGACTATGGCCTGGGCGCATTCGATCCCCGCACCGGGACGCCGCTTGTCGGCATCGGCTTTGGCAACTCGAAAACCAAATATGGGGAAATCCGCCTGGCGTCACCCGACGGCGGCCGGTTCCGCTGGTTGCTTGGCGCCAACTATACGAACCTTCGCGGCTTCGGCGACGACAGGCTGCAACTCGACGGAATTGCTGCCTATGTCGATGCAAATCCCGGTGAATTCGGGGGGCAGCCCAGCAGCGTGATCACTCCCGACGATTATACCAACCGATCGACCTATACCAACCGGGTCACGGAAAAGGCATTGTTCGGCGAGATATCCTATGATCTGCTCGACCAGCTCACGCTGACATTGGGCGGCCGCGTCTTCGAATATCGCACGCGACCCCAAGCGACCCAGCTCGCCAACGCGGCACTGATCCCGCCCTTCACCTACGCGCCGGCGGCGGACAAGCAATCGGACTTCATCCCGAAGGTGTCGCTGACCTTCAAGCCGAACAATGATTTCATGATCTATGCGCTCTATTCGGAAGGTTTCCGGGTCGGCGGGATCAACGTCTTCGCACTGCCATATCCTACCCTGCCCCAATCGTTCGGCAGCGATACGACAAAGAACTATGAAATCGGCACGCGCTTCGACCTGATCGACAACAGCCTATCGGTCGATCTGACCGCTTATCATATCGACTGGAGCAATATTCAGGCGCGTCTCTTCACGCCGGATATCCGCGCCTATACCGTCAACGGCGGCGGCGCGAATGTCGATGGCGTGGAGCTCAGCCTGACGTTGCGCCCGACCCGCAATCTCAGCATCTCGTCGAACGTATCGTACAACGACGCCCGCTTGTCTTCGCTGCTTCCTGACAGCTTCGCGCCGGGCGGCGGTTATGCCAAGGGATCGCGTCTGCCCGGTGCATCGGAATGGACGCTCTCGAATTCCATCGACCTCAGCTTCCCCGATTCGAAGCTGAAGCCGCGCTTCAGCCTGTCGCACCGCTATCAGTCGTCGGCTCCGGTCGCCTTTGGCGCAACCTTCGAACGCGGCGACTTCCACCTGATCGATCTTAACGCCTCGATCACGGTCGCGGATCGGGTTGAGGTCGGGGTGTTCGCGAAGAACCTGTTCAATCAATATGGCATCCTCAACGCACCCTTCTCCTTCGCGGGATCGGTTGCGCGGCCGCGGACGGTCGGTGCGACGGTGCGGTTCAGCCTGGATTGAAGAATAGCCGGCGCCGCTTCGAACGGAGCGGCGCCGGACTAGAAGCCCGAAAGAAACGCGGCGACATTGAGTCCGAGGTCGCCGACGGCGTAGCCGCCCTCCATCAGCACCAGCGTCGGCACGCCAAGCGCGGCAATCGCGTCAGCCAGTTCGCTATAATCCTCTCGCTCCAGCGCGAAGCTCGAGATCGGATCGCTGCTGTGCGTATCGGCGCCAAAGGAAACGATCAGAAAACTGGCGCCCCAACCGGCAATCGCGGCCAGCGCTGTATCAAGCGCCGGACGATAGCTGTTCCCGTCCGTTCCGCGCGGCAGCGGCAGGTTGAGATTCGCCCCCTCGCCCGCCCCCTCTCCGCGTTCGTCGGCGTGCCCCCAGTAAAAGGGGTAGTCGGTGCACGGATCGGCGTGGATCGACGCGAAATAGACGTCCGGGTCGGCGTAGAAGATATCCTGCGTCCCGTTGCCGTGATGATAGTCGATATCGAGGATCGCGACCGGCCCGAGGCCCCGCGCCTGTGCGGCACGCGCCGCAATTGCCGCGTTGTTGAGGTAGCAATACCCACCCATATAGTCGCGCCCCGCGTGATGCCCCGGAGGCCGGCACAGCGCGAAGGCGTGCGCATCGCCGCTTGTCGCGAGATGATCGAGCGCTGTCAGTGCCGCCTGCGCCGACCAATAGGCGGATTGCCAGGTTCCAGCCGCGATCGGCGTTCCCGCGTCGTAACTATACGCGCCAAGTTCGGCATCGATCCGCCCGAGCGCCAGCCGCCGGCGGCGCACTACCGGAAAGGTATAGCCGATGGCATCGCCGGAGCGCCCCGCCGCCAGCCAGTCGTGATGCGCGCGTTCCAGAAAGGCGAGATAATCGGCATCGTGCACGGCAAGCAGCGGCGCGGAGCCGAAATCGCGGACCGGCTGCCAGTCGGCAAGGGCAGCGACGATCGCGCGCGGCCGCTCCACATCTTCGGCGAACGGCACCCATTCCCCATTGTGCAGTTCGCGCAGCGGCGCGTGCGCAGTCTGGCGATCGTCGAAAAAGAGCTTCACGGCCTTGCCTGTTCCTCCATCCATGCCGCCAGCATGCGATCGGGGTGCCCCGCAACAATCTCGGCAAAACTGGCCGGACTTTCGTCCTGTCCGAGTTTGAAGCCATGTTCGGCCGTGACGACATGCGCCCGAAAGGCAATGATCTGATCGAGCATCGCCTTATAGCGTGCCCCGACGCGGTCAGTCGACCAGCGATCGCCTTCCATCCTGTCGACCAGCCGCCGGATCGCATCGTCGGTCTCGTGTGCGACGAGCTCGATATCGACGGTAAAGCGGAGAACCGCATAATTCCACGTCGGCGCCCAGTCCGGCTTCGACACGAGCGCCGGCGAAACATAACCGTGCGGTCCGTTGAAAAGGATCAGCCCGCGCGAATCCTCGCGAAAATCGGCGACGAGCGGATTGCGGCGGGCGCAATGACCGAACAGCGCCAGAACCTGACCGTCGGCGCCGGTTTCGGCGAGTAGCGGCAACGGGCTGGAGTGAAAGTTTCGTGAGACGACCCAGGCGAGCGGATGGTCCGCGATGAGCCGCGAGATGTCGGCGGGGTCGCCGGGTTCAAACAACGTCGTCATGATAGATAATCCCCCGGATCCAGGCCGCCTGTTCGTCGAAGGCGCGCGCCGCAAGCGGAGCGATCGATACGGCCTCCAGAAAGCTGTGGGTTGCGCCGCGATAGAGAACCGCGTGCACCGGCACATCGGCGCTTCGTAGCCGATCCGCGAAAGCCGAATTGCAATCGGCCAATATGTCGCATTCGGCGACCGCGAGGAATGCCGGCGGCAGGCCCGAGAGGTTCGCACGGAGCGGAACGACAAGCGGGTCGCCGAACTGATCGGCACTGTCCACATAATCGGCCCAAAACGAGTCCATCTCGTTGCTGTCCAGCGAATAGCGGCCGTCGCCGAAACGCCCATAGCTGGGGGTATGTTCGGGTGCGAAGGCGCCATAGTTCAGCACCATGCCCACCGGCAGCGCTTCGCCGCGCTGGCGGCGCAGCAAACAGGTCGCGACCGAGAGGTTCGCGCCCGCCGAATCGCCGCCGATCAGGATGTGCCCGGCGTCGAGATCGAGCGCCTCCGCATGCGCCGCGATCCAGTCGATCGCCGCCGAACATTCCTCCAGCGCGACCGGAAACTTGCTTTCGGGTGCCCGACTGTAATCGATACCGATCACCGCGATTCCTGCACGCGCGGCATATTCGCGCATCATCCGGTCATGCGTGTCGATGCTGAACAGCACCCAGCCGCCGCCATGGATGTACAGCATCACGGGCAGCTTTTTGTCCGCTGTCGGGCGATGGAGACGAAGGCGGATGCCTGCCATGTCCAGATCGACGCTCTCGGCCATGATCGGGCCGCCTTCGCGCCACGGCTGCCGTACCCGCTCGGCCACCAGCCGGCGCTCCGCGAGCCCCGCATCGGCGGGAGCCCCGTGCGCCGCGTAGGCGGCGCCGATGGCATCGACGAAGCGTCGGATATCGGCATCCACCATATCGTCCTGGTCGGCGCTCAAGCCATTGGGCATATGGTATTTCTCTCTCCGGTTTGTCTCAGGCCATCTGATAGCCCCTGCGTCAACGTCCCTATCGTCCATTTGGGCCAATCACCATGTCATGCAGGCCATTGGCCGCGCCGGCACTGGTCAGCCTCGTCATCGACCTATATGATGGGTTCATTCTGGATTTGTAGGAAATGGGCCATGCGACACAGCATCGACATCCTGCGGACGGCGCGGCCGGTGATGGCGCTGCAGGACGAATATCCTGCCGGCTATATCGATCCGATGCACAGTCACGACCATGTCCAGATTCTCTATGCCTCGGCCGGGGTGATGTCGGTGCGGACGCCCGAAACCAGCTTTGTCATTCCGCCGCAACGCGCGGTGTGGTTGCCGGCGGGAATGCGGCACGAGGTCGCATGCCGCGGCCCGGTGTCGCTGCGAACGCTCTACCTGCCCAGCGACGCCGGCGCGCTCACCGCCGAATGCCGTGTTTTCGAGGTATCGAACCTTCTGAAATCGCTGATCCTCGAAGTCGTCGATTTTCCCCCGCTCTATGACGTTACCGGTCGCGAGGGCCGCATCATCGAACTGCTGCTCGAAGAAATCGAGCGTATGCCCAATGCCCCCTATCAGGTGTCGATGCCCAGCGACCCGCGGCTGCTTCGCGTCTGTAATGCGATTATCGCCGACCCGTCCGATCCGCGCGACATCGACGATTGGGCTCGTCTCGCGGCAATGGGGCGCCGGACGTTCACGCGCACGTTCAAGCAGGAAACGGGAATGGGCCTCGCGGTCTGGCGCCAGCAGGTCCGGTTGATGGAAGCCCTGTCGATGCTGGCCGCCGGTATGTCGATCACGCGCGTCACCTATGACGTCGGATATGACAGCCCCAGTGGCTTTGCCGCGATGTTTCGCCGGGCCTTTGGCGTGCCGCCCAGTCAGTATCTGAAGCAGTAGGCCGTCGCCGCCCGGGGCGGATGCCCAGAGGCGGGCGGAATCCGGCACCTCTCCACAACTTGCCCATTCCCGACATTATTCAGCCCGTTCGCTGGCGTCGGCCAGCGTCAGCATCATAGGCTTTGGCCCGCAATCATGTGGGAGAGACGTCGATGAGCGAAGCAGCATCCGGCCCGGCGGCGTCCCGGCGACGAAAGTCGATCGACGACATCCGCCGCGAATGCGAAACCACCGCGATGCACCGGACGCTTGGTCCGTTTCAGCTCGTCATGATCGGTATCGGCTGCATCATCGGCGCAGGCGTCTTCGTGATGACCGGCACGGCGGCGTCGCACTATGCCGGGCCCGCGGTCGCGCTGTCGTTCGTTATTGCGGCCTTGTCCTGCCTGCTCGTCTGCCTTTGCTATGCGGAACTCGCGTCGGTTCTGCCAGCGTCGGGGGCATCCTATTCCTATGCCTACGCCGTTCTGGGCGAAGGTTTTGCCTGGGGCCTCGGGTGGATGCTGATGCTGGAATTCGGCCTTGCGGGATCGGCTCTTGCCGTCGGTTTTTCGGGTTATCTGATCAGTTTGCTGGGCGATTTCAGCCTGGCCGTGCCGCACAATGTCTCGACGCCGTTCCTGCTCGCCATTGCGGGACCGGAAGGCATCTCCTTTACAAAGAGCGGCGGGATCAACCTCGTCGCGGCCGCCGCCCTGCTCGCGGCCATGCTCGTCGTGATCCGCGGCGTTGCCCATTCGGCGGCGATCAACGTGCTGCTGGTCGTGGTCAAGGTCGGCGTCCTGCTGGGCTTCGTGATCGTCGGCGCACAGCATATCGATTCTGCGAACCTCACGCCGTTCATTCCCGCTAATGAAGGCGGGTTTCGTTTCGGGGTGGAAGGTGTGTTCCGTGCCGCCTCGATCCTGTTCTTTTCCTATCTGGGTTTCGAGGCCGTTGCGGCAGCGGCGGCGGAAGCGCGCAAACCGCAACGCGATGTACCAATCGGGATTGTCGGCGCGCTCGTTGCCAGCACGCTGCTTTATGTGGGGGTGGCGATAACCCTGACCGGGGTCATCCCATTTCGCGCCCTTGACGTTCCCGACCCGATCGCCGTCGCGGTGAGCGTCCTTGGCATGCCCTTGTTCGCGATCGTCATAAAGGTCGGGGCGCTTGCCGGTCTCGGTTCGGTGCTGCTCGTCAACACCTATGCCCAATCGCGGATCTGCCATGCCATCGCCCGCGACGGGCTCTTGCCGTCGGCTCTCGCACGGCTCCACATGCGCTATCGGACACCGGTCGCCGCAACGATTTCCGTCGCGACGATATCGGCGATGGCAGCGGCAATGCTGCCCATATCGCTTCTCGCCGATCTGGTCAGCCTTGGCACCCTGTGCGTGTTCATGACCGTCGCCATCGCCGTGATCGCCTTGCGCAACAGCCATCCGCAATTGCCGCGACCATTCCGCGTTCCGTTCGGCGGCATTCGCCTTCGGGGATTTTGGATCGGAACCGTGCCGGTCCTCGCGCTGCTGTCGTGCCTGCTGATGGGCGCTCCGGTCGTGACCGACATCGCGCTGAAGGCAGCGGCCGGCGAGTGGGTTCCAGCCGCGATATTGGGATTCTACATCGTTGCGGGGGCGGCACTTTACCTGTTCTATGGTCGACCCAAGGCGGCGGCGCTGCATAGCGCCGCCCCTGCCGGTGCAGGCGCCGCATCGCGAGTGGAATAAGGGGGCTACCGTCCTCGGCCAAAGAACCGAAGCCGCTCCGATACATTCAACGCTGTACATCGTGGATATCGTAGCTAGCGATCGATCCCGGCCTGTCGTCGGCGGAAGGGGCAGAATCGCAGAATGACCTCCATCTGGTTGCCAGCCGCGCTGTTCGCCGGGCTGTTTCAGGCATGGCGCACCGCCATACAGCAGCGGCTGCGCAGCGAAGTCAGCGTCAGCGGCGCCGGGTTCGTCCGCTATTTCTTCGGGCTTCCATTCGCCGCCCTGATGTGCGGCGTTTGGTTTTTCGTCCGCGAAGCCCCGTTACCGATCCTGTCGCCTGCGTTCGGTGCCTATGCGGCGGCGGCAGGCCTGTTTCAGATGGCGGGAACGCTTCTCCTGATCATGTCGTTCGGCCATCGGGGCTATGTCGTCGGCACCGCCTTTTCGAAAACGGAGGCCATTCAGGCAGCCGTGGTGGCGGCCGTCCTGCTCGGTGAACGGCTGCCCACGCTCGCATGGGCCGGGATTGCGCTTGGCGTTGCCGGTGTCCTGATCCTTGCCCTCGCCGGCCGAGGGCTCTCCGCGATCGAGATCGGGAAAGCGCTGCGGCAACCCGCCGCGCTCTACGGGCTGGGTGCCGGAGGTCTGTTCGCGCTCGCGGGCATCATGGTCCGGCTCGCGACCGACGAGCTGCCGGCATTCGATGCGGTTGGCGCGGCGCTCGTCACCCTCTTCATCGTCATGGCGATCCAGACGTCGATCCACCTGATGTGGATCGTGGCGCGCGACCAGCCAACGCTGTGGGCCGTCCTCCGGTCATGGCGCGTATCGGCACAGGTCGGATTGCTTTCCGCGCTCGGGTCGGCGTGCTGGTTCACCGGCTTTGCCACCGCGCCGGTCGCGCTGGTCCGCATCGTCGGGCAGGTCGAAGTGCTGTTTACGCTGGGCTTTGGGCGCCTGTACCTGCGCGAGGCGACCCGCCCCCACGAAATCATCGGCCTGCTGCTGATCGCGGGTGGCGTGGTTCTCGCGCTTGCGGCCACGATCTGAGCCGCCACGCGCCGACCACGCCTCCCGCAAGGAAGATCGGGCCGCAAGAAAGATCAGGTCCGGAAACCGGCGAGCCGCTGATCGAGGATCGCTTCGGCATCGCTGATGATCCCGTCGATCAGTTGCCGACACGTCGGGATGTCGTGGATCAGCCCCTGCACCATCCCGGCCCAGAACACGCCCTTCGACAAATCGCCGGTCTTGAGCAATTCGCGCCCGGCCGCGCCGGAGACCAGTTCCTGTACGTCGCTGAATTGCGCATCGGGGTTCGCAAGGCGCCGCGCGACCTCTTCGCTTACCGGGCTGCGGCCGACGCGGGCGGTGTTCTTGAAATTGCGGAAGATGAGGAAGCTGCCCCGTTCGTCATTGTCGATATAGGTCTGTTTCACATTGTCGTGGATCGGCGCTTCGACCGTCGCGCAGAACCGCGTGCCCATGTTGATGCCCTCGGCGCCAAGGCTGAGCGCGGCAATCAGTCCGCGACCGTCGCCAAAACCGCCGCTTGCGAGCATCGGGATCTTCACCTTGTCGGCAGCGGCGGGAATCAGGACCAGGCCCGGTATGTCGTCCTCACCCGGGTGGCCAGCGCATTCGAATCCGTCGATCGAGATGATGTCGCAGCCCGCCTTCTCCGCGGAGAGCGCGTGGCGGACGGCCGTGCATTTGTGCAGGATGGTGACGCCGTGAGGTTTCAGCATCTCCCAGATCTCACGCACTGCCTGCGTTCCCGCAGTCTCGACAATCTTCACGCCGCCGTCGAGGATCGCCTGTGCATAGGCCTTGTAGTCCGGCGCGTTGATCGTCGGAAAAACGGTCATGTTCACCCCGAACGGCTTTGCGGTCATCGACCGGCAACGCTCGATCTCGTCGCGCAGCGCTTCGGGAGTCGGCTGGGTCAGCGCGGTCAGAATGCCAAGTCCGCCAGCGTTCGACACCGCGCTCGCGAGTTCGGCATAGCCGACGCTCTGCATCCCGCCCTGAACGATCGGATGTTCGATCCCGAGCATTTCGGTGATGCGCGTCTTGAAAGCCATCGTCTTCCCCTTCTTCTGCAAACAGGCCCGATTCCGTTTCCACGGCAAACGGGCGACAGGCGACCTTCACCGCCCCCGGCCCCCGATACGCTATGCCGTAACGGAATGGACTTGACGTTTACGTCAACGTCCGGTTCATTGGCAAGACAAGAACGACGGGAAAGGACGAAAGCGGCCATGACCATCCTGTATGGCGAGGATCAACAGGCGATTGCGACCGAATCGCGGCGCGTTCTCCATGCCCGGGTGAGCAAGGACGACCTGCTTCCGCTCCTGGAGGTCACAGGCAAATTCCATGAAGGGTTCTGGACCACCGCGAAGGAACAGGGCTGGACCGCGCTTGCGCTTCCCGAGGAATATGGCGGTCTCGCGCTAGGCCTCGTCGAGATGGGGCTAATCGCGCATCAGGTGGGTCGATCCCTTGGCGGAGCCCCTTTCCTGACGTCCAGCTTTGGCGCGGCAAAGGCGATCGAGCTTTATGGCAGCGGCGAACAGAAGGCGCGATGGCTGCCGGGGCTCGCAAGTGGCGAGACGATCGGCGCAGTGGCGTTCGCGTCCGGCCCCGATCCCCTGCCCGCGCGCCCCGCCGTCGCTTTTGCCGACGGTCATCTCAATGGTCAGGCGTCTGCGGTATCGGGCGGCCTTGCGGCGGACGTCGCGATCGTTCTGGCCGACCGCGCCGGAACCCCGACGCTTGCGATCGTCGATCTGGCGGGCGTTCCCCGCACCGCGATCGGGAGTTTCGACAACAGCCGCCTGCTCGCCGACCTGACCTTCGCCGCGACGGCGGCCGAAACGCTCGTCGACGGCGAAGCCGCCCGCGACGCGGCGCTCCATATTCTGGCGCTTCAAGCCGTGGTCACCGCGCACGAACAAACCGGCGGCGCCGAGGCGTTGATGGAAATCGCACGCGACTATGCGCTCACCCGCCGCGCGTTCGGTCAGCCGATCGGCGCTTTCCAGTCGATCAAGCACCGGATCGCCGAGCTTTACGGGCTGGTCGAGCTTGCCCGGGCCAATTGCATTCACGCCGCCGCTTCCGAGGGCGAGGCAGGCTTTATCGCAGCAGCGGCGGCAGCGCGCCTTTCGGCGACCGAAGCCTATGACACCGCATCGCGCGACTGTGTGCAGATTCACGGCGGCATCGGGGTCACATGGGAAATCGGGCTGCATTTGCATATGCGCCGCGCCCGTAGCCTTGCGCTCGAGCAAGGGAGCAGTTTCTTCTGGGAAGATGTGCTCGTCGACCGGCTTGCAGGAGAAACCGCATGAGCGACATCGAAGACTATCGGGCCGGGGCGGCCGCATGGTGCGAGTCGATGGCGCCGGCCTTTGGCAAGGCGGCGCGCGCAGGATTGGGCGTCGAAGAGGACCTCGCGCTTGCTCGCCGCTACCAGAAAGCAAAGTTCGACGCGGGTTTCGCCGGAATCAACTGGCCGACTGACCTTGGCGGACAGGGCCTCGGCCATATCGAGAAGATCACCTTCGAAGCCGAGGAGATGAAGCACGGCTTCCCCAACGTCTATTTCGGAATATCGCTGGGTATGCCGGTCCCGGTCCTGATGCAGTTCGGCTCCGACCGCGCGTTCGTCAAAGAGCGGGTATTGAAGGCGCTGCAGGGCGAAGAAATCTGGTGCCAGCTCTTCTCCGAGCCGTCGGGCGGCACCGATCTTGCCGGGCTGCGCACGCGCGCGGAGACTGACGGGAACGGCTGGAAAATCAACGGCCAGAAGGTCTGGACCAGTTGGGCGCAATATTCCGACTATGGCGTCATCGTGGTGCGCACCGACCCGACCGTGGCGAAGCACAAGGGTCTCACCTATTTCTGGGTCGACATGAAGGCCCCAGGCGTCACCGTTCGCCCGATCAAGCTTGCGGGTGGCGACAGCCATGTGAACGAGGTCTTCTTTGACGATGTGAAGATCAGCGACGATCATCGCATGTCGCCCGTTGGAGGAGGTTTCGCGGTCGCGCTCGCGACGTTGATGATCGAACGCTATGTTGCGACCGACAGCGCCGGCTTTGGCCCGCACCTCGACCTGTTCGTCGAACTCGCCAAGGACGTGACGCTCAACGGGCGGCCGGCGATCGAGGATGGGCGTATCCGCCAGCAGATCGCGCGCAATTATGCGATGCGCGCGGGACTCGATTCGATCAACCGCCGCGCCCGGCTGATGATGCAGGCGGGCATGACGCCCGGTCCCGAGGGGTCGCTGAACAAGCTGATTGCGGTGCGATCGCGCCAAAAGCTGTCGGAGCTTGCACTGGACCTCCAGGGCACCGATGCCTTTCTCTTCGACGAACATCTCTCGCCCAAGGACGATTGGGCATCGAGTTGGATCAACGCGCCCACCGGGCGCATCGCCGGCGGGTCCGACGAAACCTTGCTCAACACGATCGCCGAGCGGATTCTGGGCCTGCCGCAGGACCACCGCCCCGACAAGGGTGTCCCGTTCAACCAGATTCCAGCCTGAGGAGCCTCCCCATGAAATTCGATTCCAGTACAGCGGCCGTTGTCACCGGAGGCGCCTCCGGCCTTGGCCGCGCGACCGCCGAAGCGCTCGCCGCAGCAGGCGTGAAGGTCGCGATTTTCGACATCAACGATGCGCTGGGTCAGGAGGTCGCGGCTGCGATCGGCGGCGTGTTCGTCCACGTCGACATCACCGACGAACAATCGGTGCTCGATGGCTATGCCAAGGCGCGCGCGGCGCATGGGCAGGAACGGATATGCGTCCACTGCGCGATGACCTCGCGCCGGGGCAAGACGCTCGCCTACGACAAGGAAACCGGAAAGTTCCGCCGGACATCGACGGAAGATTATGCGTATGGTGTCGCGGGCATTCTGACCGCGAGCTATCGCATCGGGTCGATCGCGGCCGAAGGCATGGCGACGCTTCCCGAGATGGAAGACGGCGAACGCGGCGCGATCATCTTCACGGCGTCGGTCGCCGCGCAGGATGCGCAGATCGGGCAAGTCATCTATGGTTCGGCCAAGGCGGGCGTGAACGGGCTTGTCCTGCCGATGGCGCGCGACCTGATGGACCTGGGCATCCGCGTCAATTCGATCATGCCCGGTGTGTTCGGCACGCCGCTGCTCGGCAACATGAACCCGAAGGTGAAGGAAAGCCTCGAAGCCTCGGTGCCCTTCCCCAAGCGGCTCGGCAAGGCCGAGGAATATGCGAGCCTCGCGATGGAGATGGTCCGCAACACCTATTTCAACGGCCAGGCGGTTCGCCTCGATGGCGCGATCCGGATGGCCCCCCGCTAAACTCCCCAACGACCCGCTTTTCAATCTCCCCTCAATCTTCGAAAGTCCCCAAGAAAGGAAATTTCCATGGCTGAAGCCTATATCATCGACGCCGTTCGCACCCCGCGCGGGATCGGCAAGCCCGGCAAGGGCGCGTTGTCGCACCTGCATCCGCAACACCTCGCCGCGACCGTCCTCGCCGCGATCCGCGATCGCAACAATCTCGACACCGCGACCGTCGACGACATCGTCTGGTCGACCTCGTCGCAGAACGGCAAGCAGGGCGGCGACCTTGGCCGCATGGCGGCGCTGTCCGCAGGCTATGACATCAAGGCGAGCGGCACGACGCTCGACCGCTTCTGCGGCGGCGGCATCAGCGTGGTGAACTTTGCCGCGGCTACCGTCATGTCGGGCATGGAAGATTGCGTCATCGCCGGGGGCACCGAGATGATGAGCTATACGACCGCCTACGCCGCCGAGCAGGCCAATGCCGGCCTGCCGCCGCGCTTCATGGGATCGGGTCACGAGGCGCTCGACGAACTCCACCCGCAGTCGAACCAGGGCGTTTGCGGCGATGCGATCGCAACGATCGAGGGCATCAGCCGCGAAGCGCTCGACGCGCTGGCGCTCGTCAGCCAGCAGCGGGCGGATCGCGCGATCAAGGAAGGCCGCTTTGCGAAGTCGGTCGTGCCGGTTCTCAATACCGATGGCAGCGTCGCGCTCGACCATGAGGAGTTTCCGCGGCCGGAAACGACCGCCGAGGGGCTTGCGTCGCTGAAGCCCAGCTTCGCCGCCCTTGCCGACTTCGACCTCGGCGGCGGAGTAACCTTCCGCAAGCAGATCAACCGCCGTTATCCCGATCTCGAAATCCAGCATTTCCATCATGCGGGCAATTCGTCGGGCGTTGTCGATGGAGCGGCCGCCGTGCTGCTGACGTCAAAGGAATATGCCGAAAAGAATGGCCTGAAACCCCGCGCGCGTATCGTCGCCTATGCCAATATCGGTGACGATCCGACCCTGATGCTCAATGCGCCGGTCCCCGCCGCGAAGAAGGTTCTGGAAAAGGCGGGCCTCAAGAAAGAGGACATCGACGTCTGGGAAATCAACGAGGCCTTTTCGGTCGTTGCCGAGAAGTTCATCCGCGACCTCGATCTCGATCGCGACAAGGTGAACATCAACGGCGGCTCGATGGCGCTTGGTCACCCGATCGGTGCCACCGGATCGATCCTGATCGGCACCGCGCTCGACGAACTCGAACGCTCCGGTGGGCGCTATGGCCTTGTCACCATGTGTGCTGCGGGCGGCATGGCGCCGGCGATCATCATCGAGCGTGTCTGATCGATTGCCCTCAAAACGGCCCGCGCACGGCGATCGTCCGTGCCGGGCTGTAGAGATTGAGGAACATCGTCTGGCCGTCGGGCGCGAAGCAGACGCCCGCGCATTTCGTTTGTGCGGCAACCCGGGCGAACGGGTAGACACGTCCGTCCGGCGTGACCCCGCGCAGCCAGTTCTCGGGCTTACCACCCCGACGATCTTCGCAGACGATCAGGTCGCCGTTCGGCGCCACGGTCAGATTGTCGCCAAAGCTGAAGTGCGCGGGGTCGGTCGATTCGAGAAAGATCTGCAACCGGCCGGGCGCCGCATGCTCGCCAGCGGTTCCTTCGGCCGGCGACGGACGATAGCGCATGATCTGCCCACGCCGCGCGGCGCCGCCCGATGTACAGGTAAAATAGAGTTCGCCGTCGCCGCCGTGAATACCCTCACCGCGCGCAAAGATCGCTGCGCCTGCACGCGCGCCGCGTCTGCGAAGATCGTCGGCCGGGCTTTCGACGTCGTCGAGGTCGACCCAGCGCACCGCGTGCCAGCCTTGCGCCGGCAAGATCCGGCCAGACCAGTTACGGGTGTCCGGGAAGCCATGCTGTTCGAATGCCAGCGCCTGCAAGCGCCCGCCTTTCGCAAGCGCACCGCGTTCCGCGGGAACGAAGCGATAGAAGAGGCTGTCCTGCCGATCTTCGGTCATGTAGACGATCCCGCTCGTCGGATCGCAAACCGCGGCTTCATGGTTGAAGCGCCCCATCGCTCGGATCGGTTCGGCCGCGACCATGCCGCCCGGCGCAACAGGAACCTCGAACACCCAGCCGTGATCCTGCGCGAGTTTACCGGCGCGCGAGACATCCTCTTCGCAACTGAGCCAGCTCCCCCACGGCGTCATGCCGCCCGAGCAATTGCGGATCGTGCCCGAGAGCGCCAGATATTGCTCCTCGACGGCCAGCGTTTCGGGGTCGAGGACAAGCGTCGAAACCCCGCCAGGAAGCGCGCGGCCGGCCAGATGGTCGAAGGCCCGCTCGCCAACGGCGCTGTTCGTCGCCGGTCCCGACCCGAAATCGGCAGGGTCGAGTTCGTGGTTCCGCATCAGGCAAAGGCGACCGTCGGACAGCACCGTACAGCCCATGCCGTCGGCGCTGTCGGGAACGCGGTGGCCATCGTGCATGATCTGTCCGAATTGCGACAAGATCCGGTACGAAAAGCCGGATGGCAGATCGAGGACCGACGCCGGATCGGCGACCGGCGGCCCGAAGCCCCCACTTTCCGTCACCAACGCTGCCGATGCACGAACCCCGTGGAGCGCCAGTCCGGCGAACGCGCCGGCGACAAGTTTTCGCGCGAAATGGCGGCGGGTCAACATTGCAGTCATCGACGAACAGCCCCCGGATGCCGATTCTCTGCGAGCCGGATAGGCGTATGTCGTGACAGGCGTGCGGCGCCCGCCTGACAGTTCGGCGACAAATCGAAGACCACATGCACAAAGCTGAAACATTGGAAACAAGAAGGAGAGAGAGATGACGGGTCCGCTCAAAGGTATCAGGATCATCGAATTCGCGGGGATCGGGCCCGGACCGTTCTGCGGCATGATGCTGGCCGACCATGGCGCCGAGGTCATCCGCATCGACCGCCCCGGCGGTTTCATGGATCCGCGCGATCCGTTGTCGCGCAACCGCACCTCGATCGTACTCGACATGAAGAATCCGGAGGCGGTGCAGATCGCCCGCGATCTTTGCAAAAGCGCGGACGGCATCATCGAGGGCTATCGTCCGGGCGTGATGGAGCGGCTCGGCCTCGGTCCCGACGTGCTGCTCGCCGACAATCCGAAGCTCGTTTACGGCCGGATGACCGGCTGGGGCCAGTTCGGCCCCTATGCGCAATCGGCGGGACACGACATCAACTATATCGCCCTGTCGGGTGTCCTTCACACCGTGGGCCGCTCGGGCGAAAGGCCGGTGCCGCCGGTCAATTATGTCGGCGACTTCGGCGGCGGCGGGATGATGCTGGCGTTCGGCATGTCGAGCGCGCTCGTCCACGCGGCCAGGACCGGCGAAGGTCAGGTGATCGACTGCGCGATGACCGACGGGTCGGCGCTGCTCGCGGGCATGACCTGGGGTTTCCTTGCCGCTGGCCGTATCAAGGATGAACCCGGCGTCAACATGCTGGATAGCGGTGCCCATTTCTATGACACCTACACGTGCGCCGACGGCAAGTTCATCTCGATCGGGTCGATCGAACCGCAATTCTACGCGTTGCTGCGCGAGAAGACGGGCCTCGACAAGGATCCCGCCTTCGACGCGCAGATGGATCCCGCGCAATGGGGGCCGCTGAAAGACAAGCTCACCACGCTCTTCGCAACCAAGACGCGCGACGAATGGTGTGCGATCATGGAGATGACCGATGTGTGCTTTGCACCCGTCCTGTCGTTGACCGAGGCGCCTCAGCATCCGCACAATATCGAGCGTGAGACATTCCTGACCGTCGGCGGCGTGACCCAGCCCGCCCCGGCGCCGCGTTATTCGGCCACCGTCAGCGACGCTCCGCGCCCCGCCCCGCCGGTCGGATCGGACGGAGAGGCCGTGCTGGCCGGTCTTGGCTATGACGCCTCGCGGATCGCGGCGCTGCGCGACGGGGGCGCCGTCCGCTGATGGTTCGCGGTGACCGGGCACGGGACCGCGTCCGGTTGCCATCCTTGGCTTGCAACCACGACCCGCGAGGCATAGCCTGCTTCGCGAACAAGGAGCGTTTTGATGGGTGAATTTCTGAGTGTCGAGCGGCGCGGCAAGATCGCGATTCTGACGATGATCAAGCCCGAAAGCATGAATGCGATCGGCACCCATGCGGACTGCGACGACATCATCGACACGCTCCGTTCGCTGGGCGAGGACCGAAGCGTCAGCGCGATTATCCTGACCGGCAGCGGCAAGGCGTTCAGCGCCGGCGGCAACCTCAAATCGATGCAGGACCGCCAAGGGATCGGGGTGCTCGATCAACCCGATTCGACCCGCGCCAATTACCGCCGCGGAGTTCAGGCGGTGATCCGCGCGCTGATGGACTGCGAAGTGCCGATGATCGCCGCCGTCAACGGCCATGCGGTCGGGCTTGGCTGTGACCTGGCCTGCACCTGCGATATCCGCATCGCGGCCGAGAGCGCGAAATTCGCGTGCAGCTTTATCAAGGTCGGCATCGTGCCCGGCGATGGCGGAGCCTGGCTGCTCCAGAAGGTACTGGGTTATCCGCGGGCGGCCGAACTGTTCCTGACCGGCGACCGCTTCGACGCCGCGACGGCGAAGGAATATGGTCTCGTCACCGAAGTGGTGCCCGATCCCGAACTGCTCGATCGTGCCATCGCAATTGCCGAACGCATCGTCTGCAACCCGCCCCGTGCGCTGCGGCTCACCAAACGCCTTCTCCGCGAGGCCCAGCACAGCCGGATGAGCGATATCCTCGAGCTCAGCGCCGCCTATCAAGCCATCGTCCATGAAACCGCCGACAATCGCGAAGCGATCAACGCCTTTGTCGAAAAGCGGTCGCCGGTGTTTACGGGAGACTGATCATGCTTGCCGAACGCACCCTGCCGCTGTCGGGCGTCCATAACTTCCGCGACTATGGCGGTTATGGCGTCGAAGGCGGCGGGCGCCTGCGCGATGGAGTATTGTGGCGGTCGGCGCACCACGAGGCGGCGAGCGACGCGGACCTGGTCGCGATCGACGCGCTGGGGCTCGAAACGGTGATCGACCTGCGCGGGGACGACGAGCGCGAAAGCCACCCGTGCCGCCGCTCCGACAATTTTTCGGCGCGGGTGCTGTTCGCCGGCGGCATTACCGCCGGACTTGCCCCGCATCTTCAGGCCGCTGGCGGCGCGATCGATGCCGAGACGGCGCGCGAACGAATGATCGATACCTATGCCGGTATGCCGTACCGCCCGGCACTGGTGGCGACGCTGCGACTTTATCTGGCCGCGCTGGCCGAATATGACGCGCCGAGCCTTGTCCATTGCGTCGCGGGCAAGGATCGTACCGGGTTTGCCGTTGCCGTCGTCCATCGCCTGCTGGGCGTCCATGAGGACGATCTGATGCAGGATTATCTGCTGACCAATACCGCCGGCAAGATCGAAGAGCGGATCGCGCAGGGCGCAGCCCATATCCGCGCGCGCCATGGTGCGGAGATCCACGATGACGCGATCCGCGCGCTGATGTCGGTCAATCCAGCCTATCTGGATGCGGCGCTTGCCACGGTGCGCCGCGACCATGGCGACATCCCGACCTATGCCGAAACGGTATTGAATCTGACGCCCGCGATGCGCGACGCAATGATCGACCGATTGGTGATCTAGGGCTTAGCCGCCCTTCACCAGCACCCCGCCCTTCACCACCGCATCGACACCTTCGAGCTGGCGAACATCGGTGAGCGGATCGCCATCGACCGCGATGATATCGGCATAGCGGCCGACGGCAATCGCCCCGACATCGGCAGTCATGCCCAGCGCCTCGGCGCCGTTCATCGTCGCCGCGCGGATCGCCTGCATCGGCGTCATGCCCCATTCCACCATCTTGGCGAATTGCCGGCCATTGTCGCCGTGCGGATAGACGCCCGCGTCGCTGCCGAAGATCATCCGCACGCCGGCCTTGACCGCGCGCTGAAAGGTTTGCCGCTGCGCGAGGCCGATGGCCTTTTCCTTGTCGAGGCTTTCCTGTTCGGTCCCGTTCGCCGTACCGGTCGCGAGAATATAATCGTCGTTATAGATATCCATGTCGAACCAGGTCTTGTGCGCGACCGCCAGCTTGATCGTTTCGTCGCTCGCAAGGCTGCAATGTTCGATCGTATCGATCCCCGCGAGAATCGCCGTCCTGATGCCATCATCGCCGTGCGCGTGCGCCGCGACTTTGATACCGAGCATATGCGCTTCGTCGGCGATCGCCTTCATTTCCTCCAGCGTCAGTTGCTGTGCGCCAACGCTGTCGCCCAGCGAAAAAACACCGCCGGTCGCGCAAATCTTGATAACCCGCGCGCCATATTTGTGCAGCCAGCGCACCTTTGCGCGCGCCTCTTCGGGGCTGTCGACCACCGAAGGTTCCTTGCGATCCATCGATGGAGGCAGCCCGCCCCCATCGCAGTGACCGCCGGTGGCACCGATCGCCCACCCCGCCGGAATGATACGCGGTCCGGATATATAGCCGCCCTCGATCGCCTGCTTGAGCCCGACATCCTCGAAATCGGCCGAGCCGACATTGCGCACAGTGGTGAAGCCGGCATCGAGCGTCTTTCGGGCGTTGGCGACACCGACGACGGTCCAGAAGCTGTCGGTATAGCGAAGCGCCTGATAGCCGCCGACTTCCGCCAGCGACGTCAGATGGACGTGCATGTCGATCAGGCCCGGAAGCAGCGTCTTGTTGCCAAGGTCGATATGCTTGACGTTCGCACCCCAGCGCACCGTGCGCGCATCGGCAATGCTGGTGATGCGTCCGTCGGCGCCGACGAAGATCGCGGGATAGTCGACCGCCTTGCCGGCGAGCACATCGATATAACGGGCAGCGGTGATGACGGTCTGCCCGGCGCCGTCCTGTGCGTGTGCCGACGCGGCGAGAGCCGCCGCCGTTCCCAAAGCGATTCCCCGCAGAAAACTACCGAACTTTACTCGCGTTTGCATAATCGATCCGCCTGTTGAAAGTGCCCGTCTCAATGGATGGCAAAACAGGACTTGTTAGGACAGCGGAATTTTCAGGACGCGGCGATTTTGTACTGCGCCAGATAGTCGTATCCGGCCCTACATGCATCGGCGACCGCGCGCTCCTCCGCCGTCAGTTCGGGCGGCGGCTTGTCGGGCGACCCGAAGCCGGTGCTCGACACGACGGCGTCATACCAGTGCGACGCCCAGACACCGTCCGTGGCATGAATGCCCGGCTCCCAACGCAGCATGGCAGGGTCCCAGGCGATGCCGAGTGCTGCGCACAATTTCCGCAGCATTCCCGGCGGATCATGCAGAATATCGGCGCTGTCGATCACTGGCGGCGCCTGCCCGATCCGATCGGCTTCGCGATCGAAGAATTCGACCTGTCGGTCGGTGCCGAGATGATCCGGCCGAACCATGACGCGCTTGGCGGCATAGCTTGCGACGACGCGCGCGGGATCGCGGATCAGGAAGGCATGGCGCAGCCCCGGCAGGTCGTGATGTGCGATCGGGCCGACCATGTGATGCGCCATATGCTTCTGATACCAGATCGGCGTGCCCGCCGGGTTCGGGCCGGACATGGCGCGCGCGACCCCGTGCCAGTCGCAGTCCATCGAGGCCATCACCCGATCCATCATCGGTTGTGGATCGCCGGTCTGCCGGAGGTAAGCGCCGTAGAACGGTTCGTCCGCCACATGCGTATCCGCGCGGCTACCGAAACTGCGCATCATCGCGGTCGACAAGTTGCGCGGACCCGACCACATCGCGATGCGGATACAGTCGGTCACGGGCGCGAACGCCCCGCGATATCCCGTTCGATCAGAGTCCTGTACAGCCCCTGCAACCGTTCGACCATCGGCCCGCGCCCGTCGGTCAGCCGGCGCCCGTCGATGGTATGCGCCGGGACGACACCGGCAAAAGTTCCGGTCACGAACGCTTCATCGGCGCCATGGACATCGGTGAGGGAGAAATTCTTCTCATACACCGGGATCCCCGCTTCGCGGCAAAGGCGGATCACATTGCCGCGCGTGATCCCGCCCAGGCAATAATCGCCGGTCGACGTCCATACCTCGCCCTTGCGAACGATGAAGAAGTGCGTCGAATTGCAGGTCGCGACAAAGCCGTGCGGATCGAGCATCAGCCCTTCATCGGCACCCGCCTGCGCCGCCTGGATGCAGGCGGTGATGCAGTTGAGTTTCGAATGCGAGTTGAGTTTCGGGTCCTGCACCGCAGGGTCGCCCCGCCGAACATGGACGGTGAAGAGCGAAAGCCCCTTCTCGACCGTCGCCGGCAGCGGATCCTTGTGCTCCGCAATAATCACGATCGTTGCGGGCGAAATAACGACACGCGGGTCCTGATAGGGGGTGGAGCGGATACCCCGCGTCACCATCAGGCGAATGTGGCAGGCGTCCATGGCGTTCGCGTCGATCGTCGCGTAAAGCCGTTGTTCCAGTTCGGCGCGCGCGATCCCGATGTCCATCGCGATCGCCTTCGCACCTTCCCACAGACGGTCTAGATGCTGGTCGAGGAATGCCATTCGTCCCTTGTGGACGCGAATACCCTCCCACACGCCGTCGCCCAGCATGAAGCCGCTGTCGAACACCGACACGCTGGCCTGCGCGCGTGGTACCAGCGTGCCGTTGACGTTGATCAGGATCGCGTCGTTGCGCGGATCGGGGATGAAGTCGTGCGTGCCTTGAGCCATGAGGCGACACTAGCCGCGATAACGCGCCTGTCGAGGGGTCAGAGCCCCTTGCGACCGAAGCCGCCTGCACGCGGCCCGGCAAGCGACGGCTGCGGCGCCCCCTCCAGCGCATCGCGCCGCCCGAAGCCCGGCGCGATCGGCACGGTTTCCGATGTCGCCGGCGTGGGTGCGGCGCGACCGCGCATATAATTGGCGAGGGCCGCGTCGGGGTCGAAGGCCTGTTCGGCCTGCGGCGCGGCAGCGGCCCATTGGGGCGTCTGGTCCGCACGCGGTGTGGTGCGACCCTCTGCCGACGCACAGTGCATCGCGAGATCATCGACCAGCGCGGCGAGTCCGGCCTTGTCGATGTCGAGCATATCGCTCAGCAGGCGATATTTTTTCGCGAAGAAGCCACCGCGCATCTTGATGTCGAGATATTTCGTGCTGCCGACCTTGACCAGACCATAGAGCGCATAGGTGTTGAGCGCCGAGGTTCCGATCTCGGCAACATCGGGCCAACGAAGCTGATATTCGGACCACATCGTCGTAACGGTCAGCCGCTGCGCATCATAGCGAAGTGCTGTCGGATCGCCGAACAGCTTACGCGCACCCAGAATGCCAAAGACAAAGAACATGGCGATGGCGATCAGCACAACGGCAGTCATGAAACCGCCCGTCCTGCCGAGCAACATCAGGCCGACAACGCCCAGAACCGGGCAGCCGACGGCGGTTTTGACGAGCTTCGCCCTGGCGTAGTTGACGGTCCGCATCGCTGCGTGCCCCGGCGCGCTCAAACGGTCTTGCGGCCGAAGCCGCCAGGCCGCGGCGTGAAGGGGCGGAGGTCGCCCTCGACAGCATCGGATGCGATCGGCGGGGGCGGCGCCGCCTCGCGATTGCGCATATAATTCGCAAACGCGGCATCCGCGTCGAAGCCTTGCGTCGCGGCATCCGGTTCGCCATCGGACGCGGCGCGGGTGCCGGGGACCCGGCTCGTTCCCGAAACGGCGCGCAACAATTTGATGATCAGGGGCAGCGCAAAGAGCAGCCCGACGATCGAAAGCCCGATCACCGTGGGACCAAGACCGATCATCGCGAAGTCTTCGGCCGATCCGCCGCCAACGCCGATGAAATGCCGCAGCATCCAGCCGATATAGACGAGCGGAATGAGCCCGCCGATGATCCCGAACACACTGCCGATCGACAACCGCATCGCAACACCCCTGCTTCGACCAGCGGAATCTAGCAGCGATAACTTAGGATTCCCTTAGCGTGATCGCGACACCCACCAGGCGCCGAGCAGCGCGAAAGCCGCGCCGAGCATCGTTCCGCCAACGATATCGCTCGCCCAATGGACGCCGAGCATGATGCGCGAGAAACCGTTGAGGATGATCATGGCCGCAGCGAGCGCCCACGCGAAGGGCCGCCAACGCGGCGGCGCGAGCCAGGCGAGGAGGAGGTAGACGACCGCGGCACTGGTCGCATGCCCGCTGGGGTAGGAAAAGCTCGTCTGATGGTCGAGGTGGTCGATCAGGTCGGGACGCGCGCGGCCGACGCCGAGCTTGAGCAGACTGGACGCGAGGTTGGAGAGCAGTGAGGCGCCGCCGAGTGCAACGGCGCAGCGCGGGCCGCACCAGTGCCAGACGAGGCCGCAGAGCAGAATGACGATGATCCAGCGCGGCGTACCGCCGCCGATCCAGCTTGCAGCCTGCATGAAGGCGATGAAAGCGGGACTGTTTTCGTCGACGCGCAGCGACAGCGCGTGCGAAATCCGCCAATCCGCCGCTTCGGTCCAGCCTGCGCCGACAGCGAAGCCGAGCAGGACGACGGCCATCAGGAGCGCCGTTGCGATGGCGGGCAGTCGGTTGGCTTCGGTTATCATTCTATTCCTTCGTCATTCCCGCGAAAGCGGGAACCCAGTTGCAACGTCGGCTCGCTGGGTTCCCGCTTTCGCGGGAATGACGAGGTTGGTGAAGACTAAATATGCAGCGGGCGCCCGAACGCGGCGAGCACACCCTCGTGCATCGTTTCGCTGAGCGTCGGGTGCGGGAAGACGGTACCGATGAAATCATCCTCGACCAGCTCGGCGGTCTTGCCGATCGTGTAGCCCTGAATGAGTTCGGTGACCTCGGCACCGATCATATGCGCGCCCAAGAGTTCGCCGGTCTTGGCGTCGAACACGGTCTTGGTGAAGCCTTCGGATTCGCCCAGCGCGATCGCCTTGCCGTTACCGATGAAGGGGAAGGTGCCCGCCTTGACCTCGTACCCCAGCTCCTTCGCCTTGGCCTCGGTCAGGCCGACGCTCGCGATCTGCGGGCGGCAATAGGTGCAACCCGGGATGTTGCGCGGGTCCATCGCGTGCGGGTGGCCGCCCGCGATCGCCTCGACCGAAATGATCGATTCATGCATCGCCTTGTGCGCGAGCCACGGCGGCGCGGTCACGTCGCCGATCGCCCACAGGCCGGGGACGTTGGTGCGGCACATCGCGTCGGTATCGATATGACCCTTGGTCGTCTTCACGCCGAGCGCCTCGAGCCCGATATTCTCCGTGTTCGGGACGATCCCGATCGCAACGATCGCGTGGCTGAACTCGGCGGATTCGACCTTGCCGTCCTTGCCCTTGATCTTCGCCGAGACGCCGGTCGCGGTCGCCTTCAATTCCTCGACCCCTGCGCCGGTGTAGATCATCATTCCCTGTTTCCTGAGCGCCTTTTCGAGGAAGGCAGAGACGTCCGCATCCTCGACGGGGACGAGCCGGTCGAGCATTTCGACCACCGTTACTTCGGCGCCCATATCCTTGTAGAAGCTGGCAAATTCGATGCCGATCGCGCCCGATCCGATAACGAGAAGCTTCTTCGGCATTTCGGGCGGGACGAGCGCGTGGCGATAGGTCCAGATGCGCTTGCCGTCGGCGGGCGCGAACGGCAGGTCACGGGCGCGGGCACCGGTCGCGACGATGATGTTCTTTGCGGTCAGGGTCTCGGTGCCCTTTTCGCCCTTCACTTCCAGCTTGCCCAAACCACCGTCAGGCGCCGCGGTCAGCTTGCCCTCGCCCATATGGACGGTGATCTTGTGCTTCTTCATCAGGAAGGCGACGCCCTGGCTGAGCTGTTTCGCAACGCCGCGGCTGCGCTTCACGACGGCATCGATGTCGGCGCCGATCTGCTGCGCGATCAGGCCGTAATCGCCGGCATGCTGCATATAGTGATAGATTTCGGCCGAGCGCAGCAGCGCCTTGGTCGGGATACAGCCCCAGTTGAGGCAGATGCCGCCCAGATTCTCGCGCTCGACAATCGCGGTCTTGAGGCCGAGCTGCGCGGCGCGGATTGCCGCGACATAGCCGCCGGGGCCCGAGCCGAGAACGATGAGGTCGTAGTTGGTGTCAGCCACAATTATCTCCTTGTTCGCCATTCCGGTTCCGGAGCATTTCTATCAGCTCCCAAAACACGGAACCGCCCATGGCGGCATAAGCGAAAAACCATATTTGACTTGAATCTTCAGGCCAGGCCCAGCTGGCCGCGGCAGCAAGAAGGCCGAGCGCAAGCAGTCCGATCAACAAATGGAAGATTTGCCGAACGAAGCGCATCGCCGTTTCGCGATCAAGCCACCAGCGCCAGCGGGTTCTCCACCAGTTCCTTGAAGGTCTTCATCAAGAGCGCGCCGTCGGCGCCGTCTATCGCGCGGTGGTCGAAGCTGCCGGTTGCCGACATGACGGTCGCGATCGCGAGCGCGTCGTCGACGACATAAGGGCGCTTCTCGCCCGCGCCGATCGCCATGATCATCGCCTGCGGCGGGTTGATCACCGCGGTGAACTGCTTGATCCCCATCATGCCCATGTTCGAGATCGAGGCGGTGCCGCCCTGATATTCATTGGGCTGGAGCTTGCCTTCTTTCGCGCGTCCCGCGAGCTCGGCCATTTCGGTCGAGATCTTCGACATCGACTTGCCGCCCGCATCGGTGATGATCGGGGTGATCAGGCCGCCCGGGATGCTGACCGCGACCGAGATGTCGGCGCGGTTATATTTGCGCATCACATCGCCGCCGAAGCTGACGTTGCAGGCGGGAACGCGCTCGAGCGCGACCGCCAGCGCCTTGATCAGCATGTCGTTGACGCTGAGCTTGACGCCGCGCCCTTCGAGGCTGGCGTTGAGTTCGCCGCGCAGCTTCAAGAGCGCGTCGAGGCGGATGTCGACGGTCAGGTAGATGTGCGGCGATTCCTGCATCGACTGGCTGAGACGGCGCGCGATCGTCTTGCGCATGCCGCTGAGCTTTTCATCCTCGTGCGGGATGCCGAAATCGGGGATCGCACTGGCGGTGGCAGGGGCCGGTGCAGTTGCGGGAGCGACCGCGGCCGCAGAAGCTGCTGTCGCGACAGGAGCGGCGGCACCGGCCGGAGCACCGTCGAGATCGTCCTTGACGATGCGGCCGCCGGGACCGGTTCCCTTGATCGTCGACAGGTCGATGCCTTTTTCCGCCGCAAGGCGCTTGGCAAGCGGGCTGGCCTTGACGCGGCCATCCGTGGAGACGGCGGCCGCAGCGGGCGCCGCCGGAGCAGGTGAAGGCGCGGGTTCAGGCGTTGGGGCGGGGGCGGGGGCGGGTGCGGGCTCGGCCTTCGCCGCGGGCGGAGAAGCCACGGCTGGAGCGGGAGCCGCCTTTGCGCTGGATGCCTGCTCCCCCTCGCCCGCGATGACGGCAATCACGGTGCCGACTTTCACATTATCGGTGCCCTCGGCGACCAGGATCTGGCTGACGACGCCATCGTCGATCGCTTCGAATTCCATCGTCGCCTTGTCGGTTTCGATTTCGGCGAGCAGGTCGCCCGACTTGACCGCATCCCCTTCTTTCACCAGCCATTTGGCCAGAGTCCCCTCCTCCATCGTCGGCGAAAGGGCGGGCATCTTGAGTTCGATCGGCATCGTCGGTCTTTTCCCCAGTTAAAATCCACGGGCGTCAGTCTTGCAGGCGGGGCCTGCCGCTACGGTTTGTTCCCTCGTCATAGGGCCATCGTTCGCAGACGTCCATCGGGGCAAACTTGCCTTTCATACGAATGTGACGCACTCTCCCCCCACAAAAAGCATAGCAGGGGTCGTGGGCGATGCGGACGTATCTGGTAGTGATCGACGACAGCCCCGAGGCGAATCTCGCGCTGCGTTTCGCGGCACGGCGCGCCGCGCGGACGGGGGGCGGGGTCGCGGTACTGGCGATTATCCCGCCTCAGGATTTTGTCGCTTTCGGCGGCGTTCAGGCGACGATCGAGGCCGAAGCACGCGAACATGCCGAACAACTCGTCGCGGCCGCCGCCGATGCGGTTCAGCAGGAAGCGGGAATCGCGGCACAGGTCATGATCAAATCGGGCAAGCCGGCCGAGGTCGTCCGCGAAGCCATCGGCGAGAATGACGAAGTTGCGGCGCTGGTCCTTGCCACCGCCGCAAACGGAGCGCCCGGCCCGCTCGTCGCGCATTTCACCGGACAGGATGCGGGAACGCTGCCCTGCCCGGTGATGCTGGTTCCCGGCGGGATCGACATCGCCCGCCTCGACGCTCTGAGCTAGTAGACGGCGACCGGCTTCGGCAGGCTTGCGGCGCCCTTCGCTTCGAAAATCGCGAGATCGAGAACGATGAGCGCCTGGATGACAACCAGGAGGATCCCGACCCCGGTCATCTGTGACGAAAAGGCCATCAAGACCGCGAGGCTCGCGACAACCCAGCCGAGGTTGCCGATCGCGATCAGGTTCGCAAGATGTCTGCTGGGCGGTTTCTGCATCGCCGCGAACAGCATCAGCGAGGCACTGGGCAGGCCAATCCAGCCGGCAACAGCGACGATCCCGACCGGCAGGCCGAGAATTTCCGCAATCGTGTCGGTGGCAAAAACGCCCAACAGGAACAGGCCGATGCAGGTGACGGCATCGACAACCAGCGTGGTCTTCAGATTGAAACGGAACATGCGGCTTCTCCTTTCGAATGAGTCGATGTTGCCGCAATTGTGCCGCCAGTCGATTACGTCGCAGGTAATGGAAATGGCGAAGCCGCCACGCTAGCACCAGTGCGAAGGAGACTGTCATGGCGATTGCCCAGGCTGTGCCGCTCGGCAAACAGATACGCGACTGGCGCACGCGCCGAAGGATGAGCCAGATGGACCTCGCGCTCGATACCGAGATTTCGACGCGCCACCTCAGCTTTATCGAGACCGGACGGTCGAAGCCGAGCGCCGCGATGCTCCTGCGCATCGCCGAATGTCTGGACGTCCCCCATCGCGCCCGCAACGCCTTGCTTCTCGCCGCGGGCTATGCGCCCGACTATCAGGAGCGCCCGCTCGACAGTGCGGAAATGGCCGGGATGAAGACGATCGTCGAGCATGTCCTGAAGGGCCATGAACCCTACCCGGCGATCGCAGTCGACCGCCACTGGAACATGGTCGCGGCGAACGATGCGATCGCGATCCTGATCGAACAAGTCTCGCCCACGCTGCTCGTCGCACCGGTCAACGTCCTGCGCATCGCACTGCACCCCGATGGACTGGCGCCCCAGATCGCGAACCACACGGCCTGGCGAACGCATATCCTTCACCGCCTGGACTTGCAGATCGAGGCGTGCGCCGATCCCGTGCTGGCCGAATTGCGCGAGGAACTGGCCGGTTATGCGATCGAAGCCAACGACAATGACAGCGGGCCTGTCAGCGGCATCGCGGTGCCCCTGATCCTCGACACGATCGCCGGGCGAATTTCGTTCGTGTCGACAGTGACGATCTTTGGCACGCCCGTCGATATCACGCTGTCGGAGCTTGCGATCGAAGCCTTTTTCCCGGCGGATGCAGAGAGCGCGGCGCTGTTGCAGCGACTGGCAACCCGATAGCCCCGACCGATCCGGCCAATCGGGGGCCGGGCGCCTCTTCAGCGGCGTTTCCCCTTGTGCCTGATATTCGCCGGTCGTCCGCGCTTGCCGACCATATGCTTGCCCGCCTTCTTCACGCCGTCGCGATGGAGCGGGCGGCCACGAAAGCCGCCTTCCGGAGCGTCGGGCAATTCGAAGCGCAGCGCACCGCTGATCGGATTCGCCTCCATCAGCCGAAGGTCGAGCCGCTGCCCGATGCCATAGCTGACGCGCCCATGCTCGCTGTCGAGCGTCCGTGCGGCTTCGTCATAGAAGAAACGTTCGCTGCCCAGCGTCGAAACCGGGACTAGCCCGTCGCCGCCCAGACCGTCGACCGTCGCGAAAAAGCCGAACGGCTGCACGCCCGTGATCCGCGCCGCCACGATCTCTCCGGTCCTAGTCGCGAGATAGGCCGCAACATAGCGATCGATCGTCTCGCGCTCGGCCTCCATCGCGCGGCGTTCGAGTGCGCTGATCGCTTCGCCGATGCGCGAAAGCCCCTTGGCGTCGGCTTCGCCAAGCCCTGTGCGAGCGGGTAAATCCTTTGGTCGTCCGGGCACCTCCAGCCGGTAGGCATCGACGAGCGCGCGGTGGACGATCAGATCGGCGTAGCGACGGATCGGCGAGGTGAAGTGGGCATAGCTGCCGAGCGCCAGACCGAAATGTCCCGCGTTGGCGGGGCCGTAATAAGCCTGCGTCTGGCTGCGCAGGATCGCCTGCATGATCTCCGGCAAGCGATCGTCGTCCGAAAAGCCGTCGATCAGTCGGTTGAACACGGCCGGCGTGATCACCTGCCCCAGGGCGAAGCTTCGTTCGAAGGTTTCGAGATAATCTTTCAGGCTGACCAGCTTCTCACGGCCGGGCGGCTCGTGGATGCGGTACATGACCGGCGATTTCTTCGCCTCCAGCGCCTTCGCCGCTGCGACGTTGGCGGCGATCATATAATCCTCGATCAGCCGATGCGCGTCGAGGCGCTCGCGCACGCGGATCTCGGCAATACTGCCTCGTTCGTCGAGGATCACCTGCCGTTCGGGCAGGTCGAGGTCGAGCGGCGCGCGGGCATCGCGCGCTTTCGCGAGCAGTCCCCAGCAGCCCCAGAGATTTTTGAGCGAGGGAAGCACATCGGCGTCCCACCCCTCGTCGGGCGTATCGGCGTCATAGGCCGCCTGCGCCCGCTCATAAGCGATATTGGCGCGCAAGCGGACAAGCGCGCGCGCGAAACGCCATGACGTCACCTTGCCATGCCGGTCGACAACCAGATGGCACGCCATCGCGGCGCGATCCTGTCCGGCCTTCAACGAACAGACGCCGGCCGACAGCGTCTCGGGCAGCATCGGGACGACCTGATCGGGGAAATAAACGCTGTTGCCGCGACGCCGCGCTTCACGGTCGAGCGCCCCGTCGGCGCGGACATAATAGCTTACATCCGCGATCGCGACGATGGCGCGGAAACCGCCCTTGTTCGCCGCGTCCTCATCCGGAATCGCCCACACCGCATCATCGTGGTCGCGCGCATCGGCGGGATCGATCGCCACGATCGGCAGATCCCGCAGATCCTCCCGGCCCTCCGGCGTCAGCGGAAGCCTGGCGGCGCGATCCGCCTCCTCGATCGTTTCGGCAGCAAAGACATCCGGAATTTCATGCCGCGCGATCGCAATCATGCTGAGCGACCGCGGCGCAAACGGATCGCCGATGCGATCGACCACTTTGGCTTTGGTCGCGGGACCGCGACCCGACAATTCGGCTCGCACGAGGTCGCCAATCGCGGCATCGCCTATATCCGCAACCGCAAAGTCGAAGCGCGCCCGCTTGTCGGCGGGGCGAAGCCAGGTCGTCGGCTTTCCGCCGGGCCCCGTATCCGTGACGAGTACACCGATGATCGTCTCGCCGCCAGCCTCCAGCTTCTTCATCGGGTGTGCGACATGGCCGGTGCCGCGTTCCTCGGTGCGCGCGAGGATGCGATCGCCCACGCCAAGCGCACCCTTGCGGCCCTTTTCCATCACGCGCAGGCGCGGAGCCGGACCGCTGCCTTCCCAGCGATCGGGAACCGCCCACACCGCATCGCCCTCGACCGCCGCAACGCGCAGCACAGTGACGCGCGGCAGCCCGCCATGCTTATGAAACGACCGGCCTGACGCCATGTCGACGAGCCCCTCGTCGGTCATGTCCTTGAGCAGCGCCTTCAGGGCGATCTTGTCGGCGCCATGCAGGCCGAAATGCTTGGCAATCTCCCGCTTCCCGATCGCGCCGGGGCTGTCCTGGATAAAACGCAGGATTTGCTCGCTCGTCGGTAGCCCGGCGGGTTTTGGCCGTTTCGGTCCTTTTGCCAATTAATAGGTCCGCCCGATAAGCACGCGCTCGACTGCAGGCTCGCCGGTGAAGAAGCACGCGCCGTCCGCCGGCGCGGCGTCAAGGGGCGTGTTGCGCATCGTCAGCTTGAGCGCCTTCAGCTTCTCGACGATCCCGTCGAGCGCGGCGCCGGTCGGACGCGCCCATTGCACCTCGACCCAACCGACAAACTTGTCGTCGCCGCCGAAATGCGCCGCGAGGTCGGTGACGTCGTGGCGGATGTTCGAATGCAGCCGCTCCTTCGCCTCGGCGTGGAGGCTCGCCTGAATCTCTTCCAGCATGGCCACCGCGCCCGCGACGAACTCGCTCTTTGCAACAAAGGCCGTGTTGAGCTTGCCGCTCTCCTGATACAGCCGGTCGCGGCGGATCACCGCGACATTGCCGCCGGCGACGTCGCGCGGGCCGATCTCGAGAATGATCGGCGCGCCTTTCTTGACCCAGCCCCAGCGCTTGGTCTGCGCCTTGTTGGCGGTGGCGTCGAGCAGCACACGCACGGGTTCGCGGAAGGCATCGAGCGCCTTCAGTTTCGTTTCCAGATCGCGGCAATAATCGAGGATTGCGACGTCCTCGTCATTGTCGCGGAGCATCGGCACGATGACGATCTGGTGCGGCGCGATGCGCGGGGGGCAGCGCAGCCCATCGTCGTCGCCGTGCGTCATGATGACGCCGCCAATCATGCGCGTCGACGTGCCCCAGCTCGTCGTATGGCAAAGGCTGTGGCCGCCATCCTTGTCCTGATACCGGATGTTCGCCGCTTCGGCGAAGCCGGTACCGAGATAGTGCGACGTGCCGGCCTGCAAGGCCTTGCCGTCCTGCATCATCGCCTCGATCGAATAGGTCGCGACGGCGCCGGGGAAGCGCTCATTCTCGGGTTTCTCACCCGCTATCACCGGCATCGCGAGGACGTCCTCCGCGAAGGCCCGGTACATTTCGAGCGCGCGCAGCGTCTCGGCCATCGCGTCATCCTTGTCGGCGTGCGCAGTATGGCCTTCCTGCCAAAGAAATTCGCTCGTGCGCAGGAACATGCGCGTGCGCATCTCCCAGCGCACGACATTCGCCCACTGGTTGACCTTCAGCGGCAGGTCGCGCCAGCTTTGGACCCATCGACTCATCGCCGAACCGATGACCGTCTCCGACGTCGGGCGGACGATCAGCGGTTCCTCCAGCTTCGCCTCGGGATCGGGAACCAGCTTGCCCTTGCCATCCGCGATCAGCCGATGATGCGTGACGACCGCCATTTCCTTCGCAAAACCATCGACATGGTCTGCCTCCTTCTCAAAGAAGCTCAAAGGGATGAACAGCGGAAAATAGGCGTTCTGAACCCCGGCGTCCTTGATCGCGGCGTCCATGACCTTCTGGATCCGCTCCCAGATGCCATAGCCCCACGGCTTGATCACCATGCAGCCGCGAACCCCCGATTCCTCGGCGAGGTCGGCCTCGGCAATGACATCCTGATACCAGGCCGCGAAATCGGCCTGACGGGTTACGCTGAGCGCATGCTTGATCATCTGTCCTGTTTCTGTCTGTGGCGCCCGTCAAAGAGCGCCGTCGTTCATTTGCGGGCGAGCGCGGCCTTGAGCTCCGCGATTTCGGCCTTCAGAGCGGCGATTTCGGCGTCTTTGGCCTTTGCCGATCCGGCGCCTGGAATGAAGGCTCCAGCCGCCTGCTGGAACATTTCGAGATTGCGGCGCGTGATTTCGGCCAGCGGGTTCGCTCCCAGTGCGCCTTCCAGCGCGGAGCGGACATCCTGCTGATTCTTGCGGAAAGCGGTCATCGACGCTTCCAGATATTGCGGCACCATCGATTGCATCTTGTCGCCGTACAGGCCAATCAGGTGGCGCAGAAAATTGACCGGAAGCAGCGTTTCGCCCTTCGTTTCGGTGTCCATGATGATCTGCGTCAGGACATTGTGCGTGATATCCTCTCCGCTTTTCGCATCGACCACGCGAAAATCGCGTCCGTCGCGCACCATCGCACCCAAATCGTCCAGCGTGATGTAGCAGCTCCGCTCGGTGTCGTAGAGCCGCCGGTTCGCGTACTTCTTGATGGTAACGACATCGCCGTCCGCTGCCGTTTTCGACTTGGCCATGCTATTCGCTGCTCCTCATTGCCCAACAATGGCCACGATCGGGGCCATCCGGATGCGATTTCTGCAAGGTTCAGGCCTTAGCACCAATTATTGACGCACCGCAACAAGCCCACCGGGCCGCGCCGTTCGATTCGGGAACCACCGCAAACAATTTGCGGCGTGATGATGACAATCGGCGTGCCCCGACGAAATCGGAACGATGGCACGATCGCAATGGGTGAAAGTAATTTAGTTTCACGTGCAACCTAAAATAGGACATGATCGGACGAGCTTTTGGCCGCAAAAACATGGTCATGTCGCGTCGCAACAAACTTGTTGCGCCGCGCGCATCTTCGGCATGGCCGCCATCTGTTGCAGAATTGCAACAACAACGCCTCTCCGCGCGTCCTCACGCTCGAAAAATTCAGGTCGGGGCTTGTGCCCGTCCCATTTTCGGTCTTTTTTAACCCGATCCGTTCCATCATATTTTTTTTGAACGGCTAAACCGGGGAGTTATCCATGAAGAAGTCGCACCTGTTTGTGGGTGCTGCTGCATTTGCAGTAGCTATGTCCGTGAGCCAGCCTGTGTTTGCGCAGGCTGCTGCGGATTGCGCAGATACCGATAGCAATGGCGTTTGCGATTCCGAAGAATCGACCGCCATCGTTGTCACGGGTTCGCGCATCGCGCGTCCGGATTTTGAATCGACCGTCCCGGTCGTTTCGATCACGGGTGCGGAACTGGCCCAGCAGGGTGGCGTTTCGATCGGCGACGCATTGAACGACCTTCCTTCGCTGCGCTCAACCTTCAGCCAGGCGAACTCGACTCGCTTCCTCGGCACAGCCGGTCTCAACCTGCTTGACCTTCGCGGCTTGGGAACCCAGCGCACGCTGGTTCTCGTCAACGGCCGTCGCCACGTCGGTTCCGACATTCTGGTCAACGCCGTCTCGCCGGACGTCAACACCTTCCCGACCGACCTGATCGAACGTGTCGACGTCGTCACCGGTGGTAACTCGGCGGTCTATGGCTCGGACGCCATTGCGGGCGTCGTGAACTTCATCCTCAAGGACGACTTCGAGGGTATTCAGCTTCACGGCCAAGGCGCCATCACGCCGCATGGCGATGCCGGGTCCTATTACCTGTCGGGCCTGGTCGGCACGAACTTCGCCGACGGCCGCGGTAACGTCGCACTCAATGTCGAATATGCGCGTCAGAACATCCTTTATGCATCCGATCGCGCCTATTACAGCCAGAACAACGGTTTTGTCGGGGTCGACACCGAAGCGTTCGACAGCAATGTCGTGAACGGTTCGGATGGCATTCCCGACAACCGCATCTTCCGCGACATCCGCTCGGCGACGATCAACTCGGGCGGTCTGCTCGCCTTCGCAAGTCCCACCGGTGCTTGCGGCCGTGACTCGATCACGCAGGCAGGCGTTGTCGGCCGGCCGTTCACTTGTAACTTCATCTTCCTTCCCGATGGCACGCTCGTCCCGCAGACCGGGACCCGCGTCGGCCTGTCGTCGCTCACGGCCACCAATACCGCGACCACGACGCCCGGCGGCGTGTTCATCGGCGGTAACGGCAATACGCGCCGCGAAGGGGACCTCATCCAGCTTCAGCCGCAGCTTAGCCGCTATTCGGCAAACGTGATCGGCCACTTCGAGGTTTCGCCTGCATTCGTGCCGTTCGTCGAAGCGAAATATGTTCGCACCGAAGTTTTCGGTCAGGGCGGTTCGGGCCCGGCCTTCGTGACCGGCAGCACTGTTGACGGCTTCTACGAACGCCCGCGTTTCGACAACCCGTTCCTGACGGATCAGGCGCGCGGCGTCATTCAGGCCGCTCGGGCGGCATCGGGCCTCCCTGCGGCAACGGGCGCGACGCGCCTGATCCTGCGCAAGAACTTCACCGAGCTCGGTTCGCGTGCGGAGGAATCGGTTCGTGAGACCTATCGCATCGTCGCCGGTTTCCGTGGTGAGCTTTCGGATAACCTGAATTATGAAGTTTCGGCCAACTATGGCGAATTCAAGGAACGCACGAAGATCCAGGGCAACCTGAACGTTCAGCGCTTCCTGCTCGGCATGGACGCCGTTCGTGATCCCGTCAGCGGCAACATCGTCTGCGGATCCAAGCTCGATCCCACCCGTGCCTATGACGACTTTGCCGGCAACGCCGCCAACCTGACGGCCGACATCGCCGCCTGCGTGCCGATCAATCCCTTCGGCGAGCAGATTTCGAACGAAGCAAAGGCTTACGTCCTGCAGGACACGACCGTTCATGCCGGCATCAAGCAGTTTGACCTCACCGCGTCGCTCTCTGGCGATACGGGCGCCTTCTTCAACCTGCCTGGCGGTCCGGTCGGCTTTGCGGTCGGCGGCGAATATCGTCGTGAGCGCGTGAGCTACGAACAGGATCCGTTGGTCCGTAACGGCTACACTTTCTATAATGCAATCGGCGATTTCGTCGCTCCCGCATTTGAAGTGAAGGAAGCTTTCGCCGAAGTCCGCTTGCCGCTCCTGAAGGACTCGCCCTTTGCGGAAGAGCTGACGGTCAGCGCTGCTGGCCGCGTTTCGGACTACAAGGGTTCGGCAGGTACGACCTGGGCGTACAATGTCGGTATCGATTATGCTCCGATCCCCGACATTCGCTTCCGCGCGACATATGCTCGTGCGGTGCGCGCTCCGAACCTGAGCGACCTTTACTTCCCTGCCTCGCAGAACTTCGCACCGGGTTTCATCGATCCTTGCTCGCTGAACAACATCAAGAACGGTTCGGCGACACGTGAAGCAAACTGCCGAGCAGCGGGTGTTCCGACCAACTTCAACTACATCTACTCGCAGTCGCTGGAAACGCTCTCGGGCGGCAACATCGCTGCGGGCGGTTCGGGTCTGAAGTCGGAAAAGTCGGACTCCTATACCGTTGGCGGCGTTTTCCAGCCGAGCTTCGTCCCCGGGTTGTCGCTGTCGGTCGACTACTACAACATCAAGGTGAACAACGTCATCACGTCGCCGGGTGCGCAAAGCATCGTCGACACGTGCTACGATTCACCGACGACGGACAACCAGTTCTGCCAGCTGTTCGAGCGTGATTTCAACGATGCGACCGATCCGGGCCGTATCGTCGAAGGCAGCCTCGTCGACTCGCCGTTGAACTATGCGGCGCTGAAGGTTCGCGGCATCGATACGCAGATCGCCTATCGTCACAGCTTCGGTGAAGATGTTTCGATCGGCGCGAAGCTCGTGTATACCCACGTTCTTGAAAACACGTCGTTCCTCGACCTCACCCAGCCGGGTTATGGCGATACGGCGCTCGACGAACTGGGCGACCCGCGCGATGCGTTCAACTTTGACCTCGACATCAACGCGGGCAAGGTTTTCGTGAACTATGGTCTGCGTTTCCTCAGCCACCAGCTGGTCGGCACCTATGAGGCGGTCAACTCGTTCCAGGGTCGCGACCCTGAAAACGCCGACACCTCGTCGCCGATCTATTATCCGTCGGTCGTCTACATGGACATCCGCTTCGGACTGAACATCGACAAGAACTCGAACTTCTACCTTGGCATCGACAACTTCACCGACAAGAAGCCGCCGCTCGGCACGACGGCCATCGGTGCGGGTTCGGCGATCTTCGACAACATCGGTCGTCGCCTTTATGCCGGTGTGAACTACAAGTTCTAATTCAGATAAGAATAGTGACTTTTAAGGGCTGGCGATTTCGCCAGCCCTTTTTTTATGCGATACATTATGCATGTCCTCGTTGCCCCCCCCAAGAAGCGAAACCAGGGACGCCGATGCGACCCAAGCACATTGAACAAGCGATCCAGTTGACGGAGCACGCCGCTCAGCAAGGCGATGCATCTGCTCTCATGCAACTCGCCGTTTGGCGATTGGTCGGACAGCCGCTCGAACGGGATCTTCCGGGAGCGCGGATGCTGCTCCGACAGGCGGTACAGATCGGTCACGTCGACGCCGCGCTGATGGAGATCGCGTTGACTGCCAACGGAAGCGGAGGCTCCGCCAACTGGGGATCGGCGCGCAGCTTGCTCGATGTCGCGGCGCAGAATGACCCCATCGCCGCGCACCAGCGCGATTTGATCGAAGCAATGAACATCGACGCCGAGGGGAGACCGCTTGCCCTTCCCACAGCCCGTCAATTACGCGATGCGCCTCATGTCGAAGTAATCCCTCAATTCGTCACGCGCGACGAATGTCATCATCTTGCCAGCGTTTCCGCCCCAAGCCTGGTTCCGTCCGTGATAATTGATCCATCCACCGGCAAATCCCGACCACATCCGATCCGCACCTCCGACGGCATGGTGATCGGTCCGGCCCAGGAAGATTTGGTCGTCAGAGCGATCAACGCCCGCATAGCGGCGCTAAGCAAGACGCCTGTCGATAACGGCGAACCACTGGCCGTTCTCCGCTACAATCCCGGACAGGAATATAAATTGCATTCCGACGCGCTTCCGGACGCAAGCAATCAACGGTCACATACCGTGATTCTCTATCTGAACGAGGGTTTCCCTGGCGGCGAAACGGAGTTTCCGGCGATTGGCTTGCGCGTGCGGCCAGAGGCCGGAATGGCGCTTTTGTTCACCAATCTTCGAGAAGATGGATCGCCGGACCCGCTCGCCCGCCACGCCGGCCTGCCAATTGCGCAGGGTTCTAAATGGATCGCAACCCGCTGGATTCGTCAGCGACACTATGATCCATGGAATTCTGGCTAAACCCAGCAGCGCTCGAATCTCGCGCCCAGCCCGGTCAGCAATTCATATTGCGACAGGCCGCTTCGCGCTGCTGCCTCGGGCAAATCATAGTCGATCGCTATCCAGTCGCCCTCGACCAGTCCCTCGGCCTCGTTCGCGTCGAAGGCGACGAGATCCATCGATACGCGGCCGATCAGCGGCAACGAGCGCGCCTGCCAGAACGCGCCGCCCGATCCGGCATGACAGCGCAGATACCCGTCGGCATAGCCCAGGTTCGCGATCGCGACGCGCGTGTCGCACGATGCGGTCCAGATCGCGCCATACCCCACGGTCTCGCCCGCGGGGACGCTTCGCACCTGCAGCACCCGCGCTTCGGGAAAGGCCACCTGTCGGATCGCCCCGCGCGCCTCGGCGCGCGGTATGCCTCCGTAAAGCGCGATGCCGGGTCGCGTCAGATCAAAGCCGTAATCGGCGCCAAGGCAAATCCCGGCGCTATTGGCGAGACTGTATCGCCGCGCCGGAATCCTGTCGCGCACCGTGCGGAACGCCGCGAGCTGCCGCGCATTTTGCGCGCTGTCCTCATCGGCCGACGCCAGATGGCTGAGCAGCGTGTCGATCCTGAGCCCGTCGAGCGCGCCGCCCATGGCCTCCTCGATACGAAGCCCCAACCGGTTCATGCCGGTATCGATCATGATATCGCACGCCCGACCCTCGCCGCCCGCGCGCCAGCGTGCGACCTGATCGAGACTGTTGAGGACCGGACGCACGGGAAGCGTCTTCGCCGCGACCATGTCGCTGTCGCCAACGCCGTGCAGGACCGAGAGCGATACGTCGCCCGCCAGCGGCATCAGTGCCGCAGCCTCGACCCAGGTCGAGACGAAGAAATCGCGGCAGCCGGCGGCGACAAGATGCTTCATCACGCCCCGCGCGCCGAGGCCGTAGCCATCGGCCTTGATCGCCGCGCCGCACGCCGCCCCGCTCTGCTCCGCAAGCCAGCGCCAGTTGGATACCAGCGCGGCGGAATCGATGCGAAGGCGGTGCGGCGAAGCGATGTCGATCATGCTCCGCCCCTAGACCGCTTTCCCGGCAGCGCCAATGAGGTCAGACCGCCTCGCCCGCCGAGGACGTCGGCTTGTCCCATTGCCCTTCGACGGGGTCTTTCAACATGAAGGCCGAGACGAGGAACGCGACAAGGACGACGCCCCATGTGTACCAAAGCCCGGCATAGGCATTGCCGGTCTTGGCAATGATGTAGCTCGCGATCAGCGGCAGAAACCCGCCGAAATATCCGGTTCCGAGATGATAGGGAATTGACAGCGACGAATAGCGGACGTGGGGTGGGAACATTTCGGATAGTAGGGCGGCAACGGGACCGTAGGTGAAACCGGACAGCGCACTGAGACCGAGCAGCGCGGCGAGGATCACGACGATTCCAAACGCGCCCGGAACCTGCTTTTCAAAACTGTATCCCATCGCTTCGAGCGCGGGCTTCAAGACGGCGGGATCCTCGCCCGCCACCTCGCGGTCGCCAATTGTCACCTGAACGCTATCAAAACCGCTGTCGCTGGATACCACCGCATAGGGAACGCCCAATTTGGTAAGCTCGCCCAACGTCTTCGCGCACGCCGTGACCTGCTTCTGCGCGAACGGATCATAGCTGCACTGCGACCCGCGCACCACGATGGGCGCCTTGTCCGCGGCGGCTTCCAGTCCCGGATTTCCGACGCTGCCCATCAGCCAGAACAGCGGGAAGAGCAAGACGAGCGTCGCGGCATAGCCCCAGACGATCGGCCTTTTGCGGCCGATCCGGTCGGACAACCGACCAGCCCATATAAAGAAACCCATGCCGAGTGCCGCCGCAATGCCGACGATGATCTCCGCCGCCGTATCGTCGACCTTCATCGGCCCCTTGAGGAATGCCAGCCCCGAAAACATCGCCGTGTACCAGATGACCGTCAGTCCGGCGGCAATACCGAACAGCGCGATGAAGATGCGTTTCGGATTACCCGGATAGGTGAAGCTTTCCTTCAGCGGGTTCCGGGCAATCTCACCCTCCGCCTTCATCGCCTTGAACACCGGACTTTCGGAAAGCTTGAGGCGCATCCACAGCGAGATTGCGAGCAGGATGAGCGAAAGCAGGAAGGGCACGCGCCACCCCCAACTTTCCCATAACGCATCCGGCATCACCGCCTTGCAGCCCAGCACGACAATCAGGCTGAGCACGAAGCCCCCGACGACGCTCGCCTGGATAAAGCTCGTATAGAAGCCACGCTTTTCGGGCGGCGAATGTTCGGCGACGTAAACCGCCGCGCCACCATATTCGCCGCCGAGCGCCAGCCCCTGCAGAATGCGGAGCAACAGCACGATGATCGGTGCCGCGATGCCAATCGTCGCAGCCGAGGGAATCATGCCGACCCCTGCGGTCGCGATTCCCATCAGGGTCACCGTAACGAGGAAGGTATATTTGCGCCCAAGGCGGTCGCCGAGGAAACCGAACAGCACCGCGCCGAGCGGCCGAAACCCGAAACCGACCGCGAACCCCGCCCAGACGAGCAATATTTCCAGGGTCGCATTGTCACTGGGAAAAAACGTCTTGCCGATGATTGCCGCGAGCGTGCCGTAGATGAAGAAATCATACCATTCGAAGATCGTCCCCGCCGACGAGGCGGCGATGACCATGCGGATATCCTTCGCGGACGGTTGATAAGTGCCGTCATGGCCCGCGACGGCGGCTGCGTCGGTCATAGTCTCTCCCTTGGCCTGCCCGGCCTCCCCTTTTTCATCCACGCGGAGCCAGCCTCGAACCGTGAACAGATTGGAGCCGGTGTAGCTTTCCCATGTCGTCGCGCAAGCCTTCTTGGCGTGGCGCCATTCCGGTGGCAGACTGTCCGCCATGCAGTTCATCGACCTTTCGATCCCGATCACCAATGACGTCGTGTCCGACCCGCCGGTGATGCGCCCGCAGATCACCTATATGACCCACGAAAATACGTGGGAACAGATCGCGATGTTCTTTCCCGGGCTGACCCGCGACGATCTTCCCGACGGCGAAGGTTGGGCCGTCGAAAGCCTGACGCTGTCCACGCACAACGGCACGCATATGGACGCGCCGTGGCACTTTCATTCGACGACCAACGAAGGCGCCACCGCCGCGCCGAGCATCGACGAAGCGCCACTCGATCTCTTCTTCCGCCCCGGCGTGAAGCTCGATTTTTCGGATCGACCCGCGGGCCATGTCGTGATCGGCGCCGAGGTCGAGGCCGAGCTGGCGCGGATCGGGCACGAGCTTCGGCCGCTCGACATCGTCCTCGTCCAGTCGGGTGCAATCTATGGCACCGAGAATTTCACCGATCAGGGTTGCGGCATGGGCGCCGAGGCGACGCTCTATCTGACCGAGCGGGGCGTGAAGGTCGTCGGCACCGACGCCTGGAGCTGGGACGCGCCGTTCAGCCACACCGCAAGGCGCTGGGCCGAAACGCGCGATCCGTCGATCATTTGGGAAGGCCATAAGGCGGGGCGCATCAAACCTTATTACCAGATCGAGAAACTGACCAATCTCGCCGCCCTGCCCGCGACCGGCTGGACGCTCAGTTGCTTTCCTGTGAAAATCGAACGCGCCAGCGCGGGATGGATCCGCGCGGTGGCGCTGATCGATTAGAGATTCAGCGTCGCAAGCATCCACAGCGTCCACAGGCTGAGCGCGAGGAGCGTGCCAAAGGTCGCGACGACCCCGATCTGTCGTCCCAGTGGCGCTTTACCCGGCTCCGACGGCGTGTAGAGCCCCACGATGTGTCCAACACGGCCGACCAGGAAAATCGCACCGATCGCCATCAACGCCATGTGATTGGCGCGCACGGTTTCCAGCAGCCCGAGCAGGATGATGACGATCGGAGCATATTCGGCAAGATTGCCGTGCGCGCGGCTGGCGCTGATCAGCTTGGCGTCGCCATGGTCGCCGAATGCCGCTTTCAGCCGCAGGCGCTGACGCACGGTATCGATCGCGGTGGCGAGCAGCAGCAGTGCGCAGACGGCTGCGACGAAGGCAGTTACCGGTAAAGTCATGATCCCTCTCCTCTTCCCGCACGCAGCCTAACCGGCAACATGCGCGGGCGAAAGGTCAGAAGAGGCGCGAGCCGTTCGGGACCGCGCGATCGGGCGCGAAGAGGATCACCGCCCCCTCCTCATCGGCAAACCCCAGCGTCAGCACCTCCGACAGGAACTTGCCGATCTGGCGCGGCGGGAAGTTGACGACCGCCGCGACCTGACGCCCCGGCAATTCCTCGATCGCATAGCGGTCGACGATCTGCGCACTGCTCTTTTTTACACCGATCGCGGGGCCGAAGTCGATCTTCAGCTTGAACGCGGGCTTGCGCGCCTCGGGAAAAGGCTCGGCCTCGACGATCGTGCCGACGCGGATATCCACGCGGAGGAAATCGTCGAACGTGATGGCCTCTGCCGCCGGTGCATCCTGATCGTGATTGACGTGCAAGATGTCACTCCATTTCAAGGATCACCGCATCCACCGCCAGGCTGTCGCCCTGCGCGGCGTTGACGCTTTTCACGACACCCGTCTTTTCGGCGCGCAGAATATTTTCCATCTTCATCGCCTCGACCGTCGCGAGCGGCTGACCAGCCTCGACCTTGTCACCTGCGCCAACATGCAGCGCGACTAGAAGCCCCGGCATCGGGCAGATGAGGAATTTCGACAGGTCCGGCGGCACCTTCTCGATCATATGCGCAGCGAGCGGTGCGACGTGCCACGGCAGCACGCGCACCTCTTGGATGGCCCCGCGCGTCGTCAGGCGCCAGCCGGTGCGCGTCCTGGCGACCTTCACCGCCAGTTCGCTGCCGTCGATCTCCGCAACCACCAGCCGGTCGCCCGGCGTATATTCAAGCGCGATGTCGACCTTCTCGCCGTCGACCTTGATATGCTTGGGACCGAGCTTCACCTTGTGGCTCGCGCCGCCGATCGTCACCTGCCATTTCGCAGGCGGGTCGAGCCGGTCGCCGAGCTGGCCGTCGGTGCGCCGCGCGCGGTCGGCCTCGGCGCTCGCCATGAAACCCGCGATCGCGGCGAGCGCGCGCGTCACCGCGTCGTCGGTCGGCGCGCCGTGGAAGCCTTCGGGATATTCCTCGGCGATGAAGCCCGTCGTCAGCTCGCCCGAGCGGAAGCGCGGGTGCTGCATGATCGCCGAGACGAAATCGATATTGTGACCGAGCCCTTCGAGTTCGAAGCGGTCGAGCGCCGCGACCTGCAGGTCGGCCGCCTCGTCGCGCGTCTTGCCCCAGGTGATCAGCTTGGCGATCATCGGGTCGTAGAAGATCGACACCTCGCCGCCGTCATAGACGCCGTCGTCGACGCGCACGCCGTCGACCCCGCGGCGGCCGTTCTCGGCGCCGTCGTCGGTCCAGCCCGGCACCGGCGGCTTGTAGCGCACGAGCCGCCCGGTCGACGGCAGGAAGCCACGATAAGGATCTTCGGCATAGACGCGATTCTCGATCGCCCAGCCGTCGATCTTCACATCCTCCTGCGTCAGTTCGAGCTTTTCGCCCGCGGCGACGCGGATCATCTGTTCGACCAGGTCGATGCCGGTGATCGCTTCGGTGACGGGATGTTCGACCTGCAGCCGGGTGTTCATTTCGAGGAAGTAGAAGCTCTCCCCCGTCGGGTCGGCGCCCGAGACGATCAGTTCGACCGTGCCCGCGCTGTAATAGCCGACCGCCTTCGACAGCGCGACGCACTGCTCGCCCATTGCCTTGCGCATCTTCTCGGTGACGAAGGGCGACGGCGCTTCCTCGACGACCTTCTGGTGGCGGCGCTGGATCGAGCATTCGCGCTCGTTCAGATAGAGGATGTTGCCGTGCTGGTCGCCGAGGATCTGAATCTCGATATGGCGCGGGTTGAGGATGAACTTCTCGATGAAGACGCGGTCGTCGCCGAAGCTGTTCAGCCCCTCGCGCTTGACGCTCTCGAATCCTTCGCGGACGTCCTTCTCGTCATAGGCGAGGCGCATCCCCTTGCCGCCGCCGCCGGCGCTGGCCTTCATCATCACCGGATAGCCGATCTCGTTCGAAATCTCGACGGCATGCTCGGTGTCGCGAATTTCACCGACAAAGCCGGGAACGACATTGACGCCCGCTTCCTTCGCGAGCTTCTTCGACTCGATCTTGTCGCCCATCGCAGCGATCGCGTTCACCGGCGGGCCGATGAAGGCGATGTTTTCCTTAGCGAGCGCCTCGGCAAAGCTGGTGCGCTCGGACAGGAAGCCATAGCCCGGATGCACCGCCTCGGCGCCGGTCGCCTTGCACGCCGCGATGATCTTGTCGGCGATCAGATAGGATTCGGATGCGGGCGACGGCCCGATATGCTCCGCCTCGTCGGCCATTCGCACGAAAGGCGCGCGCGCGTCGGCGTCCGAATAGACGGCGACGGTCGCGATGCCCATGCGGCGTGCGGTCTTGATGACGCGGCAGGCGATTTCGCCGCGATTGGCGATCAGGATTTTCTTGAACACTCTTTACTCCCCTCCCGCTTGCGGGAGGGGCCGGGGGAGGGCCTGTCCCGTTTGCGAAATTCGATATGGCTTCAGAGGGAACAGGCCCTCCCCTAACCCCTCCCGCACGCGGGAGGGGAACTCTATTCCGCCGCCTCCATCCGCATCGGCTCTTCGCTCACCATCGGGACAATCCCCAGCTTCGCGAACAGGGCCGCATCGGCATTGTCGCCGCGGTTGCCCGTGGTCAGCAGCTTGTCGCCGGTGAAGATGCTGTTCGCGCCCGCCATGAAGCAGAGTGCCTGCGTCGCCTCCGACATGCTCTCGCGCCCTGCCGACAGGCGGACCATCGACTTCGGCATGGTGATGCGCGCGACCGCGATGGTGCGGACGAATTCGATATCGTCGATCTTCGCGAGCGGCGTGTCGGCGAGCATGTCGCCGAGCACCGTCCCCTTCACCGGCACCAGCGCATTGATCGGCACGCTTCCCGGATGTTCGGGAAGCGTCGCGAGCGCGTGGATGAAACCGACGCGATCCTGCCGCGTCTCGCCGAGCCCGACGATGCCGCCCGAGCAGACGTTGATCCCGGCATTGCGGACTTCCTCGAGCGTGTCGAGGCGGTCCTGAAACGTCCGCGTCGAGATGATATTCTCGTAATTCTCCGGGCTCGTGTCGATATTGTGGTTGTAATAATCGAGCCCCGCGACGGCGAGCGTCTGTGCCTGTTCCTTGGTGAGCATCCCCAGCGTCATGCAGGTTTCCATGCCCATCTGGCGCACGCCCTCGACCATCTCGACGATCGCCGGCATGTCGCGGTCCTTGGGATTGCGCCAGGCGGCGCCCATGCAGAAACGCTTCGAGCCCGAATCCTTGGCCTCAGCCGCTGCCTGCAGCACCGCGCGCACATCCATCAACTTGGTCGCCTTGAGGCCGCTGTCGGCGCTCTTCGACTGCGAGCAATAGCCGCAATCCTCGACGCAGCCGCCGGTCTTGATGCTGAGCAAGGTACAAAGCTGCACCTCGCCGCGCGCGTGGTTGCGACGATGGACGCCCTGCGCCTCCCACATCAATTCGTCGAACGGAAGGTCGAACAGCTCCGCGATCTCCTCGCGCGACCAGTCGTTGCGGGTCTCGATCATGCGATGCTCTCCAATGCCTGCGCCAGGTCGGCGATGATGTCGTCGATATGTTCGATGCCGACCGACACGCGGACCACGTCGGGGCCCGCGCCGGTTTCGATCAGGTCGGCTTCCGACAATTGACTGTGGGTCGTCGAGGCCGGGTGGATGATCAGCGAGCGCGTATCGCCGAGGTTGGCAAGATGACTGAACAGCTTGACCGACGACACCAGCCTGACGCCCGCGTCGTATCCGCCCTTGAGGCCGAACGTGAATACCGACCCGCCGCGCCCGCCAAGATATTTGTGCGCCAACTCATGATAAGGGCTGTCGCGGAGACCCGCATAAGAGACCCAGCTCACCGCCGGATGCCCTTGCAGCCACTTGGCGAGCTGAATCGCGTTGCTGCAATGCCGGTCCATCCGCAGCGCCAGCGTTTCCATGCCGGTCAGCGCAAGGAAGGCGTTCATCGGCGCGAGCGCAGGCCCCAGATCGCGCAGGCCCAGCGTCCGCGCGGCGAGGATGAAGGCAAGGTTGCCGAACGCCTCGCTAAAGACCAGCCCGTGATAGGAGGCGTTGGGTTCGCTGAGCGTCGGATATTTGCCACCCTTTGCCCAGTCGAACGATCCCGCGTCGACGATCACCCCGCCGATCGCATTGCCGTGGCCGTTGAGGAACTTGGTCGTCGAATGGACGACGATATCGGCGCCATGTTCGATCGGGCGGCACAGCATCGGGGTCGCCATCGTGTTGTCGACGATCAGCGGGACGCCCGCATCGTGCGCGACCTTTGCGATCGCCTCGATATCCTGCACGACGCCGCCGGGGTTCGCGAGGCTTTCGATGAACACCGCGCGCGTATGTTCATTGATCGCCGCCGCGACGTTGGCCGGATCGTCGGCATCGACGAAGCGGGTCGTCCAGCCCATCTTGCGAAAGCTCTGCCCAAGCTGGTTCTGCGACCCGCCGTAGAGCTTGCGCGCCGCGACAATCTCGCACCCCGGCTCCATCAGCGTGTGGAACGCCAGAAATTGCGCGGCATGGCCCGACGCCACCGCCAGCGCGGCCTGCCCACCCTCCAGCGCCGCGATCTTTCCTTCGAGCGCGCCGTTGGTGGGGTTCATGATCCGGGTATAGATATTCCCGAATTCCTGCAGGTTGAACAGGCGCGAGGCATGTTCGACGCTGTCGAAGACATAGGACGAGGTCTGATAGATCGGCGTGATGCGTGCCTTCGTCGTCGGATCGGGCTCGGTGCCGGCGTGAACGGTCAGCGTTTCGGGTTTCTGCGTCATTGGCCAAGTCCCTCCAGATACAGCGCCAGGAACATCCCGACCCCCAGCGACAGCGCCGCGGGCGCCACGATGCGATAAAAATTCGGATTGAACCATTTGCCGGGCACTTTGCCGGTGCTCTGCTGGCGCACGATGGCGCCCGTTCCCGAAAAGGCGAATATGGCCGCAAGCGCAACGAGCCCCACGACCGCATACATCTTCGCCGCCGCCGGCGCCGCGCCTTCGCGCTGCGATATCGCGAGCACGCCGCCCAGTGTCAGGATCGACAAGGAGGTCAGATGCTTGAAATAATCATAGAGATAGGCGGCGCCATCGTGAATGGCAGGCACGACCGCAACCTTGGCTTCGTCGATATCATCGCTCATGCGGCATCCTCCAGCGGCGGCATATTATGGCCGAGCAGGCGCAGCACGTCGGCGGCGCATTCAACCACGTTCGAGCCGGGGCCATAGATGCCCTGCACCCCCGCGTCGCGAAGATAATCATAGTCCTGCGGCGGGATGACGCCGCCCGCGATGACCTTGATATCGGTGCGGCCCGCTTCGCGGAGCTTCGCGATCAGTTCGGGGATCAGCGTCTTGTGCCCTGCGGCGAGGCTTGACGCTCCGACGACGTCGACGGCGCTGTCGAGCGCCAGCACGACGGTTTCCTCGGGCGTCTGGAACAGCGGGCCCGACACGACGTCGAAGCCCATGTCGCCGAACGCCGAGGCGATGACGTTGGCGCCGCGATCGTGGCCGTCCTGTCCCATCTTCGCGACGAGCAGCTTGGGTTTGCGACCCATGCGGCGCTCGACCGCCTGCACGCCGTCGAGCACCTGCTGCCAACGCGGATCGCCCGCATAGGGCGCGGCATAGACCCCCTTCACCGGGGTTGGCTGCGTGCCGTAACGATCGAAGCTCTCTTCCATCGCCAGGCTGATCTCGCCCAGCGTCGCGCGCGCGCGCGCTGCCTCGACCGCGTGGGCGAGGAGGTTATTCTCGATCGATTGCTCACCCGCGGCGGCATCCCGAAGCGCCGTCAGCGCCGCCTGGCAAGCCGCTTCATCCCGGTTTGCCTTAGTCTTGTTGATGCGCGCGATCTGCGCTTCGCGCACCTTGGTGTTGTCGACCTCCAGCGTTTCGAGCAGATCCTCGTTGGCGAGGCGATATTTGTTCACGCCGACGATCACGTCGTCGCCGCGATCGACGCGCGCCTGGCGCGCCGCGGCCGCCGTCTCGATCATCGCCTTGGGCCAGCCCGCCGCGACGGCCTTGGCCATGCCGCCTTCCTTCTCGACGCGCTCGATGATCTCCCACGCCTGATCGACCAATTGCTGGGTCAGCGCCTCGACATAATAGGAACCGCCAAGTGGATCGACGACCTTGGTCATCCCCGTCTCTTCCTGGATGACGATCTGGGTGTTGCGCGCGATACGCGCCGAGAAATCGGTCGGCAGCGCGATCGCCTCGTCGAGCGCATTGGTGTGCAGCGACTGGGTGCCGCCGAGCATCGCCGCCATCGCTTCGATCGTCGTGCGCATGACGTTGTTGTACGGGTCCTGCTCGGTGAGCGAGACGCCCGACGTCTGGCAGTGGGTGCGCAGCATCTTGCTACGCTCGTCCTTCGCGCCGAGATTGGTCATCACGCGGTGCCACAGCACACGCGCGGCGCGCAGCTTCGCGATCTCCATGAAGAAGTTCATGCCGATCGCGAAGAAGAAGGACAGGCGCCCCGCGAACTTGTCGATGTCGAGGCCCGATGCGACGCCATAGCGCACATATTCGGCGCCATCGGCGATGGTGAAGGCCAGTTCCTGCACCTGCGTCGCGCCGGCTTCCTGCATATGATAGCCGGAGATGGAGATGCTGTTGAACTTCGGCATCTCGCGCGACGTATAGCCGAAGATGTCGGAGATGATCCGCATCGAGGGCTCGGGCGGGTAGATATAGGTGTTGCGGACCATGAACTCCTTCAGGATGTCGTTCTGGATGGTCCCGTCGAGCAATTTACGCTCGACCCCCTGCTCCTCGCCCGCGACAATGAAGAAGGCGAGGATCGGGATCACCGCGCCGTTCATCGTCATGCTGACCGACATCTGGTCGAGCGGGATGCCGTCGAACAGGATCTTCATATCCTCGACGCTGTCGATCGCGACCCCCGCCTTGCCGACGTCGCCGACGACGCGCGGATGGTCGCTGTCATAGCCACGGTGTGTCGCAAGGTCGAAGGCAACCGACAGCCCCTTCTGCCCCGCCGCGAGATTGCGGCGATAGAAGGCGTTCGATTCCTCGGCGGTCGAAAATCCCGCATATTGCCGGATCGTCCACGGCCGCCCCGCATACATCGACGCGCGCACCCCGCGCGTGAAGGGCGCGAAGCCGGGCAGGCCGGGATCGGCGGTCACGTCGTCGGCCGTGTAGAGCGGCTTGACGTCGATCCCCTCGGGCGTCGCCCAGGTCAGGTCCTTGCCCTTCACTTCCTTCTCGGCGGCGGCGGCCCATTGGTCGAGGGTGGGTTTGTCGGTCATTTGCAGTCTCGTTCTCTCTTTCCGTCATGCCGGACCTGATCCGGCATCCCGCTTTGCGACGTCGATTAGCGGGCCCCCGGATCAAGTCCGGGATGACGATGCGATGAAGGTCAGTGGTCGCCCTTCGGCGTCTCCATAATCTCGGTCAGTATTCCGCCCATGTCGCGCGGATGGACGAAGAAAATCAGCGTCCCATGCGCCCCGATCCGGGGTTCGCCCAGGACGCGCTTCCCCATGCTCTCGAACTCCGCCTTGGCGGCGTGGATATCGGGAACTTCGTAGCACATATGGTGCTGCCCGCCCGCCGGGTTCTTCTCGAGGAAGCCCGCGATCGAGGTGTTGCCCGGCAGCGGCTCGACCAGTTCGATCTGTGTGCCGTTCAGCGCGCCGTCGGCGCCCGGCGTATCGACAAAGCACACCTTCACCCCCTGCTCGGGCAGGTCGAACGGCTCATGGATCTTCGTCGCACCCATGACGTCGCGGTAAAAGACGATGCTGTCGGCAATCGACGGCGTCGCGACGCCGATATGGTTGAGGCGGCCTAGTGCCATTAGCTTGATACTCCAAATCAGATGAGCGTGATTATCGAAAAGCAATCCAACCCCTAATACACCACCGGAGGATCTCCATTCTGGACCCACCTGCCTTCCCGACCGCAAAACCTAGCCACCACGTTTGGGAGCGTCCCGCGCTGAAACTCGGAGCGAAATATAAGCGTTCGACAATTCGCAAGATCGCTCGTTTCCTCCGTGAAGCCGGCAACCTCGAATTGCCCTATCATCGCGCCATCGGAAGCACTCGAGTCTGAAAGCAATCGATTAAGTCGATAAAATTTTTCATGCTGCGGAAATTCTGAATAAATAATCCGAGCAACATCATTGAGCGGAACCAAGCTGTTCGCTGCTTCCCAGCAGCCTGACAATAGGAACAGCATGAGAAATACAGAAATGATTTTAAAGCGGAATATTGTCATGCTTCTTCCACGGGTTCTCCAACTGCTTGTTCCTCAGCTTCCTGAGGCCCACGGCGATCCTTTTCCGCGTGTTGCGCGGGTGGATGACCTCGTCGATGTAACCGCGCGACGCCGCGACGAACGGGTTGGCGAAGCGATCCTCATATTCCTTCGTGCGCTCGGCGATCTTTTCAGGGTCACCGATATCGCTGCGGAAGATGATCTCGACCGCGCCCTTGGCGCCCATCACCGCGATCTCGGCGGTCGGCCAGGCATAGTTCAGATCGCCGCGCAGATGCTTTGACGCCATCACGTCATAGGCGCCGCCATAGGCCTTGCGCGTGATCACCGTGATCTTGGGCACCGTCGCTTCGGCGTAAGCGAAAAGCAGCTTCGCGCCATGTTTGATGATGCCGTTATATTCCTGCGCCGTGCCGGGCAGGAAACCCGGAACATCGACGAAGGTGATGATCGGAATCTCGAACGCATCGCAGAAGCGGACGAAACGTGCCGCCTTCTTCGACGAATTGATGTCGAGCACGCCCGCCAGCACCAGCGGCTGGTTCGCGACGATGCCGATCGTGCGCCCTTCGATGCGCCCGAAGCCGCAGATGATATTCCCCGCATGAGCCGGCTGCACCTCGAAGAAATCGCCTTCGTCGACGGTTTTCCGGATCAGCTCGTGCATGTCGTACGGCTGGTTAGCATTCGGCGGAATCAGCGTGTCGAGGCTGGGTTCCGCGCGATCGAACGGATCGCTGGTCGGACGCACCGGAACGCCGCTGCGGCTGTTCTCGGGCAGGTAATCGAAGAAATCGCGCGTCGCGAGCAATGCCTCGATATCATTCTCGAATGCGATATCGGCGACCGAGCTTTTCGTCGTGTGCGTAATCGCGCCGCCCAGTTCTTCCTGCGTCACCACTTCGTTGGTCACGGTCTTCACGACGTCGGGCCCGGTGACGAACATATAGCTGCTGTCCTTCACCATGAAGATAAAGTCGGTCATCGCGGGCGAGTACACCGCGCCGCCCGCGCACGGCCCCATGATCAGCGAAATCTGCGGCACGACGCCCGAAGCCAGCACGTTGCGCTGAAACACCTCGGCATAACCGCCGAGCGAGGCGACGCCCTCCTGAATGCGCGCGCCGCCGCTGTCGTTGAGGCCGATGACGGGCGCGCCGACCTTCAGCGCATTGTCCATCACCTTCATGATCTTTTCGGCGTGCCGCTCCGACAGCGAGCCACCGAAGACGGTGAAATCCTGGCTGAACACGTAGACGAGGCGCCCGTTGATCGTGCCACTGCCGGTCACGACGCCGTCGCCGGGAACGATCTGGTCCTGCATCCCGAAATCAGTGCAATTATGTTCGACATAGGTATCCAGCTCTTCGAACGATCCTTCGTCGAGCAGGACGTCCAGCCGCTCGCGCGCGGTCAACTTGCCCTTGCTGTGCTGCGCATCGATGCGCTTTTGCCCGCCGCCCAGCGCGGCAGCAGCCCGGCGACGTTCCATTTCGGCGATATTAGCGGACATGCGTCTCTCCACTCTATGTCGGATTTGCCGTCTGCCCTCGTCCACGAGCTTATGCAAATGCGAATTTGCAAAGTTGCAAAGTCCAATTTTGCAAACTATCCTGCGCGGGAGGAGAGACGGGATGTCCCGCCAGCGCATCTTTGCCGGTACACGACTGCGCCAGCTTCGCACCGAACGGGGCACGGGACAGTCAGACTTTGCCAGTCAACTCGGCATTTCCGCCTCCTATCTCAGCCAGATCGAGCATGACGACCGTCCGCTGACACCGGCCCTGCTCGACCGGCTCCAAAAGCTCTTTCCCCTCGAATGGGAGGAGGTTGCCGCCGAAGCTGGCGACCGCCGCGCCGGCGCGCTCCGCGAGGCCGCTGCCGACCCCCTGTTCGCCGCATCCCCCCTGCCCCCCGACCAGCTCGAACGGGCGGCATTGCAACAGCCGCAGCTCGCCGACCAGTTCGTCGCGCTCCACGCCGCCTATCGCCGCGCTGGCCAGCGATTGCAGATCATCGACGAAGCCCTGACCGGCGGCACCGCCGAGGGCAGCCGCCTGCCGTGGGAGGAGGTGCGCGACTGGTTCCATGACGCGGGCAATTATGTCGACAGCATCGATCGCGCTGCGGAAGCGCTGGCCGGGCAGCTTCGCGGGCGCGAGCCGTCGCCGGCAATCGAAACGATCGAGCGCCGCCTGCGCGACGCGCTCGGTATTTCGATCGTCTATCGGCAGAGTCAGGTTCTACGCGATTTCGATGCGACGATGCGGCATCTGGTGATCGATCCATCCCAGCCCGCGGAAAGCCGACGTTTCCAACTGGCGCACCAGCTCGCGGCCCTAGCGCTGACAAACGAGATCGCCGCCGTGGTCGAGGCGTCGCCCCTCCGCACCGCCGCGGCAAGGCAGTTGTTGCATGTCGGCCTTGCCAACTATGCCGCGGGCGCGGTGTTGATGCCCTATGCGCCGTTTCGCGCCAGCGCCCGCGCGGTGCGGCATGACATCGACCGGCTGCGCATGGACTATGGCGTCAGCTTCGAACAGGCCTGTCACCGCCTCTCGACCCTCCAGCGCCCCGGCGCGCGGGGCATTCCGATGTTCTTCTGCCGCGTCGACATGGCGGGCAACATCACCAAACGACACTCGGCGACGCGGCTGCAATTCGCCCGTTTCGGTGGCGCATGTCCGCTATGGATCGTCCACGAGGCAGCGGCGATCCCCGACCGCATCCTGTTCCAGCTAGCGGAAACCCCTGACGGCCTGCGCTATGTGTCGATGGCGAAGGGGCTGGTGAAGCCGTCGGGCAGCTATGCCCGATCTCCACGCCGTTACGCCGTCGCGCTTGGCTGCGAGGCGCAATATGCAGCCGATTTTGTCTATGCGGACGCGGTGGACGTCGATGCCCCGCAGGCGGCGACGCGGATCGGGCTATCCTGCCGCATCTGCCCGCGCGACGATTGCGACCAGCGCGCCTTCCCGCCCAGCGATCGCCCGATATTGGTGGACCCCGACCGGCGCGACGTCGTCCCGTACCGGATCGGGTAGCTTCTTCTCCCCTCCCGCAGGCGGGAGGGGTCGGGGGAGGGCCTGTTACTCGGAAGCACGCCGAAACATGCCCTCCCCTAACCCCTCCCATGAATGGGAGGGGAATCTATAGCTTCACGATCCCGCGTTCGATCAGGCTGTGCGCCGTCGCGAGAATGGCCTCCTCGGGCGGCCGCATCGTCCAGCCCAATGTCCGCATCGCATGACTGCTGTCGCCGCCGCGAACATTACCGAGTTCGGCGACAAGCTGCTTCAGTTCGGGTCGCACGATCGCGAACAGCTTGAGCAACCAGTCAGGCATCTTGCGCGTCGGCACCTTCGTTGCCCGATCGCCGAGATTCGCCGTGAGGATGCCCGCGACGTCGATCATCTTGAGGAACGGTCCCGAACAGACATAGCGCTCGTCCTTGATGCCCGGCGCGGTCAGCGCCCGATAATGGAGGTCGGCAACGTCGCGCACGTCGATGATGCCGAACCCGATGTCGGGACACATCGGCACCTTGCCTTCCAGCAATTGCTTCACCAGCTCGATCGAGGTCGACAGATCGTCCGACAGCAACGGACCGAACACCGCAGCGGGATTGACCGACGCGAACTCCATGTCGCCGCCCTCGGCCGCGACCCAATCGCGCGCGGCCCGTTCCGCCACGGTTTTCGATCGCGGGTAGGGCATCACTCCGGGATTATCGAGGTTCGTCCAATCGGCTTCGCTGTAGAGATCGCGCCCCTTGCCGTGACCATAGGCGATGGCCGCCATCGACGATGTCAGGACAAAGCGCCGAACCCCGGCCGCTTTGGCGAACCGGAGCGCGCGCAAGGCGCCTTCACGCGCCGGAACGATCAATTCGTCGGCATGTTTGGGAACCCCCATGGGAAATGGCGATGCGACATGGGCTACATGCGTGCACCCCGCCATCGCGTCTGCCCAGCCGTCGTCATGTTCCAGATCGGCCGCGAAGAAGCGAAGTTTCGCCTCGTCCACGGAGAGCCAACCGCGAACCTCGGACTCGCGCTTCAGGCTGCGTACCGTCGTGTGGACGGTCCATCCATTTTCGATAAGCTGCCGGATCAGGAAGCCGGCGATATAACCGCTTCCTCCAGTGACCAATACCGTGCCCGTCATGCGTCCCTCCCGTCCTGTTATGGATGGGAGGATAGCGCATGAAGGTTGCAGGCAGAAACCTTATTTGAGGAGGACGAGCTCCTCCGCCATGCTGGGGTGCAGCGCGACCGTGGCGTCGAAATCGGCCTTGGTCAGCCCCGCCTTCACCGCGATGGCGGCGGCCTGCAATATCTCCGGCGCGTCGGGACCGATCATGTGCAGCCCGACGACCTGATCGGTCGCGGCGTTGACGACCATCTTGTAGAGCGCGCGCTCGTTGCGACCTGCGAGCACGTTCTTCATCGCGCGAAAATCGCTGGTATAGATGCGGACGGCGCCAAGCTTGTTGCGGGCCTCGGCCTCGGTCATGCCAACCGCGCCGATCGGCGGATGGCTGAACACCGCGCTGGGGACGTTGGCATAGTCGACGACCGTCGGCTTGCCGCCGAACACGCTGTCGGCAAACGCCTGCCCTTCGCGGATCGCCACCGGGGTCAACTGGATGCGATTGGTGACATCGCCGACGGCATAGATGCTGGACACCGACGACTGGTTCGTTTCGTCGACCTTGACCGCGCCTTGGGCGTCAAGTTCGACGCCGACCTCCTGCAAGCCGATGCCCCGGGTATTCGGTACGCGGCCCGCCGCGATCAGCACGGCATCGGCCGGGATCGGATCGCAGTTTTCGAGGTGGACCGTCAGCGACCCGTCGGGGTTCTTGTCGATCGATCGGAACGGCGCGTTGAACCTGAACTCGATCCCCTTGGTCATAGAGATTTGCAGCAGGCGGTCGCGGATCTGCTCGTCATACCCGCGCAGGATCGTGTCGCCGCGGTTGACGATCGTTACCTTGCTACCGAATTCGTTGAAGATTCCCGCGAATTCATTGGCGATATAGCCGCCGCCGGCAATCACGACGCGGTTGGGCAAAGCATCGAGATGAAAGACTTCGTTCGATGTGATCGCATGTTCGCTACCCGGAAAATCGGGCACATGCGGCCAGCCGCCGGTCGCGACCAGAATGCGCTCGGCGGTCACTTCCTGCCCGTCGGCCAGACGCACACGCTGCGGGCCGACGATCGTGGCGCGGGTGCGCAGCACGGTCACCTTGTGGTTGTCGAGCGTCTGACCATACAGGCCTTCGAGCCGGTCGACCTCGGCGAGCACATTATCGCGCAGCACGTCCCAATGGAATTTGCAGTCGGAAACGTCCCAGCCGAATTTTCGGGCGTCGTGGATATCCTCGGCAAAATGTGCGCCATAGACGAGCAGCTTCTTAGGCACGCAGCCGCGGATGACGCAGGTGCCGCCGACCCGATGCTCCTCGGCCACGGCAACCCGCGCACCATGTGACGCCGCGACACGCGACGCGCGGACGCCGCCCGACCCGGCGCCAATGACGAACAGGTCGAAATCGAAATCGCTCATGAAAAGACCCCTGAAAACACGCCGACCGGCATTCGCGGCCCGCGCCTATGTGGTTATGCGCCGGCGGCTTGCCAATCGAATTTTGCGTTCAGTAGCAGCGACGCCGCCTCACTCGCCCAGTGCCGCCTGCATCAACGCCTGTGTCGCAGGGTCGAATTCGAACGTTCCCTCGGCCAGCCCCTTCGCCATTTCCTTGCCCAGTTCGACGCCGAATTGATCGAACGGGTTGATGCCGAGCAGGACGGCATTGGCGAAAACCCGATGCTCATAAAAAGCGATCAGCGCGCCAAGACTCCGCGGCGTCACCTGGTCGAGCAGGATTGTCGTCGAAGGGCGATCGCCGGGATAAGCCCTCGCGCCATCGTCGCTCGTCTGCCCGGTCATCAACGCCGCCCCCTGCGCGATGCAATTGCCCACCAGCATTTCATGGTGCGCGTCGTCGAGCAGGTGATCGGGTTCGCGCGCGACGACGAACTCGACGGGCGTCAGGTGCGTGCCCTGATGGAGAAGCTGGAACACCGCATGCTGCGCGTCGGTACCAACCCCGCCCCACGTGATCGCGGCGGTCCTTTGCGCCACCGGCTTGCCCTCGACTGTCACCGATTTGCCGTTCGATTCCATTTCCAGTTGCTGGAGATAATCGGGCAGCAGCCGCAACCGTTCATCATAGGCGAAGACCGCGCGGGTCTGGCAGCCCAGGCGGTTGGCGTAGAGCTGATCCGCGAACGCCGCGAGCAGGCAGACGTTGTCGGTCCCGTCGGTCAGCCGGAAATGGCGATCCATCTCCGCCGCCCCTTCGAGCAGGTCGGCGAAAGCGTCCCAGCCCAGCGCGAGCGCCGCCGGAAAGCCGATCGACGACCACAGCGAATAGCGACCGCCCACCGTCTCGCTGAACGGCAGGATGCGCGTCTCGTCGATGCCCCATTCCATCGCGCGTTCGGGCATCGCGGTCAGCGCGATGAAGCGGCCGAGCGGATCGTCGACGCCGCCTTCTTCGAGCCATTGCAGCGCCGAGGCCGCATTCAGCAAGGTTTCGGTCGTGGTAAAGGTTTTCGACGCGACCGCGACAAGCGTATAGGCGGGGTCGAATTTGGCGAACGCCTCGGCTAGCGCGGCACCGTCGACGTTCGAGACGACCGCCACGTCGTAGCGCTCGCTATGCCGCCCAAGCGCATCGACGAGAAGGTCGGGGCCCAGCGCGGACCCACCGATGCCGATGTGGAGCAGATGGCGGATTTCGCCGAACGCCCCTGCCTCGATCGCATCGACCATCATCCGCATCCGTTGATGCAGCGCCTGCGCGATATGGACGGATTCGGGTGCGCCCTCGCCGCGTTCCGCGCTATGCTCGGCGGCGCGGCCCTCGGTCGGATTGGCGATTCCGCCCGAAAACAGCGTCTTGCGGCGCCCGGTAAAATCCTGCGCGGCGGCAAGGTCGGCCAGGACCTTGGTCGCGGCGGTGTCGAGGTGCGTCTTCGCGAAATCGAAACGGATGTCGGCGACGGTACGCACCAGTTCCGCAAGCCGTGTCCGGGGATCGGCGGAAACCAGATCGGTCAGCCGCTGCGGTTGCCAGTCGGCGAGCGCTTGCCACGCTTCGGGGGCGGTCGTCATGATAGCCTGTTTTCCTTCTTCCGGTCGCAGGTGGTTCTTTAGGCCCGCGATCGTCCGCGCGCCAGCGCGATCCGCCGATATTTACTTGACCTGCAGACCTATTCGTCGCCATTGCGCGGCATGACCGAAGCCAGCCTGACCGCCGATAATTCGCCCGCGAACGAGCCTCGCCCGACGGCGCCCGAACCGGCCCCCATCTCCGCGAAGGAAGAAGCGGTCGATACGATCCGCTTTCTCGCCCTGCTCGCCGTCGCGGTCCTGATTTTTCGCAGCTTTTTCCTTTCCCCGTTCAATATCCCGTCGGAATCGATGCAGCCGCGCCTTTTGATCGGCGACTATCTGCTCGTGAACAAGATGGCGTACGGCTATTCGAAATATAGCCTCCCGTTCAGCGTCCCGCTGATCCCCGGTCGCATTTTCCCGCGTACGCCCGAACGTGGCGATGTCGTCGTGTTCAAGGCGCCGCCCGTCAACGACAATGACTATATCAAGCGCGTGATCGGGCTTCCCGGCGACACCGTCCAGGTCCGCGACGGCATCGTCTGGCTGAACGGTAAACCGCTGAAGCGTGAGCCGATGGCCGATTTCGTCATTCCGGTGACGCAGAACATGATCGACGCATCGCGGACCGCGGGCACCCTTCCCTGCTATGCGCCCGAGTTCGAGGAAGTCGGCCCCGACGGTCAGCGTCAGTGCCGCTACAAGCAGTTCCGTGAGACGCTGCCGAGCGGAAAAAGCTATGCGATCCTCGACATCACGACGATCGCCGAGGATAATACCCCGCTGGTCACGGTTCCGGCCGGCCATCTGTTCCTGATGGGCGACAACCGCGACCGCAGCGCCGACAGCCGGTTCCCGGCGATCGAAAATCAGGGCATCGGACTCGTTCCCGAAGAGAATCTTGTCGGTCACGCGATGGTCGGCATGTTCTCGACCGATGGGTCGGCAAGCTGGATCAACCCGATCAGCTGGTTCACCGCCGCGCGCTGGAGCCGTATCGGGGAAGGCTTTTGAACGACCGCGTTTCCGCGGAGACGATCGCAGCCATCACCGGCGCCGTTCCCCGCGATCTTGGCCTCTATCACGAGGCGCTGACCCATGGCAGCAGTGGCGCGGGCGACTATCAGCGGCTCGAGTTCCTTGGCGACCGCGTATTGGGGCTCGTCATCGCGTCGGAACTGTTCCACCGCTTCCCGAAGGCAGCGGAGGGCGAGCTTTCGTCACGGCTCCACGCGCTGGCATCGGGAGAAACCTGCGCCCGTATCGCGCAGGCGATCGACCTCAACGCCCATGTCCGTTTCGGAAGCCAGGCGATCGGCGACGGCGGACGTTATAGCGACAATATCGCCGCCGATGTCCTCGAGGCGCTGATCGGCGCGCTCTGGCTCGACCATGGCGAAGCGGCGGCGCGCGCCTTCATCCTCGCCAAATGGGGCGACATGATCGAGGGGCAGGTCGCGGCCCCCAAACATCCCAAGGCGGCGCTTCAGGAATGGGCGCTTGCCCGCAAACGCAAACCGCCCGAATACCGTCTGGTCCGCCGCGACGGACCCGACCATGCGCCGCGTTTTCTGGTCGCGGTCGCAGTCGGCAAGCTCGCGGAGGCCGAAGGCGAAGGGGCATCGAAGCAGGCGGCAGAGAAGGCTGCGGCCGCGGCGTTGTTGGACCGATTGACACAGGAAGACGTAAAATGACCCAGCGTTGCGGTTTCGTGGCCGTCGTCGGTGCCCCAAACGCGGGCAAATCGACCCTTGTCAACGCGCTCGTGGGCCAGAAGGTCGCAATCGTGAGTCCCAAGGCGCAGACGACGCGCACGCGCCTGATGGGCGTCGCGATGGAAGGCGATGCGCAGATCGTCCTGATCGACACCCCGGGGATCTTTGCGCCGACCCGCCGGCTCGACCGCGCGATGGTCGCGGCGGCGTGGAGCAGCCTCGATCAGGCCGAGGCGATCCTTGTAATGGTCGATGCCGCGGCAAAGCTGACGGGCCGGGTCGAGCGCGTCCTCGACGGCATCGCCAACCGGCCCGAAAAGAAATATCTGATCCTCAACAAGGTCGACCTGTCGAGGAAGGACAAGCTGCTGACGGTCGCGACCGAACTCAACGCGAAGGTCGCGTTCGACGAAACCTATTTCATCTCGGCCAGCAGCGGCGACGGGGTCGCCGAACTCAAGATCAATCTCGCGGCGCTGATGCCCGAGGGGCCGTGGCATTTCCCGGAAGACGAGGTCAGCGATGCGCCCGAACGGATGCTCGCCGCCGAGATCACGCGCGAACAGCTCTATCGCCAGCTCCACGAGGAACTGCCCTATCAGTCGACGGTCGAGACCGAGTTGTTCAAGACGCGCCCCGACGGCAGCGCCGAAATCCACCAGCAGATCTTCGTCGCACGCGATACCCAGCGCGCGATCGTGCTCGGCAAGGGTGGCAGCCGGATCAAGGAAATCGGCGCCAGGGCGCGCGCCGAGTTGGCCGACCTGATGGGACGCAAGGTCCACCTGTTCCTCCACGTCAAGGTGAAGGAAGATTGGGACGAAGACCGGGGCGTCTACCGCGACATGGGGCTCGACTGGGTGGAGTGAATCGCGAACCTGCGAGCGCGGGCCTCCAGACACCGGCACAATGCGCCGATGGTTCTGGAGGACGCCACTATACCTCAGACTTCTCCGCCGCCTTCTTCTTGGCCGGCGTCTTCTTCGCCGCGGCTTTCTTCGCCGGCGCCTTCTTCTTGCCCTTCGCTGGCCCCTTTGCCGCGCGCGCATCGATCAGCGCGACAGCTTCTTCCGTGGTCAGCGTGTCGGCCTCGACCGTCTTCGGCAAGGTCGCGTTCGTCGTTCCGTCGGTGACATAGGGGCCGAAGCGCCCCGCCATCAGCTTCATCTCGCCGCCGCTTGTCGGATGCGGTCCGAAGGTCTTGAGCGGTTCGGCCTTCCCCCGGCCGCGCCCGCCGCCGGCGGCGGCTTCGGCAATCCGGACGACCGCCGTGTTCATTCCGATATCGAAAATCTCGGCCGTGCCGGTCAGCTTGGCATATTTGCCATCGTGCAGCAGATAGGGGCCATAGCGTCCCAGCCCCGCGACGATCGGCTTGCCGCTTTCGGGGTGGATGCCCACCTCGCGCGGCAGCGCCAGCAGGCGCAATGCATAGTCGAGATCGAAGTCCTCGGCCGGGATATCCTTCGGGATCGACGAACGCTTCGCCTCCTTGCCGTCGCCAAGCTGGACATAGGGGCCAAAGCGCCCGCTGCGCCGGGTCACTTCCTGCCCGCTCTCGGGATCGTTGCCCATCGTTTCGGGACCGGTATCAGCCTCTCCGTTACCGCCGGGCTGCGCAAACTTGCGCGTGAATTTGCAGTCAGGATAATTGCTGCAGGCGATGAACGGCCCGAACTTGCCGCCGCGCAGCGCCAGTCGCCCGGTGCCGCAATTGGGGCAAAGGCGCGGGTCGCTGCCATCGCCTTTGTCGGGGAAGAGGTAAGAACCGAGAAATTCGTCCAGTGCCGCGGTGATCTCCGACGGCTTCTGCTCCATCACCTCGCCCGTGCGCGGCTTGAAGTCACGCCAGAATCGTTCGAGCACCGCCTGCCACTGCGCGCGGCCACCCGAGACGTCGTCCAGTTCTTCTTCCAGGCCGGCGGTAAAATCATATTCGACATAGCGGCCGAAAAACCGTTCGAGAAACGCAGTCAGCAATCGCCCGCTTTCCTCGGGAATGAACCGGTTCTTCTCGACGCGCACATAGGCGCGATCCTTCAAGACCTGCAGGATCGAGGCATAGGTGGACGGACGCCCGATACCGAGCTCTTCCATCTTCTTGACAAGGCTCGCTTCCGAATAGCGCGGCGGCGGCTGGGTTTCGTGACTTTCGACTTCCACACCCGTCTTGGCGGGCGCGTCGCCCTTCGCCATCGCGGGAAGCAACCGCGCGTCCTCGTCTTCCGCGTCATCGCGCCCTTCGTCGTACAGCGCGAGGAAGCCGGGAAATTTCACGACTTGCCCCGTGGCGCGCAGCACCGTCTTGCCGGTACCATCGCTCAGGTCGACGCTCGTGCGTTCCAGCCGTGCCGAAGCCATCTGGCTCGCCAGCGCGCGTTTCCAGATCAGGTCATAGAGCCGCGCATGATCGCCGCCCCCGACCTTGTCTTTCGAAAAATCGGTCGGACGGATCGCTTCGTGCGCTTCCTGCGCATTCTTCGCCTTGGTCTGATACTGGCGCGGCTGGTCGGGAACATAGCCGCCGTCGTAGCGCGTCGCGATGGCCTTGCGCGCGGCACTGATCGCGCTGCCATCCATCTGGACGCCGTCGGTACGCATGTAAGTGATCGCGCCATCCTCATAAAGGTCCTGTGCGACCCGCATCGTATGGCTCGCCGAAAAACCAAGTTTGCGTGCCGCCTCTTGTTGCAGCGTCGACGTCGTGAACGGCGGCGGCGGGTTGCGTGTCAGCGGCTTGGTCTCGACCGTATCGACGGTGAAATTACCCGCCTTGACGTCGGCCTCGGCGGCGCGTGCATCGGCTTCGGTCCCGATCGTCAGTCGCTCGATCTTGTCCCCGCGCCAGCGCGCGAGCCGCGCCTTGAACGGCGTACCGGCCATTTCGAACAGTCCGGTGACCGACCAATATTGCTGCGCAACAAACGCTTCGATCTCCCGCTCGCGTTCGACCACAAGGCGCAGCGAAACCGACTGGACGCGGCCTGCCGACTTTGCGCCGGGAAGCTTGCGCCACAGCACCGGCGACAGGGTGAAGCCGACGAGGTAATCCAGTGCGCGGCGGGCGCGATACGCATCGATCAGATCGTCGTCCAGCGCGCGCGGATGCGCCATCGCGTCGGTCACCGCCTGCTTGGTGATCGCGTTGAACGTGACGCGGTCCACCTCCTGCGGCAGCGCTTTCTTGCTACGCAGCAGTTCCTGCACGTGCCAGCTGATCGCCTCTCCTTCGCGATCAGGGTCAGTCGCGAGGATCAGGCGGTCGGCCTGCTTCGCCGCGTCCTGGATATCCTTCATCCGCTTGGCCTTGTCCGGATACAGTTGCCACTGCATCGCGAAGCTGTCGTCCGGATCGACCGAGCCGTCCTTCGGCGGCAGGTCGCGAACATGGCCATAGCTTGCCAGAACCTTGAAATCGCGACCGAGATATTTCTCGATCGTCTTCGCCTTTGCGGGCGACTCCACAATCACCAATTGCATTGAAAAACTCGTTCCCCGGAAGCTCTTACGTACGTACGCGCGAGGGTGGCGTTACCGCAGCGCGCGTCAACCGAAAATTTCCCGTAAGGTTGATGCCGGCTGTTCGATATTCAAATAGAGCGCCACCGCGGCCAGATATCCGCCGACCACACCCAAAGCCGAAACAAGATTCGACGCGATCCGCCAGGCAAAGCCATATTCGATCGCCAGGCCCGGAGCGGTCAGTTCGATCAGGATAGGCCCTGCCGCCAACAAAAACATGATCAAGCCGACACCAAGCGCCGCAGGCCAATGCGCTTCGAGCATGTTCCAACTCCGCTCCATCGCCGCCCTGCGCCCGCTCCCTTTCTGCACCAGCAGCACGCTGGCGAGGTACCAGCGGGCGAAGAGATACAGGCCGGGCAGGATCAACAGCAACAAACCCGCCACGATGCCGAGGCCGACCAGCAGCCCTTGCAGATAGAGGCTGAGCGCGTTGCCCGTCGGCAGCGCCGGCTCGACGCCCGCCAGTTGGAGCCCCGCGCGGGTCACCCAGACCTGAATGAAGGTCGTCGCAACGCCGTATAGAAGCGTGATGCCGCTCCCTGTGCCCCCGGACCGTTCGACGCCGACGTCGCACAGCACGCCGAGCAGCATCGTCCCCAACCATGCAATCAGCATGGTTTGCGGCATGGCGGTGGCCATATCCCAGCTCCGCCGCATCGTCGGCACCAGCAAGCTGGCATTGAAATTCATTTGCCCCGACCTCCCTGTCGACCCTGAAGCCGCAGGTGGCGGGCGCCCTCCTCCTCCGTCAAGAAGGATTTGATCCACCCACCGCCGGAAGGGTCAACGGAGCGCGCCGAGCCGTTCGATCAGCATTGCACTCGCAAGGCTGGCGGCCTTCGCCGCACCTTCTTCATAATTTCCCGGCTTGGCCGCGAATTCGAACTTGCGCGTCTTGCCAAAGCGCAAGCCGCCAAGGCCCGCGACCGCCGCCAATCCGCCGGCGACATTCGCCGTGGACTGCAGGGCCTTGTCGGTACCGCTCGTCGCATCGTTCTTTTCAACGAACTCGCCTTCGACCGCGACTGGCTGCTTGATCGTGATCACCAACTGCTTGCCGGCCGGGGTGATCAGGCTGATACGCGAGTAATCGGCGCTGACCGACAGCGCGCTGTTCACTTGCAATCCGCCAAAACTGAAGGCGCCCGGGCGCTTCTGCTGCGAAAAATCGATAAGATAGACGACATCGACCACGCCGACCCCGCTTTCCCGCGCATAGTTGGTGAGCGCCATGCTCGCCCGCCCGGCGGACATGTTAATCCCCATGCTGCTCATGCCCGATCCCAGAAAGTCGCCCGGAATCATCAGCAGCGAGGGCAACGCCGACGGCTTGTAATAGGTCGCCTTCCCCTTGCTGCCCTTTTCAAGCGCGATGTTGATATCGAGGGGAACTTCCTGCGACTTGGTCTTCGCAAGCGCGCTGTGGCCGAACAGCTCGGCCGCGGGCTGCACAACATATCCTTGCGCCGTCAGTTGCGCGACGAAATCGGCATAGGCCGCATCGGTGACCGCCTGCATCATTTCCGGTGTGACCCCGACGAGTGCGCTCTTTGCCTTCGTGGTCCCACCGAATGCGCCCATCAAGCCACCGGATGCCGCCGTCTGGTCGATCGATTCAAAGATGAAACCGACATTGAACGCGCCGACGGTGACGGTGGTGACGCCCTTCGCATTGGCGGGACCCGATATCTTGACGGGTTCCTTGTCCTTGGCAGCGACGACGACGGGCTGGGCCAACATCGCGGCGATCGCGATGGCCGACAGCATTTTCTTCATGGGTATTCCCTCCGAATCCCCACCTCGCCAGCCGACCCATCAGCCGAAGAGGGGAGTCAATCGAAGCAACCCACGGCCTCCGCATCGGTCAGATGCGCTGGCATGTCAACGTCCTACTGATTCTGCCATCTGAAGCCGGTCGGGAGGATGCATTTTCCGGCGTCATATTGGCCGACAGTTCGGATGACTTCCCTGTCCTCCGGCTCGATACGACGTCCACTGATCTGGCTGTCGATCACCCGGCGGACCAGCGCATCGAGCCTTGTCACAAGATAGCAATCGATCGCCGGCGAGGCGTGCGGATTGCCGACACCGCTGTCGTCGGTCAGGAACAGATACCGCGACTGGGTCGCCGCGGCCATCGCGCGCATCGCATATTCGGCCTTGTCCGCGACGCCCGACGCCGCGACGGGCGTGATCTGGATCCGCTTGGCACGTGCGGCCTCCGCAGCTTTCCAGGTGCGGCCGAACTTGTCGTCATGCGGCGGCGCATCGGCGACAAGGAGCAACGATTTCACGGCATCGGGGCGCCATTCCTGCCCGACCGCGCGGATCAGTGCCCGATCCATGGCCTCGGGATAGTCGCCGCCGCCGTTCGCATCCTGCCTTGCCAGCGCGCCCTGCACGCGGCCGATATCGCGATCGAAAGCGACCGTCCGCGTGACATAATCGTCGCCCATGTCGCGGTAGAAGACAAAGCCGATGCGGATATCGAGGTCGCGGTGCTTTTCGGTGATCGCCGCGATGATCGAGCGCAGTTCCGACTGAAGATAGCGGATCTCGTCGCCCATGCTGCCCGTGGTATCCACGACCAGCATCAGGTCGAGCTTCGTCGCCCTCGTCGCAGCTTGGCTGGCTGTCAATCCGACGGTCTGCGTGCCTGCGGCATTGCTGACGAGAACCGCTCGTGCGTCAGCGATCGGACGCCCCCCTTTTCGCGCCGACACCGTGATCTTCTCGCTCAGCCGGTCGAGACCGGGAAAGAAGACGGCGCTTCCGTCCGCCTGCGTCGCCATCGTGATGCTGTTTCCGTCGCTGCACGTCACGACGACGTCGGCAAAGGGGATCGGCTGCCCGTTGCGGTCGTTCACCTTGACCGTGACCACGCGCATCGTATCGACCCGCGGCAAATCGCGAACCTCTTGCCCCAGATTGCTGCTGCGGTTGACATAGGCGGCATAGAGTTCGGGGTTGAGCAGATCGTCATGTTCACCCGCCGTGAGGACGCCCGATTGCGGCTGCGGACGGGGGTATGGCCGCGGCGGCAGGATCGATGATGCAGACCGGTCGTCATAATCGGCCGACGATCCCGGAACGGGCGGTGCGACCGCGCCGACCGCATCGACGCCGCTGTCGGCGCTTGACGCTTCCATTGCCGGCGCAGCCATACGCGACCCGGTAACGGCCGCGGCCGATTCGTCGACGGAACCGTCGTACATGGGTTCGGCCATCGCCGGAGGCGGCGCCGGTGGGGGCGCCGGTGGGGGCGCCATCGGTGGTTCGGGCGCGATCACGCCAGTGCGATAATCCTTGCCCGACGCCTTGCCGCCACCATTCGTCTGTTGCGGACGCGGCGTGGTTTCGGGATCGAGGCGCGGCAGCGGGTCCGCGTTCCGGCAAAAGCCTCCCTGCCAGTCCGGCACCCTGGCATAGGCTGCCGCGATCGGCATCGGCGCGGGCGCGCAGGCCAGCATCGCAAACATCGTGGCACTCGTCAGCAATCGGCTTCGCATCACCCAACTCCCCGCATGTGATATAATATCATCAGCCTGTCGGCCAGCCGCTGAACCGTGGCTGAACCGTGATCAACGGTTAGTTTAGAGGGGGTTGGCGCGCTGTGCGGGCCGTCACATTAGCGCGACACGCGCGCCCGCATGGCGCACGACGCGGCCAGCCAGTTCGAGTTCGAGCAGCACAAGCTGCACCGCGGCGGTGCTTCGTCCCGATTGCCGGACCAGCTCGTCAATCGCCACGGGCGTCGGCCCCAGAAGGCCGGACACCGCATCGCGATCGCCGTCGCCGGTCCGTTCGACGTCCACATTTTCGACATGGGCCCGGCGCGGTTCGCGCGCCATGCGCACGTCGATCGGGCCAAGCGCTTCGATGACATCTTCGACGGTCTGGATCAGGGTCGCCCCCTCGCGGATCAACTGATTGCAACCCTGCGCCCGTGGATCGAGCGGCGAACCGGGAACCGCCAGCACTTCCCGCCCGTAATCGCCCGCCCGTCGCGCTGTGATCAGCGATCCCGACCGTGGCGCAGCTTCGATCACCAGCGTCCCGTGCGCCAGTCCGGCAATGATGCGGTTGCGCGCCGGAAAATGCCGAGCCAGCGGGTCTGTCCCCGGAGGCTGTTCGGCGATGAGCAATTGCTCCGCCGCGATCCGGTCCTGCAATCCGGCGTTTTCGGTCGGAAAAGCAATATCGATCCCGCTTGCGATGACGGCAGCGGTCGACCCGCCGAGCGCGCCGACATGCGCGGCCGTATCGACCCCGCGGGCCAGCCCGCTGACGATCGTCACCCCCTGGGCCGACAGGTCGGCCGCCATCTGGCGTGCAAAGCGGCAAGCGATCGCCGACGCATTGCGCGCGCCGACAATCGCGACACATGGCCGCCGCAGCATCGCCATATCGCCCCGCACAATGAGGACCGGTGGCGCGCCCTCGACTTCACGAAGCAGCGGGGAATAGCCCTGCTCGTCGCTGAACACGTGGCGCGCGCCGAGCGCCGCGACACGTTCAATCTCGCGTTCCGCCACCTCGACCGGGGCGACGCGCGCTCTTCCCGCACCACCACGCAAAGCGAGGTCGGGCAAGGCGTCGATCGCCGCCTCCCCCGATCCAAAGCGCTGAATCAACTGGTGCCAGCTTACCGGGCCGACGTGCGGCGTCCGGATCAACCGTAGCCGCGCCAGCCGTTCGGCCGATGTCATGTCGTGCCGCTTTCTTCCCCGCCACCTTTCTTCGATCCGATGCGCGGTTCGGCCCCCGCTCGCAGACGGGCAATATTTTCGCGGTGGCGCCACAGCACGATCACCGCGAGCGCCGCGAGACCGATCGCATAGGTCGGATATCCCAACGCCAGCGCCGCCGCCGGCGCCGACACGGCGCCAACCATCCCGCCCAGCGATGAAATGCGCACCAACAGCACCGTACCGAGCCAGGCCGCCGCGAACACCAGTCCGATCGGCCAGGCAAGCGCGAACGACAGGCCGAGCAGGGTCGCAACCCCCTTCCCGCCCCGAAACCGTAGCCACACCGGATAGCAATGCCCGATCATCGCCGCGGCTCCCGCGATCATGGCGCCGTCGGGTCCGAGGCCTGGAAAGAAATGCCGCGCAAGCAAGACAGCGACCGCCCCCTTGGCTCCGTCCAGGATTAGCGTTCCTGCCGCCAACCCCTTGCGCCCGGTTCGCAGAACATTGGTCGCGCCGATATTGCCTGAACCGATCTGCCGCAGGTCTCCTGCCCCGAACAGCCGCGTCAGGATGACGCCGAAAGGGATCGAACCGAGCAGGTAGCCGGCACCGATCAATAAAAATATTGCCATGGATACCCCTTTTGCGTTTCGCGCAGTGTACGACGTTGGCCGGTGCAATCAACGGATTCGGACGTGGCGTCATCCAAATCGGACAAGCTCGTGCGCGCGACCTTCCACCTCATGGAGATGATTGAGCGCCGCCGCGTCGGCTGCTAGGCGACACGCATGCAACCGCCCGCCGCTGACGCGCCCATCCTCTTTTTCGACAGCGGCCTCGGCGGTCTCACCGTGCTGGGACCGACACGCGCGCTGCTGCCGACCGCACCCATCGTCTATGCCGCCGACTATGCCGGTCTTCCCTATGGCCAAAAGAGCGATGTCGAACTCGCGGCGCGCGTTCCGGCGCTGCTTGGCCGGCTGGTCGAACGCTACCAGCCGCGGCTTGCGGTCATCGCCTGCAACACCGCATCGACCATCGCGCTGACCCATGTCCGCGCAGCGCTCGACCTCCCGATCGTCGGCACCGTCCCGGCGATCAAGCCGGCGGCGGAGATGACGAAGACCGGGGTCATCGGCGTCCTCGGCACCAAAGCCACGGTACGCCAGCCCTATGTCGATGACCTCAGCGCGACATTCGCAAGCGACAAGACCGTATTGCGCCACGGCAGCCCCGGACTGGTTACCGCGGCGGAAGCGAAGCTGCGCGGTGCGGCGTTCGATCCCGCGGCGATCGACCGCGCGATCGCGGGTTTGCGCGACCAGCCAGGCGGCGACGCGCTCGACGTCATCGTCCTCGCCTGCACGCATTTCCCGCTGTTGCACGACGAGTTGCAGGCGGCGGCTGGTCCACAGGTCCGCCTGATCGACGGCGCGGCGGGGATCGCTCGCCGTATCGCCTATCTTACGCAGGGCCAGGCGTGGCCTGCCGCAGCGCGGCCGGGCGTCGCGGTGTTTACGCGAAGCGACGAGCGGGAGCCCCCGCCGCTTTCCGCCCTCGCCCCCTATGGCATCGGACGCATTGAGACAATTTGACCTATCTGCTGCGAATCGTTCGCACTGGATTTCAGCCCGTTTCGCCGTTATTGCGACGTCGATTATCGCCGCCGGAGGGAGCGGCCCAAGAGCCTGGACTGGCACCTGACTGCGGGGCTGAGACGTGAACTATAACGATATTTTCGCTCGAGCGATCGACCGGCTGCACGAAGAAGGACGCTATCGCGTCTTCATCGACATCCTGCGCAACCGCGGCGCCTTTCCCAACGCCCGCTGCTTTGCGGGGCACAACGGGCCAAAGCCGATCACGGTCTGGTGTTCGAACGACTATCTCGCGATGGGCCAGCACCCCAAGGTGATCGCCGCGATGGAAGAGGCGCTGCACGATGTCGGCGCCGGATCGGGCGGCACCCGCAACATCGGCGGCAACACCCACTATCATATCGACCTCGAGCATGAACTTGCCGATCTGCATGGCAAGGATGGCGCGCTGCTTTTCACCTCGGGCTATATCTCGAACGAGGCGACGCTGGGCACGCTGGGCAAGCTGCTGCCGAACTGCATCATCTATTCGGACGAGCTCAATCACGCATCGATGATCGCGGGAATCCGCAACTCGGGCTGCGAAAAGCGCGTATGGCGCCACAACGACCTCGCGCATCTCGAGGAACTGCTCGCTGCCGACGATCCCGAGGCGGCAAAGCTGATCGCGTTCGAAAGCGTCTATTCGATGGATGGCGACGTCGCGCCGATCCACGCGATTTGCGATCTGGCGGACAAATATAATGCACTGACCTATTGCGACGAAGTTCATGCCGTCGGCATGTACGGGCCGCGCGGCGGCGGCATCACCGACCGCGACGAAGCCGCGCACCGCGTGACCATCATCGAAGGGACGCTCGGCAAGGCGCTCGGCGTCATGGGCGGCTATATCGCCGCCGACAAGAATATCATCGACGTGATCCGGTCCTATGCGCCGGGCTTCATCTTCACGACCAGCCTGTCGCCTGTTCTCGTGGCGGGCGTTCTCGCGAGCGTGCGGCATCTCAAATCGTCGAGCGTCGAGCGCGAGGCACAGCAGCAAGCGGCCGCATATCTCAAGCAAAGCTTCCGCGACGCAGGCCTGCCGGTGATGGATTCGACGACGCATATCGTCCCGCTGATGGTCGGCGACCCGGTGCGGGCAAAGAAGATCAGCGACATCCTGCTCGCCGAATATGGCGTCTATGTACAGCCGATCAATTTCCCGACCGTGCCGCGCGGCACCGAACGCCTGCGCTTCACGCCGGGTCCGGCGCATGACGAGGCGATGATGCGCGAGCTCACCGAAGCACTCGTCGAGATCTGGGACCGTCTGGAGCTGCGCAAGGCCGCGTGATACGCATCCTGGCCTTTTTCATGGCGCTTGGCCTCGGCCTTTCGCTTGCGGCTCAAAGTGACGCAAAGGATCGGAACCGGCTCTATTCGGTAATTTTTGCCGTCGATGTCGATGCGCAAGGACAGATAACCGGCTTCAACGTCGAGAAAGTAATTGATCCCAAATCCGGCTCGACGGCAGCCGTAAACGTGCCCGTGCCGGACGTTTATATAGAGGCCGCTCGCAAGAAGGCGGCAGCAAGCGCCAAAGCGGGTGAGGCAAAGCGTTACTTCACCTATTATTTTTTTGATCCGCGCTTCCCCGGATCCGCTGACGTCTTCCCCGGCCGATAAGGGCGCTCAAGCCATGCAAAGCGACTTGATGGGTCAGCCGGGTTTCGATGACGTCGTTGTCGGACGCCGCAGCATCCGCGGCTTCCTCGACAAGCCCGTACCCAAGGCGCTGATTGCGGAGATCCTCGAGGTCGCGATGCGCGCGCCCTCGTCGTTCAACAACCAGTGCTGGAACTTCTCGGTCGTCACCGGCGATGCACTGGCCGCGATCCGGCAGGGCAACACCGAGGGCATCCTCGCGGGCAAGCCCGACAGCCGCGAATTTCGCCGCTTCGACGGGATCGCGGACGACCATCGCGCGCGGCAGATCGAGATCGCGAAGCAACTCTTCGGTGCGATGGGTATTGCGCGCGACGACAAGGATGCTCGGCAGGACTGGGTCCTGCGCGGCTTTCGCCAGTTCGACGCGCCGGTCAGCGTCGTCGTCACCTATGACCGCGTGCTGCTGGGCAGCGACATCGCACCGTTCGACTGCGGCGCCGTCACCAACGCACTCGTCAACGCGGCCTGGTCGCGCGGGCTGGGCTGCGTGATTAACAGCCAGGGCATCATGCAAAGTCCGGTCGTGCGCGAACATGCGCGCATCCCCGACGATCAGGTCATTATGATCTGCGTCGCAATGGGCTGGCCCGACGAAAGTTTTCCCGCCAATGCGGTCGTGTCGAACCGCAAAAGCGTCGAGGAAGCGGTGCGGTTCGTCGGTTTCGACGATTGATGGCCGGTCACAGCGTCATCCCGCCGGCCGCATCATACCCCAGAAATGCGGGCCTCCGCGCGGCACATCCCATTCGACCTGCGTGACGAACCCCAGCCGCTGGTACAGCGGGACATTTTCAGGCGTCGCGGTTTCCAACCAGCACGGCAACCTCTCATCGTCAGCCACCGCCGTCTGCGCGCGGATGATCCGCCCGCCATGCCCTTTTCCCTGATGATCGGGCCGCACGCCGACGTAATGCAGATACCAGAAGCGTCCCTTGGGCCGGTGCGCGTCGATGCCGGCCTGAACTGTCAACCCGCGCGGCAAGGCGGTGCCGAAGGTCGCCACCAGCGGGACCACGGTACGCAGGAACTCCAGCGTCCCGCTATGCGCCTGCCCCGGCGCGCGCCACAGCGCCGCCGCCTCGTCCCCTGCCGCCCGCAGCGCGATCCCCGCTCGCATGTCCGCGGGCACGAGAACCCGAAAAAGGCTGCGTAGCGCACGGGAACGATGTGCCGGATCGGGTAGTATCCACGACAGCGCCGGATCGGTCTGGAATGCCTGCGCCAGCGTTTCGACCAGCGCGGGCTTGTTGTCGACGCCCCCGCTCTTGATGTCACTCATGCCTCACCCCCCGCCACCCCGACTTGGCGCGAATGACTGTCCATCGACTAATCGCGGCAATAGCCCTCACCGTTTTTCACGATCAGGCATTCCTTCTTGCCCGCCAGATATTTGAGGCCGGTCTCGTCGCCGCTGCCGCGCCGCAGGCTCAACTCCTCTGTCCCGCGTTTGAACTTGATGCCATGTTCGCTGTCCTCGCCGTCATACGTCCCCTTGGTATCGAGGTCCGACTGCATCTCCAGCTTGTATTTGCCGGGCGCGGCGGCGGCGATGGTCACATACATGCCCTCGACCCCCGTCCACTTGCCCACCCAGTTCGCAAAGCGGTGCGGGGCCGTGGCGGGGTCGGTGGCGGCTTCGCCCGTTCCGGCAGTTTCGGCCGGTACGGTTTCGACGGGTACTTCGGTGGTGGTCGTATCGGCCGGAGCAGGCGCCTCGGCTTTCTGGCAGCCTGCCAGCAACGCCAACGCCGCGGCGCCGGCCAATATCGTGCCATTCTGCATCTTGCGTCTCCTTCCCCGTCCAAACGCCTGGCGTCGGATAAGTTTCCGCTGCCTATTCGGTAATGATCTCCGCGAATTTCAGCGGATCGACGTTACCGCCCGACAGGGTGACGAGCGTCGCGTCGGTCAGCGCAACCTTTCCGGCCAGGACCGCCGCGAGCGCTGCGGCGCCGCCGGGCTCGATGACGAGGTGCAACCTCTCGAACGCCATTCGCATCGCGTCGCGAACCTCGCGGCGAGTCACCACGACCCCACGAACGCCCCGCGCCTGCAACACAGCAAAATTGATCGGCCAGGTTTCGGGAGTCTGAAGCGCATCGCATTCGGTCGGCCAGGCCATATCCTCGACCGACAGGATGCGCCCTGCGGCAAGGCTGCGCGTCACATCGTCCCACCCTTCGGGTTCTACCGCGATGATATCGGCATAAGGGCACGCGAGCGCGAGCCCCGCCGAAAGACCGCCCCCGCCGCAGCAGGCGATGATCCGGTCCGGTCCCGCGATACCCCGCGCGGCAAGCTGTGCCTGCGCTTCGATACCGGCGGTTCCCTGCCCTTCGATGATCCAGGGGTCTCCATAAGCATGGACCAGCGTCCCGCCGCGTTCGGCGATCAGCTTCGCCGCCACGGCATCGCGCGATTCGGTGACGCGGTCGTACAACACCACGTCGGCCCCCAGCGCGCGCGTCGCCGCCAGCTTCATCGCGGGCGCATTGCTGGGCATGACGATCGTCGCCCCGATGCCAAGCCGTTTCGCCGCCCAGGCGACGCCCTGCGCATGATTGCCACTGGAAACGCCAACGACCCCCGCGCTCGCCTGCTCAGGCGTCAGGTCGGTGAGCCGATGCCAGGCCCCGCGAATCTTGAAGGCGCCGACAGGCTGCAGGCATTCGGCCTTGCACCAGATGGTCCGGCCGTCGACTTCCAGCGGCAGCAACGGCGTTTGGGGCAACAATGCAGCGACTTTCGCTGCCGCGCGTTCGACACCGGCAAGCGTCGGCGCGCGGCCGGGATCGAGCAGGGCTTCGGGGCTTTGCTGTGTCATGGCTTCGTCCTATAGGGCGCGGCATAGATCACAAGCGCCATAAGGGGCGCGACAGGAGATTTTTCATGAGCAAGGTTCTGGTGATCGGCGCAGGCGGCGTCGGTTCGGTCGCGGTGCACAAGATGGCGATGAACGCCGACATCTTTCCGGACATCACCCTCGCCAGCCGTCGCAAGTTCAAATGCGATGCGATCGCCGAATCGGTGAAGGCGCGCACCGGCGTCACCATCAACACGACCGAAGTCGACGCCGACCATATCGACGCGACGGCCGCGCTCATCCGTCAGATCGGCGCGACGCATGTCGTGAACCTCGCGCTCCCCTATCAGGATCTCACGATCATGGAGGCCTGCCTGTCGACCGGTGCGCACTACCTCGATACCGCAAATTACGAACCGCGCGACGAGGCGAAGTTCGAATATCACTGGCAGTGGGCGTATCAGGACCGCTTTCAGCAGGCCGGACTGATGGCCTTGCTCGGTTCAGGCTTCGACCCCGGCGTGACCAGCGTCTTCACGACCTGGCTCAGAAAGCATCATTTCGACCGTATCGACACGCTCGACATCCTGGACTGCAACGGCGGCGATCACGGCCAGCATTTCGCGACCAACTTCAACCCCGAAATCAACATCCGCGAAGTGACCGCGGTCGCGCGTCACTGGGAAAACGGCGACTGGGTCGAAACCCCGCCGATGTCGGTGAAACAGCAGTTCGATTTCGAAGCCGTCGGCCCGAAGACGATGTACCTCATGTATCATGAGGAGATCGAAAGCCTGAAGACCCATCTTCCAGAGATCAACCGCATCCGTTTCTGGATGACCTTCGGCGAAGCCTATATCACGCACCTCACCGTCCTCCAGAATGTCGGCATGACGCGGATCGACCCGGTGATCTATGAAGGGCAGGAGATTATCCCGCTCCAGTTCCTGAAGGCCGTGCTTCCCGAACCGTCGAGCCTGGGCGAAACCACGAAGGGCAAGACCAACATCGGCGTCATCGCGACAGGTCTCGGCAAGGATGGCCGGGAAAAGACGCTCTACCTCTACAATATCTGCGACCATGAAGAGGCCTATGCCGAAACAGGCAACCAGGCCGTCAGTTACACCACAGGCGTTCCGGCGATGATCGGCGCCGCGATGATGGTTACCGGCACCTGGGCCGGCGACGGGGTGTTCAACATGGAACAGATGGATCCCGACCCCTTCATGGACATGCTGAACAGGCACGGCCTCCCCTGGCAGGTGAAGGAACTGGACGGCCCGCTCGATTTCTGATTGCTGCGCAGGGCCGGCGCAAGTCGGCCCCCTCGCTGCAAAGGACATTCGATGACCGCTTATCTCGCGCCGATCGGCCTGCTGTTCGTGTCGAACATCTTCATGACATTCGCATGGTACGGCCAACTCGGTGACATGTCGCGGCCGATCTGGCTTGCAGTGCTGATCGCGTGGGGGATCGCTTTCTTCGAATATTGCCTTGTTATCCCCGCCAACCGCATCGGTTACGGCGTCTACAGCGCCGCCGAACTCAAGACCCTGCAGGAAGTGATCACGCTGATCATATTCGCCGGGTTCGCGGTCTTCTGGCTCGGCGAGAAGTTGACCGTGAACCATCTCGTTGGGTTCGGCTTGATCGCGGCGGGTGCCTTCTTCATCTTCAAGGGACCGATTGCGGCCTGAAGCGGCGCCCGCTAGCCTGCGGTCGGCAGGAGGACGAGCATGGGCGATGGCAGCAAGATCTCTCGGCGCGCTTTCGGCGCCGGCGCGGCGGGACTGGCGGCGCTGGGCGCGACGCGGGCATCTGCGAAGCCGGCGAAGCCAAAGACCATCGCAACCGGAAAGCCCTTCATCCTGACAACATGGGAATTCGGCCCGGGCGCCAACGCGATCGGCTGGCCGATGCTTGCCTCGGGCGCCTCGGCGATCGACGCGGTGGAGACGGCGATCAACCACGTCGAACTGCTCGGCGATTATTGGGTCGGCGCCGGCGGCGTGCCGAACGAGGTCGGCGAAACAACGCTCGATGCGATGATCATGTGGGGCCCGACGCACGATGCGGGCGCGGTCGGCTGCCTCAAGCGCGTCAAACGGGCAATCTCGGTCGCGCGCAAGGTGATGGAGGAAACCCAGCACAGCCTGATCGTTGGCGACGATGCAACGCGCTTTGCGGCGCGCATGGGGTTTACCGAGACATCGTTGACCAGTGTGGTGTCGCAGCAGGCCTGGGACAAGTGGGCCGCCACAGGTGCCAAGACCACTGCCTTCGATCCCGAACCGATCGCCAGCGCCGACAAGCTCGTCGGCCACGACACGGTCGGGAGCATTGCGCTGGATGCAGCGGGCAATCTTTGCGTCGGCTGTTCGACCAACGGTCGCGAGTTCAAGATCCCGGGGCGCGTCGGCGATTCGCCCATCATCGGGGCCGGTGCCTATTGCGATCAGGCGGTGGGCGCCGCGGTGGCGACCGGCAATGGCGACGTGATGATGCGTTTTCTGCCGACCTATCACGTCGTCGAGCTGATGCGCGGCGGGATGGAGCCGCAGGCGGCCGCAGAGGCGACAATCCAACGGATCGTGGATGCCGGCTACCAGATCGATGGCGGGATCGCCGTCATCCGCCGTGACGGCGTGCACGGTGGAGCCAAGACGGGGTGGGCTGACACGCCCTTCAGCTATTCGGTGCAAACAGCCACGGGGAACGTCACCGTCCCAGTGTCTTGAAAAGCGTGGCGCGCCTCCGCAATTAGGGCCGACGAAGCCAACCCGCTTTCATCCGTCACCGAATAACTCTAGAGGCGCGCCCCATGGAAACCAGAGCCGGCGATCCCGGAGCCTTTGCCCGCTTCGACCTGACCCGCGTCCCCTCGCCCGCGTTCGTCATCGACGCGGCAAAGGTGCGCGCCAACCTGTCGGTGCTGCGACATATCGGCGATGCTTCGGGCGCACGCGTTCTGGCGGCGCTCAAGGCCTTTTCGATGTGGTCGCTGGGACCGACGGTCGCTTCCTATCTCGACGGGGTCTGCGCGTCCGGGCTGTACGAAGCAAGGCTGGGACGCGAGGAATATACAGGGCCCGCCGGCGACCGCGAAGTCGCCACCTATTGCGCCGGTTACAAGGAGGCCGACCTTCCCGAGATTGCTCGCCTGTCGGACCATCTGATCTTCAATTCGCCCGGCCAGATCGCGCGCTTCCGGCCGCTACTGGACGACCTGCGCACCCAGGGTGTGCAGTTCGACGTCGGGCTGCGCATCAACCCGATGCACAGCGAAGGAGAGGTGCCGAAGTACGACCCCGCCGCGCCGTGCAGCCGGCTGGGCTTTCCGATCAGCCAGCTTCTTCCCGAACATATGGAAGGCGTCGATGGCGTGCATATGCACAGCCTGTGCGAACAGGATTTCCCGCCGCTCGAACGCACCTGGTTGGCGGTGCAACCGATGCTGCGCCCCTTCTTCGCCCAGCTCAAATGGATCAACTTCGGCGGCGGGCACCATGTGACCCGCGCGGACTACCAGATCGACGATCTGATCGCGTTTCTGAAGCAGGTGCGGGCCGCGACGAATTGTGACGTGATGATCGAACCGGGCGAAGCGATCGCGCTCGACGCCGGCATCCTCGTCGGCGAAGTACTCGACCTCTTCGACAATGGCATGCCGATCGGGATCACCGACATCTCCGCAACCTGCCATATGCCCGACGTGATCGAAGCGCCCTATCGCCCGGCGATGCTGGACGAAGGCAGCGACGGCATGGTGACGCGCCTCGGCGGTCCGTCGTGCCTCGCCGGCGACGTGATCGGCGACTATCGGCTGCCCGGAGGCGCCCGCATCGGCCAGCGCTTCGCCTTCCTCGACCAGGCGCATTATTCGATGGTGAAGACCAATAGCTTCAACGGCGTGCCGTTGCCGTCCATCTGGCTGTGGGACAGCGAAACCGACGAATTGAGGCTGATCCGCGAATTCGGATATGAAGATTTCAAGACGCGGCTGAGCTAAGGGCAGGACCCATTTGTCCTGCGCCGACCCCGTCTCGGCGCGTCCATCGCATCGCTGTTACAAAATTGCGCTATAGGGTCTTTACAGGGGGGACCCCCGCCCATATATCGCCCTCCGCTGCCCCAGGGGGACTTCCAATAACCGCAAGGCAGCCTTTGTGTTGAACGTTATTTTTGGGGGTCCCTTGAGTTGCACCAGCATCATAGCGCCCACGGGCTGATTCAGGCACTTTCGCCGGTCGAACCTGTTACGCTTGTCCGTCCGCACGCTGCGGCGCGCGCGGCGCGTTTCTTCATCGACCGGTTTCCCGGCACGACCATGTATGCGGTCAAGGCGAATCCGTCGCCTGACCTTCTGCGCGTGCTGTGGGATTCGGGCGTCACCCATTACGACGTCGCCTCGATCGCCGAGGTCCGGCTCGTGGCGCGGACGCTGCCGAAGGCGACGCTCTGCTTCATGCATCCGGTCAAGGCGGAGGAAGCCATTTCCGAAGCCTATTGGAAACATGGCGTCCGGACCTTCTCGCTCGACACCATGGAGGAGCTCGAAAAGATCGTCCGGGCGACCGAGAGCGCTGCCGATCTCAATCTGCTCGTGCGCCTGCGCGTTTCTTCGGACCATTCGAAGCTCAGCCTCGCCGCAAAGTTCGGCGCCGAGCCCGAGGAGGTCGCCGAATTGCTGATGGCAACCCGCCAGGCCGCCGACGCGCTCGGCATCTGCTTCCACGTCGGGAGCCAGGCGATGACGCCCCATGCGTACGCCCAGGCGATGGAACGTGTCCGCACGGCGATCGTCGCGGCGGCGGTGACCGTCGACATCGTCGATGTCGGCGGCGGCTTTCCCTCGACCTATCCGGGCATGGAACCTCCGCCGCTCGACGCCTATTTTGAAACGATCCACCGCAGCTTCGAAAGCCTGCCGATCAGCTATTCGGCTGAACTCTGGTGCGAACCGGGCCGCGCGTTGTCGGCGGAATACAGCTCGCTGATCGTTCGCGTCGAAAAACGTCGAGGCGACGAGCTGTACATCAACGACGGCGCATACGGCGCGCTGTTCGACGCGGCGCACGTCGGCTGGCGTTTTCCGGTGGCGCTGCTACGCGAGCCGCAGAGCGACGCCGAAATGGTGCCGTTCAGCTTCTATGGCCCGACATGCGACGATCTCGACCATATGAATGGCCCGTTCTTTCTGCCTGCGGACGTCAAGGCCGGCGATTTCATCGAGATTGGCCTGCTCGGCGCCTATGGCTGCGCGATGCGAACCAAATTCAACGGCTTCGGCGCGGAGGAAATCCACGTCGTCAGCGACGAGCCGATGGCGAGCCTTTATACCGGAGCCGCCGAACCCGAGCGCCGCAGCGCCACGGTGACCAAGCTCTTCTGAACGGCACGCATATCGAGACAAAGGGCTGGCGCAGCGATGCGACCAGCCCTTTTTCCTGCGCGAATATTGGAGCGATCCCACGAAGGACTTGGTTAATCCTTTCTTATCGCAACTCTGGCACACACGGCGCGCATCTGGGCGAGGGTGATTGTGCGGATTCCAAAGCTTGTGGGACAGGGCGGCCTGCGCGATATCCTTATCGCAGTGACGATTGTCGCGCTTGTCGCGCTGTCATGGTCGCTGGTGGCTGGTGGCGGCTCGAACGAACCGGGGCCGTTGCTAAAGCATTATCTCTACATTCTTGCATACAGTTACATCATTCTTGTGCTGCCGCCGGTTTCCGCTAGCAGGCGTCTCGCCTCGGCGATTTCTATCGTCGCCGGCCTCGCGCTGGCGGTATTCCTCGCCGCCGACCTGACGACGATGCGGTTCTTCGATTCGCCGTTTCTTGAGCTCTATCGCTACCTTCCGGTGACCGCCGGCAACGCCTCGATGGCGGCGCTTGCGGGATATGCCGCGTCCTATGTTCCCGTCACCGTGTGGCTGCTCGCGACCACCGCTGTCTTTGTCGGCATGGGACTCTCGCGGTGTCTCCGCGATCGCGGACGAGCCCGATTGACCATTCTCGCACTGTTGCCGCTATTCTATGTCGCGGCCTCGCTGGCGACCGCATCATCGGGCCCATCCGATCCGCGCATTGCCGCGCTGATCGACGAACCCCGAGCTCCGCTGCGCCATTTCGGCCGATCGGACCGGTCGGGTCATTTCACCTTGGCCGCCGCCCCGCGCGCCGAACCCAAGACGATCGTTTTCGTCATCATGGAGTCCACCGGTGCATCCACGCCCGCCAGCGACGGCAAACGGCTATTGAGCCAGAGCATCGCCGAGGAAAGCGGCGTGGACCGGTGGATCGATTTCGAAAATGCCGTAACGAACAGCAATGCCACGGACATCAGCGTGCCCTCCCTCCTGACCGGAAGCGGAGCGCATGAGCCCATCGCCAAGATCGAGGCGCTGCCGTTCGTCTCGCAATATGCGGCGGCTCGCGGATATCGAACCGCCTTCATCACCTCATCGACGATGCAATGGGCAGGGTTCGACGCGTTTTTCGGCGATGCGCAGATGGACGACATCATCACCGCGGAATATTCCCGCCTGCCGTTCGTCAACGACCTCGCCGTCGACGACCATTTCGTCTATCGCACCGCTGCCGAGGCCATCGAAAAAGCGGACGGCAAGCTGTTCCTGACGCTCTATCCGCAAGCGCTGCACTGGCCGTTCCAGACCGACAGCGCCTTCGGCGTGCCTTCTCATATCAAGGATCGGCGCGGGCGTGCCGCCTATATCGCCGAGCGCGGCTTCCGGCTGCTCTTCGACAGCCTTCGCAAAGCCGGACGACTGGATGACACGCTGATCATCATCGCGGGCGACCACGGCGAATTCGACTATGCATCGACGCTGAAAATGCCGCGTATGCGCATGGATACGTTCGACGAAGGCATACTTTCGCCGATCTTCCTCATCAAGGCCCCCGCCAGCCTTTCGGCTAGGGATTTCGGGACGCTGACGGACAATTCGGGCAAGCTGGTCGCCAATCTCGACATCGCGCCGACTCTGGCCGACCTTCTGGGCGGTCAGCTCAAGGAAGGTCTCGCTTACGATGGCCACAGTCTGTTGCGAGACATTCCCGATACCCGCGTCACCTATTCGACATCGACGAACGAATGGCGTCACTGGACCAAGGCTGCGATCGCCGTCGCGCGCGGCCGCGACCGGATGACATGCGACAAGACCGATCTTTGCCGTCTCAGCACCGCCACGGGGTCAAAGCTCACGGCCGGACGTGCCGCGACCCCCGACGACGAATTTTTCCGGCTGGCCTTGAGCAACCCCGTCCTGCGACAGGCGCTGGGGCAGGTTTACCGGGACTATTACCAATAGGTCAGCGCCGCAGCATCTTTTCACGATGGTCGATCATTTGCGCTTCCGTTTCACTTCGCAATCCTTCTATCTTCGCACGACGAGCGAGAGGAAGGGACGGGACTTGGATCTTGAAATCATGATCGCTTCGCGTGTGTTCGGCACATGACCTTGCTCTCCGGCATCCGGATCATCGACCTGACCACGGTCATCTTCGGCCCCTATGCAACGCAGATGCTTGCCGACCTGGGGGCGGAGGTGATCAAGGTCGAAACGCCCGGCATTGGTGACGTTTCGCGCTATCTCGGCACCGGCAATCCCGACCCGACGATGGGATCGATCCATCTGACCGTCAATCGCGGCAAGCGATCGATCGCGCTCGATCTCAAGAAGCCCGAGGATGCCGCTATCCTCCGCGAATTGATCGCGACCGGCGACGTCTTCTTCCACAATATCCGTGGCAAGGCGATGGCGCGGCTCGGTTTCGACTATGCAAGCTGCAAGGCACTGAAGCCCGATATCATCTATGTCCACGGCACCGGCTTCGGCCAGGACGGCCCCTATGCCGACCTGCAGGCCTATGACGATGTGATCCAGGCCGCGAGCGGGACGACAAGCCTGCTTCCGCGTGCGGACGGGAATCCCCGGCCGCGCTACTTTCCGTCGCTGATCGCCGACAAGGTTGCCGGTCATTTCGGAGCGCAGGCGATCCTGGCTGCACTCGTTCACAAGCTCCGCACCGGCGAAGGACAAGAGGTCGCCGTGCCGATGTTCGAATGCTTCACGGCCTTCATGCTGACCGAACATCTGCGCGACGCGACGCTCGACCCCGCGATCGGGCCGGCCGGCTATCCGCGGCAGCTCGATCCGGCACGCCAACCCTTCCCCAGTGCCGATGGTTATCTCGCCATCGTCCCCTACACCCCCGAGTCGACCGCGCGCCTGCTGGGCTTGCTTGGCAGCGAAGAGCTGCTGCTTTCCCCCGAGTATGAGGCGGCCAAGGCCGAAGGCCGGCATATGTCCCTGATATATGCCGAGATCGCGCGTAAGACTCCGGCAAAAACCAGTGCCGAATGGCTCGCAATTTTTGCTGCGAACGACATTCCCGCCATGGTCGCGCGCGACCTGGAGGATATCCGGGACGACCCGCACCTGACCGCCACCGGCTTCTTCCGCCGCCGCGAGCATCCTGATGTCGCTGGATACGTCGAGATGCGCCCCCCGGTAAGATACGGTGCTGCCACAGAAGGCGATCTTGGCTTTGCACCCCGGATCGACGGCGACGGCGCCGCAATCCGCGCTGAACTGGCTGCCCGGCGCAATTGAACGTCGCCGATTGCATTGCCGACAAACTGCCCTAGCATGATCGCAAATAATAAAGGGGAGCGATATGTCGAACAGTTTGCTTGCGCCCGGCGCAATCCTCGTCCTGTGGACGCTTGTCATGCTGATCTGGACTGGGGTGACGCGCTTCAGGGCGCTTGCAAAGGCCGGTATCGACCTCAAGGAGGCGCCTCCCGGCGGGCGCGGGGTCAATCTGGAGACCATTCTTCCGCCCGAAACCAATTGGAAATCGCATAATTATACGCACCTGCTGGAACAGCCGACGATCTTCTATGCCGTTATTGTTTTTCTCCAGCTTTCAGGCGGCAGCACCGATCTGACGCGCGGTCTCGCCTGGGCTTACGTCGTGCTGCGCATCGTCCACAGTCTTTGGCAGTCGACGGTCAATCGCATTCCGGTGCGCTTCGCGATCTTTTCGCTCGCGACATTGTGCCTGCTGGCGCTGTCGCTGCTGGCCGTCATCGCGACTTTGGGTTGAGGGGTTAGTTGAGGAATTAAGGGAGGGAGAGAGAAAATGGAAACGAATGCGATATTGGGGCCCGTCGCAACACTTGCGCTATGGTCGATGGTGATGTGGATCTGGATGTACGCGACACGTATCCCGGCGATGCAGCGTGCAAAGATCGACGCGAAAAATCTCGTCGGGACGACGGGACGCGGCCTCGACGAAGTCCTGCCCGCCGAAGTTCAGTGGAAGGCCCACAACTATAACCACCTTATGGAACAACCGACGGTCTTCTACGCCGTCGCACTGGCGCTCGCCGTCGGCGGCATGGGTGGCGGGCTTAACGCGCAGCTTGCTTGGGCCTATGTCGGGCTACGCATCCTGCACAGCCTGATCCAGGCCACCGTGAACCGCGTGATGTGGCGTTTCGCTGTCTTCGCGCTCGCGAGCCTCGCGCTCATCGCGCTGTGCCTGCACGCCTTCATCGGCTTCGTGCTGCACTGATCAGCGACTGAACCGCGCGGCCAGTTCCACATGGGTAGACCAGCGGAACTGGCCGACCGGCTGTACCCAATCCAGCCGATAGCCGCCCGCGACAAGGATTTTCGCATCGCGCGCAAAGCTGGCGGGATTGCAGCTCACATATGCAATGGCCGGCACGTTCGATGCCGCGATCTGCTTGACCTGCTCCTCGGCACCGGCGCGCGGCGGATCGAGGATCACAGCGCCAAAGCGGTCGAGTTCGGTCGGCACCAGCGGCCGGCGAAACAGATCCCGATGTTCCGTCGCGACCAATGCCCGCGCGCGGTTGGCCGCCGCCATCAGCGCCGCGATCGCGTCGCGCGCGCCCTCGGCGGCATAAACTTTTCGTCCCGCCTGCACCGACAAGGCAAAGGTGCCGACACCGGCGAACAGATCGGCGACCGCCGGGGCTTCGCCGATCGCGCGACGCACGGCTTCGACAAGCGTCGCCTGCCCGGTGGCCGTCGCTTGCAGAAAGGCGAACGGGGGAAGCTCGACCGAGATTCCGCCAAAGCATATCGTCGGCGGCTCCGGTTGCCACATGGTCTCAAGCCCGTCGCCCTGGTCGATAGCGAGGCGCGCAAGCGCGTGGTCGCCCGCGAAATCCTGCAAGGCCATCGCGGCGTCCAGCCCTTCGGCCTTCACGCCTTCCAGAATCACTTCGATGCCCTGATCCAGCATCTGAAGCTTGATCTTCACCGGACGGCGCTGCGGCGCGATCATATCGAGCAGGGAGCGGATGGGCGCGACGAGCGCGAACAGGTCGGGCAGCAGCAGCGGACACATCCGCATATCGACGATCTGGTTGCTCTGCGCCGCGTTGAACCCCAGCGCGACCTGCCTGCCGATCTTCAGCGCCGTCAGCGTCGCACGGCGGCGACTCTGCGGCGGTGAAAGCAACGCGGGAAGAACCTCTCCCCCGGCCAGTTCCTGCCCTTCCAACGCGCCGGCCACCCTGTCGCGAACGAAATCGGCCAGCGCGCCTTCGGCGACATGCTGTAACTGACAACCGCCGCATTTGCCGAAATGTCGGCAGACGGGTTCCGAGCGGTTGGGGCCGGGAATGAGAATTCCGTCCGCGCGCACGCGGTCGCCCGGAACGCCGCCCGCCACATAACGACCATCGCCGGTCACGCCGTCACCGCGCGCGGCGATGCGCTCGATCAGCGCGGCTTCCGTCATTTCATTCCCTAACCAGATCGTCGGCGACAAGGCCGGGGCCTATATGCGCGGCGCGCGCAATATGCCAGCCCACGGCAGCAACAGCAGCATCGAAAGGGTCGCCGCCCTGTGCGAGCATCGCACCGCACGCTCCGGCCAGCACGTCGCCCGTCCCCGCCGTCGCAAGGCAGGGCGACCCCGGCCAGGCCGCGACGACGCGGCCATCGGGCGCGGCAATCACGGTATCGGCGCCCTTGTATATCAGGATCGCGCCGGCATCGCTCGCGGCGGCGCGCGCGCGATCGATCTTGTTGCCGGAAAGGTTGGGAAAGGCCCGGACAAACTCCCCCTCGTGCGGCGTCAGGATCGCCGGCGCCGCGCCACGAAGCGTCCGCAAGCGCGGCAAGGCGGCGTCGATCGCGGCGGCATCGAGCACGACCGGCTTTTCTGCCGCCAGTGCCGCCGCGACATCGCGGGCGAGCGCGTCAGCGGCCGGATAGCCCGGCCCGATGACCACAGCGCCGAGCCGCCTATCCGCCAGTCGCGCGGCATAGTTCGCATCCGCCTCGGAAATGATCGCCAGAAACGGCCCCGCGCCTCCGCCGCTCAGCACGACATAGCCGGCCCCGGCGCGAAGCCCCGCCCCCGCCGCCAGGCCAGCCGCGCCGGGCATCGGCCCAGCCCTGACCAGCATCATCCCGCGATTGAACTTGTGCGACAGCGCGCCCGGCCGCGAGGCGGTCGCCACGGGCAGGCTCCGCAGCGTCCTGTCCGCTCGGATACCGATGCCGGCGATGATCAGTCGACCGCAATGTTGCGCCGCCGGAAGCAGGACATGCGCGGGCTTCAGCGCACCCAGCGCGACCGTGACATCGGCGCGTAGCGGCGGCGCCCACGGGTGATGGCCGTCGGCATCCACACCGCTTGGTACATCGACGGCCAGAACGCGCCGGTCGGCCAATCTGCCGAGCCGCTGCACCAGGTCATCAGCCAGCGGCCGCGTCAGCCCGACTCCGAACAGCGCGTCGACGATGACCGGCGCCGGCTGCAAGGCCGCATCGATCGCCTCGACTGCCCCGCTCCATGTCGCGCACGCCGCCTTCGCCAACATCGTCGTGGGAGGTCCAAGAGCGGCCACGCGAACCGCCGCGCCGCGATCCTTCAGCTGGCGCGCCGCGACATAGCCATCGCCGCCATTATTGCCCGGCCCGCACAGGACCAGAATCGGTGCACCGGCCGCCATGCGCCATGCCGCATCCGCCACCGCCGCTCCCGCGCGGTCCATCAGTTCGCCAAGCGAAACGCCCGATGTCACGCAGGCCGCCTCGGCCGCACGCATCGCATCGCTGGTCAGGATCGGGGCATCGGCGGGAAAAGCCATGCCCAAAACCTAGCACGCCCGCTGCAAAAGTCGCGCTACTTCGTTCCGCCCGTATTCGCGGGCAAGCGGTAGCGGTCGCGCCCGATCGCGACCTCGATCTTACCGTCGTCGATAATCGTGACCGTAGCCGGCAGCGCTCCGTCGGCGGAGACCACCCCGCGCCCGTCGGTGGTGATCTGCAGCCGTCGATACCCGACATCCTGCTTGCCGACGATCAGGATCGTCCCGTCGGCGCCGCGCATTTCCTCGACGGTGCAGGTGCGATCGAACAGTTTCGCGCCTTCCAGCGCGCACTCGATCCGGCCGTCCTCCGCCGCGTCCTTCGATCCGCGCGCTTCGGCCTCGGCCAGCTTGCCGTTGTCAGGCCCGCCGCAGCCGGCGAGCACCAACGCTGTCCCCATCATCGCCGCCGCCCTGATCATCCCTTGCCCTTCAACTGCGACAGGTCGCGAACCGCGCCGCGCGCAGCGCTGGTCGTCATCGCGGCATAGGCCTGAAGCGCCACCGAAACCTTGCGCGGGCGCGCTTTTGCCGGCTGCCAGGCGGCGTCGCCTTTCGCTTCCATCGCCGCGCGGCGCCTTTCCAGTTCCGAATCGGCCAGCGCCAGCGTGATCGTGCGCGCCGGGATATCGATATTGATCAGGTCGCCATTCTCGACCAGCCCGATCGTACCGCCCTCCGCCGCTTCGGGCGAGACATGACCGATCGACAGGCCCGACGTCCCGCCCGAAAAACGCCCGTCGGTAATCAGCGCGCACGCCGCTCCCAGCCCTTTCGATTTGAGGTAGCTTGTCGGATAGAGCATTTCCTGCATTCCCGGCCCGCCCTTCGGCCCTTCGTAACGGATGACCACCACGTCGCCCGCCTCGACCTGTCCGGTCAGGATGCCCGCCACCGCCGCGTCCTGGCTTTCATAAACCTTGGCCGGTCCCGAAAATTTCAGAATGCTATCATCGACACCAGCCGTCTTCACGATGCAGCCATCGAGCGCGATGTTGCCCGACAGGACCGCAAGCCCTCCATCCTTGCTGAAGGCATGGTCGGCGGAACGGATTACTCCGCCCTCGCGGTCGAGGTCGAGCGAATCCCATCGCCGGTCCTGGCTGAACGCCGTCTGCGTCGGAACGCCGCCCGGCGCCGCCAGAAAGAATGTCTGCACGGCAGGATCGTTGGTCCGCGCGATGTCCCATTTGTTGAGCGCATCGCCCAGCGTCGCGCTGTGCACGGTCGGCAGGTGCGCGTGAAGCAGTCCCGCGCGCTCCAGTTCGCCGAGGATCGCCATGATCCCGCCCGCGCGGTGAACGTCTTCCATATGGACATCGCTCTTCGCCGGAGCGACCTTCGACAGACACGGCACGCGGCGCGACAGCCGGTCGATGTCGGCCATGGTAAAATCGACCCCGGCTTCATGGGCGGCGGCGAGCAGGTGCAGCACCGTATTCGTCGATCCGCCCATCGCGATATCGAGGCTCATCGCATTCTCGAACGCCTCGAAGGTCGCGATGTTGCGCGGCAGGACGCTGTCGTCGCCCTCCTCATAATGACGACGGCACATTTCGACGACGATCCGACCCGCCCGCAGGAACAACTCCTTGCGGTCGGCGTGGGTCGCCAGCGTCGATCCATTGCCGGGCAACGACAGGCCGAGCGCTTCGGTCAGGCAGTTCATCGAATTGGCGGTGAACATGCCCGAACAGGATCCGCACGTCGGACAGGCCGATCGCTCGATCGCGGTCACTTCCTCGTCGCTGTATTTTTCGTCGGCGGCGGCGACCATCGCGTCCACCAGGTCGAGCGCGACTTCCTTGCCCTTCAGTACGACCTTGCCCGCTTCCATCGGTCCACCCGATACGAAGACGACCGGAATGTTGATGCGCAGCGCCGCCATCAGCATGCCCGGGGTAATCTTGTCGCAGTTGGAGATGCAAACCATCGCGTCGGCACAATGCGCGTTGACCATATATTCGACGCTGTCCGCGATCAGGTCGCGCGACGGCAGCGAATACAGCATGCCGTCATGCCCCATCGCGATTCCGTCATCGACCGCGATGGTATTGAATTCCTTGGCGACCCCGCCTGCGGCCTCGATCTCGCGCGCAACCATCTGGCCGAGGTCCTTCAGGTGAACATGACCGGGCACGAACTGGGTAAAGCTGTTGACGACCGCGATGATCGGCTTGCCGAAGTCACTGTCTTTCATCCCCGTCGCGCGCCAAAGCCCGCGCGCGCCCGCCATGTTGCGGCCATGAGTGGTGGTTCGCGAACGATATGAAGGCATTGAGAGCAATCCTGATAATTTTATTACAAAAATAGACGAAGAAACGCGCCTCTACACGCCTACTCTACCAGATTCAACGAAACTTTGCTGCACATGCGCGAAAGCCGTTGGGCGAACAGCGCCTGGCCCGCCGCGTCGCGCACCAGATCCTGCCGCATCTCGATTCCGATATACGGGATGCCATTGCCCTCCGCATGCCGGTTCATCGTCGCGTTGAGAAGCTTCCCCGAATAAGGAAGCTGATCACCGACCGTCAGCCCTTCGGCGCCCAGCGCCGCAATCGTTGGCGCCGCGAGCCGATCGTCCTCATTATACAGCACCCCCACATGCCACGGCCGTTGTTGCTCCGGATCGCTGGCCAGCGCAGGGGTGAAGCTGTGCAGTGACAGGATCATCCCCGGCCGATGGGCCGCGATCGCCTCTGCGATATGCGCATGATAGGGGCGAAAGAATCGCGCCATTCGTGCTTCGCGCCCGCTATGATCCACGGCATTGCCCGGAATGGCATGTCCGTCGCTGACGATCGGCAGTGCCCCCAGCGCCTCCTCGTCGCGATTGCAATCGACAACGAGCCGCGAAACTCCGCCAAGGATCGCTGCATCCACCGCGCCCGCTTCGACCAACAGCGCCGCCACCTCGGCGACGCCAACATCGATCGCGATATGCTCGCGCAGCAACGCCAGGTCGATCCCGAGGTCGATGTCGTCGGGCACATGTGCCGATGCATGATCGCCGATCAGCAGGACGCCGCCGATCCGCGGCGTTCCCAATTGCCGCCATGCCTCACTCATCGCAGCGTTCCCGCCATTTGCCACCAACCGGGATGGCGTGCGGCAAGAATCGCCGCCGCCGCGTCGCGTTCGGCCGGTGCGTCGAACAGCGCAAAGCAGGTCGCTCCCGAACCCGACATCCGCGCGAGCCACGGTTTCAATGCCCCCAATTCGGTCAGTACATCGACGATCGCCGGACATTGCGCGACCGCGGGCCGTTGCAGGTCGTTGCGTGCCGCGAACAATTGCGCTCGCAGGTCCGCACCCGTGAACAACGGCCCGCGATCGACGCCGTCCCACGCCGCGAACACGGGGCCGGTGGCCACCGGCTGGCGCGGATTGACGAGCAGGACCGGCGTTCCCGTCAGGAGCAGTTCGGGAACCGCGCTCAGTTCCTCACCGACGCCGACGCCCAGACAGGTCTCGCTCGCGACGCAGGCGGCAATGTCGGCGCCCAGCGACCCCGCCAGCCGCGCCAGCGCCTCATTGCCCACTTCGGGGAGGAAATGCCGCCGGACGAGCCGCGCCATCGCGGCCGCATCGGCTGATCCGCCTCCAATTCCCGCCGCTACCGGCAAGCGCTTGGTCAGGCCGATCGCCAGCGGCGGAATGCGCGGCGCGCCGTAACGATCGCGCAGCAGCGTCAATGTCCGCAGAACCAGATTGTCGGCGCCGGCGCTCAGTCCGCCGCCGAACTCGCCATCGATGACCAGATGATCGCGGTCGGCCACTTCGGCCTCGATCGCATCGCCGGCATCGACGAACGCGAACAGCGTTTCGATGGCGTGATAGCCGTCGCTCCGTCGCGCACGGATGTGCAGCGCCAGGTTGATCTTGGCCCAGCCCGTCTCGCGCATCGCCGCCATCAGGGCGCCGTCGTCGCTGGCGTCAACCCGTCGCGCAGCTTTGCATCGATGCGCGTCGCCATGTCGGCCTCGGCCAGCAGCGCCGCCGCGCGCCACGTATAACGCGCCTGAAACCGGCGCCCAGCCTGCCAATAGGCATCGCCCAGATGTTCGACAATCACGGCATTGTTCGGATCGCCGCGCTGCGCCCCTTCAAGCAGCGACACGGCGTCATCGCTCCGTCCGGTCAGGAAATAGGCCCAGCCGAGCGAATCGGTGATGCTCGCACTTTGGGGCTCGGCCTTCCATGCCGCTTCGATCCGCCCGAGCGATTGCTTGATGTCCTTGCGCCGTTCGATGGCCGAATATCCCGCAAAATTCAGGACCGTCGGATCGTTGGGAGAGATCGCGAGCGCCTGCTCCATCAGCGCCTTCGCGCCGTCCCAATCGTCCGCCTGCAGCAAAAGCTCGGCGCGCGCGATCAGCAGGCTGCCGCGAAGCCGCTGGTCTGCCGCATCGCTGCCCAGCGACGCTTCGATCCCGGCATAGGCGCGCGCTGCGGCCGGCCGATCATCGGCACGCCGCGCGATATCTGCAAAGCGGACCAGCAGGCTGCGCGCCGTGCTACCCCCGGCCACGGCCGCGTCGGCCTCGCGTGTCGCGCCCACAAAATCGCCGGCATCGGCCAGGAATTCGGCGCGGCGCATCCGCAGCGCCGCCGGCATCGATCGCTGGCCGGTCACCAGCGCCACAGCGTCGCTCCGCTGCCCGTTGCGATCGAGCGCTTCGACCAGCGCCGACCGCACCGTCCAATCCTTGTCGTCGAGCCAGAAGGCGGCGCGCGCAAACAACATGGGCAGCTTTGGGCTGCTGTTCGGCGCCCGAGCCAGCCCGTCGGCAAGCAAGCCAAGCCAATGGGCCATTCCCCCGCGGGGTGTCGAAATCGGCTGGTCGGACAGCAGCAGCACCGGATCCTCGCGTCCGCTGGCGGCAAGCGCGATCCGTCCGCGCAGCGCCCTCGCGGCGTCCATCTCGCCGCCCGCCTCCAGCGTCGCGGCAAGACGCAGCGCGACAAGCTGACTTGTTCGATCGGACAGCACCGTCGCCGTCGCCAGCGTTGCCGCATCGGCGGGACGCTTCGCCGCCGCCTGAACGATCGCCGCCTCGAGAGCGAGCGCGGGTTCCGGTCTTGCCCGGCCCGCTGCAGCTACGAGATGGCGCTCCGGCGCCGCCTCGCGCGCGCCGACGTCGATCCAGCTATTGAACGCCGGCTGGATCAGCTTCGCAATGGCGTCGCCGCCCGCCTTGTCCGACCGTCCGCCAATATACTCCCGCGCTGCCTTCCAGTCCGACCGGCGCATCGCATCGACCAGCATCACCAGTTGCGCATCGAACCGCCGGTCGCCGGCATTCCACAACTGCCCCGCCGCGCTGCGCGCCGCGACCAGGTCGCCGGCCTGAATCGCCTGCTCCAGCATCCGCCCGCGCAGTCCCGGCAGGGTCGGCGCCTCGCTTGCGACATGGGTCAGCGCGGCCAGCGCCGCCGCCGGATTACCGGCCTCTTCGGCCAGCCGCGCCCGCACCAGCGCATCGACGGCCGCCCCCCCGTCGCCGCTTGCCGCCGTCGCCGGCCCGGCGCCGGCCAGCGCGCCGGCCATCAGGAAAAGGCGGACGGGCTTACATGTTCGGGTAATTGGGGCCTCCGCCGCCTTCGGGAGTGACCCAGTTGATATTCTGGGTCGGGTCCTTGATGTCGCACGTCTTGCAATGGACGCAATTCTGCGCGTTAATCACCAGCTTCGGGTCACCTTCATCCTGCCCGACGATTTCATAAACGCCGGCGGGGCAATAGCGTTGCGCAGGCTCGTCATACACCGGCAGATTATATTCGACGGGGATCGACGGGTCTTTCAACTGCAGGTGGACCGGCTGGTCTTCTTCATGATTGGTGTTCGACAGGAACACCGAAGACAGGCGATCGAACGTCAGCACGCCATCGGGTTTCGGATAACTCGGCTTCGGCATCATGTCGGCGCGATAGAGCGTTGTGTTGTCGGGGTGATGCTTCATCGTGAAGGGCATGCGGATGCCGAAATTCTCCAGCCACATCGTCGTGGCCCCCAGGATTGTCCCGGCAATATCGCCGAACTTCTCGACCATCGGCAGCACGTTGCGGACGACGCCCAGTTCTTTCTTCACCCAGCTTTCGTCATAGGCGTCATGATAAGCGGTCAGCACATCACCCTCGCGGCCCGCGCCAACCGCGGCGAAAGCCGCCTCGGCCGCCATCATGCCCGACTTCATGGCGGTGTGCGTCCCCTTGATGCGCGGGACGTTCAGAAAGCCGGCGGTATCGCCGATCAGCGCGCCGCCCGGAAAGACCAGCTTCGGCACCGACTGATAACCGCCGTCGCTGATCGCGCGGGCGCCATAGGAGACGCGCTTGCCGCCTTTCAGAATCTTCGCGATCTCGGGGTGGGTTTTCCACTTCTGCATCTCCTGGAACGGGGAGATGTGCGGGTTGCGATAGTTGAGCCAGGTCACGAAGCCCAAGGCCACCTGCCCGTTCGCCTGATGATAGAGAAAACCGCCACCATTGGCATTTTCATCGAGCGGCCAGCCCTGCGTGTGAATGACGCGGCCCTGGGCGTGATTGTCGGCCTTGATGTCCCACAATTCCTTGACGCCGATGCCATAGACCTGCGGCTCGCTGTCGGCGTCGAGCGCAAATTGCGGCTTCAACATTTTGGTGAGGTGCCCGCGCACGCCTTCGGCAAAGAAGGTATATTTCGCGTGCAGTTCAAGCCCCGGCGCATAGTCGCCCTTGTGGCTGCCGTCGCGCGCAATGCCCATGTCGCCGGTCGCAACGCCCTTCACCGACCCATCTTCGTTATAAAGGATTTCGGCCGCCGCAAAGCCCGGGAAGATTTCCACCCCCAGCCCCTCGGCCTGTTCGGCCAGCCAACGGCACAAATTGCCAAGACTGCCGGTATAGGTGCCCTTGTTGTGCATGAAGGGCGGCGTGATGATGTGCGGGATGCCGAACTTTTTCTTTTTCGTCAGCATCCAGTGCTGGTTGTCGTTGACCGGCACTTCGGCGAGCGGACAGCCCTGCGTCCGCCAGTCGGGAAGAAGTTCGTCGAGCGATTTCGGATCGATCACCGCACCCGACAGGATATGCGCGCCGACCTCCGATCCTTTTTCGAGGATACAGACCGACAACTCGCTGCCCGCCTCATTCGCCATCTGCTTCAGCCGGATCGCCGCCGAAAGCCCCGCCGGCCCTGCCCCGACGATCACGACGTCATAGGGCATCGATTCCCGTTCGCTCACCGCAAGTCCCTTTCTGCCGTCCCCACGCGGGATCATTCATCGTGTCCCGCGCTCATTCTGTCACGAATTGCGATGCCCGCCAATTGACGTGTCCGTCAACAGGCTGTTTCAACAAATCACATGGGTGGGCGAAATTCAGCTTTGCTTGCGGAAAGCTATCACGACTGGTGGTCACTCGCCGGCGTCGAGGCCCTTGTCGGCGAAGCGCCGGCGGGATGGCTCGCGGTGCCCGTTGCCAATGACGCCGCCGCAAGGCCGCGTGTGTCGCCGATTGCCGAGCCCGAACCCGCGCCGCTTCCCGCCGCGCTTCAACGCCAGAGCCCGCCTGTGGAGGCAAAGGCAAAGGGCCCGGCCGTCTTTCCCGACGAATGGACCGCCTTTCAGGGCTGGCTCGCGGCAAGCTCCGATGTTCCCGGCAGCCAGTGGGACGCGCGCCGCGTTCTGCCGGTCGGAAACCCCGGGGCGCCGCTGATGCTGCTCACAGCCTGGCCCGAAATCGACGACCAGCGCGACGGCGAACTGTTTTCCGGCCCCGCCGGCAATCTTCTCGACGCGATGCTGCGCGCCATCGGCATGGCGCGCGCCGATTGCTATCTCGCCAGCCTCGCCGTTACCCGCCCGCCGGGCGGCCGCTGCGACGACGATGCCGCCGCCGATCTCGACCGGCTGCTCTGGCACCATTTGCGCCTGGCCCGACCCGGACGACTTTTGCTGATCGGCAGCGACATCGTCCGCATGACCGCGAACACCCAACTCGCCGAAGCGCGCGGAAAGTTACTCGATATTAACCAAGATGGCGGCAAGATGGAGGCAGTAGCAGTCGCAAGCCCTGCGATGTTGCTAGCCCGGCCGGCTCAGAAAGCCGCGGCGTGGGACAGCCTGAAACTGCTCAACCGGGGACGTTGACAGATGCAGAAGATGACCGGAATTTTCCTTTCGTGCGCCGTGGCCGCTCTTGCGGCGGGCGCGACACCCGTGCTTGCGGCCGACGCCGGAGCGCCTGATTTCAGCGCGGCACCGCAGACGGTGCCGGACACGCTTTCATCCAAACAGAGGCAGCTTTACACACAGGTGCTCGCGGCCATCCGCGGCCAGCGCTGGGCGGAAGCGAAGTCGTTGATCGGCGACGACAATGGTCCGCTCGGCGACTTTCTGCGTGCCGAACTGCTGACCGCGGCGAACAGCCCGCGCGCCGAAGTGTCCGATCTGATGCCGATCCTGTCGCGATCGCCGCAGCTTCCGCAGGCCGAACAGCTCGGCCGCCTCGCCGCAAAGCGCGGCGCGACCGACGTCCCCATCCTGCCCTCGCAGACGCGCCTTAGCTGGTCGGGCACCGCACCGCGCCGCGTCGGTGCGGACAGCGTGAGCGACCCGTCCGCGGCAGGCCTTGCCCGTTCGGTCCCCGACCGGATCAAGAATGACGATCCCGCCGGCGCCGAGGCGCTGTATATGGCGGTGGCGGACAAGCTGACGCCCGAGGCTCGCGACGAATGGCGGCAGAAGATCGCCTGGTCCTATTATATCGAAAACGACGACGTCAACGCGCTGCGCCTTTCGCTGGCCTGTGCCGAAGGGCGCGGTGCCTGGGCGACGCAGGGCGCGTGGGTCCAGGGTCTCGCCGCCTGGCGCCTCCACGATTATCGCACGTCGCTCGTCGCCTTCGACCGCGTCGCCAAGGAAGCACCCGACAGCGAGCTTCGCGCCGCAGCCTATTACTGGGCCGCCCGCGCCGCGATCGCATCGGGTCAGCCCGCAGCCGTCCAGCCGCGCCTCCGCGCTGCCGCCGCGAACGAAGAAACCTTCTACGGCCTGCTTGCCGCCGAAACACTGGGCGTCGAACCGCGTACGCAGCGCGAGAATGTCCGCGCCGACCGTAGCGCATGGCGCGCGCTCGAAGACCTGCCCAACGTCCGCGCGGCGATGGGGTTCGCCGAAATCGGCGAAGACGCCTATGCCGACGAACTTCTCCGCCACCAGGCGCGCATCGGCGATCCGCGCCAGCACGAACAGCTTATCGGGATGGCACAGGCGCTGAGCCTGCCCGAGACGCAGCTCTATCTCGCCCACAATACGCCGCAGGGCCGCAAACTTGCCGCCGCGACGCGCTACCCACAACCAAAGTGGGAGCCGAATGGCGGCTGGCGCGTCGATCCGGCGCTGGTCTTCGCGCACACGCTCCAGGAATCGCGGTTTCAGCGCAAGGCCGTCAGCCCCGCCGGCGCAATGGGACTGATGCAGGTCCGCCCCGGGACCGCGAACGACCTCGCGCGCTGGAACGGCGATGGCCGCGGCCCCGGCGACCTCAAGGTGCCGGCCGTCAACATGGACTTCGGCCAGCGCTATCTGCAATATCTCAGCAAGGACAGCTCGACCGGCGGCCAGCTTCCCAAGGTCATCGCCGCCTATAACGCCGGCCCGGCGCCGATCGCGCGCTGGCAAACCGAAATCCGCGATGGCGGCGATCCGCTCCTTTACATCGAATCGATCCCTTATTGGGAAACGCGCGGCTATGTCGGCACGGTCCTTCGCAACTACTGGATGTACGAGGCGCAGCAGGGCAAGCCATCGGTCAGTCGCGACGCGCTTGCCCAGGGCAAATGGCCGCGCTTTCCCGACAGCAAGGACCGGGTACGCCTGACCTATGCCGGCGGGGCCGGCCTCGCCAATGCCGATTGACGACAGCCTGCCGTTCCGGCCCGTGCGGATCGCGGTGCTGACGGTATCCGACAGCCGCAGCGCGGCGGACGACAGGTCGGGCGACAAGCTGGAAGAACTGCTGACGGCGGCCGGTCACACGCTTGCCGCGCGTGCCATCGTCGCTGACGAGGGCGACCTGATCGTTTCGCGGCTTCACAATTGGATCGACGATCCCGAGGTGGATGTCGTCATCACCACCGGCGGCACCGGCGTCACCGGCCGCGACGTCACGCCCGAAGCGCTCCACCGCCTCGACGGCAAGGACATTCCCGGGTTCGGCGAACTGTTCCGCTGGCTGAGCTATCAGAAGATCGGCACCTCGACGATCCAGTCGCGGGCCTGCGCCATCGTCGCACGCGGCACCTACATCTTCGCGCTCCCCGGCTCGACCGGCGCCGTCACCGATGCGTGGGAAGGCATATTGTCGACCCAGCTCGACAGCCGCCACAAGCCTTGCAACTTCGTCGAGCTGATGCCACGCCTGCGCGAATAGAGCATATTGTTCTTTATTTGTTCTCGTCGTTGTGCTGAATTGCCGCAACAGTGGAACCCGCCAAACCCCTCCCCCCGATTTCAGGTCGCGGCGCGCCGACCAACCTGCGGCCCACCCGCACCGGATCGCTCGAGCGCGTTGCCGACGGCGACTGGCTCGACGTGGCGGAACATGTGGACGGCGCTGCGCCGCGGCTGCGCACGACCGTCACCGTCGAACGCCCGAAAACGATCATCGCGCGCAATGCGTCCCCCGACATCGGGTTCGACCGGTCGATCAACCCCTATCGCGGCTGCGAGCATGGCTGCATCTATTGCTTCGCGCGGCCGACCCACGCCTTTCACGACTTGTCGCCGGGGCTCGATTTCGAGAGTCGGCTGTTTGCCAAACCCGACGCGGCGAAGCTGCTGCGGAACGAGCTCGCGAAACGCAACTACAAGGTCGCACCGATCGCGATCGGCACCAACACCGACGGCTACCAGCCGATCGAGCGCGAATGGGGCATCACCCGCTCGATCGTCGAAGTCCTCGCCGAGGCGAAGCACCCGCTGTTGATCACGACCAAATCCGACCGCCTGCTCCGCGACATCGACCTGCTCGCCGCGATGGCGCGCGACAATCTGGTCGGCGTCGCGATTTCGGTGACGACGCTCGATCCGGTCGTGGCGCGGACGCTGGAACCGCGCGCACCGCACCCGCGGCGGCGCCTCGCCGCAATCCGTGCGCTGATCGACGCCGGCGTGCCGACACAGGTCAACATATCGCCGATCATCCCGGCGATCACCGACCATGAAATCGAGGCGATCATGGCCGCCGCCGCCGAAGCTGGCGCAATCCGCGCCTCCTATATCCTTTTGCGCCTTCCGCACGAGGTCGCGCCCCTGTTCCGCGCCTGGCTCGCCGCGCACTATCCCGACCGCGCCGACAAGGTCATGCACATGGTGCAGGATATTCGTGGCGGCCGCGACAATGACCCCGCCTTCTTCACGCGCATGAAGGGTCAGGGCGTCTGGCCGCAACTGATCCGCCAGCGCGTCCAGCGCGCGGCGCGCGAACATGGCATGGATCGCCGCTTTCCGTCGCTCCGATCCGACCTGTTCCGTCCGCCCGAACGCGATGGGCAGATGGAGTTGTTCTAGGGTCCCGCGCCTAGGCCTCGGTCAACGACTTCAGCCTGTAAGTCTTATATTCGTCGCGCAGTTGACGTTTCAGGATTTTGCCTGTCGCGGTGTGCGGCAGTTCATCGACAAAGACGATTTCGTCAGGAAGCCACCATTTGGCGACCTTGTCCGACAGATAGTCGGTGATCGCCGCCTCGCTCGTTTCGGCGCCCGGCTTCCTGACGATCAGCAGGATCGGCCGCTCGTCCCACTTCGGGTGATAGACGCCGACTGCGGCGGCCTCCTGTACGCCCGGTGCCCCGACGGCGGCATTCTCCAGCTCGATCGAACTGATCCATTCGCCGCCGGACTTGATGACGTCCTTCGCGCGGTCGGTGATCTGCATGACGCCGTCGGGGTGCAGCACCGCGACGTCCCCCGTGTCGAACCAGCCGTCCTTGTCCGCCGCGTCGGTATCCGCCTTGAAATAGCGCTGGATGATCCACGGTCCGCGAATCTGCAGCCGCCCGCTCGATTCGCCGTCGCGCGGCAGGACATTGTCCTCATCATCGACCGTGCGAAGCTCGACCCCCATCGGAACGCCGCCCTGCCGGCAGATGATATCCACCTGCGCGTCGAAGGTCAGATCGTCCCAGTTCCATGGACGCCGCCCCATCGTGCCGATCGGACTGGTTTCGGTCATCCCCCAGGCATGTCCGACATAGACGCCGGCCTTCATGAACCGTTCGATCATCGCGCGGGGCGCCGCCGACCCGCCGATGATGACGTGGCGAAGCTTGCCATAATCGACGCCGGTCGCATCCATATGAGCGAACATCGCGATCCAGACCGTCGGCACGCCGGCGCTGTGGGTGATTCCCTCCGCATGGATCAGATCGCACAGCACCTTGGCATCGTTGGTGGCCGAAAAGACCAGTTTCGCCCCTACCGTCGCGGCGGCATAGGGAACGCCCCAACTGTTGGCGTGAAACATCGGAACGATCGGCAGCACCACCGCCCGATTCGACAGGTCGAAAGCATCGGGCTGAATTTCCGTGATCGCATGGATGACGTTTGACCGATGTTCGTACAGCACTCCCTTGGGATTTCCGGTCGTGCCGCTGGTGTAACAGAGCCCCACCGGATCGCGCTCATCCAGATCGACCCATTGAAAGCTGTCATCTTCGGCATCCACCAGATCGCGATAGGACAGATAGCCATCCCTTGCGGGTGCGTCGAACAGAACGAAATATTCCACCGTGGGCAACTGCGCCCGCAACCGCTCGACGATCGGCAGGAAAGCCGCATCGAACAACAGCACCCGGTCTTCGGCATGATTGATGATATAGACGAGCTGCTCGTCGAACAGCCGCGGATTCACGGTGTGGAGTACCCCGCCCATCCCGGCCGCCCCGTACCAGCTCACCAGATGGTGCCCATGATTCATCGCCAGCGTGGCGATGCGATCGCCCTTCTTCATTCCCAGCTTGACCATCGCCGCGGCAAAACGCCGCGCATCGGCGCCCACTTCGCGCCAGTTCGAGCGCGTCGTGCTGCCATCGGCCCAGCGCGAGACAATCTCGCGTCCGCCATGCTCGCGCGCGGCGTGATCGATCAGGCTGGTCACCAACAGCGGCTGGCCTTGCATTCCCATCGTCGGCATTCCTCTCATAGTTTTGACAAGGAATAAGGCCGCAAACGCCGCCGACGCAAGCCCCGGAGCCGAGATTTATGCCCGTGCGCCGACTATCCACGCATCCGGAAATCGCGCGGCGCGACAAGCGACAGCGCCGGATCGACGATCCCCGTCACCATGTCGAGGCGCGACACCACGTCGGGATCAAGCGCGAAATTCCGGCCCAGCTCGATGCAGATATCCTCGCCAGTCAGCGGATCGGGCGTCGAGAGGATCACCCGACCGCGCGCATCGCCCCGCTTTTCCAGCAAGCGTGCCATCTCTTCGATCGCTTCGGGCCGCTCGACACGGCACAGGAGCTGCAACGCCGCGGTCGCGGCGATTTCGGCGAGCACCTGCGCCCCCCGCACCGTCACGCGCGGCGTTTCCTCGCCTTCGAGCAGGTCGAGTTCGACAGACAGCAGCGCGCACCCGCCGTCAGCCGCAAGCGCCTCCAGCGTCTTTCCGGCCTGCTCGTCGAAACAGCTCGACTGGAACTGGCCGCTGCGATCGGACAGCGTCAGGTTGAGGAACCGGTTGCCGCGCTGCGATACCCGCGGCCGCGCGCTTTCGACCATCGCCGCCATCACCATCGGGATGCGAGTGCCCGGCGTCATTTCGACATTTTCGCAGATGTCGCCGTAACTGCGCGCGCCGCGCGCGTGGACGATCGCCTCATATTGTTCGACCGGATGCGCAGAGAAATAGAAGCCAAATGCTTCCTTTTCGCGCGTCATCCGTTCGGCAAGCGTCCATGGATCGACGGCGGGAAGGCGCAGAGCGGGAACCGTGTCGATTTCGCCGAACAGGAAATCCTGCCCGATCGATCGCTCACGCGCATTGACATTGGCCGACCCCAGCATGCTTTCCGCGCCCGCGTAGACTCGCGGCCGGTCGGCTTCGATCCCGTCGAACGCACCGGCCCCGGCCAGCGCCTCGATCTGCCGCCGGTTGAGCTGCCTCGGATCGATCCGATTGGCAAAATCGTCGAGACTGGCAAAATCGCCCCTGGCATTGCGTTCGGCAACCAGCGCTTCCATCGCCTTTTCGCCAACCCCCTTGAGTGCCCCCAGCGCAAAACGCACGGTCAACTCGTCGCCGCTCTGTCCGACCGAAAAATCGGCCTCGCTCTCGTTGATCGAAGGCGGCGCGACCGCAACGCCCAGCCGTCGCATATCGTCGATGAAGATCGACAACTTGTCCGTCTGGTGACTGTCGAACGACATCGACGCAGCGAAAAACTCGTGCGGATAATGTGCTTTCAACCAGGCGGTCTGATATGACAGCAGCGCATAGGCCGCGGCGTGGCTCTTGTTGAAACCATAGCCCGCGAACTTGTCGATCAAGTCGAACAGCTCATTGGCCGCCTTGGCGTCGATGCCGTTATGTTCGCCGCACCCCTTGACGAACGTGTCGCGCTGCGCGTCCATTTCGGCCTGGACCTTCTTGCCCATGGCGCGGCGCAGCAGATCCGCCCCACCAAGGCTGTAGCCGGCGAGGATCTGCGCCGCCTGCATGACCTGTTCCTGATAGACAAAGATGCCGTAGGTTTCGGCCAATATGCCTTCAAGCAAGGGATGCGGATAGGCGATTGCCTCGCGCCCATTCTTGCGCGCACCGAACAGCGGAATATTGTCCATCGGTCCGGGACGATATAGTGCGACCAGTGCAATGATGTCGCCGAAATTGGTCGGCTTCACCGCCGACAGGGTGCGCCGCATCCCTTCGGATTCCAACTGGAACACCCCGACCGTCTCGCCACGCTGCAGCAGAGCGTAAACATCCTCGTCGTCCCACCCGAGCGAATCGAGATCGACATCGACCCCGCGCAGGGCAAGCAGGCGGCGCGCTTCCTTGAGTACCGACAGCGTTTTCAGGCCAAGGAAGTCGAATTTCACCAGCCCCGCCGTCTCGACATATTTCATGTCGAACTGCGTGACCGGCATGTCCGAACGCGGGTCGCGATAGAGCGGGACGAGCTGGTCCAGCGGCCGATCGCCGATCACAACCCCCGCCGCATGGGTCGAACTGTGCCGCGGCAAACCTTCCAGTTGTCGCGCCATGTCGAACAGACGGCGGACGCCATCATCCTGCTTATACTCGGTCATCAGCTCGGATACGCCGTTCAGTGCGCGTTCCAGCGTCCACGGATCGGTCGGATGATTGGGCACCAGCTTCGCAAGCCGGTCGACCTGACCATAGCTCATCTGGAGCACGCGGCCGGTGTCCTTCAGCACCGCGCGGGCCTTCAGCTTACCAAAGGTGATGATTTGCGCCACGGTGTCGCGGCCGTATTTCTCCTGAACATAGCGGATCACTTCGCCGCGCCGCGTTTCACAGAAATCGATGTCGAAGTCGGGCATCGACACGCGCTCGGGGTTGAGGAAGCGTTCGAACAGCAAACCCAGCTTCAATGGATCGAGGTCGGTGATCGTCAGCGCCCAGGCGACGACGCTGCCCGCACCCGATCCGCGTCCCGGCCCCACGGGAATATCTTGGGCCTTCGCCCATTTGATGAAGTCGGCAACGATCAGAAAATACCCCGGAAATCCCATCTGAATGATGACATCGACCTCGAATTCCAGGCGCCTCACATAGGCGTCGCGCTCTTCTGCGGAGAGGTCGGGATAGTGCGCAAGCCGCGCTTCAAGCCCGGCATGCGCATCGCGTTTGAGCTGTGCCGCCTCACCCTCGCGGTCGCCGGCAAGGCTCGGCAGGATCGGCTTGCGCTTGGGTGCCATGAACGCACATCGCTGCGCGATGACGAGCGTGTTGCGCATCGCCTCGGGCAGATCGCTGAATGCATCTTCCATCGCCTCGGCCGGCTTCAGCCAGGCCTCGGGGCTCGACACGCGCCGGTCCTCGCTTTCGACATAGGCCGACTGCGCGATACACAGCATCGCGTCATGCGCCGCATGGAATTGCGGCTCGACAAAACTTGCGGGATTGGTCGCGACCATCGGCAGCGCGCGCGAATAGGCAAGATCGATCAATGCGGCTTCGGCGGCCATTTCGGTCGCATCCCCGCGCCGGGCAAGCTCGACATAAAGCCTGTCCGCGAACAGCGCTTCAAGCTGTTCGACATAATCGTCCGCCGCCGTCTTCTGTTCGCCCGCGAGCAGCCTGGCGAGCGCACCCTCCCCACCGCCGGTCAAGCAAAGAAGTCCCTCGGTCCTGCCCGCCATATCGGCCAGCGTGACATGCGGCTCCTGTTCGACGGGTCGGTCGAGATGCGCCGACGACACCAGCGCGCACAGATTGTTGTACCCCGTTTCGTCCTGCGCATAGAGCGCGAGCCAGTCGATCATCGGCGCGCCACTCGCCAGCCGCTGCCCCGGCCGCGCGACACTCAGGAACGCGCCGACAATCGGTTGCACGCCCGCGGCCTTGCACGCTTCGCCAAAGGCCATGACGCCATAAAGCCCATTGCGATCGGCAACCGCGATCGCAGGAAATCCACGCTCGCGCGCCGCTTTCGCAATCGCCTTGGGCTCGATCGCCCCTTCGAGCATCGTGAAGCTGGAAAAGACGCGAAGGGGAACGAAGGGGCTGTAGGCCATCGGAAGACGCTAGGCTCGCAGGGCGATTCGGGGAAGCCTCATGCGCTGCGCCCGCGCGATTTAATGGCGCCTCGTTCTTCCCATTTTCGATACGCAATCGGCCAGGAAAGCCCGGCGACGAAAGCGACCGGAAGAAAGAGCAGCACACCCGTCCAACCGAATTGGTCCCGGATCAGGTGCGTGAGCAGCATCCCGACGCAGATCACGGCCAGCCGCTTCAAAAATATCCGCGTTTTTCGCTGCATCCCGGCCATCTGGCACGCCCTACCCCAGCAATTCTTCAATCTCTTTCCGGAGTTGTTCGGGCTTCGTCGTCGGCGCATGGCGCGACACCACCTTGCCGTCGCGATCAACCAGGAATTTGGTGAAATTCCACTTGATGCCGCTGCCGAGCAAGCCGGTCTTTTCCTTCTTCAGATGCTTGAAGATCGGATCGGCGCCGTCGCCGTTGACGTCGATCTTCGCCATCAAGGGGAAACTGACGTCATAGGTCAGCGAGCAGAAATTCTTGATCTCTTCGGCATCGCCCGGTTCCTGCGCCCCGAACTGGTTGCACGGAAAGGCCAGTATCTCGAGCCCGCGATCCTTGTAATCGCGATACAATTCTTCCAGCCCTTCATATTGGGGCGTGAAACCGCACTTCGACGCGGTGTTGACGATCAGCAGCACCTTGCCGCGATAATCGGCCAACGACTGCGCGCCGCCGCCCGGCAGCTTTGCCGAAAGATCATAGAGTGCCATTCTCACTTCCTCCTGCCGACGCAACCTGCGTCTCTATCCGCCCTTCGTGCAAGCGCAGCACGCGGTCCATCCGCGCCGCCAGCCGCTCATTATGCGTCGCGACGAGCGCGGCCGAACCATGGTCGCGCACCAGCGACACGAACTGATCGAACACGCGGTCGGCGGTCGCCTCGTCAAGATTGCCCGTCGGCTCATCCGCAAGAACCAACAGAGGACGGTTCGCCAGCGCCCGTGCGACCGCAACCCGCTGCTGCTCGCCTCCCGACAACTTGCTCGGCTTGTGATGCAATCGCTCGGCAAGCCCCAGCCGTCCGAGCAGGTCGGCCCCGCGTTCCTCCGCCTCGTCTGGACTCGCGCCGCGGATAAGCTGCGGCAGCACGACATTCTCGATCGCCGTGAAGTCGGGAAGCAGGTGATGGAACTGATAGACGAAGCCTATTTTCTCACGCCGCGTTTTCGTCCGCTCGCCCTGCTCGATGCGGGTCACGTCTTCGCCATCGATAAAGATCGTGCCGCCGAAACCACCTTCGAGCAGCCCGACAGCTTGCAGCATGGTGGACTTGCCCGATCCCGACGGGCCGAGCAGCGCGACGATCTCGCCGCGGCGCAAGGTCGCATCGATGCCGCGCAGCACGTCGATCATGACGTCGCCCTGTGTGAAGCTGCGCTTCAGACCCGAAAGTTCAAGGACGATATCACTCATAACGCAGCACCTGCACCGGATCGGTATTCGCGGCCTTGTAGGCTGGATACAGCGTCGCAAGAAAGCTGAAGACGATCGCCATGACGGCGATGGCGCCGATCTCGAAGGGATCGGGTTTCGACGGCAGTTCGGTCAGAAAGCGGATCGAGGGATCCCACAGCGACTGACCCGTGACGAACTCGACGCCGCGCAACACGCCCTGCCGGAAAAACAGCAGGCTGAACCCGATCCCCATGCCGGCCAGCGTTCCGGCCACACCGATCGACAGGCCGATTGCGATGAATATCCGCATGACCGAATCGCGTGGCGCCCCCATCGTCCGCAGGATGGCCATGTCGCGCGTCTTGGCCCGCACCAGCATGATCAGCGACGAAATGATGTTGAACGCCGCGACCAGAATGATCAGCGACAGGATCACGAACATCGCGACGCGCTCGATCGACAGCGCCTCGAACAGGCTGGCGTTCATTGATCGCCAATCGGAAATGACCGCCTTTGCGGCGACCTTTTCGGCAAGCGGCTGCAATATCTCGCCCACCCTGTCGGGGTCGGTCGTCTTGACCTCGATCATCCCGACCTGATCGCCGGAGAGCATCAGCAGCTGCGCGTCTTCCATCGGCATCACGATATAGGCCTTGTCGAAATCATAGACGCCGATCTCGAAAATCGCCGACACGCGATAGGCAATCTCGCGCGGGACGGTGCCGAAGGGCGTCGAGCGCCCCTGCGGATTGATGATCGTGACCGTCGATCCAACCGTGGCGCCCAGGTTGCGCGCCAACTCACTGCCAAGCGCGACATTGCCCGAATTGGGGATCAGGGAGTCGAGGCTTCCCTGCAGGACCTTGCCGCCCAGCACCTCGTTCCGGCGGATGTCGGGGACCGTCATACCGCGCACCAACACACCCTCGACGCGCCCGCTGAAGCTGGCAAGCAGCGGTTGTTCGATCAACGGGGTCGCCGATGTGACGCCCGGCGTCGCCTTCGCTTCCTTCAGCACCTCGCGCCAGTCGTCGATCCGGCCTCCAAAGCCCTGCACCACCGCATGACCATTCAGTCCGACGATCTTGTCGAACAGGTCGGACCGGACGCCGTTCATCACGCTCATCACGACCACCAGCGCCGCTACGCCCAGCATGACCGCGGTAAAGCTGAAAGCTGCCGCGACGAAGATGAAACCTTCGCCGCGTTGGGGGAGCAGATAGCGTTTGAAGATGGCGCGTTCGTAACTACGCATGATCATGGGCGAGCGGCCTCTGGAGCGCGATACGCGATGCTGTCATGGCCTCGCTTTAGGGAGCGTCGGCACCGCTGGCAATGGCCGGCGACACGCCCCTATTGCGAACGATTCGCGTAACCTGTTGCTCTTCGGCCACAGCGCGGGCGCAAAACGAGTCCGGTTCGTTCGTCGGAGGGTGACAAAGGCCACCCCTGCGCCTAGCCCTCCGTCTCTGGTTCAACGCGGCCCCAAGGCCCGGCTCCAGGGAGTGCAGGTCTTTCGCCAGGCCTGCAACAAAGGGGGATGGCGAGTGTTCGTCACAGGCGCCCGGGTCTCGAAAGCGAGGCCCGGGCGTTGTGATTCCAGTGTGGCAGTTCGAAGGTTTCAGGGTTTGCTCTTCCATCGCTTGCCCGCCGTTCTGTTACTAACCATGCCAGTCGCGGGATGCACAGATGGCTGCGACAACATCGTTATCCACGAAAGCGCCAGCCCTTCAGGCCAGGTCAAAGCAGTCATGTTCCAGCGCGACTGCGGCGCGACTACCGGCTTTTCGACGCAAATCAGTGTGATCCCTACAAACGACGAGCTGACCGGTGGCGGAAACGCCTTTATCGCCGATGACGATCATGGTGCCGCCTATACTGGCGATTGGGGTGGCCCATGGGCTGAAATGCAATGGGTGGCGCCGGATCGATTGATCATTCGCTACGCCGACAAAGCGCGCATCTTTGAGCAGAACGGCAAGGTATCCGGGGTACGCATCATCTATCAGCCCGTCCGTCACCACGAACGGCGGGACTGAGTCCGAGCCCTATCCTTCGCTCTCGCTGATGTCCTCCAGCATGGCCGTATCGAGCACCCTCACCCGCCCCTGCTCCAGCGAGATGACGCCCGATTCCTCCCAGCTCTTAAGCTGGCGGTTGATATGCTCGCGGCTCATCCCCGCGAAATTGCCGAGTTCCGTCTGGCTGAGTTCGACGCGGTGCGTCTCCTCCACGCTGTCCTTGCGGATCAACCGCTTGAGGTAACGCGCAAGCCGCGGGCCGGAGGCATAGGCGCGATCGCTTTCGATCGTCTGGTCGGCCGTGCGCAGCCGCCGCGCGAGCTGCTGCATCAGCGACCAGGTGAATTCGGGATGGCTCGCGGCAAAATCCTTGAGCGCGTTACGGCCAAGCTGAAGCGCGGCGCCCGCGCTCGTTGCAGTTACCGACGCCGTTCGTTCACCGCCGTCGAGCAGCGCGATTTCGCCCAGCACCGCGCCGGGCTCGGCATAGGCCAGCACGATCTCGCGCCCGCCCGCGGTCAGCATCGACACGCGCGCCGTGCCTTCGGTCAGGATCAGCATCATGTCGCCGGGATCGCCCTGAATCAGCAATTCCTTGCCCTTGGCAAAGCTGATCTGCACCGCGCGGCTGGCGATTTCGGCCCAATCCTCGACCGACAGGCCGGAAAATATGCTGTCAGGACCCTGAAGCTCGGCGAGTCTCGCGTGATCCATGCCCTGTCACCCCTTCTTGCAGCCCCACCCCTGAGGCGTCAGACGAGCCGGCTTTGCTTCACCGCCGCTTCGACGAACCCCTTGAACAAGGGATGCGGATCGAAGGGTTTGGATTTCAGCTCGGGGTGAAATTGCACCCCGATGAACCACGGATGGTCCGGCCGCTCGACGATTTCGGGTAACATGCCATCGGGCGACATGCCAGAAAAGACGAGTCCGCCCTTTTCCAGCCTGTCGCGGTACGCGCCGTTGACCTCATAGCGATGGCGATGACGCTCGGAGATATCGCTCGCGCCATAGACGGCCGCGACATGACTGTTCGGCGACAGCTTCGCTTCATAGGCGCCAAGGCGCATCGTACCGCCCAAATCGGTGTTCGCGCCGCGTTGCTGGAGGCCCTCGGCGCTCATCCATTCGGTGATCAGGCCGACGACAGGTTCGTCGGTCTTGCCGAATTCGGTGCTCGACGCGCCCGCTATTCCGCTCGTGTTCCGCGCCGCCTCGATGCACGCCATCTGCATGCCTAGGCAGATGCCGAAGAATGGCACGCCGCGTTCGCGCGCGAAACGCACGCTTGCGATCTTTCCTTCCGAACCGCGTTCACCGAACCCGCCCGGCACGAGGATGCCGTGCATCGGCTCGAGCTTGGCGGCAAGGTCGCCTTCCTCGAACAATTCGGCGTCGAGCCAGCGGATGTTGACTTTCACCCGGTTCGCCATGCCGCCATGGACCAGCGCTTCGTTGAGCGACTTATACGCATCGGGCAGCGAGACATATTTGCCGACGACGCCGATCGTCACCTCGCCTTCGGGATGCTGCTTGCGGTCCATGATGTCATACCATGCGGTCATGTCGGGTTCGGGCGCATCATGAATGCCAAAGGCGCGCAGCACTTCGTCATCGAGCCCTTCGCCATGATATTGCACCGGCACCGAATAGATCGAATCGGCATCGAGCGCGGGGATCACCGCTTCCTTCCGCACGTTGCAGAATTGGGCGATCTTCGCGCGTTCGCCCTCGGGCAGCGGCTTTTCGCAGCGGCAAAGCAATATGTCCGGCTGCACGCCCAGCGAAGCGAGCTCGCGCACGCTGTGCTGCGTCGGCTTGGTCTTCAATTCGCCCGCGGCCGCAATGTACGGCACCAGCGTGACATGGACCGACAACGTCCTGTCGCGCCCTTCTTCGTTGCGAAGCTGGCGAATTGCCTCGATGAACGGCAGCGATTCAATATCGCCGACCGTGCCGCCGATCTCGCATAACACGAAATCCAGGTCGTCGGTTTCCGCGCGCGCGAACGCCTTGATAGCGTCGGTGACGTGCGGGACGACCTGCACTGTCGCGCCCAGATAGTCGCCGCGGCGTTCCTTGGTGATGATCTGCTGATAGATGCGACCGGAGGTGACATTGTCGCTCTGCCGCGCCGCAACGCCGGTAAAGCGCTCGTAATGGCCAAGGTCGAGGTCGGTTTCGGCCCCGTCGTCGGTCACATAGACTTCGCCATGCTGATAGGGCGACATCGTCCCCGGATCGACATTCAGATAGGGATCGAATTTCCGGATACGAACGCGATAGCCGCGCGCCTGCAACAAGGCTGCGAGGCTAGCCGCCATCAAACCTTTGCCAAGCGAGGAGACCACGCCGCCGGTGATAAAAATGAACCGCGCCATGGGAGGAAAGACTTACTCAATAGGAGGGTGACGGCGCAAGCCGTCGAATCGCAAACGGCGGAAAATATTTCCGCCGCTGCGGATACGGTGCCGGCGGCCGAGGCCGTCCGGTTCCGCAAGCTTATTTCTTGGCGGGCGTGTCGGCCGGAGCAGGCGCAGCCGCCGCGGCAGCTGCAGCAGCAAGCGGATCGTCGCTCGAAGGGGCCGCTTGCGCCGGGGCGCTCTGCGCCGGGGCGGATTGTGCGGAGCCGGTCAGCGCCGATGCCGGGGCTGCGCCGCTGGTCTGCGCGGTCTTCGACAGCGAGGTATCGATCGCCGAACCGCCACCGCCGCCGACCGAAGCCAACGCTGCGAGGACGATCGACAGGCCGACGAACAGGGTCGCGAGGATCGTCGTCGCGCGGGTCAGGAAATCCGCCGCACCGCGCGCCGACAGCAAGCCCGCGGGACTGCCGCCAACGCCCAGACCGCCACCTTCGGACTTCTGCATCAGGATGACGCCGATCATTGTCGCGGCGATCAGCGCCTGGACAACGAGCAGGAAGGTGAAGAGGCTGGACATCATGTTTTCCCGGACTTGCGCGGCCCGACACGGACCACGCCCGCGGCGCACATAGAGATGAAGAGAGCCGGCTTCAACCCACAGCGTGCGTCCGGGCCCAGTGCCGGGCCCGCGCCGCGCGCGACGAACGGGCGTACGGCTACAGGCTGGCGCCCGCCGCTATGATCGGCACGAACTTCGCCGCCGTCAGGCTCGCCCCTCCGACAAGCGCGCCATCGACATCGCCGGCATCCAGCAGCTCGGCTGCGTTCTCCGCATTCACCGAACCGCCGTACAGGATACGCATGTCCTGCGCGGCGGCGGCGCCTGCCTGTTCGGCCAGCTTCGCACGGATTGCACCGTGCATGGCCGCCACGTCGGCGATGGTCGGGACCAGGCCGGTCCCGATCGCCCAGATGGGTTCATAGGCAATGGCCAGCCGTGATGGGTCGAACGTCGCGGGAAGCGACCCCGCGACCTGCGCGAGCACATGATCAATCGCCCGCCCCGATTCGCGCACGTCGCGCGGCTCACCGACGCACAGGATCACCGAAAGGCCGGCGGAGAGGGCCGCTTCGGCCTTGGCTTTCACATCGGCGTCGCTCTCGCCGCACCCGTCGCGCCGTTCGCTATGTCCGACAATCACCAGCACCGCGCCGATATCGCGCAGCATCGGCGCGGCGACCGATCCCGTGAACGCGCCCGAGGCGGCGCTATGACAATCCTGCCCGCCTACCGCGGCGCCCGGCGCCGCCGCGATCATCGGACCGATCAGCGTGAACGGCGGACACAGCGCGACATCGACTGTGCCATGTTCCCTGGCTGCCGCAAAGATCGCCTCGGCCTCGCCCAGCGCGGCCGCCAGCCCGTTCATCTTCCAATTGCCGACCACATATTTGCGCCGCGCCATCGCCGATCCCTTCTCTGCCACGTGTCCGCCCGCCCTAGCGGGCACGGGGCCGACAAGGCAAGCGGGTCGCGCCCGGTCGCTTTCCCGCCTTGATGCATCCTCTCCTCCCGCCTAAAGCAGCGCCCAAATCGCGCGCATCGCGCCTCGCCGAAAGACTGTCTGTTACATGATCACGAACCTGCGCCGCCTCTTCGGATCCACCATCGGCAAGATCATCGCGCTCGCCTTCATCGGCCTGATCGGGATCCTGTTCGCGCTGGGCGACGTGACGGGCAATGCCTCGTTCGGTGGTCTCGGCGGCGCCAATGTCGCGAAGGTCGGCAACACCGATATCGGCGTGGGCGAACTGCGTGAGCGGGTGCGCCAGTCCTATAATCAGGCGCGGCAACAGCAACCGGGGCTGACGATGGCGGCGTTCGTCGAATCGGGCGGCCTGGATCAGGCGTTGAACCAGACGATCGACGGGCTGGCCTTCGAACAATTCGCCGCCAAGCTCGGCTTTGCGGTCAGCAAGCGCCAGATCGACGGCCGGATCGCCGATATTCCGGCTTTCGCGGGTGTTTCGGGCAAATTCGATCAGAAGGCGTTCGAGAATTTCATGAGCCAGAACGGCCTGACCGAAGCGCAGGTCCGCCGCGAATTGAAACAGCAACTCCTTCTCGAACAGATCGGCGTGCCGATTGGATCGCTACCGCGCATCGCGCTCGGCATCGCACAACCCTACGCCGCGCTGCTCCTCGAGGAACGTCGTGGACAGGCGCTGTTCATTCCCGCAAGCGCCTATGCACCCGCCGGCGACCCCGGCGATGCCGCGCTCAAGACCTACCTCGCGCAAAACAAGTCCAAGTTCACGGTGCCCGAACGCCGGGTGTTGCAATATGCCCTGTTCGATCGCAGCTCGGTTCCGGTCCCCACAATCAGCGACGCCGAAATCGCCAAGGCCTACAAGGCCAATGCTGCGCAGTTCGCCGCTACCGAAACACGACGCTTCGCGCAGGTCATCGCCCCCGATCAGGCGACCGCCAACGCGATCGCGACCAAGGCTCGCGGCGGAACCCCGCTCGCCGCTGCCGCGCAATCGGCTGGCCTCTCGGCCTCGACCACCAGCGAACTCACCCTGTCGGCCTACGCCGCGCAGAGCAGCGCGGCGACGGCCAAGGCCGCCTTCGCCGCCAAGCGGGGCGAAGTTGTCGGCCCGACACAGGAAGGTCTGGGCTGGATCGTCGCGCGCGTCGAAAGCGTAACCGCGAAGCCCGCACGCAGCCTTGCCGATGCGACGCCCGAGATTCGCGCCGAGCTTCAAAAGAACAAGGCGAACGAAGCGATCGTCGATTTCTACAACGCGATCCAGGATGCCGTGAACGGCGGCGCGTCGATCGAGGAAATCGCAGCCGATCGCAAGCTCAAGGTCGAACAGACGCCGGCCCTGCTGCCGAGCGGCCGGGCGCCCGGTGTACCGGGCTTCGTTCCGGCCCCCGAACTTGCTCCCATGGTCAGCGGCGCGTTTCAGGGCAGCGAAGAGGGCGAAGGCCATATTGCCACCCTCGTCGAGAACGAGAAGTTTGCCGTCTATTCGGTCAAGTCGATCGTCGTCGCAGCGCCGCCGCCCTTCGCCGACATTCGCGCCGACCTCCTCACCGACTGGCGCTTTGCAGAAGGACAGAAGGTCGCCCGTGACAAGGCGCGGACGATCGTCAAGGCGGTCGAGGGCGGCAAGGGTCTTTCCGAAGCCGCCGCCGCCGCGGCTGCGAACATGGCCGGCGTGCAGACGGTCGGCGGTCGCCGCGCCGACCTCGGCCGCGATGGCAAGCCGGTGCCGCCCGAGCTCGCCCTGCTCTTCTCGATGGCGAAGGGCAGCGTCAAAACGCTCGAAGTGCCGGGCAATCGCGGTTGGATGGTGATCGCGCTGGGCGAGGTCGACCGTCCCAATCCCAAGGATATCGATCCGGCGCGCGTCGCCGCGATCGCGCAGCCGCTGGCGCCCGCGTTCGGCAACGAGCTGGTCGAACAATTCGCTGCCGAGGCAAAACGGCGCGTTGGCGTTACGATCAACAAGGACCTGCTCGAACAGCTTCGCAAGGAACTGACCGGCACCGCCCCGGTCGGCGAATAGCCGCCGATGGCGCTGGAAGGCAGAGCCGCAGCGCTGGAAGCGCTGGCGCAGGGGCGCGGCGCGGTCGTCTGGCAGCGGCTGATCGCCGACATCGAAACCCCGGTATCGGCCGCGATCAAGCTGATCGAACCCGGTCGCGGAGACTGGGTGCTCGAATCGGTCGAAAGTGGTGAGACGCGCGGCCGCTACAGCCTGATCGGCCTGGACCCCGATTTGCTTTTCGAGGTCACGGGCGACTCGGCACGGATCAACCGCCACTGGCGAACCGATCGCGAAGCCTTCGCACCGCTCGAAACGGGGGCCTTACAAGCGCTCCGCGACCTCGTCGCCGAGTGCCGCTTCGACGTGCCCGAAGGCTTGCCCAAGGCGCTCGCGACGCTGGTCGGCTTCTTCGCCTATGAAACCATCGGCCTCGTCGAACGAATCCCCCGCGCACCGGGGACCGGGCTTGGCCTGCCCGACATGGTATTCGTGCGACCCACGACGATTCTCGTCTTCGATCGCCTGACCGACGAACTGTTCCTTATCGCGCCGATCTGGCCCGACGCGGCGGCGCCGATCGACCGGATGATCGACGCGGCGCAGGACCGACTCGACGATATCGCCGCGCGGCTATCCAGCGCCAGCGCTCACGCAGAGCGAGCGACGACCGACACGCTGCCTGCGGATATCGTGGCCGCCGCCGCGATGACGCCGGCGCATTTCGCATCGATGGTCGCGACCGCGAAAGAGTATATCGCGGCCGGCGACGTGTTTCAGGTCGTACTGTCGCAGCGCTTCTCCACCCCCTTCTACCTGCCTCCGTTCGATCTCTATCGCGCGCTGCGCCGCATCAATCCATCACCCTTCCTCTATTTCCTCGACCTCCCCGGTTTCGCGATCATCGGCTCGTCGCCCGAAATCCTCGTTCGGGTCCGCGACGGCGAAATCACGATCCGTCCGATCGCCGGAACCCGCCCGCGCGGCCGGACCAGTGCCGAAGATGCCGAGAATCGCGAATCGCTGCTCGCCGATCCCAAGGAACGCGCCGAACATCTGATGCTCCTCGACCTTGGCCGCAACGACGTCGGGCGCGCGGCCACGGGCGGCAGCGTCACCGTGACCGACAGCTACACCGTCGAATTCTACAGCCATGTCATGCACATCGTGTCGAACGTCATCGGCCGCATTGCGCCGGGGAAGGATGCGATCGACGCGCTGTTTGCTGGCTTCCCGGCGGGCACGGTCAGCGGCGCGCCAAAGGTCAGGGCTTGCCAGATCATCGCCGAACTCGAAACCGACGCCCGCGGCCCCTATGCCGGCGGCGTCGGCTATTTCGCCCCCGACGGCAATATGGATAGCTGCATCGTCCTGCGCACCGCGATCGTGAAGGATGGTGAAATGCACGTCCAGGCGGGCGCCGGGATCGTGGCGGACAGCGACGCCGCCTACGAACATCGCGAATGCGAAGCGAAGGCCGGCGCTCTTTTTGCGGCCGCACGCGAAGCGGTGCGGCTCGCGGGCGCACCGGGATACGGCCAGTAAGTCGCCCCACGCGGGCCGGCTTGATGAACGGCGGCGTCCGGCGCAACCGTCGCCGGTCCCCGCGCGCCGAATTCTCTCCGCATTCGTCCAATAGCCTTCATCATGGGCGAAATAGGCGCTAACCTCGCGCCATGCGCAAATTTCTCACCCCCCTCGCCCTGCTGCTCGCCAGCGTCGCGCCCGCCCACGCCCAGACGATCGACGGCGCGGTCGAAGGCGATGCAATCCTCAAGGATTTTACCTTCGGTACCGGCGAAAAACTGCCCGAGCTCAAGATCCACTACACCACGCTCGGCACGCCGCAGCGTGATGCGAAGGGCAATGTGACCAATGCCGTGATGATCCTCCATGGCACCGGCGGCACGGGCAAGCAGTTCTTCCAGCCGCAATTCGCGAACGAACTGTTCGGCCCCGGGCAAGTGCTCGACACCCGGAAATACTATGTCATCCTGCCCGACAACATCGGCCATGGCGGCTCTTCGAAGCCCAGCGACGGCATGCGGATGAAATTCCCGCACTATGATTATGACGACATGGTCGGCGCGCAATACCGGATGCTGACCGAAGCGCTTGGCGTGAAGACGCTGAAGCTGATCCTTGGAACCTCGATGGGCTGCATGCATGCGTTCGTGTGGGGGGAAACGCATCCGGGGTTTGCGCAGCGGCTTGCGCCCTTCGCGTGTCAGCCGGTCGAAATCGCTGGCGAGAACCGCATGTGGCGCACGCTCTCGATCGACGCGATCAAGGCCGATCCGCTGTGGAAGGACGGCGATTACACCGACCCACCGTCGGCCGGCCTGCGCACCGCCGCCTCGCTCACGATGATTGCCGGCGCCAATCCCTATGCGTTGCAGGCCCAATATCCGACCCGGATCGCGGCCGAAAAATACAAGGACGAAGCGTTCGCGCGCACCTTCGGTCGCAACGATGCGAATGACACGATCTACCAGCTTGATTCATCGCGTAACTACAACCCCTGGCCGAACCTCGAAAAGATCGCGGTGCCGGTGCTATGGATCAATTCCGCCGACGATTTCATCAACCCGCCGGGTTATTCCTATCCTCAGGACGGTGTGAGGCGCATGCCCCGCGCGCGGTACATCCTGATCCCGGCCAGCGCCGAAACCAAAGGTCATGGCACGCACACCTGGGCGAAATTCTGGAAGGACGATCTCGCGAAGCTGATGGCGGAATAGCCAACGACCCGTTCCTTTCATCATCCCGGCGAAGTTGGGTTTGCTGGGTGAAAAGCTTCTATCCCTTTCCCAACCCCGGCAAAGCCGTTAGTGCGCCTTCCATGATCCTCGTCATCGACAACTACGACAGCTTCACCTTCAATCTCGTTCATTATCTGATCGAGTTGGGTGCTGACGTGCGCGTCGAGCGTAACGACGCACTCTCCGCCGCCGATGCACTCGCCAGCGACGCCGCGGCCTTCCTCATTTCGCCCGGCCCCTGCACCCCGAACGAAGCCGGCGTCAGTCTCGATCTCGTCGCCGCCTGCGCCGAAGCAAAGCGCCCGCTGCTCGGCGTCTGCCTGGGCCATCAGGCGATCGGCCAGCATTTCGGCGGCACGGTCCAGCGCGGCCACCTCATGCACGGCAAGACCTCGCCCGTCTGCCACGACGGCACCGGCCTCTTCGCCGATCTGCCCTCGCCGCTCACCGCGACACGCTATCACAGCCTCGAGGTCGTCGACATTCCTGCCTGCCTTGCGATCAACGCCACCAGCGACGACGGAGCGGTGATGGGTTTCCGTCATGTCGACCTTCCGATTCACGGCGTGCAGTTCCACCCCGAAAGCATCGCGACCGAGCATGGCCATGCGATGCTCGCCAATTTCCTTGCCGCTGCAGGATTGCCGGTCGCGGCACGACAGGCGGCATGACCCGGATATCCGCGCTTCCCGACCCCGGCGAGGCGCTGGGCTATGACGAGGCCGCCGATGCGTTCGCCGCGATGCTCGACGGCGCCGTCGGCGACGACGATGTCGCCCGGTTTCTGATCGCCCTGTCCGACCGCGGCGAAACGATGATCGAGATCGCCGCCGCCGCGCAGGCGATGCGCGATCGGATGATCCCGATCGAAGCGCCGGCGGGCGCGATCGATGTCTGCGGCACCGGCGGGGACGGCCACCACACGCTCAACGTCTCGACCGCCGTTGCGATTGTTGTTGCTGCGTGTGAAGTTCCAGTTGCAAAGCACGGAAATCGTGCTGCTTCATCAAAATCTGGTGCCGCCGACACGCTGGAGGCGCTCGGCCTCGACATGGAACGCGCCGCCCGGATGGCCGAGGCTCAGCTCGCCGATCTCGGCATCTGCTTCCTCTTCGCCGCCCATCACCATCCCGCGATGAAGCGGATGATGCCGATCCGCAAGGCGATCGGCCGCAGAACGATCTTCAATCTGATGGGTCCGCTCGCCAACCCCGCGCGCGTGTCGCGCCAGCTCGTCGGCATCGCGCGCCCCGCCTACGTCCCCGTCTATGCCGAGGCGCTGCACCGCCTCGGGACCGATCATTCGCGCGTGATTTCGGGCGACGAAGGGCTCGACGAACTTTCGCTCGCCGGCGGCAACGAGGTCGCGGTCGTCACCCGCGAGGGCGTTCGGATGCAGCGCAGCGTCGCCGCTGATGCCGGGCTGCCCTCGCACCCGATATCGGCGATTCGCGGCGGCGATGCGCCTGCCAATGCAAAGGCCCTACGCGGCCTGCTGCTCGGCGAGCAGGGCGCCTATCGCGACGCCGTTCTCTATAATGCCGCCGAGGCCCTCGTGATCGCGGGCGCCGCCGATACGCTGGTCGATGGCGTCGAGGAAGCGGCCGAAGCCATCGACAAGGGGCTGGCCAATGCCCTGCTCAATTGCTGGATCGCCTATAAATGAACAAGTTGACCGAAATCCTCGCGACCAAGGCGGAAGAAGTGGCGCAACGCCGCTTGGCCTATTCGATTTCCGACCTCGACCGGATCGACGCCGGTGCGCCGCGTGGGTTTCAGGCGGCGTTGCAGGCGAAAATCGACGCTGGCAGATATGGTTTGATTGCCGAAATCAAGAAAGCATCGCCATCCAAAGGATTGATTCGACCGGACTTCAACCCGGCCGATCATGCCCGCGCCTATGCGGCGGGCGGCGCGGCCTGCCTGTCGGTCCTGACCGACGCGCCCTGGTTCCAGGGCCATGAGGAATTTCTGATCGCCGCGCGCACCGCGTGCGACCTTCCCGTGCTGCGCAAGGATTTCATGATCGATCCCTGGCAAGTCGCCGAGGCCCGGTCGATCGGCGCGGATGCGATCCTGATCATCGTCGCCGCACTTGACGACGGCACGATGCGCGAGATCGAGGCTGCGGCGGTCGAACGGGGCATGGATGTCCTGGTCGAGGTGCATGACGAAGCCGAGCTAGACCGCGCGCTGGGCCGGCTGCAATCGCGCCTGATCGGCGTGAACAATCGCGACCTGCGCACATTCGAAACCGATCTCGCGGTTACCGAACGCCTTGCGAAGCGCGTTCCGGAGGGCACGCTGCTGGTCGGCGAAAGCGGCATCGCAACCCACGCGGATTGCCGGAGACTGGCAGAAAGCGGCGTGAGTGCATTCCTCGTCGGCGAAAGCCTGATGCGCCAAAGTGACGTCACATCAGCAACGAAGGCGCTGCTCCAAGAATAAGCACGCCGGCGCCGCAGCACCGGGTCGCCGCTCACCCGTCCCAGTTCGACTGGAACCATCGCGCCAGAAAGCCGTGCGGCCGCAGGCTGATACCCCTCACAATCCGGTCGTCGGCAGGCAGCCGGGGCGGTCTCGGATCGAAGGATTCGACGAACTGCATCTGAATGGCAAAGGCGGGTGCCATGCCTGCACGCTGGCACAGTACTATCTCTTCCTCCTCGCCTGGAATCCGCGGCGCCTCCGAAAATTCGGCCGTTGCATAGAGAATGGGCAGCAAGGGATCGAACATCAGGCCCGAAAAGCCGGTCGTCATGCGCGAGTGTTTTGCGTGGAGCTTGCGGATCGCATCGACCGGATCGGACCATCGCCCGCCGCGGTCGCCGAGCAGCAGGTTCACCTCGACATGCTCTATGCATTGCTCGGCAAGGAATACGTCGGGCCGGCCTTCATTCCAATAATGGCGAAAAAGGTCGAGTTGCCCCGCCATGCGCCGCCTTTCACGCGCCGTCGCGCGGAACGCCGGCGGCGGCCGCTGGCTGCACGCCTGCGCCTCACCCGCAATCGCTGCCGCCGCGGCTATACCCGCGGTGAGCCCCAGCGCCTGACGCCTGTCGATGATCATGACCCAATCTCCCAAAGGACGCCCCACGGTCCTACCTCGGCGCGGGTTAACGTCCAATCTCCTTGCCTTTCCTCCGCTGCCTTGCTTCGCTGGTGCACGATGACGAACCGACCGACTCACCTCGACGATACCGGCGCCGCGCATATGGTCGATGTCGGCGCCAAGGTTGCGACCGAGCGCCGCGCCGTCGCGGGCGGGCGCATCACCATGTCCGCATCCGCCCTCGACGCGATCCGCACCGGCAATACGCCGAAAGGCGACGTTCTTTCGACGGCCCGGATAGCGGGAATCATGGCCGCAAAACGCACCGCCGATCTCATCCCGCTTTGTCACCCGATCGCCCTGACCAGCGTTTCGATCGCGTTCGAATGGGAAGCGGACGGGCTTTCGGTGCGCGCCATCGCCGCCACGACCGGCCCCACGGGGGTCGAGATGGAGGCACTCACCGCCGCATCGGCCGCGTTGCTGACGCTTTATGACATGGCCAAGGCACTCGATCGCGCGATGGTCCTCGGCGACATCCGTCTTCTCGAAAAGAGCGGCGGGCGTTCGGGCGACTGGCGCGCCGAATGAACGGGTTGCTGCCGGTCGAGGATGCACAACGGCGACTGCTCGCCCTGCGAGCGCCGCTGGCAAGCGAAAAGGTTTCTTTTTCCCAATCACTTGGGCGCTATATTTCAGGTGATATTATCGCCCGGCGCGATCAACCCGACGCGGCCTTGTCGGCGATGGACGGCTATGCTGTCCGCTTTGCCGACCTCCCCGGCCCGTGGATGATCGACGGCGAAAGCGCTGCGGGCAGCGCACCCTCCGCCCATCTCACGGGTGGAAACGCGATGCGGATCTTCACCGGCGCCATGCTTCCGGAGGGCGCCGACACCGTGATCCTTCAGGAAGATGTCAGCGTCGCAGCCGGGCGGCTGTCGCTAACGGCCGGCGACGATGTGAAGCATGGCCAGCATATCCGCGCCCGCGCTAGCGATTTTGCGGCCGGCGCCACGCTGGTTCCTTCGGGCACCCGTCTCACCGCAGGGGCGATCGCGACCGCGATCATGAGCAGCGCCGACCAGCTCGATGTCGGCGGACGCCCGCGCGTCGCCATTCTCACCACCGGTGACGAACTCGTTCCGCCGGGTCATACGCTTGCGCCCGGCCAGATACCGGACAGCAACGGTACGATGCTCGCGGCCATGCTGGCTCCCGAACCGGCGGAGGTCGGGCTGCCGCTCCACCTTCGCGACGACCGGGCGATCTTGTCTCGCGTTCTCAAAGACCTGGCGCGACGTCACGACGTCATCGTGACCGTTGGCGGTGCGTCGGTCGGCGATCACGACCATGTCCGCGGCGCGCTCGAAGATGCCGGCGGGACGCTCGATTTCTGGAAGATCGCGATGCGGCCCGGCAAGCCGCTGATCGCCGGCACGATCGGCGACGCGCTTCTCCTCGGCCTGCCGGGGAACCCGTCGTCGGCGTTCGTCACCGCGACGCTCTTTCTCTTGCCGCTCGTCCGCCACCTCGCCGGTGCGCGCGCGCCGCTTCCCGATGTCCGGCAAGCCCCCCTTGCCGCCGACCTGGGCGCGGGCAGCCAGCGCCGCGACTATCTGCGCGCTCGATTCGAAAACGGCCGCCTTTCGGTCTTCGACGGGCAGGACAGCGGGCGCACCGTGCCGCTCGCCGTCACCAATGCGTTGGTGATCCGCGAAATCGGCGCGCCACCGCGCATCGCGGGCGAGGCGGCGGACTATATCGTCGTCGCTTGACAAGTTCTGCTTTGTTCCACTATCGTTCTCCCTATGTCCAGTTCGGATCTGGCCAGGCCATCATGGAGATTGACCGATGTTGACCGCGAAGCAGCATGAACTGCTCCACTTCATCCAGCAGCGTCTCGACGCGAGCGGTATTTCGCCGTCGTTCGAGGAAATGAAGGAAGCGCTCGGCCTCAAGTCGAAATCAGGCATTCATCGCCTCATAAGTGCTTTGGAAGAAAGAGGTTTTCTTCGCCGACTGCCGAACCGCGCGCGCGCGTTGGAAGTGCTGAAGATTCCAGAGGCCGCGAAGGCGCTCGTGCGCAACGATCGTGAAAATGTCGTTCCGCTTCGCAAGCCCGCACCCGCGCTGCGACCGATCGCGGCGAATGACGTCATCGAGGTGCCACTGCACGGCAAGATCGCTGCGGGCGTACCGATCGAGGCGTTCGAGGATCATAACAACCTTGCCGTTCCCGCCGCGTTGCTCGGCGCCGGCGAACATTATGCTCTGGAGGTGTCGGGGGACTCGATGGTTGAGGCCGGCATTTTCGACGGCGACTATGCGCTGATCCAGAAGGCGAGCACCGCGCGCGAAGGCGATATCGTCGTCGCACTGGTCGATGGGCAGGACGCGACGCTCAAATATTTCCGCCGCGAAGGCAAGATGATCCGGCTCGACCCCGCGAACAGTGCCTATGAACCGCAACGCTATCCGGCCGAGCGTGTCATTGTGCAAGGGCGGCTTTCGGGACTGCTTCGTCGTTACCACTAAGCTGCTGCGCATGACGCCATGGATGGCCGTCGCCCGCTTCCAGCGTGGCGACGGCCTTCGGCGTTTTGCCGAGGTAGATCGCCAGTCCGCCGCTCGCCGCCAGACTGTCGCGGTCGATCGTCAGCCAGCGCCCGACGCATTCGCGCGGTAGCCAGCGATCGCTGACGACGACGTCGGCCGCTGCGCACGCTGCCGCCATATCGGCGCCCTCGACCCTGTCGCGGCCACGAGCGGCGAGGATCACACGCTGCACCTCGCCCTCGCCTTGCCGCCAGCGACAGAAATCGGGATTGCATTCGACCTGCTCCAGATCGGCCAGCGCCCCCAGCGGCGTGTCGATTCCCGCCGCTTCGCTCATCGTATCGCGCACGAAGTCCCCTGACCGGTCGCGAAGCAGGGCATAGCCCCCACCCGGCACGGCAGCCGCAATATTCCGGCCATCGCTGGTGATCAACAGGTCGGGGCGCGGCGCCACCAGCACCGTCGCCATTCCGATCATCAGCGGCATGACACCCAACCAGCGCCAGCGCGTGGTCCAGATGAGTATCCACAGGCCGCCGACCATCGCGGCGGAAAAGCCCCAGGGTGGAAAACGCGGTAACGTTGCGACCGCACCCGGTGCATCCGCGACCCGATGGGCAAGGACAATCAGCAGGGTCAGAGCCTTCTCCGCCACCCACCAGAAGGGCGCGCCAAGTCCGATGCTGTCGAACAACAGCGCGAGGCCCTCGGCCGGCATGACGACAAAGGTCGTGAGCGGAATCGCCACGACATTGGCAAGCGCGCCATAGAGCCCCGCCTTGTGAAAGTGAAACAGCGCGATCGGTGCCAGCGCGAGCTCGACGACGACCCCGGTGATCAGCAACCCCGCCAGCCCGCGCCAAAGACGTCGGACCAGCGCTTCGTCTCGCCGCGCGAGAAAGCTTCGCATCATGGCGCTTTTGTGCAGCGCGACGATCGCGGTCACCGCCGCGAAGCTCAGTTGAAAGCTCGGTCCGACAAGCGCCTCGGGACGCCAGGCCAGCACGAGCAACGCGCCGGCCGCGACCAACCGGAGCGTCAGCGCCTCACGCCCGAGCAGCAAGGCCACAAGCACCAGCAATGCGGCGATCAGCGAACGCAACGTCGGCACTTCGGCGCCCGCCAGCCATGTATATCCCGCTCCCGCCAGCGCGCCCGCCGCTGCGGCAAGGGGAAGCACATACCCAGCTAGAGCCATACGCCGGCTGAGCGCGAGCAGGCGCATCGCAAGGAGCATCGTGAAACCGATCACAGCGGTCACGTGCAGCCCGCTGATCGACAGCAGGTGCGCCAGGCCGCTCCGCCGCATTGCGGCTTCGTCTTCTGGAGATATCGCGCCGCGGTCGCCGGTGACAAAGGCCGCGGCGATACCCCCGGGCGAACCGGAAACCTGCTCATGGATATGAACGCTCAGCCGCGCCCGCAGCGGCTGCTGAATCTTCCCTGCATCCGGTGCGCGTGCGACATCGCCAAGAACCGTGCCGACGGCCCCGATCCCGTCGAACCACGCGCGCTGCGCGAAATCATAGCCGCCGGGCAGGCTCGCAGCCGGCGGCGGCATCAACCGCGCGCGCAACCCGATACGCTCGCCCGGCACGATCGTCAGCCCCGCGTCACCGCGCAGCGTTACGCGCAGCCGCGGCGGAAGGTCGGTCCGCCCGCGCGGCAGGACGATAAGTCTTGTTTCGCCCTTCGCCGGCAACGGATCAACCTGTTCGACCTCGGCCGAAAAGGCCGTGGTGATCGGCTGCCCTAGCACTGGCGCCGCGACCCAAAGCGAACGCGCCCAGATCAGCAGGACTCCTATCGCCATCGCCGCGCAGCCTACAGCGACCATGCGCCCGATCCGGCGATCCCAGCCGATCAGCAATGCACCCAAAAACATGCCGCCAAGAAGGAACAGCAATCCGATCCAATAGGCCGGGGTGGGCAACGCGAACCACAGCACGATCCCGGTCCCCAGCGCGACCGGCAGCCACAGGCCGATCCGCTCGCGCTCGGCATCGAGTCGTGCCTCGACCGCACCGATAGTCCGACGCAACCGGTAGGCAACACGCGAACCAATGGAGGTTTGAAGCGGCCTTGTCGCCATGCTAGGGGCTGCCCCGATCTTGCGTCCCTGAAGGGACGAAACCCTAATGAAAGAGGCCATAGTGGCAACCGAAACCCCGACCGATTTGGCCGAAGCGACCGGCGCCGCCGTCGTGACGCGCTTTGCCCCCTCGCCGACCGGATACCTGCACATCGGCGGCGCGCGCACGGCGCTGTTCAACTGGCTGTTCGCGCGCCATCACGGCGGCAAATTCCTGCTCCGGATCGAGGATACCGACCGCGCGCGATCGACCGACGCCGCGATCGACGCGATTATCGACGGTATGCAGTGGCTTGACCTCGACTGGGATGGCGAAACCGTATTCCAGTTTGCGCGCGCGCCGCGCCATGCCGAGGTCGCGCACGAACTGCTTGCAAAGGGGCAGGCCTACCGCTGCTACCTGACACAGGACGAACTGGCTGCGATGCGTGCCGAAGCGCAGGAAAAGCGCATCCCCTTCCGTGTCCGTAGCCCATGGCGCGACCGCAGCGACGGCGATCGGTCGGTTCCGCACGTCCTCCGCCTTCGCGCGCCGCAGGACGGAGAGGTGACGATCGCTGATCGCGTCCAGGGCAATGTCACGGTGCAGAACGCCGAACTCGACGATTTCATCCTGCTGCGCAGCGACGGTACGCCGACCTATATGCTCAGCGTCGTCGTCGACGACAACGACATGGGGATCACCCACGTCATCCGCGGCGACGACCATCTCAACAACGCCTTTCGCCAGCTTGCGCTGATCCGCGCGATGGGATGGCGCGAACCCGTCTATGCGCATGTCCCGCTGATCCACGGGGCCGATGGAGCGAAGCTGTCGAAACGCCACGGCGCGCTCGGCGTCGACGCCTACCGCGACGAGATGGGGTATCTGCCCGAAGCGGTGAACAACTATCTCCTCCGCCTCGGCTGGGGACATGGCGATGCCGAAATCATCAGCCGCGAACAGGCGGTCGAATGGTTCGACCTCGACCATGTCGGCCGCTCGCCGTCGCGCTTCGACTTCAAGAAGCTAGAAAACCTCAACGGCCATTATATTCGCGAGGCCGACAACGCGCGTCTGGCCGGCCTTGTCGCGCCGCGCGTCGAAACGCTTGTTGGCCAGGCGCTGGGCGATGCCGACCGCGACCTGCTGGCGCGCGCGATGGAATCGCTGAAGCCCCGCGCGAAGACGCTGGGCGAGATTGCCGAGGGTGCGCTTTTCCTGTTCGAAACGACGCCACTGGCAGTGGACGAAAAGGCGGCGCAGGTGCTAAAGGATGCGCCGGAGGGAGTGCTCGCCAGCGTCACGGACGCGCTGCGCGGGCTGGGCGACTGGAATACCGAAAATCTGGAAGCCGCGGTTCGCCAAACAAGCGAGTCGGCCGGCATCGGGCTGGGAAAACTTGCACAGCCTTTGCGCGCTGCGCTGACTGGACGGACGGTATCTCCGGGAATTTTCGACGTCTTGCTGCTGCTTGGCCGCGACGCGAGCCTGGCGCGACTTGACGCAGCGCACAATTATCCGGCAGGGGCGTAACGCAACGCTTTTCGCCGCCTCTACAGGGGAAGAATATGACAGATACTGCAAAAATCACCCTGGGCGACACCACGGTCGAAAATCCGGTGCTGAAGGGCACGGTCGGCCCCGATGTCGTCGATATCCGCAAATTCTACGCGCAGACCGGCGCCTTCACTTATGATCCGGGCTTCACCTCGACCGCAAGCTGCGAATCGCAGATCACCTACATCGATGGCGACGAAGGCATATTGCTCCACCGCGGCTACGCGATCGGCGACCTGGCCGAACATTCCAGCTTCATGGAAACCTGCTATCTGCTGCTGAACGGCGAACTGCCGAACGCGCAGGAACTTGCGGATTTCGACAATACGATCACGCGCCACACGATGCTGCACGAACAGCTCGCAACCTTCTACAACGGCTTCCGCCGCGACGCCCATCCGATGGCGGTCATGTGCGGTGTCGTCGGCGCGCTCAGCGCCTTCTATCACGACTCGACCGAAATCCACGATCCGCACCAGCGGATGATCGCCAGCCACCGCTTGATCGCGAAAATGCCGACCATTGCGGCGATGGCGTATAAATATTCGGTCGGTCAGCCGTTCGTCTATCCGGACAACAAGCTCAGCTACACGGGCAATTTCCTGCGCATGACCTTCGGCGTTCCGGCCGAGGAATATGAAGTCGTGCCCGCCGTCGAACGCGCGCTCGACCGCATCTTCATCCTGCACGCCGATCATGAACAGAATGCCTCGACCTCGACGGTCCGCCTTGCCGGTTCGTCGGGCGCCAATCCCTTCGCCTGCATCGCGGCGGGCATCGCCTGCCTGTGGGGCCCGGCGCATGGCGGCGCGAACGAGGCGGCGCTCAACATGCTCCGCGAAATCGGCCGTCCGGAACGTATTCCCGAGTATATCGCCCGCGCGAAGGACAAGGACGATCCGTTCCGCCTGATGGGCTTCGGCCACCGCGTCTACAAGAACTACGACCCGCGCGCGACCGTGATGCAAAAAACGGTCCGCGAGGTGTTCGACGCGCTCAAGGTCAACGACCCGGTCTTCGAAGTCGCACTCCAGCTCGAGGAAATGGCGCTGAACGACAGCTATTTCGTCGAAAAGAAGCTGTTCCCGAACGTCGATTTCTATTCGGGCGTGATCCTGTCGGCTATCGGATTCCCGACGACGATGTTCACGGCGCTGTTCGCGCTGGCCCGCACCGTCGGCTGGGTTGCGCAGTGGAACGAAATGATTTCGGACCCCGCGCAAAAGATCGGCCGCCCGCGCCAGCTTTACACCGGCCCGGCACAGCGCCCCTTCGTTCCTGTCGACAAGCGCTAAACGGACTGCTTCCGGCAGAAAACTGGAAACGGCGACGCGGTGCCCCGCGTCGCCGTTTTCGATTCCGTCTGCGCGTCAGGCGTCCCGCGCCGGCAGGCTGAGCGTAAACCGCGCTCCCTGTCCCGGGGCGCTTTCCACGACAAGGTCGCCGTCCATCGCACGCGCCAGGCGCCGGGCGATATAAAGGCCAAGGCCCGAACCGCCGGTATCGGTGCGACCCAGGCGCTCGAACTTTTCGAAAACCACCGCCTGCTGTTCGCTGGAAATTCCCTGACCCTGATCCGCGACGGTAACCCGTGCCTCGTCGCCTTCGCGATCGACCCGGATCCAGATTTGCGAATTTTCCGGTGAATAGCGGATTGCATTGCCCAGCAGGTTCAACAGCACTTGCAACACGCGGCGAAACTCACCCGTCGCGGGCATCTTGTCGTCTGTACGGGGGGCATCGATGCGAATCCCCTTCTCTTCCGCCTTCATGCCGAGAAGGCCGACCGCACGGCGCGCCAGATCGCCAAGGTCGATTTCGTCCGCCGCCGCCTTGAATCCGGGCTTTTCGATATTCTGCAGGTCGGCCAGATCATCGACCAGCCCCAGAAGGTGGCGCCCCGCATGCGCGATATCGCCGGCATAGCGGGCATAGTCGGCCCGGATCGGACCGTCGAACTGCCCGGAAATCGTCTCTGCCGTCGCGATGATCCGGCTCAGCGGACCGCGAAGCGCGCCATCGATGCGCCGTCCGAATTGCGGATCCGACAGCGGCAGCGATCCGAACGCGGGATCGACGGGCGCCGCATTGTCCGGCGCCGCACTCGCCTCCGGATCGGCTCCGGCTCCTGCGGTTCCACGAAAGCCGGTAAAACGCCCCGTCGCGTCGAACAGAGGTTCACCGGTCAGGGTCATCGCAATGCGGCGATCGCCGCTATCGGCGCGAACCTTCTGTCCCTCGAAGGCCGATTGGCGCGCCAGCGCGCGCAGCACGGGAAAGCGCCCGTCCTCGTCCGGCTGCAATTCGAACAGCTCGGACAGGGATCGCGCTTCCCAATCGTCCGGCGCATAGGGCGCACCCGCACCTTCGCGAAGCGCAACCATGCGCAATTGCTGGTCGCATTCCCAGCTCCAGCTATCGGGTCGCGCCGTCAGGTCGCCCATCGCCGGCATCTGCGACTGCACCGTCGGGCGTGTGCGCCAGTCACTGATCTCGAGGCTTGCCCCTTCCTCGTCGGGAATGATGCGGACCAGAGCGTGAATGTCGCTATGATCATCGGCGGCATAAAGTGGCCGTGAAATGTCGCGCTGCAATCGCTGGGCAAGCGCGACGAGCCGCGCCAGATGGGGCAGTGCCAGCGGTTTGCCGACCCCGGCCCCGGCGCGCTGCTGCAACCGCAACAGCGGTGCGTCGGCGCTGACCAGCACTCCGGCCCGATCAAGGCGTCCATGGATGATCCGGTCACTCATCGCCATCCCCTCCCGCGACGGCGCGCGCCGGCAGCAGCGTCAAAGACGCTTCCAGCGGCCCGATCGCCGCGCGATCGAGGCGCAGCGGCGCAAGCACCTGCGGCAACGCGGCTGCCTCTGCGCTCAACAGTAACAGCGCGGTGTCGGCGTAGGGCCGCCGGCTTGCCGCCGCCGCCAGCGCGATAAGTGCGACCCAATCGTGGCGTGAGATCGCAGTGCTTGCCGCATCGACCAGATTGCCTTGCTGGACAAGCTGGTCGTAATAGACCTTCGCTGCGCGGTCGATCCCGCGCTTGACTTCATGACGCTCGATCACAAAACGCACCGCTTCACCCAGATCGGCGGCAAGTGCGCTCTCATTGTCCGGCTGCGCGAGCCGCCAGGCGGAAATGTCCAGCACCAGGCCGCGCAGCAACTCCGCGTCTACATCGGACAATGCCAGGCATGGATTGCCATAGCTGTCGAAGCGCCTCCGATCGGCGATCTGTAGCGCCAGATAGGCCCGATCGACGTCGGAGGGCGGATCAGGATCGGGGGCTGGCGCATCGACATCCCCCGTTGCCTCGGCCGACGGTACGGGCGATCCGGCGCGATGCGCCGACAACTCGCGCCAGCGATGCTCCTCCGCGCGCGCAAAGCAGGCGGCCGTGAGCCGGTCGGCGCCGGGCACGCCGCCCCGCAGCCAATCTCTCCACAGCATTGCCGCGTCGATTTCGCCGCCGAGTTCCGCCGCCACGTCGGCGACGAGGCGGCGCGCGATGCCCAGCGACAGCGCGCGCTGCTCCTCGGTCAGTCTACCCACTGCCGGTGCGGTCAGAAAGGTCGCCAGCTCGCGCAGGCGCGCCGACAGTGTCGGCGACGGCAGGTCGATACCGGGCGAGGAGAAAGCGTCAGCCATGCACACTCGCGGATAGCAGCATGTCGTTAATAGGCGTTAAACCTTGAAGCGCTTTGTTTTAGCGCGGCTCTGGCCGTCTGGCGAGCCGCAGCCAGAGCAGAATCTGCAACAGCGCCAAAAGCGGCAGGATCGCGAACATCAGGGTCGCAAATCCAAAAATCAGCGCCGGTGCCAGCATCATCCACGCTTGGTCGGCATCGGGCAGCAGCCAGTGAAAGCGCCTTCGCTCGCCCGAATCTTCATAGAGCGAACGGGCGAGCAGGATCGCCGCCGCCAGGCACGGCGCCAGTGCGGCCTCGGAGAAGCGCGGCATCAGGTGATCGGGACCGCCCAGCGAAAGCAACCAGGGGTAAAGACCAAGCAGGATCCAGCCAAAGATGCGGATGACGTCGCGTCCCCGGTCCTGCACCGCGCTTTCCGCCCGAAAGGCCGACAGGAACCGCATCGCCGCGAGGCAAAGCCCGCCAAGCACGGCAACCAGCGCCCCCGCCGCGGCCAGTCCGCTCGCTGCCAGAAGCGCTACCGATATCCATAAAAGCGCTGTTATATAAGGAAGATAGCGCGCAGTTTTCGGCGACCGTACCAGCAAGGGGCCCGCCAATCGGACGAGCGGCATCATCACCGCCGATCGCCCAAGCCCCATGCCGCCATATTCGACCTGTTGTAGGCTCGATTGCTCGATCAACGCGGCGGTCGGCCGATCGGTAACGATCGCGATCTCTCCCTGCTCGAACAGCGCCGGCTCGCAATAGAGCCGGCGCGACCCCGCCTGAACCGCCAGCCGCAGCAGCGTCAGCATCATGTCCCACTCACCCGGCATCGCAGCCAGTTCGGTCACCATGGGCTCCGATATGCTCGCAAGCCCGCCCCACCGCCGCGTCGCGTCGATCCGTTCGAATCCTTGCGTCAGCATCGTATCGCCGGTCACTAGGATGGCGGGCGACCCCGGCTTCGCGATCGCCGCATAATGCGTTCCGCCCGCGCGCAGACCATCGGCGACGAGGATAATCCGGTCGTCGCCTTCGACCAGCGGGACAAGGTCCGCCGCCGTACGCACCGGCGTCACTTTCAGCCCCCTGCGCCGGATACGATCGCAGGTCGCCAACAGGTCGGCGGGGACCGCGGCGACGGCGACGGCGACGTGCGTCACGCCGACGTCGGCCAGCCGCGCCGCCTGCCGCTCGATCAGCGTCTCGCCTGCCACCGTGACAAGCGCCCGCAGACTGCCATCGGGCAGCGTTTCGCTGGCACCGACCAGCGCGATCAGGGTCACGGACGCCCCCCGGGCAGGCAATCGATCATGGCGGCGAGCTTTAGGCGCGAAGCCGCAATTGGCAAGCGGCATATCGTGCACCATGACGTCACACACAGCCATGCTTGGCGCCGATTTTCGACCGCGCTCGCGATCGCAAAAAATCTCCCGGAAAATCACCGAATCACTGGCATTGCCGGCCCCCATCGGCTAGGCCAAACCCATCTCCCGAAAGAGCAGAAAAAGGCCGGGCTTTGACCGAAGAAAATTCGCATTTGCCGCCGTCGGACGACGGCGTTTCACCGATCAATATCGTCGAGGAAATGAAGACCTCGTACCTCGATTACGCGATGAGCGTGATCGTCAGCCGCGCGCTGCCCGATGTGCGCGACGGCCTGAAGCCGGTGCATCGCCGCATCCTGTACGCGGCGCAGGAAGGCGGCTTCATTCCGGGCCGTCCGTACAAGAAATCGGCGAAGATCGTCGGCGACGTGATGGGCAACTATCACCCACATGGCGACAGCGCGATCTACGACGCGCTCGCACGCATGACGCAGGACTGGTCGCTCCGCGTTCCACTAATCGATGGCCAGGGCAATTTCGGCTCGATGGACCCCGATCCACCGGCGTCGATGCGCTATACCGAGGCACGCCTCGCCAAGACCGCGATGGTGCTGCTGAACGACCTCGACAAGGATACGGTCGACTTCCAGCCAAACTATGACGCGAGCCGCGACGAACCGACGGTTTTGCCGGCGCGTTTCCCGAACCTTCTCGTCAACGGCGCGGGCGGGATCGCGGTCGGGATGGCGACCAATATCCCGCCGCACAATCTCGGCGAAGTCATCGACGCGACACTCGCAACGATCGATAACCCATCGATTTCACTTGAAGACCTGATGGCGATCGTGCCCGGCCCCGACTTCCCGACCGGCGCGATGATGCTGGGTCAAGGCGGCGCGCGAAACGCCTATATGACCGGCCGCGGATCAATCATGATGCGCTCGACGCATATCATCGAGGAAGGCCGAAACGACCGCCAGTCGATCGTGCTGACATCGATTCCCTATCAGGTCGGCAAATCGGGCCTCGTGGAAAAAATCGCCGAAGCGGCGCGCGACAAGCGGATCGAAGGAGTTGCGGACATTCGCGACGAATCGAACCGCGAGGGCGTCCGTGTCGTCATCGAGCTGAAGCGCGACGCGACCGCTGAAGTCGTTCTCAACCAACTCTGGCGCCACACGCCGGCACAGTCGAGCTTTCCGGCGAACATGCTCGCGATCCGGGGCGGGCGCCCCGAAATGCTCGGCCTCAAGGATATCCTGACGGCCTTCATCGCCTTCCGCGAGGAGGTGATCACCCGCCGATGCAAGTTCGAACTCGCAAAGGCGCGCGACCGCGCTCACATCTTGCTCGGTCTTGTCGTCGCCGTGTCCAACCTCGACGAAGTCGTCCGCATCATTCGCGGATCGTCGAGCCCGGCCGCGGCGCGCGAGGCTTTGCTCGCCCGCGAATGGCCGATCGGGGAAATCGCGCCCTATATCCGCCTCGTCGAAGCGATCGAGGGCGAGATGGAGGAAAGCGCCACCTATCGCCTGTCCGAAACGCAGGTAAAGGCGATCCTCGATCTTCGCCTGCATCGCCTCACAGCACTTGGCCGTGACGAAATCGGCAAGGAACTCAGCGAGCTGGCGACCGAAATTGCGGAACTTCTTTCCATTCTGGCCGATCGCGAAAAGCTTTATGCGGTGATGCGGGAGGAGCTGGTCGCCGTCCGCGACGAGTTTGCCACCCCGCGTCGCACGCTCGTCGCGCCCGCCGCCGACGGGATCGACGACGAGGATCTGATCGAACGCGAAGAGATGGTCGTCACCGTCACCCTCGACGGTTATATCAAGCGCACGCCGCTCGACACCTTCCGCGCCCAGCGCCGTGGCGGCAAGGGCCGCGCCGGCATGGCGACAAAGGACGAGGATGTCGTCACCGAACTGTTCGTCACCTCGACCCACACGCCGGTGCTGTTCTTCTCGACTGCGGGCAAGGTGTACCGTCTGAAGGTATGGCGCCTGCCGGAAGGCGGACCCGCGACGCGCGGCCGCCCGATGGTCAACCTGCTGCCGCTGGCGCAGGGCGAGACGATTTCGACCGTGCTCCCCCTGCCCGAGGACGAAGCAGAGTGGGGCAAGCTGCACGTCATGTTTGCAACCGCAAAGGGCAATGTGCGTCGTAACAGCATGGACGCCTTCACCAACGTGCCCTCGAACGGCAAGATCGCGATGAAGTTCGAAGGCGAGGATGAGGACGACCGGCTGATCGGCGTCGCTTTGCTCGAGGAAAATGACGACGTCCTGCTCGCAACGCGGCAGGGCAAGGCGATCCGCTTTGCCGGCGACAACGTCCGCGAGTTCCAGAGCCGCAACTCCACCGGCGTACGCGGCATGCGCCTTGCGAGCGGCGACGAGGTGATTTCGCTGTCGATCGTCCACCGCGGCGGCATGCGCGATCAGGACGAGCGTGAGGATTATCTGCGCTTTGCCCCGTGGAAAGCCGAAAAGGACGGCGCGCCCGACATGGACGCCGACCGCTTTGCCGAACTGGCAAGCCGCGAACAGTTCATCCTGACGATCTGCGCGAACGGCTATGGCAAGCTGTCGTCGGCCTATGAATATCGCCGCATCGGCCGTGGCGGTCAGGGGATCACCAACATCGACAATATCGGCCGTAACGGCCCCGTTGTCGCAAGCTTCCCCGCGACGCAGGCGCATCAATTGATGCTGGTTACCGATCAGGCAAAGCTCATCCGCATGGGCCTCGACAGCCTGCGCGTCATCGGTCGCGGTTCGGCCGGGGTGCGATTGTTCGACGTCGCGGAGGGCGAACATGTCGTTTCGGCGGCGTTGATCGAGGACAGCGACGAGGACGATGTGGACGCGGCTGACGTCGAAGCGCCGGAAGCGGAGATTCCGACACCAGACGAAACGCCCTCGGCATGAGCGCATTGACGGCCTTCAAGGTGCTGACACAGCATCAGTGGGCCGATTTCGAGCGCGAGCGCGTGTTCCGCGGCGCACCGGTGGATATCGCCGACGGCTATATCCACCTGTCGACCGCCGAACAGCTTGAAGGCACGATCGCCAGGCATTTCGCGGGACAAAGCTGCCTGATGATCGCCGAGGTCGATCTCGTCCAGTTCGGCGACGCGATCCGCTGGGAGGAATCCCGCGGCGGCGTGTTGTTCCCCCACCTTTACGCCGAACTGCCGATCCACGCGGTGATCAGCCTGCAACGACGCGACTGACCCTCCCGTCATCCCAGGCGAAAGCCGGAAGGCGGGTCGAGTTCGCAGCCGCCGTCTCCGGCAAGACCGGGAACGACGACCTCGGAAACGACGACCCTTGCGTGCGGATCAGCGATGCTTGGCCTTCCACGCGCGAACGGCCGCCATGGTCTTTTCGATATGCGCCTGCGGCTTCGGATCGGTATAGCTCAGCAGGATCGTGCCGTTGGGCGCGATCACGAACGAGGTCCGGCTGGAATACATCGCCTGATTGGGGCCCTGCACGGCGGTGTCATATTTCGCCGCAACCTTCGCTCCGGGGTCCGCGGCAACGGCAAATTTGTCCCGGCATTCCGATTTGGAAAATTCGGCGACTCGGTCGATATTGCCAGCGGTCACGCCAACGACGCGCGCGCCCAGCCGGTTGAAGTCATCGCTCGCCTCGGCGAACAGATGGGCTTCGATCGTGCATCCGGTCGTGAAAGCGGCGGGAAAGAAATAGAGGACGATCGGGCCCTTCTTCAGCGTCTGCTTCAAAGACAGCGTAAAAGGCTTGCCGCCCTCCGCGGCGTTCAGGGTGAAATCGGGTGCCTTTGCCCCTTGCTGGAGCGCCGCGATGCCCTGCGCGGGGATGGCGACCAGCGCCACGCCAAGCCCCAGCGACATCGCCATTTTCGTCAGGGTATTCATCTGCAATTCTCCGCCTTGAACCGGGCGCGCACGCCCCGTGGATACCCCCATTGCCTGCATGTAGCAGAAAAGCGGCGCGCCGCCAGAACGACAAAATTCATCCACGGCCGATGAAACGGCGAGCGCGAGGCACTCCGGCGGCCGATCTCCTCCATCGATTGACCTCGCGCCACAACAGGCGCAGCATCGCGCCATGACCCTCACCATCATCCCCAGCGGCCAGTCCTGCGGCGCGCGTGTCACCGGTATCGATCTGACGCAGCCGCTCGGCGCCGATACGGTCGCCGACATCCGTGCGGCCTGGCTCGATCACCACGTCCTCGCCTTCCCCGACCAGAAAATGGACGAGGATGATCTGGAACGCTTCACGGGCTATTTCGGCGGTTTTGGCGACGATCCTTTCATCCGCCCGATTCCGGGCCGCGACCATATCATCGCGGTGAAACGCCGGGCCGACGAAACCGCTCCGCTATTCGCCGAGAACTGGCACAGCGACTGGAGCTTTCAGGCGCGGCCGCCTGCGGGCACCTGCCTCTTCGGCATCACCATTCCGCCGGTGGGCGGCAACACCGAATTTTCGAACCAGCACGCCGCGCTCGACGCGATGCCGGCCGATCTGCGCGCGCGTGTCGAGGGGCTGCAGGCGATCCACAGTGCGCGGGCCGGCTATGCCCCTTCGGGCATGTACGGGGCCCATGACAAGGGCCGCAGCATGGACATCCGCTCGGATGACGAGGCGCTCGAAACACAGCGCCATCCCTTTGTTCGCGAACATCCCGAAACCGGACGCAAGGGGCTGTTCGGCTGCGCCGGCTATATCATCGGTTTCGACGGCCTCGACGATGCCGACGGCCTCCCTCTCCTCTACGACCTCATCCAGTGGCAGGGCCGCGAAGAGTTTCGCTATTCCCACGAATGGGAACCCGACATGCTCGTCATGTGGGACAATCGGTCGGTTCTCCACCGCGCCACCGGGGGCTATGACGGTCATGACCGCCTGCTCCACCGCACGACGATCGCCGCGTGGGACGGGGCCTGACCTGAAATCGCGCCGTCCCTCGCGCACCCGCGCAACCGTGACATGCGCACGGCGTCGCACGGATTCCCGCTGTCGTCAGTTGTTGCGAGCCTCGCTCGCCAGCGTCTTCACCACGCCCCAGGCGATCAGCGCCTGCCCGCCGAAATACAGCGGCCAGACCAGCCACATCGTAACCTTGCGCGACAACACTTCGCCCTCGCCCGCAAAAATGAAAAGATCGCTCGCAAGGAACAGCATGGCGCCGATCCCGGTGCGATACCGCGGGAATCGGCTGGTCCATGCCGCGGCGGCCATCGCCGCGACGAACAACGAATAGACGGCGGCATGCCACCAGCCGGGTGCGGGGCTCAACATTGCCCAGACGATCACCAGCGTCGCGGGAATGGTCAGCACGCCCAGCAATCGCTGCGATCCCGTCATCTGCGCGCGCCGATTGGTCAGATACAGGGTGATCGCGATCAGGTGCCCGATGGCAAACGCCGCCGCGCCAGTGACGAGGCCCCTCGCATCGAGAAGATAGTCACCAAGCGCACCAAAACCCAGCGCCGCCGCGATCAGCCAGCCATTCTTCTCGCGGGCATTCGCCGCCGCCCACACAGCCAGGAAGGCGACGCCGGTCGTCTTCCACACCCAGATTGCCGGGCCGGTCCAATGTTCATGCACCGCGACAAAGAAACTGATTCCGCCGATCAGCGCCAGCCACCACAGTCCCCGTGCGCGATCCCAACCCCGTTCCGTGTCCATTCGGCGCCCCTTTGCATCTTGTGTTCAACCGGCCTAGTGCGCGGCTCCACAAGCGCAAGTCAACGGTCAGGGTAAATGGGTCACGACATTCACATCATCGGCGGCGGTCTCGCGGGCTCGGAAGCGGCATGGCAGCTCGCCGAGGCCGGCTATCAAGTGCGCCTCTCCGAAATGCGCGGCGGCGGTGACATGACCCCGGCGCATCAGGGCGACACGCTGGCCGAGATGGTCTGTTCGAACAGCTTTCGCAGCGACGACGGCGACAGCAACTCGGTCGGTCTGCTCCACCGCGAGATGCGCGCGCTCGGATCGATCATCATGCGGGAAGCCGACGCGACCAAGGTCCCGGCAGGGTCGGCGCTCGCGGTCGACCGCAACCTGTTTTCCGGCGGCGTGACCCGGGCATTGTTGCAGCACCCCAACGTCACCATCGTCCGCGAACGCATCGATACGCTGCCAGCCGAGGGGGCGACCATCGTGGCGACCGGCCCGCTCACCGCCGCGTCGCTCGCCGAGAGCATCGGTGTCGCGACCGGCAAGGACGCCCTCGCCTTTTTCGATGCGATCGCGCCCATAGTCTATCGCGACAGCATCGACATGGACGTCGCGTGGATGGCGAGCCGCTGGGACAAGGTCGGGCCGATCGGCGACGGCAAGGATTATATCAACTGCCCGATGGACAAGGATCAGTATCATGCCTTCGTCCAGGGGCTGATCGATGGCGACAAGACCGAATTCAAGGATTGGGAAACCGACACGCCCTATTTCGAAGGCTGCATGCCGATCGAGGTCATGGCCGAACGCGGCCCCGAAACCCTGCGCTTCGGCCCGATGAAGGGCGTCGGACTCGATAATCCGCGCACCGGGCGCTGGCCCTACGCCGTGGTTCAGTTGCGCCAGGACAACGCCCTCGGCACGCTCTGGAACATGGTCGGCTTTCAGACCAAGCTCAAACATGCCGCGCAGGTGGAATTGTTCCGGACCATTCCGGGCCTCGAAAAGGCCGAATTCGCTCGCCTCGGTGGGCTTCACCGCAACAGCTTCATCCGCTCGCCCGACCTGCTCGACGACCAGCTTCGACTCAAATCGGCGCCGCATATCCGCTTCGCCGGCCAGATTACCGGCTGCGAGGGCTATGTCGAAAGCGCGGCGATCGGCCTCGTCGCCGCGCGCTTCGCGGCGGCCGAACTCGCCGGCCGCACACTTCCGCCGCCGCCGCCCGAGACCGCGCTCGGCGCCCTGCTTGGTCACATCACGGGCGGCGCTGACGCCGCGAGCTATCAGCCGATGAACGTCAATTTCGGCCTGTTCCCGCCGCTCGCGGAGGATATCCGGAAAAAGGACCGCAAGCTCGGCTATACGCAGCGTGCGGGACAGGCGTTAGCGGCCTGGATCAGGGCCGCGGAAGGTGCCGCGGCATAGGCTTCGCCGCACCGACGACAGAAAAAGTCCCCGTCTTCAACATCCGCATTTCGGCTTCGCGGCCCGTTTCGGCGCCGTCGTCGCGAACTCAACCCGCGTCAAATCGCCCGATTTGTCGGCATCGGCCCCGGCAAAGCGCTCGCCCGTCGCCGCGGCCCACTCCTCGAACGTCAGCAAATTGTTGCCGTCCTTATCGAGCTTGCGAAACGCGGCCGTGCGCGACGCCATCAGTTCCACCCGGCTGATCCTGTTGTTGCGGTCGCGATCGAAACGGTTGAAGCGGCGCTCCTCCCGCGACGCCTCTTTCGCCGCCGGCAACTCGGGTGGCGCCACACCGCGTTTCGGGGCATTGGCACCGGCGACCGGGATCGCGGCCAGTGCCGGCGGAGGCGCAGGCAACACCTCCTCATCGGCGATCTGGCTGTACCCCTTCCACATGAAGAGGCCACCGGTCAGCAAAAGCGCACTGGCCACGCCGCCAATCAGGAATCGCGAAATCTCCATCGGTTTCTCCCGCTACCGGCTTAGCGATGAAGCCGCCCCGCCGGCCAGCATCAAACACCACCATATTGGTCGCGAATGTCCATCGGCAGGATTGTTTAAAATCGGGAAATTCATTGCTATATCCGATCAATGCACAATTACCTGCCCTCGCTGAAGCAGATGCAATATCTCGTCGCGCTCCACGAACATGGGCATTTCGGCCGTGCGGCCGATGCCTGCAACGTCACCCAGTCGACGCTGTCCGCCGGTATTCGCGAGCTTGAAACCCTGCTCGGCCAAACGCTGGTCGAACGGACGCGCCGCGTCGTCCGTTTCACCGGACTGGGCAACGCGATCGTCGAAAAGGCGCACCGCGTCCTCCGCGAGGCCGAGGAACTCGCCGATATGGCAGCCGCAGCCGCCGCGCCGCTCGTCGGCGAACTGCGGATGAGCGTCATCCCGACCATCGCCCCCTTCCTCCTTCCCAGCCTGCTGCCGCGCCTTCGCAAGGAGCGGCCTTCGCTCAAGCTCTTCCTGCGCGAGGAACCGAGTGCGCAGGCGTGCGAATCGCTCCATCACGGCACGGTCGATTGCGTTCTCCTCGCGCTTCCCTACGCCTGCGGCGATGTGGAGAGCGAAACCCTGTTCGACGACGCGCTGTTCGTCGCCTTCCCCGGCGATCAGGCCGAAGATCTGCCCGCGATGGTCAGCGCCGATCAGATCGACCCGGCACAGATGCTGATGCTCGAGGACGGTCATTGCCTGAAGGACCATGCGCTCGCGGCCTGCAACCGTCCGGAACTGCGCGCCGGCGCGCGGATGATGGGCACCTCGCTCCACACCCTTGTCCAGATGGTCGATAACGGCCTCGGCATCACCATGTTGCCGCAAATGGCCATCGAGGCCGGGATACTCGACCATACCGACATCGATACGCGGCCGCTGGATTCGGACCATGACTGGCGCACCATTGCGCTGGTCTGGCGCAAGGGGAGCCCGCGGGCCGAGGAGTTCAGGCTACTCGCGGATATATTCCGCAAGCATCAGGCAAACTGAGTCAGTCCCAGCGCGCGGCGCGCTTGCGGTCGCCCTCGCGCGGTTCCACCCACGCGCTCCGCCCGTCGACAAAACGCTCGCGTTTCCACAGCATCACATCGGTCTTGAGCCGATCGATCAGATATTCGCACGCCGCCAGCGCCTCCGCACGATGGGCGCTGCTCGCAAGAACGAACACGATCGTGTCGCCCGGCGCCATCGCTCCCACCCGGTGGACAACCGTCAACGCCGACAGCGACCATCGGTCGGCCGCGACATGCGCTACATCGGCAAGCCCCGCCTCGGTCAGTAACGGATGATGCTCGAGAAACAGCTCGACAAGGTCGCCCTCGCCGCGGACCCGTCCGATGAAACTCGCGCTCGCGCCATGGCCGCCGGCATCGTGGATGTCGAGTTCGGCCGCGATGTCGATCGCGGCATCCTGAACGGCGACGCGGATCATCCGCCCGTCACTGGCGGGAACAGGGCGATATCACGGCCCAACGCGGTGCCCGGTCCGGCCATGCGACCATCGACCGCCGCGCGAACGCGGCCGGGTTCGGAAAAGGTCAGGCCGCCCCGTTCGTCGCGCGCGGCCAGCCATGCGATCAGGTCCGCCACCGTCGAGACTCCGACCGGTCGTTCGATCGACTCCTCGCCGATCCCCATCCGTTCGCGCACCCAGGCGAAATAGCTGATCGTCAGCGCCATGCCCTCAATCCATATGCTTCAGGCCGACGCGCAGATAGTCCCAGCCGGTAATCAGCGTCAGCACCGCCGCCCCCCACAGCGACACAAGCCCCACCGCCTTGATCCATTCCATCGCGGGCAACGCCCCCGCCAGGATCAACGCGCCAAAGGCAACCAGCTGAAAGGTCGTCTTCCATTTGGCGAGTTGGGTCACGGGCATCGACACCTGCAAGGTCGCAAGAAACTCGCGAAGGCCCGACACGATGATTTCACGCAGCAGGATCATCAGCGCCGCGATGACATGATAGCCGGCGATATCGCAGGTAAAGACCAGGAGCAGGATAACCGCCGCGATCATGATCTTGTCGGCGATCGGATCGAGAAAAGCTCCCAGTCGCGACACGATGCCGCGCGACCGTGCAACATAACCGTCAAAATAATCGGTGATGCCCATCAGGCAGTAGAGCCCGAACGCGAACGCATAATCGACCGGCTTGGGCTGCAACGACCCTTCGGCGACACCCGGCCACAGAAGGAACAGCAGGATAGGAACCGCCAGAATGCGCGACAGCGTCAGGATATTGGGAAGACTCAGCATGACCGCCGGTGGCTTATCCGTTCCAAAATGGGCTTTGACCCCGAAAGCCCTAACCGATAAGCCCCCCGCACGACAACAGGATTGCCGAAACGAAGATTATTCGGCGAGCGTGATGTCGAAATGTCGGGCTGCAAAAGTGGATTTTCAATGACCGGTTCCCTTGTGCTGCTGAAGCAACGCCGGTTCCTGCCCCTTTTTGCCACGCAGTTCCTCAACGCCTTCAACGACAATTTCTACAAGATGGCGATGGTGATCCTCGCCACCTTCACCATCTACAAGGATCCGGAAACCGAGGCGTGGTTCAACGCGCTAGCCGGCGGACTTTTCATCCTGCCCTTCTTCCTCTTCTCGGCGCTCGCCGGACAGCTGGCCGACAGCACCGACAAGACGCGGTTGATTCGCCTCATCAAGACCGCCGAGATCGGGATTATGATCGTCGGCGCGGCGGGCATCTGGTTACACAATGTCCCGCTGATGCTGCTCGCGCTGTTTTCGATGGGTATGCATTCGACCTTTTTCGGCCCCATCAAATACGCAATCCTGCCCCAGCATCTGGGGGAGGACGAAGTTCTCGCCGGCACCGGATGGGTCGAGGCGGGCACCTATATCGCCATTCTGGGCGGCTCGATCGTCGGCGGCCTCACGCCCCCGCATATTGCTATTCCCGGCATCATATGCGTCGCGATCATCGGCCGGTTGACGGCGTCGCACGTGCCCCCCGCGCCGCCGGAAAAGGAAGCCGAAGGGCTCGCCATCGACCATAATGTCCTGCGTTCGTCGTGGCAGCTCGTGAACGGCACGATGCATATCCCGCGCCTGTTCCTCGCGATCGTGTCGATCAGCTTCTTCTGGGCGATCGGCGCGATCCTCGCGGCGCAATTTCCGCCGCTGGTCAAAAACGCATTGGGCGCCGACAATACGGTCGCCACGATGTTCACGGCCATATTCTCGGTCGGCGTCGCGATCGGATCGATCATCGTCAACCGGCTTCTCAAGGGCCATGTTTCGGCGCGATATTCGCCCGGATCGGTGATCGTGATGGGGCTCTTCGTGCTGGATCTCTGGTGGTCGGTGAAGGGCTGGACGCACCGCGACGGCAGCCTGATGGACTGGCGCGAGTTCCTGTCGCTGACGGCGGGCGACCGCATCATCGTCGATCTGCTGGGCATAGCGGTGGCCGGCGGCATGTTCGTGGTGCCGCTCTACGCCTTCCTGACCACCACGGTCGCCAAGTCGCAAACGGCGCGTACCGTCGCAGCCAACAATATCGTCAATTCGGGCTTCATGGTCGCCGCGACGCTGTTGCTCAGCGTCCTGATCGCGCTCGGCCTGACCATCGACGACACCTTGCTGATGGTCGCCGCGATGTGCCTTCTGTCCGCCTGGCTCGCCTGGAAACTGCACAAGGCCTGCGACTAGGCCCCTGCCGTCAGAGCAGGAACATCATCGTCGCGACGAAGAAGATGGCGAAGCTCTCCACAAACAGGCGCGTATCGCTGCCTCGCGCCCATGGCGACGGCAGGGCACGGTCCACGCGCAAGGTCTCGCGCAACTCGCCCTGCCAATCTCCGGCCCCATTCAGCCGCGCGATGGTGAGCTGGCGTGCGGCATGCAGACGCAACCGCTCGCGAATATTGATCTGGTCGTCCGAGTCCATGCCCGCGAGGCTAGGACTGCGTTAACGAGTCGATAAGGTTAAAAAAGAGTTAACGGCAGCCGCGTCCCGCGACGGGACGATTACCGGCGCGTTCCTTAACCGCCGGGCATCCGGCGGATCCGCACCGCCTTGCGATCGGCCAGTCCTTTCTGGAACGGTTTGCAGGCCTGAGGCCGCATCCGCGGGCCAAGGCAGAGGCTTACTTCGCTGAGCGAGCCGTCGCGGTCGGCGGTCACCGCCACCATGGATTCCGTCACGCCCCGATTGCGTGCGGCAAACGCGCGGCGAACATCTCTCGCGGTCCGGGCGTCGGCCGCCAGCGCTTCCATGTCAGGAAAACGCACCGCCCGAAACAGCATGGCAGCCGCCTGAAAATACGCGGCGGGGTGCGGGCTCATGCACGTCCCATGCTTCGCCCATTCATGCTGCAAAAGCTGCGCCGACGGCGTCATGCACAGATGCTTCTTCAACACTGGCTGCGGCACGATCTTCGCCGGTCGGCACCATTGTGGATAGCCCGGCGTATCCGCCTCGGGCCACAGGCCATGCAGCACCCATCCAAAACGGCCATTCTCGCCCGAACACTGAAAGCGGTCGCGCGCATCGCGCGGATTGCGAACCCTTGCGCAATGCTGCGGCGACCAGCTCATACTCAGCTTGTATCCGGTGATCGCCGGCGTGCGCACCGGCTCGTCGCGCGGCCGCTGTTCCAGACGCGGGATCGCGATACGATCGGGGATCGTGCAGGCAAGCGACTGAGCCTGCGCCGCGGCCGGTGCCAGCACCAGCGCCGCGGCAACCGCGCTACGCCAGCGCAAAGTCGAGCCCGATATCCGCCGCCGGCGCCGACTGGGTCAAACGCCCCACCGATACATAGGTCACACCCGTCGCCCCGATATCGCGAATCGTGTCGAGCCGCACGCCCCCCGACGCTTCGGTCGGTACCTTGCCGCCAACAAGCGCCACGCTCGCACGCAGCTCGTCGAGGCTCATGTTGTCCAGCAGCAGGTGCGTCGCGCCCGCCGCAAGCGCGGGTTCGACCTGCGCCACGCGATCGACTTCGACGATGATCCGCTCGATCCCCGCGTCCACCGCGCGCCGTACCGCTTCTTCGACCGATCCCGCGACCGCGACATGATTGTCCTTGATCATCGCCGCGTCCCACAATCCCATGCGGTGATTGCTCGCGCCGCCCATCCGCGTCGCATATTTTTCGAGCACGCGCAGACCCGGAATCGTCTTGCGCGTGTCGAGGAGGATCGCCCCTGTCCCGTCAAGCGCATCGACATATTGCCGAGTCATCGTCGCGATGCCTGACAAATGCTGGACCGTGTTCAGCGCCGACCGCTCGGCGGTCAGCATCGCGCGGGCATGGCCCGACAGTCGCATCAGGTCGCTGCCGGCCGGCACCCGCGCGCCCTCTTCTACGAGGATTTCGATGTCCATCGCGGGGTCGAGCGCGCGAAAGAAAAGCGCGGCGAGCGGCAGGCCCGCCACGGTAATGGCATCGCGGCTGTCCATCACCCCCGCAAACAGGGCGTCGGCAGGGATCGTCGCCATCGACGTAATGTCGCCTCCCGACGACAAATCCTCGCCAAGGGTGCTGCGGACGAAGGCGCCGGCATCGAAACCGGGAAGGGAGAATTCGCTCATGCCAACGGCGATAGAGCGGCTTCGGCGCAAATCAACTTGACGTTTACGTCAACTAGCGCTGACATAGCTGCAAATAAGGAAATGGAGAGAAACGCCCATGCAATCCCCCATCTGCGCGATGCTCGGTATCGAATTCCCGCTGCTCGCCTTCTCCCACTGCCGTGACGTCGTCGTAGCCGTGTCGAAGGCCGGCGGCATGGGCGTCTTCGGCGCCGCGTCGCTACCGCCCGAACGGCTGGAGGAAGAATTGGCATGGATCGACGATCATATCGGCGGCCGCCCCTATGGTGTCGACCTGATCGTCCCGAACAGCTTCGCCGGCAAGGGCGAGGATCGCCGCGAGCTGCCGCCGATCCCCGATGCGCACAAGGCCTTCGTTGCCGGGCTGCTGAGCAAGCATGGCGTCGATGACTCGAACCTCGCCCTGCCCGCCACCGGCGGCAGCCTGGGCGACAATATGCGCGAGGATGGCGCGGCAAAACTGCTCGAGGTCGCGTTTCGCCATCCGATCGGGCTGATCGCCAATGCGCTGGGGGTTCCACCGCAGCTCATGCTCGACCTCGGCAAGCAGCACAACGTCCCCGTCGCCGCGCTGGTCGGCACGCGCGACCATGCGCTCACCCAGGTGCGCGCCGGCGTCGACATCCTTGTCGTGGCCGGCGGCGAGGCCGGCGGGCATTGCGGAGAGGTCGCGACGATGGTGCTCGTGCCCGAAGTCGCGGCGGCGGTCGAGGCCGTAGGGGCCAGCACACCCATCCTCGCGGCCGGCGGGATCGTCACCGGACGGCAGATGGCGGCGGCGATGGCGATGGGCGCGCACGGCGCATGGACCGGGTCGGTCTGGCTCACCACGGCCGAGGCCGAAACCAATCCGGTCGTAAAGGAAAAGATGCTGGCCGCCTCGTCGCGCGACACGGTCCGGTCGAAAAGCCGGACCGGCAAGCCGTCGCGCCAGCTCCGCTCGCCATGGACCGATGCATGGGAGGCAGAGGACGCGCCCACGCCGTTGCCGATGCCCCTGCAATCGCTGGTCAGCGAACCGGCGCTGCGCAAAGTCGACAAGCTGTCCGAAGGGGGCCACGAAGGCGCAAAGGCGCTGGCGACCTATTGGGTCGGCCAGGGAGTCGGTCTGATGAACGAGGCCATGGGCGCCGGCCAGGTCGTTCAGCAATTCAAGGAAGACTGGATCGCCGCCTGCGAACGCCTGAACGGCTTCGTGAGGGAATGATCATGCCGATCCTCCCGGTCGCGCAGCGATCGGGAGGTGGCAGGCCGCGAGGCTGACGGAGGGGGCAATCGCGCAGCGCTCGCTGCGCTTGTCGCCCCTACACCAAGCTTCGCATGGCCCCCTCCCCATGTCTTTGGCATGAGGAGGATTACCAAAGGAACTTACGCCACCGTCGCCTTGACGATCTTGCCGGGCTCGCGCGGCGGCTCGCCCTTCGGCAGCGCGTCGACATTGTCCATGCCTTCGATCACCTCGCCCCACACCGTGTACTGGCGGTCGAGGAAACGCGCATCGTCGAAACAGATGAAGAACTGGCTGTTCGCGCTGTTCGGGTTCTGCGCACGCGCCATCGAACACACGCCGCGGACATGCGGCTCGGCGCTGAACTCCTGCGGCAGGTCGGGCAGCTTGCTGCCGCCCATGCCGGTGCCTGTCGGATCGCCGCCCTGCGCCATGAAACCGGGGATTACGCGGTGGAAGACGACATCGTCGTAAAAGCCTTCCTTGGCGAGCGTCGTGATGCGTTCGACATGCTGCGGCGCAAGATCGGGGCGCAGGCGGATGACGACATCGCCAGTCGACAGCGAAAGGGTGAGCGTCTGATCGGACATGGTTGGCTCCTTGATTGAAATCTGGCGTGGGAATTTGGCGGTGCCATAGCGGGGACCAAGGCCAAAGCCACGTACTAAATGCGCAAACGAATGCCATGGCGTTGCCTTCGCCCCCCTGCGGGACTAGGGGGAGGCACGGACGCCGCATTACTCAGGGAGGACCGCGATGGACAAACGCGAAGAACCCCTGCTCCCGGACGACACGATCCTCACCGAAAACCGCGAACCCGACCGCGACCAGCCGCAGCGCGACGTCGAAACCGAACTCGACGAGGACGACCGGTTGCGCCCCGAATTCGTCCGCGACGTGATCGAACTGGCCGAAGCGGGCGAAGGCGAGGCCGCGCGCGAGCGTGTCGGCCGCCTCCATCCGGCAGACATTGCCGACCTGTTCGAACTGGCGAGCTCCGACGAGCGGCCTATGCTTGCCGCGGTGCTTGGCGACATGCTGTCCGCAGATGTCGTCGCCGAAATGAACGATTATGTGCGCGAGGAACTGATCGATCTCCTCGCGCCCGAACAGGTCGCCGAACTCGCATCCGAACTCGATACCGACGACGCCGTCGCGATCATCGAGGATATGGAGGAGGATGAACAGCAGGCGGTTCTCGACGCGATGGAGCCCGGAGATCGCGCCGCGATCGTGGATGCTCTTTCCTTTCCTGAAGAATCGGCCGGCCGCCTCATGCAGCGCGAATATGTCGCGGTGCCTGAACATGTCATGGTCGGCGACGTGATCGACCGGCTACGCGAAGACGTCGATCTCGCCACCGATTTCTGGGAAATCTTCGTCGTCGATCCCATGCACCGCCCGGTCGGCACCTGCCAGCTGAGCTGGATTCTGCGGACCCCTCGCGACGTTTCGATCGCCGATCTGATGAAGCGCGAACAGACGCTGATTCCGGTCGATATGGATCAGGAAGAAGTCGCGCTGCGCTTTCAGAAATATGCGCTGATATCGGCGGCGGTCGTCGACAAGGCCGGCCGTCTGGTCGGGATGATCACGGTCGATGACGTCGTCCATATCATTCAGGAAGAGGCCGGAGAGGATATTCTGCGCCTGTCCGGTGCCGGCGATGGCGACATCAACGAACCGATCGCGCTGACGATCCGCACGCGCCTCAGCTGGCTGGTCGTCAACCTCGGCACCGCAATGCTGGCGGCGTCGGTCGTCGGAATATTTCAGGGAGCGATCGCGAAACTGGCCCTTCTCGCCGTCCTGATGCCGATCGTATCGGGTATGGGCGGCAACGCCGGGACCCAGACGCTGGCCGTGACGGTTCGCGCGATCGCGACCAATCAGCTAACGGCCTCGAACACGCTGCGCATGATCCTGCGCGAATTCCGCATCGCGGCGGTGAACGGCCTGTCGCTCGGCATACTCATCGGGTCGGGAACCGCCCTGCTGTTCGATAATGTCCTGCTCGGCGGCGTCATCGCGGCAGCGATGCTGATCAACAATCTGGTGGCGGGGCTGGCGGGGATATTGGTGCCCGTCACGCTCGATCGGTTCGACATCGATCCCGCCGTATCGTCGGCGGTCTTTGTCACGACGCTGACCGATATCATGGGCTTTTTCTCGTTCCTGGGCCTGGCCGTACTCAGCGGCCTGACGGCGATGGGTTGAATAACCACCTGATTCAAAAGCGATTCGAAGCGATCGCAAAATTTTTTTACACCGTCCGCTTTTTTCGGGAACTTATCCCCTGCATCGGTCGTTTCCTATTCGAGCAGCGATCATCGCCCCCCCGCAGCGCTGCTCAGCAACATTGGCCCGGCCGCATTCCCTCCCCCCCCCCCTCGAAGCGTGCCGGGCCATTTTGCAACCTTGTCCCTGAGAGGTGATAAAATGACGAATGTCCGTGTTATTCTCTTCACCCTGCTCGCCAGTTTTCTGGTCGCTGGCTGCAATACGGTGAAGGGCGCAGGCCGCGATATCGAATCGGTCGGCCAGGCCGGTAGCGAAGTCATCCACTGATCGAGGTCAGGGTTCGCTTATCCCTGTATTTCGCTTACCCTACGCCTCTTCGAGAGGCTCGACAGGCGCCTCTTCGGCGCCTGTCTTGCGATTACGGCTCGTAAACCAGATCGCAAAGATCGAAATCTCGTATAAAAACACGAGCGGGATCGCGAGCAAAAGCTGGCTCAGGATATCGGGCGGCGTGAATACGGCGGCGACCGCAAACGCCGCGACGATCATATAGCGCCGCGCCGAAATGAGCTGCTGCCGCGTCACCAGTCCCGATCGTTCGATGAGCATCAGCAGGATCGGCAACAGGAATGCGATGCCGAACGCCATGATGAACTGCATGACAAAACTCAGATAGTTGCCGACCGACGGCAGCGCTTCCTGCGTCACGCCGCCGACCTCGCCCTGATATCCGAGCAGGAATTTCAGCGCGATCGGAATCGTGATGAAATAGGCGAAGCTGGCGCCCACCGCAAACAACACCGGGGTCGCAAACAGGAAAGGCAGCAGAGCGCGCTTTTCCTTGCGATACAGACCCGGCGCGACGAATTTCCAAAGCTGGTTCGCGATCACCGGAAAAGCGATCATCATCGCCGCGAAAAGCGCGACCTTGATCTCGACGAAAAACGCCTCGAATAATTGGGTGTAGATTAGTTTGCCCTGCCCCGCCACGACAAGAGGATGGACAAGAACCCCAAAAATCTCCCGAGCAAAATACAGACAAACCCCGAACGCCAACCCAACCGCCATCAACGATTTCAAAAGCCGCGAGCGGAGCTCGACCAGATGATCGAGCAACGGCATCTTGCCACCGGCGCCGTCCTCGATCGTGTCGGAACCTTCCGTGGTCACGGCAGCGGGCCATCGCGCGGCGGCACGTCATGCGTTTCAGGTCGCGTCGCCGCGGCGGCGTGATCGGGATTTTCCGGCAATGTATCGTCGGTCAACGGCGCTGCAACAATCGGGGGCGTACCCGCACCTGCATCGTCGATGCGCGGAAACTCGCGCATGATTGCATCGTTCTGGGCGCGCCATTGCTTCTCGAGCTCTTCGAGCTCAGCCTCGCGCATCATCGTGTCGAGCCCTGCACGGAAATGGCGCGCCATACCGCGCGCCTTGCCGACCCATTTGCCGACAAAACGCATCGCCTTTGGCAAATCCTTGGGTCCGATGACGACCAAGGCTACCACGATGACGAGCAGCAACTCGGTCGGCGCGACGTCGAACATGATTCAGCCTGATCTCCGTAGACCGCTATCGGTCAGCGGATTTCGGTTTCAGCTGTCGGCGTTGGAGTGGCGTCAGGTGCCCGCTGCCCCTCGATATGCTTGGGCGCGGGCGGCGCATCGTCTTCGGCCATACCCTTCTTGAAGCTCTTGATGCCCTTGGCGACATCGCCCATCGCGTCAGAAAACCGACCCTTGCCGAACAACAGCAGGACGACGAGACCCAGCAGAAGCCAGTGCCAGATGCTAGAAAGACCCATCTCAAAATCTCCTTGAAGCGCCCATCTAGGACTCTTCGCCATCTTTTACTAGGTCCAGTTCGCCCATCGCCACCTCGAAAGCGAGATCGACGGGGTCCAGCAGACCGGCGGCACGTAAATCGTCGATCCCCGGCAGGTCTTTCCGACTGGCGAGGCCGAAATGCTGCAAGAACATATCGGTTGTCTTATAGATCAGCGGTCGGCCCGGCACCTCGCGTCGCCCGGCGGGCGCGATCCATTCGGCTTCCATCAGGACATCCAGCGTACCCTTGGAAGTCTGGACCCCACGGATCGCCTCGATCTCGGCGCGGCTCACCGGCTCGTGATAAGCGACGATCGCTAGCACCTCCGCCGCCGCACGCGACAGCTTGCGCGGATCGTCGCGCTCGCGACGCAGCAGGTGGGCCAAGTCGGCGGGCGTTTGAAAATGCCAATGTCCGCCGCGTTCGACCAATTCGATGCCGCTTTCATCATGACGCTCGGCAATGCGCAGGATGATCGCTCGCACCTCACCCGGTGTCATCTCGTCGCCGAGGCGCCCTGCGACCTGACGCGCATCCAGCGGCTCATCGCTGGCGAACAGCATCGCCTCAATAGCACGTTCCAGATCGTCAATCATGCCCCGGCAGCCTTCAAATAGAGCGGCTCGAACGCCGCTTCCTGCTTCAAGTCGACGCGGCCTTGCCGCGCCAGTTCAAGCGCAGCGACAAAACTTGATGCAATGGCGGAACGCCGGAGCGGCCCCTTATAATCGACGGGCAGAAAATCGGAAAGCTCCGCCCAATCGAGCTTGATGCCAATCAGTCGTTCCAGATGTTGCAGCGCGGCATCGAGCGTGATCACTGGACGCCGCGATACCATATGAACCACCGGTTCGGTGCGCAGCTTGACTTGACCATAGGCCGCCAGCAGATCGTACAGGCTCGCGTCCCAGCGACGAAGCTTCACGTCGCGCAAGCCTTCTGGCTTCGCCCGCAAGAACACGTCGCGACCTATGCGATCCCGCGCCAGCATCCGCGCCGCGGCTTCGCGCATCGCTGCGAGGCGCTGCAGCCGGAGCTGGAGCCGGAGTGCCAGTTCGTCGGGCGACGGATCTTCGGCAGGATCCTTAGGTAGCAGCAGGGCCGATTTGAGATAGGCGAGCCACGCCGCCATCACCAGATAGTCGGCGGCGACCTCCAGTTTTGCCCGCATCTCGTCGATATAGGCCAGATATTGTTCGACCAGCGCCAGAATCGAAATCTGCCGGAGGTCGACCTTCTGGCTGCGAGCAAGCGTCAGCAACAGGTCGAGCGGACCTTCCCAGCTATCGAGGCTGAGTTGCAGCGCGTCTTCCCGTTCTGCCGCTGCCGGAGCGATTTCGAAGTCGAGCTGCAGCTCCTGCATCGCCGTCTCAGGCCATCGCCAGTAGCGCATCGCGCTGGTCGACAAGAACGTTGAACGCCCGCGGATCTTTTGTCCCAGCGACACGATCCATCGCGCCTTCCAAGCGCGCGCGCGAAACGGTACTGATAGGATCGAGGGCGTTGGCGATGCCGATCATGTCCCCCATCTTTGCCCAGCAATTGAGTGCGATGTCGCAGCCTGCGGCGATCGCATCCGCGGCGCGCGACGGAACGTCGCCCGACAACGCCTTCATGTCGAGGTCGTCGGTCATCAACAGACCGTAGAACCCGACACGTTGCCGGATGATGCCATCGATGATGGTCGGGGACAGCGTTGCCGGGCGCTCGGCATCCCAAGCTTCGAAGATCACATGGCAGGTCATCGCCATCGCGGCATCGCGCAGCGCTGCGAAGGGTGCCAGATCGGTCAACAGTTCCTGATCGGACGCTGCAACCCTCGACAGTTTCTCGTGCGAATCGAACAAGGCGCGGCCGTGGCCTGGGATATGCTTCACGACCCCGACGATTCCTCCATCCTGCAGACCGTTCAGGATCGCACGCCCAAGCGCCGCGACACGCATTGGTTCGCTGCCCAGCGCCCGATCGCCTATAATATCGCTCGCGCCGGGCCAGCGCACGTCGAGCAGTGGCAGGCAATCGACCGTGATCCCGACATCGGACAGCATCGACGCAAGCGCCATCGCGTTGAGCCGCGCGGCCTCGATCGCGCTCGCGGGCGCGCGCTCATACAAGGCGTCAAATGCCGCGCCGCTCGGGAAATCGGGCCATTCAGGTGCCTTCATCCGCGCCACGCGCCCGCCTTCCTGATCGATCAGGATCGGCAGGTCGTTCCGGCCGTCAAGGTTGCGCAATTCGTCAGTCAATTTCCGCAACTGGTCGCGGTTCTCGATATTGCGGCCGAACAAAATATAACCCGCGGGATCGCTATCGCGGAAAAACGCGCGCTCGTCGTCGGTCAGGCTCAGGCCCGAAAGGCCGAAAATTGCGGGTATCATCTTGCGTCAACCTCCATAGGTCGGCGCCCCCCTGAATCGCAACATGGCATGACGAAACAGGTGAACCAATATCCGGTGCGGCCAACCGGGCCAAATCAGCGGACGACGACGCAATTTTCACCCGCAACGCGTAATTTGGCGCACAGCGATGCCGCATTGGCCGCCGATCCCGCCCCCGCGCGTAGGCGATAGATCGTCTTTTCGCCCGCCGTCGTTGGCGCCACCGACTTGCCGAGTTCGGCAAGATAGGGAAAGCGCTTCGACAGATTGGTCCAGGCCTTCGCCGCCGCCGCCTCGCTGCTGAAGGCGCCGAGCTGGATCGTAGCCGATCCACCCTCCGAAACCTTGTCCTTCGTCGCCGCTTCGGCGGTCTTGATCGACATCGCCGCCGGTTTGGGCTTGTCCTTGTCACTCGCCGCGATCCGCGCCGCCTCCGCCTTCGCCGCTACATCCCTTTCGGATCGGGTTTTCTCGGCCATGGCTTTCGCTGCGGCTTCGCGCTCGGCGGGAGTCACGGCCGGCTCTTCCGGCATGCGGCTTGCGTCAACCTTCCCCGACGGCTCGGCGCCCTCCGTCGCGGCAAAGCTTGCGTCGCCTTCGCCTTCGAACGTCTTGGCGCCATCGGTCGTGGGGGCAACCTTGTAGTTGCCCTTTTCGGCTACGATCAGCTCGCCCTGGCCGCGTGCGCCGCCGTTCTGCATCCACCAGAGACCGCCAAGCACCGCGCCGATCAGCAACAGCCCGCCAAGCACCATGATCAACAGGCGCGCCGGCGAAACATCACCGTCGCCCTCGTAGTCGTCGGCCGCCTCCAGCCAGGGAAGGCGATCTTCGCCTTCAAGGCCAAGCCCGGCGTCACCCGCATCCGATTTCCGGTCGTCGGCCATCAGTTCATCTCCTCAAGCGCCTCGACCCCCATCAGGTGCAGCCCGTTTCGGATAACCTGCCCGATTCCATCGGCCAAATAAAGGCGCGTCGCAGTCAGTTCGGGATCATTTGCCAAAATGACACGAGCGTCGGGACGATCGTTGCCGGCATTCCACCAGGCGTGGAACGCCGCAGCGACGTCGCCGAGGAAAAAGGCTATGCGATGCGGCTCACGCGCCGAGGCGGCCGCCTCGACGATCCGGGGGAACTGCGCGAGCAATTTGATCAACCCAAGCTCATAGGAATCGAGCCGCGTGAGCTTCGGCAAAGAGGGCGTGACACCCGCTTCGGCAAGCTTGCGCTTCAGCGACGCAATCCGCGCGTGCGCATACTGGACATAAAATACCGGGTTATCGCGTGAGGCTTCGACCACCTTCGCGAAATCGAAATCCATCTGCGCATCGGCCTTGCGGGTCAGCATGGTGAAGCGAACGGCATCCTTGCCGACTTCATCGACGATATCGGCGAGCGTAACGAAATTCCCCGCCCGCTTCGACATCTTGAAGGGCTCGCCATTCTTGAGCAGACGCACCATCTGGACAAGCTTGACGTCGAAGCGCGTCTTGCCGCCCGTCAGCGCCGCGACTGCCGCCCTGATCCGTTTCACTGTACCGGCATGATCGGCGCCCCAGATGTCGATCAGCTCGTCGGCACCCTGCGCCTTCTGATAATGATAGGCGAGGTCGGCCCCGAAATAGGTCCAGCTTCCATCCGACTTCTTGATCGGGCGATCCTGATCGTCCCCGAACTGCGTCGAACGAAAGAGCGGCAGCTCGACCGGCTCCCAATCCTCGGGCGTCTCGCCTTTTGGCGCCTCAAGCACACCGTCATACACAAGACCATGTTCCCTAAGCCATCTTTCGGCGTCCGCAGGTTTCCCTTCGGCCTGCAACTCGGCCTCGGACGAAAACAGATCATGGTGGATGCCAAGCTTGGCAAGATCGGCGCGTATCATGTCCATCATCGCGCTAACCGCTTCGGCGCGGAACAGCCCAAGCCATGCTGCTTCGGGAGCGCCGACATAGGTATCGCCATATTCGGCGGCGAGCTTTTCGGCGACTGGTTTCAGATAATCGCCCGGATAGAGACCATCCGGGATCGCTCCGATATCCTCGCCCAACGCCTCACGGTACCGCATATGGACGGAACGCGCGAGTACATCGACCTGGGCGCCGGCGTCGTTGACATAATATTCGCGAACGACCTGGTGCCCGGCAAATTCGAGCAACGTAGCGAGTGCGTCGCCGACCACCGCGCCGCGGCAATGGCCGACATGCATCGGCCCGGTGGGGTTGGCGGAGACATATTCTACGTTTACCCGGCGACCTTTACCCATATTCGAGCGGCCGTAATTGTCGCCGTCGTGGTGGATGAGCGCCAGTTCGTCACGCCAGCTTCCTTCCGCGACGCGCAGGTTTATAAAGCCCGGGCCAGCCACATACGCCTCGACGACCTCGTCCAGCGCACCCAGTTGGGCCGCGAGCAGATCGGCGAGAGCGCGCGGATTGGTGCCCGCTGGCTTCGCAAGCACCATCGCGGCGTTCGTCGCGACATCGCCATGCGACGGGTCGCGCGGCGGCTCGACGCTGATCGCGCCGCGATCGAGCGCGGCCGGCAGCGCGCCCTGCGCGACAAGCGCATCGAGCGCGGTATCGATGTGATCGGAAAAACGGCTGAACAGGGTCACGGCGGATCCTAAGCTTGAGTCAAATATCGTTGGCACGCGCCTTAGCCCGGCTTGGACAACGCGAAAAGCCCTGCGCCGCCGGAGAGGCACCGCAAGGATGAACGAAGCGAACGGCCCGAGACGCCGCCGCGCGTTCTATCGTCGGACGTTATACTCGAGCTGTTCCTGCGACAGCTGAAAACCGACGAGCAGTTCGAAGCTGGCGCGCTGCACCGCGGTGCGTACTTCCGGCACGCTCAGTGGATCGATTGCCGCGTCTTCCTCGCCGGCCTTGCGCTTGCGCGTGATGCGCTCCTGAATATCGGCGGGTAGCGTCGCCGCGGCCCGATCGACATAAGCCGCGGCCTGGCCGTGCCCGGTGCCGCGCACCTGCCCTTCGGCAAAGCTGACCGTCACCTGGCCGATCCGCTTGGCAACAACGGCGGTTCCGCCCTGCACCACGGTCGAGAAATAGGGCAAGGTCACCGTACGCGCCGGCCCCGGGTCACGACGAGTTGCCATGACATCGAAACTGGCGAGCTGATAGACTTTCTCCGCCGCGTCGTTGCACGACGGCACAACATTGGTAATCGTCGCGACGATGTCGATCGCCGCCGCGTCGCGGCTGTTTGCCGGGTCGAACAGCGTGATGTCGCCGGTATGCATCGGCACCGCAACCGCGGGGCAGACATTGCGCGTCGCCGTGATGCCGACGCCCGACGAGATGTCGATGTCATTGTCCTTCGCACAGCCGGCGACTGTCGCCAGAGTTGCGGCTCCGCCCAGCACGGCGATCCATTTGCGGGACGAAAGCGAAAAAGACATCATAGGGTCAGAACTTTCCAAAAACCTGGCGCGGATATGTCGAAACGAAGGTTCCAAAACTCCATGCGCGCCGCTTCTTATCGGTGCGATGAACGGCGCGCAACGGTGCGAAGTCGCTTTACCCGATATGGACTGCTGCGCTAGAGCGCGCGCATCATGAATGTTCCCCATCCGATGACGCCCTCCGACGGCGGCGAAACGGCAGAACAAGGCTCCGAACTAAGGGTTTTGGTGGCGGCCCCGCGCGGCTTCTGCGCCGGCGTCGATCGCGCCATCCGCATCGTAGAGCTGGCGCTCGATCGCTTTGGCGCTCCGGTCTACGTCCGCCATGAAATCGTCCACAACCGCTATGTGGTGGACTCGCTGAAGGCGAAAGGCGCGATTTTCGTCGAATCGCTCGATCAGGTTCCGGACGGCGCGCCGGTGGTTTTCAGTGCGCACGGCGTTCCCAAGGCGGTCCCCGCAAAAGCCGAAGCGCGCGGGCTCGACTATATCGACGCGACCTGTCCGCTTGTGTCGAAGGTGCACCGACAGGCGGAACGCGCCAGTGAAAGCGGGCGGCACATCATTTTCGTCGGCCATGCCGGCCATCCCGAGGTGATCGGCACGCTGGGCCAACTTCCCCCCGGGGCCATGACGCTCGTCGAATCGGTCGACGACGTCGCGGCCCTGTCGCCGCCCGACCCCGAAATGCTTTCCTTCCTGACCCAGACGACTCTGTCGGTCGACGATACGCGCGATATCATTTCAGCGCTGCAGCACCGGTTCCCGGCCATCACAGGACCGCGCGGCGAGGATATCTGCTATGCCACGTCGAACCGGCAGGATGCCGTGAAAGCCATCGCCGGCCAGTGCGACCGCGTTATCGTGATCGGAGCGCCCAACAGCTCGAACAGCCTTCGCCTTGTCGAAGTCGCCGAGAGGCTCGGCACGCCCGCTCATCTTGTTCAGCGGGGAAGCGACATCGAGCCGGCCTGGCTCGTCGGCATTGACACACTTGGCATCACTGCTGGCGCCAGTGCGCCCGAAACACTGGTGCGCGAAGTCATCGATGCCGTTGCCGCACACCGTGCGATCATCGAGGACGTCGTGATAACCGCCGAAGAAAACATGGTCTTCAAACTGCCGCGCGGGCTCGAAGCCGCCTGATGGCCGTCTATACGCACGTCGATCCCGACGACCTTGCCGCGCTCGTCGCTCGCTATGACATCGGCACCGTCCTGTCCTGCAAAGGCATTGCAGAGGGCGTCGAGAACAGCAATTTCCTGCTCGAAACGACGGGCGGACGCTTCATCCTGACACTCTATGAAAAGCGCGTTCAGCAAGGCGACCTGCCGTTCTTCGTCGATCTGCTCGACCATCTCGCTGCACGTGGCTGCCCCGTTCCTGCCATGATCCGCGATCGCGACGGCATCGCGATTCAGAAGATTTCCGAACGCTCCGCCTGCCTCATCCAATTCCTGCCCGGCATTTCGCTGACGCATCCGACCGAAGGTCAGTGCCACGCCGCCGGGGCGGCGCTCGGCGCAATGCATCGCGCCGTTGCGGATTTTTCCAGCGCGCGGGAAAACAGCATGGGACGCGCCCATTGGCGGGGAGTGGCTGAGGCGACAGGCAATCTCGACGCGGTTCTTCCAGGACTGCAGGCGATAGTCGACGACGAGCTTGCCTTTCTCGACGCAAACTGGCCAACGGACATTCCCGCCCATGTGATCCATGCCGACCTGTTCCCGGACAATGTCCTGATGCTGGGTGACACGGTCACTGGCCTCATCGACTTCTATTTCGCTGCCAGCGACTTCCGCGCCTACGACGTCGCGGTCACGCACGCTTCCTGGACCTTTTCGGACGACGGCAACCGCTGCTCAAACGCGGCGGCCAGGGCGCTGATGCAGGGATATCTTCGCGAAGTCGCACTCTCGCCGGACGAAATTGCCGTCTTGCCGCTGCTCGCCCGCGGCGCGGCGTTGCGCTTTTTGCTCACTCGCGCGCACGACTGGGTCCATACACCCGCCGATGCGCTGGTCACGCGCAAGGACCCGTCACCCTTTCTCAACCGCCTGCGCCGGTATCAGGCGGCAGACGCCGCAGCACTGTTCCTGACCGCATGAGCGACGGCAAGACGGTCATCGTCGCCACCGACGGCGCCTGCAAGGGCAATCCCGGCCCCGGCGGATGGGGCGCAGTGCTCCGTTGGGGTGATGTTGTGAAGACGCTTTCGGGGGGAGAGCCCGATACGACGAACAACCGCATGGAGTTGATGGCCGCGATCGAAGCGCTGGCAACGCTCAAGCGATCATGCAACGTCGAACTATCGACCGACAGCGTTTATGTGCGCGACGGTATCACCAAATGGGTATTCGGCTGGCAAAAGAACGGTTGGAAAACCGCTGCGAAAAAGCCGGTGGCCAATGCAGACCTGTGGCAGCGGCTGGTCACCGAAGCCAAGCGGCACAAGATCGAGTGGCTATGGGTCAAGGGGCATGCCGGTCATGGTGACAACGAGCTTGCCGACAAGCTCGCGAGCGATGCCGCGCTGGAAGTGGCGCGGGCGCGGTAAACGCCCGCGCCCTCTAAAATCTACTCGGCTTCACGAACCTCCGCGCCCGGCCCATTCTTCTTGATCGACTCGATCGCATTCTTGGCAGAGGCCTTGCTGCTATAGCCTTCGGTCCAGAAGATGGATTCGCTATTATATTTGAAATAGGCGACAAATTCGCCGGCCTTGTTCTTCTTGATCTCGAAATAATGGGCCATGCCATCCTCCACAGGTCGGGTTGCGCCGGGGGTGACGCAACCAAGTCCATGGTAATACAGCCATTTCGCGGTGCAAGTCGCTATATGCGGCGTCAACCGAAACGCGATGGCGCGAACACCCCGGCGTCTATAGTCCCGATCGGCCCCGTCGGCGCGGGCGCGCCGAGATCCGCTGCGAGCAGCGCGCCGATCGCCGGCGAGGTTTGGATTCCGAAACCGCCCTGCCCCGCACACCAATAGAACCCCGCCACGTGCGGGTCGGCACCGAACACGGGGATACGGTCGGGAGCAAAGCTGCGCAATCCGGCCCATTTGCGTTCAACCGCCGCGATCGGCCAGTCGACGACTTTCTGCATCCGGTCGATCGCGATCGCGACGTCCAGTTCCTCGGGCGCCGCATCGCACGGTTCGGACGGCGTTTCGTCATGCGGACTCAGCCAGACGCGGCCTTCGCTTTCGCCCTTGAAATAAAAGCTGCCCCCGACGTGGATCACCAGCGGCAGCGAGGCCGGCACCGGAAAGCCGAGGCGAAGTTGCACGACCGTGCGGCGATAGGGTTGAATTCCGAGCGGCGCCGCGCCGCAGAGCGTCGCCACCGCATCGGCCCAGGCACCGGCGGCATTGACGATAACGCCGGCGTGGATCGTCTCCGTACCTATCCGCACCTCCCAGCCCTGCCCGGTCCGGCGCGCGGCGGTCAGACTTGCGCGGGTCGCAATCTGCGCGCCGCCGCGCCGCGCCGCGCGCAGATAGGCGGCATGCAACGCACCCACGTCTATGTCGCTGCATGCGCCCTCATAGGCAGCTTCGCTCCATTCAGGACGAATACCGGGAACGATCCGCTCGACATCGCTTCCCGAAACGCGCTGGATATCCAGGCCTCTGGCGGCAAATTCCGCAGTAAAGGCATCGACGGTGCCCGCCTCGTTGCGCCGCCCGAGGTTCAACGCCGCCCGCGGCGACAGGAAACTGCGTTCCGAAAAGTCGGCCGAGGGGGCAAGCAGGAGGCTGAAGGATGCGGTCGACAAAGGTTGCACAAGCGGCCCGCCATAGGTTTCATGCCAGAAAGCAGCCGAGCGCCCTGTCGCGTGATATCCCGGCGTATCCTCGGCTTCGATCATCAGGACCGCGCGGTGCGGTGCCAATGACGCCGCCAGGCTGGCTCCGGCAATGCCGGCTCCGACAATCAGCACATCTATCGAGGAAGGCAGCGCGTCGTCCATAGCGCGCCGCATATCGGCTGGCCCGCGGAATGCAAGCCGCGTGGCGCCCTATCATGGTTACTTTTTGGTAAGTCATGCTCACTAGGAAAAGAGCGATGGAAAACGCTCCAATCACGCTGGGCCTGATGGTGCTGCTCGCCAGCCTGATGACCCTTGCGGCAATCAGCGACCTGCGGTCGCGATCGATCTCGAACGGCCTGAACGCTGCGATCGCGCTGTCCGCGATCCCCTTCTGGGTCGCCAGCGGAATGCACCTGTGGCCCGACGCCGCGATCCAGTTCGGCGCGGCTTTCGCAGTCTTCCTGGTGTTTGCCGGACTGTTCGCCATCGGAGCCATGGGCGGCGGCGACGTCAAGATGATTGGCGCCGTCATGCTGTGGATTCCGCTAAATCTGTTTCTCGAGACCCTGACGGTGATGGCTATCGGCGGCGGCATTTTGTCCGCCATCATGCTCATCCAGTCGAAAATTCGCCCTTCGGACAAGGTGATAGAGGTTCCCTATGGGGTCGCCATCGCCGTTGCAGGCCTTTGGGCGCTTCACCAACAATATCTTAACCACTTTCAGTCTATCGCTTGAAGCTGAGGGCAAGCACCGCCGCATCCGGCTGGTGTGAGGAGGCGAAAAATCGTCATGGATACGCGAAAGATTATGCTGATCGTCGGCGCGCTGGTGATTGCCATCGGCGCGGCGTTCGGGGTCAACCAGATGATGCGCGGCGCATCGGCACCGCAGGCTCGCGCCGCGGCCGCACCGGACATCAACGGGCCCATGATCCTGGTAGCGACCCGGCAACTGCCGGCCGGCACGATCATCGGGCCGGACAGCTTCCGGTTCCAGCCCTGGCCAAAGGAGCTGGTCGAGAAAGCCTATTTCATGAAGGAAAAGACCGACGTCCAGACGCTGGTCGGAACCGTCGTGCGCTATCCGATCACCGCGGGTCAGCCGCTGACGCAGGGCGCGCTCGTCCATCCCGACGATCGCGGCTTCCTCGCTGCGGCGCTGGGCCCGGGCATGCGCGCCGTGACGGTCAAGGTCTCGCAGGAACAAGGCGTCGCCGGCTTCGTCTTCCCTGGCGACCGCGTCGACGTGGTGCTGGCCCAGACGATTGAGATCGACACCGAAAAGAGCAGCTATCCCGACAAGCAGTTGTTCACCGCCGAAACCATCGTGCGTAACGTCCGCGTCCTCGCGACCGACCAGCGCTACGATGCCGAGGACGAAACTGGCAAGACGCCGGTGCGCACCTTTGGTTCGGTAACGCTCGAAGCCACGCCCGAAATCGCCGAACGTATCGCTGTGGCGCAGAATATGGGCAAACTTTCGCTGTCGCTTCGTCCGCTTGCCGAAAGCAGCGGCGAACTCGAAGCGGCCATCGCATCGGGTGACGTGAATGTCCCGACGAAGGGCGGCACTGCTGCCGAACGCCGGATGCTGGCCGAAGCCGCCGCACGTCCGACGACGGCGAAAACTGCCACGACGGGCGGCGACATCTCGCGCTTCTGGATCCCGGTCAGCGGTCGTGTCTCGGCCGCCCGTCCGCCCCAGCAGCAGGGCGGCGGCGCTCCGGTCGCCATGGGTGCTCCCGCAGCACCGCGGGGTCCGGTGGTCCGCGTGACGCGCGGCGACAAGGTGACCGAAATTCCGGTTGGGGGTAAGTAAGATGAACAGCAAAGCCAATTTCATGGCCACCAATCTCGCCCGCACTCTGGCCATCGGCCTGATCGCAGCGACCCTGGTTTCCGCCCCGGCCCAACAGGCCTCGGCCCAAGCCACGCAGAACGCCAGCAGCAGCATCGACCTGTCGGTGGGCCGCGGTCGCCTGATCAGCCTCTCGGCACCGATGACCGACGTGTTCGTCGCGAACGACGAAGTCGCCGACGTCCAGGTTCGCTCGGGCCGGCAGCTCTACGTCTTCGGCAAAAAACCAGGCGAGACCAGCATTTACGCGACCGATGCCAGCGGCCGGGTGGTCTATTCGACCGTCGCCCGCGTCGGCAACAATATCGAGACGATCGACCAGATGCTGTCGCTGGCCATGCCGGACGCCAAGATCTCGTCGAACACGATGAACGGCTTTGTTCTGCTGACCGGCACCGTCCAGTCGCCCGACGACGCGGCCGAAGCCGAACGCCTGGTTCAGGCTTTCGTCGGCGAGCAGACCAAGGTGCTCTCGCGCCTCCGCACCGCGACGCCGCTGCAGGTCAACCTGCAGGTCCGCATTGCCGAAGTGAACCGTTCGCTCGTCAAGGAAATCAGCGGCAACCTGCTGACCCGCGACCGGGATGGCCCGCTGGGCAACGGCTTCCTGGGTGGCGTATTTGGCGGCCGTACCGCTGGCCAGATCCTGTACCCGGGCGAAGGCACTCCGCCGGTTCCGGCAGGCAGCACCAGCTATGGCTTCACCACGCCCAGCGGCACCCGTAGCCTTGCCGGCGCAGGTCGCCTGTTCGGGCTCGACCTGATCGCTTCGCTCGATATGGGCGAGCGGTCCGGCATGGTGGTCACATTGGCGCAGCCGAACCTGACCGCGATTTCTGGCGAAACCGCTGACTTCCTCGCCGGCGGCGAGTTCCCGATCCCGATTCCCGGCAACTTCGCCGGCACGACGATCGAATATCGCAAATATGGCGTGAGCCTGGCCTATACGCCAACGGTTCTGTCGAACGGTCGCATCAGCCTGCGCGTCCGCCCCGAAGTGTCGGAACTGTCGACCGAAGGCGCGATCGAGATGGACGGCTTCCAGATCCCCGCGCTGACGATCCGCCGCGCCGAAACGACAGTCGAACTCGGCTCGGGCGAAAGCTTCATGATCGCCGGCCTGATGAACAACCGTTCGATCGGCGCCATCGACAAGATGCCGGGCATCGGCGACGTTCCGCTCCTCGGCATGCTGTTCAAGTCGGACAGCTTCCGCCGCGGCGAAACCGAACTCGTCATCGTCGTCACCCCGTATCTGGTAACCCCGGTTTCGGCGAACGACATCAAGCTGCCGACCGACGCCTATCAGGACTCGAACGATCTGAAGCGCCTGCTGCTCAATCAGACGACAGACGGCGTGAGCGGTGGCGAGCGGCCCAAGCCGCAGCTCGACACGACGGTCGGCGACGCCGATCGCCCGCGTGGCGGCAGCAGCGATGCGGCGCCCGGGTTCAGCCTGAAAAAGTGACGCGCTGGTAATCAGGAGCATAGTGATGAAAACAATCGCAACTTTGACCGCCCTGGCACTGGCAACGTCGCTGGCGGGGTGCACGAGCACCGCGCACAGCAACCGCGGCCTGGATTCGGTCCATCAACCGCTGGTACGCAACACCGTTTATCAGTTCGATGTCGCGGCCGGCAGCGGCGATCTCGCTCCCAGCGAACAGGGTCGCCTCCAGGGCTGGCTCGACGCGATGGGCGTGCGCTATGGTGATCGTATCGCCGTCGAAGATCCCTCGGTCTATGGCGCCAACGAGGCCCAGTCGACGATCCGCGCGATGATCGAACGCCGTGGCCTGATGCTGACCAACGAAGTGCCCGTGACCACGGGAACGATCGCGCCCGGCTATCTGCGCGTCGTCGTGACCCGTGCTTCGGCTCATGTGCCGAACTGCCCGGACTGGTCGAGCAAATCGTCGATCAACGTCAACAATTCGACCTCGTCGAACTATGGCTGCGCAACCAACAGCAATCTTGCCGCGATGGTCGCCGACGCCAATGACCTGATCAAGGGCGCAACCACGAAAGAAAGCGACCCGAGCGCCGCAACGCGCGCGATCAAGGTCTATCGCGAGAAACCCCCGACGGGTGCCGGCGAACTCAAGAGCCAGGCAACAAGCAACAGCGGAGGCGGCCAGTGAACGCACCTTTCAAAGCCGCAGGGCTTCGTGATCCCTTCAATGCGTTCGTCTGCGACGACGACACGCTGGAGCTGATCCGCGCCGCGACAGCCGACATGGGCTGGCCGGTCGAGAAATGTAACAAGGGCGGCCTGCGCAACGCAGTGCAGTCGCTTTCGGTATCCGCAAGCCCGAACATCCTGTTCGTCGACATGTCCGAATCGGGCGACCCGATCAACGACATCAACGCGCTCGCCGAAGTCTGCGAACCCGGTACGGTCGTGATCGCGGCGGGTCAGGTCAACGACGTCCGTCTGTACCGCGACCTTCTGTCGAGCGGAATTCAGGACTATCTTCTGAAACCTCTCTCGATCGATCAGGTCCGCGAATCGCTGACCATGGCGCAAGCGCTGCTCTCGTCGCCGAAGCATGCCGACGCGCATGACGACAAGCCACATCACATGATGGCGGTGGTGGGCGTGCGCGGTGGTGTCGGTGCATCGATGATATCCACGTCGCTCGCCTGGGCGATCAGCGAACAGGCCGAACGTCAGACCGCGCTGCTCGATCTCGACGTGCATTTCGGAACCGGCGCGCTGACGCTCGACCTCGAGCCTGGCCGCGGCCTGATCGACGCCATCGACAACCCCAGCCGTATCGACGGTCTGTTCATCGAACGCGCGATGGTGCGCGCTTCGGACAAGCTCAGCCTGCTGTCGGCCGAGGCACCTATCCATCAGCCGGTGATGACCGACGGCTCGGCCTTCTTCCAGTTGGAGGAAGAGCTGCGCAATGCGTTCGAGATGACGATCGTCGATATCCCCCGCCAGGTTCTGATCCCCTTCCCGCACTTGGTGTCGGAAGTTGGTACGATCCTGCTGGTCAGCGACGTGACGCTCGCCTCGGCGCGCGACACGATTCGCATGCTGTCGTGGTTCAAGCAGAATGTTCCTGGCGCGCGCGTGATCCTGGTTGCCAACAAATTCCAGACGGCTGTCGGCGAATTGTCACGCAAGGAATTTGAATCGTCGATCGAACGTCCGATCGACATCGTCGTTCCGTTTGATCCCAAGTTGATCAGCCAGGCGGCGAAGCTCGGCAAATCCTATGCAGAAATCTGCAAGGGCACGAAGTCGGCGCAGGTCTGGACAAGCCTGATGCGGTTGGTGATCGACGGTGCGGATGAAAGCGCCGAGGAAAGCCAGGCACCGTCGGGCAAGGGCAAATCGGGCGGCTCGCTGCTCGGCAAGCTCGGCGGCCTCGGCTCGCTGGTGTCCAAAAAGGGCGCAAAGTAAGGCACGCGGCGGTCGGCATCGCCGGCCGCTGTCGCGCCGTGGATTGAAGCGGACAAAGGGCGATCATGAACCTGTCGTTGATCCTTATCATCGCCGCTGCCGTCGTGGCCTTCGGCATGCTTGTGCTCGCCTTCGCGGGCCCGTCGGTCGGCAAGGCGAAGAGCCGCCGACTGGCGACGGTACGTGATCGCCACGCCAATTCGACCGAAGCCGTCGTCGCCGCGCAGATGCGCCGGACGATCGCGGCCAGCGGCAGTTCCGACAGCATATCCAGCCTGATTCCGCGTCGCGACCTGATGGAGCGCCGTCTGCGCCGGACCGGCAAGAACTGGGATCTCAGCAAATATATCTTCGTCTGCATGGGACTGTTCGTCCTGGTAACAGGCGGGCTGCTCGTGCTGCGAACACCGTTTCCGTTGGCTGTCATGGTCGGCTTGCTTGGCGGAATCTGGCTTCCCTTCGCTTATGTTGGGCGCCTGATCAAAAAGCGCGTCAACGCCTTCACCACCCGCTTTCCAGACGCGATCGACCTGCTCGTCCGCGGCCTGAAATCGGGTCTGCCGGTCACCGAAACCTTCCAGGTCGTGAGCCACGAACTTCCCGGCCCGGTGGGCGAGGAATTCCGGGGAGTCGTCGAACGCATCCGTATCGGCAACACGATGGAAGCAGCCCTGCAGGAATCGGCCGACATGCTCGGCACACCCGAGTTCCAGTTCTTCTGCATCACGATCCAGATCCAGCGCGAAACGGGCGGCAACCTTGCCGAAACGCTCGCCAACCTGTCGGACGTGTTGCGCAAGCGCGCCCAGATGAAGCTGAAGATCAAGGCGATGTCATCGGAAGCAAAGGCTTCGGCCTATATCGTTGGCGCCCTTCCCTTCTTCGTGTTCGGCATCGTGTGGATGATGAACCCCCAGTATCTGGCCGGATTCTTCTATGAACAACGGCTGATCGTGACCGGGCTCGGCGGCCTTTGCTGGATGAGCATTGGTGTCTTCATCATGAAAAAAATGATCAGTTTCGAGATCTGAGGGACGCGCGCAGATGAACAGCAATTTCCTCCTCACCGCGACCTTCACCGGGGCCCACAGCGGCCCGACGTTGCTCGGCGTCGATGTCGTCTGGGTCGCTACGATGGTGGCTGCGGTCGGTGTCGGCGCAGTTCTCGTCGCCATCTATGGCGCGCTGACCGTCCGCAACCCGATGACCAAGCGTGTAAAAGCGCTCAACGACCGCCGCGAACAGCTCAAGGCGGGTATCACGGCCTCGACCACCAAGCGTCGCGCCAAGCTGGTTCGCAAGAATCAGCATGCCGACAAGATGCGGACCTTTCTCGGCAAACTGCAGGTTCTGCAGGAAAGCCAGATCAAAGAGGTCCAGCAAAAACTGGCGCAAGCGGGGATTCGATCGAAAGACCTCGCCGTCGCCGTTATCTTTGGTCGGCTCGTCCTGCCGATCCTGTTCGGCGGCCTTGCGGCCTTTCTGATCTATTGGGTCGACATGTGGCCCGACATGACGAGCATGAAGCGCTCGGGCGCCACGATGGCAGCGCTGATCCTGGGGTACAAAGCGCCAGACCTGTTCGTCGACAACAAGCGACAAAAACGTACCGACAAGATCCGCAAAGGCCTTCCCGACGCGCTCGACCTGCTTGTCATCTGCGCCGAGGCGGGTCTGACCGTCGACACCGCCTTCTCGCGCGTATCGAAGGAATTGGGACGCGCCTATCCCGAACTGGGAGAAGAGTTCGCGCTGACGTCGATCGAACTGGGCTTCCTGACCGAGCGTCGACAAGCGTTCGAGAATCTTGCCTATCGCGTCAACCTCGATTCGGTGAAGGGTGTAGTCACGACCATGATCCAGACCGAGAAATACGGCACACCGCTCGCCAGCGCGCTGCGCGTGCTGTCGGCCGAGTTCCGCAACGAACGCATGATGCGTGCCGAGGAAAAGGCCGCACGGCTACCCGCGATCATGACGGTGCCGCTGATTCTGTTCATTCTGCCCTGCTTGTTCATCGTCATTCTCGGCCCGGCGGCCTGTTCGCTGAGCGATGCGATGTCGGGCGGCAGCTTCGGCGGCGGCAACGGCTGACGCAATAGCCGGAACGACAGGAAAGGGCGGGTGCGAACCCGCCCTTTTCGTATCAGCCGACTTGCTGTTCGATCGCCCCGAAAATTCCGTGGTGGCGGTCGTCGTCCATCCAGATGCGGACGACGTCTCCCTTTTGCAGGAAGGGCGTCTTCGGCTCGCCCTGCAGGATGGTCTCGACCGTGCGTACTTCGGCGAGACAGCAATAGCCCAGCCCGCCTTCGCCGATCGGCCTGCCCGGACCACCGCCCGCATCGCGATTCGACACCGTGCCCGATCCGATGATCGTCCCGGCACCGAGATTGCGGGTCTTCGCGGCATGCGCGATGAGCTGACCGAAATCGAACGTCATGTCGACGCCCGCATCGGCGCGGCCGAGCGGCTGGCCGTTGAGATCGACGCACAGCGTTCCGTTTAGCTTGCCATCCTTCCAGCGATCGCCAAGCGATTCGGGCGTCACGAATACCGGCGACATCGCGCTCGACGGCTTCGACTGGAAAAAGCCGAATCCTTTCGCGAGTTCTGCCGGGATCAGGCCGCGAAGCGACACGTCGTTGGTCAAGCCGACCAGCAGGATATGGTCGCGTGCGGCCACCGCATCGATACCCGCCGGCACATCGCCAGTCACGACCACCACCTCCGCCTCCATATCGCAGCCCCAGGCCGGATCGCCGAGCGGGATCGGGTCGCGCGGTGCGAGGAAGGCGTCGCTGCCGCCCTGATACATCAGAGGGTCATGCCAGAAACTGTCAGGCATTTCGGCCCCCCGTGCCTGCCGGACAAGCGCGACATGGTTCACATAGGCGCTGCCGTCGGCCCATTGATAAGCCCGCGGCAGGGGCGAAGCTGCGTCGCGCTCATGGAACCGTTCCTTAGGAATGGCATCATGGTTGAGATCCTCCGCCAGCGCGGCGAGCCGCGGTGCAGCATAGGCCCAATTGTCGAGCGCCGCCTGCATGGTGGGGACGATCTGCCCTGCATCGGCGTACCAGGCGAGGTCGTCCGAAACGACGACCAGCCGCCCATCACGGCCGGCTTTGAGCGAGGCTAGTTTCACTTGCGATCCTTTGTCTGCGATGGCCTCCATGGGTCATCGCAGACGTACGGTGCGATGATCAGCGGGGCATCTGGATAGATGCGAAACAGGTAAAGCCGCTCTGCCCTGCCTGCAAGCGCCGGATATACTGAAGATAGGCCTGCGACTGGTTATAGGTCGTGCCGGGCAGCGTCTGACCGCGAACGGCGCGCTTCACTTCCTCGCCGGTAAAGGCTCGCGCCGATCCGGGAAACGCCCCCTTGGTGCCGGGAGGAACCAGTTTGCCGTTAGCATCGATATATTTCCCCGCACTGGAAGGACCGGGCACCGGAATCTGGCAATTCATCACCGAAACCGCCGTCTGCGCAAAGGCGGGACGGATCGTCAGCGCTGCCGATACGCCGACAGCGCCCAGTGCCAGCATCTTCCTCCGCGAAGGCACCGCCTCCTCGCTCTGCCCCTGATTTTCGGCCGGGATATCGTTGCTTTCCATCACGCAGCGCATAAACCAAGGAAAGCTTGAGGAAAAGCAAAAGACCGCTTCCGGCCTTTGCCTTCCCGCATTGGGACATTTGCCCGGCGCGGGTTAACGGCCGCGAACCGTCTTGCGATATACCCGGCTTCATGCGAGGCGGGCGCAAGATGTTCGACCGCCTGTCCAGCCTTGTCGTTGCGCTGACGCTGGTCACCGTCGCGGTGATCTTCGCCGCGCTGGCTGGCGGCGATGCGCTGACGATCGCGATCCTCGCTCTGGCCGGAATCGCCGCCGCCGCGATCGTCTATGGCGCCCTGCCCTCGCAGCTTCCCGAACCGCAGGGTCATGTCATGGCGGAAACCGCACCGGCTTCGCTGCTCCATCATCCCGATTTCGCGCTGTGGGTCGATCAGGAGAAGGAGCCCCTGATCGGGGTCAGCGGCAATGTCGTGACGATCGTCAACGATGCGGCAGTGCGCCTGCTCGGTCGGCATATCGTCGGAGCCGACATCCGTACCGCAATCCGGCATCCGGCAGCGACCGAGTGGCTGTCGCGCACCGACGATGACGGCCGGCTGGAAACGCTCAATCTTGTCGATTTTCCAAGGCCAGGGCAGCACTGGACCATGCGCATCGTCGCCCTGTCGGAAGGCGAACGAATCATCTTCCTGTCGGACCGTTCGGCGATCGACGCCGCCGACCGCATGCGATCCGATTTCGTCGCCAACGCCAGCCACGAACTGCGCACTCCGCTCGCCGCAATCCTCGGCTATGTCGAAACCTTGCAGGACATGAACGGCGAGGCGGATGGTCCAATGCGCCACCGGTTCCTGTCGATCATCGACCGCGAGGCGGGACGCATGCAGCAACTCGTCATCGACCTGTTGTCGATATCGCGGGTCGAGGCCGACCGGTTCCGCCGACCGACGACGCCGGTCGACCTGACGGCAATCGTCCGGGACACCATAGCCCAATTGCAGGACAGCGAGGATGCGCGCCCCAAGGATATCGTCGATAGCCTGGGCGCCGACGCGCAAACGATCCTGGGCGACGAAGCCCAGTTGGGACAGCTTGTCCACAATATCATTTCGAATGCGATGAAATATGGGCGCGCCGGGACGCCAGTCGCCGTCGAACTGATCCGCGAAGGGCGGCGCGTCCGCCTTGCGGTCCGCGACGAAGGCGACGGCATCGCCCCCGATCACCTCCCCCGCCTGACCGAACGCTTCTATCGCGTTGACGAAGCGCGTAGCCGGTCGGTCGGCGGCACCGGCCTCGGCCTCGCGATCGTCAAGCACATCAGCGAGCGTCATCAAGGACAGCTCGAGATCAAAAGCGAGCTTGGCAAAGGCACGCGAGTTGCCGTGACCTTCCCGCTGAGCGAGGCCAGCGCCGCGTAAAGCGACAAATGCGACGGCCGTTCGCCACTATTCTGTCGCCTTTGTCGCTTTAGCACGCGGCGGCGGCGCCGCCTCGTCACGCAACGCCGCCCGGACGAGCGCCATGTCGGGCCCGGCGCTGATATCGACCGCGCCACCCTTCAGAACGCGAACGATCGTCACGCCGTTGAGCGCGCGATCCATCGCATAATCATATTGGCGCATTCGTCCCATGGAGACAGCGCGGTCCCATGCGGCGGCGAAGCTTTCCGCGCCCGATCGCTCACGCAGACGATATGCCGAGGCCCGATTCATCCCCACGGCCTTCGCGGCGGAGCCAACCGATCCCATCGCCTCAAGCGCGCGAATGAAGCAGGCCTGCACGTCGGGTGTCCAGCCATCGGAACGTCGGCGTCGTTGCGGCACAGGAACGAAGGCAAGACAGCCATCGGCGAGCAACGGCGCGAGTGCTGGGGCGGGGTCCGGTTTCATCCGTCAGTTTGGAGCATGACGATGGAATGTAGGAAAGGAGTATTTGGGGGTGGCGTCGGCTTTTGGGAGGCGGGGAGCGGACGGACGGTTTGCGAGAGGAGCCGCTAGCATAGCTGCCATTATCGGCTAAAGTGCTGTATGCACGCGACGCCTTCCGAAGCACATCTATACCCGCTGATTGGTGAGGAACTGCAGCAAATATGCCTCGATCCCTTCGGCGTGCAATTCAAGTTCGACCGTTGGGGGCTGTCCGTCGAATTCAGCATTGAGCATATCGATGCAGATGGGGGGAGATACCTATACAACTGCAACGCGAAAAGTGGCCCACCGCTGGTTATTCATCGGCTGCTCCAAAAATCGGTTTCGGCTGTCGAACGCGAGGATTTGGCTTTCACGCTATGCTTCGAAGATGACTCAAGGCTCATTGTTCATACGGAACTTGGTCCTTATGAATGTGGGCAACTTTACCGGCTGAGCGACGCATCCGGCATAATCGTATTTTGACAGCGCGCCGAAGGGCAGCCTGCGCGCGAACCCCTCACTGCGGATAATATCTGACTTCGGTCGCTAGCCGCCTTCACTCATTCATTCGATCGCGTCGAGAAGCTTGCCCAGTTTCCCGAACATTTCATCGATCTGGCTCTTCTCCACGATCAGCGGCGGCGACAGCGCCAGGATGTCGCCGGTTGCGCGGACAAGGAGACCATTGTCGAAACAGGCGTGAAACAATTCCGTCGCACGGGCCGTCGGTGCACCGGGGCGCGGTTCGAGTTCGATCCCAGCCACCAGACCGATCGTACGAATGTCGATAACGTGCCGCGCATCCTTCAGGCTGTGCGCCGCATCTTCCCAATAGGCGGCAAGATCGTTGGCGCGGTCGAACAATCCGTCGCGCGCATAGAGGTCGAGCGTCGCAAGCCCCGCCGCGCTTGCCAGCGGGTGCCCTGAATAGGTGTAGCCGTGGAACAGCTCGATCCCGCCGGGTACGCTGTCGATCACGGCATCGTGAAGCTCGCGCTTCACGGCCACCGCACCCATCGGCACGGCAGCGTTGGTCAGGCCCTTCGCCATCGTGATGATATCGGGCGTGACGCCCCACTGTCCCGCCGCGGTCGCGCCGCCCACGCGGCCGAACGCCGTGATCACTTCGTCGAAAATCAGGATGATGCCATGCCGGTCGCAAAGGTCGCGCAGGCGCTGGAGATAGCCGACCGGCGGCAGAAGGACACCGGTCGATCCCGCCATCGGTTCGACGATGACCGCGGCGATCGTATCGGCGCCGTGCAGATCGACGAGCCGCTGAAGGTCGTCAGCGAGTTCCACCCCATGCTGCGGAAAACCGCGGGTGAAGGCATTGCGTCCGATATCATGGGTGTGGCGCAAGTGATCCACGCCGGGCAATCCGCCACCGAAGGCGCGGCGATTGTTCACCAACCCGCCGACGCTGATTCCACCAAAGCCGACACCATGATAGCCGCGCTCCCGCCCGATCAACCGGGTGCGCGTCCCCTGCCCCTTTGCACGCTGGATCGCGAGCGCGATCTTGAGCGCGGTATCGACCGATTCAGAGCCACTGTTGGTGAAGAAGATCCGGTCGAGCCCTTCGGGCATCAACACGGCGAGCCGCTGCGCCAGTTCGAACGGCAGGGGGTGCCCAAGCTGAAAGGTAGGCGCGAAATCGAGCGTCGCGGCAGCTTTGGCGATCGCGTTGACAATTTCGGGGCGGCAATGTCCGGCGTTGCTGCACCACAGTCCGGACGTGCCGTCGAGGATCGTTCGCCCGTCGCTGCTTTGATAATGCATGCCGCTCGCCGACACGAGCTGGCGCGGGTTCGCCTTGAACGAACGGTTGGCGGTGAAGGGCATCCAGAAGGATGCCAGCAGATCATTGTCACCCTGCACTGCCCGCTCTCCCTCCTGATTAGACCCCAGCATAGTGACCGCCGCCGGCAACGCTGGCAATGGCGAAAATGGCCGATAACGGCCCCTCTGGCGCTCCGCATAACTTCAGGATAGGCTGGCGTTCCACAAACGGGCCGGCTCCTCGGCCCAATCGGGGGCTCATGTCAGTCAATCTGGAACAATGGATCAGCGACCATAAAATCGACGAAGTCGAATGCATCGTACCCGACATCAACGGGGTGCAGCGCGGCAAGGTTCTGCCGGCAAAGAAGTTCCTCGCATCGGTCAAGGACAAGTCGCTGCGCATCCCGGGCAGCGTTTTCATCTGCACCATCGACGGTCATTACCCCGAGGATATCGACGATATCTGGGACAAGGATCCCGACAAGATCCTGATCGCCGACCCCGGTACCATCTGCGTCGCTCCTGGCTTTACCTCGCCCACCGCCTTCGTGATCGCCGACGCCTTCAACAGCGACGGGACCGAGGTCGATATCGCCCCGCGCACGATCCTGAAGAAAGTGCTCGGCCTGTACGCGGAGAAGGGGTGGAAGCCGATCATCGCGCCAGAGGTCGAATTCTACCTCGTGTCGCAAAATGCCGATCCGGATTTCCCGCTCACCCCGCCGATCGGCCAGTCGGGGCGAAGCGAGACCGCGAGCCAGCCCTATGGGCTGGAGGCGATGAACGAATATGAGGATATCATCGATCATATCTATGACGACTGCGAGCTGATGGGGCTCGATATCGACACGATGATCCATGAAATGGGCGCCGCGCAGCTGGAGGTGAATTTCATCCACGGCGACCCGCTGCGCCTTGCCGACGAGGTGTTCCTGTTCAAGCGCGTGGTGCGCAATGTCGCGAAGAAGCACGGCGTCTATGCGACCTTCATGGCAAACCCGATGGCCGAACAGCCGGGCAGCGCGATGCACATCCATCAGTCAGTGGTCGATGCGGCGACAGGCAGGAACATGTTTTCGACCGCCAATGGCCGGGATAGCGCGATGTTCCGCAGCTATATTGCGGGACTGGTGCGCTATATGCCGCAAATCTCGCCCCTATGGGCTCCGAACGTCAACAGCTTTCGCCGCATGCGGCCCGACAGCGCAGCGCCGATCAACGTGCAGTGGGGCGAGGACAACCGATCGTGCGGGTTCCGCGTGCCGATCTCCGACAAGGCCAATCGCCGCGTCGAAAACCGCCTGCCGGGCGCCGACAGCAATCCCTATCTGGCGATCGCCGCCTCGTTGATCTGCGGCTATATCGGGGTGGTCGATCGCATGGTCCCGGCGAAGGCGATCACCGGCAGCGCCTATAACCGTGCGCGCACCCTGCCCCGCACGCTGGAAGCCGCGCTCGACCGGTTCGCCTCGTGCAAGAAGGTCCGCAATTTGCTCGGCGACGATTTTTTCGAGATCTTTTTCGCGGTGAAGGATCATGAGCTGTTCAACTATCAGTCGGTGGTGTCGAGCTGGGAGCGCGAGCATCTGTTGATGCGGGTCTGACCCGCGCCCGGCCATGACCGATCCGCTAAACCATAGCTACTATGCAGCGAGCGCACACTCATGGCGACCGCGCGCGTTCGACCCCGAAGATTGCAGGTGCGACGTCGCGGTCATCGGCGGCGGGTTCACCGGCGTGTCGGCAGCTCTGGCCTGCGCCGAGCGCGGCTTTTCGGTCATCCTGATCGAGCGCGAGCGCATCGGCTTCGGCGCATCGGGACGCAACGGCGGGCAATTGATCCCGGGTCTGCGCTGGAGCGCATCGGAACTGGAAGAAGAGTTCGGGCGCGACCGCGCCGATGCCCTGTTCGACCTCTGCTGGCGCGACAATCGCGTCAAGGCGCGGATCGAAAAGCATGGCATCGACTGCGACCTGAAGGCGGGACATCTGGAGGCGGCGTGGACGCCGAAGGACTTCGACGCAATGAGCCGCGAGGCCGATCGTCTCGCGGCCCGGTTCGAATATCGGACCGACGTCGTCGCGAAGGCGGACATGGGTGCCCACATCGCAAGCCCGCTCTATCATGGCGGCATCTACGACCCGTGGGGCGGCCATTTCCATCCGCTGAACTATACTATCGGGCTCGCGCAAGCCGCAGAAGCCGCCGGAGTCCGTATCCGGGAAGGCGAGCGCGCCCATCGCATCACCGACACCCCCGAGGGGCCAGGCATTATGACCGATCGGGCGCATATCGGCGCGCGCTACGTCATCGACGCGACCGATAGCTGGATCGGCGAGGTCGAACCCGACCTCGGCCGCTATACCGTGCCGATCATGAACTATAACATCGCGACCGCGCCGCTGGCCAACGCCGACGAATTGCTGCCGAGCGATGCGGCAGTCGCCGACAGCCGCTTCGTCCTCAACTATTTTCGGCTCTCGGCAGACAAGCGGCTGATCTTCGGCGGCGGCGAACGCTATTCGCAGACACCGCCGCGCGACATCGCGGCCTTCGTGCGGCCGTTCGTGGCCGAGGTGTTTCCGCAAGTCGCCGACGCGACGATCGACTATGGCTGGGGCGGCGTGGTCGCGGTGACGCTGAACAGGCTGCCGCATATCGGGCGGCGCGGAAACGTCTTTTTCGCACATGGATTTTCGGGACATGGCGCACTGGTGACGACGCTGGCGGGCGAATTGGTCGCCGAGGCGATGGCGGGCACAGCCGAGCGTTTCGACGTGCTGGCCAGCCTGCCGTCACACCCCTTCCCCGGCGGCAAGTGGCTCCGCCGACCGCTCGCGACGCTGGGGCTGCTCTACTATGCGATGAAGGACAAGCTCGGATGATCGCCGACGGCGCCATCGCACGGGTCGCGGCGCGCGAGGCCGAGCGTTTCCGCACCGCCAATCCGCGCGCCGTTGCGCATCATGCGGCCGCTAAGGGGTGGTTCCAGTCGGTGCCGTTCCACTGGATGAAGGACTGGCCCAGCCCGGTGCCGATCGTCGCGGCCTCGGCCAGGCATGCGACGCTGACCAGCATCGACGACCAGAGCTATGACGATTTCTGTCTCGGCGACACCGCAAGCCTGTTCGGCCATTCACCGCCAGCGCTCGCCGCCGCGCTTGCCAAGCAGGCGAGCGAAGGGTTGAGCTATATGCTCCCCACCGAACGCGGCGCGGCGTTGTCGGCGCGGCTCGCGGCGATGTTCGGCCTGCCCCAATGGCAAGTCACGACAACCGCCAGCGAAGCCAACCGCGCCGTCATTCGCTGGTGTCGGGGGATCAGCGGGCGTCCAAAGATCCTGACCTTCAACGGCGCCTATCATGGCGCGGTCGATGATGCTTTCGTCGACCTGAAGGATGGCGCACCGGCGATGCGCGCCAGCCTGATCGGACAGGTTCACGATCTGCGCGACACCACGACCGTGATCGAGTTCAATGACGAGGAGGCGCTTGGCTCTGCGCTGCGCGGCGGCGACATCGCCTGCGTTCTGGCCGAGCCAATCATGACCAACGTCGGCATGGTTCGCGATGCCCCCGGCTTTCTGGCAACGCTCCGCCGGCTGTGTGACGAGACCGGAACGCTCCTCGTCCTCGATGAAACGCACACGATCTCGTCGGGCTATGGCGGCCATGGCGTCACGCACGGCCCGACGGCGGACCTGATCGTCATCGGCAAGTCGATCGGCGGCGGCGTCCCCTGCGCCGTCTATGGTTTCAGCGCCGACGTAGCCGAGCGCATGGCGGCGCTCAACCAGTCGCGTGCAGCCGGTCACAGCGGCATCGGCACCACACTCTCGGCCAATGCGCTGGCGATCACGGCGATGGACGCGATGCTGGGCGACGTCATCACGCCCGACGCCTATGACGATATGCTGCGCGGTGCCGCGCGGCTCGTGGCCGGTCTGGAGCAGGAGATCGCCGCGGCCAGCCTCGACTGGCATGTGACGCAGGTCGGCGCGCGCGTCGAATTCCTCACTTGCCCCGCGCCGCCCCGCAACGGCGGCGAGGCGAAGGCGGCAATGCACCCCGAACTCGAAGCCGCGATGCATCTCTTCCTTGCCAATCGAGGAATTTTGCTGGCGCCCTTTCATAATATGATGTTGGTGAGCCCGGTTACCCGCGATGATCAGATCGACCGGCTGGTCGGCGGCTTCGCCGACTGCATACGCGCGTTGAAGGAGTAGAGGGGCGATGTCGAAGTCATCGGGCGTGATCGCGCCGAAGTCGGAGGCCGAGGAATTTTTCCGGGCCAATCCCGACGTCGATTCGATCGAGATGATCTATACCGACTTTGGCGGCGTCCCGCGCGGCAAGCGGCTGCGCCAGCACGAGGTACTCGCAGTCTATGAAAGCGGCCGCATGTTCCCCGGGTCGATCACCGTCGTCGATATCACCGGACAGGATACGGTTGAAACCGGCCTGGTCTGGGAGGATGGCGACGCCGACCGGTCAATGAAGCCGATCCCCGGCACGTTGGTCCGCACGCCCTGGGGCGGCGACCATGCCGCACAGTTTCTTGTCGATTTTTACGAGCTCGACGGCACGCCGCACGACCTCGACCCGCGTCACGTCCTTGGCGGGGTGATCGACCGGTTCACGGCCGACGGGTTGACCCCGGTGCTTGCGGTCGAGCTGGAATTCTATCTCGTCGATCCGCGGCGCGCGCGCGATGGCGGCATTCGTCCCGCCCGCCCCGCCTACAGCCGCGACACGCCGCGCAACGTCGAGGTGTATGGCCTGCGCGAGCTTGACGATTTCCGTCCCTTTTTCGACGCGCTTTACGCCGCGACCGATATCCAGGACCTCCCGCTGGAGAGTGCGATTTCGGAATTCGCGCCCGGCCAGTTCGAACTCACCCTGCGCCACAAGCCCGACGCCCTGCGCGCCTGCGACGATGCGATCATGTACAAGCGGCTCGTCAAGGCGATTGCGCAGCAACACGGCCTCGAGGCGACGTTCATGGCCAAGCCCTTCGCCGAACAGGCGGGCAGCGGCATGCATATCCACGTGTCCGTCGATGACACGACGGGCAGCAACATCTTTGCGAGCAACGATCCCGAAGGCACGCCGGCGCTGCGCCACGCGATCGGCGGGATGATCGGAAGCGTCGGCGACGCCTTCGCGCTCTTCGCACCGCACGCCAACAGCTACCGCCGTTTCAAGGCGAACAGCTATGCCCCCGTCGCGCCGACCTGGGGCGTCAACAACCGCACCGTGTCGTTTCGCATTCCCGCAGGACCGCCGCCAAGCCGCCATGTCGAACATCGCGCCTGTGGCGCCGACGCCAACCCCTATCTGGCCGTCGCCGCAGTCCTTGCCGGCATGCATCACGGTATGGCGAACAGGACCGATCCCGGCACGGCAGTCGTCGGCAACGGCTATGACCGCGACAATTCGGGCGACGACAAGCCGCCTTCGAACTGGTTCGCCGCCGTCGACCGCTTTTGCGAATCGAAGCTGATGCGCGCCTATCTCGGCGAACGCTTCGTCGACATGTTCAGCATCGTGAAGCGTGTCGAGCAGGACCGCTATTTCGGCGTCGTCCCGACGCTCGATTACGACTGGTATCTGCGCAACGCATAAATGTTCCAAAAATAGTTGGTGCAGCGCAAAAAAGCCTCTTCCCAAGGTGACATTATTGAGTCAGCTTGACGTCACATACAGGGAGGCCAGCCATGGATCTGAACGCGCTGCTGAAACAAAACCGGGGTCGTCGCTCGTTGCTGCAGGCGCTGGGGGTCGCAGCGGTCGGGATCAGCTTTGGCGGGCTTGCAGCCTGCAGCAAGGGCGAAGGCAAGAAGCTCGCGAACGGCGAGGAAGCCAAGCTCAATTTCTACAACTGGGACACCTATATCGGCGAGACGACGCTCGACGATTTCAAGGCGTCGTCGGGCGTCGAGGTCACGATGGACCTCTTCGACAGCAACGACACGCTGTTCGCCAAATTCAAGGCCGGCAATCCCGGCTATGACGTGATCGTGCCGTCGAACGACTTCGTCGAGCGCATGATCCGCGCCGACATGCTGCAGCCGCTCGACCATGCGCAAATCCCGAACATCAAGAATATCGAACCGAGCTTTATCAACGTCGACTACGACCCCGGCCGAAAGTTCTCGATGCCGTATACCTGGCTGGTCCTTGGCATCGGCTATCGCAAGTCGAAGGTGAAAACGAAGCCCGACAGCTGGAAAGTCCTGTTCGACAGCCCCGAATATGCCGGCCGTATCGCCTGGTTGTCGGAGGCCGGCGATATGTTCCGCCTTTATGGCAAATATCTTGGCAAATCGGTCAATGCGCTGACGCCTGCCGATATCGAGACGATCTCGGCAATGATGATCAAGCAGAAGCCCAATGTGAAGAAATTCCATGAGGACGACGGGCAGGACCTGCTGATGAAAGGCGACTGCGACGTCGTGCTCGAATATAATGGCGACATCGCGCAGGTGATGACCGAAGACGACGATCTCGACTTCATCGTGCCGAAAGAAGGCAGCCAGTTCAATTCGGACACGCTCTGCATCCCGAAGGGCGCGCCGCATCCGAAGAACGCGCATGCTTTCATCAACTATATGCTCGATGCGGAAGTCGACAAGAAGATCACCGAAACGATCCTGTTCCCGACGCCGAATGCGGCAGCGAAGGCTTTGATGCCCGAAAGCTACAGGAACAACCCCGTGATCTTCCCGCCCGCGGATATCCTCGCGAAATGCGAATATGCGAAGTTCAACGAAAAGCTGCAACCGCTCTACGAAGAGGCATTCACGAAAGTACGGGCATCGTAGCGGCCTAAAGGGGGCATCGGGGGATGGCCGAGCAGGACTGGAAGACGAACAAGAGGGTCTTCGCTGCGGTTTCGCTGCCGACCCTGCTTTGGACGATTCTCTTCTTCGCAATCCCGATGGCGATCGTCTGGGTTTACAGTTTCGGCCAGAACGCCGGGCTCAATGAAATCGACATCTCGGGAACGCTCGACAATTACAAGCGTGCCACAGAATGGCTCTACCTCGGTATCTTCGGCAAGAGTTTCGCTGTCGCGGCGCTGGTTACGCTGATCTGTCTGATCGTCGGCTTTCCGGTTGCGATGGCGATCACCTTCGCCAGCGAGAAATGGCGGCCATGGCTTCTGCTCGGCATCATGTTGCCCTTCTGGACCAACCTGCTCGTTCGCACCTATGCACTGATGATCATCCTCGGGCAGCAGGGTTATGCGAACAAGGGGCTGGAGGCGCTGTGGGGCGGCGCGAGCTGGATCAAGACGCTCATCGGGCTCCAGCCGCTTCCGACGTGGGAGCCCGCGCAGCTCCTGTTCAATAACTTCGCCGTCGTCTTCGGGCTCGTCTACGTCCACCTGCCCTTCATGGTGCTCCCTCTTTACGCAGCGCTCGACCGGCTCGATCGCAGCCTGGTCGAGGCGAGCCTCGACCTCGGCGCCGGCCATTTCCGGACGATCATGCGGATCGTCGTCCCGCTGGCGGCTCCGGGTATCGTCGCCGGCGTGATGATCACGCTGATCCCTGCCCTCGGCGCCTATCTCACCCCCGACCTGATGGGCGGGACGGACAGCCAGATGATCGCGAACGTCATCGAACGACAGTTCAAGAAGGCAAACGACTGGCCCTTTGGCGCAGCGCTCTCCTTCATCCTCATCTATGCGATGTTCATCCTGATCGCGCTGCAATCGATGCGCCGCAAAGTGCCGGAGCTTCACTGATGGCGCTCTTAAGCCGAACGCCGCGCGCGCCGCTCGAATACAGCCGGACCCTGTGGATGCGGCTGTGGGTCGGCGCAGTGATGGTCTTCCTCTATGCGCCGCTGATCGTGTTGATGATCTTCAGTTTCAACGACAGCAAGCGCAACGTCGTGTGGCGCGGCTTCACGATGAAATATTACGACAAGGCGCTGAACAACGACGTGCTGGTCGAAGCGCTTGTCAATTCGCTGACCATCGCCGCGCTCGCGACGGTCGTCAGCCTGATCCTCGGCGCCATCTCCGCCGTGATGCTCTGGCGCTTCCGCTTTCCGCTCAAGGGCGCGGTCGACGGGACGATCTCTTTGCCGATCATCGTCCCCGAAATCTGCATGGGTGTCGCCTTCCTGATGTTTTTCGCGAAGGTACAGTGGCCGACGGACCTGATCTGGCCCTTGAACCTCAGCGCGATCACGATCGCCCACATCACTTTCTGTTTCCCCTTCGTCACGATGGTGGTGCGGTCACGCCTCGCCAGCTTCAACCGAGAGCAGGAGGAGGCCGCGAAGGATCTCGGCGCCGGCGAATGGCAGATGTTCCGTGACGTGTTGATCCCGCACATGAAGCCCGCGCTCATCGCCGGTGCGCTGCTGTCCTTCACGCTCAGCCTCGACGATTTCGTCATCACCTATTTCACCAGTGGCCCCGACACGGTCACCTTCCCGGTGAAAGTCTATTCCATGCTCCGTTTCTCGGTCACGCCGGAGGTCAACGCCGCCTCGACCATCCTGATCATCCTCACCATCGTTTTGACCGCCATCGCGCTGAAGCTTCAGGGCGTGAAGGCCATCGCGGAAACCCACTGACCATGACCGACGCGCCCAAGAAACCGATCATCCAGATCCAGAACGTGACCAAGCGCTTCGGCAAGGTTGCGGCGGTCGACAATGTCAGCCTCGACATTCTGGCCGGAGAGTTCTTTGTCCTGCTGGGGCCTTCGGGGTGCGGCAAGACCACCTTGCTCAGGATGATCGCGGGGTTCGAGCTGCCAACCGAAGGGACGATCCTGATCGACGGGCAGGATATGGCGGGCATTCCCCCAAACAAGCGGCCAGTGAACATGGTGTTCCAGAGCTATGCCGTCTTCCCGCACATGAGCGTCGCCGACAATGTCGCCTATGGCCTGAAAATCGCCGGCGTGCGTGGTGGTGAGGTCAAGGATCGCGTTGCCGAGGCACTGGAGCTGGTCAAGCTGGGCGGGTTCGAGGACCGGATGCCCGACCAGATGTCGGGCGGTCAGCGCCAGCGCGTCGCACTTGCGCGCAGCCTGATCATGCGGCCGAAGGTGTTGCTGCTCGACGAACCGCTGTCGGCGCTCGATGCAAAGCTGCGCGCGCAGATGCAGTTCGAACTGGCGGACCTGCAGGATCAGGTCGGGATCACCTTCGTCACGGTCACCCACGATCAGGACGAAGCGCTGTCGATGGCCAGCCGCATCGCCGTGATCAACAAGGGCGACGTGTCCCAGCTCGCGACCCCGTCGGACCTGTACGAATATCCGGCGAACCGCTTCGTCGCCGACTTCGTCGGATCGGTGAACATCTTTGAGGGCAAGCTGACGCTGGACGAGCCCGACAAGGCGGCGGTCGACTGTGCCGGGTTGGGCAAGGTCTATCTGAATCACGGAGTCACCGGCCCGCACGGCGCCGATGTCTGGGTCGCGCTGCGGCCCGAGAAGATCTATCTGCACGTCCCCGGCGAAGGCAAGGCGGTCAGGGCCGCGGCGCAGGACGCGCCCGAGGGGTATAATTTCGCGCGCGGCAAGATCAAAGGCATGAGCTATCTGGGCGACATCACCCTGTTCGAGATCGAGCTGGAATCGGGTGCGCGAATCCGCGTATCGCGCCCCAACCTGTCACGCCACGACCAGGAGGATTTCACCTGGGACGACAAGGTCAGCATGCACTGGCGCGCGGACAGCCCGGTCGTGCTGCTGAGCTGAAACTCAAGCGCGTCATCCCGGCCTTCGCCGGGGTGACGGATATGAGTATCAGTGCGCCGCCTTCTTGCCCGGCAGGAAATGCAACAGACCGACGATCACGCCGCCGAGCAGCAGCCCGAACACGCCTGCACCCGCCGCTGCGATCAGCCACTCCCACAGCCCCGCCAGCGGCAACCCGCCACCGACCCGATGCGCAAGATCGTGAAGGCCGTGGCCAAGCCCACCGATATGATATTCGTCCAGCCCGTGCAGAACGATCTGCCCGCCGACCCACAGCATCGCGGCCGTTCCGACGATCGCGAGCGCTCCGAGCAACTTCGGCATGAAATCGACAAGGCCGCGCCCGATCGCACGGCGTAGCTTGTTCCCCTCTTTCGCCATATGCAGGCCGATGTCGTCCATCTTCACGATCAGCCCGACGACGCCGTAGACCGCAACGGTGATAAGGACCGCGACCAGCGCGAGCGTTGCCCCGCGCATCACCAGATGTTCGTCGAGAACTTCGTTGAGCGCGATCACCATGATCTCGGCCGACAGGATGAAATCCGTACGAACGGCGCCCTTCACCATGGCCTCTTCGTGATTCTTGTCGGCCACGATCTCGGCGTCCTCGGCGAGGCTCGTCTTGTCTTCCTGCAGCGAGTGCAGGACCTTTTCGGCCCCTTCGAAACAAAGATAGGCACCGCCCAGCATCAACAGGGGCGTGATCGCCCAGGGCAGGAAGGTCGACAGCAAAAGCAATGCCGGCAGGATCAGCACCAGCTTGTTGAACAGCGACCCCTTCGTGATCCGCCAGATGATCGGCAATTCGCGATCGGGCGTGAAGCCGGTCACATAGCGCGGCGTGACCGCGGTATCGTCGACCACCACGCCCGCCGCCTTGACGCCTGCCTTCGACGCGGCGGCGCCGATATCATCGATGCTCGCCGCCGCGACCTTGGCGATCGTGGCAATATCGTCGAGCAGGGCAAAAAGGCCGGAGGGCATGAGGTTTGGGCTTCCTTTCTCAGAGAGCGCGGAGTTTCGGTTCGATCTCATCGAGCGATTTGCGGATGATGGCAACCATGTCGTCGATCTGTTCGGTCGTGATGACCAGCGGCGGGCACATCACCAGGCTGTCGCGAATGCCGCGCACCATCAGGCCGTTGGCGATGCAGGCGTCGCGTGCCATCGGCCCCGCGGTTCCCTCCGCGCCGCCAAAGCGCGCGCGCGTCGTCTTGTCGGCGACGATCTCTACCGCGCCGAGCAGTCCGACCGACCGCGTCTCACCGACGAGCGGATGATCGTCGAGCGACGCCAGCGCGCTGGCAAGATGCGGGCCGGTGATGTTCCCCGTGCGCTCGACAAGCCCTTCGCGTTCGATGATCTCGATATTCTTGAGCGCGACCGCCGCTGCGACCGGGTGCCCCGAATAGGTGAAGCCATGCACGAAATCGCCGCCGGTCTTGAGCACATCGACAACATGCGTCGCAACCGCGGTGGCGGATATCGGGAGATAGCCCGACGACAGCCCCTTCGCCATCGGCATCAGATCGGGCGTAAAGCCCATGGTTTCATGCCCCCACATCTTGCCCGTCCGTCCGAAACCGCAGATGACTTCGTCGGCGACGATCAGCAGGCCATATTTGCGCGCCACCGCCTCGACCTTCCGCCAATAGCCCTTGGGCGGAATGATCACACCGCCGGCACCCTGCACCGGTTCGCCGATGAAGGCCGCGCAATTTTCGGGACCAACCTCGAGAATTTTGTCCTCGATCGCCTGAACGCAAGCGTCACAGAATTCTTCGTCGCTCATCCCCTGCGCTTCGTTGAAGGCATAGGGCTGTCGAACATGTTCGACGCCGGGAATCGGCAGATCGCCCTGCGCGTGCATCGCTTTCATCCCGCCAAGCGAAACGCCGGCGACGGTCGAACCATGATAGGCATTCCACCGACTGATGAAGACAGTGCGCCTGGGCTCTCCCTTCAGCTTCCAATAGTGGCGCACCATGCGAAAGACCGTGTCATTCGCTTCGCTGCCCGATGCATTGAAAAAGATATGCGGCAGGCGATTTCCGGTCAGGCTGGCGATCTTCGCCGCAAGCGTGACCGTCGGCGGCGTCGCGGTCTTGAAAAAGGTGTTGTAGAAAGGCAGCTCGCGCATCTGCGCCGCGGCGGCCTCAACCAGTTCCTCCCGGCCATAGCCCACGTTGACGCACCACAGGCCGGCCATGCCGTCGAGAATGCGATGACCGTCGCCATCGTGGATATAGCAGCCCTCGGCATGGGTGATGATCCGGCTGCCACCCAGCGTTTCGATTTCGGCCCAATCGGCCTGCGCGGGAAGATGATGCGCGACGTCGAGACGGCGCAGTTCGGCGATGTCGTGATTGCGAGGCATGTCTGAACTCCTGAATTCCATGATCCGTTTGCATCGAGCGAAGCCGAAAAATCCCTCGACCCTTCCGCTGCGACGATGGGGTCCCGACGGCGTTCTGCACGACCGAACGGGACCGGGCCCTGGAATTCAGGGTGAGAAACAGAGCCGCGCGAGATAGCGGTCGTAGCGGGTCACGCGGCAGTTCATAACGCCCCTCGTAGCGCCCGCCCCAGAAGCTGGAAATAGGCCTTGCTCTGATCGTTGCCATCGGTCGCCCATTCGGGGTGCCACTGTACGGCGAGCAAGGGGGCGCCGTTGGGGCGGGCGCTATATGCCTCGATCAGTCCGTCGGGCGCCCGCGCCTCGACGGCCAGCCCTTGGGCCAATGTCCCGATCCCCTGATAATGAACCGAGTTTACATCCAGCGAAGGCAGATCATAGGCCGAAGCGAGCAACCCACCCGCGACCAGATCGACCTTGTGACGATGATCGAACATTGCATCGAACGCTACGCCGTCAGGCGCATGATGGTGCAGCAGATGTTCGCTTGCCGACGTATCGCGCCGCAACGTGCCGCCGAGCGCAACGTTGATTTCCTGAAAGCCGCGGCAGATGCCAAACAGCGGTCGCTGCGAGGCGATCACCGCTTCGACAAGATCCAGCATCATCCGGTCGCGGTCGGGATCGAAGGGCCCCTCGCCCTCCGATCCGTCGCCATAGAGCGCCGGTTCGACATTCGACGGCGTCCCGGTCAGCAATACACCGTCGAGCCGCTCCACCACCTCGCCCGCCTGCATGAAATCGGGCAACGACGGAATGATCAGCGCGGCGCAATCGGCGTGGCGCATCGCCGCCGTCGCGTACCGGTTGATGACCGTCTGCGCGATTTCGGTGCCGACGGTACGATTGCACGCGATGATGCCAAGGACGGGGCGCGAAGACATGCCCCTTGCTGCCGACTTTAGCGTCGTGGCGCCAGCGGAATTTTAGGCATGCCGGCGTGCGAACGCCGCCGCGGCACCAAACAGTCCGGGTTGCGGATGGGTGATGAGCTTGACCGGAATTGCCGCCATGAAATTCTCGAACCGGCCCTTTTCCACGAAACGTTCCGGGAATCCCGATCTTGCCAGGCTGTCACGAATGCGCAGACCGAGGCCCCCGGCGATCACGACACCGCTTGCACCCTGTGCCAGCGCCACATCGCCCGCGACGCTCCCGAGCGAGAGGCAAAAGCGGTCTACCGCCGCCGCGGCGAGGCTATCGCTGCCCGACATGCCCCGCCCCCATATCTCGCGATCGTCGAGCGGGGTGATCGCGCGGCCTTCGATGCTCGCCAGCGTCTCGTAGATGTCGACGATCCCCGGCCCCGACACGATCCGTTCGGCCGAAACGCGGCGATGGCGTTTGCGAAGGCGAGCGAGGATCGCATCCTCGATACTGTCGAGCGGCGCGAAATCGATATGGCCGCCCTCCGTCGCCTGGACGTGATAATCATCGCCATCGCGCCGGATATACGCGACGCCGAGCCCTGTACCCGGGCCGATGACGCTGATCGTGCCGGTCGTGGGAAGTGGCGTTTCGGGACCAGTCAGGCGTTCAAAATGGCATTCGCCCGCCTGTGCGACAGCATGTCCGACCGCTTCGAAATCATTGACCAGCACAAAGCGGTCCACGTTCAGTTTCTCACCGATCAGTGCCGGCCGAATGATCCAGGGGTTGTTGGTGAAGCGGATGACCTCACCGCGCGTTGGCCCCGCGATCGCAATCGCAACAGCGCGCGGCAGCACCCCGCCCTGCCGGTGTTCAAAATCCTGCCAGGCCGTCTGGAAACTCGCATGGTCGCTGGTATGCAGCGTCGTCGCATCGCCGAGCGAAACGACACGGCCGCCCTCGATACCGGCAAGCGCAAAGCGCGCGTGTGTGCCGCCGATATCAACCGTGACGATCTGTTCGCTCATGCCTCTCTCCTCCCGGCCCTGATACGGGATCGGCGTCAGATGTCGCACCCCCGCGAGCGATGCAACAAGGCATAGCTATGCGCGGCGATTTGGTCTACTTGCGAGTAGTTCTCAATAATGGAGTCACCCCGATGCCTGCCGCCAATCCGAATCCGACGCACGACTGGGATGGTGCGACTGGCGACAATTGGGTCGAGCATCAGATGAGGCTCGACCGGATGCTGCAACCGTTCGGCGATGCCGCCCTTTCCGCCGCCAACGTACAGGCAGGCGAGCATATACTCGATGTCGGCTGCGGCGCAGGGACAACGAGCTTTGCCCTGAGTATCGCGGCCGGCGTGCGCGGACGGGTGGTCGGCGTCGACATCTCGCCGCAACTGATTGCCCGAGCGAAAGCCGATAGGAAGCCGGACGCGCCGGTTGCATTCGAACTCGCCGATGCCGCCACCGCGCCGTGGGCCTCGGACAGCTTCGATCTGCTCTTTTCACGCTTCGGCGTCATGTTCTTCGGCGATCCGGTCGCCGCGTTCACCCATATGCGCCGCGCGCTGAAGCCCGGAGGTCGTCTGACCTTCGTCTGCTGGCGTGGGGCGCAGGAAAATGACTGGGTGCGCCTTCCGATGGCGGCCATCCGCGATCTGGTCGTCCCGCCCAAAACAGACCCCGAAGCGCCCGGCCCGTTCGCTTTCGGCGATCCGGCACGTGTCGAGCGAATTCTCCTAGCGAGCGGCTTTACCGACGCGATCCTGTCGCCCCTCGATGCCAGCATTCCTTACGGCCATGGCGCCACGCACGATGACGCTGTCGAGGATGCGCTGCGCCTGAGTTTCGCTGTCGGCCCGCTGGCACGGGCATTGGCGGGTCAGCCAGAGGACATTCGCGCACGTGCAGCCGACGCCGTTCGCGCCGCCTTTGCCGCCCGACCCGGCGGAACGTCGGTGATGATCGACGGTGCGGCCTGGATCGTTACCGCGCACAATCCCGCAGGCTGAACCGGCGCTCCCTGGTCGACACGCGATCAGCGTTCGATCTTGGTCGCCAGAATGACCGAGGTCGTCGTGCGTTCGATGCCATCCAGCAGACCGACATCGTCGATCAGTTCGTTGAGCTGGATGCCGTCTTCCGCCTCCAGCATCGCGATTATGTCGTACTCGCCGCTGATCGCATGGATCGCCTGCACTTGCGGCAGCGCCGCGAGAGCCTGTTCGACCTCGCGATGATAGCGCGGCAGCGTCTTGATCATCATATGCGCGCGGACGCGGCTGGCGGCGAAGGCATGACCGAGACGAACGGTGTAGCCCGCAACGACCTTGTCCTCCTCCAGCCGCGCAAGCCGCGAGTAGATTTGTCCGCGCGAAATACCGAGTTCCTTGGCGAGCTGCGCGATCGTCTGCCGAGCATCGTCGCGCAGGAGAGTGAGCAGGCGTTCATCGACCTCGTCCAGATTGATCCCGTTATTCGCCATCAATCGGGCCACTTCTCGTCCACGAAAATGGCGGTTTCGGCTGCTTTCCCGGCACTGATACGGCCACGATACATCCCGAGATCGTTAATGGCGAAAGCGGGATGGCCGTCGGGACCCATCGCGATCAGGCCCCCGTCGCCACCGATCGCGCCAACCGCGAGGATCGTCGCCTGCGCCGCGGCGGCAAGGCTTTCGCCATGCCAGGCGACCCGGTCGCAGACCTGACGCGCGGCACTTTCCCGGATGAAATATTCGCCCGACCCGGTCGCCGACACCGCGCATTGTCCATTTTTGGCGTAGGTACCGGCACCGATGATCGGCGAATCGCCAACACGGCCCCAGCGCTTGCCGGTCATTCCACCGGTCGATGTCGCAGCCGCGAGGTTGCCGTCGGCATCGATCGCAACCGCGCCAACAGTGCCGAACAGATGGGTTGGATCGATCGCCGCCGCCTGCTTCTCACGCCAACGGAGCAACTGTTGCCAGCGCTCTTCCGTGCGGAACCAGCCCGGATCGACCTGTTCGAGTCCCTGTTCGACCGAAAAACGGTCGGCGCCAGCCCCCGTCAGCATCACATGCGGGCTCTTGTCCATGACGGCGCGCGCCAGATCGATGGGATGCCGCGTTCGCGTGACGCCTGCAACGGCGCCAGCCTTTTGCGTCTTGCCGTCCATGATCGCCGCGTCGAGTTCATTCTTGCCGTCAGCAGTGAAAACGGCGCCGCGCCCGGCGTTGAACAGGGGGTTATCCTCGAGCACCCGCACTGCTGCGGCGACCGCGTCAAGCGCCGGGCCGCCCTTGTCGAGCACCGCGCTCCCTGCGCGCAGCGCATCGTCGAGTCCGGCGCGGTAGGCTTTTTCCTTTTCGGGCGACAGCGTGGCACGTTCGATCACGCCCGCACCGCCGTGGATTGCCAGCGACCAGCGCGGCACTTCGACGACTTCGCCCGCGCGCGCAGCATAGTTGCGCACGAACACGGGGTTGTCGACCTGCCCCGAAGGCAAGTGAACGACCGATCCGCGCCCGACGCCGGTGACTTTCACCCGCGGCGCATCGAGCGGTCCGCGCCCCGGGATATCGCGAAGGCCGCCGCCGTCGACAACCCAGGCAGAGCCATCGGGCTCGGTCGCGTAGATGCGCCCCGTTCCATCCGGTTCGACCGCAAGCGCCGCGCTCTCGTCGACGCCGAGGCCGATCATCGCGGTCTGGTCGGCGGGGCGACCGACCTGCGCCTTTGCGACAAAAGCGAACAAGCGGCCAAGGCGATCGCGTTCCTTGAAATGCGTGTCGGTCACGACGCCCTTGAGCAGCGCGAAGTGCAGGAAATCGCCTTCGATCGTATTCGCGGGGCCGAGCGGGTCGGCGAGCGCTTCGGGGCTGCGGATGCTGCCGTCGTCCATTGCGCCATAGAGCTTCTCGCCCTGGATCGCGAGGCCCGCGCTGGTGCCGGCCAGCGGCTTGCCCGCCGCGACGTGCGCATTGAGGATGTCGCCAACCGGCGTCCCACGCCAGAAGCGGACATAGCGAGCCTGATCCCCGCCGGCGATGAAGATGCCGTCGGCTTTGCGCAGTCGATCCAGGATCTTCTTGTTCGTCGCCTGCGACCGGGCATGAAAGACGAAAATCTCGGTCGACTGAATGCCGCCGATCTCGTGATAGAATTCCTCGCCGATCTCCTTGCCGTAAGATGCGCTGATCACGACGATGTGACCGTTTCCGGCCTTTTGGAAAAGCCACTTCATCGCGTCGGTGTTGCGGTCGCCACCGCCCATCAACAGCAATCCGCCGGAAACCGGGCCCGGTGTCGGGGTGTCGAGCTTTCCGAAGACATAATGTTCGTACGGTTGCTCTTTCGCTTCCTTTGCAGCTGCAGAAGAGAGCGTCAGCCCCAGCGCCGCGAACACCAGCCAGAGAGCCCGCATGATCCGATGCCGCATTCGATCGTCCTTCCCCACGCTCCAAAGAGGCATGATGTTACATAATGATCGCCTCGATTGACAATATGATTTCCGTATTTGCCATATTGATTGAAATTATCGGCAATTTCTGATTCAGTGGTATCGACAAAGAAGCGCAAAATGGTTGGATCCGATTCGCGCGATGCCACGGCGCTGAAACAACAGGGGGTTGTACGATGACGAATTTTTCGAAGCGGTCGTTTCGGGTGTTGCTGGGGCTGGGGGTTTGCATCCCGGCGTTCACCGCATCGGCTTTCGCACAGGAAAGCTCGGAGAGCGGCGAAAGTCAGGAAATCATCGTCACCGGATCGCGCATCCCGACGATCAAGGACCAGGGGCCGTCGCCGGTCACCGTCATCGATTCCGACACGATCCGCGCAAATGGCTATACCAGCGTTCCCGAGCTGCTCGCCGCGATGACCCAGAACAGCGGCGAAACGCAAAGTCCGCAGTCAGGCAGCAGCGCCGACTTCACGCCGGGAGCGCAGCAGGTCGACCTTCGCGGCCTTGGCCCCAATCACACGCTGGTGCTGGTCAACGGCCGGCGCATCGCCGATTTCCCCCTGCCCTATATCGGCCGCAGCAACTTCACCGACATCTCGAACATCCCGGTCAGCCTGATCGACAAGGTCGAGATTCTCAGCGGCGCGGGATCGGCCATCTATGGCTCCGACGCGATCGCGGGCGTGATCAACTTCAAGATGAAGGAAAAGCTCGACGGGCTGACGCTCGACTATCGGCATGGGCGCACCGAGCACGGCGGCGGCATGTCGCATCGCTTCACTGCGACGGGCGGCTGGTCGTCGGGACGCTTCAACATCGCCGGGGGCGTCGAATATCTCGACCAACGACCACTCTGGGCCTATGATCGCGCGATCCAGGACAGCACCGACGACAGCCCGGTGGCATCGACGCGCATCGCACGGCGCACCTTTTACCGTGCGGATGAAAATGTCGACTATATCACGCCGCCGGACGGCGCCTGTGACGCGCTGTCATCGCTCAACGGCGGATCGATCTTCCTCGCGAACCGGCCGCGCTATGGCGACTATTGCGGCAGCAAGACCTCGATCGGCTATGGCACGATCATTTCGGGCCGCAAGGGTTTCAACAGTTTCGGAACCATGTCCTACGAGCTGTCCGACAATGCCAAGCTGTTCACCGATTTCCAGTTCGGGATCAGCAAGGTCCGGCTGATGTACGACGTGACGAGCTGGGCATTCGAACAATCGTCGAGCAGCGCCGACAATTATTTCTTCAACGGCACGACCGGCCAGCTGGAAGATTGGGGCCGGCAGTTCACGCCCGAAGAAACCGGCGGGCTGGAAATGCAGCGCAGCAAGCAGACGACCTACAGCATCACGCCGGGCGTCCGCGGCAATTTCGGTAACGCCTGGAATTACGAGCTGTCGTTCAATTACAGCCGCTACCAGTCGACGGTTCGCTGGCCGCAGATCATCAACAGCAAGGCGAAGGCACTGTTCCTGGGCGCGCAGGACGGCGTTGACGAAGACAGCGGCTATCCGATCTTCAACCCCGATACGGCGCGCCTGTATACGGCCCTGACACGCGCGGAATATGAGAGCATTTCGGCCGACACCGTCTATCGCCCGTTCGCCTGGACGAGCAATCTACAGGCAACGTTGACCAACGGCGAGTTGTTCCAGCTTCCCGCCGGGCCCGTCGGTTTCGCGGTGGTCGCCGAATATGGCAAGCAGGGCTATAATCTGCGGCCCGACCCGCTGGCACTTACCGATTATTACTACAGCTGGAAGGACAGCGACGGCGTCGGCAAGCGCAGCCATGGCGCGATCGGCGGCGAGCTTCGCGTGCCCGTGCTCGATTTCGTCACGATCTCGGGCGCAGGCCGTTATGACAATTTCCGCTTCGCCGGAGGAAGCACCGGGAAGTTTACCTATAACGGCGGGGTGGAAGTGCGCCCGATGGAAAGCCTGTTGTTCCGCGCCGCCTATGGCACGGCCTTCCGCGCGCCCGACCTCCATTATGTATTCACCGGCCCCGGCAACGTCGAAGGCAGCGTCAACGACTATCGCCTTTGCGCGGAGGAGGGTCAGGATATCGAGGATTGCGATTACGCCGACATCGGTGTTGTCGTGAATCGCAACGGCAACCGCGACCTCAAGTCGGAAACCGGCCGGACGCTGACGGCGGGCCTCGTCTTTTCGCCGTCGAGCCGCCTGCATATGTCGGTCGATTATTTCCGCGTCACACTCGACAACCAGGTCGACGATCTCAGCCTCGACACGCTGGCGCGAACCGAAGCCGACTGCCAGCCGGGCGGCGATCTCGACCCCAGTTCGCCAACCTGCGTAGACGCGATCGCGCGTATCCAGCGGTTCCCGTCCAATGTTCAGGACGGCCGGATCGAATCCATCCGCGTCAACCCGATCAATATCGCGCGCGAAAAGACCAGCGGCATCGACCTCGCCTTCCGCGGCAGCTTGCCGACGAGCTTTGGCACCTTCACCCTGTCGCTGGGCCACAGCCATGTGTTCAAGCACAGCTTCCAGCAGTATCCGGGCGATCCGACCATCGACAAGCTGGCTGCCGATAGCGGTTATTACCTGCCGCGCGACAAATCGACCGGCAGCTTCAGCTGGGAGAATGAGGGGTTGCAGTTCACCCTGTCGGGCACTCGCCTCGGCAAGCTGCCCAACTATGACGAAGATGCCTTCATCAAGGCGAGCTATCTGTTCAATGCGACGATGCAGTATGACTTCACCGATCATCTGCGCGGCTCGCTGACGATCCGGAACCTGCTCGACAAGAACCCGGTGAAGGATCCGACCTGGTCGAGCTATCCCTATTACAACACGAGCTGGTTCGACAGCATCGGGCGCAGCGTGTTCCTGCAACTGACCTACAAGCTGGGTGGCGCGGCGCTTTAAGCGCCGCCTGCCGGCTGTACAAAGACGGGAGAGGCGTCGGTAGTCCATGCGGGCATCCGGCGCCACCTCGCGCGCGCGTCAGATAGAAGGGGACGCGCCGCGGCGCGCCCGCAAGGCCGCACTCAGCCGCCGTAATTGCCATCATTTGAAGGAATGGCGCCCCGTGCTGGATAAACATAACGAATATGTGTCGCCGTTCGTACTACTATAGCGCCGCAGCGCGACGCTGTTCATCGTCTTTTACCGCCGCGTCAAACCGCCAGCGCTACAGACTAGGTTAGGGCCAAAGCGGCCGCCTAGAGCAACAGGCCTTGTGATTGCGATCTGAACGCAGGCGATGCTGGCGGTTCCTGCTAGGAATCGGGCTTACGCTTCGCGAAACCGCGTCACCGTGTTGGTTGCCTTGCCATGGGAGCAATCGCACGAGACGACGCCACACATTGCCTAGTTGACAAACATCATATGAACACATATTCATGTGTTCATTCACTTTCTATGAAAGCTCTGTAATGGCCCATTCGCACGCAGATCATGGTCATGGCCACGATCACGATCATTCGCATACGCCGACCATCACCAGCGCCAACGAACGCAAGGTACTTTTGTCGTTCGGTCTGATCTTCACCTTCATGGTGGTCGAAGTGGTTGGCGGGCTGCTTTCTGGTTCGCTCGCCCTGCTGGCGGATGCGGGGCATATGGTGACGGACGCTGCCGCGTTGGCGCTCGCTTACGCGGCCTTTCGTTTTGGTCAGCGCGGAGCCGATTCCAAGCGCACCTTCGGCTATCTGCGGTTCGAGGTGGTTGCGGGTTTCGTCAACGCCGTCACTTTGTTCGCGATCGTAGGCTGGATCGTCTATGAAGCTTGGGAACGCTTTCAGGAGCCGCAGCCGATCCTCGCGGGGCCTATGTTCGCCGTCGCGGTCGCGGGGCTGCTGGTCAATATCCTCGTATTCTGGATTCTGACGCGCGGCGATAGCGAGCACGTCAACATCAAGGGTGCGGCGCTGCACGTCATGGGCGACCTGCTCGGTTCGGTTGGTGCCGTAGGTGCTGCGGTGGTGATCTATTTGACCGGCTGGACGCCGATCGATCCGATCCTGTCGGTTGTCGTCTCCATCCTGGTCTTGCGTAGTGCATGGAAACTGGCCGCCAAGTCGCTTCATATCCTGCTCGAAGGCGCACCCGACGGTGCTGCACCGGAGAAGATCGAGCGTCATCTTCTGGAGCAGGTGCCCGGCGTTGCGGCAGTCAGTCATATCCATGTGTGGTCGATCACGTCGGGCCGCACGCTGGCGACGATGCACATTCGTCCCAAGAGCGACGCTGAGGCCCGCGTGGTCGTGCGTGCGGTCGAGCGCGAGCTGGAGCACCAATTCGAGATTGAGCACGCTACTGTGGCGGTCGACTGGAACGAGGAAGGCGAAACGTGCAGCCTGGCGCCGGGCAACAAGCGGGACAATGGGCATGGACACGACGAGAAGCATGACCATTCCGCTCACGGCCACGGCACGTCAGGAACGGGTTGTTCCCACTAGGGGTTATTGAAAATGGCAGACCAACCAAATGCCCGCCGGAATGTCGCCGTCCTTACGGCCGCGCAAGCCTTGGGCGGCGCCAGCCCGCCCATCGTGATGTCGCTCGGTGGGTTGGTTGGTCAAGACCTTGCGCCCGATCCCGCATGGGTGACTTTCCCTGTCAGCCTGTTCGGTCTCGGCCTTGCAATCGGAACGCTACCTGCCGCCTTCGTCATGCGGCGTTGGGGGCGGCGAAATGGCTATGTATTCGGGGCTCTGATCGGGATTATCGGAGGCTTGATCGCCGCATTCGGGATCTTCTCCCGTTCATTTGAGATATTTTGCGCCGGCACCTTCGCTGCCGGCTTCTATAGCTCCTACGTCCAAAGCTATCGTTTCGCGGCCGCGGATGCCGCAGAAGGCGCGTGGAAAGCCAAGGCGATTTCGTGGGTGATGGTGGGTGGCCTTGCCGGTGCTGTCGTGGGGCCTCAACTCGTCATCTGGACGCGAGATGCGCTCGGCGGCGCTCCTTATGCCGGCAGTTTTCTCAGTCAGGCGCTGCTGCCAGTGATCGCTATTCCGATCCTCCTCATGCTACGCGCACCGCGCGCGGATACGGGCGGCGATTCTGAAAGCGGCGGTCGGTCGCTGCTTCAGATATTGTTGATGCCGCGGTACATGTTGGCGGTGGCAACAGGCGTCGTTTCCTACGGCGTCATGGCTTTCGTCATGACCGCCGCACCGGTTGCCATGGTTAACAACGGGCATTCGGTGGACGACGCCGCGCTTGGTATCCAATGGCACCTGCTTGCGATGTTTGCGCCGAGCTTTTTCACCGGCAGGCTGATGGCGCGCTTCGGCAAAGAGAGAGTCACGGCGATTGGCCTCATTCTGCTCGCTGCCTCGGGCGTCGTCGCGCTGGGCGGCTTGGAACTCTCGAACTTCTGGTTCTCGCTAGCCCTGCTCGGGATCGGCTGGAACTTCAGCTTTATCGGTGCGACCGCAATGGTGACAGATTGCCATAGTCCAGCCGAGCGCGCGAAAGCGCAAGGCGCGAACGACTTCATGGTCTTTGGGACCACTGCCCTCGTTTCCTTCCTTGCTGGCTCGATCCTGCACAGCTCCGGTTGGGCCGCGATAAACTGGCTGATCTTCCCTGTGATCGTCGCGGGCCTTGTTCCCCTACTGCTTCGACAAGCTGGCTCCGCGAACGCTAAGGAGTGATTGTTGGAGACTAGCTATCGCGCGGTCGCGGGACAGTACATTACGCATGTACACATCGTCATGTATTCATGTATGCGAGAGCCATGATGAACGACACCGCAGCCCCAGTAGATCACGACAATCCCGAGCATTCCTTGGGGCTGTCTGGTCAAGGTGTAACGACCCTGACTGAAACCTTCAGGCTGCTGGGTGATCCTTCTCGCCTGCGCATCCTGCTTTATTGCTTGCAAAGTCCGCGATCGGTCGGCGACATCGCAAAAAGCCTTAACTTGTCTCAAACGCTGGTGAGCCATCACTTGCGCCTCCTGCGCGGCGCGCGCTTGGTCCGAAGCGAACGGCAAGCCAAGCAGATATTCTATGAAGTGGCCGATGCTCATGTGAGCACCATGCTCATCGATATGGCGAGCCATATTGTTGAGGATCACGGCGACGACTGATCGCGCGTTCGTGGATCGGCCGCGTGCCTTCCGGCGCAGTCGTATCCTTGATCGGCTGGTCGGGACCGACAACCGCCTTCACGGTTGGAGCCGGCATGGGATTTGCGCTGGGTAGCGAGACATGCGGCGGCGGAATGACAGTCCTGTCGGGTATCGGCTTGGGTTAATCCTGCTGAATCTCTTCTGGCCGGGCGGCTTCTCTTCGACCGGTACTGGCGGAGCGGCGGGCGGTGCCACGTTGAACACGCCGAGATGCGTCGGCTCTTTCAAGACATGGTAATGGTCCAGGAATTCAGCGTCACGCCGACGATCGCCATAGCAACCACCGTCACCCCGCCCATGCCTAACAATCACTACCTGCGCTGAAGTTCGACCACATCGTGACGCGCGGCTGTGCCTTGCGTCACCGTCGCACGTGCGAAATGCTCATCGAAAACCTCGTCGATCGTAACCTGGGCGACTTTGGTGCGGGTGAACGTGGGGCTTCCCTTCGAGGGGCCGGGTCGTTGGCTGATTCGATAGACATCCAGCACCTGGGCGGCTGTTGCGCCATCAGCTTTGCCGATACAGAGGACGGCTTGCGTCCCGTCGAGCGAGACGATCTGGCCACGCATGAAGATCGTATGGCCGATGCCCTGGGCGATTGCGGGCGGAGCGGCGAGAGGCGCGGCGCACAGGAGGGCAACAGCGGCAATGGTGCGTAGGCTCATGCATTATCCCCTTTCAGTGGACGGTTTAAAGTCGAAGAAACGTCAATCTTCGCGCTCGCCCTGCCTTTCGGGCAACGCCGCGAGATGTGCGAGAATCGGGCAATCGGTCGCCGGCGCATTCACGGGACACTCGTCAGCTAGGCGCTGTAGCGCCGCCTCGATCTGCGATAGGTCAGAGATCTGGCTTTTGAACTCGGCGATCTTGCGCTGGGTTATGTCGAGCACGTCTGCGGCGCGCGCGGTATCGGAGCTGTGCAGCGACAACAGCGTGCCGATCTCCTTCAGCGTGAAGCCAAGATGCTTGCCCTTGCGGATAAAGCGCACCCGCTCAACGTCACGCGCATCGTAGATGCGATAGCCCGCCGCTGTGCGGCCGGGATCGGCGAGCAGGCCATGCCGCTCGTAATAGCGGATGGTGTCGGCTCGCACGCCGACAGATTTTGCAAAGGCGCCGATGGTAAGGCCGTTGGTCATGGCCTGCTTCCCTGCACCTTGGACCATAGTCCAAGGTCAAGCTGTTTTTTTGACGAGGCGGAGGATCGGCGGCCTGTGTCGTCATAACGACCAATAGCGAATGCGACCCTTGACCTTGGACTATGGTCCAAGGTGCACAGCCGTGAACGGATGTTCGTCGGGTGGTCCGGCGAATCGATCCGAGGAGGTAATTCATGTCTCATTCTGCGAATCAATCCTGTATCGACGCCTGCAACGCCTGCGCCGATGCTTGCGATCACTGCACCTCTGCTTGTCTGCAAGAGGCCAACTGCACCGCGATGGCCCGCTGCATTCAGATGACGATCGACTGCGCCGCGCTGTGCCGGCTCGCGGCGAGTTTCCTGGCACGCGGCAGCGACCATGCGAAGGCGCTGTGCGAGCTTTGCGCGGCGGTCTGCGACGCCTGCGCAGCCGAGTGCGGCAAGCATCAGCACCAGCACTGCCAGGACTGCGCGGCGGCCTGCCGGCGCTGCGCCGAGGAATGCCGCCGCATGATCGGCGCCTGAGCGACCGCTGCGTAATTCGGAAAGCCGCCGCTGGTTGACCGGCGGCGGCTTTTCTCTGTCACAGGATTATCTCAAACGTGCTCCGACCCGTTCCATCTGTTCGATTTCGCGGCGCTGTGCCTTGCGGATTTCGCCACACAGCGCGACCAGCTCAGGATCGGCAAGATTCGCCTCGCGGCACATCAGGATTGCGCCGGAATGATGCGGGATCATCGAGGCGACGAACTGCCTGTCGTCGATTGCGGTTTGCGTCCGCGTCGCCCAATAGGAACCCGCCGTCAGCACGATGAACAGCGCGTACAGTGCCAGGTTCATCTTTCGATTAGGGAACATGCCCGGCATGGTCGCGAGCATGAAGACCCCCATCGGCGCCCACATCGTGACTGCCATATAGGCCATATTGAGGTTGTTCCGAAAATCGCGCCACCCGTCGATCATCGAGAACATGACCAGGTACATGACGACAAGGCCGAGGCCCATGTTGAGCCAGAACATCAGATAGGGGCGGCCATGCCCGCTATGGCTTGACTCGTGCCCGCTATGACTCTGCGCCATGATGCGATCCTCTCTCCGTTGTCGTGTCCCGATTAGTGGCCGAGGCCGACCCCCATCGGCTTGACCAGCATCCACACCGCCATCGCCACCATCATCAGGTTCTCGGTCAGCGATACGAAGCCGAGCGGGACGTTGCTGTCGCCGCCGACGCAGGCGCATTTCAGCTCGCGCTTGTCGATATAGACGGCCTTATAGACGGAGACCGCGCCGACAGTGCCGATGAACAGCGCCACGGGGACCGACAGCCACATGAGCGCGCCGGCCACCATCAGCACGCCCGCCAGCCCTTCCGCGAACGGATAGATATAGGCGTAACGCACCCAGCGCTTGGCGAGCAGATCGTAGTTGAGGAACATCGTCGCGAACCCGTCGACGTCCTTGAGCTTTTGGAGCGCCAGCAGACACATAGCGATGGCGATGAACCATTCTGCCGCTTGGACGGTCGCGAGTGCACCATAGGCCGCCCAGCTCGCCGCCAGCGCCATCGCGGCGGCCATCGCGAACAGCGCGATGACGGGACGATAGGTGACGGCGTTCTTGTCTCGGACCGTCTTGCCGAAGAAGCGGCGCAGATCGTCGTAGCCGCCGACCCGCTTTCCGTCGATGAACACCTGCGGCGTCGTCTCGACCTGGTGCTTGGCCTTGAACGCGTCGGTTTCCTCGCGCGTGGTCAGATGATGGTCGTCGACCGCGTAGCCCTCGCGCTTCAACAGATCGAGCGCCTTCAGCCCATAGGGGCACGTGTGATGGGGCATGACCATGCGGTAGATTTCGGCATGTTCGGCGGCTGCGACCATCGTTTCTCTCCTTAGCGTTGTTCCGTCAGAACCAGACCCGGACGCCGGCGACGAAACTGAACCCGCCGGTGTCCTCGCCGTCGGCGCGGGCGAACCGCGCGGTGTCGCCGAACTTGCGCTCCCACGAGACGCCGACATAGGGCGCAAACTCGCGCTTCAGCTCGTAGCGCAGCCGCAGGCCGGCTTCGGCGTCGACCAAGCCCGAGCCAATCCGCTCGGCGGGCATATCCTGCGCGGACAGGTTCAGCTCGACGCGCGGTTGCAGGATTAGACGCTGGGTGATGCGCTGGTCGTAATAGCCTTCGAGCCGGCCGAGCACGTCGCCTTTGTCGGAGAGGAAGACGGCACCCTCGACCTCGAACCAATAGGGCGCCAGCCCCTCGAACCCGACCGTCGCATACGTGCGCCGTGGCTTGGGCTGGAAGTCCTGGCGCACGCCCGCCTGAAAGTTGAAATAGGGACCGATCGCGCGGCTGTAGAGCGCCTGCACCTCCGCGGACTCCACACCTTCGCGGAAGATGCCTTCGCCTTCGGACTTGATGGTCAAGCGGTTGATGTCGCCGCCGAACCATGCCTCGCCGCCCCAGCGGTAGCCATCGCGGCCGTTGCGGAACTGAGCTTCGGCGATGTTGAGCATGACCTGGGAGTATGACATGCCGCCATGCTCACGCATCAGCCCCGAACGGACGGGCGCCATCGCGTCGGCACCCCATATGCGATCAGCATAGGTGGCTGGCACCGGCGCCGGTGCCGGGGCGTTGCCGGCGGGCAGCGCGGTGCCGCTCGGCGCCAATACGTCCATGTCTTGTGATCGGTCCGCCGGGGCGGCCGGTTTGGGTGTGCAGTGGCCCATCGCGGCATGTTCGGGCGGGCACGACGGATCGCTCGCCGCTGCGGCAGGCACTGCGCCGCCCATCTGCGACATGTCATGGCCAGCGGGCGCTGCGCTACCCTTTGTTGGCGCGCAATGGCCCATTGCCGCGTGTTCCGGCGGGCAAGATGGATCGGCGGAGGGCGGTGCAGACGGTGCGACGACCTGACCTTGGGCTGGCGAATGGTCCATGTGCTGCGCGGTGGCGGGGGCGGCAATTGCCAGCGCCGAGCTGGCGGTGAGGAGAGCAAACCCGTTCATGCCGCGTCTCCTTCGCGCGGTCGCACCGTGATGACCTGCATCATGCCGGCATGCATGTGGTAGAGCAGGTGGCAGTGGAACGCCCAGTCGCCGACAGCATCCGCAGTAAAGTCGAACGTCACTGTGCCGCCGGGCTGGACCTGCACCGTATGCTTGCGCGGCGCATGATCGCCATGCCCCGTCACCAGCTCGAAGAAATGGCCGTGGAGGTGGATCGGGTGGCCCATCATCGTGTCGTTGACGAGCGTGATTCGCACCCGTTCGTCCTTCAGGAACGGGATCGGCGCCTTTACCTCGTTGAGCTTCACGCCGTCGAACGCCCACATATAGCGTTCCATGTTGCCGGTCAGGTGGATGCGCATCGACCGATCGGGCGCGCGCACATCTGGGTTCCGGTCGACCGCCATCAGGTCGCGATAGACCAGCACCTTGTGGCCGACATCGCGCAGCCCCTGTCCCGGCTCGCCGGTGCGGTCGACCGGCATCGGCGAAATCGTCTGAACGGTCGGCGTATCCTTGACCTCCGGCGCCACCGACAGGTCGCGCATCGAGTGGTTCATCCCACCGGCCCCGTGCCCCATCGCGCCGTGATCCATGCCTCCGCCGGCAGCAGCGGGCGTGCAATGGCCCATCGCAGCGTGTTCCGGCGGACAGGCTGGATCGCCCGCCGGGGCGGCTTGGTCGGTCGCGCCATGGTCCATCACTGGCATCGCGCTGTGGTCCATGCCGCCCATGCCCATATCTTTCATGTCGGCGAGCGGGCGCTGGCGTAGTGGCGGCACTTCGGCCGCCATGCCCTCGCGCGGGGCGAGCGTCGCGCGCGCCATGCCGGAGCGATCGACCGTTTCACCGATCAACGTGTAGGCACGATCGTCGGTCGGCTGGACGATGACGTCATAGGTCTCGGCGACGGCCATCTGGAACTCGTCGACGGTGACGGGGCGCACGGGCAGGCCGTCGGCCTGGACGACCGTCAGCTTGAGACCGGGGATGCGCACGTTGAACGTGGTCATCGCTGAGGCGTTTACGAACCGCAGCCGCACGCGCTCGCCGGGGTTGAACAGCCCGGTCCAATTGTCGCGCGGGCCGTGACCGTTGACGAGATAGGTATAGGTCGACCCGGTCACGTCCGAGACGTCGGTCGGGTCCATGCGCATCGCACCCCAGGCGAGGCGGTCTGCCAGCGATTGATCCCGTCCTGAGAGCAGGCCGGCCAACGTCTGCTTCTGATAATTGAAATAGCCGCCCTGCTGCTTGAGCTTCGTGAAGATGGTGTGCGGGTGCATTGGACTATGGTCGGAGAGCACGATCACATGCTCGCGGTCCGACGCGATCGGATCTTCGCCCCTGGGGTCGATGACGATCGGCCCGTAATGGCCGAGCTGTTCCTGTAACCCCGAATGGCTGTGATACCAGTAGGTGCCGGACTGGATCACCGGAAACTCGTAAATGAAGGTCGAGCGCGGCTTGATGCCGGGGAAGCTAACGCCCGGCACGCCGTCCATGTGGAACGGTAGGATCAGGCCGTGCCAGTGGATCGAGCTGTCCTCGTCCAGCGCGTTTTCGACGTGAAGGCGCACGGTCTGCCCCTCGCGCAGCCGGATGAGCGGTGCGGGCACGGTGCCGTTGATCGCGATCGCATGACTCTCGCGACCGTCGATCGTCATCATCTGCTCCGCGATGCGCAAATGGATGTTTTCGCCCGAAACGGTGGGCAGCGGGCGAATGATGCCCGGCGACACGGATTGCGCCCAAGCGGGAAGCCATGCGGTGAGCGCGGCGGTGCTACCGATCGCGGCGGTGCCGCGCAATAGGGCACGGCGGTCGATTACTAAGTCCATGTCGTCTCCCGAACCCGAAGGGATGGAAAGACATGACTTATCAACCTTCCCAGTATGGCAAGGTCAAGGTTTAATTGCAGCTCGGACGAAAAGAGATGTGTGTAGCGGCTCTCTGATTAGCGCAAGAATTCGCCCGGGTCGAGCGTGCCAAGCCAGGCGACCAGTACGAGGATTAGGATCGCCGCCGTCGTTTCGAGCATGATGCTCAGCCGGATGCGTCGCTCGGCAGGCCATGCGCCAGCATCGCTGCCCGCTGCGGCGAGCGCGGGCGTGAGCCGCCAGCGGTTGATCGCGGCGAGGCCGAGCATCGCGCCGAACAGCGCGAGCTTGGCGAGCAGCAAACGGCCATAGGTCGTTTGCGGCATGGCTGGCAGGCCGGCGATGCCTAGGATCGACACGAGGTTGACCGCGCCGCTCGCGATCATTGTTGCCACCACGACCGAGCCCGTGCGCGCGAAGCCACCGAGCGCGGCCACCGCCATCGCCCGCTCCCGCTCTCGGCGGAGCGGCCGGAACACGCACGCGGCGAGGATGACGAGTGCGCCGAGCCAGACGCCGGCAGCGAGCAGGTGAGCGATGTCGGCTGCGCGGTGCAGCGTGCCCGCCGTGCCTTCCGTCGCAGCGGCATGGCCGGACCAGGCCAGTGTCGCGACCGCCACGGCGGCCGAGACCACGACCACAAGGCGTCCGCGGCCCATCAGCACGAGCGTCGCGACCAGCAGCAAGGCAACGGCGCGCACGGCGGACGCTGTTCCGATCGGCGTCTCGCGCAGCACGAATGAGAGCGTGCCGCGGTCAAGGTCCAACAGCCCAGCTCCCGTCATCGCCGCAACGGTCATCCAGAGCGCCGCCGCCGAGACGACGAGACCGACCAGCGCGAGCGCGATGACAACGCCGCGACGGGGCGCGAGCTGCGCAGCGGGGCGCGCGTGGAAAGGCCAGGCCGCGACCCCGAACAGGATCAGCAGATCGGCGTAGAGGACAAACCGCAGCCCGATCGCCGCCGCGCTTTCCACCTGCTCAGCGAATCGAGAAGGCGTGCGTGCCCGTGATGCGGTGCGTGTCGGCGCCGACGATCACCCAATCGATCCGGTAGCTGCCGGCCGGTATCGGCTTGGCGCTGGTCAGCACCAGCCCTTTGCCGTCGCGCGACACCGCGCTGGTGACGCCTTGCATCGGCATGTCGGGATGGTTGGCCATGCCCGGCATCCCGGTCATCACCAGCGTTGCACTGGAGAGCCTAGGGGTCAGCCGCTCGCTGAAGATCAGCGTCACCGTCCGCGTCGGGGAGACGGTGGCATTGGCGGCAGGCGTCGCTGCGACGAGCCTAGGATGCGCCAGTGCCGGGCTAGCGACGGCCACGCCCAGCGCGGCCATGACGAGAGCGAAATTACGGAAGCGCATAATTGTCTCCTTGCTTGGCATGCCCAGTTAAAGCGGCAGGACAGCATTGCCGAATATTATCGCAAAACTGATGACGAACAGTTCAAAGACCTGCCATCAGCCGCCCGAAAGATTAGCAGCGCCCCGGTCTTGGGCAAAGACCGAGGCGCTGCGTGGCCGGGCTGTCTTGTTCTTCCCGGCCTTGCCGCCGTCCTGGGGGCTGGACGGCTAATATGGGTCTAAGCTTCATGTTATTCTCTAGGTGATCTGGCTGCGGCCAGAGGGGCTGAGATCAGGCGGCGCGGGCATCAGCTACGGGCGGGCGGTCTAATGCATTTGCGAGTGATCGACGTTCGCCTCCGAGCCCGAACCGGAAGCCGGCTCGCTGAGTTGCGATTGAGTCCAGCTAAGGCAGCCAGCGGCCAGAAGCGCGCCGGCGATGAAAATCAGGCTGAGCTTGTTCATGGCCGGCGCCTTCCGTTCGTCCTTAAATTGCCGTTGCTTCATAGCCATCGGCAGCGAGGGCCTGCGTGATGGCGTCCCTGCTCGCCGTGGTCGTCACAGTGATCTTGCGAGCAACCGTATCCGCCTCAACCTTCGCGCTTGGATCGACTGTGGCGACGGCCTGAGTGACGTGTTTCACGCAGCCGCCGCAGGTCATCTTCTCAATGTGAAACTGCATCGGACACTCCTTTAATTTCTTTTGCAAAGCAGGAGATGCGGCTTCCCAGCGTTGGAAGGTCAAGAACATTTTTGCGGAAATTTCACGGCTTGACCTTCCAACGATGGCAACCCCTAGGGCGGAGCCCGTCCAATTGCGAGGCGTCGCACCGCCCGAGTTAAAAACTAGACGGAGTTCCAATATGTCAGATGCCTATTATGATCTCGGTGAATATCGCCGAAACGTTACGACGTCCTCATCTGATGCCCAGATATGGTTCGACCGGGGATTATTGTGGACATACTGCTTCAACCCCGAGGAAGCTGTGCGTTGCTTCGAGAAAGCTGTCGAATTTGATCCGCAATGTGCGATGGCGCATTGGGGCGTGGCATTCGCTTGGGGTCCGAACTACAACAAGGCGTGGCGGATGTTTGATCTCGCCGATATGGAGATAGCGATCGGCATTGCCAGCGCGGCTCTGGAGAGGGCGCGTGAGTCGTCGTTGAACGCTTCGCCGTTCGAGCGCGATCTGATCGAAGCTCTCATCGCGCGCTATCCCAGGGCGGCCACGCAAGACCCGGAGGAGTTCCACGGGCGAAACCTTGCCTATGCCCACGCGATGCGGGCATTCTATCAAAAATACTCGGACGATATGGATGCGGCAGCGCTTTTTGCTGACGCGCTCATGTGTGTGAGCCCGCGAGCGCTATGGGATCTGGATACTGGAGAACCCGTCGGCTACGGCACGGTTGAAGCCCGCAAGGTGCTCGAAGATGCGCTGGATCAACCCGGCGCCCATAAGCATCCCGTCCTCAACCACCTCTATATCCACCTGATGGAAATGTCGCCCTACCCGGAGGTGGCCTTGCGGGCCGCCGACGACTTGCGAAGAATAGGCCGCGACGGCTCCCACCTGGCACATATGTCGACGCATATCGACAATGCCTGCGGTGACTGGCGCAAGGTCATCGATTCCAATCTCGATGCGGCCGCTGCGGACGACAGATACTTTGCGCGTGAGAAAGCTGGTGCTTGGTACACTTATTATCGCGCGCACAATCTAATGGTCGGGACATATGGTGCGATGATGGCCGGTCGGTTCCGAGAGGCCATGGATATGGCGCAACGGGTGAATCAGGTCGTTACGCCGGAGTTTCTCCGGACCTCAGTGCCGCCGATGGTCAATTTTTGCGAAAGCGCCTGCGTAATGGTGCCGCATGTCCTCATCCGGTTCGGTCGCTGGAATGACATCATAGAACTCGGGCTTCCCGAGGACCAGAAGCTATGCTGCTCAACAACAGCGATGATCCATTATGCTCGTGGTATCGCTTTCTCCGCGCTGCGTCGTATTCCGGAAGCCGAAGCAGCCCGCGAACAGTTCATCGCTGCGGCGGCCCACGTGCCGGAAACGCGCTTGAATAACCTTCCGGTAAGTCAGGTGGAGGTTCAGAAGGTCGCTGCGAAGATGCTCGATGGCGAACTGGAATATCGCAAGGGCAATATCGAAGAGGCGTTCGACCTGCTCCGTCAGGCCATCGCGCTGGAAGACGCCCTTCCTTACTGTGACCCGCCGGCCTGGCTCCAGCCTGTTCGCCACGCTTATTGCGCGCTCATGATCGAGCAGGGACGGTTGGAAGAAGCTGTCGTCGAGTACCGCATCGATCTTGGCCTGACCCGTAAGCTCGGGCGCCGGCGCATCCGGCCTAACAACGTCTGGAGCCTGCACGGCCTTCACGAATGTCTCACGCTGCTTGGAAGGCACGACGAGGCCAACGAGATTGAACTCCAGCGTAACATAGCCGTGGCTTCTGCCGACGTTAGGATCGAGGCGTCATGCTTCTGCCGGCTGAGCGCCTACGAAGACAGCGAGCAATGCTGCTGAGACGCAGCGAAAAGGCCGAAGCCGATGCAAGCGGGAGCGGCCATGACCGCTCCCGCTACGACAGCGGCCGGCGATCGTCGGCCCGCGGCAATAGCCCCCTAGAGGCCGCTTTCTCGATTACGCTAGTCGTGCTGCTTGCGGCGAGTTGGCTGCTTGCGGGCCATCTTGTCACCCGTGTTTCCCCCATGCTTGTCGCCGCCGGAAGAACCGGGGGCAGCTTCGTCGTGCTTACTCTTGTAGCTCTGCTGTATCGGCGCTCCCGTAGGGACATGCGCTTTGCCGCAAGCCGGGTCCGAAGCGTCGTCCTTCTCGGCTTCCTGGGCTTTTTCGCCTATTATGCTGGAACGATGATCGGGACCGGGTTCATAGGAGCCTCACGCGTGGGGCTGATTACGTCCCTGTTACCCAGCATAACTTTTGCGATCGGGGTTATCGCATTTGGCGAACCTTCCACGCTCAGCAAGATAGTCGGCACGCTACTCGCCGTGTCAGGCGCGATCGGATATGTGCTTGCTGAGGGCGAGGTGCCCTCAGGCGGTTCGAGCCCCGGTGGTGCGACCATGCTTTGGGGGGGGATGCTCGGGTTCGGCGGCACTTTTGCCTATGCGCTATATGGCTATATCTACCAGAAGCGCTTGTCCGATCTTTCCTCACTCGGCGTGCTTCCTGCCATCACGGGTGTTGGCACGGTCATGCTTATGCTCGCGGTAATTCTCTTTGTTCCGTTAGACGGCATCGCAGTGATGGATCTGGTTGGAATCGCCGCCCTCGGAACGGTCCTGACCGCTCCGGTTTTCCTCCTGCTGCACGAACTCATACTGCGTAAAGGGCCGCTGTTTACCGCAGCCCTGTCGCTGGCGGTTCCATTTTCGGTTCGTATCGGGGAGTGGATGTTGGGCTGGGCAAGTGCGCCCAATCCTCTCGTACTATTTCTGCTCTTGATCTGCGCAATCGGCGTGGGACTGACAATAAGGGGCGGCCAGCGGGTTGCAGAACGCCCTTCTGCCTAGCCTATTGCGCATTCTAAGCTACCACGTGCTGCACCTCACCGAAGTTGAGCTTGACCACTAACCGACCAGCCCCACCTGCATTGAGGTGCCGATCAGCGATCTTGTTCTCGACGTCTGAGGCGACGCAATCACGCTCGCGCGAAAACCCTCCCATTTACTGGAAGGTTTGTCATTTCGCCCTTGACCTTCCCACGATGGGAAGCCTCACTTTCATGAAAACTCCTATCGTGACCTGTGAGGTATCGCGCAATGATAGCCGCCAAAATCCGAGAAAATCCGGTTAATCTCGCCGATTCGACGATCATTCTGCCAATAGAGGGCATGACCTGCGCCTCGTGTGTGGGACGCGTCGAACGATCGCTGGGCAAGGTTGAGGGTGTCCGCTCCGTGAGCGTGAACCTAGCGACCGAGCGCGCCGATATTCACACAAGCGGCAACATCGATCGGACGGCGCTGGTGCAGGCCGTCGAGGATGCCGGCTACAGCGTGCCGTTGGGAGCCATCGAACTGGCGGTGGAGGGGATGACCTGCGCATCCTGTGTCGGCCGTGTTGAACGGGCTCTCAAGGCTGTGCCCGGCGTCACCGAAGCTACCGTCAACCTGGCAACCGAGCGTGCGAGTGTGCGTGGTGCAGCCGACATTGAGTCGCTCGTCGCCGCCATAGCGGAGGCCGGCTATACCGCCCATCCGATTGAGGCAAGCACGTCGAATGACGACGAGGCGAGCGAGCGCAAGGACGCCGAGCGCCGCGAATTGAAGCGTGATCTCGTTCTAGCGACTGTGCTCGCGCTGCCAGTGTTTCTGCTGGAAATGGGCAGCCACGTCGTTCCCGGCGTCCATGAGTTGATCGGCCGGACGATCGGAATGCAGGCAAGCTGGTATATCCAGTTCGTCTTGACGACGCTGGTGCTCGCATTCCCCGGCATCCGCTTTTATCAGAAGGGTATTCCTGCGCTGCGCCGTCTTGCGCCGGACATGAACTCGCTCGTCTCGGTCGGGACGCTTGCTGCTTACGCCTATTCACTCGTCGCCACCTTCGCGCCCGGCCTGCTGCCGGCGGGGACGGTGAACGTCTATTACGAGGCGGCCGCGGTTATTGTCGCACTGATCCTGCTCGGCCGCTATCTGGAAGCCCGTGCCAAAGGCCGCACGTCCGAAGCGATCAAACGGCTCGTGGGACTTCAGGCCAAGACCGCCCGGGTTCGCCGTGGCGGCGCGTTGGCCGAGGTATCCATCGATGAGGTTGTAACGGGCGATATCATTGAGGTGCGCCCCGGCGAGCGCATTCCCGTCGATGGCGAGGTTATCGAAGGCGAGAGCTATGTCGATGAGTCGATGATTACCGGCGAACCGATCCCTGTCGCCAAGGCGAAAGGCGCCACGCTGGTCGGCGGCACGGTCAACCAGCAAGGCGCGTTGGCCTTTCGCGCCACCGCCGTCGGCGGTGCGACCATGCTCGCGCAGATCATCCGCATGGTCGAGCAGGCGCAGGGGTCCAAGCTTCCGATCCAGGCACTAGTGGACAAAGTGACGATGTGGTTCGTCCCTGCCGTGTTCGGCGTTGCGGCGCTTACCTTCGCTGCCTGGCTGTGGTTTGGCCCGTCACCTGCCTTGACCTTCGCGTTGGTCAACGCCGTGGCCGTGCTCATCATTGCCTGCCCCTGCGCGATGGGGCTCGCTACGCCGACCGCGATCATGGTTGGCACCGGGCGCGGCGCGGAAATGGGCATCTTGTTCCGCAAGGGCGAGGCCCTCCAGCTTTTGAAGGACGCTCGGGTCATAGCAGTCGACAAGACCGGCACGCTGACCGATGGACGGCCCGCACTCACCGACCTTCATGTGACCGAAGGGTTCGACCGAGCGATGGTGCTGGGCCTGATCGCCGCCGTCGAGGACAAGTCGGAGCATCCGATCGCCCGCGCGATCGTCGATGCGGCTAACGCCGAGGGAATCACGCTGCCCGCAATCGGGGACTTTGACTCCATCACCGGCTTTGGGGTCAAGGCGGTGGCGGATGGCCAACTGATTCAGATCGGCGCCGACCGATACATGAGTGAACTTGGCCTTGACGTTGCCGCGTTCGCCGCGACGGCCGAGCGGCTGGGTCAGGAAGGCAAGTCACCGCTCTATGCCGCGATTGGCGGTCGCTTGGCCGCGATCATCGCCGTCGCCGATCCGATCAAGCAAACGACGCCTGCTGCGATTGCGGCTCTACACGCGCTCGGCCTGAAGGTAGCGATGATAACCGGCGACAACCGCATGACCGCACAAGCCATTGCCAGTCAGCTTGGCATTGACGAAGTGATCGCCGAAGTTCTGCCCGATGGAAAGGTAGAAGCCATCAATCGGCTCAAGGCCGAGCATGGCCGTGTAGCCTTCGTCGGCGACGGGATCAATGACGCCCCCGCCCTGGCGGCGGCCGATGTCGGCCTTGCGGTCGGCACCGGCACGGATATCGCGATCGAAGCGGCCGACGTCGTGCTGATGTCCGGTCATCTAAACGGGGTAGCGACGGCCATTGCACTGTCGCGTGCCACGATCGGCAACATCCGGCAAAACCTGTTCTGGGCCTTCGCCTATAACATTGCATTGATTCCGGTCGCGGCGGGCGTCCTCTATCCCGCCTCGGGCATCCTGTTGTCGCCGGTATTCGCGGCGGGTGCTATGGCGCTATCGAGCATCTTCGTGCTGGGCAACGCTCTGCGTCTGCGCGGTTTCCGGCCTCCCGAGTCGGCAAGCCGATCGTCCGGCACAATTGAGAAACGAGAAGCATCATGAATATCGGACAAGCATCCAAGGCATCGGGCGTATCTGCCAAAATGATCCGCTACTATGAGCAGACTGGCCTCATTCCGAAAGCCGATCGCAGGGATTCCGGCTACCGCGATTATTCCCCGTCGGACGTCCATATGCTGCGCTTTATCCGGCGCGCGCGTGATCTCGGCTTCTCGGTCGCGGAGATCAACGAGCTGCTTAGCCTCTGGCGGGACAAGGCCCGCCAGAGTGCTGACGTGAAGCGGATCGCGCAGGCACATATCGACCAGCTTCAGCAACGCATCGCAAACCTCGAACAGATGGCCGCGACCTTGGGAACATTGGTGGACTGTTGCGCCGGCGACGGTCGACCAGACTGCCCGATCCTTGCCGATTTGGAAGAACCCGGCGACGATCACGACGTGCCGAGCCTAACCACGGCCGGAATAGGTCGCCTCAGACACCGCCACTAAGGTCGGGCTGGCCCTGTTCGCAGAGATATCGCTGTCGCCCGTCGGGGGTAGCGATGGTGTGATCCCGTCCTTAGTTAGATGAAATGCCAATACTTCGCTTTATTGGCTTGGGGCGGGCAGCAGGCGGCGCTGCCGCCGCTCCCGAGACCGGCATCCATTTGGATTTGCATCTTGCGTAAGATATTCGTTCGTCCTCTTGCGCCACGAAGACGCTCAATCTCAGCCTCGGGCACGGCATAATCAAGATATTTTCGGGCATATTGCTCGTTAGCAGGCAGGAACCTCCTACACGGCGCAGGACGGACTAACCAGATCCGTCTCTTCCATTGCGAAGATTTGCCACGTCTTACGTCGATCGGACCAGGTCGCTCTAGATTGCCCCTAAATGAATTATCCCATCGGTGTTGCCCGTGATGCGGCACCGATCCCGCTGGAACGTCGACGGCACTCGTTTTGGGCTACCAATTCAACCGTAAGCGATCGGCGCGCGGCGCGATGCCTTGCGAAGGGATGAATCCCGAAAAAGCCGCCCCACCCCTCACACATGAACATATTTTCATATGAATGGCGATCAAGCCTTGACCTTACCATCGTTGGAAGCCGCAAAGCGAACATGAATCAATCAGACGCCGCGGAATGAATGCAGAAGACGTGGCAAGTTGAAGGGCAAAAAGATGCGAGTAAAAAACGCACTTCTCCTGGCCTCCGTAGCCTTGGCTATAGGTGGCCTTACGTCGGCCTGTAGCGAATCGGGCGGCGGTCAAGCCGCACAGGCACAAGCAGCGCCGCAAGTGCCAGTGGCGCAAGTCGAGGTGCGCGAACTTGCGCCCACGGCCGAGTTCAACGGCTCGCTGACATCGCCCCAAAGCGTCGAACTGCGGCCTCGCGTCAGCGGTGCGATCGTATCCGTTCACGTCCCTGAAGGCGCATTGGTCAGGAAGGGGCAGCTTCTGTTCCGCATTGATCCGCGCCCTTTCCAGGTTGCGCTTGACCGGGCGCGGGCCGAGCTTCTCCAGGCCCAAGCCGCAGCGGCGCTTGCCGAAAGCAATTTCAGCCGCTCGGAACAGCTCGTCGCAACTAGCGCGATCTCGCGCAAAGCCTATGACGACGCCGTGGCGCAGCGAAACGCCGCTCGCGCGCAAGTACAGGCCGGGAACGCGGCCGTCGCCGCCGCGCGGCTCGATCTTTCCTTCACTCAGGTCACGGCACCGATCAGCGGCCGCGTCGACCGTGTTCTGGTTACGGAGGGCAATGTCGTCGGCGCTGGCGCAGGCGCCGCTCCGCTTACCACAATCAAATCGGTCAGCCCGCTTCATGTCCTGTTCGACATCGACGAGGCGACCTATCTCAATTTCGTAGAGCAGGCCCGCCGGGGCGGTTCGACTGCGCGGCTTCCGGTCGAAATCGGCCTGATGACCGAGCAGGGATATCCGCACAGAGCCACACTTGATTTCCTTGGCAACGGTATTGACCGCAGCGCGGGCACCATCCGTGCCCGCGCCGTGATCGCTAATCCCGGTGGCGATCTTGCGCCGGGGCTGTTCGCGCGCGTGAGGCTGACTCTCGGCGCACCGCAGCAGGCAATCCTTATCGATGACCAGGCAGTCGGGAACGATCAGGGTAAGAATTATGTGTTGGTCGTTGGCCAGGGCAACAAGGCTGAGTTTCGGCCGATCGAACTTGGTCCGGTGGTCGATGGCTTGCGCGTCGTCAAATCGGGGCTGAAGCCGGGCGACATCATCATCATCAAGGGTCTGGTGCGTCCAGGGATGCAGGTCACACCGCGTCGGGGGCCAATGGTCCAAGGCTCAGGCCCCGGTGCCGGTGGGGGCAATCGTCCCGCTGCCGAAGCGGCTCCCGCGGAGGCCGGTCAATGACATTCCCTCGCTTCTTCGTCGACCGCCCGATCTTCGCGGTCGTGCTGTCGGTGCTCATGCTGATCGCCGGGGGCATCACTCTGTTTCAGCTCCCCTTGAGCGAATACCCCTCCGTCACGCCGCCGACGGTGCAGGTAACGGCCGCCTATCCGGGGGCTAGTCCCGAAGTGATGGCCGAGACCGTCGCCGCGCCGCTCGAACAGGCGATCAACGGCGTCGAAAACATGCTTTATATGAGTTCGCAGTCGGCGACCGACGGGCGTATGACGATCTCGATCTCCTTCAAGCAGGGGACCGATCCCGACGTCGCGCAAATTCAGGTGCAGAACCGCGTATCGCGCGCACTGCCCCGGTTGCCGGAAGAGGTGCAGCGCATCGGCGTGGTGACGGACAAGACCTCGCCCGACATTCTGATGGTCGTGCATATGCGCGCCACGAACCAGCACTATGATCCGCTCTACGTCTCGAACTATGCGTCGCTGCATGTGAAGGATGAGTTGGCGCGTCTGCCGGGTGTCGCCAATGTTAATATCGGTGGCGAAGGCGAGTATGCGATGCGCGCATGGCTCGACCCGACCAAAGTCGCTGCGCGCGGTCTGACCGCGAGCGATGTCGTCGCAGCGATTCGCGAGCAGAACATCCAGGTCGCGGCTGGCTCGATCGGCCAGCAGCCCAATGCCAAGGCGGCCTATCAGGTCTCCGTCAATGCGCTGGGCAGACTGACCACGGAGGAGCAGTTCGGCGATATTGTCGTCAAGAGCGGCGAGGATGGCCAGATCACCCGCCTGCGAGACGTGGCCCGGATCGAAATGGGCGCGGACAACTATACACTCCGCGGCATGTTGAATGGCAAGCCTGCCGTCGGCCTACAAATCCTGATGAGCCCCGGCGCTAACGCACTCGACACGTCGAGCGCAGTGCGAGCCACGATGGAACGCCTTAAGACCGAGTTCCCCGAAGGTATCGGTTATGAGATCGCCTACGATCCAACGATCTTCGTGCGCGCCTCGCTCAAGTCGGTGGCGGTGACGTTGCTCGAAGCGACTCTGCTCGTCGTGCTTGTGGTCATTATTTTCCTTCAGAGCTGGCGTGCGTCGATCATCCCCCTGATCGCCGTGCCGGTGTCGCTCGTCGGCACCTTCGCCATCATGTATCTGTTCGGCTTCTCGCTAAACACGTTGTCGCTGTTCGGCCTGGTCCTCTCGATCGGTATTGTCGTCGACGACGCGATCGTGGTGGTGGAGAATGTCGAGCGACACATCGCACTCGGTCAGTCTCCCAAGGAAGCGGCTCGAAAGGCGATGGACGAGGTAACGGGGCCGATCCTCGCGATTACCTCGGTGCTGGCGGCGGTATTCATCCCCTCGGCTTTCCTTTCGGGATTGCAGGGCGAGTTCTATCGCCAGTTCGCGCTCACCATCGCGATCTCGACCATTCTGTCGGCCATCAACTCGCTGACCCTCTCGCCCGCGCTCGCCGGTATGCTGCTGAAGCCGCACCACGGCGACACGCCGCGCGACCGTCTCACTCGCGGAATCGACCGCGTGTTCGGGGGCTTCTTTGCCCGGTTCAACCGCTTCTTCGACAAGCTATCCGACCGCTATGTCGGTTGGGTTCGGCGCGCGGTGCGGGCAAGCGGCATCGTCGGTCTTCTCTACGCCGGCTTCCTCGGTCTGACCTGGCTGGGCTTCCACCAAGTCCCCGCAGGTTTTGTGCCGATGCAGGACAAATATTATCTGCTCAGCATCGCCCAGCTTCCTGCCGGAGCCTCGCTCGACCGCACCGAAGCCGTGGTGCAGCAGATGTCCGAAACCGCACTTGCGGAGCCGGGCGTCGAAAGTGTCGTCGCCTTCCCCGGCCTCGATGTGAACGGCGCGGCCAATCTACCCAACTCGGCGGTGATGTTCATCATGCTCGACAGTTTCGAGGACCGAAAAGGCGCGGACCTCTCAGCTCATGCCATCGCCGGCAAGCTGATGGGCAAATTCAGCCAGATTCCCGACGGCTTCGTGGGTGTGTTCCCTCCGCCTCCTGTGCCGGGCCTTGGCGCAATGGGCGGATTCAAGCTGCAAATCGAGGATCGCGCCGGACTTGGCTTCAACGCGCTGGCGCAGGCGCAAGGGCAGATCATGGCGCGCGCCATGCAGACGCCTGAGCTGGCCGGGATGTTGGCGAGCTTCCAGCCCAACGCGCCTCAGGTCCAGGTCGATGTCGATCGGGTGAAAGCCAAGGCGCAAGGCGTGCCGTTGACCGCGATCTTCGAGACGATGCAGGTCAATCTCGGCTCGCTCTACGTCAATGACTTCAACCGCTTTGGCCGCACCTACCGGGTGATGGTCCAGGCCGACGCGCCGTTCCGCCAGCAGGCCGAAAGTATCGGTCAGCTTATGGTCCGCAACGCGGCGGGCGAGATGATCCCCTTGTCGTCGCTGGTCACAATCACACGCAGCACGGGGCCGGATCGCGTTATGCACTATAACGGCTATCCGTCAGCCGACATCAGCGGCGGTCCCGCGCCGGGCTTTTCGTCGGGTCAGGCGACGGCGGCGATCGAGCGAATCGTCCAGGAAACGCTGCCGCCCGGCATGACCTATGAATGGACCGATCTTACCTATCAGGAGAAGGCCGCAGGCAACACCGCGCTCATCGTGTTCCCGCTGTCGGTGCTACTCGCCTTCCTGATCCTCGCGGCCCAATATAATAGCTGGTCGCTGCCGTTCGCCGTGCTGCTGATCGCTCCAATGGCCCTGCTTTCCGCCATTGGCGGCGTGTGGATCTCGGGCGGCGACAACAACATCTTCACGCAGATTGCCTTCGTCGTGCTGGTCGGCCTGGCCGCCAAGAACGCCATCCTGATCGTGGAGTTCGCCCGCGCGAAGGAACAGGACGGCATGGAGCCACTGCCGGCGGTGCTCGAAGCAGCGAAGCTTCGATTGCGCCCGATCCTGATGACGTCGATCGCGTTCATTGCCGGCGTCATTCCTCTGGTGATTGCAAGCGGCGCTGGCGCGGAAATGCGTCACGCCATGGGCATCGCAGTGTTCGCCGGAATGCTTGGGGTCACGCTGTTCGGCCTGATCCTCACGCCTGTCTTCTACGTCGCGGTGCGACGCTTCGCGGCCCGCCGCGAAGCGTCGAAGCAAGCGACCCCCGCTTCGGAGCAAAATGTATGAACGCTCGATTTAATGCCATGAGCGGCAAGCTCGTACTTCTGCTTGGATCGGCGGCGCTGGCAGGCTGTTCGATGGCGCCGAAATATGTGCGCCCGGCAGCGCCGGTAAGCCCATCTTTCCCGACCGGCGCGGCCTATGAGAGCGTGCAGCTTTCGGAGGATGGTGCGGGAGCCGACATAGGATGGCGCGACTTTTACGACGATCCCCTGTTGCACGAGTTGATCGAAAAGGCGCTTGCGAGCAACCGCGACCTCCGTGTGACGGCGCTGAACGTGGAAGCGGCGCGCGCCCAATATCGCATCCAGCGATCTGAGTTACTGCCCACGATCGCAGTCGGCGCGGAAGGAACAGCGCAGCGGTTGCCGTCCGAGCTTTTCAATAACCGCCGGAGCTATCAGGTGGGAGCGACCGCTTCAGCCTGGGAGTTGGACCTTTGGGGCCGCATCCGCAGCCTGAGCGATGAGGCGCTCGAATCCTATCTGTCGCTCGACGCCACCCGGCAGGCTTCGCAGATGAGCCTCGTCGCCGAGGTCGCCAACGCCTATCTGACCTTGCGAGCCGATCAGGAGCTGTTGCGTCTCGCAAACGAAACGCTTGTGACCCAAGAGCGGAGCTATGCGCTCACAAAGCAGCTAGCCGACGTGGGCAATCTTGCCCGGCTAGATCTGGAGCGCGCTGAGGTAGCACTACGAACGGCGGAATCGGATCGTGCGACCTATACCCGCCTTGCCGCACAGGATCGCAATGCGCTGGTTCTGTTGCTGGGCGAGCCTCTGTCGGCGGAGTTGGCCACCCGGCTCGATGCGGCCGACACGCTGCCTGACGGGATCATGCCCGCTGATCTGCCCGCCGGCTTGCCATCGGACCTGCTCGCGCGCCGGCCCGATATTCGCGCGGCAGAACATACTTTGCGCGCTGCGAACGCCAATATCGGCGCTGCCCGCGCGGCGTTTTTTCCGACGATCAGCCTGACCGGCTCGGCAGGGACGGCGAGCGCCAGCCTCGACGATCTCTTCTCGTCAGGGTCGGGCGCATGGAGCTTTATGCCGCGCATCACCCTGCCGCTTCCTATCTTTGGTGGCGGCGCCCTCAGAGCAAACCTCGATCGCGCGGAGGTGCAGAAAAGGATCGAGATCGCCAATTATGAAGGAGCGATCCAGACCGCTTTTCGCGAAGTGGCTGACGGCCTCGCCGGGAAAGGCACCTTGGATGCTCAGATCCGATCGGAAATGCAGCGGGTCGGAGCGAGCCGTAATGCCTACACGCTCGCGGAGCAGCGTTTTACGACAGGCGAAGACGACAATCTCGCTTTGCTTGACGCTCAGCGCACGCTTTACAGATCACAACAAGACCTGGTCCGCTCAAAACTCTTGCGACTCAGCAACCTAATCAACCTCTACAAGGCGTTGGGCGGAGGCTGGCAGGAGAATGGCCGGTCGGCAGATGCCATTTAACATCTGCCAGTTACGCTATGCGATCGCGGCTGCCGACCACGGGAGCTTCTATCGGGCTGCCCGAGCCCTCGATATCGAGCAATCGACCCTCAGTCGGAACATTCTCAAATTAGAGCGATCCATAGGGATGGCGATTTTTGAACGTTCTCGCTCCGGTGTGACTATGACACACGCAGGCAGCACTTTCATTCGCGGCGCAAAGCCAATGGTTGCCAATGCGGACAGACTTGTAGCCATGATGCGGGCTGCGGGCCAAGGGCGAGCTGGCGGCCTGAGGCTGGGTCATAACAGCTCCGTCTCCGCTGGCAATCTGCGAGCTACCGTGATGAGCTGGCATGAAGCGCATCCGGATGTTGAAGCAGAATTTGTCGAGGCCGATCGCAGCGAGTTGATCGCGGGCCTTGATAGCGGCGAAGTCGACGTGGTGATCCTAATGGGTGATGCCGGGCATGACGGACTTCGATGTGAGCCATTGTGGAGCGAACGGATACTTGCCGCACTCCCCACGTCACATCGTTTGTCACAACACGAGGTAGTTCACTGGACGGATCTTAAGGGCGAGTGCTTCCTATTACCTGCCGCAGACCCTGGCCCTCACGTGCGCGACATGCTGCTTGGTCGCCTGTCAGTTTCCGGCACCAAACCCGACATAAGGATGGTGAAGTCGAGTCGGGAAACAGTCCTAAGCATCTTAGGCGGAAGCCTAGGGGTGAGTATCGTATGCGAAGGGTCGACGGGAGCACACTATCCGGATGTCGTATATCGACCTGTTCACGGCGAACAGGGGCCAGCTTTGATCGGCTATTCGGGTTATTGGCGGGATGATAACGGCAATCCCGCGCTTCACCGTTTCCTAGGCTTTATCAAATCTCGATACGCACTGTCTTTTGATTTTCAGTCTAGAATCTAGTAAAAATGGACGATAGCTTTTGGAGTTGACGCCATGTCGCACGGCAAGACAGTGATTGTTGCGATAGTCACTTTGGTGATAGGATTCGCGGGTGGATTCATCTTGCGGCCAGTCATCACACCATCGCCGGAAGCCGTCGCTGACAGCAAGCCAATATCCATTTCGCCGACCTCAGGCGAGGCGCGCGGGACACAGTATTTCATGGCGCATCTCGACGAAGCGCAGCGGGTGGTAGCCGGGTGTCGCGATGGTTTGGTGCGGGGAGACGAATGCGCCAATGCCGAGGAAGCAATCATCAAGGTCGAAGCCCAAGAGCGCCGGAGGCGTTTCTTGGGCAACTGACCTTAGCCGGTGGGCTCGGCCCTTCGCGTCACGCGGCGGGAAAAGCCCCGGTCGCTCGCCATGAACTTCGCCAGCATCGGCGAGACGAGCTTTTCGGGAGGAATGGCGTCACCGCCCGTCTCGGCCGCGAGCGCAAGCGCGTAAGCCGAAAGATCGCGGTGGACTGAAGCAGGCAACTCCACCGTCAGCTTCACGGGCCGGTCATCGGCGAGCGGCCCCAGCTTTAACTTCGTCATCTTGTTGCTCCCATTGGTTCCAGCACCAAGTCGCGGGTCAGAACGACACGCAATGGATGGCCCGGCCGGACCGTGAGCGTCGGCGGCACATTGAGCTGCCGTCGCACGATCTGCTGGCCGGTCTGGTTGATGGTGTCCTGCGAGCCACGCCGCAGCGCGCGGGTTAGGTCATCCTCGCTGTCCGCGCCCAGCTCTGCGCCAACGCCGAGGAGCGTCGAGACCGCAGCGGCCTTGAACAGATTGCCCCAATGCTGGTTCACCCGGTCCTGTAGCCCCGCGAAGCCAGCGCCGTCCGTACCAGGCTGGCGCTCGAGAACGAGCGAGCGGCCGTCCGGCAAGATAAGCCGATCCCAGGCGAGCAGAACGCGGGTCTGTCCTGCGGCGACTTCGCTGTCGTATTCGCCGATCAGCCGCGAACCCTGCGGAATGAGGAGGATGCGTCCGGTTGGGCTGTCATAGACATTGGCCGTCACCTGCGCAGTGATCTGTCCGGGCAGGTCGGAGCGAATCCCGGTGATGAGCGCGGCAGGGATAACGCTGCCCGCCTGCACAATGTTCGCCGATGCCGGAGCCGTCAGTCGCTCGACGCTGACGGTGCGCTGGTTGGACGCTTGCGCCATGAAGGCGCGCCGGCCCGCTTGATCCCCTTGTGGGGCCGTGTCTGCCGACGTCTGTGTTGCTGGCACGGCCAGAGCGGGCAGAGCTGGTGATGGTAATGCTGCGCCGCCTGCGTTGCTGCCGAGAAAAACCGAGCTGGTGCGCGCAGCGTCGCGCTCCTGAGCGGCGCGCTGGCGGGCGGCCTCCTCGGCCTGCGCGCGCGGATCGGGCGGCCCCGGTTGTGCGCCGATCGGCGGGACCGGCACATTCTCGCCACGCTGTTGCGCCGACACGATCGGGCCGCCGAGATCGCCGGGAAGCGGCGGACCGAGGCGCGGCGCCTGAGCATAGTCGCGCGGTCCCGAGGTGATGGTCTCTGCCGTGGTCCGGCTGTCGGTGTTGTAGAGTTCCTGTGCCTGGCGATCGCTTGGCGGTCGTAGCGCATAGATCAGCGAGCCGCCAATGCCGAGGCCGGCGGCGACACCGACAACGGCGAGCGCCTTGCGCGACAAGCGCATGACGCGCGGTTGCGGCCCGCGTAGCTGGAATGCGTTCGGATCGGGCTGCGCTGCCGATGCGACGGGTTGTACGGTGACAGTAGGATCGCTCACGGCCGCCGCTCCCGTCCGTCGGTTCGGACGATGCGGACACGCTGCGCGGTGCGTCGGTCGCCCAGCCGCAGTTCTGCGGCGGCAAACAGGCGGTCCACGACCATGTAGCGGCCTTGCACCCGGTAATTGACCAGCTCGGCTTCGCCAGATGCGCCACTTACGAATAGCGGCGGCATCTCGCCCTGCGAGATCCCGGCCGGAAACTCGATGAATACCTGCCGTCCATCGTCGAACGCGCGCGCCGGTCGCCACGGCGTGCGATCACCGTCGATGCGATAGCGAAAATTGAGCGTGGACAGGTCGATGCCGCTCGCCACCGGCGCGGCGGCTGCGGCCGCCGCGTTGCGGCCCTGCAAGGCGATCAGGGCGTCGTGTGGATAGGTCCAGCTCACCGACGCCATGTAGGTCGAGGACGCGGCGCGCAGTTCCAGATGATAGGTGCGCCGATCGGTGTTGATGACGAGATTGGTGGTGAGATCAGGCCGGGTTGGCTTGACGAGGATGTGGACGCGCGCGGTGGGACCGCTGCCGCTGATGGTGTCGCCGATGATCCACCTGACCGTATCGCCGGCCGCGACCGGCCCTGGCCCTACGAGTTGCTCACCTTCCTGCAAGGCGATGTCCGTCACCTGACCCGGCGCGGTATAGACTTGATAGAGCGCGCCATCGGTCCACGGATACTGCTGGATCGCGTTGAGGAAGCCGTCGCGCACCGGCTGGACGCGAGCAGCCGCGTTCGCCGCGCCGACGCGCTGGCGAGGATCGGGCGGCTCTGGCGGGCGGCCTGTGTCGGGCACGGGCATCAACTGGCCCGGAAGCGGCAACGGTTCGGGGATCGTTACGACTTCGACTGCGCGGGGCGCCTCCGGGGCGAGCGTCGCGACGATCTCGGCCGGGGGATCGTCATAGGCGATGGCCGGCGGTCGCGCCGATGTGGTGGCGCATCCGGCGAGCGCGGTGGCGGAAGCGAGCAGCGCCGCCGATGCGGCACGGCGATACGGACTGACGGTCATTGCGACAGCTCCTTTGACCAGTTGAGGGCGTTGACGAAGACGCCGAGCGGATTCTTGCGCAGGGCGTCGGGCGTGCGCGGGGGCTGCACGACTACGGTGAGGATGGCGGACCAGCGTTCGGTCGTGGTGAGGCTGCCGTCCTGATAGCGGCGCTCGGTCCAGGCGACGCGGAAGCTATCGGGTGATGCCCGGATCACGCTCGACACGTCCACGGCGACCTGCACCCTCCCGACATTGGCGAAGGGATCGTTGGCGCGCGCATAGTCGTTGAGCGCCACCGCGCCGCGATCGGTGGTGAAGTCATAGGCGCGGAGCCAGTTCTGGCGGACGATCACGGGGTCGGCCGGAATCGAGCGAACCTGCTCGATGAAGCGCGCGAGGTGGAACGCGATTTGTGGATCGGTCGGGCGATAGCCAGCCTCGGCCGGCGCGACCGCCTGCGCTTCGCCGAGCCGATCGACCTGCACGACCCAGGGAACGATATGGCCGCGCGCCGATTGCCAGATGATGCCGGCGGTCAGGCCGCCAGAAAGCGCTAACGCGCCGAAAAAGGCGACGCGCCAGTTCTTCGCCTGCACGCGGGACGATCCGATCCGGTCGTCCCAGGCTTGCGCGGCGCGTTGGTAAGGGGTCGTCGGTTCCGGCGTCTGACCGTAGCGGAGGCTGGGGCGTTTGAACATGGATCAATCCTTCTGGCTAACATCGACCGATGCGCCGCTGCCGCCACCGTCGCCGGAGCGCAGCGTATGGGCGGCGACAGTCGCGCCGTGGGTCATGGTTTGGCGGCGCTTCATGGCGGTGGCCCAGGACGGCGGACCGCTGGACGCCTCCGGCGCGGGCGAAGCGCCGCCGCCCGAAATGGTGCCGCCCGTGGCGGTGACGGCGGCACGGCCGCCGGAGCGGTAGCTGTCCTTGAGCGAGGCAGCGGCTCGACGGAGGGGCGATGTGGCGGCACCCACAGCGGCCCGTCCGACGCCGGCCGCGCCGCCCGCTGCGGCGGCTGCGCCGGTCTTTCCGGCAGAGCCGAGCGCATAGGCGCTGTTTGCTGCGCCGGAGGTGAACGCCGCACCACGGGCCGCACCGCCAACCGCACCGGCGACTGCGCCAGCGCCGAGGCGAGCGGCGGCAGCGCCGCCGACCAGCGCGCCACCGGCGGCGAGCACGGTTCCGGCCGCGGCGCCAGCACCAAGCGCGGGACCGCCGGAGACGATGCCGTTGGCGATCGACGGGCCGAAGATGCCAAGGCCGAGCAGGCAGAGTGAGGCAAGCGCGACCGCCATCGCGTCCTCGATGGTTGGCTGAGCGCCGCCGAAGCCGGCGCGGAACTCGTCGAACAGGGTGGAGCCGATGCCGACGATGACGGCGAGCACCAGCACCTTGACGCCCGACGAGATGACCAGCCCCAGCACGCGCTCGGCCATGAAGGCGGTCTTGCCGAACAGGCCGAACGGGATCAGCACGAAGCCGGCCAGCGTCGCCAGCTTGAACTCGATCAGCGTGATGAAAAGCTGGATCGCCAGTATGAAGAAGGCGAGGATGACCAGCACCCAGGCGAACAGCAGGCACGCGATCTGGATGAAATTCTCGAAGAAGGCGATCCAGCCCATTAGGTCGGAGATGGATTCGAGGATGGGCTGCCCGGCCTCAAGACCGACCTGAGCAACCCGGCCCGGCTGTAGCAGTTCGGCGGCCGTAAAGCCGGTGCCGGACGCTTTCAGGCCCAAGCCGGCGAAGCTCTCAAAGACGATCCGCGCCAGGCTGTTCCAGTTGCCGATGATGTAGGCGAAGACGCCGACGAACAGTGTCTTCTTGATGAGCCGCGCAAGGATGTCGTCGCCTTCGCCCCACGTCCAGAACAGCGCGGCGAGCGTCACGTCGATGACGATCAGCGTCGTGGCGATGAACGCCACTTCGCCGCCGAGCAGACCGAAACCGCTGTCGATGTAGCGGGTGAAGACATCCAGAAAGCGATCGACGACTCCAGTGCCGCCCATGTCAGTTCTCCTGCGGGGTTGCCCCATCGGCGATGCGGGCGGCGGGACGCGCACCAGGCGCGAGGAAGCGGCGGCGGTTCTCTGCCCATGCGCGGAGGCAGGCGGGATCGCTCGCACCGGCCTGTCCGAGTGACTGGCAGCGACGCAGTTCGATCAGCAGCGGGTCCGTCGCTGGAGTTTCAGCGACGGGCGCTGCCGCCTCGCGCATCGGTTCGGGCGCGCGCGCCAATTCGATCGCGGTCATGGTGATTGCGATGGCGACGAACACGATGGCGCCGATCCGGGCGAGGAGCTTGCTGTCCACGGGCGTTAGTCGCGGAACATGCGGGCATTTCCCGGCTGATAGCCGGTGGATGGCGTCAGGAAGCGCCGACGCCGCTCACGCCCTTCTTCTTCCGCCGCCGCATGGCGAGCCGAATCCAACGCCTGCGCACGACCCTGCGCGGCGAGCAAAGCCGTGAGATCGGCGATCTGCTGCGATTGCAGCGCGAGAAGCTGGTTGCCAGCCTGCGCGGCCTGGAGCGCGCCGGTCGCGGACTGGCTGGACGAGACCAGACTGTCCATCGTCGTGCGTGCGCCGTCGATGTTGCCGACGACGCCGGCCTGAACGCGCAACGCATCCTCGAACGCGCCGACGCTATCCTCCCAGCGCGCATTGGCGTTGGCGACCATCTGCGCGTGGGTGCCGGTGAGCGCGGCACCTTTGTAGCGGCCGTTGAACGCCTGCTGGACGTTCTGCACGTCGTAGGCAATCCGCTGCGCCTCGCCGAGAAGCTGCTGGGTGCGCTGAACCTGTTGCTGCAACTGCTGGAGCGAGCTGAACGGGAGCGATGTGAGATTACGCGCCTCGTTGACGAGGCTCGTCGCCTGCTGCTGAATTTGCTGGATCTGGTTGTTGATCTGCTGGAGCGACCGGGCCGCCGTCAGCACGTTCTGCGCGTAGTTGGTCGGGTCGTAAACTATGCCGCTGAACTGGGCGTGAGCGGGCGTCGCGGCGGTGATGCCGATCATGCTCGACGCGGCGAGCGCAGCGGATAGCACGGCACGGCACAGTAGGGAGGTTTTCATGGGATCGTGTCCTTCAAGGCAAGGGGGAGCTGGCCGGCATCTTCCCGGCCTCCGGCCAGCGGATCGGGTTGGGGTGCGGGAAGAAGTTCGACCGCCCAGGCGCAACCGCGATGGCGCAGCCACTCGGATGCGAAGGCGGATGCGCCGTGCGCCTCCACCAGCTCAGCGATCTGGCGCTGATCGGTCTTGGAAGATGCGGCGGCGAAGGCCAGCGCGACCTCACCAAGCCCCAGCTCGAACAGGCGGTTGCCGCGCCGCGACTGGCAGTAGTAGTCGCGCTTGGGCGTCGCCCGGCTCAGGATTTCGATCTGGCGGGCGTTGAGCCCGAACCGCTCGTAGATCACCGCGATCTGCGGTTCGACCGCGCGTTCGTTCGGCAGGAATATCCGCGTCGGACAGCTCTCGACGATGGCGGGCGCGATCGTGCTGCCCTCGATCTGCGCGAGCGATTGCGTGGCGAAGATGACGCTGGCGTTCTTCTTACGCAGCGTCACCAGCCATTCCGAAAGCTGTTTGGCGAACGCGGGCGATCCCAGCGCCAGCCAGCCCTCGTCGATGATGATGAGCGTCGGGCTGCCGTCGAGCCGCCCTGCGATGCGGTGAAACAGATAGGAGAGCACGGCGGGGGCCGCGCCGCTTTCCATCAAGCCTTCGGTCTCGAACACCTGAACGGCAGTCTCGCCAAGCCGCTCGGTTTCGGCATCGAGCAGCCGGCCCCATGCGCCGCCGACACACCAGGGCGCGAGCGCCTGCTTGAGCTGCTGGCTCTGAAGCAAGACTGCAAGACCCGTCAGGGTGCGCTCCGCGATCGGCGCGGTGGCGAGCGAGGTCAGCGCCGACCAGATATGCTCCTTGGCCTGCGGATCGACGGTCACATTCTCGGATGTGAGGATGGCCGCCAACCATTCGGCGGCCCAGGCGCGTTCTTCGGGCAAGTCGATATGGGCGAGCGGCTGGAGCTGAACGCCGTCGCCGGCCTCGTCCGCGAGCATCCCGCCGAGATCCTGCCAGTCGCCGCCCATGCCGACCGCGGCGGCACGGATGCTTCCGCCGAAATCAAAGGCGAAGACCTGTGCCTTCTCGTAGCGGCGGAACTGCATCGCCATCAGCGCGAGCAACACCGATTTGCCGGAGCCGGTCGGCCCAACGACAGTCATGTGGCCGACATCGCCGACGTGAAGGGAAAACCGGAACGGGGTCGAGCCTTCGGTTCTTGCGTAGAGCAAGGGGGCTGCACCGAAATGCTCGTCCCGTTCCGGCCCCGCCCATACCGCTGACAGGGGGATCAGGTGGGCGAGATTGATGGTGGAGATCGGGGGCTGGCGGACGTTGGCATAGGTGTGGCCGGGAAGGCTTCCCAACCATGCCTCGATCGCGTTCATGCCCTCGGGAATGACGGTGAAATCGCGGCCCTGGATGACCTTCTCGACCAGCCGCAGCTTTTCGGCGGCTACGGCGGGATCGCGGTCCCACACCGTTACGCTGGCGGTGACATAGGCCATGCCGGCGTAGTCGGCTCCCAGCTCCTGCAAGGCGGTGTCGGCGTCGGCCGCTTTGTTCGAGGCGTCGCTGTCGAGCAGCGTCGATGCCTCGTTGGTCATTACTTCCTTGAGGATCGCGGCGACGCTCTTGCGCTTGGCGAACCACTGGCGGCGGATGCGGGTCAGCAGCTTGGTCGCGTCGGTCTTGTCGAGCATGATCGCGCGGGTCGACCAGCGATACTCGAAGGCGAGCCGGTTCAGCTCGTCAAGCAGGCCGGGGAATGTGACGCTCGGGAATCCCGTGATCGTCAGCGTCCGTAGATGATGGTCGCCCAGGCGCGGCTCCAGCCCGCCGGTCAGCGGCTCGTCGGCCAGTAGTGCGTCGAGGTGCATCGGCGTCTCAGGCACGCGCACTCGTTGGCGTCGCGTCGAAATTGTCGAATGGAGGTAAGTCAGCGTCTCGGCGTCATCGAGCCAGCGGACCTCGGGCACGAAACCTTCGACAAGATTGAGCACGCGGTCGCTGCGATCGGTGAAGCCCTTGAGCAACTCCCACGGATCGACGCCGGCTGTGGACCGGCCCTCGTAGAGCCAACTTTCGGCCCGCGCGGCTTCCTCGGCGGGCGGCATCCACAAGAGCGTCAGATAATAGGCGCTCTCGAAATGCGCGCCTTCCTCGCGGAATTGTTCACGCCGTTCCATATCGACCAGCGCCGACACGGGATCGGGGAAATCATCCTCGGGATAGTCGAGCGCGGGTGTCCGCTGCGCTTCTACGAAGATCGCCCAGCCCGAACCAAGCCGGCGAAGCGAATTGTTGAGCCGCGAGGTGGTCGCCACCAGCTCGGCCGGCGTGGCGCTGTCCAGATCAGGGCCGCGGAACCGGGCGGTGCGCTGGAATGAGCCGTCCTTGTTGAGCACGACGCCTTCCCCGACCAGCGCGGCCCAGGGCAGGAAGTCGGCGAGATGCGCCGCCTTGTTGCGGTATTCGCTGAGGCTCATCATGGCTGCATCCAGCTCGGGTAACGGAGGTGGCGGCGGGCCACGTCCACGAATTGCGGATCACGGCGGGCGGCCCAGACGGACAGCGCATGGCCAATGGCCCAGATGACCAGCCCGGCGATCCAGAGGCGCAGGCCGAGGCCGATCGCGCCCGCCAGCGTCCCGTTGACGATGGCGAGCGCGCGCGGAGCGCCGCCGAGCAATATCGGCTCGGTCAGCGCCCGGTGGACGGGGGCATAGAAGCCCGCGATCGGCTCGGCGCTCTCCATCAGACCAGCGCCCCGCCGCCGAAGCTGAAGAACGACAGGAAGAAGGAGCTGGCCGCGAACGCGATCGACAGACCAAAAACGATCTGGATCAGACGGCGGAAGCCGCCGCTCGTATCGCCGAACGCCAGGGTCAGGCCGGTCACGATGATGATGATGACCGCGACGATTTTTGCCACCGGCCCCTCGATGGATTCGAGGATGCTTTGCAGGGGGGCTTCCCACGGCATCGACGAACCGCCCGCGTGAGCCGGAACGGAAATGCTCAGCGCGATCACGCTGGCGGTGGTTGCAAGCATGGCGCGGCGTGCGCCATGCCGAAGGGCATGGATCATGGCAGGTCTCCGGGTTGGGGGGTGGTCAGCGGCGTGAGGCGGTAGTCGCCGGTGGCGGGATCGAGTCCCTCGACGCGGGCCAGCTCGGCAAGGCGGCGGCCGTGTCCGTCGCGGACCAGGACGGCGATGATGTCGATAGTCTCGGCCAGCAGTGCGCGCGGGACCGTCACAACGGCCTCTTGAATGAGCTGCTCCATGCGGCGTAGCGCGCCGAGTGCGGTTCCGGCGTGGATCGTGCCGATCCCACCGGGATGTCCGGTGCCCCAGGCTTTGAGAAGGTCGAGCGCCTCTGCGCCGCGCACCTCGCCGATGGGGATGCGATCAGGACGCAACCGCAGCGAGGACCGGACAAGATCAGACAGCGAAACGACGCCATCCTTGGTCCGCATGGCGACGAGGTTGGGCGCGGAGCATTGCAGTTCGCGCGTGTCCTCGATCAGGACGATGCGGTCGGTCGTCTTGGCGACTTCGGCCAAAAGCGCATTGACGAGCGTGGTCTTTCCACTGCCGGTCCCGCCAGCGACGAGGATGTTGGCGCGGGCTTCGACACCCTGACGCAGCGCGATCGCCGCATCCGGTCGCATGATGCCCGCCGCTGCATAGTGATCGAGCGTGAAGACGGCGACGGCGGGCTTACGGATGGCGAAGGCCGGCGCGGTGACGACAGGCGGCAGCAGCCCCTCGAACCGCTCGCCCCCTTCGGGCAACTCAGCCGAAACGCGCGGAGATCGGGCATGAACCTCGACGCCGACGTGGTGCGCGACTAGGCGGACGATGCGCTCGCCGTCTGCCGCAGTCAGCGACAATCCGGTGTCGCTGATCCCTTCGCCGAGCCGATCGAGCCACAGCCGACCATCGGGGTTCAGCATCACTTCGATGACGGCAGGGTCGTCCAGCCACGCGGCGATTGATGATCCGAGAGCTGTGCGCAGCATTCGCGCACCGCGTGATCTCGCCTCGGATTGGGTTGGCTGGACGGTCAAGACATGGCCCCTGCAATGGACCGGGCGAACCGCCGCCCGGCGTCAGGAGCACATCAAGAGAGCCAGAAAATCGGCTTCTGCAATAGTTCGTTAGAGGCGTAGTAGAGGCGGCGGCACATACTTACCGAGTGCGGATCACATCCTCGGCCGAACCGACGATCTCGGGAAGTTTATTCCGAATCGCTCGGCGTTTTGGGCCATACATCTTCGGGGATTTCGTCGAGCACGCTCTTGCCGCTGGCGAAGCGCCGGCCGAGCGTTTCGATGAAGCCTTCGTAGCGTTTGCGCCCCTTCACTTGGGCGGCCGCCTGATCCTCGTCCGGCAGCGGTGGGGTCACGGACAGCCAGAAGCGGACGAACAGCGCCAGCGCCTCAGTCGAAAGGCCCGTATTACGCTCAAGCCGCTGCACCTGACGCGACAGTCGGTCGAGGCGACGGGCGAACGCTGCCTCCATCCGGTCGGCGCCGTCGGGCGACAGGTAGGACGCCACCGCCGCCTCTACGATCGCCGAGCGTGAGATGCGACGCCGTATCGCCAGCTCGTCAACCTGCTTGGCGAGCGCGGGCGGGAAATAGACGTTGAGACGGGTCCGCATCACAGCCTCCTACAGTTCAATGCCGTCGCCGGGGTCGAGTGACGCCTGCCGCGCGATCCCCTGCATTCGGCGGCGCACGGCGGCCTGCCGCGCCGCATCGTCCTGATCGTCTTCGACGATCGAAAACTCCTGCGCCGGTGGCGGCGATGTTTCGGGCACAATGGCAACATGCTCAGGCAGCTCCGGTTCGCGGCGCAGCCCACCGTTGGCGGCATCCTCGGCCTCGCGAACTATTCGCGCGATGTGGCTGGGATCGGCCGCCGCCTGCCGCCCTGTCCAATCGTCGGGACGGATCTCGGCAGCGATCGATGTGGGCGGCGGCGCGATCCGCTCTGACAAGCGGCTGTCCTGGAAATAGCGCGCCTTCTTCGCCCGGATCGGATGCACGCCCGCCACCATGACGATCTCGTCGTCGGGCGGGAGCTGCATCACCTCGCCCGGCGTGAGGAGCTGGCGGGCGGTCTCGGACCGTGACACCATCAGATGACCCAGCCACGGCGACAGCCGGTGCCCGGCATAGTTCTTCATCGCCCGCATCTCGGTCGCGGTGCCGAGCGCATCGGACACGCGCTTGGCGGTGCGCTCGTCGTTTGTGGCGAAGCTGACACGGACATGGCAGTTGTCGAGGATCGCGTTGTTCGGGCCGTAAGCCTTCTCGATTTGGTTCAATGACTGCGCGATCAGAAACGCCTTGAGGCCGTAGCCCGCCATGAACGCCAGGGCGGACTCGAAGAAATCGAGCCGGCCAAGTGCGGGGAACTCATCGAGCATTAAGAGCACGCGATGGCGGTTGCCCTTCGGTGTCAGTTCCTCGGTCAGTCGGCGCCCGATCTGGTTGAGGATGAGGCGGATCAGCGGCTTGGTGCGCGAGATGTCGCTGGGCGGCACGACCAGATAGAGCGTGGCCGGCCGATCGTCCTCCACTAGATCCGATATGCGCCACTGGCACGCCCGCGTGACCTGCGCGACCACGGGATCACGATAGAGGCCGAGGAACGACATGGCGGTCGAGAGCACACCCGAGCGTTCGTTGTCCGACTTGTTCAGCAGCTCGCGCGCGGCCGAAGCGACGACGGGATGCACGCCGGCTTCGCCCAAATGCGGCGTCGCCATCATCGCCGCCAGGGTCTGCTCGATCGTGCGCGCCGGGTCCGACAAAAATCCGGCGACGCCGGCCAAGGTTTTGTCGGTCTCCGCATAGAGGACGTGGAGGATGGCGCCGACGAGCAGCGAGTGGGAGGTTTTCTCCCAATGGTTCCGACGCTCCAGCGAGCCTTCCGGGTCCACCAGCACGTCGGCGACGTTCTGCACGTCGCGCACTTCCCACTGGCCGCGCCGCACTTCCAGCAACGGGTTATATGCGGCCGACTGCGCATTGGTCGGATCGAACAGCAGCACGCGGCCGTGCCGAGACCGGAAGCCGGCTGTCAGGGTCCAGTTCTCGCCCTTGATGTCGTGGACGATCGCCGATGCCGGCCAGGTCAGCAATGACGGCACGACCAGGCCGACGCCCTTGCCGCTGCGTGTCGGCGCGAAGCACAGCACATGCTCGGGGCCGTCGTGGCGCAGATAGTCGCGGGCGAGCTTGCCGAGCATGACGCCGTTTGGCCCGAGCAGCCCGGCGGCGCGCACCTCCCGCACACTCGCCCAGCGCGCCGAGCCATAGGTCTCGGCGTTCTTCAGTTCGCGCGCTCGCCACACCGACATGCCGATCGCGACGACGATCGCGGCAAACCCGCCCGAGACGGCGATGAACGCGCCGGTCTGGAATATCTGCGGCGCATAGGCGTCGAACGAGAACCACCACCAGAAGAAGGCCGGCGGCGGATAGATCGGCCAGTCGAACGCCACGAACCACGGCGGACCAAGCTCGGCCTGATAGGCGAGCGCCGCCGCGGTCCATTGGGTCGCGCCCCACACGCCGACCAACACGATCAGGAACACCGTGATGACCTGGCCCCATAATATCTTCGTCGCGGACATGGCTTTTCTCCTTCAGTCAGATGCCGAGGCCGCGCTTGCGGCCTAGCGCCCAGTCGATGCCGCCACCGGCCCGGACGACGCCGGAGACCTGACGGCCGAGTTGCTGTTCGAGGGGGCTGGCCCAGGGCACGAGCCGGAAGCCAAGGCCATCGTCGATCATGGCGAAGCGGCCCGACGCCAGCGCGAGGCGCTGGCGGACGACGCCCGCGATCTTCTCGCCGGATGCGGTGGGCCGGTAGGTCCGCCCGGTTTCGCCCGCGATCTTTGCGCCGACGGAATCCAGCTCACGCTTGCGCAGCGTGTCGAGCATCCCGCGCTCGAACACCGTGCGCTCGCCGAAGCGCCGCGCCAGCCCCTCCTTGACGAGATGGTCGGTGCGCGAATCCATCGCTCGATGTACTTCCGCGCCGAACCCGCCGTCCGCCACACCCGCGCCGCGCTCGATAAGGCGATGGTCGAGCCAGGTCGCGCCGGGCGCTTTCACCTGTGCGGCAAGGTCGAGGTCCGATCGCGTCGCCAGCACGAGCGTCGGCTTCTCCTCGCCGGGCCGTCCAACGCCACGCAGTTCGACGATGCCGCCGAGCTTGGGGCTATGCTCCAGCGCCTCGATGCCGGGTAGCCGGACATGATGGGTCCGCCCGTCCGTGCCGTCGATCACGGCATAGGCGGCTCCATAGAGTTCGTCGTGCAGCCCCTTGTCGATCAGCCGGCCGACGATCGGCTTCTCGGGCGCACCGCTGACGACCGCATAGCTATCGAGCGGGCGATGCTGTCCCTGATCCTTCAGTGCCTGGCCGATGGTGCGGATGATGTCGCCGCGCGTGCCCAGCTCGCGCAACTTCGTCTGCGCCCCCTCGGCGACCGCCCATCGGCCCGGATCGCCCTCGGCCGCGAGCCCCATCGTCTTCAGATGTTGCAACCGCCCGACCATCAAACGGCGGAGACGCGGATCGTCCGGGCCAGGCCGCTCGGCGCGCAGGTCGATCACACCCAGTTCGTCGGCGGCGCGCCCGATCTCTGCATCGAGCCGGGTCCAGCGCTCGGCCGTCACCTCTCGGTCGAGCGCGCGCTGCACTTCATGCTCGGGCTTCGGCCCCAGCTCGGCGAAGGCCAGTTCCTCGGCGCGCGAGCGCAGGCCGTGGCCGATATAGTCGCGGGCAATAACGAGATCCTGGCCCTGATCGTTGACGCCGCGCACCAGCAGATGGACGTGCGGGTTGTCGGTATTCCAGTGATCGACCGCTACCCAATCGAGCCGCGTGCCGAGGTCGCTTTCCATCTGCCGGACGAGATCGCGGGTGTATTCGCGCAGGTCGGTCAACTCGGCCGCATCCTCGGGCGAGACGATGATGCGGAAATGGTGCCGATCATCCTTGCATCGCTCGGCGAAGCCACGATCGTCGGCGCGGTCCCCGTCCGAGTCGAACATGCGCGTCGGCGAGCCGTCGCGGGTCACGCCGTCGCGTTTCAGATAGGCGATGTGCGCGGACAGCGGCGCCATGCGCCGCCCGCCCCGGCTGCGGGCGGTGACAGGCAGCATCTTGACCAACACCCGGCGCTGCGATCCGAACAGCCGACTGCGGGCGAAGGCCGTGCGGCCCTGTCCGAAATGCGAGTGGCCGCCACGGCGCGGCCCGCCGGCGGTGCGCCGGCCGCTGCTGTGGATCGCCGCGACGCGCAGCACTTCGGCGACAAGGCCGCGTGCGTTGCGCCCCTGCGCCTTGCTGCGCTTGGCCTTGCCCGGCCGGACGCGAAAGTCGCTGTCCTCGGTCATGGCCGGGCCGCTTTCGGTCGAAAATGGCCTGCGGTGCCATTCGAGGCGTTGTTTTCTCTGCCTTTTTTCTTCCGTGCGGCACGCGCGCCGACCGACGCCCCCATGTGAAGCCACGGAAAAGCCAGAGCTTTTCGGCGAAACGGGGTGCGGCTTATATCTTGCCCTCGCACCTCCCCCCAGTTTCCTGCCCTCCCGGTTCCCTTGTTGAATCCGGTGGCCGATCGGGAGCGAGCACCGGTCATTGCGGTCGGCCCGCGCGGGCGCGGGGAACGAACAACGTGTCCGCCTGCGTTTCCGGTGACGAAGGCACAGCGCCTTCTTGCGCTTCGGTAGGACGTGGCGCGATCGTTGACGGCGCATCGGATGTGTCGTCCGATTGCGCGGCCGGCGACACGGACCCGCTGCCTGTGATGCGGACGAACAGCGCCGCACGACGCCACGCGAAGCGATCCGGCGGCGCACTCACCGCCGTTTCGACCGCTCCCGGTGCGCCAACTACGGCCGTAAGTTGCGCGAGATAGCCGACCGTCTCGGCGGGCAGCGGGCGGCCGCGCGATACATAGTCATCGTAGCGCCCCGGTCCCGCATTATAGGCCGCCAGCATCGCGCTAGGATTGCCGTAGCGGTCGTGCATCTCGCGCAGATAAGCCGCACCCGCCATGATGTTGTCGCGCACGTCGAACGGGTCGGTTCCGAGACCGTAACGGGCGCGCAGCCCTGCCCAGGTCGCGGGCATGATCTGCATCAGCCCCATCGCGCCAGCCCGCGAGACGGCGCGCGAATTGCCTCGGCTTTCGACACGCATGACCGCCCAAATCCACACTTCGGGGATGCCGAACCGCCGCGCGGCGTCGGCGACATCGCCGGCGTAAGGATGTGCTGCGACCGGGACGGCGACGGTCGCTTGTTGCGCCCAAGCCGTTCCCGGCGCAGCGCCACTGGACAGCAGAACGGCGGCAATCAATATGGCCGAACCGACTCCGCTTCGCCGCCAGCCTGCCACCGTGCTCTCTGCGGTAAAGGGTTCGCGCGAAGCGCCGACCTTCGGCCGCCCTTGACCTCCGCTGCGCGCGTTGGCCGGCCTTGGGCCGAGCGGGACGAAGGGATGAGACGGCTTTCCCGCGAACAAAGGGATGAAGATGGATCGCACCGGCTCAGTCCTGCTCGCGCGTCTTTGGCTGGCGATTCCAGCGCAGCGACCAGGCCGATTTGTCGCCCGTGGTCTGGAACAGCGCGGCGCGGATCGGCTGTGCGAACGCGGGGTCGTCGATGCGCACCGAGACGTAATCTCCCGCGCGCTCGCCGGTCTCGTTCCAGCCCGCGCCTATCTCCGGGCCTTCGCTGTCGCCGCGGTGGACGCGCCAGTCGGGCGCCTTGTCGGCGTCGCTCTGCTCGGCCGGAACGATCGAGATACGGATGTCGAGCGTCGCTGTCTCGATGATGCCTTCATAGCCGTTTTCGGTGCGGAAAAAGCTGCCGATCTGCATGGGAATGTCCTTTCGTTTGGTGGGTGGAGGGGGATTCAAGGCCGAGCTGCACGCCACGTCAGCGGCGCTTCGGGGGTGTCGCGGGTGATGATCGGGATCGCGCGGCCGAGTACGGTTGAGGCTGGCAGCGGCCCGAAATAGCGACCGTCCAAGCTGTCGGGATGATCGGGGTTGAGCAGCAGCAGCTCACCGGCTGCGAGCGTGCGGCAACCTTGCCACGCGGGCAGCGGACGGCCGACCCGGTCCCGGATCAGGGCGACGGCAACCGCCCGCTCGTCAACGCTGACTGTGGCGCCGATCCGGCAAACGCGCTGCCCCGTCTTGGCGGCGACATGCTTCAACAGCGGCACGTCGTGGCCGAGATAGCCGCGCTCAGCCATCCAATGGCCGAGCCGTTCGGGCGGCGCGACGGCGATAAGCGCGCCAACGGGCGGATCGCTGTCGGGCCGTATGCGATAAAGGCCGAGGGGCGCGCTCGCGCTAGCGTTCCAGATGATGCGCGGCAGCGGATCGGTCAGCGCGACGGCAGCAAATGACAGGACAAACACTGACGCAGCGGCGGCGGTCGCGCGAAAATAGAAACGGCGCGTCATCCCTCGATCTCCCGGCGCTTGAGCCAGGCGCGATGACGCTCCTGTGTGTAAGGACGCGGGATTTGTCCGGCGGCGATGCGGTTATGAACGTGCCGCCAGTGGTCGGGCGCGGCGTCGCACGGATCGACGCCGGCCGCCTCGGTCGCGTCGATCGCGACGAGCACTTGGCTGACCTTGGGCCAGCCCTCGACCTTGAGCAGGATGTCGCCACCCGGCCGCACGAACGGCAACGTGGTGAACGGCTCGCTCTTGCCGACCGCGCGCACGATGTCGATGCGCGAATTGATCGTGCCATAGTCGTTCGCCGCCCAGCGGACGAACGCGAAGATCGCGCCGGGCCGAAAGCGGACGATGCGGCGGCGGCGATCGACGATCTCGTCCACGGTAACGCGGCCAAACCTGATCCAGTGCTCGATCCGCTTCTCGATCCAGGTCAGTTCAACGCGGGTCATACCGTCGTCGGACGGCTGGTGGTGACGCATGGGTGACGGCGGGACGGTCATCGCCGGCTCCGGGCGATGGCCGAATCCTTGCGCGGCATAAGGTCGTCCTGACCCGGATCGGACGTCGAATGCTTGATACCGATGTCGGCCCATGCTCGCAGGTCATCGACCGAATAGACGACGCGACCGCCGATTCGGCGGTAAGCGGGGCCGGTGCCGAAATAGCGGTGTTTCTCCAGCGTGCGACCGGAAAGGCCAAGGAAGCGTGCGGCTTCCGGCGTGCGCAGGAAGCGGGGCGGCAAGTTGGTGGGCGTATCGGACAAGTGACGGCTCCTGCGGGTGGTGGCGGCAGGAGGCGTAATTGTCAGAATGCAAGCGGCTGGGTGGGGTATGAAGATGTGCGGCTGCGCGGATGTGACCCCCCCCCGCGACAGCGGGCCGGAGTGGGCGATTCAGCGGATGCGGAGCAGCTTGCGGTAGTCACCTTTCATCATGGCGATGCCATCACGGACTAGGCGAACCACGAATGACCGGGTCGCTGACATTTTCCAGTCGCTAGCGGAGAGCTTGGTCGCATCCTCGCGCCCCAGCTCGACCGCGATCTGGCGATAGGTTGCACCGCCATCACGCAAATCAAGGGCGCGGAGGATCAGGTTTAGGCGGGCCAAACGATAGGGTGTGAGCGGCCAACCGCGCGGCAACGGACCGGCCTCCCGGCCGAGCAGCCGCCGATGGAAGCGCAACAGGGTGGCGATGCGGGTAACGAAGTCCCGGTCGAGCGGAACGATGGCGGCGAGCGGCCGGCCGGGTGTCGAGTTACGCAGCCACAGACGGTGCTCGCCGGCCGCGTCAGCGACAATGACATGGCGCCCGTCAATCCCCGCTAAGTCCGCGAGCAGCGCACCGAGCGTGCGTGGATCGACCGGCTGGGCGGTCGCGAAACCATCCGGCGCGGCGTCGAGGATGACGGTCACGGCGGACAGCTCTGGCCGCCAGATGATGGGGTCGGTCAGGTCATCCGGCGCCGTGGCGAAAGGATAACCCCCAATGCCGCGCGAACACCGTTTCGGCGGCGTTCTTGGCGACGGCGCCGTCTGCGATGCGCTGCTGCATCTGCGCATATTCGGCGCGATAGGTGCGATTTCGGCGTAAAAACTCGGCGGCTATGTCGGCGCGCCCCAGCGCATCGGACAGTCTGCCGATGCGCCGCTGGCGACGCGCTGGCGGCGTCGGCATGGCATCCTCTCAATCACGCTTTTAGCGCGGCCTATGAAAGGTCCAAGATCGTCATGTAGAGTACGCGCGATAGCGCTAAGTGTGCTCACAACCATGCCGTGTAGGCAGTAATGTGAACTGGCGATTGGTCCGAAATGGAGAGTAATATTAACTATTTAGCCGCGCCCTGTTCTTAGCAAATAGGCGTACCCGATTTCCGTCATCCATCGCGCACGGACAAGGTGGCTTTCGTGCATGAGCTTTGCACGATCCGGCTCACGTGCAACGTCGATACCGAAGATCAAACCAGCGGTTTCACGCCAATCCGCCCCGACGGCATCAGCGTCGAGCAACCACAAGTAATCGCTGAGATGGCCTTCATCATAAGCCGTAAGATCGGCAGAGTTGGGCGCGCAATCATCGAAAAATTTGTTGTTCATCTCATTCTCGCCGATCCGTGCCCTTAACTAACTAGATCAGGTCACTGCATTTTCTATGTGCGTAATAGGCATGATTGGCGGCGAATCTTGCATGGCTCGCCGACACTCCAAAGGGCTGCTGATTTGCGGTGCGCCCCCGCAAACAGCTCCTATGACCCGTGATCGGGGAGTTGGAAAACCGGAATATCTCGGTCCCTATGACCTTTAGCCCGAGAGCCTGTTGTATACGCCACAGGCTCCCCGACCATGCGGTCAAGGATGGCGGCGTCGTCACGGCCGACGCCCAACCGGATATTCCGGGGTTTCCACGCCCCAGGCCGCCGCGTAGCGGCCCTCTGTCCTTCTACGGCAGCGGCAACGAGAATTCCACTACCAAGCGCGAGCCGGGAGCAAGCCCGGCGAGCGCACTTTTAGACCCACTCGTTCAAGATACTGAGGAAGCCCGGCGGCTTGAGCCGCCGGGCTTCACCTGCTCCTGGTCAGAACGGAATGTCATCGTCAAGGCCGTCGGAGGAGCCGCCGCCTGTCTGCGCGGGCTTTGACCGGCTCAGGAAGTCCACCGTCTCGGCGATGATCTCGCAGCCGTAGCGGTCAGCACCCTGTTGGTCGGTCCACTTGGTATAGTGGATGCGGCCGCGGACCAGCACTTTCATGCCCTTCTCGCAATGCTCCTGAATGGTCTTGCCTAGGCCGTTAAAGGCGGTGATCCGGTGCCATTCAGTGTCCTGCACGCGATAACCGTTGTCATCCCGAACGACTTTGCCCTCCGAATAGCGGGGGCGCGAGGTTGCGAGGGTGAAGTGGGTGATATGGGTGCCGCCCTGCGTGGTGCGGCTTTCCGGATTCTGGCCGATGTTGCCGGCGAGTATGACGATGTTCTGCATGATCTAAGTTTCCGTTGCTTCAAGTCCGAGGGACCGTCCCTCCGACGAGACCCGGCCAAGACCGTCGGGAGGAGCAGGCATCGACGCGCAGCGGAGACCTGACCCCCAAGGCCCGAAGTGGTGCGGGCAGGCGCTTCAGCGCCAACACGGTTCGGAAGCCGCGGGGGTTGCTGGCGATAACCGAACGGGCTTAGGGGATCAGTCAGTCGGAGAGGCTGTTCGCTCGGCGAAGCGGCACGGAGCGATTTGCAAAAACAGAGGATCTCACAGCGGTGAACGCACGATCAACCCGGTAGCCGAATCTGGGCGCTGCTACTTCGCCGCTTCCTCGCCTTCGCCCTGCCATGTCGGCTGGGGTCGTTTGACGGGACAGATGGCCACGTGCGGTTTGCCGATCCCGTGTTTCTGCCGAGGACAAGACAAACCAGTCAGGCGCCGGAAAGGAACTTTGCTGGTCGCCGGCATTCCCCCGGAGAGACCGGCCCAGAGCAACAAAAGCGGCGATGGGATTTCGCCGAATGGACGCCTAGCGAGGCGCGCAGACGGGCGGCGGCGATGACTGGCATCGTAGTCATTGCCGATCCGAGTTGCGCGAGCCCGGAGGAGGCGCGCCCCGGTCTTCGTCGGTTTCATGCGGAATGACCGATAAGTCCAGCGCGGTCTAAGGGCGCTGGATATGAACGGCAGGCATGGCCCACTACCAATAAAACCGAGCGACCGCGCAAGGCAGGGATGCACTACGCAACCGCCTCTGTCCTTTCGCCAGCCGGGCCCACTGCGGTTGCAGGCTGTATGAAAAAGATGCGAGGCCGGCTCGGCGCATGTCATCGGCCAGTTTTTGCAGTCGACGCCTTCGGTGCGGTTCAGCGCCGAAGGCGGATGAAGCGTTTCGATTAAGCCGTGAAGGGATCATATTCGTGAACGATGCTGGCCATATCCCCATCGAACTCACGTGCTTCGACGACGCCGAAGATACGGTCGCTGATCTTAAAGACGATTATGGAGGTCATCAGAGTCCGTGCGAGATTCCAGGCATGGGACTGAGCGATTTTAAGGGACATTGAACCGGCTCCTGTCTTTGGGAGCGGGGACCATCCCCGCTCGACAGGCGCCCGAAGTGTCGGGCGGACGGCCGCAATCACCGCACAGGCGAAGCCTGAAGGCCGCACGCTCGCGTAGCGGACCCTTTACGGGTTGATGGCGACAGGCCATCCGTCCGACCAAGGATAGCGACTCAAAGAGCGGGGTGGTGCGCGCGGAGAACGGAGTTGGATGCCCCGACAGGGTGATTGTTCAGACCTATAGCGACTTCACCAGCGATCAACTGTGTCGAACGAGGCCAAGAGGTTGCGTTTGCGGAAACCGTAGGCGCGATCTGCGCCGGTTTTCTGCTTGGCGTCTTGGTGCTTCCCGGATGAGGCGCCCGCCGGGGCCAAGTGCGCAAATCAGCAGCCGACCCAGGAAGAAGGCATTAGCTTTGGGCAATCGCGATCACCTTGGCTGGGGCCATAGCGGAATCATGCCGAGCAAATCAGGAATGGGAACGGATGTGGGGAGCCCCTCTTCACTTCGCACACGGGATCACACGCAACGGGCGATATGCCAGAACGGCCGGGCTTTACCTACGTCCATGTCGGGCAATCGCCGGTGGCAGGAGGCCGCTCCCATCGGGTGACAGGTTTGGCGGCGCTTACGCGCCGCCACGCTGCCGAAAGTCCCAGACCTTGATGCCCATAGCCTTGGCCTTGTCGCGGATGTTGTCCTGAATGCCGGTGCCGGGAAAGACGACGAGACCCTTCGGCATCGTTTCAAGCACATCGTCATTGCGCTTGAACGGCGCGGCCCGCTTGTGCTTGTCCCAATCGGGCTCGAAGGGGACGCTCGGGACGCCGCGATTGTCCGCCCACAGGACGGAGATGTGCTCGCCGCCGGTGCCGGTCGCGCCATGCAGCAGCACCATGTCGGGGAACTTCGCCTTGATCCGGTCCAGCGTCGCGAAGATGAAATTGACATCGTTGAACGCCGGACCCGAGGAGACCGCAATGCGGGTGCCGGGCGGCATGAGCACCTGCTTGTCGGCCCATTTGCGCGCATTGATGAAGTCGCGGCTGGAGATAACCGCCGAGGTGAGCGCCTTGCGGTTGACCTTCGAGCCGGAGCGCGGCGTCCAGGCTTTGCGGATATGGATGCGGTAGTGATCGGCGCAGGCGTCGCGGAAGAACTCCATCGCGTCCCGGCGCTCGATCATGGTCGCGCCCTCGCGCAGCAGCCGCTCCAGCTCGACCGACTTCACCTCGGAGCCATCCTGTTCGCGCTGGCTGCGCTTCTGGGCGAACTCGTTGTCGTCCAACTCGCGCTCGATCCGTTCGCCGGCGCGCTGGAAGACGTTGGTGATGTTCCAGAGCAGATCTTCAAGATCGGGTTCGAGCCGCGTGTCGATCAGGCACGAAACCATCGCGTCGAAGATGTCGGCGACTGCACCCTCGGCCGAGCGGGAGTCGGGGAGCGGGCGCTGGTCGGGCTCGTCCTCGAAGGGCCGGTATCCGTAAAGGGCCATCTCCTGAAGCAAGTACGCGGTGGGGGATTCCTCGTGCTCGGGTTCATGGTCGGGAAGCGGATTGTCGGTTGTCATGGCGACGCCTCTCATCGGTTGACCGCGCCCTCCGCGGCCTTCGCAGGCGTCGAAAGACGGCGGGCGAACCGGGCCTGCACCGCCAACCCCGCCCCTCGCGGGGTGGCGGCCAAGCGCAGCGCCGGACGGCAGGGCGGCGGCTAATTTGTTTCGCGATGCAAAGCGGCCGCTCGCGGCCGCGGCGGAAATTAGCCGCCGAACGCCGTTGCCGGGCCGGGGCGGCTGTCGTCCCGAACGCCTCTCAAGAAGGCAGCAAGGGCGCGGGCCTCTCCGATGATCGCAAGCGTCACCGCAACCGGCAGGCCGGACCTTGCCGAACCCCGAGCCGAAGCCCACGCCGCCTTTCCGGCTCAGCCGGGCATGGCCAGGAAACGGCCCGCATCCTCGGGGACGAGCTGCCCCGCCAGCGCCGCCGCCATCCGCTCGGCCCCGACCAGGCGCAGATCCTCGTTGAAATCGCCGAGCATGGGCGAGAGCGGCACGACCTCGATCCCGGCCCCGGAAGCCCGCTCGGTCAACCTCGCCAACGCAGCGTCGCCGGCCGGATCGTCGTCGCGGCCGACATAGAGGCGTCGGAGCGCGGACGGGAACAGGATGGCTCCAAGGTGGGGCGAGGACAGCGCGGCGATCATGGGCATGGCGGGCATGACCTGACGCAGCGACAGGATGGTCTCGATGCCTTCGCCGGCCGCCATCACCGCATCCGGTCTGCCGAAGCGGACACCGTGCCCAAGAAGGAAACCCATCGCGCGCCGAGGCGTGACCACCGGCGCCTTGGTCGATGTGGCAGGGTCGAGCCAGGTGCGATGAACGCCGGTGATCGCGCCGCCCTCATCGGTGACGGCGGCGATCATGGCAGGCCATGCGCGGCGGGTTCCGGGCAAGTCCTTCCGCGACGGGGTGTAGTAGCAGCGCGGGTGGAAACGGAGCGGATCGTCTGCCCGCAGGGCCGTGATCGCGCGTCCCCGCAGATAGGCTTGAGCGAGCGATCCACGGACAGGCCCGGACGCGGCGAACAGGCGCTTGGCGGCCTGCGGCGAGCCGGTGGGCGCGTTCGGCTCACGCGCATGGCCGGGACCATCGGCGCAAGGCTCGGGATGCGGCAGGCTGAGGAAGCTGCGCGCCTCGTCCAGCGTGTCGCGGAGCTGCGAATGGCCGCAGGCGAGCGCGATGATGTCGAGCAGGTCGCCATGCTCGCCGGTCGCGGCATCGGTCCATTTGCCGGCCGCGCCCCGGCCATCCTCCGAGCCGGACAGCCGCACATAGAGGCTGCGCCCCGGCGTGTTGTGGGCATCGCCGACCAGCCAATAGCGGCCTTCGCGATGCCCCTTCGACAGGTAATGACGGCAAACCGCCTCGGCCCGATCGCCGAGACGGTTTGCGAGTTCGCCTGCCTGATCCGACAGCCGGCCCATCACGCGACCGCCCGGTCGGCGATGCGCTGGAGCGGCCAGCGATCCATCAGGCGCTTCAGCACGGCCACGCCGACGGCATCGACGGGGACGAACATCCTGAGCGACCAGGAGATGATCTCATGGAACAGGCCGTAGGCGGTCAGCCGCTCGCGCATGGCGTCGGTGAAGCCGGTCAGCTCGATCCGGTAGGCGTTCATCACGCGCACGCGGCGAAGCTGGAGACCTTCAGCGAGGTCGAGCACGGTGCGCCCGTCCATCAGCGCGGCGAAGGCGGCTTGCGGGTCGAGGCTCGGCCCATCGTCATTGGCGGTCGCCGTCGCCACCCAGGCGGGCGACACCCGGCGGCCGACGATCCGCTCGCCATCATCGGTCTGGAGCCGATAGACGCGCGTGGATTCGTTCGGCAGGCGCTTCCAGATCGGGAGCAGCAGGCCCGTGACGATGTGCATGGTGCTGGTGGCGAACTCCGGCACCTCGGCCAGTTCCGCCTCCCAGGCGCGGGCGAAGTCCGCCCGGCTCGCCTCGCGCCATTGCGTCTGCGCCATCGCCTCCAGCGGCATCGGCGTCGATTCCATCGGCCGGACCAGCCGCACGCGGCGTTCGACGCTGCCGTCGTCGAGCAAAGCGCCCTTCGTCGGTATCTGCACGGCCGCACGGCCCGATTGTGCGTTGACCAGCAGGACCGCGCGCGGGTCCGACAGCCGGTCGAGCGCGTCGTCCAGTGTGAGGGGCCGATTGCGGTCTTTGCGTTCCATCGTCAGCAACCTCGTCTCCGCCGTGGTGCCCGGATGGGTATAGATGGTGCTCCGCTCGGCGATCGTGAAGCTCTCGGCCTGGAGCGTCTCCAGTCCCAGCTCGTAGGTTCCCGACGCGACGGCGCCCTCGATGCGGGCGGTCAGCAAGTCCTCGAACGCGGTGAACAGGACATTCTGCAAGTCGATGGTGAGCGCCAGCATCCGGTTGAGGAAAGTGGTGATCGGCGGCAGCTCGTCCTTGAGGCCGGTGTCGTCGCGCAGGCTGAGACCCGTCGCCTCCTCAAAGGCGAGCAGCGAACATCCCTCGACCTTGCCCGCATAGAGCAGGCGATAAAGCTGGCGCAGCGCATCGCGCGCATATTGCGATTCCAGATTATCCTCCGGCCGGAACAGCCCCTGGCCGCCGGTCTGGCGCTGGCCGCGCGTGATCGCGCCCAGCGTGTCGAGCCGGCGTGCGATGGTCGAGATGAAGCGCTTTTGCGCCTTCACGTCGGTCGTAACCGGCCGGAACAGCGGCGGCTGCTTCTGATTGGTGCGGTTGGTGCGGCCGAAGCCCTGGATGGCGTTGTCGGCCTTCCAGCCCGCTTCCAGAAGATAGTGGACACGCAGCCGCTGGTTCCTCGCGCCGAGGTCGGCGTGATAACTGCGGCCAGTTCCCCCCGCGTCGGAGAAGATCAGGATGCGCTTGGCGTCGCTCTGGAAGGCGTCGGTCTCGCCGACATTGGCCGAACCCGGCCGGCTCTCGACGACATAGCGGTCGATCCCGTCCGATCCGCGCCGCTTGACGATCCGCCGCGAACGGCCCGTCACCTCAGCAACCATATCGGTCCCGAAGTGGTGGAGAATCTGGTCGAGCGCGGCCGGCACCGGCGCCAGCGAAGCCAGATGCTCGATCAGTCGGTCCCGGCGGGCGGCCGCCTCGCGGGACTCGACCGGATTGCCATCCGGGTCGGTGACGGGCCGGGACGACAGATTGCCCTCGCTGTCGGTGAACGGCTCGTAGAGCTGCACCGGGAAGCTGTGTTCGAGGTAGGACAGGACATATTCGCGGGGTGTCACGTCCACGCGAACGTCGTCCCATTCCTCGGTCGGGATGTCGGCCAGCCGGCGTTCCTGCAATGCCTCGCCGGTCGAGACGATCTGGACGACGGCGCTGTGGCCGGCCGCCAGGTCACGCTCGATGCTGGCGATCAGCGAAGGCGTCTGCATCGCCGTGATGAGGTGATTGAAGAAGCGCTGCTTGGCCGATTCGAAGGCGCTGCGTGCCGCCGACTTGGCCTGGGCGTTGAGCGTGCGGGTCGCGCCGGTGATGTTGGCGGCCTGCATCGCCGCGTCCAGATTGTTGTGAATGATCTGGAACGCGCCCGCATAGGCGTCGTAGATGCCGATCTGCGCTCGCGTCAGCGCATGTTCGAGCATCTCATACTCAACGCCGTCGAAGGACAGCGAGCGGGCGGAATAGAGGCCGAGCGCCTTGAGGTCGCGGGCCAGCACCTCCATCGCCGCGACGCCGCCGTCCTCGATCGCCGCGATGAACTCGCTGCGCGTGGCGAAGGGGAAATCCTCGCCGCCCCACAGGCCGAGGCGCTGGGCATAAGCGAGATTCTGCACGGTGGTCGCGCCGGTGGCCGAGACATAGACGACGCGGGCATCGGGTAGCGCGTGCTGGAGCCGAAGCCCGGCGCGGCCCTGCTGCGAGGGCGCCTGCTCGCCGCGATCGCTGGTGCCGCCGGCCGCGTTCGCCATCGCGTGCGCCTCGTCGAAGACGATCACGCCGTCGAAGTCCGCGCCCAGCCAGTCGACGATCTGCTGCACGCGGCTCGCCTTCGCGCCGCGTTCCTGCGACCGCAGGGTGGCGTAAGTGGCGAACAGGACGCCCTCATCCAGCGTGATCGCCGTGCCCTGCCGGAAGCGGGAGAGCGGCGTCACCAGCAGGCGCTCCTGGCCGAGCGCCTCCCAATCGCGCATGGCGTCCTGATGCAGGGTCTCGGAACGGCTGATCCAGACGGCGCGGCGGCGGCCTTTCAGCCAGTTGTCGAGGATGATGCCCGCGACCTGGCGGCCCTTGCCCGCGCCGGTGCCGTCGCCGAGGAACCAGCCCCTACGGAAGCGCACGGCTTTCTCAGCATCGTCCGGCGCGGCGGTGACGCCATCCCAGCTATCATCGACCGTCCACGCTCCGGCGAGATGGCCGCCATGCGCCTCGCCCGCGAGGATCACGGATTCGAGCTGGGCGTCCGACAGGATGCTGTCGGTGACGAGGTTCGCCGGCAAGGTCGGCCGATAGCTCGGCTTGGGCGGCGAGACCGACGCCATCGCCGCCGATTGGACCAGCGGCGTCGGATGAGGCTTGGCGCCGTCGATGCGCAGCGACTGGAGCGCATAGGGCTCGTAGATCGCATCGGTCAGACGGCCGGCTTCGGCGGGCGTCCAGTCAATTGCCTCATAGGCCAGCTCCGCCGCCTCCGGCAGTACGATGGGCGCGGGCGTGGCTGGCCTGGCATGGCGGCGGACGGCGGGCTTCGCCGACATCGCCCGCATGGCGACGGGCAGCGCCACCGGCATGGCGGGCGGCGGCGCGTCGGGGCCGGACCCACGCGGAGGCACATGGTCGAGCACCCAACCGAGCAGGGTCGCGGTGTCGGGCGCAACACCCGGCGAGGCCGGGAAGACGGAAGGATCATCGGCGGGAACGCGCTCGATGACGGTCAGGCGCGTGTCGATGGTCGTGCCGTGCTTGGCATAGACGCGGCCGTCGATCGCAGCGGAAAACAGGACGCGCCCGCGCTCCTGAAGCCCGATGAAGCTGTCGGTCCAGGTGGAATTGTCGGGCGCGCAGCTCGCCCCGGTGATCGCGATCAGGCGGCCGCCCTCGGCGAGCCGGGCCAGCGCCGACCCGATATGGCGCAGCGCCGCGTCCTTCATCGTGCGATCGACATGGGCGACGGCCGAGAAAGGCGGGTTCATCACCACCACGCTCGGCACGATGTCGGCGCGCAGATAGTCATGGATATGCGCGGCGTCGTGGCGGGTGACGGGGCAATCGGCGAAAAGCCCCGCGAGCATCTCGGCGCGGATCTCGGCCAGCTCGTTGAGAACGAGGCTGCCCCCGCGCGTCTCAGCCTGGACCGCGAGGAGCCCGGTGCCGGCGGAGGGTTCGAGCACCAGATCGCCCGGCCCGATCGCGGCCGCGACAGTGGCGACGAAGCCCAGCCCGGCCGGGGTCGAGAATTGCTGGTACGCTTGGCTGGTCTCGGAGCGGCGCGTATGGGTGGGGAGCAGCGCCGCCACCTTCTCGATCATCGCCAGCGCGGCGAGCGGCGAGGCGGATTTACGCAGGACCGGGCCGCCATATTTACGCAGGAACAGAACCTGCGCGGCTTCGCAGGCGTCGTAGGCGGTCTTCCAGTCCCAGGCGCCATCGGCGTCCGAGCCGCCAAAAGCGGTCTCCATCGCCGAGCGCAGGGCGCGCGCGTCGATGGCGCGGCCCCGTTCGAGGTCGGGCAGGATGAGCGCGGCGGCGGCAAGGATGGACCGGGCGGTCGCGGCGAAACCGGGCGCGACGGGAAACGGCGCCGCCGAACGGGCAGCGGGAGCAGCAAGAGTCATGGCGAATGTCCTTGAGGAGAGCCGGGAGGGAATGGGCCACCGGACGCTCTCTCTCGATCCGGCCGACCCGCCCGTTCCCGGTCCGCCTCTCACTCTCTTGCAGTCGCGTGCGGTCAGAACACATCGGACACGCCGATCACCGCGCCGCGACGAATCCGGTCTCCAATCGCCGGACAAAAAAAGAGCCCGTCCCCGGCCGAAGCGGGGACGGGCCATGCTGAAGGTCAGGTATCGGGAGCGATCGGCAGCGCCCAGGTCTCGTGCCGGGCTTCGTCGATGACGAACCCATGCGGGCCGGGAGAATATTCCGCCGCGGGCACGAGAAAGCCGCGCAACGGCCTCCGTTCACGCTTGCCGCCGAGCGCCGCGACGCACTCCACGAACCCCGGCGAAGTCTGCGACCGGCTGGCCGAGACGACGATCCAGTCCTGGGCGTGGGCCTCCTCGAACAGGCGACGATCGTTCGAGAAGGATTCGCCCGGCGCGAGGGGCCGGCCGTGGACGGCTTCCCAGCGTTGGGGATAGGTATCGCGCAGGGTCTTCTCGGCGATGCGGCGCTCGTAGGCGGTGAACAGTTCGGGAAAGCCGCACGCGACCATCGCCCAATCGCAATCCTCCTCATACCAGCCACCCTCGATGCGAAGCGCGGCGGGCATCGCCGCGTTGCGGGCGTCATCGAGATTGAAGCCGCCATGGCTGGCGGTGACATGGAAGACGACGCCCTCGGCATAGACCGAGCCGCCCTGCGACGCGCCCCAGGGACTCCAGCGATCGGATGCCCGGTGCTGCCGGTCGAGCGCGATCATCTCGCGCCGATGCTCGACCTGCTCCGCGACGAGCGCCCGAAACTCCGCTTCGTCGGCGATCGCGTCGCCGAAGCCGGAGAAGTCGGCCCGCCGCCACTCGGCGATGGGCCGGTTGATCCGCCAGGCGCTCGCGAGGCGGAAGCCATCGTCGACCGGCAGCGCGAGATAGGCGTTGTCGCCGACCTGCGCCGCGAGATACTGATCGGCGGTGCGGCCATAGACGGCTTCGATCGGAGCGGCGGCGTTCATGCCGCCCTCCCGACCGGGATGGCGCCGGCTTCATCGTCGCCGACGATCTCGGCGATGGGATCGCAATAGCGGTTCTTTGCCATCCAAGCCTCCGCCTCGGCCATGTCGGACGCAAGGCGATGCAGTTCGGCGCCGCCCTTGCGGCGCGAGAGAACGCGGACCATTCCAGGCTTCGGCAGGTCGATGATCTCGAAGCGCAGGAACGTCGTGACATCGAAGACATGGTTGACCACGAGGATGACCGTGCCCTCGGACCCATAGGCCCCGTCGCGAAGCGTGATCGTTGCGGGATAGAGGAAACTGCCCGACCAGGGGGCGGTCTTCGCGTTGAGGCGGCCGACGCCATTGAAGCGTTGCCAGGTCCGCAATTTGCGGGTGAAGCGTTCCGGCGGCCTTGGCGTCCCGTCGAAATAGCGCAGGGTCGCGCCCAACGGAACGCGATCATAGACGGCATTGCCGTCAAGCGGGGGCGCAGCGGATGCGCCCGCCGGAGCGGCGGGAACGGTGGCGGAATATGTCATGGCGGTTCTCCGGGAGAGCGGGAAAGGAGCGAGCCGTCCGGCGCTCTCTCTCCATCCGGCCGGCTCACCCGGCCCCCGGCTTTCCTCGGGCTCTGGCCGCCGGCCCCGTTATGGGACCGGCGGCGCGCGGCTCAGTCGGTGAGCTTGCCGGCCGCGATGTCGGCGATCCATTCGGCGGCCTCGTCGAAATCGGCGTCGCCGTCGTCGACCTGCCGCGCCAGCGCGACGGCGCCCGATCGGCCGAGCTGGCCGAGACGCTGAATGGCGGCGAGCAGAACGGGCGCGAGCGCCTCGGCGTCCGCCAGGGCGATATCGTCGATCTTCATGGGATTCTCCTATGTTGGAATTGGAAGCCGCTGGCCGGAAGTGGCCCGGCGGCCATGCGAAAAGGCCCGGCGCTCGGCCGGGCCATTGGGCGCAAAAAAGGGGCGGAGCGGCCGAAACCGCCCCGCCCGATGCAGCTATTCCGCCGCGATGGCGTAGGCCGAGCCGGGCTCGTCCTCATCGCCGTCGTCGCCATCCTCGCCGAGGAACGCCGGGAGCGCCTCGCCGTCGGCGGCCGTGTCCGCGATCGGCAGGACGGGATCGACCTCCGGCATCCTCAGCGGTTCGGGAAGCCAGCCGGAATCGGCCAGCAGCCGCTCGGCTTCGCGGGCCATGTCGCCCTTCTTGAGGTGGTCGATCAGCCCGGCCTTCTGCGGCTCGGTGCCTTCGGCGACCGCTTCGAGGATGCGCGGCTTGGTGATGCGGCCGAGATAATTCTCGTAGGTCGGCCGCCAGCCCGTCACCGCCATGTCGAACCCGATAGCGCGGGCCAGGACATTGGCGTGCTCGATCCGGCGCGCGACGCCATGCGCCGAGACGCGGCCACCGCCATGCTTGGGGACCGGCTCCCATTGCGCGTTCACCGCATAGGCCGCGCAATGGGCGAACAGCGCCGCTTGGTCGGCGCCGTCGAGCTGCTGGATCGCGTCCCATGCATCCTTGTCGGACTTGGGAAGCCGCGCCTTCCAACCGGCGTGGCGTTCCTCCATCGCCTTCGCCGCCGCGCTTTCCCGCAGGCCCGGCGCCTGGAACGGGAAATAGACGCGGGAAACCGACAGCTCCAGGCAGGTCTCCGTCCGCACCTGATAGAAGGTGGTGAGCACCATCGCGTGCAGCACGGCGGCGAAGGCCACCGAGGGGTTCTGCGCGAAGGCGTCCTGCAGCGCGACCGTGCGGGATGCGGTCAGTTCGGCCACCAGCCTGTCCGGTAGCGGCTTGATGACTTCATCGTCGTCTTCGTCGCTGTCGGTGGCGACGGGCGCGACCGCGCCACCAAGCCTCTCGGAACCCGCCTGCACGGCGATGTCCGCCGGTTCATCGCCGGTCGCCTCGATCTCCTCATCGGTCTCCTCGTCGTCGGTTTCGACGGCTTCCTCCTCCGGCTCATCCTCCGGCCGCACATAGCCGCGGTCGATGTAGAGGGTGCCGTCAGCTTCGAGGCCGACGAACACGCCGGCGCGAGCCTGCTCCTGCGCGTCGTAGGTGCGGCGACCCTGCGACAAGGCGGCCAGCTCGACATCGATGGCGGTGACGCGGGCATCGACCTCGGCCGGGACGTCGCCCTTGCCCGCCCACTGTTCCTCCAGCGCATCGGCCTCGGCGCGAAGCTCGGCGATGCGGGCTTCGTCTTCCTCGGTCGGCGGCTCGCGGGTGGCTTCGATCGCGCGGCAGTCCGCGTCGTAACCATAGGGCAGATCGACCAGCGCCTCGACCCACTTCCAGCCTTCGGCCCTGATCCTGTTGGCCTCGGCGTCGAGCTTCTCGGCGACCAGGCGGTCGAGCAAGGCCGGATCGGTCAGCCAGCCGCCGTCATCGGGCTCGAACAGGTCGCGCGTCGGCGCCACGCCGCCCGCCGCGAGATAGGCGTCGAGACCGACGAACCGCACGCGGGCATCGGACATCTCCACCATATCCTCGGTCAGCTTGTCGCGGATGAAGCTGGGCGACTTGTTGATGCTGTGGTCGAGCTGCTTCCAGAGCTGCTCCTGGCGGGCATGATCGTCGCTGACGGTGAAGGCCATGAGCTGATCGAGAGTCATGTCGCCGGCGACATAGACCTCGTGCAGCGTCGGCGAGACCGCGGCGAGCTTCAGCCGCTGACGCACCACGGCCGGCGTGACGCGGAAGTGCGCGGCGATGGCCTCCTCGCGCTCACCCTTGTCGATCAGCACCTTCATGCCGTGAAACTCGTCGAGCGGGTGGAGCGGCTCGCGCTCGCTGTTTTCCGCAAGCGAGTCCTCCTCGGCCAGGACCGGATCGTTGGCCGCCTTGACGACGCAAGGCACCAGCGCATCCTTGGCCATCCGCTTGCGCTTCACGAGGATCGCCAGCGCGCTGTAGCGGCGGCCGCCGGCGGGCACCTCGAAGAAGCCGGTTTCGGCGCCGTCGTCATCGAGCTGCGGGCGGACATTGAGGCCGTGCAGCAGGCTGCGGCGCGCGATGCTGTCGGCAAGGTTCTCGATCGTCACGCCGTTCTTCACCCGGCGGACGTTCGATTGGGACAGGATCAGCTTGTCGAAGGGAATATCCCGCGACGGGCTGAGAACGATCTTGGCGGCAGCTTTTGCCATGTCGGTTACTCCATGACGAGCCGCCGCGAGACACTCTCTCGGCTATCCAGCCCGTCACGAAACCGAAGGCCCCCTCTCACTCTCTCCTGCGCTGCCGGGGCCGCCACGCCCGACGCTAGACGCCGCACATGCCCTCGCACTCATTGCCCCAGAGATCGAGCTGACCGCGATCGGCCGGGGTGCTGAGATCGGCTTGGTCGAGCGGCACGGCCGAGCGGTGCAGATACACCTCGCCCCGGATGCCGCGCAGACCGGTGCGGATCGCGCGGTCCACCACGACTGCTTCGCCCCAGGCTTCGGGATCGTGATCGCGGATCTCGCGCCAGCGCATGTCGGAATGGAAAGGACAGCCGACGCAGGCGCTCTTTGGCGGGATCGGGTAGTCGTGACGTTCGAGCCACCGCAGGCAGTCGTGTCGCGACATGCGCTGCTCGATCAGCGGCCAGCGGTTGACCTGCCACGCCTCGAACGAGGGCTTCATCCGTATCAGCTCGTCGAGCGAGATGCCGATCCACTGTTCGACGACAGGATGATCGGGCGAGCGGCGGCGGGTCAGGCCGATCAGCTCGCGCACCTTCCGGCGAATGGGGACGATCTTGTAATCTTTGGTGCATTGGCGCCGGATCATACCGATCTCGACATGGCGACGCTTTACCGTGCGGGTGAAGGCAGGGATCGAGGCCCAGCGTTCGCCGGCGCCGGCGCGCAGCAGGTCGGCACGAATATCGCCGGCTGAGACGATATGCACCGGGAATGGCAGGACGTTCGGCGACATGAGCCAGGCGAGATGCTCGCGCACGGCGCGCGGTTCCCAGCCTGTGTCGGCGAATATAGCGCAGTCGGGCATCGGCCCGATCTCCCCATGCGCGGCCATCAGCGCCAGCGTAGTCGATTGGACGCCCGCGCCGAGGCTGAGGACGCGCAACCGAAGCCGATCGCTAGAGGGGTTCTGGCCGAGGGTGATAAGGCCCGCTTGGTCGTAATATGCGTGGGCGGCTGTTGTGGTGAGCGCCATCGCGATTCTCCGCGACGGACCGGCAAGGGCTACTCCCTCTGCCTCGTGAGCCCGTCACGGCGACCGGGCCGGGCTCTCACTCTCAGCGGGGGCGTTGCGGGGGCGGCAGCCGCCCGCTCGAAGGGGTAGCGGGGGACCGCAAGGGCGCCCGCTCAGGGGAAGACTTTCCCCTCCCATCAAATCCGCATCAACCTTGCTTCCAGATTATTTTTGATTATATTTTAATCGAGTTGATAGAAGGTGATGAACATGGCGATCGAGACAAAAGTATTGACTACGCACGTCCCGCTGCATCTCGCGGAAAAGGTGGAAGCGATGGCCTCCCGGCTTGAACGCTCGCGCGGCTGGGTGATGAAGCAAGCGCTCGCCGCCTGGGTAGATCAGGAGGAAGAGCGTCACCGGATGACGCTCGAAGCGCTGGATGATGTCGATGCCGGGCGCGTGATCGACCATCAGGCCGTGCGCGCATGGGCGGACAGCCTCGGCACCGACGCCCCGCTGCCGCCGCCTTCGGCATGAGGATCAAGTGGACCGGCAAGGCGTCCTCGGATCTGGTCCGGCTGCACGAGCATCTGCGCCCGGTCGCTCCGGAGGCGGCGGCGCGGGTCGTACAGCAGCTCGCGCGCGCACCGGATCGGCTGCTCGACTATCCCCGGATCGGCGAGAAGCTGGACGCCTACGAACCGCGCGAAGTCCGGCGCATCATCGTAGGCAACTACGAGCTGCGTTACGAGATAGCGGACGCGACAATCTTCATCCTGCGCCTGTGGCATTGCCGCGAGGAGCGCAGCTTCGAGTCGGACGATTGACGATGAGACTGGCCGCCCGAAGCACTAGGACGCAGTGCACCGCCCTTCGCCCCTATCTGCGCTTCGCCGCGAGAGAGGCTTTGCATGAAGCGCGGGCACGACGCAGCTTGGCGGGATGGCCCTTCCTCGCAAATTACGTCGCCGCCAGCCTCGCCGCTGGGCCGAAGACCTTGACGACCTTTTCGACTACACCAACCGCGTTGCGCCACGGCGGGTGTCGCGCCGGGTGCGCTGCGATGACGGCCCGATCGTCGTCACGGACGACTGGCCGGACCAAGTCCCGATCGGCGATACCGAGCTGCGGGCGATCGAAGGCCATATGCGGCTGGAGCTGGACAAGCTGTTCGGTCCGCTGCCGTGAAGTGAGGAGTGAAGTATCATGACCAGCGCCGCCCTGCGACGAGGTAAAGATGAGGCGCCGGTCGTGGCGACCGCGCGCGCCGCTCTCTACCTGCGCGTCTCGACCGGCCGTCAGGCCGATAGCGACTTGTCGATTCCCGATCAGCGCCGCCAGATCGAAGGCTATTGTCTGTCGCGCGGCTGGGAAGTCGCGGCCGAGTTCGTCGAGCCGGGCAACACCGCGACCGACGACCGCCGGCCTGCCTTTCAAGCCATGATCGACGCGGCGATGCAAAAGCCATCGCTTTTCAACGTGATCCTCGTCCACAGTTTTTCGCGGTTCTTCCGCGACCAGTTCCAGTTCGAGTTTTACGTCCGCAAGCTGGCGAAGAATGGAGTGAAGCTCGTCTCGATCACGCAGGATTTGGGCGATGATCCGATGAGCGTGATGATGCGCCAGATCATGACGCTGTTCGACGAGTATCAGTCGAAGGAGAACGGCAAGCACACGTTGCGCGCGATGAAGGAGAATGCCCGCCAAGGCTTTTGGAATGGGGCGAGAGCACCCATCGGCTATCGCGTGGTTGCAGCCGGGGAGCGTGGCGCGAAGATCAAGAAAAAGCTGGAGATTGACCCGATTCAAGCGGAAACGGTGCGGCGCATCTACCGAATGGCGCTCAACGGCGTCGAAAATCGGGGACCGATGGGCCTCAAGTCGATCGCCACCTGGCTCAATGAGAACAATATCCGCACCCGCGATGGCGGGCGCTGGGGCTTGGGCGCGGTGCATCAAGTGCTCACTCGCACAACCTACATCGGGCAACACCGCTTCAACACTCGTGACCATAAAACGAAGACGCCGAAGCCGGAGAGCGAGCACGCCGTCATGGAAGTGCCGCCGATCGTCTCGGAAGCGGAGTTCGAGGCGGTCCAGCGCTCGCTCAAGGCGCGTAGCCCAAAAATGATGCCGCCGATGGCGGTGGGCGGGCCGACGCTGCTTACAGGCATCTGCTTCTGCGCGTGCTGCGGCGGCGCGATGACGCTACGAACGGGCACAAGCAGCATGGGCCGGGAGTATCGTTACTATACCTGCTCGACGAAGGCACGGCAGGGTTCCACCGGCTGTCCCGGCATCACCGTGCCTATGGAACGGCTCAATGAGGCGGTGGTCGATCATCTCGAAGCGCGGCTGCTCGACCCTGCACGGCTCGAAGCTCTGATGGATCAGATCCTTGAACGCCGCGACGAATGGGTAAATCACCGTCGCCAGCATGTCGCCGACCTTGAGCGGCGCGCGACCGAGGCGGAAGCCAAGCTCAAGCGGCTCTATGACGCGATCGAGAACGGCGTCATCGACGTGAATGATTCGTCGCTCAAGGACCGCATCGCCGAACTGACCGCAACCCGCGATCAGGCCAAAGGCGATTCCGAGCGGGCGTTGGCCCATATTGTGAAGATCGGCCCGGCCATCACGCCCGAGAGCCTGCGGGCCTTTGCCGCCGCCCTGAAAAAGAAGCTGAGGAACGGCGACGGCACATTTGCGCGCGACCAGGTTCGTGCGGTCGCACAGCGGGTTGAAGTGGTCAGCCGAAAGGAGATTCGGATTCGCGGCCTGCGGAGCGAACTCCTGCGAACGCTAACCGCCGCCTCTGGCGTAGAGGCGGCGGTTCTAGGCGTTCGCAGCTTTGAACCGAAATGGCGCACCCGGAGCGATTCGAACGCCCGACCCCCAGATTCGTAGTCTGGTGCTCTATCCAGCTGAGCTACGGGTGCGTGGAGAGGCGCCTTTAAGGGGCCGTGCGCGGGGGCGCAACCCCCTATTTCAGCTTTGTGACCGTCGCGCAGGACGATTGTCGGCGTATGGCGTCAAGCTCGCCGATTTCCGAGGGATCTTTCAGCAAAAGCCGGATCAGCGCAATGCCACGGTCATGGTCCGTGCGAACGACGTCGGTGCCCGAAGGTACCGGCTGATCGGTTCGGGCCACGATGATTCGGAACGGCTTTCCACCAGCCTCGATATCGTTGCGGACGAAGATCACGTCGGTCGCAGCATCGAAGATGCTGAGCGACGTATAGCGACCCGGCACTGGCGTGACATCGATCGCCACCGGCCCTGCCGCGAGATCATAGGGGCAACTGGAATAAGCAAGGTCGGGACTGGGGCGCACGACCGGCTGACGCTCCGGCGTCGCGAGGCGGCCATAGGACATGGTATTGATCCCGCCCTGCCCCAGCCGGTCGATCGCGACGGTCATGAGGCCATAGGGAATGGCCCAGATCGCGATCCATGCAGTCGCACCGGCGACAAGGAGGCCGAGGGCGAGCGGGCCGAGCCAGCTACGCATTGGGACAGCCCTCCTTCACGATGCGCGGCAGCGCAGCCTTTTCGGGATTGGCGCGAAAGGCGTCGCCGGGATTGTACATGCGGAGGGTCAACTGGAAAGACTGCCCCTTTATGCCGGGCAGCCACGCCGCACCGTCAGGCTTGTCCGGCGAAATCGTGACGCGCCATTCGCCCTTCGCGTCGAGAGCCACATTGGCGCCATTGACCGACCAGACGCGCGCGGGATTATCGACCAGATATCCTTTGTCGTCATAGACGGTGACGCTCCACCACCGGGCATCGAGCGGAGTGCCGGACAGGGCATAGCGGCAATTGCCGTCGAGCTTTGCCCCCGCCCCGTCGGTCCTTGCCAGCCAGTAGATCGTTTCCCTTGCGGGCAACGCGAGAAGGCCGGAACGCGCCACCATGGCACGGGTCAACGGATCGGTCGTCTTGGTTCCATAACCGAGCGATGTCGACCAAGGGCCGTTTCGGACGCCGCCCTGCCCCAGTCCACCATTGGTCAGCGCCCATGCGGCGCCGAGCCCCACCGCCATACCGCCCACCAGAGTGATCGTATAGCGGTGCCAGCCCTTCATTCCCTATCCCCTCTTGAGCGCCGCCTGCGCCGCCGCGAGACGTGCGATGGGCACACGGTAAGGGGACGCACTGACATAGTCGAGGTCCGTCTGCTCGCAGAAATGAATGCTCGGCGCATCGCCGCCGTGCTCGCCGCAGATGCCCAGCTTGATACCCGATCGAGCACCGCGGCCGCGCTCGACAGCGAGTTCGATCAACTGGCCGACGCCCTGAACGTCCAGACTGACGAATGGATCGGTGACGAAAATGCCCTTGTCGACATATTGGGTCAGGAACCGACCCGCATCGTCGCGACTGATACCGATCGTCGTCTGGGTGAGGTCGTTGGTCCCGAACGAGAAGAATTCGGCGCTTTGCGCGATTTCACCCGCCATCAGCGCGGCGCGTGGCAATTCGATCATCGTCCCCACGAGATAGGCGATCTCTCGCCCCTTTTCAGCGAACACCGCCTTCGCCTGGGCATCGACGACCGCCTTCATCAGATCGAACTCGCGGCGCGTCGCCACCAGCGGAATCATCACTTCCGGAATTGGGGCAGCGCCGGTTTGCGCCGCAACGTCGCACGCCGCCTCAAAGATCGCGCGCGCCTGCATTTCATAGATTTCGGGATAGGTGACACCCAGGCGGCATCCGCGATGACCCAGCATCGGGTTGAATTCGTGCAATTCGCTCGCGCGTGCCTTCAGCTTCTCGATCCCCACGCCTGCCGCTGCGGCAACGTCGGCGAAGTCCTCCTCGCGCGTCGGCAGGAATTCGTGGAGCGGCGGATCGAGCAGACGGATCGTGACCGGAAGGCCCGCCATCACGCCGAAGATCGCGGCGAAATCGCCACGCTGTTCGGGCAGCAGCTTGGCGAGCGCGGCGCGGCGCCCCTCCTCACTGTCGGCCAGGATCATCTCGCGCACCGCCGTGATCCGCGCGGCGTCGAAGAACATATGCTCGGTGCGGCACAGCCCGATGCCCTCTGCCCCGAAGTCGCGCGCGACCTGCGCGTCGGTCGGGGTTTCGGCGTTGGTCCGCACCTTCATGCGGCGCACCTTGTCGGCCCAGCCCATCAGCGTGCCGAAGTCGCCGACCAGTTCGGGCAGCAGGGTCGGAACCTCGCCGGCCATCACTTCGCCGGTCGATCCGTCGAGCGTCAATATATCGCCTTCGCGCAGTTCGCGGCCCGCGACGCGCAGCACGCGCGCGTTGCCGTCGATCGAAAGCCCGCCCGCGCCCGAGACGCAGGGGCGTCCCATGCCGCGCGCGACGACCGCCGCGTGGCTGGTCATCCCGCCGCGCGCGGTCAGGATGCCCTTTGCGGCGTGCATGCCGTGAATGTCCTCGGGGCTCGTCTCGACGCGGACGAGAATCACCGCATCGCCCATGCCCGCAGCTTTCTCCGCGCTGTCGGCGTCGAACATGATCTTGCCCGATGCCGCGCCGGGGCTCGCCGGGAGCCCCTTGGTGAGCACATCGCGCGGCGCCTTGGGATCGAGCGTCGGGTGGAGAAGCTGATCAAGCGCCCCCGGATCGACGCGGCCGACCGCTTCCTCTTCGGAGATCAATCCCTCGGCCGCCATTTCGACCGCGATGCGCAGCGCCGCCTTGGCGGTGCGCTTGCCGCTGCGCGTCTGCAACATCCACAGCGTCCCGCGTTCGACGGTGAATTCGATGTCCTGCATGTCGCGATAGTGGTTTTCGAGCGTGTCGAAGACGCGGCCGAGCTCGCCGAAGGTTTCGGGCATCGCCTCTTCCATCGACAGCGGCTTGGCGCCCGCCCGCTCGCGCGCGACCTTGGTCAGATATTGCGGCGTGCGGATGCCCGCGACGACGTCTTCCCCCTGCGCGTTGATCAGCCATTCGCCGTACCAGGCGCGCTCGCCGGTCGCGGGGTCGCGGGTGAAGGCGACGCCGGTGGCCGAGGTGTCGCCCATGTTGCCGAACACCATCGCCTGTACATTGACCGCGGTGCCCCATTCGCCGGGGATCGAATTCAGCCGGCGATAGACTTTCGCGCGGTCGCTTTCCCAGCTCGCGAAGACGGCGCCGATCGCGCCCCAAAGCTGATCCTTCGGGTCCTGCGGGAAAGGCGCGCCGGTCTCACGCTCGACGATCGCCTGATATTCCTTGACCAGCGCCTGCCAGTCCCCGGCCGACATTTCGGTGTCGAGATAGAAACCGCGATCTTCCTTGGCGATTTCCAGCGCTTCCTCGAACTCGGCATGGTCGAGGCCCATGACGACGTCGGCGTACATCTGGACGAAACGGCGATAGCTGTCCCATGCAAAGCGCGGATCGCCCGATGCTTCGGACAGGCCGACGACGGTCTGGTCATTGAGCCCGAGGTTGAGGACGGTGTCCATCATGCCGGGCATCGACACGCGGGCGCCCGAACGGACCGAGACGAGCAGCGGGTCGGCGGCATCGCCGAACCTCTTGCCGGTGATGCCCTCGATATGCGCGATGCCGGCGGCGACATCCTCGACCAGCCCGGCCGGGAATTGTTCGCCATTGGAATAATAGGCGGTGCAGACGTCGGTGGTGATCGTAAAGCCCGGCGGGACCGGCAGGCCGATCGAGGCCATTTCGGCAAGGTTCGATCCCTTGCCACCGAGCAATTCCTTCGAGCGTTCGGCCGTCGTGGCCGCTCCGCCGAACAAATGCACCATCTTCGTCATGTCATGCTCCTGCTGCCCCGGGGAGGAGGTTGCGGCTGGGTAGGTATGCAATCGTAATTGGTCGATTCAGAATTACTTCGTTCGTTATAAGCTGCGGCACATAACGGCCACGTCAGCCCTCGATCTTTGAAAAATCCGCAACGCCATGCACCGCGCCGGTAAAGCGCGACAGCAGGCCGAGGCGATAGGCACGGACCGCTTCGTCGGGGTCGTTGACCATCACGCCATCGAAAAAGGCATCGATCGGAGCGCGGAGGCTGGCGAGCGCGGCCATCGCATCGGTGAAGCGTTCGTCGGCTACCGCGGCGGAGGCGGCGGGTTCGGCGGCGTCGAGCGCCGCGAGCAGCGCGGCTTCTGCGGGGTCCAATTCTCCCCTCCCGCTTGCGGGAGGGGTCGGGGGAGGGCCTGTTTCGTCGGAAGAGCCATCAGACATGCCCTCCCCTAGCCCCTCCCGCAAGCGGGAGGGGGATAGCTCGCCCGCCTGCTTCAGGATATTCGCGGCGCGCTTGAAGCCCGCGAGCAAGTTGGTGCCGTCCTCGGTCGCCATGAACGTTTGGAGCGCTTTCACGCGGGCGAGCAGGCGGACGAGATCATCCTCGCCGCCGAGCGCGAACACCGCGTCGATGAGGTCGTGACGGACGCCGGCTTCGCGCTGCTGGACTTTGAGGCGGTCGGCGAAGAAGTCTACGATTTGTTTGGCCGTTTCGGACTTTCGGCCATCGATTATTCCCTGTGCTTTGCCCCTCGGCATCGCGTGGAAGCTTCCGTCTCTCATTTCGAGAAGCGTTCCGCGCTTGAAAGCATCGAACGACGAATTGGAAAGCGCACGGCCGAGCTGCAATCGAAGCTCATTCGCTTGCAGAAGGGCTAGAATACCCAAAGCCGCTCGCCGAAGTGCAAAGGGGTCTTTCGAGCCCGTCGGAAACTCCTCAATCGCGAAGAACGCCGAGATTGTATCGAGCTTGTCCGCCAGCGCCACAGCCACCGTCACCGGCGCCATCGGCACATCGTCGCCCTGCCCGACCGGCTTGTAATGATCGCGGATCGCGTCGGCGACGGCGTCGGGCAGGCCTTCGGCGCGGGCGTAATAGCCACCCATCAGACCCTGCAATTCGGGGAATTCGCCGACCATTTCGGTGACGAGGTCGGCCTTGGCCAGTTCTGCCGCCTGCCGCGCGAGCGCGGGGTCGCAGTTCGGGACGATGCCTTCGCTCGCCAGCCATTCGGCGAGCTTCGCGACGCGCGCGACCTTGTCGGCGACGGTGCCCAGCTTTTCGTGGAAGGTGATGTTTGCCAGCTTCTCGGCGTGCTGTTCCAGCGTCTTCTTCTGATCCTGTTCCCAGAAAAAGCGCGCATCCGAGAGCCGCGCGGCGAGCACCTTGCGGTTGCCTGCGACGATCTCCGCGCCGCCGTCGCTCGCGTCGATGTTCGCGGTGCAGATAAAGCCGTTGGCGAGTTTGCCGTCAGCGCCGTTCACGACGAAATATTTCTGGTTCACGCGCGCGGTGAGCTGGATGACCTCGGGCGGCACTTCGAGGAACGCTTCGTCGAAGCGGCCGAGGAGCGGCACCGGCCATTCGGTGAGCCCGGCATTTTCGATCACCAGCCCCTCGTCCTCGACGAGCGCCAGCCCCGCGTCGACGGCGACCCTGGCGGCGCCGTCGCGGATGATCGCCTGCCGCTCCTCATGATCGACGATGACGTGGCCCGCACGCAGTTTGTCGGCATAGTCCGCCGCCGAGTCGATCGTGATCTCGCCGGGGCAGTGGAAGCGGTGGCCGCGCGTCGCGAAGCCCGACGCGATGCCGCCGATTTCGCACGGCACGAGTTCTTCGCCGAAAATCGCGACGATGCCCGACAGCGGGCGGACCCAGCGCAGGCTTTCGCTGCTCGCGCTTTCCTTGCCCCAGCGCATCGACTTGGGCCACGCAAAGCTGCGGACGATCGCGGGGATCGCTTCGGCCAGCACCTCGGCCGTCGCGCGGCCGGGCTTGTCGATCACGGCGAACCAGACGCCGTCGCGGTCTTCGAGCTGGTCCTGCGTCAGGCCGGTCTTGCGCAGGAAGCCTTCAAGTGCTTGCGGCGGCGCGCTGCTGCGCGGGCCCTTGAGCTCCTCGCTGACCGCAGCGGTTGCCTCAGGCAGGCCTTTCGCAATCAGCGCCAAGCGGCGCGGCGTCGACCAGATGGTGAGGTCGCCCACTTCGAGCCCCGCAGCGCCGAGTTGCGCGCGGAACAATTTTTCCAGCTCGGCGCGCGCGCCGGCCTGCATCCGCGCCGGGATTTCCTCGCTGCGCAGTTCGAGAAGAAGGTCGGTCATCGCACATCCTCCCCGCTTGCGGGGAGGGGGACCATGCCCGAGGCATGGTGGAGGGGGCTATCGATCTTGAGCCGAAGCAGCGCGACTACGCCGTCCATATTGTCCAGCACATCCTTTGCCGCCACACGAACAACCTCAAAACCTTGCGCCGAAAGAAATGCATCGCGCGCGGCATCGCGAGCAGGCGCCTTCCCGCGATCATGCGCCTGACCGTCGATCTCCACGATCAGCTTTGCCGCCATCGAACAAAAGTCGGCCACATAAGGTCCGACGGGATGTTGGCGGCGGAATTTCATGCCGAGCTTCTGCGCACGTAGTTGCTCCCACAGGAGAACTTCGGGCAGAGTCATTTCGCGGCGGAGCTTGCGTGCGGTGTAGACCTGCGGACGCTGGAGCGCACGCGACCCCCCTCCACCACGCTTCGCGCGGTCCCCCTCCCCGTTTCGGGGAGGATTTTGGGCGGCCATCATAGCGTCCACCCCGGATATTTTTCGGTCCAGCGTTCGGATTGGCTGTCGATCCACGCCTTGCAGCTTCCCTTTGCGAGATCACGGACGCGCGCCATATAATTGGCGCGTTCCTGCACGCTGATCACGCCGCGCGCCTGCAGCAGGTTGAAAAGGTGGCTCGCCTCGATCGCCTGATCGTAAGCGGCGAGAGGCACGCCCGCGTCGATCGCGCGCTTGCACTCTTCTTCGGCCGCCTTGAAACCCGTGAACAGGGTATCCGTGTCCGCAACCTCGAAATTCCATTTCGAGAATTGCCGCTCGTTTTCCAGGAAGACGTCGCCATAGCTGACCGCTGCGACCTCTCCGACCGCGTCCGAGAATTTGAGGTCGTACACATTGTCGACATTCTGGATGTACATCGCGAGGCGTTCGAGCCCGTAGGTGAGCTCGCCCGCGACCGGCTTGCAATCATAACCGCCCATCTGCTGGAAATAGGTGAATTGCGACACTTCCATTCCGTCGCACCACACTTCCCAGCCCAGCCCCCACGCGCCGAGCGTCGGCGATTCCCAGTCGTCCTCGACGAACCGGATATCGTGGAGCAGCGGATCGACCCCGATGGCGGCGAGGCTGCCCAGATATTGCTCCTGCAGGTCGGCGGGCGACGGCTTCAGGATCACCTGATACTGGTAATAATGCTGAAGCCGGTTCGGGTTTTCGCCGTAGCGTCCATCGGTCGGCCGACGGCTTGGCTGGACATAGGCGACGTTCCACGGCTCGGGCCCGAGACTGCGCAGGGTCGTCGCGGGGTGAAACGTGCCCGCCCCGACACGCATGTCATAGGGTTGCAGGATCGCGCAGCCGCGCGCGCTCCAATAGGCGTGCAGCGTCAGGATCATGTCCTGAAAGCTGAGGACTTTCTTTTCCGCCGCGTCGGCCACCTTTTCCCGTCCTTCGCAGGTGCAACAACTGCCGCCGCCCTTGGCGCAGCACGGGCGCAGGGTCAAGGGACAGCCGAGTCCCTGTTCCGATCAATGTCATCCTCGCCTGCCAAAATGTAAGGGGTTGTTGACATGGTCAGCGAATCGTGTCATTTAGTCAATAACACCTGACATAATGTCGGGTTTAAATGACCAGAGGTGATGCATGGAGAACCAGCTCAAGGTGCTTCGGGCGATGCGGAACTGGAGCCAGGCCGAATTGGCCGACCGGCTCGACGTTTCGCGGCAAGCGGTGAACGCGATCGAAACGGGAAAATACGACCCGTCGCTGCCGCTCGCCTTCAAGCTCGGACGACTGTTCGACATGCGGATCGAGGAGATTTTCGATGACGGTTTCAACGGAGGCAATGATGAGTGACGCAGGCAAAGTGGCGAAGCGCCCCATGTCCCCGCGCCGCAAGCGCTATTTCATCGCACTCGGCCTCGCCGGTCTGTTCGGCGGTGTTCTGGGCGCGTGGATGCAGATATCGCAGAACGCAGAGCATTCGACCGGGTTCGCGATGCTCAGCAATTCGCCGTTGCCCGCCAATTTCGCGATCGGCGCGTCGATCATCTGGGTTGTCGGGATGATCGTATCGCTGGTCATCTATCACCGGGCCGTCGACGACCATGAGGAGCGCGCCTATCTGTGGGCGGGCACGGCCGGCTGGTACACCATCACACTCGCCTCGCCGGCATGGTGGGTTCTTGCCCGCGCCGGCCTTGCGCCGCCCGCCGATGCGATGCTGATCTTCGCCGGCGCCCTTGTGGTCAATTGCGCGGTGTGGCTCTGGCTCAAATATCGCTGACTTTTCCTCTCCCCTTCCCCTCCGACCCCGGCCATAAGGCCAAGAATGAAAGGTATTTTTCGATGAAGACCTGGTTCAAGACGCTCGCCTCCAGCTGCGCGATCATCCCCTTTGCCGCCTGCGCGCTCACCCCCGGACACAGCGCGGTCGCGAAAGAGCCCGAAGCCGTCAAGGCGGCCGCGGTCACGACCGCCAAACCCGCCATCTGGTCGGTTTCCGACGACGACACCACCGTCTATCTCTTCGGATCGGTCCATGTGCTGAAGCCCGGCCTCAGCTGGTTCGACGGCGCGGTGAAACAGGCGTTCGACAAATCCGACGAAATGGTCCTCGAACTCGTCCTGCCCGAAGACCAGTCGGAAGTGGCGAAGACCACCTTCTCGATGGCCGCCGACACCAGCGGCAAAACGCTGCCGCAAAAACTCGACCCCGAGGCACTGAAGGCCTATCAGACCGTCGTGACGGGACTGGGGCTCCCGGCAAATGCATTCGACTCGTTCAAGCCCTGGTTTGCCGCGATTACGCTGTCGGTGCTGCCACTCACGAAACTCGGCTACGACCCTGAGCAGGGCGTCGAGAAACAACTGACCGCGGCCGCGAAGCGGGCAGGCAAACCGATATCGGGCTTCGAAACGCTCGAGGAACAGCTCGGCTTCTTCGATACGCTGCCCGAAACGCAACAGGTCGCCTTCCTGAACTCGACGGTGAAGGACATCGACAAGCTCGGCCCGACGCTCGACCGGATGGTAGTGCTGTGGAGCAAGGGCGACCCCAAGGCGCTGGCCGCCGAAATGAACGACAGCATGAAGGCGACTCCCGAGCTGACCAAGACCCTGCTGTGGGACCGCAACGCGCGCTGGGCCGACCAGATCAAGGCGCGGATGGACAAGCCCGGCACCGTGTTCGTCGCTGTCGGCGCAGGCCATCTGGCCGGCGAGCACAGCGTGCAGGACTATCTGAAGGCCCGCGGCCTGAAGGCGAAGCGCGTTCAGTGAAACATGTCCGGACCATCCCCGGCCGGCATGGGGGTCGTCGCTTTGCGGCGGCCCTTTTGCCGTTGCTGCTGGCGGCATGCGGCGCAAGACCCGCGACCGAGGCGCGGCCCGCCATGTGGCTGGTCGAGGATGCGGACACCTGCATCTATATGCTCGGAACCATGCACGCGCTGCCAGCGGGTACCGACTGGAACCGCGGCAAGGTCGCCGAGGCGGCGAATGCAGCGGACGAACTGATGCTTGAACTGTCGCCAGAGCAGCTTGCCGAGGCCGGAGCAGTGTTTCAGAAGCTCGCTCCGCGCGACAAGCCGCTCGCGATGGAGGCGCGGCTGCCCGCCAAGGCACTCGCCGCCTATCGCAGGCTCGAAGGCGGAAGCGATTTCGGCAGCGACAAGCTCGACGATTGGGCCATATTGGTATTGATGGGGCAGAAGGTCGCGGCCGAAGCCGAGCTGTCGCCGGCAGCGGGGGTGGAAGCGGGACTGACCGCGACTTTCCGTGCTGCGGGCAAGCCGATCTCGGGGCTCGAAAGCGCCAAGGCGCAGTTGATGCTGTTCGAAACGCTGGACGCAGCGACGCAGCGAACATTGCTTGTCCGCGCAGCCGATAACATCGACCATGCGCAGAGCGACGTCGATGCGATGGCCAAAGCCTGGTCGCGCGGCGACGCCGATGCGCTCGCGAAGGTCGTCAACGAAGACGTCGACCGCGTCCCAGCCGCGCGCAAGGCGATCATCACCGACCGCAACCGGCGCTGGAGCGAGTGGGTGAAGCGGCGCATGGACAACCCCGGCACGGTATTGATGGCGGTTGGCGCCGGCCATCTGGTTGGACAGGACAGCCTGCCGGCGATGCTCGAAGCCGAAGGGCTGACGGTGAGACGAGTGCAATAGTCGCACGCGCCGCGTCGCCAGCCTGCGCCGGACGACCGGCGAGTGCTTGCATTTCGGCCCCGCTGCCGCTATGCGCCCGCGCTTCCGTCATGGTCATCCCTGGAGGCGTGGCGGAACTGTGTAACCGAATCTCGGAGAAATGATATGAGCGATCAGCTGACGCTGACGGCCGAGACGCGCGAACGCGGAGGCAAGGGAGCCTCGCGTGAACTGCGTCGTAATGGCCGCGTCCCCGCCGTCGTCTATGGCGGCAAGGAAGAACCCCTGATGATCCACGTCGAAGAAAAGCTGCTGATGAAGCAGCTGATGACGGGTCACTTCATGAACTCGGTCGTGATGATCGACGTCGACGGCAAGCAGATCCGCACGCTGCCGAAGGACGTCGCTTTCCACCCCGTGAAAGATCGTCCGATCCACGCGGACTTCCTGCGCATCTCGAAGGACGCCAAGGTCCACGTCGACGTGCCGGTCGTGTTCGCGAACGAAGATGCCTCGCCGGGCCTGAAGCGTGGCGGCGTGCTCAACGTGGTCCGTCACGAACTGGAACTGATCTGCGATGCGGACAAGATTCCTGACGGAATCACGATCGACGTCACCGGATTCGATGTCGGCGATTCGATTCACATCAGCCACGTCGCCCTGCCGAAGGGTGCCGAAAGCGCCATCACCGACCGCGATTTCACCATCGCGACCATCGTTGCTCCGTCGGCGCTCAAGTCTAGCGATGGCGATACGACGAAGGATGACGGCGAAGCCGCCGGAGACGCCTGAAACTGATTGCGGCCGCCTTCTTGCGGAAGGCGGCCCTTTCAATGCCTTGGGAAAGGCCCCGCCATGCAGCTTTGGGTTGGCCTGGGCAATCCCGGACCCCAATATGCGATGCACCGGCACAATGTCGGCTTCATGGCCGTCGATGTCATCGCCGACATGCATGGCTTTCCCGCTCCGACCAAGAAATTCCAGGGGTGGATTCAGGATGGGCGCATCGATGGCGACCGCATCCTGCTCCTCAAACCCGGCACCTTCATGAACGAAAGCGGCCGCAGTGTGCGCGCCGCACTCGATTTCTACAAATTGACGCCGCAGGATGTCACCGCCTTCTACGATGAGCTCGATCTCGCACCGATGAAGGTCAAGGTGAAGCGCGGCGGCGGCGCGGCCGGCCACAACGGCATCCGCAGCATGATCCAGCATATTGGCGACGATTTCCGCCGCGTGCGCATCGGCATCGGTCATCCGGGACACAAGGACCGTGTCACCGGCCATGTCCTTGGCAATTATCACAAGAGCGAAGTCGAACCGCTGACCGACCTGCTGGGTGCAATCGCGGCCGAGGCGACGTGGCTTGCCGATGGCGACGACGTACGTTTCCAGAACGACCTTGCACTCCGCCTGAACGGCTGAACGGGCATGGATCGCGTGCTCGTCATCGGCCCCTGCGGAGCAGGCAAGTCGACGCTGGCGGTCGAACTTGGACAGCGGTTGAGCCTGCCGGTGCATCATCTGGATCAACTCCATTGGCAACCGGGCTGGATCGAAGGCAGTCGCGAGGATCTGGCAGAAAAGCTCGACGTCATCCTTGCCGGCGAGCGCTGGCTGATCGACGGCAATTACGGTGGGACGCTGGCCCGCCGCCTCGACCGCGCCGACACCGTCGTCTATCTCGACTATCCGATCCTCCTCTGCCTGCGCCGCCTGATTGGCCGAGTCTGGCGTTTTCGCGGGCAGACGCGGCCCGACATGACCGAAGGCTGCCCCGAGCGCTTTGACCCGGGTTTCTTCTTCTATGTCCTGATGTGGAACCGCGGCCCGCGTCTTCGCACCGAGCGGAGTCTGGAGGGGTTCGGCGGAAGGCTGGTGCGCCTGAAAAGCCCTGCCGCGCTGCGAGACTGGCTGGCGCAAATCGTTCCGGTGTGACGCCGCGCCACCGGGCCAGCGTCTCCTCCTTTACGCCTGATCAATGCTTCTCCCCTATGTTCCTGATCCAGCGGAGTGAAGGACGGGACGAGGAATATCATGCGCACGATCATCTTCGGGGCGGCGGCCCTGGTTACGACCTTGTTCTGGTCCAGCGGCGTACCGCGCGGCGACGATTCCGAAGAACGTACCAAGGTCCTCGCCGCCGCCATGAATGCTATCGCGCCCAAAGATGTCGGCGACGGAATGACGATGACGTCGGTTCGCGCGGATGGCGCGACCCTTGTGCTGGCGTTCGAGGGGGTTCCCTCGAGCGACCTTCAACTCCCCGATTTCGACCGGCAGATCGTAGCAGCTATTTGCAGCGACCCCAGATTTCGGCGTGTCGTCGCCGAAGACGTCGATGTCCGGTTGGACCTGCTGGCCGGCGATGGCGGGCACGCCAATGTGGACGTGACCGAATGCCTTTGAAATCTGCCCTTCCCCACATATTGACCACGATCGCAATCGCGACGCTGGCCGGGTGCAGTAGCCCCGAAGACCGGGTGGCCCGGGCCGCCGAACGCATGAACAAGGCAAAGAACCCCTCCATCGAGTCGGTTCGCGCCGAAGGCAGCCGGCTGATCGTCCGCTACAAGGACGCGAAGACATCCGGACTCAGCGATGACGAGCTGACCCGCATGATGTCGGCAGGCCTGTGCGAGATCGACGTGGTTGCGGATCTTGTCCACGATGGCGGCGCCATTCGCATCGAACTGCCCCGGAATTTCGATTATCTGGCAATCGACATCGATCGCTGCAACGCCTGAGAGCCTGCCACCTGCCGTCTATGGCCGTTTCGGCGGTGGAGGGGCGTATCCGTCGGCGGTGGGTGACATGACGATAACGCACATCGTCCGATGCACCGGATGGCTGCCGCAAGCCACTCCGGCATAGCGGCGGTCGGCGGCAAGCAGGCTGAACCTGTGTCCTCGCCCCGGCACCCCATCGTCGATCAACAGCTGGTCGATGACCCCTGCCGGACTGTGGTGGCCGTAGGTGATGACTTCACTGACATAGGGTCCGCCGCCGTGCAGGATCATCCGTTCGCCGGGACCGCGCCCGCGCGTGTAATGACCGACCGCACCCGAACGCGACTGGACCGCGACATGGTCGGCCGCCGCGCGCGCGAGCGCCGCGCTGTAGACCAGCGTCGGCAACGGCTTCTCGCCGCGCAGGGCGCGGATAGCCTCGTCGACCGCGACAACCCCTTCATGGGTCATGATATCGATCTCACCGTTCGCTTCGGCGATCAGCCGCGCCCCCTCGAAACGCGAACGATAGCTGCGGAGCCCCTGGCCATAGGCGTCGGGGTCAGCGCGAAACCGGTTGAGTTCCGCGAACACGGCGGCTTCGAACCGGCCGGGGGCGGCCTCAACGGAGCTTACCGACATCATGCAAGCAAGAGCGGTCGCGACCCGCCCGAAGGTTCTGATCATGCCTCCTGATACGATCCCCGCGCGCGTCCCGCCAGAGCGGCGTACGCCATATGGCTGGCGTCCGGGGCGACTTGGCGCTAGGGGCGCTGCGACACCGGCCCTCCTTCACCGAGCAGGCCGGACTGATGGAGTTTCTATGGGTTTCAAATGCGGGATCGTCGGCCTGCCCAATGTTGGCAAGTCCACCCTGTTCAACGCGCTGACCGAAACGGCGGCGGCGCAAGCGGCGAACTATCCTTTCTGCACGATCGAGCCGAATATCGGCAACGTCGCGGTGCCCGACGCACGGCTTGAGAAGCTGGCGGCGATTGCGAGCAGCAAGAAGATCATCGCGACCCAGCTTGCCTTCGTCGATATCGCCGGCCTGGTGCGCGGCGCGTCGAAGGGCGAAGGGCTGGGAAACCAGTTCCTCGGCAACATCCGCGAGGTCGACGCGATCGTCCATGTCCTGCGCTGTTTCGAGGATGACGACATCCAGCATGTCGAAAACAAGGTCGATCCGGTTGCGGACGCCGAGACGGTCGAAACCGAACTGCTGCTCGCCGACCTCGAAAGCCTCGAAAAGCGCGTCCCCGCCTTCGCCAAAAAGGCTGCCCAGGGCGACAAGGAAGCCAAGATCGCCGCGTCGGTGCTGGGACAGGCGCTGGAGCTGCTACGCGAAGGCAAACCCGCACGGCTGGTCGAGCCCAGAGACGAAGAGGAAGCCCGTGTGTTGCGCACAGCGCAGCTCCTGACTTCGAAGCCCGTCCTCTATGTCTGCAACGTCGACGAAGGCAGCGCCGCCGGCGGCAACGCTTTCTCCGAAAAAGTATTCGCGAAAGCCGCGTCCGAGGGCGCGCAGGCCGTCGTCGTCTCGGCCGCGATCGAAAGCGAGCTGGTGACGATGGAGATGGCCGACCGGATGGAATTCCTGTCGGAAATGGGTCTCACCGAAACCGGTCTCGCGCGCGTTATTCGGGCTGGCTACGAGTTGCTCCACCTGATCACCTTTTTCACCGTCGGCCCGCAGGAAGCCCGTGCGTGGACCGTCCACACGGGTGCCACGGCCCCCGAAGCGGCGGGCGAGATCCACAGCGATTTCCAGAAGGGTTTCATCCGCGCCGAGACAATCGCCTATGACGATTATGTCACGCTGGGCGGTGAAGCGCGGGCCCGCGAGGCAGGCAAGCTACGCGCCGAGGGCAAAGCCTATGTCGTGCACGACGGCGACGTCATGCACTTCCTGCACAGCTAGGCCGTCGCTCTCCGCCGGGAGAGTCACGATTCAAACGCGGCCAATATCGGGCACGGCCCCTTGTCGCTCGCCGCACATTGGTCGGCGAGGCGCGCCAGCGCGGCGCGGGTTTCGGTCATCTGCGCGATCTTCTTGTCCAATGTTTCGATCCGCTGGCGCGCCAGCGCGCGGACACGGACGCGGTCGTCGCCTTCCTCGAGCGCAAGAAGCTCGGAAATCTCTTCCAGCGTAAAACCCGACGCCTGTGCCGAGCGGATGAATTTGAGGCGCCGGAGATCCTGATCTCCATAGCGGCGAACTCCCCCGCCCCATCCGTCACCGCCGCTGCGCACTGGCGTGCCCATCAAACCGCGCCGCTGATAATAGCGCACCGTCTCGACCCCGACGCCGCCCGCGTCCGCCAATTTCCCGATCGTCAGTCGCATCGCTTGACTCCGTACCATGGTACAGACGCTATATGAGCGGCATGTCGAAGAAAGCCAAGAGCGCCACTCTTTATCGCATGGTCATGCCCGGCCATGTCTGCCCCTATGGCCTGAAGGCCAAGCATCTGCTCGAAAGCCGAGGTTTCGCAGTCGATGATCATTGGCTGACGACGCGCGCAGAGACCGACGCCTTCAAGGCCGAGCAGGACGTCAAGACCACGCCCCAGACCTTCATCGATGGCGTGCGCATCGGCGGACACGACGATCTTCGCCGTCATTTCGGCCTGAAGGTCGCCGACCCGGATGCGGCGAGCTATACGCCGGTGATCGCCCTCTTCGCGATGACGGCGCTGATGGCGCTCGCCGCAAGCTTCGCGGTGGACGGGAATGCCTTCACGACCCGCGCAGCCGAGTGGTTCATTTCGTTCAGCATGATCGTCCTCGCGCTGCTCAAGCTTCAGGATCTCGACAGGTTCGCAACGATGTTCCTGAACTATGACCTGCTCGCGCGCCGCTGGGTTCCCTATGCCAGCCTCTACCCTTTCGCCGAGGGGCTGGCGGGCGTGCTGATGACCGCGCGAGTCCTTCCATGGTTGTCGATCCCCGTCGCGCTGTTCATCGGCGGCATCGGCGCCGTATCGGTGTTCAAGGCGGTCTATATCGACAAGCGCGATATCAAATGCGCCTGCGTCGGCGGCAGCAGCAAGGTGCCGCTTGGCTTTGTCTCGCTGACCGAAAACCTGATGATGATCGCGATGGCGCTGTGGATGCTGCGGATGGGCCTGTGACGTCCGCACCTTTTCCCCTGGCTATACGCCGTGCTAAGGCCGTGGCGATGTTGCGCCACTTGTCCCTGCTGTTGTTCCTGCTTGCGCTGGCGTTGCCGGCCCTGACCCCGTCGGCGCAGGCAGAGGCATCGACGCCTGCCGCGAATTGTCATGATGCGATGCCGGCAGGCGCACCGCATCAAAGGCCCGATGGCGACGGCGGCAAGGCGTCGGGCCATGTCTGCATCGGCTGCGTGGCCCATCCGGCCGCCGGAGCGCTCGTTGCGCCGCCTCGCTTCGGTTCGATTTCCCCGCATATCACCACCATCGCGGCGCTCGCCGGAGCCGACATCATGCCAGGCACACCTCCCCCACGAACCTGACAAGCCGGAATTTCCCATTCTCGCTTTTGTCAGGATATCAAGATGTTGAAATTGCCTCTGTTGGCGGGCGCGGCCGCGTTCGCCGCCCTTCCCCTGTCCGTGTCCGCGCAGGACCATGGCGGCCACGATCCCCACGTCGATCATCAGGAAACGGAACCGCCCTCGCCGCCGCCTGCCGAACCTGAGGGCAGCGACGATATATTCATCATGCACCATCCGCCGCGGCCGCCGATGACGATGCAGCCGGTGACGGTCGTCGGCGACGCGCACGGGAGTCATGGTGCGCGCGCCGATGTCCCCGGCGAAGGTTCGGGCACCGCGCGCCTGCCCGCCAATGAAGGCGGCCACAGCGGTTTCCATATCGATGGCGGCGACGACTGGATGCTGATGGCGCACGGCTTTGCCTGGGGCGTCTATAGCGACCAGTCGGGTCCGCGCGGCGATGACAAGGCCTATATCCAGTCCATGCTGATGCTCTCGGGCGAGAAGACCACCGATTGGGGGCGCATTCAGTTCAAGTCGATGATGAGCCTCGAGCCGCTGATGTCGAATCGCGGTTATCCCAATCTTTTTGCAACCGGCGAGACAGCGGGTGGCGAGCCGCTCGTCGACCGCCAGCATCCGCACGACCTGTTCATGGAATTGACCGCACGCATCGACGTCGATGTCGGCGCCAATGGCGAACGGCTGTTCCTGTATGGCGGTCCGGTCGGCGAGCCCGCGATCGGACCGAGTGCGTTCATGCATCGGGGCAGCGCGCGCTATAATCCCGAAGCGCCGATCACCCATCATTGGTTCGATTCGACGCACATCACCTATGGTGTTGCGACGGCGGGCTTCCAGAACCGCCAGTTTCAGCTGGAGGGATCGGTGTTTACCGGGCGCGAGCCCGACGAGCGGCGCTGGAACATCGAAAAGCCCCGCTTCGATAGCTGGAGCGTCCGCGGCACCTGGACGCCCTCCCCCGCATGGGCGCTTCAGGTCAGTCACGCCCGGCTGAAGGAACCCGAGGCCCAGCATGCGGGCGAAAACGAACATCGCACGACGGCGAGCGTCCAGTTCGCAAACGGTCACGGCCTGTCGGCGACCGCGGCGTTCAGCGCCAAGAACCGCGACCCCGGCGACACGCTCACCGCGTGGCTTGCCGAAGTGAACTGGGATCTGGACGATCATCACACGCTGTTCGGTCGGATCGAGAATGTGAAGAACGACGAACTGTTCATCGACCATCACGATCCACTGCACGACGTGCCGTTCCGCGTGACGAAATTTCAGGCTGGCTACGCTTATCGCGTTCCGCTCGCTGGCCCGCTGAATCTTGCGTTCGGCGGCACGCTGGCGGGGTTCGACAAGCCACGATTGCTCGACACCGCCTATGGCAAGAGCCCGATCGGTGCGACGGTCTTTGCACGGCTGAGCATCGGTCATTGATGTAACGCATGGCTGGGCTATCTGGGGGTAGCCGATTCGCCCCAACGGAGCCCAGCCATGCTGAACCGCCGCCATTTCCTTGCCACCGCCACGCTGGCGGGCCTGTCAGCCCCCGCGATCCTGCGCGCCGAGGCGGGCTTTTTTCGTGACTTTCCCTTCAGCCTTGGCGTCGCGGCGGGCGATCCGGCGAGCGATGGCTTCGTCATCTGGACGCGCCTCGCGCCCGACCCCATGGCACCGCACGGCGGGATGCCGCTGGTCAACATCCCGGTCGAATGGGAAGTGTCCCCCGACAGCGGCTTTCGCGAAATCGTGGCGAAGGGCACCGAACTCGCGCGGCCCGAGCTGGGGCACAGCGTCCATGTCGAGGTTGCCGGCCTGCTGCCGGCCCGGCCCTATTATTATCGCTTCACCGCCGGCGGCGAACGCAGCCTGCGCGGACGGGCCCGCACGCTTCCCGTCGTCGGCGCCGAGGTCGACGCCCTGAAGTTCGGCGTCTGCGGATGCCAGCATTATGAATCGGGATTCTACGGCGCCTATCGCCATCTGGCGCGCGAGGACCTGGCCTTCGTCTACCATTATGGCGATTTCATTTATGAGTATCAGCAGGATTACCTGTTCCCCGACGGCCTTCCCGTCCGCCCGGTCCGCAAATATGCGCTTCGCGGTTTGCAGGACCTTGGCGATTTCCGCACCGCTTACACGCAAACTTTGCTCGACATCGACATGCAGGCGGCGCGGTCGGTTCATGCCTTCGTTTCCAGCTTCGACGACCATGAAATCCGCAACGACTGGGTGTCGGTCTATGACGACTGGAAGCTCGACCTCGACGGCAACGACCCCGACGCCCCGCCCCCCGAAGTGTTCATGCTGCGAAAGCAGGCGGCCATGCAGGCGTGGTACGAACATATGCCGGTGCGCAAGGCGTTGCTGCCGCGAGGCGGGATGATCAACGCCCACCGCGAGCTGCGATACGGCAACCTCGTTTCGATGCAGGTGCTCGATACGCGGCAGTATCGCGACAACCAGCCATGCGGCGACGGCTTCAAGCCCGCCTGCCCCGAAGTCTATTCCAAGGACGCGCAGGTGCTCGGCAAGGCGCAGGAAGACTGGCTCGCGAAAAACCTGGGCAAAGGCGGCGCGACGTGGAACGCGATCGCGCAGCAGGTGACGATGATGGCGCTCGACCGCCGTCGCCGCGAGGACGAACCGAAAAAGATACTGAACCTCGATAGCTGGCCGGGTTATGAGGCGCCGCGCGAACGCATCCTGTCCCGTTTCGCGGGATTGAAGAACTGCGTCGTGCTGACCGGGGATGAGCACCAGAATTTCTGCGGCGACCTGGTCCTGAAGGACAAGGTGGTCGGCGCCGAATTCGTCGGCACCTCGATCTCCAGCGGTGGCGACGGCAGCGATCTGCGCAAGGGAACCGACGTGTTCCTGAAGCTCAACCCCGAGCTGAAGTTCGCGAACGACCAGCGCGGCTATGTCGTATGCGACGTCAATCGCGAGGCGTGGCAGACGCACTTCATGGTCGTCGACAAGGTGACGACGCCGACCAACACATTGTCGAAACGCGCCACGGGCGTGGTCGAAAATGGCGTCGCGGGGATCAGGATGGCCTGACGTCCGCGCGACGCGCCGTCAGCGGAGCAGCGCCATCGCGCGTATCTTGTCCGACGGCGCGTTGGCGATCTGCAGCAGGTAGCGGCCCGGCGTCACATCGAATTCCACCATCTTGCGGATGCCCGAGCAGGCAGGTCCGTGCCCATGCGTCACCGATTTCACGATCGCGCCCTCGTGCACCAGATCGATCCAGGCCCCGCCGTCGAGCGCGACGACAAGGCGTCCGGCCTTCTTCACGTCGATCGGAACCATGCCGCCGAACTTGGACACCTCGGGCTCCCGTTCGGGCGCGACCCAATAGCGCAGGCTCTCGGTCCGGTGCAGCGACAGTTCGGTGCGCGCGGCACCGAGTGCCGGCCAGCCGATGTCGCGCGGTTCGCCATAGCCATAGATGGTCTTGCCCGACACGTTCCGCGACCAGTCGGCGAGATCGGGCGGCAGGACGGGCTTCGCCGGACAGGCGGGCCCGGCGTTTGCCGGCGCCTTTTTGGCCGGCGCCGCGAACGTCGGAAGCGCAACCGAAACGGCCAGCATCAGGGCAGCAACGCGAAGCTTCATCCTATTTCCTCCCGAACAGTTTCTCGACATCGTCCATCGCCAGCTTCACCCATGTCGGCCGGCCGTGGTTGCACTGCCCCGAATGCGGCGTCACTTCCATCTGGCGCAGCAGCGCGTTCATTTCCGGCACGCTCAATGTCCGTCCTGCGCGTACCGAACCATGGCAAGCCATCGTCGCGGCGACAAGCTCCAGCCGTTCGGTCAGGCCGAGCGCGGCGTCATAACCCGCAAGGTCGTCGGCGATGTCCGTGACGAGCTTGCGACAGTCGATCGCGCCGAGCATCGCCGGCGTTGCCCGGACCATCACCGCCGCCGGTCCGAAGCGTTCGAGTTCGACGCCCAGCGCCGCGAGTTGCGGGGCGGCAGCCTCGAGGCGGTCGCACGCCGGTTCGTCGAGTTCGACGACCTCGGGAAGCAGCAGCCCCTGCGAAGGAACCGCCTGCCCGCCCATCCCGCGGCGCAATTGTTCCAGTACCAGCCGTTCGTGCGCCGCGTGCTGGTCGACGATGACAAGACCATCCTCCGCCTCGGCGACGATATAGGTCCTGGCGATCTGCCCGCGCGCGATACCCAGCGGATGCTGTTCGACTTCGGGAGGCGGCGCGACCGCGACTTCGGCGCGGCCTGCCAGCGGCGCCGCCGACGCGAAGGGGACGAGACGGTCGTAGACGCGCGCCACATCGTCCGCGGGGGGAGCAATGTCGGTACCGAATAGATGCACCGCAGGCTCGGTGCGGCGGCCAAACAGGAAACCCGTCGCGGGATCCGGGGCGACCGGTTCCTGCTGCCAGGCCGCAAGGGCCGCCTCGGCAGGGCGCTGGACACTGCGGAAACCCTGTTCGTCGAGCGCGCGGCGGAGACCGCCGACGATCATGCCGCGAATAAGCTGGGGATCGCGGAACCGGACTTCGGTCTTGGCAGGGTGGACGTTCACGTCGACCTCGGTCGTCGGCACGTCGAGAAACAGGGCGACGACGGGATGCCGATCGCGGGCCAAGAGGTCGGCATAGGCCCCGCGCAGCGCACCGACGAGCAGCCGGTCCTTCACCGGGCGTCCGTTGACGAACAGATATTGATGATCTGCGATGCCGCGATTGTAGGTCGGCAGGCTGATCACGCCGCCAAGATGCACCTCGCCGCGGTCGAGATCGACGCCGATGCTGTTCGTGGCCAGTTCGCGCTGGGTCAATGCCGCGACGCGCGCCAGCCGATCCTGCCCGCCCTGCACGTCGAGCACGCGGCGCCCGTCATGTTCGACCACGAAGGCGATATCGGGCCGCGCCATCGCGAGCCGCCTCACGACGTCGAGGCAGGCGGCATATTCGCTGCGCCCACTGCGCAGGAACTTGCGCCGCGCGGGCACGCGCGCGAACAGATCCTCGACGACGACGCGCGTTCCCTTCGCCAGCGCAGCCGGGCCTTCGGCGGCAACCGCGCCATTGTCGACGACCCTCCTCCAGCCATCGCCGCCCGCCACCCGGCTTTCCAGCGTCAGCCGCGCGACGCTGGCGATCGAAGGCAGCGCCTCGCCGCGAAAGCCCAGCGTGGTCACGTCTTCGATCGCATCGTCAGGAAGCTTCGACGTCGCGTGCCGTTCGAGCGCCAGCGCCATGTCGGCGGCGGTCATCCCGCACCCGTCATCCTCGACTTCCAGCCGCGAAATTCCGCCTTCGGCGATTCGCACCGAAATGCGAGTCGCACCGGCGTCTATGGCGTTTTCAACCAGCTCCTTGAGCGCTGCGGCGGGTCTTTCAACCACTTCACCGGCTGCGATCCGATTTACGAGCTTTTCCGGCAGGCGGCGTATTGACATAAACGCTCTCCTAGCGCAGTCGGACGCAAATCGCGACCCACCCGCACAGCCTGATCATTTTGTCCAGCCAGCCCCTAGCGGACGAGCCGGAATCTCCCTCCCCGATTGATGCTGTCGCCGGCCGGACACGCGGATGAAATCACGACTGGGGCGTGTCCGTCAGGGACGCAGCTTCGATGACAGGAAGCAGTATAGATGTCCTTCTTTTCCCGCTGGCTCAAATTCAATTCCCAAGACATGGCGATCGACCTCGGCACCGCGAACACCGTTGTTTACGTGCGCGGCAAGGGTATCGTCCTGAACGAACCCTCGGTCGTCGCGGTCGAAACGCTGAACGGCATCAAGCGCGTGAAGGCGGTCGGCGACGACGCGAAGCTGATGATGGGCAAGACCCCCGACAGCATCGAGGCGATCCGCCCGCTGCGCGACGGCGTGATCGCCGACATCGATGTGGCCGAACAGATGATCAAGCACTTCATCACCAAGGTGCATGGCGGCAAGCCCAACGCCTTCCGCAGCCCCGAGATCGTGATCTGCGTGCCTTCGGGCTCGACAAGCGTCGAGCGCCGCGCGATCCGCGACGCCGCGTCGAACGCGGGCGCCAGCGAAGTGTGGCTGATCGAGGAACCGATGGCAGCCGCGATCGGCGCCGACATGCCGGTCACCGAACCGATCGGGTCGATGGTGGTCGACATCGGCGGTGGCACGACCGAAGTCGCGGTGCTGTCGCTGCGCGGCCTCGCCTACACCACCTCGGTCCGCGCGGGCGGCGACAAGATGGACGAGGCCATCGTCTCTTATGTCCGCCGTCACCATAATCTGCTGATCGGCGAATCGACGGCGGAGCGGATCAAGAAAGATTTCGGCATCGCGCGTATTCCGGCCGACGGCACGGGCATGACGATCCACATCAAGGGCCGCGACCTTGTGAACGGCGTTCCCAAGGAAATTTCGATCAATCAGGCGCAGATCGCCGAGGCGCTGTCCGAACCGATCGGCACGATCGTCGAAGGCGTCCGCATCGCGCTGGAAAACACCGCGCCCGAACTGGCCGCCGACATCGTCGATCAGGGTATCGTCCTGACCGGCGGCGGCGCACTGATCGCGGAACTCGACGAACTGCTGCGCGATGCCACCGGACTTCCCGTCACGGTGGCCGAAGACCCGCTGACCTGCGTCGCGATCGGCACCGGCCGCGCGATGGAGGATCCGGCCTTCCGCGGCGTGTTGCAGCAAGCCTGATACGCTAGGCCTGCATCATGGTCCGCCCGGCACATCGGCGTCCGGGGCAATCCCGAAAGGCCCAGTACAGCCTGTTCGTCGCCTATGTCATCGCGGTGACAGGGGCGGTAGCGGGTTTGTTGCTGGCTGTCCTTTCGGTGGTCGATCCCGTGGGTTTCGCCCAGTTGCGCGTCGCCAGCCACGAGGTGACCGCGCCGATCGCGCGCGTCAGCCGTTCAGCGATCGGATCGATCTCGGGAATCGACGATGCCGTGTCGGCCTATGTCGGTGCGGGGTCGCAGAACAGGCGCCTGCGCAAGGAACTGGCCGCAACGCGGCGGCAACTGGTGGCCACCAGTTCGCTGCAGGAAGAGAACCGCCAGCTCAAGGCGCTTTTGAAGCTGCAGGAAACCGACAAGACGGCGATCGCCAACGGCTATCTGCTGACCTCCACCTCGACGAGCAGCAAGCGGATCGCGCTGCTCAGCATCGGACGCAACCTCGGCGTCGCATCGGGGCAGCCCGTGCGCGGCGCCGACGGGCTGATCGGCCGCATCCTCGGATCGGGTCCGTCGGTGTCGCAGGTGCTGCTGATCACCGACATCGACAATATCGTCCCCGTTCGCCGCGCACGCGACGGCTTGCCTGCGCTGGCCTATGGCCGCGGCAACGGTGATCTCGACATCCGGACGCTCAATATCGCCAACAACCCGTTCAAGCCCGGCGACATTCTTGTCACCTCGGGTACCGGTGGCCTGTATCCGCCGAATATCCCGGTCGCGATCGTCGTGCGCCGACAGGACGACGGCGCGCTTGCCCGCCCGCTCGCCGATCCGGCAAAGGTCGATGCAGTATCGGTGCTGCGCCCCTACACACCCGAAAATGCCGAAGCCCAACTGGCGCCGGCCCCCGACGCCGTCCCGGAAGTCCCGAAGGCACCATGAACCAGAAGGGGCCGCGCCTTGGCGAACCGGCATCGCTGTGGCGGATGCGTCTGGTGCCGATCATCACCGTGATGCTTGCATCAGCGCTTCCGCTCATGCTCCCGCTTGTCGCGAGTTCCCCGGTATTGCCGCCGCTTGGCCTGTTGTTTTTTCTAAGCTGGCAGTTGCTGCGGACCGAAATGTGGCCGGTATGGGTCGGGCTGCCGCTCGGCCTGTGGGACGATCTGTTCAGCGGTGCGCCGATCGGTACCGCAGTCTGCCTGTGGACCGCAGCGAGCATCGCGATCGCATACGCCGCGCAGCGCATCTATTGGCGTGGCTTTTTCCACGATTGGGCGATCGGGGCGTTGCTTGTCGCGATCATTCAGGCGCTCGCCGCGCTGCTCACGCACCCACATGCCTTGACTGGCCGCGTTGTGGCGCTCGTCGCGCCGCAGATCATCGTTTCCATTCTCCTCGTCCCGCTCTTCCTTCGCCTCACCGGGAAGTTTGACAATTTCCGCCTGAAACGTCGATAAAACGCCCCCACATGTTCGGTAAGAAAAGCCCCCCCATTACCGAAGCCTGGCGAGGCTTCACCTTCACCCGCCGCGCACTCGTCGTCGGCGGGGCGCAGGCGGCGGTCGGCGTCGCCCTCGCGGCGCGGATGACCTATATCTCGGTCATCGACAACGAACGCTATGTCCTTGAATCGGAGAGCAACCGGGTCAATCTGACCCTTGTTCCCCCACGCCGCGGCTGGATCGTCGACCGACACGGCAAGGCGCTTGCCAACAATCGCGTATCGCTGCGCGTCGACATCATTCCCGATCGCCTGCACAATAAGGATCTGGTGCTCGGGCAGTTGAGGACGCTGCTGCGGCTCGACAATGACGCGATGGACCGCATCGAACGCGACCTCAAGGCCGCATCGGGCTTTCAACCGGTCGCGGTCGCCGAGGACATGACCGAGCAGGAATATAGCTCGATCCTCGTCCACCTGCCCGAACTTCCCGGCATCGCGCCACAACGCGGCTTCGCGCGCAATTACCCGACCGGCGCTGCGGTCGGCCACCTCATCGGCTATGTCGGCGCTCCGACCGCAGAGGAATATGAGAAGGTAAAGGACCCGCTCTACATCACCCCCGGCTACAAGACCGGCAAGGACGGGCTGGAGAAATATTTTCAGGAGATGCTGCGCGGCAAGCCTGGCGCCAAGCGCGTCGAGGTCACCGCGCGCGGCAAGGTGGTGCGTGAACTTTCGACCCAGCCCGATACGCAAGGCAAGACGGTCCATCTGACGATCGATGCCGACCTCCAGGAGTTCGTCGCCCGCCGCATGGGTCCAGAATCCGGCGCAGCGGTCGTCATCGATACGCTGACCGGCGACATCCTTGCCTTTGTTTCGATGCCGAGTTTCGATCCGAACAGCTTTTCCGACGGCATCAGCAATTCGGAATATAGCTGGCTGCGCGCGGACGATCACCAGCCGCTGATCAACAAGGCCACGCGCGGCCTTTACCCCCCGGGATCGACGCTGAAGCCGATGGCGGCCATCGCGGCGATCGATCATGGCATCGACCCCAGCGAACGCCACACGTGCATCGGCGGCTATCGGCTCGGGAGCCGCTTCTTCCGCTGCCTCGGTACCCATGGCAGCGTCGACATGCCCACCGCAATCATGAAAAGCTGCAACAGCTATTTCTATTGGGTCGCGCACCGGCTGGGGTATGATGCCATCGCGCCGACCGCACGACTGACCGGCCTGGGCGAGGAGTTCCAGCTTGCCGGCAGCAACCAGCGCTTTGGCACCGTTCCCGACAGCGCGTGGAAGATGCGCAAATACGACCAGCCATGGTCAGCCTCGGATTCGCTGAATGCGGTGATCGGTCAGGGGTATGTCAGCGTGAATCCGCTGCAGCTCGCGGTCATGGCATCGCGCATCGCATCGGGTCGCAAGCTCTATCCGCGCCTCGTCAACCGGCATTTCAAGAGCGATCCCCTTCCCTTTTCCGCCGACGCGCTCGCAACCGCACGGCATGGCATGGATCTGGTCGTCAACGGACCGGGGGGCACCGCCGGGCGCAGCCGCCTGCCGCTCGACGGCATCGCAATGGCGGGCAAGACCGGTACCGCGCAGGTCAGGGGTCTCAATACCGGCAACGGCAAAGGCGGGACATGGCGGTTCCGCGACCACGGTCTGTTCGTGTGCTTCTGCCCGGTGGACAACCCGCGCTACGCCGCTTCGGTCATCATTGAGCACGGCATGGGCGGCAGCCGCGCCGCCGCTCCGGTCGCCAAGGACATCTTTACGTTCATCTACGACCGCGAAAAGGGCATGGAAGCGCTCGAAACCTTCGAGGCCGGCTGGGGCGGCACCATCAAGGAGCGCATGGACCGCAGCTATGCCGCATGGAAGGCCGGCATCGCGGCGCCCGATCCGGGGCTGGCGCAATGATCCCCGTTCCACCCGCCATTCAGCGCTTCCCCTGGAAGCTCATCGCGGTGCTGAGCGCCATCACCGGGTTCGGCCTGCTCGTGCTCTATTCGGCCGCGGGCGGCAACTGGTCGCCCTGGGCATGGCAACAGGGCGTGCGCTTTCTCGTGTTCCTCAGCGTCGCGCTGGTGATCGGGCGCTTTCCGATCCGGATCTTCGAGGATTTTGCCTATCTCGGCTATCTGGGTGTCCTGTTTTTGCTGATCGCGGTCGAATTGCTCGGTTTCGTCGGTGGCGGCAGCCAGCGGTGGCTCAACCTCGGCTTCATGAACCTTCAGCCGTCGGAGTTGATGAAGGTCGCCATCGTCATCGCTCTGGCGCGCTTCTACACCCAGCTTCCACCGGGAAATACCCGCACATTCACGGCATTGTGGCCAGCGCTGGCGGCGATCGGAACCCCGGCGGCGCTCGTGATGCTGCAACCCGACCTTGGCACCGCGCTCGCGATCTGCATTGGCGGCGTCGTCGTGATGTTCGTTGCCGGCCTGCCCTTCTGGTGGTTCGGTAGTGCCGCCGCCGCCGGGCTCGCCGCGCTGCCGATCCTCTTCTCGATGCTGCACGACTATCAGCAGAAGCGCGTCCTGATCTTCCTCGACCCCGAAAGCGACCCCTTGGGCGCCGGCTACCACATCAGTCAGTCGAAGATCGCGATCGGTTCAGGCGGAATCGGCGGCAAGGGGTTCCTGAACGGCTCGCAAAGCCATCTCGACTATCTGCCCGAGGGGCATACGGACTTCATCTTCGCTACCATGGCAGAAGAATGGGGATTGATCGGCGGGTTGGGGCTGCTCTTTGCCTTCTTCCTGCTGCTTCGCTGGTCGACGCGCGTCGCGATCAAGGCGCGCACGCGCTTCGGCCAGCTCACCGCCGCCGGGCTGACGATGACGATCTTTTTCTACATCGCGATCAATCTGTCGATGGTGATGGGAATGGCGCCCGTGGTCGGCATTCCGCTGCCGCTGTTTTCCTATGGTGGTTCGTCGATGCTGACGATCATGACCTGCGTCGGCATCATCCTGGCGATCGAGAACGACAGCAAAACCGGCACCCGCCGCTTTCACTGACAAAAAACTTGCGCCTGCCCATTGCCATCCCTGCAACACCATGATAGCGGGCCGCTCTCTTCACGAGACAGGGCACCACCCTCCCCTCGCAAAGAGTGCCGCAAACCGGCAGTGGACGCATAGCTCAGTTGGTAGAGCAGCTGACTCTTAATCAGCGGGTCCTAGGTTCGAGCCCTAGTGCGTCCACCATTTCATACCCGCTACAACAGATATTTGTTCGGGCACGAGCGATCCTGCATGCTGCCCATGAGCGCCTGATCTTGTCTTGCGGCGCGCTCCCCTCGCAAGTCATGGCGAGTGGTGACGGGATATAGGCGTGAGTGTCGAATATCCGTTCGCTTCGACTGCGATGCCAGATCACGCCCGATGGAAACCAGCCTTAGGCACTGCGGACAATGTCACCCGAAGAGAGCAAACAAAAGCGTCATTAAAGGGTCGCAGTCCCGTCGATCGGAGCGCGCCCCGCAAACTGCCGGATACATGCCGGTTTATTGAAGCTCTACTCATCATTTTCCGGATTTCCTCTTGTTTATCCTCTCCGAAACATGATTAGTGGGTTCGATGACGACGATGGAGCCAGGTGCTGGATTTTCTTCCCTGACCGACAAGCAGGCGGCGGTGCTCGATCTGCTGGCCGATGGCCGCACCTCAAAGGAGATTGCGACCGTTCTCGACCTCTCCGAATCCGCTGTCAATCGCCGTATCGAACTGTTGCGCACCCGCTTCGGCGGCATCACCCGGCTTGAGCTTGCCCGTCGTTATCGCGACTGGACCGTGACCGAAACCTCGCCGGAAACGGGCCTTGCGGGGGGTGTAGAAAGTGACAGGCAAAGTCTCCCTCTCGCCGCAATGGCCGTCAACGATCAGAAGCTGATCGAGGACGGCCAGAGTTCCGGGCTGGTATTCAGGGACTCGCTTGCGATTTCGGTCGATCAGTCTTGGAATCCCGCGACCGAACCGAAGGTTGTCCCCAGGGTGCTCGACGGCGAAGATGCCGTGCTGACCCGTGCTGCTGTCATCGCGATCATCCTTGTCGGGATCCTCGCGAGTCTTGTCCTCGGCCTCGCCGCCGCCGGATCGCTCACGGAAACGCTCGGACGCTAACCGCCCCTGCTCGACTGCAATGAGCCGGCGACGAGCGCCGGCTGCGGGGAAAAACGATGATAGCCGCTGTTTCAGCTTCGAATATCCGCGACCTGATTGATCCCGCCGACCCGGACAATGTCGGACACCCCCTGACGGCGACACGCCATCTTTCGTCAGGCATGGCGGCGCGGAATTTGCCGTCGCGCCGTACCTGACGCCGCCGCGACGCGAAGCGACCTTTCGACATGGGTTGGATGTGGATTTTCAGTACCGTCACGACGCTGCTGCTGGTCGCAGCGGCGCTTCGTTGGGGCGCCGGTCCGGAGCGCATCTGCGTCGCTGTCATCATCGCCACGAACGTCGGCGACCATATCTATCACTTCGTGGTCGCGCGCGACGCGATCTACACCTCGGTCGATATCGGTCACCTTGTTCCCGACCTGTTTGCCGCCGCCATCTTCACCGGCGTCGCGCTGCGGGCGAACCGGGTTTACCCTCTATGGATTTCCGCATTCCAATTCGTCTCCGTCATTTCTCATTTCGTCCGCGAAGTCGACGGACATATGGGGATTCTGGCGTATGCGATGATGAACTACATGCCCGCCAACTTCATCCTGCTGATCATGGCGGGGGGAATATGGGCACACGCGAGGCGCGAAAGGCGTTACGGGCCGTACCGGCAGTGGCGGACCTCATCGAACCCTTTGCCGGGGACGTCGCCGAAATCGCCGCCGACCGGTTGATCCGTCATTTCGGTACGCTCGCCCACGCACTCGCCGCCACGCCCGAACAACTGGCCAGCGCCCTCGAAGGCAATCGCCGTCTTGCGGTATCGATTGTCGCGGCGCGAACATTGTTCGAAGCCGGGCTGCGCGAGCGCGTATCGCGAGAGCCCGTGTCGGTCAGCAATCCCGCCTTCCGGAAATATCTGCGCTTCCTCATCGCCGGGTCGGCCACCGAGCGCCTGCACGCGACCTTTCTCGCGCGCGACTGCGGCTATATCGCCGACGAACAAATCGCCGACGGCACCACGGGCGAGGTCCAGGCCAATTTGCGCCGACTGCTTGGCCGCGCCTTCGATCTTGGCGCGCACGGAATCATCCTTGCGCACAACCACCCGTCGCAATCGGCCGAACCAAGCGTCGACGACATCGCACTGACGCGGACGATCGCACAGCTCACCAAATCCGTCGGCATCCAACTTCTCGATCACCTGATCGTCGGCGGCAAGGACATCGTCAGCATGAGGCAAAGGGGACTGATATAATGGGTCAACAGACATCCCAGCAGATGGACACGACACTGGACGCGCCACCGCGCACCGCCAATGCGCCTCCACTGCAGTCCGGAGGTGAAATCGATGAAAGCCGGCTCGCGGCGGTAGCGCAGGCGGAATATGCCGGGCGGCGGCGGCGCGACGGATTATTCCCTTCGGGTATCTTCGCCGAACCGGCGTGGGATATGTTGCTGGATCTTTACATCCAGGAGCATCTGAAGCGCCCGGTGAGCATCCACAGCCTGTGCATCGCGGCGGCCGTTCCCCCAACCACGGCGCTGCGCTGGATCGGCAGGCTGGTCGATTGCGGCCTGATGACGCGCGAGCCATCGCAGCGTGACAATCGGGTCGTCCATGTCGCGCTGACGGCCACCGGGCGCAGCGAAATGGTGCAATATCTGCGTAGCCGGCTTGCGTCGAATGACGCCGGGCAAACGCGGGGAGGCTGACGCCGCCCTCACAGGCTCCATCGGTCGGTGCTGGATTGCCGCTTGCCGCGTCGCACAGCACCGCTAAGGGCAATGGCATATTGCCGTTGCACGACAGGACAGGAGCCATATGCCCGAGCCATCGCACCCGGAAATCCGCGAGTCCGTCCGCCGCCTTTGCGCCGAATTTCCCGGACCCTATTGGCAGGATCTCGATCGCAGCCGTACTTATCCGACCGCGTTCGTGCGCACCCTCACCGAAGCGGGCTTTCTTTCGGTCCTGGTCCCCGAAGAATATGGCGGCGCAGGTCTCGGCCTTTCGGCGGCAACCGCAATCCTAGAGGAAATTCACCGATCGGGCTGCAACGGCGGTGCCTGCCACGCGCAGATGTACACGATGGGCACGATCCTGAAGCATGGATCGGCCGACCAGAAGCAGCGCTACCTTCCCAGCATCGCCAGCGGCGCGCTTCGCCTCCAGGCTTTTGGAGTTACCGAACCCACCAGCGGCACCGACACGACCCGGCTCAAGACCTTCGCGCGCCGCGACGGCGACGATTATGTCGTGAACGGCCAGAAAATCTGGATCAGCCGTGCGGAACACAGCGACTTGATGGTCCTGCTCGTCCGCACCACGCCGCGCGAGGATGTCGCCAAATCGTCGGATGGCATGAGTGTATTGCTGGTCGATATGCGCAACGCGGTCGGCAACGGGCTGACCATCCGTCCCATTCGCACGATGCTCAATCATGCGACGACCGAACTGTTCTTCGATGATCTTCGCGTTCCGGCAGCCAACCTGATCGGCGAAGAGGGCAAGGGATTCAAATATATCCTCGACGGCATGAACGCCGAACGCATCCTGATCGCGAGCGAATGCATCGGCGACGGGCGCTTTTTCATCGACCGTGCCGCCGCTTATGCCTCCAGCCGCGAGGTGTTCGGGCGCCCGATCGGTGAGAATCAGGGCATTCAGTTCCCTATCGCGCGTGCGCACGTCCAAATCTCCGCGGCGGCGGCGATGGTCGATCAGGCGGCCGCGATGTTCGAAGCGGGGGAGCCCTGCGGGACCGAAGCGAACATGTCGAAGATGCTCGCGTCCGAAGCGAGCTGGTATGCCGCCGACATGTGTGTCCAGACGCACGGCGGCTTCGGCTTTGCCGAAGAATATGACATCGAGCGCAAGTTTCGCGAGACGCGGCTCTATCAGGTCGCGCCGATCAGCACGAACCTGATATTGAGCCACGTCGCGACGCACGTTCTGAAGCTCCCGAAGAGCTTCTGACGCGCGCTTCGGCGGCGCCGATCAGTGCCGCGACAACTCGTCGCGGCCGACGACCATGTAGTGGACTTCGTCAGGACCGTCGGCGAAGCGCAGGTGACGCACGTCGGCATAGAGTTCGGCGAGCGGGGTCCAGTGCGAGATGCCAGTCGCGCCGTGGATCTGGATCGCCTGATCGATGATCTGGCAGACCTTTTCGGGGATCATCGCCTTTGCCATGCTGACCCACACGCGCGCCTCACGGTTGCCGAGCAGGTCCATCGCCTTTGCGGCCTTCAGCACGATCAGGCGCATCGCCTCGATATCGCAGCGCGCGCGTGCGATGACTTCCAGATTCTTGCCGAGTTGCGACAGCGGCTTGCCGAAGGCGACACGTGAGTTGCCGCGCTTGACCATCAGGTCCAGCGCGACCTCGGCCTTGCCGATCGTGCGCATGCAGTGATGGATGCGGCCCGGCCCGAGGCGCAGCTGCGAAATTTCGAAGCCCCTGCCCTCGCCGAGCAGGATATTCTCGCGCGGAACGCGGACATTATCGAAGCGCATGTGCATATGACCTTGCGGCGCGTGATCGGCGCCGAAGACGCGCATCGGCCCGAGCACCTTCACGCCGGGCGTGTCCATCGGCACGAGTATCTGGGAATGCTGGCCCTTGCGCGACGCTTCGGGGTTGGTCTTGAGCATACAGATCAGGATTTTGCAGCGCGGATCGCCGGCCCCGCTGATGAAATATTTCTCGCCATTGATGACCCACTCATCGCCTTCAAGACGCGCGCTCGTCTCCAGATTGCTTGCGTCCGACGACGCGACGCCAGGTTCGGTCATGACATAGGCCGAACGGATTTCGCCATTGAGCAACGGCTTTAGCCAGCGCTCCTTCTGTTCGGGCGTGCCGACCATTTCGAGCACTTCCATATTGCCGGTGTCGGGCGCCGAGCAGTTCAGCGATTCGGACGCCAGCGGCGATTTGCCGAGTTCGGCGGCGATATAGGCATAGTCGAGATTGCTGAGCGGGGTGCCGGTGTCGCCGTGCGGCAGGAAGAAATTCCAGAGACCCGCAGCCTTCGCCTTGTTCTTGGCGCCTTCGAGAAGTTCGAGCTGGCCCGGCGCCCAGCTCCAGCGGTCCGCGCGGTTCTCGCCCAGCCGGAAGAACTCCTCGGTGATCGGTTCGACATTCTCGGCAATGTGGCGCTTCACGGCATCGAAGAGCGGCTGCGCTTCCTTCGACATGCGCAGGTCGTTGAGCTCGGCCTGAAGTTCGATTTCGGTCATGGACTATATCTCCGCTGAAAGTTGCGGCGATGCTAGCGTCGCTCTATCATCGAAGAAAATGATAGGGTCGAATATCTGATATTCAGAATTCGAATGACTATGTCGCCGTCAGTTCATCGACGATGATCGTCCTCAGCCAGGCGAGACCGGGGTCGGCTGTCGCGGCCTGGTGCCAGTAAAGATAGCTTCCCCCCTGCTCTACCGGCAGCGGCAAGTCGAGAAGCTGCATCGGCCACATCGCATGGAGTACCCCGGCATGCGAACGCGGTAACGAAAAGAGCATGTCCGATGCAGCGATGATCTGCCACGCGGTAATCGCGTGCTGGCAGCGTACCGCGACGCGGCGGCCGAGGCCCATACGCTCCAGAGCCATATCCTCGATCCCCGGGCCGTGCGGACGTGCAGTCGCGACGACGTGATCGAGCGCCAGATAGGTATCGAGATCGATGGCGCCGTCCACGCGCGGATGCCCCCGGCGCGCGACCACGACGAGAGGTTCGGTGCCGAGATAATGGCGGCTGAGGCGGTCGTCCGCAGGCAAACCCACGTCGAGCGCCAGATCGAGATCGCCGTTCGCGAGCGCCATCACGAGATCGCGGCGCCGGAAGGTCACGCTGGCGAGCGCGACATGCGGCGCTTCGCTCCGGACGCGCCCGACAAGCGACGAAAAGCGCGGCATCTCGCCGGAGAGCCGGACGCCGATGCGGAACTCGCGCGTCGATTGCGCCGGATCGAAGGATGCCGCCGCATCGAGCGCAGCGTCGAGCCCGCGCAGAGCCTCGCGCACCGGCCCGGCGATCGCACGCGCCGCCGGCGTCGGCACCAGCTTGTTGCCCTGCCGCACGAAAAGCGGGTCGTCGAACGCATCGCGCAGCTTTGCCAGCGCATGGCTGATCGCCGGCTGCGACAGGTTCAGATGTCGCGCGGCCGCCGACACACCGCCCTTCGCGTGAATGGCGTCGAACACCTGCAACAGGTTGAGATCGAAGCGCGCCAGTCGCCGCATCATTTCACCTGCCGTTTCTCGAGCTTCCGCGCCAGCGTGCGGCGGTGCATGCCCAGCCGCCGCGCGGCCTCCGAAATATTGAAATTCGCTTCGACCAGCGTCTGGTGGATATGCTCCCACTCCACGGTCTTGATCGACGAGGGCCGCGCGTCGAGCGGGGTGTCGACGTTGCCCTCGGCGCGGTCGAACGCGGCTTCGATATCGTCGGTATTCGACGGCTTTGCGAGATAATAGGATGCGCCCAGCTTGATCGCCTCGACAGCGGTCGCGATGCTCGCAAAACCGGTCAGCACGACAATTCGCATCGCGGAATCGGCCGCGCGCAACATGCGCACACACGTCAATCCCGATGCGTTGCCCAACTTCAAGTCGACGACCGCATAGGCGGGCCGCCAATCCGCCAGCAGCGCCTCTGCTTCATCGGGGCTTGCCGCGACCCGTACCGCATATCCCCGCCGTTCGAATGAGCGCCGCAAGGTTCGCGCAAAGATGTCGTCATCCTCGACGATCAGCAACTGGCGCTGTTCGCTCATACCCGCCCTCCGTCCGCGGACACCGCGGCCAGCGGCAACATGATACGAACCACGGCTCCCCCGGTATCGCGGTTCTCGGCGCTCGCCCAACCGCCCAGTTTGCGCAGCACATTGACGAGCAGGAACAGTCCCAGTCCGCCCCCCGGTCGACCTTTCGTCGAACGATAGGGCTGGCCGAACCCCTCTAGCATGGTCGGGCCGAACCCGGGACCGCGATCGGCAACCTCGATCACGGCCGTGTCGCCATCCCGCGATGCGGCGAGCCCTATCCATTCGGGAGACACTTCAGCGGCATTGTCGATCACGTTGCCGATCACCTGACGCAGCGCCGGGTCGGAAACGATCGCGACGTCCGCGCCGAACCGGTCGTTGAATTCGAAGGTTCCTGCGAAGCGGCCTGCATAATCTCGGATGATCGAATTGAGAAACCCCCGCATCGTCGTCATTTCGGGGGCGATACCGCGCGCTTCACCCGCCGACATCAATATTCCGCTGACGATCGTCTTGCAGCGCCGGACCGCTGCGTCCATTTCGGCGAGATCGTCCTGAAGCTCCGGCGCCCCGGCGGGGCCCTGCGCGCCCTTCCAGTCGCCGATCAGCACCGACAATGTCGACAAGGGTGTGCCCAATTCATGCGCAGCGCCAGACGCGAGAAGTCCCATACGCACAATATGGTCCTCCTCGGCCGCGCGCTGGCGACTGGCGGCGAGCGCGGCGTCGCGATCGCGCAAATTGCGGCTGATCCGCGTCACGAACGCGACGAGCAACACGGCGATCAGCAGGAAACAGACAAGGCTGCCCTTGAGATAGAGCGCCATGGGATCGGCGGCGTAGGGCGGCGGCAGGACGAGCGGCGTCGGATCGATCGCGAGGACGCCGATCGCGACAATCGCCGCAGCGACGATCGCCCATGACGAAGCCGGCGCCAGCAGGATCGCGCCGATCACCACCTGCAGCAGGAAGAGCGACGCGAACGGGTTCGCCAGCCCACCGCTGTGATAGAGTTGCCAGCCCAGCGCAGCGACGTCGAACAGCAACGCCGCCGTCAATTCGGCATTGGTCACGGCGCGGCCTCGTCGCAGCAATTCGAGGCTTGCGAAGTTGATCGCGATCAGCACCGCGACGGCGGCGATCAACGGCGCCAGCGGCAGGCGAATGCCCATCAGGTCCAATACCACGGCGATCGTCAGGAGCTGCCCACCAACGGCGAGCCAGCGCAACTGGATCAGCAACGCCATGTTGCGCCGACCGGCATGCGCCTCGGCAGGGACGGTCGGCAGGGTCGTCGGACGGATCATCAATCCCGCATATGCCAGAGCCGTCCCACGAAAAACAGGCAGAGCGCACAAAGCGTAAACCAGGTGAGCGCATAGATCATGTGATTGTCGGGAAAGCGCACCACGGTCAGCCCGCCGACCGGATACCCGCCAGGATTGGGTGCGGCGTCGGCATCGATGAAGTAAGGCGCGGTACGGCGCAGTCCGCGCGCCTTGGCTATGGCGGCAACATCGCGCGAGTACCACCGCCCCGCCGCCGGGTCGTTCACGCGCAGAAACGCTCCCCCCGGTTCGGACACGCGCAGCAGTCCGGTCACCTTCGTCAGGCCGGCGGCATTGCCCGGACGGCGCGTTGCCGGGCTGCGCTTGTCCCCCGGAACGAATCCGCGATTGACGATCACGGTAAAATCCGGCGTCTCAAATGGCGTCAGGACCCAATAGCCCGCGCCGCGATCGGTTACTGCCTGCACGAAGGTTTCGCGATCGTGCCGGAAACGTCCGGTCGCGCCGACCCGGCGGTAGGCATCGTTCGCAGCCGTGATCCGCGGCCATAACGCGGGGCCCGGCGCCGCGACCGGCACGGCATGGATGCGCGCATCGACCGCCGCGATCAGGTCATGCTTCCACGCCCGCCGTTCGAGCTGCCAGACGCCGAGCGCCGCCAGGCAGGCCGCTGCGACAAGCGCCGCGGCGGCAAAAGCCGCGCGGCGGGCGCGCTTCACGGCAACTGGCTCGTGTCGTGCATCGGCGGCATCATGTTGGTGTTGAGGTGATGCATCACCCAGAGCGACCCCGCGAGCATGATGACGACGACGATCACGGTGAAGAGCAGCGAAGTCAGCGACCAGCCGCCTTCTGCCTTTGGCGTCATGTGGAGAAAGAAGACCATGTGGACGACGATCTGGACCATCGCGAGGATCATGATGATCGTAGCGGTCGCAGCCGCGCCGAGCGGACGCTCCATCACCAGCCAAAAGGGTATCGCGGTCAGGATCACCGAAAGGACGAAGCCGATGGCGTAGTCGCGCATCGATGCGTGCGGCATCTCGATCTCGTGATGCCCGTGGGCCGCGTGATCGCTGGGATCGGCGCTCATCTTAGCACTCCCATCAGATAGACAATCGTGAACACGCCGATCCAGACGACGTCGAGGAAGTGCCAGAACATCGAAAGACACATGACGCGGCGTCGGTTCGCGGCCCCCAGCCCATGCTTGCCTAGCTGAACCATCAACGTCACCAGCCAGATGATGCCAAAGGTGACGTGCAGTCCGTGCGTACCCACAAGCGTGAAGAAGGCCGACAGGAAAGCACTGCGCTGGGGCGTCGCGCCGATCTCGATCAGATGGTGGAATTCATACAGTTCGATCCCGAGGAACGCGAGGCCGAACAGCCCGGTGACGGCGAGCCATATCTGCGTGCCTTTCACCCTTCCCCGCTGCATCTGAAGAACCGCGAAGCCATAGGTGATCGAAGAGAAGAGCAGCATCGCGGTGTTGAGCGCGATCAGCTTCAGGTCGAACAGATCCTTGGGCGCCGGTCCGGCAGCATAATTGCCGCCCAGAACCGCATAGCAGGCAAAGAGGATCGCAAAGATGAGGCAGTCGCTCATCAGGTATATCCAGAAGCCCAGCATCGTGCTGTGCCCTTCGGGATGCGGGTGTTCGTCGAGGTTATAGAACTCGACGGATTGGTCGGCGGCGATCGTCCTGGCAGTCATCGGATCAGGCTCCCGCGGCAAGTTGACGGGTCCGCGCATCCTCGACCGCGGCCACGGTCGCCGCCGGGATGTCGAAATCGCGCTTGTAGTTGAAGCTGTGATAGATAGCGCCGACGATCGTCGCGGCAAAGCTGACCGCCGCGAGCCACCATATGTGCCAGACGAGTGCGAACCCCAACACCAGGCTGAATCCGGCAAGGATGATCCCCGCGCCGGTGTTGCTGGGCATGTGGATGTCGCGGAAGCCCCCGACCGGACGCCGGTGCCCGCGCCGCTTCATGTCGTGCCACGCATCGAGGTCGTGGATCACCGGCGTGAAAGCGAAGTTATAATCGGGTGGCGGCGAACTGGTCGCCCATTCCAATGTGCGGCCGCCCCACGGATCGCCGCTTTCGTCTGCCAGTTCCTTGCGCCGCCAGATGCTGACGCCGAACTGGATCAGCATCGCCGCGATGCCCACCGCTATCACGGCTGCGCCGATCGCGGCGATCACGAACCATATCTGGAGGCTCGGGTCGTCAAACACCCGCATCCGTCGCGTCACGCCCATCAGGCCGAGGATATAGAGCGGCATGAAGGCGAGCCAGAAGCCGACCACCCAGCACCAGAAGCTGATCTTGCCCCAGAAGACATCGAGCTTGAAGCCGAACGCTTTCGGCCACCAATAGTTGATCGCCGCGAACAGGCCGAACAGCACGCCGCCGATGATCACATTGTGGAAATGCGCGATCAGGAACAACGAATTGTGCAGCACGAAATCAGCGGGCGGCACTGCGAGCAGGACGCCGGTCATGCCGCCTACGACGAAGGTCAGCATGAAGGCGATCGTCCACATCATCGGCAGTTCGAAGCGGATGCGGCCGCGGTACATGGTGAACAGCCAGTTGAAGAGCTTTGCCCCGGTCGGGATCGAGATGACCATCGTAGTGATGCCGAAGAAGCTGTTGACGCTCGCCCCCGATCCCATGGTGAAGAAATGGTGCAGCCACACGATGTACGACAATATCGTGATGCAAACGGTCGCATAGACCATCGACGTATAGCCGAAGAGCTTCTTTCCCGAGAAAGTGGATGTGACTTCGGAATAGACTCCGAACAGCGGCAGCACGAGGATGTAGACCTCCGGATGCCCCCAGATCCAGATCAGGTTCACATACATCATCGGCGATCCGCCGAGGTCGTTGGTGAAGAAGTTGGTGCCGACATAGCGGTCGAGCGTGAGCAGCGCGAGGGTCGCGGTCAGGATGGGAAAGCTCGCCACGATCAGGATGTTCGAGCAGAGGCTGGTCCAGGTGAAGACAGGCATCTTCATCAGCCCCATGCCCGGCGCGCGCAGCTTCAGGATCGTCACGATCAGGTTGATCCCCGACAACGTCGTCCCGACACCGGCTATCTGGAGGCCCCAGATATAATAATCGACGCCGACGTTGGGGCTGTAGGCGATCCCCGACAAGGGCGGATAGGCGAGCCAGCCGGTCTGTGCATATTCGCCAACGAACAGCGAGATCATCGTCAGCACCGCGCCCGACGTCGTCATCCAGAAGCTGAAATTATTGAGGAAAGGAAAGCTGACGTCGCGCGCGCCGATCTGGAGCGGAACGATGTAATTCATCAAACCGGTGATGAACGGCATCGCGACGAAGAAGATCATGATCACGCCGTGTGCGGTGAAGACCTGGTCATAATGGTGCGCAGGCAGATATCCCTCCGATCCGCCGAACGCCATCGCCTGTTGCAGGCGCATCATGATCGCGTCGGCAAAGCCGCGCAGGAACATGACGAGGCCGAGGATCATGTACATGATCCCGATACGCTTATGATCGACGGTCGTGAACCATTCGGTCCACAGATAGCCCCAAAGGCGATAGCGCGTGATCAGGGCCAGCACGACCAGACCGCCAACCGCGACGCCAAGGAAGGTAAAGATCAGGATCGGTTCGTGGAGCGGCAGGGCATTCAACGACAGCTTGCCGAGGAAAGGACCAGCTTCGGGTGCAGGATGCGGGGTCATGGCGGTCTCTGGCTCGCGTTCAGGACATCGGACGGGGCGAAGGGCTGGACAGTGCCGTACGCTCTGCCGCCTTGTTCGGATGCGGCAGCCCCTCGCCCTTCAGCGGCGCCGGGTTGACGGGCGTTGCATCGGGGCGGTCGGCCGACACCATCGCGGCGCTGCACAGGGCAGCGACATACCGAATGCTCCATCCGACAGAGCCGGGATGTCCGCGACCCGCATATTTGTCATAGGTGACGTTGCGGACATTGCCGATGCCCGCGACGCCGGCGCCGCCCTTGGCGTCGATCGCCATCATGTCGTGCATGCACATCTTGCCGGGTTCGACGCACATGTTGACGACGGCGTCAAAGAGTTGCGGATCGACGGCGGCGAAGCGACGCACCGGCTCCTTCTCGCTCGGCTTTTCCAGCTTGAGATAAGTCCTACGATCGAGCTCGCCCTGCGGCGAGGCCTTGGCGGCCGCGATCCATTGGTCGAACTCGCTCATGGGAAGGCTCTTCACCTTGAAGCGCATGTTCGAGAAACCCGCGCCCGAGTAATTGGCCGAAAAGCCGTCGAAATTCCCGGTCCGATCGAACACGCCATGAAGCTTTGTTTCCATGCCCGGCATTGCGTAGATCTGGCCCGCAAGCGCCGGAATATAAAAGCTGTTCATCACCGACGAGGAAGAAATGCGGAAGCGAATGGGGCGATTCACCGGCAACGCGAGTTCGTTCACCGTCGCAACCCCCTGTTCGGGATAGATGAACAGCCATTTCCAGTCGAGCGCGACGACCTGAACGTCGAGCGGCTTGACGTCCGCGGCGATCGCCTGCCCCGGCCCCGTGCGCGCCAGCGGCCGATAGGGGTCGAGCAGATGCGTGGCGACCCAGGTGACCGCGCCCAGGCAGATGATGATGAGCAGCGGCGCCGACCAGATCACGAGTTCGAGCTGGGTCGAATGATCCCAGTCGGGTTTGTAGGTCGCGTCCTTGTTCGCCGCGCGATAGCGCCAGGCAAAGAAAATCGTCAGCGCCATCACCGGAAGGATGACGAGCAGCATCAGCACGGTCGAAATGACGATCAGGTCGCCCTGCTGGCGCGCGACGTCACCCGCCGGATCGAGCACGACCAGATCGCAGCCGGCAAGTAGCGGCAGCGTGCCGAGCACCGGCAACCACCGGAGTCGGGTCCATGAAGGGGAGAGCTTCGTTGGCATGGTGCGCGCCTAGGCCTCCTTGATTTCAGTTCACATAGGACATTTTGTCCAATCCACTCGCCGCCGCCAATCGCGCAGGGGCGATTTCATAAAGGGCGCGTTTGCCCTATGATCGACTCGTGCCGCGCCCTTCTCCGCTTCCGGGGGCGCGTCCGCTGCAGGACCTGTACCATGTCTGCCGAAACCGCCACGACCGAAGCCGAACGCGATGCCCGCGCATTGCACGACGACGGCCACCCCATTGCGCCGGCCGAAATCGCGATCGGGGTCATCATAGGGCGGACGTCGGAGTTTTTCGACTTTTTCGTTTATGCGATCGCATCGGTGCTGGTTTTCCCGAAGCTGGTGTTCCCCTATCTCGACCCGCTGACCGGAACGCTCTGGTCTTTTGCGATATTCGCGCTCGCCTTTGCCGCGCGCCCGGTCGGCACGATGATCTTCTCGTCGCTCGACCGAGTCTATGGTCGCGGTGCGAAGCTGACCGTCGCGCTCTTCCTGCTCGGCGGATCGACCGCCGCAATCGCATTTGTGCCCAGCTATGAGTCGGCCGGAATCGGTGCCGCCTTGCTGCTGGCGCTGTTCCGCATGGGTCAGGGCGTGGCGCTTGGCGGGTCGTGGGACGGGCTGGCGTCCCTGCTCGCCATCAATGCACCGGAAGGAAAGCGCGGCTGGTACGCGATGATTCCCCAACTTGGCGCTCCGCTCGGCCTGATCGTCGCCAGTCTGCTGTTCATGTTTCTGATCGCGGCGCTGCCGGCCGAAGATTTCCTCGACTGGGGCTGGCGCTATCCCTTCTTCGTCGCGTTCGCGATCAACGTCGTCGCGCTCTTTGCGCGCCTGCGCATCGTCGTCACGCCCGAATATGCCCGCTTGTTCGAGGATCGCGATCTCGAACCCGCCCGGCTGACCGAGACGCTGCGGTCCGAATGGCGCGTCATCATCATGGGCGCCTTCGCCCCGCTCGCCAGCTTTGCGATGTTCCACATGGTGACGGTGTTTCCGCTATCGTGGGTGTTCCTCTTTACCGAGGAAACCCCGGTGCGTTTCCTGATGATCGAGGCGGTCGCGGCGATGGTCGGCGTCCTTGCCATCATTGCGTCGGGCTATCTTGCCGACCGGGTCGGACGCCGCACGCTGCTTGCGGCAACGGCCGCCGCGATCGCCGCCTTCAGCGGTTTCGCGCCGCAGTTGCTCGCCGCCGGCGAAACCGGCGAAGCGGTGTTCATGATCCTCGGCTTCCTGATCCTCGGCCTGTCCTTCGGCCAGTCATCGGGCGCGCTGTCATCGAACTTTTCGCCGCGCCATCGCTACACCGGGTCGGCGCTCACCACCGATCTTGCCTGGCTGTTCGGGGCAGGCTTCGCGCCGATGGTCGCGCTCTGGCTATCGAGCGAATTCGGACTCCTCGCAGCGGGGGCCTATCTGTTGTCGGGAGCCGTTTGCACGCTCGTCGCACTGTGGCTGAACCGCGAACTGGCGCGAACGATTGACTGATACCGCGAAGAGGATCGCTGGCGTTGTGCTGGCCGGCGGCCGCTCGTCGCGCTTCGGCAGCGACAAGGCCGAGGCCGTGTTTCGCGGGCGCAAGCTGATCGACTGGTCGATCGCCGCTCTGAACCCGCATTGCGACATGATCCTCGTGTCCGGACGCGACCATTCCGCCTGTCGGCGCGTCTCCGACCGACCCGAAAATGGGCTCGGCCCGCTCGGCGGACTGGCGGGTGCGATGCAGGCAGCAGGGGCCGCCGGCTTTACCCACGTCCTGTCGCTCCCCTGCGACACCCCCGACGTACCGGAGGCGCTGCTCGAAGACCTCTGCCGATCGAACGGCGCCTATGCCGCCGCCTCGCCGGTGATCGGGCTGTGGCCAACGGTCGATGGCGAACGGCTGGAGGCGTGGCTGGCCGAGGGGCGGCCCAAGGCCGTGCGTGCCTGGGCCGAAGCAAACGGTTATGTGGCGGTTGCCTCCGGCCCGATCCTGAACATCAACCGCATCGCCGACATGCCGGACCGTCAATAGGCGGTCGGGGGAATTTATCGGCCACCCGGGCATAGCCGGTTGCCCCGAATCATGCGCACCGATAGGTGCGGAAGCCGTGAACAGCAGCATCGAAATTGGAACCGACGACCGGGGCGCAGCCGTTCACGTCAATGTGCAGGAACTCCTCGCGACGCGCCTGCTCGTCCAGGGTAATTCGGGATCGGGAAAATCCCACCTGCTTCGCCGACTCCTCGAAGAAAGCGCCGGCCTCGTCCAGCAGATCGTGATCGACCCCGAGGGCGATTTCGTCACGCTCGCCGACCGATACAGCCACATCGTGGTCAACGCCGGCGACTATAGCGAGCGCGAGATCGCGGCGGTCGCCGCGCGCATTCGCGAACATCGGGCGTCGGTGATCGTCGCGCTCGATACGCTCGACATCGAGGCGCAGATGGGGTGTGCCGCGATCTTTCTGAACGCGCTGTTCGATGCCCCGCGCGAGCACTGGTTTCCCGCCCTCGTCGTGGTTGACGAAGCGCAGATGTTCGCCCCGAGTGCGTCGGGAGAGGTGTCCGATACCGTTCGCCGTGCGTCGTTGGCGGCGATGACGAACCTGATGTGCCGCGGGCGCAAGCGCGGCCTCGCGGGCGCGATCGCGACGCAGCGGCTGGCCAAGCTCGCGAAGAATGTCGCCGCGGAAGCAAGCAATTTCCTGATGGGCCGCACCTTTCTCGACATCGACATGGCACGCGCGGCCGACCTGCTCGGCATGGAACGACGGCAGGCCGAAGCGATCCGCGACCTTGAGCGCGGGCATTTTCTGGGGCTCGGTCCCGCGATCTCGCGGCGTCCGGTCGCGGTGAAGATCGGATCGACCGAAACCGCGACGCGCGCGGGAACGCACAGCCTGCTCCCCCTTCCCAGCGCCGAACCGCAGGACATGCGCACGATGCTCTTCGCCGAGTTGGAGACGCAGGCGCCGCCCGCGCCGTCCCCGCCCTCGAAGCCCGTGGCGGCCGACGATCTCATCCGCCAGTTCGCCGAACGCGAGCTGGACGAGGATATTGCCGCAGGCGAGCCGCCGCAGGCGGTTGACGCGCACGATACCGAGCCGGTGATCATAACCGCGCTGGCAGAGATGCTCGCCGACCCCGATTGCGCCTTTCACCCCGAATCCTTTCTCTATCAGGACTTCTCGGTGCGCTGCCGGATGCAGCGGCTGGCCAAGGTTCCGCTCGATCTGGCGCAATTTCGCAGGCGCTTCGCACTTGCCAAAGGCGGCGTCTTCGACCCCGCCGACGAAAAATGGCGCGAGCTTCTCGATGCCGCAAGCCGACTGCCCGACGACATGCTGGCGCCCTTCGTCGCGATCGCCCGCGCGGCCATCGAGGGCGCAGCCTGCCCCGACGACGACGCGCTCGGCCGCGCCTATGGCACCCGGTCGCCGGGCCGTATCCGCCGCCTTGTCGAATATATGGAAAAGCAGGGCGCCATCGTCGTGCGGTCGGACTTCGGCGGCAGGCGATCGATCGGCATCCCCGAACTCGGGCTCAGCACCGAAGCCGAGTGAGACCTATCCGAGGAGCCCGGCCACCTGCGCCAGCACCCAGAGGCCGATCACCAGAAACAGCGCCGCCGCAACCATCCGCACTTTCTTGAGGTCGACGCGCTTCAACAGCTCGTTCCCAAGGAAAATCGCCGGAACGTTGGCGATCATCATGCCCAGCGTCGTCCCAGTCGTGACCGCCAGCACATTGTGATATTGCGCGCCGAGCGCAATCGTGGCGACCTGGGTCTTGTCGCCCATCTCGACCAGAAAGAAGGCGACCAGCGTGGTCAGGAATGCGCCGAAGCGCGGCTTCGGCGCTTCGTCATCCTCGAACTTGTCGGGAATCAGCGTCCACGCCGCCATCGCCACGAACGACAGTCCGATCGCATAGCGGAACACGGGGCTGTCGAGGAACGCCGCAGCAGACGCACCGAGCAGCGCGGCCAGCGCATGATTGGCAAGCGTCGCGAACAATATGCCGAGGATGATCGGTACGGGTCGGTTGAAGCGCGTGGCGAGCAGGATAGCAAGCAACTGAGTCTTGTCGCCGATCTCGGCAAGCGCCACGACGGCGGTCGAAGTCAGGATGGCTTCCATGGGATCTGGTACTCCGGGGCCGGGCGGCAGGCAATTCCAACGGACATCGTACCCTGCCGCCCGGCCCGGACAGAAGGTTCGATGCCATTGGTCTCGCCCAAACGGTCTCCCGTTTCCACCGCACCACGGCCTCTCGACCGAGTATGTTGACGCGATGGCCCGTCCCTGACGGACGGCTGGCTACTCCCCAGATGACGCAGGCGGGTTAGACGCCTTCGCGGGTGCTGGCAAGCTCGAAGCGGCGGCTGCCTTTTCGGATTCGGCGATGTCCGCATCCATCGCCTTCGCCCGAAGCTCGATATCCTTTGCCGCCTTGTCGTAGCGTTCGTCGAACGACGGTGCCTCGTGACAAGCGGCGAGCAGGAACGGCAACAGAACGACGAGCCGACGCATCAATAATCCTTGCGATATCGGACGCTGAGGTTCGACTGCCCGCCCGCCGCGCCGGTCTGGCTGAGGATCGACAGCGCCGGCGTCAGGCTGATCTCGAGCTGGGTCGCGGTGTAGCCGCGGGCATCGGTGATCACCTCGAGGTAGATGTCCTTCGAGATATATTGCCCGGCAGCCAACGCCGTTCCGCGCCCGATCGTGTCGTCGGGGCCCAGAATACGCAGCCGATCGATCCCCGTCGCCGAACGCAGGGCGCCCAGCGGGCTGAGACCGCCGCTGCCCCCGCGCAACGAGTTGAGCGATGCGGCAAGCTGAACCGCCTGAAGCGGCGAGAGCGTCGTCACCGAATCCCCGAACAGAATGCGGGAGACGATTTCGTCCTGCGGCAACCCGGGCACGCTGGAGAAGGTGATCTGGGGGTTTTGTGCACGACCGGAAACGTTGATCGTCACCGTCACTTCCTCGATCGATTCGCTCGCCACCAGCCGGAGCGTCGGATCGAAGGCGTCGCCTGTGGGGAAGCTGACGCGCCCCTCTTCCAGTTCGAACGACCGGCCCGCAAAGCCCAGGGTGCCGCGCACCAGTTCGATCTCGCCGCTGACGCGCGGCGCCAGGGTCGTGCCCGTCAGCGTGACATCGGCCTGCCATTCGGATTCAAGACCCATGCCGCTGACATAGATCTCGTCGCCGGCGCGAAGATGAATGTTGAGCCGGATCAGGTCGAACAGGCTGCCACCGACCGCCTCCAGCCCGTCGCCGCTGATGCGCCGTCGTCCCGTCGGCGGCTTGCGGCGAACACCGGTCAGCACAGGCACGCTCGCCGCCCCTTCGCGCACGATGCGATAGCGGGTTTCGGGCAAGCGAAGGTCGCCCGACAGCAGCGCTGCCTGTCCGGCGACCTTTTCGAGCGTCAGGTTGCCGGTGGCGCGCGCAGCGAGATTTTCGCTCCGCGCCAGCCGGGCATTGTCGAGCGTCACCGCGATGTTCATTGGATAACCGTCGGCTTCGGCCAGGCTGACATATCCCTTCGCCTTTACCGTGCCGTCGCCGGCCGTCGCGGTCAGGTCATCGATCTCCAGTCGATTGCCGGTGAAGCGGCCGTTGACGACCATGTTGGTGAGCCGGGTGCCGTAGGTCTGATTTTCGTAAATCATGCCGTTGCCGCGCACGACACCTTCAAGGCACGGGTCGCTGACCCGGCAGCTGAAATCGGCCGCCACCGCGATCGGCCCCGACAAGCCCTGATCGGCGGGGCCGAAGAAGGAATAGAGCGTGTCGGCGGGGCCGTTGTAGCGTACTCCGCCGCCGAGCGGAGCCGCACGAAGCCGCGTCGTCCAATCGCCCGCTCCCGGTCCAAGCGGGCGCAGCGACGCCTGCATACGGCCAATCACCGAACCGCGCTTGCGGATCACCGCGCGCGCCTCGCCGCCGTCGCTGAGCAGCTTGCCCGCAAAGGTGATATCGACGGGCTGGCTGACCGACGCCGCCGTGGTGCGCGTAAAGCCGTCTATCGTCAGCCGTGCATCGGCCCGTGGAAAGGCGTCGGAGTTCGCCTGCTCGAAATCGATGCTGCCCGTCGCGCGGCCACCGAGACCAAGACCCGGGTAAACCGAATTGACCAGCGCCATGTTCGCGCGGTCGAGGCGGCTCTGGATCATGATACCCTCGCCAAAGCGGCCCGCGACGCGCGCGCTGCTGCCCCGGCCCAGATCGACGGTCGTCGGCAACAGTTCATATCCGTCGCGACCGGGAATGATCCGGGCGGGCGTCGTGGTGCGGAAATTCACCCCCGTCGCCCGGCCCTGCACCGATGCGCGCCAAAGTTCGGGAGTCAAGTCGGCATTCGCGGCGATCCGGAACGGCACGCCGCTTGTCCCTTCAACGAGGGCCTGCGCCTGTCCCCTGCCATCACGATAGTCGATCTTCACGCGCCCCACCGCAATGTCATAGGTGCGGATTTGGGTGTCGGCGATCTGGATATCGGCAACGACATGCGGCCGGTCATAAAGCGTCACGTCGGCATCGACGATCGCCGACCCGATTGCGAGTTTGGCGGCACCGGGTAGCACGACATTGTTGGCCCGCACGTTGATCGCCGCGGCCTGATATTGCCCTGCCGCGCTGAGGCGGACGATCCCGCCAAGTCCCTGTCCAGCCGCGTCGAGCTGTCCAACGAACGGGCCGGCGCCGCTTTTCACGAGCCGGCCATAAAAACCGATCCCCGACAGATCGCCGCGCTGGATGTCGATGGTAAGCGGTCCCGCCGCGGTCAGCAGCACGACGTCGGCGGACAGCGGGCCATAGTCGGTCTCGCCCGTCGCCGCGAGGCGATACCCGTTCGGTGCGCCGTTGATTTTTGCCACCAGATTGGCGAGCCCGATGCCCAGGCCGGGACGGTCGGCCGTTACCACTGCCTGCGGGTCGCTGATCGTCCCGGCCAGCTGGACGCCAATGGGACCATAGTCGGTCGAATTGGCACGCGCCGTCAGGTTGATCTGGCCGCTGGGTGCATAACTGCCCTGCCCGCCGCTGACGCGAAGCCGCGGCGCCGTAATCCGCAGATTCTGAAAACGAATGATGCCGTCGGTTCCGTATCGCACGTCGCTCGACGCCGTGGCATTACCACCCAGGAAGTCGCGCACCCCGGAATTGAACAACCTCGTCGAACGGGCCCGGACACGGCCCGCGATCTCGAACCCGCCGCGCGGCGCGGTCTTGAGGTCGGCGTCGGTATCGATGTCGAAAACGCCAACGCTCTCGACCCGGTAGTCGTTGATCCGTCCGTCGATCGCGCCGGTGTAGAAGCCCTTGTTCAGGTCGGCGATCACGATCGCCTTGGCGTCGATGCGCGGCGAGCGGAGGCGGAGATTGTCGCTGAGGACGCGGCCGTTCGCATAGGCCAGATCACCGTCCAGTCGCACCTGAACCAGCGTTCCGCCCGCGACGGTGTCAAGCCCGCGAATGCGCGCCGCCCGGCCCGCAACCGGGATGACGATCTGATCGGTATCGACGCGCGCCTTGCCTGCAAGGCTCAGCGTCTCGACGACGATGTCGTTGACCGTGAGACTGTTGGCATTGGCCTGATAATCGACCCTCGGCAGGTCGAAGGCGCCGTCGAGCGTCGCGGTCGCGCGCAGACCGTTCGCGCGAACGGTGGGCGCAATCGCATTCGGGCGCAGTATGTTGAGCGCGAGCTTCAGCCCTTCATAGCGACTGTTGCCGAGATCGATCCGGCCGCTGACACCGAGCTGGGCCGCGTCGGATGCAAAGCGGCCGTCGAGATCGGCCTTGCGCTCGTTCAACCGGGCGGAGAGGTCGATCGCGGTTTCGGGGCCGAGGACACCGGCGACCGGCCCATCGGCGATCAGGCGCGATGCCTGTGTGCTACCCTTGATCGCGAAGGTCCCGTCCCGCGCGGTCAGCGCAAGCCGCGCCAGCGGGTCGGCGCCGAGATTCGCGACCAGCTTGCCATTCCACGCTTTCCAGTCGCCCCGTCCGTCGAGCGTCGCGGTCAGCGGTTCCTTGAACCCGCCCAGCGCGGCCAGCACGCCACCCTTCGGCGCCGTCATGTCGAGCTTCATCGCAAGCCGGTTTTGGTCGGGCACGGCGTCAAGCAGAAGGTTCAGCGTATCGCCCTCGCCGCCGCCGCCCGCAATCGTCCGGGCATCGGCGGTAACCTGTGCGCGGCGATCGGCGATGGCGACCTTGCCGCTGAGCGTCGCGACCTGCCGTCGGCCGGCGACTGCTGGTGCGAAGACAAGACGATCGACCTGAACACGCGCAATGTCGATATCGAGATCGGGAAGCAGCGGCTCACCCGTGTCAGGCACAGGCTTGAACGCCGGAATCTTCTCCATCACCAGCGTTTTTGCGGTTGCCGAACGCACGTCCACGTGGTTCGACAGATACGCGAACGGCCGCCAGTCGATACGCAGTTCGGGCGAGCGCAAAAAGACGCCCTGCGGATCGGACAGCGTGAAATCGCGAATGACCATCTCGCCATATAGCGATCCGTCGAGCCGGCCGATGCCGATCCTCATCCCGTTTTCGAACCGATATTTCTCGATCTGGTTGGCCACGAACCGCCGCCCGGCGTCGCTGTTCAGGCCGACCATGAACAGCGCAACCAATGCGACGAGGCCGAGGATCGCGATGCCGACCCACCTTGCCACACGCCGCGGCCACGACGGCTTCGTCGTCGTCGGCTCGCTTTCGGCCGCCGGGGCGCTGCCTTCCGCCATCAGAACGCTTGTCCGATCGAAACATAGACGCTGATCCGGCCTTCGCCGGGTTGCCGGTCGATCGGTGTGGCGACATCAAGCCGCATCGGACCGAAATTGGTGTAGAAACGTCCGCCGATCCCGGCACCGAAACGCAGGTTGTCGAAGGTCGGGGTCGATCCGCGATAGACCTGCCCGGCATCGACGAAGCCGACGATCCCGAAATTCCCGAAGCGATAGCGCGCCTCGAACGCCGCCTCGTTCAGGCTGCGGCCGCCGATCGGATCGTTGTTCGGGTCCTTGGGGCCGAGCTGCTGGTAACCGAAGCCGCGCACCGATCCGCCGCCGCCAGCATAGAAGCGCCGCGAGGGGGCCAGCCGCTCGCGCGCGGCACCGAGGATCGATCCGACCCGCACCCGTCCGGCAAGCACAATATTGTCGGCGACGGGATAATAGCCGCTGACATCGACCTGCGAGCGCGCATAGGGTGAAAAACGCCCAGCCAGCGAACCCTCGGGCTGAACCCGGGCCGTGACCCGGAACCCTCTGGTCGGGTCGAGCAGACTGTCGGTGCGATCGATGCCGACCTGACCGAGCAGGCCGAAGATCGTGTAGAAATCCCGGTTGCGCGCTCCAAGCGCAAAATCATAATCATCCTCGCTCGTCGCGAGCAGCTCGGCGCCAAAGGCATAGGTCAGCTTCTTTTGCCAGATCGGCGTCGAATCGTAACTGATCTTCGCCGCGACGCGGCCGGTGATCGCCTCGAATGCGTTGTAGTTGCTGCGCGTCGCTTCGGACACTAGCTCGAAGGTGCGATCGCGCCGACCCGCGTTCGACCGGCGCAGCGTGACGCCGACACCCTGTTCCTGCGTCCCCACCACCGCCCGCGCGATCAAGGCACCTTCGGGCGGGAAGAAATTGCGATGGGTCCAGCTCCCCTCAAGCCGCAAACCCTCGCCGGTCCCATAGCCGGCCGTCGCTGCGATCGTGCGCGGGGGCCCCGCTTCCTGCGTGACCATCATCGTCACATATTCGGTACCGTCACCCGCGCTTTCGCCCGTCTTCTGCGGTTCGACGGCCACAGCCGAAAAGAGTCCGGTGGCGACGAGGGCCTGGCGCAGATCGTCGGCCATGCGGCTGTCATAAAGGTCGCCGCGCTTGAACCGGGCCAGTACGCCGACATGCTTCGCATCGAATGCAAGCTTTCCGGTGGTTTCGATCCCGCCAAAGCGGCCGCGCGGTCCGATTTCGATTGGCAGGGTGTAGACACCGTCGCCCGTTGCGCCGTCGAGCAGGATATCCCGCTGTCCGACAATCGCGAAGGGATAGCCTTCCTCGGGCAGTTTCAACGCGATCGCAGCCTCGGCACCCTGCACGCGCTGCGCCACGATCGGTTCACCGACCGCAAGCGGGAAATTGTCCTGAACCAGCGTCGGCGGGACCGTCGGCGCGGCGTTGAGAATGATATCCGAGAATTTGTAACGAACACCCGGCTTTACGTCGATGACGGCGGTGACCGGCTGCCGTCTTGCGTTGGCGCCTTGCGCCTGATCACTGCCCGCCGCATCGCGGTCACTGCGATCGATCCGCGTTTCCACAACGCCGTCATAATAGCCCTCCGACGCCAGGATGCGCTGCATCAGGTCGGCGTCGGCGGAAAGACGCGCGCGCACCATCGCGATATTGTCCGCCTTGCCATCACCGTCATAAAGTGCCGAGAGGCCGCCAAACAGGTCGGCCAGATCGACGTCGGTGCTGTCGTCGGCACTTGCGAGCCCGGTAACCTGAACGCTGTAGGGTACGGCGCGATTATCGCCGGCATCTTCGGGCTCGGCGAATTCCACCGGGACGATGTTGAAGCTGTCCAGCGGCGGCAGCGGCGCCGCCAGCTCGGCGTCAGTGATCGGTGCATCGCCGATCGCCTCGACCGCGTCTCCATCGGCAAGTGCCGGAACCGGCGCGCCGTCGATCGTGGGCACGTCTCCACCCGTTGTCGAATCGGCGGTAGACACGCCATCCGATTTCGCCACACGCGCCTTGGCCGCTTCGGCCTGCCGCTTTTCGAATTCCGCGATTGTTTCGAGCGGCTTGTCGAGTTCGGGGTCATTGTCGGCGCTGATTGCCGGTATCGCATCCCTGAATTCATCGTCCGGGATGATCGGCGCCACTTCGGGAAGCTGCGCTCCCGGCGGAGGCGGCGTTGGCGCGGCGATATCCTCCACCGGCGAGGCCGCGACGGTCGGCACCACCTTCGGAGGCTCGACCTGCTGTGCAGACACAGCGGCGGTATGAACAAGACAGAGAAAGGAAGCCGAAAGCGTCAAAAGCCGGCGAATCGGCCGGCCACGCCGATACACGGCACAGGATGGTTCAGGACAGTACATCAGTCGGCAGCCGCTTGCGCATCTGTGGCTTGCCCGGCTGGAGCGCGCAACCCGTTTTTGTAGCGGTAAAGTCCCGAAACGACGCCATATAGCCGGCTACCCCATCCCGTTGCTGGTCAACCAACCAACGAGCATGGGCCCGTGCAGTTCCGTAGGGCAACGGCATGGCGGGCGAATTGCGGGGCGACGCGCGGGAGCTCGACCCTGGGGTCAGGACCCTAGCTGTCGGCTCCGAACAGGTCGCGGCTATAGACCTTGTCGGCCACGTCATCGAGTTCTTCGGACATGCGATTGACGATGATGACATCGGCTTCGGCCTTGAAGGCCGCAAGATCGCGAACGACGCGCGAATTGAACAGATGATCCTCGTCGAGCAGAGGCTCGTATACGATCACCTCGATGCCCTTGGCCTTGACGCGCTTCATGATGCCCAGAATGCTGCTCGCGCGAAAATTGTCCGACCCCGACTTCATCGCGAGACGGTGGATACCCACGACCCGCGGACGACGTTTCAGGATTTCCGACGCGATGAAATCCTTGCGTGTCGTGTTCGACGACACGATCGCCGCGATCAGATTCTGCGGCACTTCCTTGTAATTGGCCAGCATCTGCTTCGTATCCTTGGGCAGGCAATAGCCGCCGTAGCCGAAGGACGGGTTGTTGTAGAAGCTGCCGATGCGAGGATCGAGGCACACGCCCTCGATCACCTGGCGCGAATCCACGGCATGCGCGGCGGCATAGGTATCGAGTTCGTTGAAGAAGGCGACGCGCATCGCAAGATAGGTGTTGGCGAACAGCTTGATCGCTTCCGCCTCGGTATTGCCGGTCTGCAGCACCGCCGCATCGGGTTTGAGCGACCCCTCCAGCAAAAGCTGCGCAAACTCGCTCGCGCGCGGATGCGTGTTGCCGACGATGATACGCGAGGGATAAAGATTGTCGTGCAGCGCACGCCCCTCACGCAGGAACTCGGGTGAAAAGACGATCGAGTCCGACCCGGTCTCGGCGCGCATCCGCTCCGTAAAACCAACAGGAATCGTCGATTTTATGACGATCAGCGCCTGCGGCGCGAGCTTCAATGCGTCGGCGATAACCGCCTCGACCGTGGTCGTGTTGAAATAATTATTGTCCGGATCATAGTCGGTCGGCGTCGCGACGATGACGAAATCGGCGCCAGTGTAAGCCGCCTCGCGGTCGGTCGTCGCGATCAGGTTCAGGGGTCGGTTCGCTAGATAATCCTCGATCTCAGGATCGGCGATCGGCGATGTCTTCGCGTTGAGCTGTTCGACCTTGCGCGTATCGATGTCGAGCGCGACGACCGCGTTACGCTGTGCCAGCAGCACGGCGTTGGACACTCCGACATAACCCGTTCCGACGACGGTGATCTTGACTGGGGGCAATGATGTTTCCTCTGAAGGCTGGTGCGGCGCCGTCCCTAGCAGGGGGGCGCGTTCGGCTCAACCGATCAGGTTCCGCAAAAGGTCTTGTAGGGCCCGAATTCCGACGGTGCAGCACCTGCGAACAAGGCCCAGACGGGGCGCGGAACATAGGGATGACGCACGACCTCAAGCAATTCGAGCCATGGCGCGAGGTCGCCGGCTTCGGCCGCGCCCAGCGCCGCTTCGACCAGATGGTTGCGCGGAATATAGACCGGATTCACCGCATCCATCGCGTCGGCGATTTCAAGCGGGCCGATCTCCTCACGTTCGATATGCTGCCACCATTCCGCGATCCACGGCGCCATCGCGTCGGGCGCCGACGACAGGCGTTCGAGCAGGCTGCCATCGCCGCGCAGCAGCATCGCAAGCGCGCGAAAGAAGGACGTAAAATCAATACCCTGAACCTCCAGGGCGTCGAACAGATTGTCGATCAGGGCGGCGGTATCGGTCCCCTCACCCAGCCCCAGCTTGCGGCGGAGGCGCGCGTGCCAGACCGCACGGAACCGGTCCGGAATCTCGTTGACCAGATCCTTCGCGGTTTCGACATCCGCCGGATCGACCGCATGGATTGCCGGCAGCAGAGCCTCCGCAAAGCGCGCCATGTTCCAATGGAGGATCTGGGGCTGTCTGCCATAAGCATAGCGACCATTGGCATCGATCGAGCTGAAAACGGTATTGACGGAAAAGCGATCCATGAAGGCGCATGGCCCGTAGTCGATGGTTTCCCCGCTGACCGCGACATTGTCGGTGTTCATCACGCCGTGGATGAAACCGATGCCGAGCCAGCGCGCGACGAGATCGCATTGCAGGCCGATGACGCGATTGAGCAAGGCAAGATGCGGGTTTGCGGCCTCCGACAGGTCGGGGAAATGGCGGCGGACAACATAGTCCGACAATTGCACCACGTGATCGACACCGAAATGGGCGGCAAAAAACTGGAAGGTTCCAACGCGGATATGGCTGCTCGCGATACGCGTCAGCACGGCGCCCGGATGCGCCTGTTCGCGCTGGACCCGGTCGCCGGTCGCGACCGCCGCGAGCGAGCGCGTCGTCGGAACATCCAGCGCCGCCATCGCTTCGGACATCAGATATTCGCGCAGCACCGGTCCGATCGCCGCCTTGCCATCGCCGTTGCGTGAAAAGGGCGTGGGCCCCGACCCCTTGAGCTGCACATCGAACCGGGCGCCATCAGGGGCGACCAGTTCGCCAAGAAGCAGCGCGCGGCCATCGCCAAGCTGCGGCGAAAAATGCCCGAACTGATGCCCCGCATATGCGAGCGCGAGGGGATTTGCGCCTTCAGGCGCCTCCTCACCCGAAAATATCCGCGCGAGCTGTTCATCGGCGGCGGCGCCAACCTCGATGCCCAGCCGCTCCGCAAGCGCATGGTTGAAAATCAGGAGCTTCGGCGCCGAAGGCTTGGCCGCTTCGGCGGGCGCATAGAAGCCCTCCATGCTGTCGTGAAAGCTGTTGTCGAACGCGAAATCCATGACGCCCTATTTCGAGCGTCGGCGCCGTTTATGCAAGAGGCTGGACGGCTTGTCCGGACGGACTCAAATAGCGGCGTCCTGCCTCGTTCTGCCCTCAGCGGGGCGCAAGACCGCCCCTGACGCTGTCGAATTCCGCCGCGACGTGCCGGGCGTAGGGCAATCCGTCGCGGCAGATCGAGAGTGAATGTTCGTCCCATGCGACGAGGCCACGGCGTTCGAATTCGGCGACCGCGTCGCGCACATTCGCAAATTCGGTCTGCTCCACGATGGTGCGGCCCGCGCACAGCAGGTCGCGAATGTGCCGAGCCCGCCGTTGCTGGCCGCCATCGACCCGAACCCCGCGCGCGGCGGCGAAGCGGCCTTCGTTGACAAGGTCGCGATAATGGCCCGAACGCTTTTCGTTCTGGACCAGAAGGTCGGGAAATTTGCTGATCGCACTCGCCCCAAATCCCAGCAGAACGGGGGCGTCATCATCGGTAAAGCCCTGAAAATTGCGGTTGACCCGCCCCTGTTCCGCCGCGGCCGCAAGCGGATCGTCGGCCCGCGCGAAATGATCGAAGCCGACAGAAACATAGCCCGCGTCGGTCAGGCGCCGATATCCCAGTTCCGCCTGTTCGAAGCGTAACCGGGCGTCGGGAAGGTTGCGGTCGTCGATGCGGCGCTGGCGTGGGATCATCTGCGGAAGATGGGCATAACCGAACAACGCGATCCGGCTGGGCGCCAGTCGGATGGCATCGTCGAGTGTCGAATCGAGGTCATCCAGCGATTGTTCGGGCAACCCGTACATAAGGTCGAAGTTGATCGCTTCGATATCGCGTAACCGCAGCGAGGCCACGACACGTTCGATATGCGACAGTGGCTGGATCCGACCGATGGCCTGCTGGACGTGCGGCGCAAAGGTCTGAACGCCCAGGCTGACCCGCGTCACATTTGCCGCTGCAAGGACGAGCGCCCATTCGGACGAAAAGCCTCTGGGGTCGAGTTCGATCGAAATTTCAGGCCGATGCGCGTCGAACACCGTCAGGGTACGATCGAGCAGACGGACGAATTCGACCGGCGCGAGCGCGTTGGGGCTGCCGCCGCCAAAAGCGATGCGCCCGACCCGGCCCCGCCCGCCCAGACGTTTCGCGACCATGGCGATTTCCGCGCGTAGCACCGTCAGATAGTCGGTGAGCCGCTGGCTGCGGCCGGCGGCGCCGGTGTTGCATCCACAGTACCAGCAGATCTGTTCGCAGAAGGGGATATGGATGTAGAGCGAGACGGGCGTCGCTGCCCCGACGGTATCGAGCGCGCGGGCATAGTCATCGGCGGCGACCGCCTCCTCGAATTCCATCGCGGTGGGATAGCTGGTGTAGCGCGGCACCGGCTTGGCGAGCAGATCGGGATGATAGGACCACATGCGATGTTCTTATGCCGGGCGGCACGGGGCAACATTGATCGGGATCAACGCGATGCACATTCAGCAACAGTTACGGCGAGGATCGCCGTTCTTTCCGCGTCGTTCCGCGACGACGTGACACGCCTTCGCGCATTCGCGCCGCGGCTGGGGAGTCAGGGGCGACCCCGGCACGATCATCAGGTGCATGGCACCCCCGCACGCCCGGATCGTCAGCGCGCGCGCCTCGCCGATTGTCGGCGACTGCATCAGCGCAGCCGCTGCCAGCATGGCGGCGCTCCGGCGAACCGTCATGCCTCCCCCTCCTCTTCGTCCTCGACAAAAATGCGCAGCGCTGCACCGTCGAGGTCCTCAAGTTGTCCCGATCGCAGCGACCAGAAGAAGGCGACGAGGCCCAACAGGCCGAGGCCGAGCGCAATCGGGATCAGGAAGACGAGGCCATTCACCGGATTGCTCGTTTCAGTCGCAGGGCGTTACCGACCACGATCAGCGACGAACCCGACATGGCGATTGCCGCCACAAGCGGCGTGACAAGACCCATGAAAGCCAGCGGAACCGCGACGACGTTATAGCCGATGGCCGCCATGAAATTCTGCCGGACGATCGCCTGCGTCCGCCGCGCCATGCGTATCGTATCGACCACGGGCATCAGCCGGTCGCCAAGGAAGATGCAGTCGGCGGCATTCTTTCCCACATCGCTTGCCGATCCCGGCGCCATCGAAGCATGGCCTGCGGCCAGAGCCGGTCCGTCGTTGAGACCGTCGCCGAGCATCAGGACCTTGTGCCCCAGGCCGGCCTGACGTTCGATTGCGGCCAGCTTGTCCTGCGGGCTCATCGCCGTCTGCGCCGTAAGGCCCAGCGCGCGCGCGACGGGCGCAACCGCTTCGGCCCGATCGCCCGACAGGATCATCGCATCGAGCCCCTCGCCGCGCAGAGCGTCAATCGCCGCGTGGGCGTCAGGACGCAGGCGATCGGCGAAGCGAACGACTGCGACCGACTTGCCATCGACGGCAAGTTCGGTCGCAAGCGCATCGCCGACATCGCCGCCTTGCGGGCGCCCCAGCGTCACGATGCTGCCGGCCCACCGCGCCTCGACCCCGAACCCGGGAGTTTCGCGAAGCGATGTGACCTCGACCGGCCGCGTATCGCCCGCCGATATCCCCCGCGTCAGGGCTTCGCTGAGCGGGTGACGGCTCGCCTGCGCCAGAGCGAGGATCAGCGACTTGATCCCGATGTCGAACCGGTCAAGGTCCACCGCCTCCGGCCGGCCCAGCGTCAATGTGCCGGTCTTGTCAACCAGCGCAAGATCGACCTCGGCCAGCCGTTCGAGCGCCGAACCGTCCTTGATCAGTACCCCGCGTCGCATCAGGGCGCCCGCTGCGACGATTTGTGCCGCAGGTACGGCAAGGCCGAGCGCGCAGGGACACGTGATGATAAGGACTGCCGCGGCGATCAGCAGGCTGTGATGCCAGCCGGCGCCGGCGATCATCCACCCCGCGAACGCCATGATGGCGAGGCAGTGCACCGCTGGCGCGTAGAGCCGCGCCGCGCGGTCGGCGATGCGGACATAGCGCGATTTTCCCTGTGCGGCTTCGCCCATCAGGCGCGCGATGTCGGCGAGCGCGGTGTCGCCCCCCGCCGCGGTGACGCGAACATGGACGGGCGCATCGAGGTTGAGCGTACCCGCATGAACGCGGTCGTCGGGATGAACCGCCTGCGGCGCACTTTCGCCGGTCAGCAGCGAAAGGTCGAGCCGACTGGATCCACCGACAACAACCCCGTCCGCGGCCAGTCTTTCCCCCGCGGCGACGAGCATCACCATGTCGGGTTCGATGACGGTCGCATCGACCCACCGGCTGCGGCCGCCGCCGTCGATCACCATCGCCCCGGTTCCCATGTTGCGAAGCAGCGCCGTGACGCCGCCCCGCGCGCGGTCGCGCATCACGCTGTCGAGCCATCGCCCGCAAAGAAGGAAGAAGAGCAGCATCGCGGCACCGTCGAAATAGGCGTGCGGGCCGCCTGTCGCGGTTTCATACAGACTGATCGCGCAGACAAGCAGGACGCCGATGCTGATCGGCACATCCATGTTGGTCCGTCCGTGCCGGACCGCGCGCCAGGCCGAACGAAAGAAGGTCCGTCCCGCGTACGCCACCGTCGGCAGGGCGATCAGCGCCGACAACCAGTGAAAAAGATCGCGCGTCGCACCCATCGCGCCCGACCAGACCGACACCGACAGCAACATGATATTCATCATCGCAAAGCCCGACACGGCAACGGCGCGCAGCAATTCGCGGCTGGTTTCCGCACCGGGATCGGCGTCGTCCGGCGTCTTGCCGATCGGGTGCGCCTCGAAGCCCAGCGTGGTGAATGCCCCGATCAGGTCGGGCATCTCGGCATCGGGAAGGCACGACAGATGGACGCGCTTTTCCGTGAAATTGACGCGCGCTGCCGCAATGCGCCGGTCGCGCAGCAATCCCTGCTCCAGCTTCGCGATACAGCCCGCGCAGCGGATGTCGGGGACGGCGAAGTCGCGTTCGATCAATACTGCGGCCGTCATTGCAGTTCCTCCCGATAACGGGCCTCTTCATTGCCGTGGCGGATCGTCAGGTCGAGCCGCCAGCGCCCGGCGGGAATGGCGGTACGCGAGCGCAAACCGCCGTTCGGTTCCAGTTCGAAATGCATGGCGCGCGGCTGGACGCGGCCGAGCGGATGACTGAGCGTCGCGACGACCTGCAGCGGATGGAGCGGAACGCCATCCTTTACGATCAGCAGCTTGACGTGGCGGTCTGCATCCACACCCACCGACCGCTCCCAGCCGAGCCGATCCTGCGCCGCAGCCCGTGCAAGCCATTCGTTATAGTGCTGGCTCGCGACATAGCTGTTGTCGACCACCGTGCCGCCGAAGGTCGACAGCGCATAGCTTGCCATGATGATGTTGACCGTGATCACCACCCCGAAGAAGGCGACCAGAATCGCGGCCATATGCCGACCGGTGAATATCCGTTGCGTGCGCTTGTCCGTCATAGTCCCGTCTCCGGCCGGTCGAACTGGATGATGTCGTTATCGCCGCGCGGATCATCGTCGAGCCCGCGCACCGCGATGGTGAAGTCCTGCCGTTCCGGCCCGGTGGCCGGCGCGGCAACGAACAGCTTCACCGGCGTGACGCTGTCGGGCGCAAGCGAGAGGCGCAGGCTCTGCCGTGCGGTCTCGCGTGATCCGGCCGGAGTCCAGAGCTGCGCGCCGCGCAGCCCGCTGACGCGGATCTCGACGTCGCGCGGACGAAGCTCCATGTTGCGCAGTTTCAATGTATAATTGTTGCGGATCGATCCGTCGGAAAGCTGGATGTAAAGCGGGCTGCGCTCATGCTGGACGGCAAGGTCCAGCCTTGTCCGCTGGCCGAGCGTGAACAGCATCGCGAGCCCGATCGCTCCCCAGATACCGAAATAGACGAGCGTGCGCGGGCGCAGCAACGTCTTGCGGATCGGCGGAGCAACCCCGCCCGCCTTCTCGATCGCCGCATCATCGAGCGTGCAATAATCGATCAGCCCGCGCGGACGACCGACCTGCGCCATCACGCTGTCGCAAGCGTCGATACAAAGCGCACAGGTGATGCAGCCGATCTGCGGTCCTTCGCGAATGTCGATCCCCGTCGGGCACACCGCGACGCACTGGTTGCAGTCGACGCAGTCGCCAAAACCGCCGGGCTTCTTCTCGGCCTTCTTGACGCTGCCGCGCGGCTCGCCGCGCCAGTCCTTGTAGGTCACGAGCAGCGATTTTTCATCCATCATGGCCGTCTGGATGCGCGGCCACGGGCACATATAGATGCACACCTGTTCGCGCAGGAAACCGCCGAGGACAAATGTCGTCGCGGTCAACACCGCCACGGTGACATAGGCGACCGGCGCAGCCTGCCCGGTCCAGAAATCCTGCGTCAGCGTTGGCGCGTCGGCGAAGTACATGATCCACGCGCCGCCGGTCCAGAAGGCCACGATCAGATAGATCGCATATTTGAGCACCCGCTTCGCGATCTTTTCGACCGTCCACGGCCCGTTCGCGAGGCGGATCTGCGCGTTTCGGTCGCCGTCGATCAAACGGTCGACATGCTGGAACAGGTCGGTCCACACCGTTTGCGGACAGGCATAGCCACACCACGCACGCCCGACCGCGCTGGTAACGAGGAACAGGCCGATCCCCGCCATGATGAGCAGGCCCGCGACGTAATAGAATTCATGCGGCCAGATCTCGATCTGGAACATGTAGAATCGGCGATTGGCCAGATCGACCAGCACCGCCTGATCCGGCGCATGCGGACCGCGATCCCAGCGGATCCACGGGGTCGCGTAATATATGGCCAGCGTGACCGCCATGATCGCCCATTTGAAGCGCCGGAAGGGACCGTCCACCTTCTTGGGGTAGACGCCCTTCCGTGCTTCATAGAGCGCGGCAGGCGGCGGGACCTCAGGGTTGGCCATCGACCTTCTGCCCTTCAGGAGCCGGCACCGGCGTCTTTTCCCCGCCGCCTAGCGAATAGACATAGGCGGCGAGCATCTTGATCGTCACCGGATCGAGCCGTGCGCCCCAGCGCGGCATCACGCCGTTGCGGGGTTGCGTGATCGTCGCGGTCAGGCTGGCGCCGTCGCCGCCATAGAGCCAGATCGCGTCGGTCAGCTTCGGCGCGCCGACCTGACGTCCACCCTGCCCTGCCGGCCCGTGACAAACCGAACAATTGGCCTCGAAGATCGCGGCACCTCGCGCAGAGGACGCACCGGGCTTTTCCTGATGGCTGATCGTGCGGACGAAGCTGACGACGTCGGCGATCTGTGCGGGTTCCAGAATGCCGTCGCGGCCAAAGGCCGGCATCTGGCTGGTCCGGGTCGCCTTGTGATCGGGATTCCGGATGCCATGGGTGATCGTATATTCGATCGTGGCGAGATCGCCGCCCCACAGCCAGTCGTCATCGGTCAGGCTGGGATAGAGCTTCCTGACCCCCGCGCCGCCGGCACCATGACACTGAACGCAATGCACGCGAAAGGCCGCGCCGCCACCCTGCACGGCAGCCTGCATGAGTTCAGGCTTCGCGGGCAGATCGGTGATCGCGGTCGCGGCAATCGCGTTCATCACCGGCGCGCGGCGCTTGGCATCGGCCTGCATCTCCTGCTCCAACTGGCCGCGGCTGCTCCAGCCGAGCACGCCCTCGGTCGCGCCATGGACCATCGGCCAGGCGGGGTAGAGAATGACATAGGCGATACCCCAGACGATGGTCGCGTACAGCGACCACAGCCACCAGCGCGGCATCGGCGTATCGAGTTCCTCGATCCCGTCCCATTCGTGCCCGACCGTGCTGGTGCCGGTCGCTTCGTCGATGCGCTTTCCTCCGGCGGATTTCAAAAGATCGTTGGTGTCAGCCATGGTCGTCGTCCTTGAAAATTATCATTGCGGCTTCGTCATGGTGACGACGGGCGCCCTTGCGGAAGGGCCAGGCGATGAAGACGACGAACATCAGGACCATGACGAGCAGGCCCCAACTGTCGGCGAAATGCCGGATTTCATCGTAGCTCATCGCGCGGCTCCCGATACGGCGTCGGGGGCGTGCGCCTGCTCTTGCGGCGCGGCCTTTTCGACATCGACAAGCGTGCCGAGCATCTGGAGATAGGCGATCAGCGCGTCCATCTCTGTCACCCGATCCGGATTGCCGTCGAAATCGCGCACCTGCGCCTTGGGATAACGTTTGACGAGATCGCCAGCGCCCGCCTCCGGATCGGCCTGCGCCCGGATATCCTCGTTCGCCTTCGCGATGTCCTGCTTCGAATAGGGAACGCCGACGCGGTACAGCGCGGTGAGGTCGCGCGCCATGTCTCCGGCCGCCAGATCGCGATCGGCGAGGAAGGCATAGCCGGGCATGATCGATTCCGGAACGACGCTGCGCGGATCGATCAGATGGGCCTTGTGCCATTCATCCGAATAGCGTCCGCCGACGCGGGCGAGGTCGGGACCGGTGCGTTTCGAGCCCCATTGAAACGGATGGTCGTACATGCTCTCGGCGGCGAGACTGTAGTGGCCATAGCGTTCGACCTCGTCGCGAAACGGACGGATCATCTGGCTGTGGCAGGTGTAGCAGCCCTCGCGCATATAGATATTGCGGCCAGCGAGTTCGAGCGGCGTATAGGGCCGCATCCCGTCGACCTTCTCGATCGTGTTATCGATCCAGAACAGCGGCGCGATCTCGACGATGCCGCCGATCGCGACCGCAACGAGCGAGAAAAAGCCAAGCAGAGTGATGTTGCGTTCCAGCTTCTTGTGGCTGAAGCGTTTTTCGGCGGGTTCGGTCGCCATGTCTCCGGCTCCTTATTCAGCGGGAACGGGCGCCAGCGGACGGTCCGCGGCGGCGTTATAGGGTGTTTCGGTCATGGGCTTTTCGTCGCGGACCTTGCCTGCAAGCGTCGCCCAGACGTTGTAGACCAGGATCAGGAAGCCAGCGAGATACATGGCCCCGCCGGCGGCGCGGATCAGGTACATCGGGTGCATCGCCGCAACGCTTTCGGCGAAGCTGTAGACGAGATAGCCGTCGGCCCCATATTCGCGCCACATCAGCCCCTGCATGATGCCGGCGACCCACATCGACGCAGCGTAGAAGACGATCCCCAGCGTCGCGAGCCAGAAGTGCCAGTTGACCATGCGCAGCGAATAGAGACGCGGGAGACCCCACAGGCGCGGGACGAGGTAATAGACCGCCGCGAAGGTGATCATGCCGTTCCAGCCGAGCGCGCCGGCGTGGACATGGGCAATCGTCCATTCGGTATAGTGGCTGAGGCTGTTGAACGCCTTCACCGACAGCATCGGCCCTTCGAAGGTCGCCATGCCATAGAAGGCGAGCGCGACGACCATCATGCGGATGATCGGGTCGGTCCGGATCTTGTCCCACGCGCCGTTCAGCGTCATCAGACCGTTGATCATGCCGCCCCAGCTCGGCATCCAGAGGATGACCGAAAACACCATCCCCAGCGTCTGCGCCCAGTCGGGCAGCGCGGTATAGTGAAGATGGTGCGGCCCCGCCCAGATATATAGGAAGATCAGCGACCAGAAGTGGATGATCGACAGGCGATAGCTGTAGACCGGCCGCTCCGCCTGTTTCGGGACGAAATAATACATCATCGCTAGGAAGGGCGTCGTAAGGAAGAAGGCGACGGCATTGTGGCCGTACCACCACTGGGTCAGCGCGTCCTGCACCCCGGCGAAGGCCGAATAGCTCTTCGACCCGAAGATGGTCACCGGCACCGACAGGTTGTTCACGATGTGCAGCATCGCGATGGTGATGATGAAGCTCAGGTAGAACCAGTTCGCGACATAGATATGCGGTTCGCGGCGCTTGACGATCGTGCCGACGAAAACCGTCAGATAGACCACCCAGACGACCGTCAGCCACAGGTCGACGTACCATTCGGGTTCGGCATATTCGCGCGCCTCGGTGACCCCCATCAGGTAGCCGGTCGCGGCGAGTACGATGAAGAGCTGATAACCCCAGAAAACGAAACGGGCAGCGGTCGGAAAGGCGAGCCGCGCGCGGCAGGTGCGCTGGACGACATAATAGCTTGTGGCGATCAGCGCATTGCCGCCAAAGGCGAAGATGACGGCCGAGGTGTGCAGCGGGCGCAGCCGACCGAAACTGGTATATTCCAGCCCCAGGTTGAGGACGGGAAAGGCAAGCTGCAACGCGATATACAGGCCGACCGCCAGCCCCGCGACGCCCCAGAATATGGTCGCGATGACGCCCCAGCGCACCGGGTCGTCGTCGTAGGCTCCCTGGTCGGCAGGCATCTTCAGAAGCCCGCGCAAGAGCCCTGAATAGTCCGCGCGCGTCAGCGTAACGCACAGCATGATGAGCGCCGCCAGTGCGACGATCATCATATGAACCGCAAAGGGCGCATCGACGGCAAGTGCCGCCATGACCAGCGCCAGCAGGGTCAGGGCCAGCCATCCCCCCGCCTTCGTTACCAGACCGTCCATATCGCATGCCCCTGTTTGGCGCGGCCGTTTACCGCGCGGTTCGGGATCGCCATGGACGCGCGCCGACGACGAAACATTGATCGGGATCAACAAAAACCTTGTGCCGCATCAATGCCCGCCCGGCGCCGTCGGCGCAGGGATGGCTCCGCAAAAAAAGGAGCCAAAACCATGACCAAGCATCTCTCCCTCGCCGCACTCGTGATTGCCCTCGCGCTTCCGGGACAAGCCCTTGCAAAGGCCGGCGACGTCCAGTTCAAGATATTCGCCACCTATGTGGCGCCCGATGGCAAGATATCGAAGGTCAAGACCGACAGGATCGGGTTGCCGGCGGGAACCCAGGCCGGCGCGGACGACAATGTCACGCCGACCGTCGCGATCGAGTCTTTCGTCAGCGACGCCGTCTCCCTGGAAACCATCGCCGGGGTGACACAGCATGACGTCAATGGTCGCGGCGCTATCGACGGCGCGACGCTGGTTTCCGACGCCAAGATCGTTCCCGCGACGCTGACGATCAAATATCATTTCGGAAAGGACGGCGGCGTCCGTCCCTATATCGGTGCCGGTCCCAGCTATTTCATCTTCATCGATGAAAAGCCGGGTGCGACGACGCGCGCGCTGGGGGCAACGCGGCAAAAGATGGGCGACAAGCTCGGGGCGGCGCTGCAGGCCGGGATCGTCATCCCGGTCAATGACAGCGGGCTCGCCCTATCGCTCGACGCCAAGCGCTATTTCCTGAGCCCGACCGCGACATGGTATGCCGGCACGACCGAAGTGCTGAAGACGCGGCACAGGCTCGACCCCTGGGTGATCAGCGCGGGAGTCGCCTTCCGCTTCTAGTTCCCCAACTGGCGCCGACGGCCTGTCAGCCTGCCATATCTTCCATCGCGGCACGATCGTTGATCACGATTTCGCGACGGGACGGCAGGTCGAGCACGCCGTCGGCGCGCATTTTGGTAAGCTGGCGGCTTGTCGTTTCGATCGTCAGACCCAGGATATCGGCGATCTGCTGCCGTCCGAAAGGCAGCTCGAAGCCCCTTTGCACGCCCGCATCGCAGCCCTGCCCCGAAAGTCTTTCGGACATTTCGAGGAGGAAGGAGGCCACCTTCTCCGACGCAGACTTGCGTCCCAGCAGCATCATCCAATGCCGCGCCCGATCGAGTTCGTCGAGCGTGCGGCGTAGCAGCTTCTGCTGGAGATCGGGATGGCTGCTCGCGAAATCGTCGAAGCTGTTGCGATTGAAGATGCACACTTCGGCGTCCGTCATCGCGGTGGCGCTGTACGGGCTTTCCTTACCGAAGGGCCGACCGATGAAATCGGACGGAAAAACGAGTCCGACGATCTGCTCGCGCCCCTCCGTCGCCGCCACGACAAGCTTCAGCACACCTTCAAGAACGTTGGCGACAACCGGCGCGTCGTCCCCTTCCCACAACAGCGTATGGCCGGCCTTGACGCGCTGCCGACGCCCCATTCTGCCGAGAATCGCCAGTTCCTCCGCGTCAAGGCTGGCGCAGATCGCACGGTTGCGGACAATACAGGAGGCGCAGTCAGTCACCTGTCCCGTCTAATCGACTAAACCGCGAGTGGGAATAGATAAGGCCTTTAGGGCCACGATTCTCTTTCCGTCCGCGCCGGCGTTGGCATCAGGATGAACCGTCCCGCATTTTTCTTTTCGGGCGGGGACGCCGTCCTTTCGAGACCTGGTGAATGTTTGCACGGTGCGCGGGGCCAGATCGGGCAATCGCGAGCTCTGCTCCCCACAGCGCACGGGCGGCGCTGCGCAAGGAGGCGGGATAGCGGGCCAGATCCGACAGGTCGGATTGGGTCAGTAAGGGCATAAGTCACCTATCGTCAGCGCATTGGGCGCCGGACGCGAAGCCGAGGGCATCTCGTGGGAGATGCGCGGCCGAGGAAAGAAATGACCGAAGGAACGGCGCCCGGGGGCCGATCTGTCCGGCCCCAGGCGCACGATATCGTCGGCGTCCGTTTATGAACTGGTGCTACACATATGCATCGCAATACCCCTGCTGGGGGAACGCAATGCCTGGCGATGTCGCCCGAGCATCACGCGCTTTAGCCGTTGGTAACGCGGAGCAAGCTGCTTCCCGGTCAAAAGCCGCGGGTCGAAGGAGGAGAGCCTGTCATTCGTTTCGACCAACTCCGAACGACAATCTCAACTTAAAAGATTGATATTGGATTCGTCAATGGAGATCGATCGATTTTGCGATGAAGAAAATCTATCAGACGGCAAGCGGGCCGTTGCATCGGCGCCGGACGCCCGATCGCAGGAAATCGGTGCGGGGCCGGATAATGCCGCTCAGGCCATCGCCGTGTCGCGCGGGGAGGCATATCCCGCCTTCATCCGCGCGAACATCATCACCTGCCCGGTCATGATGTCGAGTTGCATGGCGATGCCATCGTCGGTCAGCAGCCCGTCGGGATCGAACAGCGGCTGACTGCTGTTGGCGGTGACCGCCATCGGGGTCGGCCATCCACGCAGCGCATGCGTGATCGAACGCAGAGTCGCGAGCGTGCTACCGGCCGCCTGCCAGCCGCCGGCAACGGCAACGAGTCCGACAGCGCGGCCGTCGAAATAGGGCTGCGTATCCGAAACCAGGTCCTGCGCATAATCGAGTGCGTTCTTGACCACGCCTGACACGGTACCGTGATAGGCGGGTGAAGCGACGATGACCCCGTCGGCCTCCCGCAGCGCCGATATCAGCGCCCTCGCCTTTGCGCAGCGATTGCCGTGGTGGGGGGCATAAAGCGGCAGGTCGATCGCGTCGCCAGCGAAGAGCTGCGTATCGGCACCCTGCGCTTCGCAGCGCGCAAGCGCATGGCGGAGCAGACGTTCGGCCGAACCGCCAGCGGTAGCATTACCGCCAAGTGCGACGATGCGCGGTCGACCGGACGTTGCACGATGATCGATCATGGCGCTCTCCCTCGGTGTTGTGGCTCAGTTGAAAGTCACCTGGCTACCGCCGCGCAAAAAGGCGATCGCGTTGCGACGGAGGTGATTCGTGCCGGGATTCAGGATCGGCTCGGGCGAATATTGCGCAAGATAGACCCGGCGCATGTTCGGCGTCGAATTCGATCCGGTTGCGTGGAGCGCGAGGCTGGAAAAGGCGACGATGCTCCCCGCCGGCACCTCGAGCGTCACGCCCTCGCTGTCGCCGGTATAGCCAACAAGGTCGTTGCTGCCCGGCTGGCGCGTATGCGGAACGATGCCGTCGCGCGTGTCGGGTGCCTGCGAAAATGGCAGGATACGCACCGTGCCATTGGCAACCGTCGTATCGTCCAGCGTGCACCAGCAGGTCAGGTACGGTTTATGGTCGACAGGCCCTCCGTTACCGACGACATAACCCGAATCCTGATGCCAGCTGAACGGCATCCCCTCGCTCGCGCCTTTCACGACGTATTGGTCGTAGAAGAAATAGGCATCGTCGCCGATCGTGGCGCGGCAGACGTCGGCCATCGTCTCGCTGAACAGCATGTTGCGCAGGTCGGGCTGCTTCCGCTGGCATTCGCCGGCGAAATAACGCTTGCCCTTGTGGCTGATGCCGTCGACTTCGACGCCAAGGCTGTCGAGACGGGCATCTTCGCGTTCGATCACGCGGCCGCATTCTTCACGAAGCAAGTCGAGCAGCGGGCCTTCGAGGATGCGTTCGAATACCGCATAGCCTTCCGTCGCAAATTGTTCGCGCTGCGCCGAATAATCCATGTTGCGTCTCCCGGATTGGTCAATGACGACTCGATACCTCCAAAACATCCATCGCATCCAATCGAATTGCATCGTACGATCATACGTCTATACTATGACCTATGCGAATGAGACAGGTCGAGGCGTTTCGCGCCGTCATGATGAGTGGTGGGATTACCGCTGCCGCAACGATGCTCAACATCAGCCAGCCGTCGGTAAGCCGGCTGATCGCCGACATGGAGCGTGCGGTCGGCTTTCGCCTGTTCGACCGGCGCGGGGCGCGCGTACATCCGACCGCGCAGGCGCAGGCCCTCTATGAAGCGGTACGGCGAAGCTACGCAGGCCTCGACCTGCTCGATCAGGCCGCGCGTCGGATTCGCGCGCATCCGGTAGGCACGGTGCGGATCGCAGCGCTGGCTGCGATTGCGATGACCATCCTCCCCGCCGTGATCGCGCGCTTTCGTATCCTCTATCCCGACATCAAGATCACGGTGGAATCGCTCGGACAACGGGCGATCGAGGAGCGCGTCTTTCTGGGTCAGGCGGACCTTGGAATCGGGGTCGAAGCGCAAGGGCGCGAGGGCATCCGATCGACCTTGCTCGCGCGCGCCGACTATATCTGCATCCTGCCCGCCAACCACCCCCTGGCGCACCGTCCGCAATTGTCAGTGGAGGATCTCGCGGGCGAGGAATTCATCGGCCCGATGCACGAAGCCGACGCGCTGTGGAACGGGATCGACGCGGTATTGGAAACTTCCGGCATCCCGGTGTCCCGACGGCTGGAGACGCAGCATTCGCAGATCCTGTATGCCTTTGTCGAAGCCGGCCTCGGGGTATCGATCGCCGAGCCGTTCAGCGCGCCGCTGTTTCACCGGCTCGGTGTCGCGATCCGACCGATTGCCCCGCCCGTCTATCTGGACTTCGCGCTGCTCGAACCGGACATCGGTCCGACGCCGGAGATCGTTGCCTGGCTGAACGACGATGTGCGACGCGAAACCGAAGCATGCCTCGCGCATGTGAAGCGTGTCGTCGCGTCGAAGTAGGACCGCTCGCTTTTCCATTCAGCCCGGAGGCAGGTCGGGGTCCGCCCCGCGAGGTTGGCAGGCATCTTTAAGGCTTGCGCATACGCCGGAGCCATCCCCCGCCTTGTCGCCATCGAGCAAGTCATAGCATTTGGACATACTATCACGACATTTCTCGATTGGACTGCGATGATTTTGCCGCGCATCCCTATGCATGGCGGGTTAGCCCTCGGGCCGACCGGATGATTCTCGGCCGATATCCGCGGCCGCGCCACGGTTCCAGGATCCAGGCGGACAGATGATCCGCCGGACGCGAGTGGGGAGGTTTTCGATGACGACGACATACAAGCTGGCTTTGGCGCTTTCGACGACGATGGCCGCGGCTCTGATCGCAGCAGCCCCCGCCCGCGCGCAAGAAGCCGCCGCCGACGCGCCCTTCGCGACCACCGACATCATCGTCACCGCGCAGAAGCGCGAACAGAATCTGCAGGATGTCCCGGTGGCGATCTCGGTCGTTTCGGGTGGCCAACTCGAGCGAGCGAACATCAATTCGGCCGAACAACTTTTCCAGCGCGTCCCCACGCTGACGTTCCGCAAGGGCAACACCAACAAGGATTCGGCGCTGTCGATCCGCGGCGTCGGCACGATCAGCTTTTCCGCCGGCGTCGAACCGTCGGTATCGACCGTGATCGACGGCGTCGTCTATGCCCGTACCGGCCAGCAGACCTCGGATTTCCTTGATGTCGAGCGCATCGAGGTGCTGCGCGGCCCGCAGGGCAGCCTTTTCGGCAAGAATGCCAGTGCCGGGGTGATCAACATCGTGTCGCGCGAACCGGGCAATGAACTGGGCGGCTACGTCGACGCCGCCTGGTACGAGGGCAATGAATATCGCATCCGCGGCAGTGTCGGCGGCCCGCTCAGCGACAGCGTCCGCGCTTCGCTCACGGGCTTCTGGTCGCAGTATGACGGCAATGGCCGCAACGTGTTCAACAACCACAAGGTCAACGGCTATGAACATTGGGGCGTGCGCGGCAAACTGATCGCGGAGCCCAGCGATGCGCTGAAGATCACGCTGATCGCCGATTATTCGAAGGGAAGCGATAATGGCTATGCCGACAGCATCGGCACCGTCTTCTCCTCCGCTTTCAACAATGCGGTGTTCATCCCGAGCCTCGCGCCGCTGACGCTGGACGGCAAGAACAAGGACATCGACAACGACCTCGATCCCTATACCAAGGACAAGAACAGCGGCGTGTCGGGGCAGTTCGACCTCGACCTCGGCGGCGTCACACTGACGTCGATCACCGCCTATCGTCATTGGTACAACTTCCAGCAGCGCGACGGCGACTTCCGGTCGGACGCGCCGAAATATGTCAATACCGGGACCGCTTCGGGCGATGTCCGGTCGCATGATCGTGGCGATCTGACGTTCGACCAGTTCACCCAGGAATTGCGGATCGCATCATCAAATCCACAGTTTTTCGAATATGTTGCGGGCCTTTATTACTATCACACGAAAGAAGTCGACTTCTTCAACCGCACGGTCACGAGCTGCACCGCCTCGACGCTGCCGACGGTAGGCGGCCTGACGCCCTGCGCCGCGGGATCGTCGACTTACCTCACCAACGAAGGCAACGCCGACTTCACGACCACGCTGACCAGCTATTCGGCTTTCGGTCAGGGGACGTTGAACTTCACCGATGCGTTCCGCGGCATAGTCGGCTTGCGCCATACGAACGACAAGGTCGCCTATGACTTCGTCCGTCGTTCGACTTCGCTCGCGGCCTTCTCCGGCGTCAATCCGGCTTTTGCGTCGACGGGGTCGATCAAGGACAATGGCTGGTCGGGCAATGCCGGCCTGCAATATGACGTGACCGACGATGTCATCGCCTATGCAACCTATACGCGCGGTTACAAGGGCCCGGCGCTCAACATCTTCTTCAATATGCTGGCACGCGATACCGGCCGGATCGACCCCGAAAAGTCGAACGCCTATGAGGCCGGCCTGAAGATGCGGCTGTTCGACCGCCGCCTGACGCTGAACCTGGCAACATTCTATGCCAAGTACGACAATTATCAGGCGAACTTCCTCGACATCGTCGCGGGCCAGGTCGTCACCCGCCTGACCAACGCGGGCAGCGTTTCGACGCGCGGCATCGAAATGGACTTCAACGCGGCGATCACGGACGATTTTTCGCTGTCGGGCGGCTTCAACTATACCGATGCCCACATCAACAAGTTCATTTGTCCCACGGGGGCTGCGGTAACCTGCGCCGATGCGATCAATGGCAAGCCACTGCCCTTTGCCCCCAAGTACAAGGGTACGGTGACGATGGACTGGCGCTTGCCGCTGAACATCGAGGGCTTCAACGTCGATCTGAACAGTTCGCTTGTCTATCAGAGCAAGACCAACTTCGACATCAACCAGAATCCGAATGCGTTCCAGAGCGCCTATGCGATCTGGGATGCCGGCGTCCGCGTCAGCACATCGGACGACAAGTACAGCCTGTCCTTCATCGTCAAGAACCTGACCGACAAGCAGTTCGTGACGCAGCGTATTCCGAACGGCACCTCTTTCATGCGCCAGATCACGCCGCGCGACGCAGAGCGTTATTTCGGGATAACGGGCCGCGTGAACTTCTGAGGCTGAAAAGCCCTCCCCGAGGATTTCGATGGGGAGAGCGCAGCGCGAAGCGTTGACGGAGGGGCCGTGACGGGCCGCCGCCGCCCCTCCATCACGCCCCGCGCGCGCCCTCCCCATCGCCTCGCGGCAGGGAAGATTGTATGAGGAAAGCGAAAGGATCCCCGCATGGCGCTTGACGCGCTCGATACCGGCTTTGCCCTCCGCCTCGACGGGCGAACGATCCTGACGCACGGCAAGGATGCACCCTGTTTCTCGGTCGGGCGCGGCGTGCCGCATGTCCGTTCAAAGTTGGGCCACTTCGATGTGGCAGAAGAGGTGATCGAACGGATCGCGCTGACGCATGCCGAAGTCGACGGCGATGCCGTTCGCTTTGCCGAAGCGCCCGGCGCGGCATGGCTGCTCGAGGCGGAGGTATCGGGCGACGGTGACGATGCGGTGATCGCGCTGACGGCACTTGATGCGACACTCAATCGATTGTGGCTGCGTGTACCGGCGCAAGCGAGCGAGCATGTGTGGGGCGGAGGCGAGCAATTCTCGTACTTCGATCTGCGCGGCCGGCATTTCCCCCTGTGGTCGAGCGAACCCGGCGTTGGGCGCGATCCGGCATCACCGCTGTTCCAGCAGGTCGAGGCGCACCGCAAGGGCGGTGGCGGCAGTTATGCGCACACCAATTATCCCCAACCGACCTATGTGAGCTCGCGGCGCTATGCGCTCCATGTCGACAGCTTTGCCTATGCGGCGTTCGATTTCAGGAATGACGATCATCACGAAATCGAGGTCTGGGAGATTCCCGCGAAGATCGAGCTTTGGGCGCGGCCGCGTTTTGCCGCGCTGGTGTCGGCCCTGTCGGACCGCTTCGGACGTCAGCCGCCGCTGCCCGAATGGCTGCTCAAAGGTGCGGTCATCGGGCTTAAGGATGGCGACAACAGCTTTGCACGATTGAAGGCGTACGAGGAGGCCGGGGTCGCAGTGTCGGGGCTGTGGTGCGAGGATTGGGTCGGCCTGCGCATCACCAGCTTCGGCAATCGCCTGTTCTGGGACTGGCAATGGAATGAAGAGCGTTATCCCGAATTGCCGGCGCGCATCGCCGAGTTGCGCGAGCGCGGCGTCCGGTTTCTTGGCTATGTGAACCCGTATCTGGCGGTCGACGGGCCACTCTATGCTGAGGCGGCGGGACAGGGTTTCATGGTGATGCATCCCGACAGGGACGAGCCTTATATCATCGATTTCGGCGAGTTCGATTGCGGGCATGTCGATTTCACCAATCCGGCGGCGGCGGCGTGGTTTGCGGACACGATCATCGGCGAGAAGATGATCGATTTCGGCCTGTCGGGCTGGATGGCGGACTTCGGCGAATATCTGCCGGTCGATGTTCGGCTGGCGAATGGCGAGAGCGGGATGACCGCGCACAACCGCTGGCCGGCGCTGTGGGGCGAGGTCAACGCCAAGGGCATCGCGGGGCGCGGGCAGACCGGCGAGATGATGGTCTTCATGCGATCGGGAGCGGCCGGTGTGCAGGGGCATTGCCCGATGCTGTGGGCGGGCGACCAGTCGGTCGATTTCTCGCGCCACGACGGCATCGGCACGGTGATCTGCGCCGCGCTGTCGGCGGGTATGCTCGGCAACGCGCATCATCACAGCGATTGCGGCGGTTATACGAGCCTGTTCGATACGACGCGCGACGCAGAGCTGGCGATGCGCTGGGCCGAGATGTCGGCGTTCACGTCGATGATCCGCACGCATGAGGGCAATCGGCCGCGGCAGAATGTGCAATATGACGACGATCCGGATTTGCTCGCGCATTTTGCGAAGATGACGCGGATTTATGCGCATCTGGCGCCGTACATCCGGCGACTGTCGCATGAGGCGTCAGAGATTGGGTTGCCCGTGCAGCGGCCGCTGTTCCTGCATTTCGACGACGATGCGGAAACCTATGCGATCCAGACCTCCTATCTGCTTGGTCCGGACCTGCTCGTCGCCCCGGTCATGGCGGCGGGGAAGCGCGAGTGGACGACCTATTTGCCTGCTGGAGCGGATTGGGTTCATGTCTGGTCGGGGCAGAGCCATACCGGGGGCGCGGACGTGACCGTTGCAGCGCCACTTGGGCAGCCGCCGCTATTCTACCGGGCCGGGTCGGCCGACGCGGCGCTGTTCGACGGGATCGTCTCGGCCTGAGCGACTTCACGCAGCACCGTGACGAACGCGGCGACAAGCGCGCTGCGGCTGCGGTTGCGGAGGAGATGGATGGCGTCGCGCGTGACTTCCGACGACGGGAGCGCGATCATGGCGAGGCCCGATCGCATCGCCAGGCGCAGGGGCACGACGGTGATCGCACGGCCGCTTCGCGCCATGTCGAGGCAGGCGGCGGTCGAGTCCAGCTCATAATCGGGAAACTGTCCCGCCGCGAAGCGAGCGCGGAGAGTACGCGGAAGGTTGCTGCCCGGTGCCGGGCGTGGAAGCGCCCAGGGAAAATCGGCACTATCGCCGCCACCTCTCGCCAGCGGATGGTCGAGCGCACAAACGAGTATCAGCGGTTCGGTCGGCAGCGGGATACAGAGGACTTCGTCGGCGTGGCCCGACGCGGCAAACTTCGCACGGTTGCAGACCACCAGGTCGAGCCGCCGGTCGATGAGAGTTTCGAGCAATTGCTGCGACGGACCGCCGGTAACAGTCACCCGCACGCCGGGATGCAATTCGGCAAAGCGCGCGATCGCGTCGGTGAGCAAGGGCTGCAACGGATAGGGTCCGCTGCCGACCGCGACGGTGCCGCTGCTCGGCTGATCGAGCCCGCGCGCCTCCTGTTCGAGATTCGCCGACGCGGCGATAACGTCGCGGGCGGATCGGATAAGCCGGTCGGCGTCGCTCGTCGGACGCACATAATGGGTGGTGCGGTCGAAGAGGGTGGCGCCCAGTTCCTCCTCGAGCTTCTGGATCGAGCGCGTGAGCGCCGATTGGGTAAGACCAAGTTCGTCAGCCGCGCGCGCGTAGCTGCCGAGGCGGTAAAGCGTGTCGAAATGTCGGAGGCGGCGGAGGTTCATGGCGCGCACCATATCATTCCCATAATGCAATACCAATGCCGCTGTGATGCGCTTAGCGTGAACATATGAGCAGCACCCAACTCGATGCGCGGCGGCGCGCGCAGGTCTTTGCCGAGCTGGAATCCCGGACGTTCGACCTTGCGGTGATCGGCGGCGGGATCACCGGCGCGGGGATCGCGCGCGACGCGGCGATGCGCGGGCTGTCGGTCGCGCTGGTCGAGGCGCGCGACTATGCCAGCGGGACGAGCAGCCGCAGCTCGAAGATGATCCACGGCGGACTGCGATACCTCAGCCAGGGCGATATCGCGCTGGTCAAGGAAGCGGCGTCGGAGCGACAGGTGGTACGGCGGATCGCACCGCATCTCACGACGCTCTCGCCCTTCCTGATCCCGACCACGAACATGGCAATGACCGCGAAATTACGGACGGGCCTCTGGACGTTCGAGAAACTCGGCGGCGTGCCCGATGCCGAGAAGCATGAGGTTATCGGGCTGGCCGAGTTGCAACGGCGCGAGCCATTGATGCGCACCGACAAGCTGAATGGCGCGGTACTCTACCCCGAATTCCTGACCGACGACGCGCGGCTCGTTCTCGCCAATATCCGCAGCGCGCAGGGCGCGGGGGCGGTGGCGATCAATCATGCGGCGGCGTCGGAGCTTACGGAGGATGGCCTTGTCGCGACCTCGACACTGAATGACGGGCTGGGTACGCGGATCAAGGCAAGGCTGGTGGTGAATGCCGCGGGAGCATGGGTCGACAAGGTGCGCGGATTGGAAGCCGGCGAAGGCGACGTGCGACTGTCGCTGAGCCGCGGCATCCACCTTGTCCTGCCGCGAGAGCGACTGCCGATCAACGCGACGCTCATCATTCGCGCGCCCGACAAGCGTAGCATTTTTGCGGTACCGCGTGGCGCCTTCACCTATATCGGCACGACCGACGTGTTCCATGACGGCGCCGATTACTGGCCCGCGCCGACACGCGACGACATCGACTATCTGCTGCGCGCGACCGAAGCGGCGCTGCGCATCGATCCGATCCGGGATGGCGAAATCGTCGCGCTCTGGTCGGGGGTGCGGCCGCTGATCGCGCAGCCAGGCAAGAAGGCGAACGAGGTGTCGCGCAAGGACGAGATATGGACCTCGCCGAGCGGACTGGTGTCAATCGCGGGGGGCAAGCTCAGCGCCTATCGCGCGATGGCCGAGCGGGTTGTCGATCTGGTCGTCGAGCGGCTGGGCGCTACCGCCCTCCCCTGTTCGACCGCCGATGCGCCGCTGCCCGGAGGATCGCGCGGCGTCGGCGATAGCCTGAGCCGCCTAGATCCGCGCGCCGCCGAGCGGCTGGCACGCCTTTATGGCGACGAAGCAAACGAGATCGTGATTGCGGGCGGCGATGTCGCCGCGGAGGCTACGCGCGCGGTGACGCATGAGGGCGCCGCCAGCCTTGAGGATTATTGGGTCCGCCGGAGCGCGCGCGCCTGGTTCGACGAGGGGGCCGGTCTGGCCGCGCTCGCTCCTGCCGCCGAGGCGATGGGCGCGCTGCTCGGCTGGGATGACGCCAAGACGGCAGCTGAGATCGCGCATTGCCGCAAGATCAACGAGGAAAGCCGCAGGCTTTTGGGAGAGTGAGATGAGTTCGATTGCCGAAGCCCTTGCCAGCGCCGTGGGCGCCGACCGTGTTGCGAGCGATACAGATGCGCTGAACGCCCGCCGCTACGACCAGTGGGCGGTCAAGCATCTGCGCGACTGGCGCGGCGAAGCCGTGTCCGCGCCGAGATGCGTCGTACGGCCGCAGTCGGTCGAAGATGTGCAGAAGGTTGTACGCCTTGCCGCCGAGAAGCGCATACCGCTGATCCCCTATGGTCTTGGCAGCGGGGTGTGCGGGGGGATCGAGCCGACGCCGGATGCGATCCTGCTCGACATGAGCGGCATGAACCGCGTGCGCTACATCGACAGCGACGATCTGCTCGCGAGCTTCGATGCGGGACTCAACGGCATGGAGGCCGAAGAGGCGGTTGCGGCGCACGGTCTGACGATCGGTCACTGGCCGCAATCGATTGCGATCAGCAGCGTCGGCGGCTGGGTGTCGACGCGCGCCTCGGGGCAGTTCTCGACCGCATATGGCAATATCGAGGACATCATCCATTCGATCGAGGCGGTGCTGTCGAACGGCGAGCTGGTCACGCTGGGCAAGGCGGTGCGCGCCGCCGCCGGCCCGGACCTGCGGCATTTGCTGATGGGTGCCGAAGGCGTGATGGGCGTGATCACCGGCGTGACCTTCTCGCTGCGGGCGAAAGCCCCGCACCGCGACTACAGCATCTTCTACGCCGACGACATGCGCGCGGGCTTCGAGGCGCAGCGGCAGATCGTACGCGCCGACTGGCGCCCGCCGGTGATGCGCCAGTATGACGGGCGCGAGGTACGGCGCTTGTTCCGCGACTATGAACGCGATGGCAAGGCGATGCTGTTGATGGTCCATGAAGGGCCCAAGGCGCGAGTCGACGCCGAGCTGGCGGCGATGCACGAGATTTGCGGCGCCTCGGGGCTCGAAGCGGGCGATCCGATGGCGGCAAAGCAGTGGATCGAAAAACGCAACCATGTGCCAAGCTGGCGCGACATGTTCGAGCGCGGCTATGTCGCCGACACGGTCGAGATTTCGGGGCGCTGGAGCGAGATCGGCGCGATCTATGACGACAGCATCGCCGCGCTCAACGAAATCCCCGGCGTGATCAACGCATCGGCGCACAGCAGCCATGTCTACCGGTCGGGAATCAACCTCTATTTCAGCTTTGCCGCCAGTTTCGAAGACAGTGCGAAGATGGAGCCCGCCTATTTCGCCGGCTGGCGCGCGATCATGGAAGCGACTGCAAAGCATGGCGGCGGAGTTGCGCACCATCATGGCGCGGGGCGGCTTCGCAAGCCCTATCTTCAACATGATCTGGGCGAAAACGGGGTCGCTCTGCTTCGCCGGATCAAGCAATGTCTCGATCCGGAGGGAATCATGAACCCGGGCAATCTGATACCCGATGCCTGAGCTTCTGCTCGCGCTGGATGCGGGTACGACCGGTGCCCGCGCCATGCTGGTTGATCCGGCGGGCGCGGTGCTGGGTATCGACAAGCGACCGATCGCGAGCCGTTATCCGGGCCCGGGTCTCGTCGAGCAGGATGCCTCCACGGTGTGGGATATCTGCCGCGCCGTGATCGCCGGCGCGCTGGCCGCCGGGCGGCGTACCATCGCAGACGTAGCCGCGATCGGCGTGACGACGCAGCGCGCAAGCGTCGTCCTTTGGAACCGAGCCACCGGCGATCCCGTCGCACCGATGCTGGTGTGGAGCGATTTGCGCGGGATGGACGAATATAAGAAGCTGCGCGCGGCAGGCTTTTCGGGCTGGCCGCAGGTACCATCGGCGAAGCTTCCCGCCGCCATCGCGCTGTCGGGACGTCAGCCGGCGGACCTGCAATGGGGAACGCTGGATAGCTGGCTGACCTTCAAGCTGAGCGGCGCGCATGTCACCGATGCCTCGGCAGCGTGGATGACCGGTTATTATGATTATATGCAGGGCGTCGGATGGGACAGCGCCCTGCTCGGCCATCAGCATCTTTCGCCTGACCTGTTTCCCGCGCAGGTCGAAAGCTGGGGCGCGATCGCCGAGAGCAATCCGGCGGTTCTCGGCGGAAGGGTGCCGATCACGGCCCTGATCGCCGACCAGCAGGCCGCTATGGTGGCCCATGGCGCGCTCGGCCGCGGGGCCTGGAAGGCGACTTATGGCACCTCGGGCGTGCTGATGGCCGGAACCGGCGAAGCGCCCGAATCGATTCACGGCAGCATGCCGGCCGAGGCGCTGGTCTTCGTCGGCGGAAAACCTCGTTTCTGCATCGAGGGCATGGTGATCACCACCGGATCGATGATCGAGTGGCTGTGCGACGGACTAGGACTCTTCGCCTCGCCAGCGGCCCTGGAGATCGCCGCGGCGTCGGTGGCCGACGCTGGCAATGTCTTCGTCCGTCCGTCGCTTGCCGGCATGGGCGCGCCGCACGGACAATTCGAAGCGCGTGGATTGATCGGCGGGCTGAGCTTTGCCGACGGACCGCAGCAGATTGCGCGCGCCGCGTTGCAGAGCATCGCGTTCCGCTTTCGCGAAATCGCCGAAGTGATTGCCGACGCGCTGCCGGTGCCTGACGCGCTGCCGGTCGCCGGCGGATTATCGACGAGCGACACGCTGATGCAGTTGCAGGCCAACGCCTTGCAGCGCCCGGTACGCCGTCATGCTGTGCGCGAGGCGAGCGCCTATGGCGCCGCGCTGGCCGCCGGCATGGGCGTGGGGCTGTTCGCTGAGGACGATCTGAAGCGGCTGGCGCGATACGATGCCGAATTCTTGCCCCAAGTGTCGCGCGACGAAGCCGATACGACGTTTGCCCACTGGCGGGATGCGGTGGCGGTGTGATCCACCACCATAGCCGTGGCAGGGGCACGGAGTCAGATGCCGGCGACTTCCACCCACAGTCCCCGCACGATATCGCGCATTCGCTGCGCCTCGTCCCAGCGGTCTGTCAGTTCGCGACCATCAGGCGCCGTAATCGCGTAGGGAGGAGGTCCGAGTTCGCACATGAACGTCAGCGCGTCATCGTCCCGCGCCTGTTCGAGCCACAGTTCGAATCCGCGCCGCCACCAGGCGACATGCTGATCGAGCCAGCCCTGATGCTGTGGAGCGTCCAGCGCGACCTGCACCTGATGCGTCGTCGAAACGCGGCCATGGAAATTGTGGCTGCCCTGCAGGATCGTCTCGATCGCCGCGAGTTGATCGCCCCGAAGCGGCAACTCCATTTCGCCCGCGACGGGATAATGCGACAGGTCGGCCGTGAGCGGCAGGCCGGGACGTTCATCAAGCAACTGCAATGTAAACAGCAGATCGTTGGTGAGCCGCCCGCGGTGGGTTTCGAACCAGACAGGCAGCGGCGCATCTTTCGTCGCGGCGACAAGGCTATCGATCAAGCGCAGCGCGGCACGAAAGTCGGCGGTTGGGCCGGCGATCTGGACATTGAGGTGATGCGCGCCGAGGCGATGCGCCTCGCCGATCCAGTGGGTGAGCTGAGCCGCGTCCTGGACGAGCACTTGCCCCTCCCACGCAAGGCCGAGCGGGTTCATAACGCGCGCGACACCGTCGGTGCGGGCGGTGCGCGCAAGATTGACCCCCACGCCGTCGAAGCCCGCGACGACGACCTGTTCCAGCGCCTCGTCGAGGCGATTTTCGATGTCAAAACCGGGGCATTTGTCGAGACCCCAGACCGATTGAAGAACGAGCAATTCAGGCAATCGCTTTTCCTTTTCAGACAACGCTGTCATATCGTGTCGAGGGACGGAGTCAACGCTCCGTCGTCATGCCGGTATTGATCCGTCATCCATGACTTCCGGCGCCGTGAGAATGACGCCCGGATCACGTCTGGGGTGACGAGCAAAGAGAAAATAGTGAGAGGATCAAATGACCGCCGAAACCCCCACTTCGCCCCTCATCCAGCCGGTGTCGCCGGCGTACCGCCGCTATGCGCTGACGGTGTTGTTGATCATCTATATTCTGAACTTCCTGGACCGGCAGATCGTCGCGATCCTGGCCGAGCCGATCAAACACGACCTGCATCTCGCCGACTGGCAGCTTGGCGTGATGACGGGGCTGGCTTTCGCACTCTTCTACACCGTGCTCGGCATTCCGATCGCGCGCTATGCCGAGACCGGGCATCGGCCGCGGATCATCGCGGCCGCAGCGGGCTTGTGGAGCCTCTTCACGCTGGCCTGCGGCTTCGCGCAGAACTTCTTTCAGCTCGTGGCATGCCGGGTCGGCGTGGGCATCGGCGAAGCAGGTTGCACCCCACCGGCCCATTCGCTGATCACCGACTATACGCCGCGCGAACGGCGCGCCTCGGCGCTTGCCTTTTATGCGCTCGGAACGCCGCTCGGTGGACTGCTAGGTCTCGCGCTCGGAGGTTTGATCGCCGATGCCTATGGCTGGCGCACGGCCTTTCTGTTCGCCGGCCTGCCGGGGCTGCTGATGGCGCTCGTTGCATGGACGACGCTGCGCGAACCACGCCGCCAGCTCAACATCGACATGGCAGCGCTGAAAGCGTCGCGCCCCGATTTCAAGACTGCGATGGCCGAGATCCGCGGCAAGCGGACCTTCTGGCTGATCGCTTTCGCGGCGGCGATCAAGGCATTCATCGGCTACGGCGCCGCAGCCTTCCTTGCCCCCTTCTTCTTTCGCAACCATGCGGCAGAGCTGACTGTGCTGGCCGGTAACGTCGGCCTCGGCCTCACCGGATTTCTGGGCGTCGCACTCGGCATCGTCCTCGGGTTGACGGGCGCGGTCGGGACCTGGCTGGGGGGCTATCTCGCCGATAAATATGGTGCACGCGACTTACGGGCCTATGTCGCGATCCCGGCGATTTCGACGCTGATGGGCATCCCCTTCTACATCGCAGGATTGATGACAGATTCAGCTGTCTTCGCGCTGATCATGTTCGCGTTTCCACCCGTGCTCAACACGCTGTGGTACGGTCCGGGCTATGCCGCGGTGCAAGGGCTGGTCCGGCCGCAGACGCGCGCGACGGCGTCGGCGGTGCTGTTGTTCATCATCAACCTGATCGGCCTTGGACTCGGTCCGCTGGGTGTCGGTGCGGTCAGCGATTTTCTAAGCGGCCCGATGGGGCTAGGATCGGCCGAAGGGGTGCGCTGGTCGCTGATGATCTTCATCCTGTTCGGCGCGGTCGCGTCGGGCCTGTTCTGGCTGGCACGGAGTTCGATCCGCGAGGAGATGGTAAGTTGAGCATTGCAAGCATCGCCCTGCCCCGCATCCTGCGCATCGGCGCCGGCGCGTCGAAGGAGCTGCCCGACGTGCTGGGCACGCTGGGGCTGGGGCGGCCGCTGATCGTGACCGACGGCTGGCTGGTGAGCAGCGGCCGTGTGACCGAGTTGGTCGACGGACTGGCGGCGGCCGGGATCGCGGCGCGGGTGTTTGCGGATACGGTCCCCGACCCGACGGTGGCGTCGGTCGACGCAGGGGTCGCCTTCCTGAAGGACGGCGAGCATGACTGCGTCGTCGGTTTCGGGGGCGGCAGCCCGCTCGACAGCGCGAAGGCAATTGCCTTGCTCGGAAAATTCGGCGGGGCAATGGCAGACTACAAAGCCCCCCATGTGCAGGATGCGCCGGGGCTGCCGATAATCGCAATCCCCACGACAGCGGGCACCGGGTCGGAGGCGACGCGCTTCACGATCATCACCGACGAAACAACCGACGAGAAGATGCTGTGCCCCGGGCTCGCCTACCTGCCCGTCGCCGCGCTCGTCGATTACGAGCTGACCTTCACCAAACCCAAAAGGCTGACTGCCGACACCGGCATCGATTCGCTCGTTCACGCGATCGAGGCCTATGTGTCGAAGCGCGCGAACCCGTTCAGCGACGGCATGGCCTTGCTCGCGATGCGTGCGATCGCGCCAAACTTGCGTCGCGTGTGCAGCGACCCGATGGACGCGGCGGCGCGCGAGGCGATGATGCTGGGCGCGACGCAGGCGGGGATCGCCTTCTCGAACAGCTCGGTCGCGCTGGTTCACGGGATGAGCCGGCCGATCGGCGCGCATTTCCATGTCCCGCACGGGCTGTCGAACGCGATGCTGCTGCCCGCGGTGACCGCTTGGTCGGCGCCCGCGGCGCTGCACCGCTATGGCGATTGCGCAAGGGCGATGGGGGTGGCGGACGAGGCCGAGGGCGATCAGGCGGCGGTAGCGCGGCTGCTCGACGAGCTGGCGGCGCTCAACCGCGAGCTCGAAGTGCCGGGGCCCGCCGCATGGGGCATCGACGCGGCACGCTGGGACGCGCTGGTCCCGACGATGTGCGCGCAGGCAGCGGCATCGGGGTCGCCCGCGAACAATCCGCGCGTGCCGGATAGCGAGGAGATGGCGATGCTGTATGCGCAGGTTTGGGCCGGATAAGATTTTTTGTTCATCGACAGGCAATCCGCCTCCTGCTTAAGCGCGCTCGCCCCGTCTCCCTCTCTCCTACGTCTCACCGAGGAGGCGGGGCATCCCATTCAAAATCGTCATTGCGAGCGAAGCGAAGCAATCTCCAGCTATCGAACCCGCGCGAGGCTGATAGCGAGAGATTGCCGCGTCGCTTCGCTCCTCGCAATGACGGGAGGCGTCAGAGCCCCAGCGGCCCGTGCGTCATCTTCGGCAGCACATGGCGCGCAAAAAGGTCGGCTTCGGCGGCATGGGGGTAACCCGACAGGATGAATGCCTCGATCCCCATGTCCTGATAGCGGTTCAGCTTCGCCAGCACCTGATCGGGGTCGCCGACGATCGCGGCGCCGCAGCCCGAGCGGGCGCGGCCGACGCCGGTCCAGAGATTATCCTCGACATAGCCGTCGTCGGAAGCGGCCTCGCGGAGCGCGACCTGCGCGTTGACACCAAAGCTCTGCGAATCGAGCGATTTGGCCTTGATCGCCGCGCCCTTCTCCGCATCGAGCTTCGAGAGCAGGCGGTAGGCGGCGGTGCGCGCCTCGGCCTCGGTATCGCGAACGATCATATGCGCGCGGTAGCCGAACTTCAGCGTGCGACCGTAAGCGGCGGCACGCGCGGTCATGTCGGCGATGATCTCCTTCACCACCTCCTCGCGGTCGGGCCACATCAGGAAAACGTCGCAGCCCTTTGCGGCGGCGTCGCGTGCGGCGGGGGAAAGTCCGCCGAAATAGAGCGGCGGTGCCTTCCCGGACACCATGCCGATGCGCGCAGGTTCAAGCTTCAGCTTCCAGAACTCGCCATCATGGTCGAGCGCCTCACCGTTCAGCAGCGTCTTCAGGATATGCATCGCCTCGACCGTACGGCGATAGCGCGGTTCGGACTCCATGGTCTCGCCGGGCATGTCCGACGAGATGATATTGACCGTCAGCCTGCCGCCCAGAATGCGATCGATCGTCGCGATCTGGCGCGCGAGCTGCGGCGGCCATGTTTCGCCGACGCGCACCGCCATCAGCAGGCGGATGCGTTTCACCATCGTCGCGATCGCCGCGGCGAAGGCGGTCGTGTCGATGCCGAGCGCATAGCCCGACGGCAGCAGGATATTGTCGAAGCCAAGGGTATCGGCCTGCACCACGATGTCGCGGCAATGCTCCCAGCTCGATTTGAGCATCGGGTCGGGGATGCCCAGAAATTCATAGTCGTCGTCGCAGAGCGCCGAAAACCAGCTCACTTCGCACGTACGATCGGTCACGGTAAATTCTCCCCCATCGATGTTTGCAGCACCGCGTACCATTCGGCGCGCGTCCAGCGCGGCGCGAAGGCTTGCGGGATTTCCTTGATCCGGTCGGGATTTTGGGTGCCGACGATCGGGATCGGGCGCGCGGGATGCGCCATCACCCAGCTATAAGTCGCCGCGGCGCGCGAGACGCCGTACTCCGCCGCCTTCGCATCGAGCAGTCCAGCGACTGCGCGCGTGCGCTCGTCCGCCGGATCGCCGAGCCGGCCGCCGCCGAGCGGCGACCAGGCGAGGAGGCTCATCCCCTCCGCCATCGACTGATCGAAGATGCCATCGAAGAGCGGGTTCAGGTGAAGCGGGGAAAATTCGCTCTGATGGCTGACCACAGGAACCGGCAGGAATTTGGCGAGCGCCGCGGCCTGCGCGGTCGTGAAGTTCGACACGCCGATCGCACCGATCTTGCCCGCGCGGTGCGCGTCTTCGAGCGTGCGTGCAATTTCCTGCGGATGCGTGAGCAGGTCGGGACGATGAATCTGCCACAATTCGACATGGTCGGTACGCAGGCGTTTCAGCGAGATATCGATCGCAGAGGTCAAATAGGAGGCACTGCTGTCATAAGGCACGCCAAGGATGATCCCGCCCTTGGTCGCAAGGACCATCTTGTCACGCAGCGCAGGCGCTTCGGCGAAGACCTCACCCAGCAACGCTTCGGCCGAACCAAAACCCGCCGGCGTATCGCAGCCGTAAATGTCGGCGGTGTCGAACAGGGTCACGCCCGCTTCGAAAGCTGCATCGACGCGCGCCCGCGCCGTGGGGACATCGACACCGGCAAAGCGCCACATGCCCCAGGCAATGGGTGCGACTTTATGACCGGCAAGAGTCAAAGGGGTGGTGGCGGGAAGATAATCTGACATCGCTGTCATATACTCCATAAGAGAGGTCGAGTGAAGCGGGTTTCTTATATGATCCCGTCAGTGGGCGAAAATCGGGGTATCGTCGATGCCATCCTCGTCGATCGCGACGATCCGGGGCAGGATGAGATGAATTACCGCGAGCGCTACGAGGTAGGTGAAGGCGCAGATGAGCATCATCGGCAGATAGCCCCTGCCTGTGTCGAGCGACCAGCCCGCGAACTCGATCATCGCCATGCCCGACAGATTGCCCGCGAAAGCGCCGATGCCGATTGCCGATCCCACGATGCGCGCCGGGAAAACGTCGGTCGTAAGGCCGAAGAGATTGGTCGAAAATCCCTGGTGCGCGAACAGCGCCAGCCCCAGGATCATCGCGGCGATCCATGCGCTGTCCACACCGACCAGCGACGGCACGGGGAGGATCAGCAGCGCATAGAGGAGCATCGTCGTCTTGCGCGCGGCATTCACAGTCCACCCGCGCGCCATCAGCCAGGACGGCAGGACGCCACCGGTAATTCCGCCCAGTGCCGCCATGAAATAGACAAAGGCGACAGGCAACCCCAACGTCCCCTGCGTCAGACCAAAGACGCGGTGGAACAGATCGGGCATGAAGAAAAGCAGGAACCACCAGACCTGATCGGTGAGCGCCTTGCCAAGTATGACGGCCCATTGCCGGCGATCGCGCAAGAGGCTGCTCCACGCGATCTTCGGTGCAGCCGCATCCGCCGCGGCGTTAGGTTGCTCAGGAATGCGGACAGCAAGCCAGACGACGACCCAGACGAGGCCGAGCCCCCCGGCGATCAGAAAGGTCGCCTGCCAACCCCACATCATCGCCATCAAGGGAATGAGCAAGGGCGTGAGGATCGCGCCGACATTGGGCGCGATCCCCCCAAGGCCAAGAACGAAGCTTCGCTCCTTCGCGTTGAAATAGGTCGCGGCCGTCTTGACCGCAGCGGGGGTGCCGATCGATTCGGCGGCGCCGAGCACGGCGCGCGATGTCACGAAGCCTGCCACGGTCGATGCGAAGGCGTGAGCCATCCCGGCCAGGCTCCAGATCCCTACCCCGATAGCGAAACCCCAGCGCAGGCCTACCTTGTCGATGAACCAGCCGGTACCGAGAAAGGCGAGCGCCGCGGCGAACTGGAAGGCCGAGGCCATGTGACTGTAATCGCGGTCGGACCAGTCGAACTCCACCTGCAACGTGGGCTTGAGGAGCGCGAGAATCTGGCGATCGACATAATTGAGAACGATGGCAACGAAGACGAGCCCCACCACCAGCCAGCGGCGCCGATCGGCGTGCGTCGTCACGTTGCTCTCCCCCGAGTCTCTATCTCTGTCCTTGAAATAAGATAACGCTGTCATACGCGAAAAGACAGCCCTTTTTCTTGTCGCTCGGGCAAAAAAGGAGTTATGCCTGCGGCGGCGCTGTCGAGCCGCGCACGATCAGTTCGTGCGGCAGTTGCCGCCGCTCGATCGTCTCGCCGAATTCAAGCAGCAGGTCCGCCGCGGCATAGCCTAGGTCGCGGATCGGTTGGCGGATCGTCGTCAGCGATGGCCAGACGACCTGCGCGAGATCGGTGTCGTCAAAGCCCGCGACCGACAGACGATCCGGAACCCGAATGCCCATGCGGTGCGCCGCGGCGAGGACGCCCGCCGCCATTTCGTCGCTGCTCGCGAAGATCGCGGTCGGCGGATCGTCCAGCGCCAGCAGCGCGTCCGCCGCGGCCGCGCCCGACTGAAAATCGAACTGGCCCGGAAACACAAGCGTCGCATCGAATCCGATCCCCGCGCGCTGCAACGCCTGACGATAGCCCGTCAATCGCTGCCCGCTTGCGAAATAATTGGCGTGCCCGGTGACCAGCCCGATGCGGCGGTGGCCGAGCGAGATCAGATAGGCGGTCATGTCGTCTGCCGCCTGGACGTTGTCGATGTAAACCGCTGACGTCGCTGTCAAATCGGTCCCCGGCTGGACGCGCACGACCGGGATCTTGCGGCGGAACAGTTCGGCGAGCGCGGTGCCGACGTCGGTCACCGGCGGGGTCATGATGATGCCATCGAGCTGCGCCTGATCGATCAGCGCACCGATGTCGTCGATCAACCCCGGCGAGTTCACGTCGCACGGCTGGATGATCATGCGAAAATTCGCCTCGCGGCAGCGTTGCCCGACCCCGGCCTGCATGTTGAAGATATAATAGGGGCTGGGATTGTCGTGGATCAGCCCAATCTGGAATGAGCGTTTGCCGGCGAGCGTGCGCGCGGCGAGACTGGGGTGGTAATTGAGGCGCGCGACTGCTTCCTCGACCTTTTGCCGCATGTCGTCGCTGACATAGCGTTCCTTGTTGAGAACGCGCGACACGGTCTTGATCGACACGCCGGCGACGCGCGAGACATCCTTGATCGTCGCCCGGGTCATGCGCAATTGCGCTCCGCCCCGGCAAGAGCAATCGACTTCACGGCTCCGTTCCCCTGCTGGCCATCGTTGGCTTGCTTAGGCGCGCCGACAGCCATTCCGCAAGAGAAGCCTTGCGCGCTTCCCCTGCTCCGGATTATGGCACATTGATATGACAGCGTTAGACAGAAATGCCGAAACATCGATGCGCCACGCGCATTGGAACAATCTGCCAAGCGGCGGCGACCTGTTCGGCGAACTGCATCTGGCACAGGTCAAGGCCGGAGCGGCGCCGAAGGGTAGCCTCTTTCCCGGGCTTGCCGCCTGCGCGGCAGGATCCGCTGCCGCAGCATGGCTGTCCGACCATTATGGCTTTCCGATCATCCTGCTTGGCTTGCTTGTCGGCTTGTCGCTCAATTTCATCTCGACCAACGAGGCGACGCATCGCGGCCTCGATTTCGCGTCGCGAACCTTCCTGCGCATCGGCATCGTCGTACTGGGGCTGCAGGTGACGTTCGCACAGATCGCCGTGCTGGGGCCGGTTCCGTTCGGCGCGCTGCTGGTCGTGATGGCGCTGACGATGGGCGCGGGGCTCCTCGGCGCGCGGATTGCGGGTCAGTCTTCGTACGCCGGGCTACTTGCAGGCGGAGCGACGGCGATCTGCGGCGCGAGCGCAGCGCTCGCTCTCTATGGCGTGATCGGCAAACAGCGGCTGTCGCAGGCGCAATTCGCGCTGACACTGGTCGGCATCTCGCTCGCAAGCGCGCTCGCGATGACGATCTATCCCCTGCTCGCCGGCCAATTTGGGCTCAGTGACAAACAGGCCGGTTTCCTGATCGGCGCGTCGATCCACGACGTCGCGCAGGCGATCGGCGGGGGTTACGCCTTTTCCGACGCAGCCGGCGCAAGTGCGACCATCGTCAAGCTCGCGCGCGTCGCACTGCTTGCGCCTGTGGTCGCGCTCGTCAGCCTGTTGCTCAAGCCCGAGAGGAGCGGCGACACGCACTTTTGGCGCCGCCTTGCCCTTCCTTGGTTCATTCTGGCCTTTCTGGCTGTCGTGACGCTGAATAGCGTCATTTCCGTTCCCGATACGGCGCGCGACTGGGCGCTGACGGGATCGAAGGCGTTGCTGCTGCTCGCGGTCACCGCAACGGCGATGCGCACACGGCTCGACCTGCTGCTCGAAATGGGCTGGCGTGCGGCGATTCCGGTGGCGCTGGCGACGTTGACCAGCTTTGGGGTCGCACTGTTCTTTGCCTTTACCCTTGGATAGCGGCGAGCCCAGCACGCCAGACCACGCCGCCGATTACAGGATTTCGAAGATGCTATAGATCGGGCCCGCAGGCCGCCGGTGGCCGATACCGACCGCGACAATCCGGTTGAGCCATTCGTAACGGGGATCGACGGTTGCGAAACGAGGCGACGTACGAAAATAATAGTCGGACGGTTCGACAGGCTCGCCGCGTGCGAGCCGCGCCATGACCGTTGGCGGGCCGACGCGGATGCCGGTATAATCCATTGCGATCACCGCGTCGTCGTCGGTGCGCAGCACGACCCGCGCGTCAAGCAAAAGAGCGCCATCCGCGCGCAATATCTGCCAGTCGGTCCCGCCTGAAAACACCTCGCCCGACAGACGCTCGCCCCTGAAGTGCCCAGCACCAATATCGCCGACCCGCCGGTCGATGCCCGCAGGGCCGCCGATCAAGTGCGTCCGATCGACCCCGATCTCCATCACGAACAGCGGGCGCGTCCTCGGCGGGCCAAGCGCGGTAAAGGCCGTGTCCAGATCACCCAAGACCATTCTCCGCTGCCATCGCCTGCGCTATCTCCGCCGCGAGTACAGCGACCAGATCGGCAGTGGACATCGCACGCGCCATCGGCGCACCCTGCCCTGCCCATTGCGCTCCGAACCCATAATCGCCACGCGCCTTAGCTGCCGCATGCAGCGATTTCCCCAGGTCATAGGCGATCGGATAGGCGGGAATGTCGCCCGACGGGGTTTCGGCATCGAGCGCCGCAAAGCGGTTGCCGAGGATGCGTGCCGGCCGGCCCGACACCGCGCGGACCATCGAGGTAATCCGCGCTGCGTCGCTGGCGAGTGCGGTACGATAACCCGCGTCGGCGAGGCTTTCATCGCTCACGACAAACGCCGTTCCAAGTTGGGCCGCCGATGCACCGCTCTTCAGCGCCGCGACGATCGCTGCGCCATCCATGAGCCCGCCCGCGGCGATAATGGGCAGATCGATCGCGCCGACAAGGCGGCGCGTCAGTTCCAGCGTACCAAGCCGATCGTCGGGGCCATCGGGATCGAATATCCCGCGGTGCCCTCCCGCCTCCCATCCCTGCGCGACGATCGCATCGATCCCTGCGGCGACGATCCGCTCGGCTTCTGCGAGGCTGGTCGCCGAAGCGAGGAGGACAATTCCGGCCGCGCGCAGGGCGCTGATCGCATCGGCATCCGGCAGGCCGAAATGGAAACTGACAACCGCCGGCCGCGCGTCGATCAGCATCCGCAACATGGCGTCATCGGTCACAAAGCTATGGTAGATTTCGCGCAGCGACTCGGGAGGCAACGCGCCGAATTCGACAAACAGCGGACGAAAGGTTTCGATCCAGCGGCGTTCGACTACCTCGTCGGCGACGGCCGGGCGGTGGCAAAAAAGATTGACGTTGAACGGTGCGCTCGTCCGCGCCCGCACGTCGGCAATCATGCCACGGGCGCCAGTCGCATCCGTAGCGCCGACGCCGATCGATCCCAACGCCCCCGCTTCGCTCGCCGCCGCCGCCATGGCGGGCGACGACACCCCTGCCATTGGCGCCTGGATGATCGGCAAACGAATGCCGAGCAACGAGAGCAGGTCGCGGGCAGGCATCGTCATTCCCCTTGTTCGCAATGCCGACCGGACAGCAGGCCCCGATCCTATATGATAGCCGCGACGGCGGAAGAACAGGTTTCCTCAGGGTGCGGCGGAGACAGGATTTGAATCATTCTTCAGAAAAATGGATTGCTCTTCGTTTCCATCGGTTATCTTCCATCAGCGCTCCCGAAAGGCCTTAATAATGCCGGCCGGAACAGTCCCTGAAATCAGGCGTGGAATGCGCGACCTCTGCTCATACTGTCATCAACGGGTCTTCTTACAGGCTGATATGACCTTGCAAGACAGGAACACATGACCCGCTCAAAGTCGCCATTATTCCATCTGCGGTGCGATAGGCCTCAACGCGCAATTGGCTTGGCCGCCCCATTTCGACACCCTGATGAATAGCGAAATTGGCCCTCTCGGTTTCCGGCTCCAGTGAAAGAAGAAAACAGGCAAGGGGCACATTTGCGCTACCGGTTGCCGGGTCTTCCCATGTCCCCGCCAGTGGTGCGAACATGCGTGCGCTTAACGTTCGCCCCTCTCTTGAATAGACATGAACCGGGAAACACCCTGCCATCTCGGGATGAGCCGCCGCGGCAGCGCGAAAGGCCTCAAGGTTGGGCATGCAGCGCCGCAGGGCATCATGTGAGAGTTCGGCTATGGCATATGGAGTGCCGCTTGAAACGAAGATCGGCGGATGGCTTGCCATCATCACATCTTGCGGTTTCAGACTCAATAGGCGGCCGATCAGTTCGGGCTCAAATGTATCACCAATCTTGAGCGGCTGGGGAGCCGCGATCGTGACCGACGTCAGCTGTCCATCGCTTTGCCGGTCGATCCTTACGTCGATGATGCCCGCCGGTATTTCGAATTTCGCATGGCTCAGTTCGGGCTGTTGACTGGCAAGTGCGAAAGCTGTCCCCACCATCGGATGACCTGCAAAAGCCATCTCGGCAGTGCAGTTGAAAATGCGGATACGCGCGGTGTTCGCTGGATTGGCTGGTGGCAGCACGAACGTGGTTTCACTCAGATTGAATTCCGATGCGACGGCCTGCATCGTCGCGGTGTCCAGATTTTCGCCGCCCATGACGACGGCTAGCGGATTTCCGCCAAAGCGCTCGTCGGTAAACACATCAACTGTGGTGAATGGATATGTCATCATTCTTCGCCTCCGATTCCCCCGTGATTGACATATATTTCGTTGATTGGCAAACTAACGATATGACTGACGCCGAACTGTTCCGCGCACTGGGCAATGATCGCCGACTGCAAATCCTGACCTGGCTCAAGGAGCCTACGGCGCACTTTCCGCCGCAGCGGGACGGCGATCTCGTTGAGGATGGCGTCTGCGGTCAACTGATCGCGGAAAAGCTGGGCATCAACGCATCGACACTGAGTGAGCATATGCGGGTGCTGCAAGGCAGCGACTTGGTGACGGCCAAGAAAATCAAGCAGTGGACCTTCTATCGCCGCAATTCCGAGCGGTTGCGCGCAATAGCGTCGATCGTCGATGGCCTCTGACAAGGCGGAAAACGGGATCGTCGTTCAGGGCAAGACAAGGCCAAGAACTGGCCGATTGCTTCTCCACTTACCGGAAATGCATGATCTCTGGCCGCGCGGATTGCGCACGATGGCATCTCCCCGACCTCCGCGAATTCAAAAACCGATAGCGGCTTTCGCGGGCGGACCGCGGGTTCGCTTGCCTCACGGCACCGTTTTCACCATCATTCTCGCCGCAACCATCGTCTGCTGGCTGCGATCCATGAGTCTTGACCCTATTGACGATATCCGTGTTCGGCGAGGATAGCGCGAACGCGCTCGATCGGCAGCGCCGGTACGTAGAAACGATTGGCGCCTTCCATCGCCTCGGCGGCGACCATGGCGTTAACGATGGCTTCCTCGGTGGCGTCGATCACGGCTTCGAACATCGGCGTCAGGTTGAGATTCGGAAAATGATCGATGGCTTGAGGAGCGCCCACCTCGCTCACATTGCCATTTGCCGTCGACAACGCCAGGAAAATATCGCCCGACAAGGACGCGCCCACACCGCCAAGATGACCGATGCCGAGCGCCGGGCGCTTGGCAATACGTTTGAGCTGGTGTGGCAAGAGGGGGGCGTCGGTCACCACGATGACGATGATCGACCCGTCCCCAGCTTCGTTCGGCGCCTGTTGTAGCGTATCATTGTAGGTGCCGAGCCAACGTGCGTACAGGCCGGCATGTTCCGGCGGGATCAGATCGGGGTCGAGTGGGCGGGGCATTTCGTCCTGCAGGCGCTCGCCGACCTTGATCCCTCCAATCCGCAACGAATGTCGGGTGCCGAAATTGCTCTGAACCAGCACGCCGACGGTATAGCCCCCTTGTTCGGCGGGCAGCACGCGCGAAGCGGTGCCCGTGCCCGCCTTATATTCGAACGTCATCATGCCGGTACCGCCGCCGACGCTGCCTTCGGCAATCGGGCCGCCCCGCGCGCCGTCGAGCGCCGCAAAGACATGGTCCGGCCGGATATGACCGCCGTCGATGTCATTGAGCAGCCCGTCGAACGTCTCCGCGACAATCGGCGTCAGGAAAACCGCATCGTTGCCACGCCGGCGGTTCTCCAAGGCGCCGCGAGTTTCGATCGTGCACAAAGCTGCAAGCACATCGCGCGGCGTGATGCTGCGAATAGGGCTGCCGCCCAGTAAGGGCATGTCAGGCACGCGATCAAGCGTGCGGCGTGCGCCGGACTGAGCGTATGTTTCGGGTTCTCGCGCCAAACCAACATCACTACCTCGAACGCCCGCCTCACCGCCTGGTGGCTTAGTTCGACCCGCGGATCCTTGTAACAGGTACCGTGCGCGCCGCCTTTCCTCGCGCGTCCGCTATCGACACGCGGGGATCAGAGCCAAACGATGATGTATTTTCATTGCCTTCATGTCGATATTGGAACCGCTACAACTTGGATCCGCCGGGCTGGATCGAGAGGTAGAGCCCGCCGCCGTAAGATATTTTATAGAGCTTCAGGCAGGGTTCGGCTTGTCGAATAGTTGCTTCACTCAATAGCACCTGGTCACACTCCTTTGTTGGAGAGTCCGGGTGCGCCAAAGAGATCGAGATCGTTTCGCAAGCAGAGGTGCGAATGATGAATAGCCAAATCTGCCGTTAGCCACCCTCTCGGTGTAAACGAGATGCTCTACGATAGCGTCAATGGCCGAAAGCAGTACGGCCGTTCTCAGCACTTCGCGCGTCGAAAGCGGCCATGAACGATATTGGCTGCGACCGGCCAGCGGACGATCTCGATATGCGTCGTCACGCGCCTGCGTCCGTGTCGATCTATCTGGGTGAGCACGCCCTGAGAAATCGCGCAAGTCGTCGATAGAAGCCGGTTATCGGGCGAAGGAGAACGGCCCGATAGCTGAGGCTCATCGCGACGAGGAAAGCGGACAGGGCGAAGAGGAGCGGCCAGGCCAGCGCGGCGAAACCTGGACCATCACGGATCGCGCACGGCAGCAGGGCCGCGAACAGCGCCAACCATCCAGCGCGCCGCGTTATGGCCATATCGGTCGCGCCGAGCGGCTCGCCGACGACCGCGAGCCAGTTGCGCGGCAAACTGAGGGCAAGCGATGCACAACCGAGAAATGCAAGAAACGCCGCGGCAACGAGCAGGAGCCATTCGCTCATACAGCTTGCCCGGCGGCAATGTCCGACTCCTCTCGCGGGCGAGCCGGATCTGTGACGGCACCCTGCCCGCTCCGGCCTAATCGCCGGGCGGCAAGGACTGCGAAAGCCGCTCCTCCAAGTAGCAGCGCGTCCATCGCGGCAACGGGCCAGATTGCGCCGTCGATGGCCGCGACCGGATGCATGCCCGTCGTCAGCCAGTTGAGCAGAACCGCAGCGCCCGCACCGACTGCGATGAAGATACTCTGGTCCCGCCAGGCCTTTTTGCGCCTCAGTGCGGCATGCGCGAAGGTCATGAACCAAGTGCCAAAGAATATTCCGATCTCGATCTCATGCCTCGGCACATCTGTGAAGCCGATAACCTTTGGAAGCAGCCGGTTTGCGATCAGGAACGCGCATGTTGCAACAATGATACCGGTAATCGAGCCGATGCTGATCGCGCGCACGACCCGCACACTGGCCGGATCCATGCGCCCCTTCGAAAGGCGCGCCTCGATCCAGAAGAGCAGGCCCGAGCCGATCATGGCGCATCCCGAAAGTCCCGCAAGGAAATAAAGCCAGCGGAGCGGCCAATGGTCGAACTGGATCCAGTGCAGTCCTTCGATCCAGTTATTGACATAGTTGACAGGCTGCGGCGCAAAACGGCCGATGATATCGCCCGACCGCAGATCGAACGTCAGCTGGTCCGGGCCGATTGCGACGCGCCGATCTGGGAAATAGCGCTCGATCATAACATAGGCGTTGGCGTCTTTCGGGTTGAAGATAGCGATCCACTCGGCCGAACTCGACGCTCTCCCTTCCTCCGATCGCCAGATGGCCTCGGCGCGGTCGCGGTACCGATCGATCGCGGCGATTGCTCCTCCCGGAACGCCAGCCGGCTCGATCTTACGCTCCTCATAGCCGAGCTGGTCGGTGCGGAGCTGCTTAAGATCGCCCTGATAGGGGACCCCCATCGACCAGGGCAGATAAGTGGTCGCGAGGATGAGCAGGCCGCTGAACGGAATGAGGAAATGAAAGGGCAGCGCGATCACCCCAGTCAGATTATGGAAATCGAGGACCGCCCGCCGCGCCCTCTTCTTTGGTCGAAAGGTGAAAAATTCCTGGAAGATCTTGCGGTGGATGAAGATGCCCGAGATGATCAGGATCATCATGCCGAGCGCCGCGAGCCCAACGACATAATAGCCGATGCCGTCCGGCAGGTGCAGCATGAAGTGGAAACGGAAAAAGAATTCGCCCGCATCGCTATCGGTCGGCTTGATTAGCTTACCGTTGTGCGGATCGATCAGTTCCTCATGCGACTCCCCCGCTGCATCGTCGTAGAAAAGGCGAATGACGCTCTGCCGGTCTCGCGGCGGGCCGATCCAGATCACCGAATCCGGACCGGTATCGAACGTCGCAACGCGCTGTAGTACCAGACTGTCGAGCGAGACATTGTCCGCCGACGCGATCCGCAGTTCGGGCTTCATCCACTGGTCGATTTCCTTGTCGAACACGGTCAGCGTCCCGGTCCAGAAGACCGCGAAGAGCACCGCCGACAGGGCGATGCCGAGCCAGGTGTGGAGCCAGCCCATCGACTGCCGGAAGCGCTCGGAGATCATCGACTCACGCCCCTCCCGCCAGCATCGGAGCGAGCAGGATCATCGTGAGCGCTGCAACGACAATGACCAGTGCCGTCCGCAATGGCCGCACGCTCGACGCGACCCATATTATGATGACGAGATAGGCCGGCAAACCCAGTATCGCGCCGAGCGTTGCGGCTTCGACGCGCTCCATCCCCCAATGCGGAAGGCCCGCACCGATCATCGCGACCAGACCGGCGGTGAAGGCGTATCCGCCGATGAGGGCAACCGCCAACCGACCGGATCGCGCAAGGGTAGTCTCGCCGCTCAAATCCCCGCCTCCGCGGCCTCGATCAACGGAGCGAGGTGGCGCTCATACTGCCGCCAGCGCGCCTTCGAACTCTGGTAGATCGGCTGGCGTACCTGCCAGCGGCTGGGAGTCTGCACCGCGCGGTCGTTCTCGTGAAACTGCAGGACGCGCTCGTCCCATGGTAGCTCGACGAAGGCGAGAAGCTGCCGCGCCCGTCCCTCCAGATCTGCGACTGTGTCCTCATAGGAAACGTCCAGAATCTGAAGCCCGCTCACCCGCCGCCAATGCTCCATCAGCCGCCGATAGCCGCGCCAGTAATATGCAATATCGCCAAGGTCGGTCGACCAGCTCTGCTGCGCGTTGAAATTCTGGGTGAAGATCGAAAAGCCGCAGTCCCTGATATCGCGTGTGCAGTGGATGATCCGCGCATGCGGAAGCGCCACCGCGACCAGCCCGAGGTGCCAGAAGTTCAGCGGTTGCTTGTCGACGATCCGCAGCGCAGTGCCGGGCGCCCGTTTGCCAACCTCGGCACCATAGTCGCGGCCCACCGCATCGAAATGCTCGCGCGTCAGCAAGGGCGCGCAGTGTGGCCACGGTGGGTCGTCCGTCCCGCGACGGTCGGGCGTGCCCGTGGCGAGATCAGTCAGGACGCTTAGTTCGCCCGCGCCAAAACATTGCGGATGCGAGGCGATAATCTGCTCGGTGAGCGTCGTCCCCGAACGCGGCAGGCCGACAATGAACACCGGACGGTCCGAAGGGTCGCCCCACCCCTTTCGCTCTTCGAAAAATCTTTCGGAGAAGATATCGATCATCGCATCGACGCGGCGGTCGAATGCGGCCCGATCGAACGCCCCGGCCTGCACGCGCCGTGCCTCGTTGGCGACTTGATAGGCCGCAAAGGCGGCATCGTAGGACTTTCGCTGATCGAGCGCCTTGCCGAATCCATAGCCCAGCAAGGCCCGCGCCCGCTGATCGTCACCGTTCAACTCGGTCGTCGCCCTTTCAATTTCGGCGGACACATCGACATGCCGTCCAAGGCCCAAGAGATTGGCTAGCGCCTCATGCGTGCCGGGATCGCTCTCTAGCGCCACACGATAGGATTGTGCGGCGGATTCCGGTTCGCCGATATCCTCGAACAATTGCCCCAGTCCGAAATGGGCCGCGGCCGAACCCGGATCCTGCGCCAGCACCGTGCGATATTCGCTCAGCGCATCGTCGACATAGCCCAGGCTCTTGTGCGCGTTCGCCAAGTGCAGCCGCGCGACAAGATTATCGGGGCTGGCGACCACCGCCTGCCGAAGACATTCGCGCGCATCCTCGAACTGGCTGTTCGCTTCGAGTAGCTGCGCGAGGCCCATCCAGGGCGCCGCATTCCTGGGATTGAGCCGGATCGATTGACGATAGGCTCCGAGCGCACCGGCAAAATCGCCGGCGCGCCGTAGTTCATTGCCCTTGTCGAACCAATCCCTGGCCGACGGCACCGAAGAGGCCTCGATCGTCATGCGTCCTGCCTAGGCCATCTAGAAACGTCCGCGAAGCGTGAACACGAAGGTCCGCGGCGCACCGAAGGTGTGCGAACCGGTCAGGCGCCCGACGAAGGCGCCCGAGCTTTCCTGATAGAGCTTGTCCGTGACATTCTGGACGTTGAGCGAGGCCGTCAGCTTTTCGCTGAACGGATAGGAGACGACGAGGTCGGCAACCGTGTAATCGGCGAAGGAAATGCCGGGCACATTCGAGTTGCGCTTGCCGACATAGCGCGCGCCGCCGCCGAACTTCAGCCCGGCGAGCACGCCGTCCTGGACCGTATAGGTCATGAAGCTGCTGGCCGTATCCTTCGGGAAGGTGTTCGTCGTGACTTCGTCCTGCCCGGCTTCGAGAATGTCGATGTCGGTGTGGCCATAGTTGAGGTTGATGTTGAGGCCGGCGACGGGAGACCAGTCGCCGCTGAACTCGAGACCGCGGGCACGCAGCTTCCCGATCGTCACGCTGAAGAACTCGTCGACCGTGTTCGTCGGGTCGCTGACCGCAACGCCCTGCCGCATGGTCTGGAAGAAGGCAGTCGCGAACTTCAGACGATTGCCGAACAGATCGCCCTTGGCGCCGATCTCATAGCCCTTCGACAACTCCGGCCCGACCACCGAATTGTCGCGCCGCGTGCCGGCCTGCGGCGTGAAGGCCTCCGCATAGCTCGCATAGAGATTGAACCCTTCGGACAATTTGAAGGTCGAACCGAAACGGAAGGTCGTCTTGGTTCCCTTGAGGCCCGACGCAAAGGCGGTGCCGCGGCGATAAGTGATGAAGGACTGGTCGAGATCGTCGTAGCGCACCCCGCCGACCAGCGTGAGCCACTCGGTCGGCCGGATCGCCGCTTCGGCGAAGACCGAATAGAGCTTGCCGTTGGATTCCATCTGCGGCGACAGCGGCCCGAAATTGGTGAGACCGAGCCGCGGCGTGTCGATGTCGTCTAGATCGAAAGGCCCGATCATCGGCGTCGGCGAGAACTGCCGCTCGAAACTGTCCTTGTTGTAGGCCGCGCCGACGACGATGTCCTGCCGCTGGCCGCCCATCTCGAAATCATAGGCAAGCTGGGCGTCAAGGAAGGTACTGCGGGTCTTGGTCGCGCCTGCGTAGGAGTAGGAATAGACGATCGGATTGTTGAGGCCGATCCCCGGCCCACCGTCGTCATAGTTGTAATTATAGAGGCCGCTGGTGTTCTGATAGTCGAAGTCGGTCGACTGATGGCTGCCGCGCAGCGTCAGCTTCAGATTGTCGAGAAATTCGTGGCGGAACTCGCCGTCGACATAGACGTCCTCGGCAATCCCCTCGCCGTTCGCGAGCCCAGTGAAGGTGCTGGTATCGAAATTGTCGGGAATCGATCCATCCGAGAAGAGCGGGAAGCCCTTGTTGGGATTGATCTTGTGCCGGACGTAGGAGGCACTCGTCTTGAGCGCTGTCGCCTCACCCAGCTGGAAGACGAGAACGGGCCGGATCGCGATGGTCTGGCGCTTGGTTTCCTTGGCGTCATACTGGAAATCGCGCGCCGCCCCGCTGATCCGGAGCTGCACGGCATCGGTCCCGAGTATCGAGCCGGCATTGAGGTCGAATTCCGCCCCGATAGAGCCGAAATGATCGACGCGCAGCTCGAACGCCGCGAAGGGATCGCTTTCCGGAAGCTTGGTAACCGTATTGATGATGCCGCCGCTCGACACCGGGCCGAGCGAGATCGAGGCCGGTCCACGCAGAACTTCGTATCGATCGACGAAGCTGTCGTCGCGCGCGCCCGAACCGCGGAACGCATTCTCCTTGCGGTTGTCGACGAGAACCGGCGCCTCGAAGCCGCGTGCCAGAAACACAGGCGAGCCGACATTCTGAAGGTCGGACACGATCGTGATGTTCGGCAAGGTGGTTAGAATGTCGATCGGACGCGCGAAGTTGCGCTCGTCCATCAGCTCGCGATCGGTGACATTCAGCGTGAACGGTAATTCGATCGGCGCGATCGGAATGCGATCGATCAGCGACTGCTGGAACTGTGCGGTGACGATGATCGTGTCCACCTCACCCGCCCGCTGGCGACGTTCCAGATCCTCGCGCTCTGCCGCGCTCACCTGCCCGTCCGTTCCCGCGACGGCACCGCGCACATCGACCTGCGAAAGCGTCATCGTGCCCGTGGTAGCCGGCGCGATCGTCACGAGGTTCGATCCGGCATTCCGCGCGACAAGGCCCGTCCCGGACAATAGCCGCGACAGCACCTCCGATTGCGTCATGCGGCCGCGCACGGCTTCGCTGCGAAGGTCGCCGGCAAGAGAGGCCTCATAAGAAAGCTGGACGCCGCTCTGTGCGGCAAAGCGGTTCAGCGCTTCGGCCAGCGAACCCGCCGGAATGTCATAGGGCCGCTCGATCTCGGCCGACTGGGCGAATACCGGTGCGGCAAGGCCGCCCGCCCCCAGGATCGTGGTTCCCAAAAGCGACGCCGAAAGCAGCGCGCGAGCCGAAACTTGAAGCATGAACAGGTCCCCCAGACATAAGCATAAAGGGAGCGCAATCGCGCTTGTTGCGACGCACTCTCAATAACTAAGTCGGAGGAAGGTCCGATATGACGCCTACCCTCGCGAAAAAATTTCGCGGAAGCGCCCGGCGCCGATCAGCGACTGAGGACGATCACCCGGTCGGAGAGCCGCAATGATCTCAAATTCAATGTCTTTTCGAGCGCGTCGATAGCCTCAAGCGGATGATCGAGATCGTAGACGCCGCTAACGCGGATAGCAGCGGCATCACCACGAACCGTCCAATAGCCTCGCCGCTGGCGCCCGATCTCAGCCACGACCTCGCCGAGCGGACGATCCACGACGATGAGCCGCCCTTGCCTCCAGGCGGTCGCCGCGGCGACATCGGCGCGGGCCGGGACGCTCACGCGGTCAGCACCGAAGCTCGCGGCCTCTCCCTCCTTCACGACGGCTGTGCGCCCCGCTTCGGTCCGCACGCGAACATCATGCTCGGTCACCGCCAATTCAGCCGCATCGTCCCGCTCGCGTATCCCGAACGCGGTGCCGAGCGCGGTTACCGAACCGACGCCGGTCTCGACCGTAAAAGGTCGGGATTGATCAGGCGCTATGTCGAAATAGGCTGAGCCTTCGAGAAGACGAAGTATCCGCCGCCGCCCGCTGTCGTCGTATGCAATTGCCGAGCGACCATCGAGCGTCACGACCGAGCCATCGGAAAGATTAACCAACAGCCTTTCCCCGGCACCTGTCGCATAGTCTGCGCGCAGCCAGATAGAAAACGCCCCGACTTGGGTGAGCGCCAGCACCGCGAGGCTTGCAGCGATCGCGACCGCGGTGCGTCGGCGCCGCATGATCGGCCAAGGTCGGCCATTGCTCGCGGGATGGCACCGGGCGTGGGGCGCTGGCAGCGCGGGCATCCGAGCACCAGTTTGCTGGTACCGGAGCCAGACCGAACGATGGCGCCGATAGGCGGCCTCGTGGACGGGATCAGCGATCCATCTATCGAATGCGGCCTGTTCGGCCGTGCTCAGCCCGTGCCCGTCGTGCTTGACCACCCAAACCGCTGCCTGAGCATCCATACCGCCAACAAGATCATCCTCACTCGACATCGCGCGCCTCGTCGCTCCGCCCCGATGGGCGAGCATCCTTCCACCCTCTCATTCCCTTAGTCGGAGTGGAATTGGAATTGACGCCTAGCGGCAAAAAAATTCTCAGGGATGATCGTCGGCGAGGAAGCGCGCGCACAGCATCAGCGCGTGCGCAAGTTGCTTGTCGATCTGCTTCTGCCCGATCCCCAGACGCTCGGCAATCTCCGCTTTCTCGAGCATTTCGACATGACGCATCGCAAAGACTTCGCGGCAGCGTGGCGGAAGCGTCTGGGTCGCGGCATGAAGCCGCGCGAGCTCATCGCGTCCCACGACATACGCCTCGGCGGAAGGCGCGTCGTCAGCAATTCGCTCAGCGTCAGCATCATGAACGAGCCAGCTCGACCATCGGTACTGCTGCCGCATGGCATCGGCAGCGAGGTTTCGGGCAATACCGAAGAGATAGCGCGGAACATTCTCGACACGCCCTGCCTTGATCGCGGGCATGGCCTGCGCCCATGTTTCCTGGACGATATCGGCAGGCTCGATCGGCGGACGCACTCGTCGCTCGACGCTGGCCAGCAGGCCGGCGCGGTGCTGCGCGAACAGCGAAAGGGCATCAACGGTCATTGCTCGAACACCGGCGGCATGATCAGGAACCGGATCGGCATCGTCACTTCGAGCTGATCCGGAAGCTCGGGGGGATCGGCGGGAACGGCGCGGAGCGGTGCACCATATCGAGGGTCGCGCGGTCGAGAGCCTTGCTGCCCGTGCTGGCGATGATCGACACCTCCGCCAGGCGGCCAATGCGTTCGATCGTGAAACGGATGGTGCCATTGCCTTCGAAGCCGGCGAGCAAGGCGCCGCGCGGGTAACGGCGCTGGGCACTGATCCGGGCAAGGACCGCGCGCTGATAGCTGTGTGTCACAGCGCCTAGCGGATCCGGCTCGGCGCTGTCCGGAGGAAGCACTTGTACCCGAAGCGGTTCGGAGACTTCGATCGGGCGCTGCGCCTGCGGTTCGGCGGCTGGGAGCGAAATTTCGACCGTTTTCGGCAATGGCGTTGCAACGACTGACATCTCGCGGTCGGGCCGCGCCGTCGATCGATCGACCGAATTGGGCAGCAAGGTAACAACGATGGTGTCGTCAGGTGGGTAGGATGTCGTCGGCCCAGTCCAACTGTGGATCGCGATCGCGACGATCCCGAGGAGGATCGCCACCGAGACCGCTGTCGCAATCAGGCGCCCCGGCCAGAGCACCGGACGATAGTGAGATGGCAGCCTGTCTTCGAGAGCAACGATCGAACCTGCGATCTTTTGACTTCGCCTTTCGACACGATCAACGCCCGCCGCCGCTCTTCCGTCGAGGCAGACTACCGTCGGTTCAGCGAAGGCGAGCGCAGTAGAACGCATGATCTCTGCCATAACAGTTTGCGAACGACTCGCAATAAAGTTCTCATTGTCAACACTTGAGGCTCACCGAAACGGCAGAGCCGTCCGCCAGCCGGACCTTTCAGTGCAAACCTCATGACGGAGTAACGGTGCTCGGCCGCTTGCGGCCTGTCAGCTTTGCGGTGAATTCGGAGAAATGCTGATCGACGTGGCGCCTCGACGGCGCCGCCTGTCCGCTCCGAATCGAACGGAGGAACCGAGCGCTGCATTGAGGCGGGCAAGACGGTCGAGAACCTCGTCCGCCGAGGAACCGGTTGCGAGCCGCGGACTCCCTCTCACACGACGCCCCTTATATTCGATCCCGCCGGCGTCGAGCTGAACCGGGATCAAAGACGTGTTCGTGACGCGGCCGCCGACGACGTCGAGTTGTGCAATCACCGACTGCCATGCCTCCGGTCCATAGGCACCATCGGCTTTTTCCGACTGGAAGATGAAGGACGAGAGACCGTGGAAGAGCGGTGCGCCACGATAATATTCAATGCCCTGCAGTTCGGGAACGCCGTGCGCGACAAAGGTCGCGGCGCCGGCATCGATCGCGCGGCGCGCCAGGTCGCGTTGCCATGCCGGCGTATCCGACTTGCGCGCTTCCCAATAATGGCTGTGCAGATAGGCAATGACTGTCGCCCCGCTGCCCGCTGCAAGGCGGATAGCGGCGAGATAGCGCTCGACGTCGACCGCGACAAGCGCGCCGTCCGGTCCGCGCCGCAGTTCGTTGACCCCCGGCCTTGTGTCGGTGGCTGCTGCTCCGTCACGGATCGCCCCCGCAGCCGCCGAGACGAGCGCAATGCGTTCGCGAGCCTGTAGAAATCCGGGGCTGCTCGCGGCGGCGAGGTCGCGGCCGGTGCCGGCATAAGCGAGCTTGCGGGTCTCGAGAGCGTCGATCGTCGACAGGATACCGCCGCTGTCCAGATCCCAGGCATGATTGTTCGAGGTCGCGACAATATTGACCCCGATCGCCTGCAAGCAGTCGATGACCTCCGGATGGCCGACGTGCAGCACCTCGCTGTCCGAAGGCCGCGTCGACTTCCCGGCCAGCGGGCCCGCGATCACCGTTTCCAGGTCGGTGAAGACCGCATCGCGCCCTTTCAGCAAACGCTGAAACCCGCTGAGCCCGTCCCAGCCGAGCGCACGCAGATCGGTCTTGATCAGCGATTGGCCAAGCAGGCTGATCCGCAGAGGCCGGCTGCCGGCCCCAACCAGAACCGGCAGAAAAACGACCGAAATTCCAGCACCGATCAGGTGTCTTCGGGTCGGCGCGGGCAAGCAGGCTGATGTCATAATCCCCCCTTCCTCTTGCCCCTTCCATACAGACTGCGCCGAAAGACGGGCAACATCATGCACTTTCGTTATGAGACTATCCACGACTGTCATAATGTTTTTCGATGGCACGCATCGCCCTAAGCCGGTGAGCGAATCACAATTTGGGGGGCAATATGACCATCGAATCCGCTCGTTTCGTCCGGCGCCGGCAGGGCGCCAAACTGGCCGCCGCGGCCGGCATCAGCCTTGCCGCGCTGGCATGGCCTTCTCTGGTTCAGGCGCAGGATGCGGAAGAAACGGCCGCCTCGGATGCCGACACCGGCGGCGACATCATCGTCACGGGCTCGCGCATCGGACGCAAGGATGCCGATTCGGTCGGACCGATTCTGACGGTCACCTCGGACGACATAACCAAGTCGGGCACCTCGTCGATCGGTGACCTGCTCCAGAAGCTCCCGTCCGCCGGTGTCAGCCTCAACTCGAACGGAACCCAAGGCACCTCCTACGGAGCGAGTTCGATCAACCTGCGCTACCTCGGCGGCGCCGAAGGCAGCGGAAACCGCGTCCTCGTCCTCGTCGACGGGCACCGCTGGGTCGACGGGGTCGGCCAGCGCGGCTTCCGCGACTTCGTCGATCTCAACACGATGCCGCAGGGCATGATCGACGGCATCGAGATCCTGAAGGACGGCGCCTCTGCCATCTATGGCGCCGACGCGATCGCCGGCGTCGTCAACATCAAGACCGTCCAGCCCTTCGACGGGCTACGCGGATCGGTACGCGCCGGGATCACCAGCCATGGCGATGGTGCCGAACTCGGCGGCAAGCTGACCGTCGGCAAGACCTGGGATCGCGCCTCGGTCATCCTGTCGGGCAGCTATTTCAAGTCTCGCCCGATCCGCACCGACGCGCGCGACCTGACGACGCTGACGCTCGTCCCGCAGACTGCGGTCGGCAACAATCCCAACGGGCTGTTCATCCTGCCGGGACTTGCGAACAACGCCTATTTCGGTACGCCCGCTGGCTTCGCCAGTTCGGCGAACCCGATCGTGCTCAACAATGGCGCGACGATCGGCACCGGCAATACCGCGGACAACGCCTTCCACGTCGGCGCGCTGCCAGGCGATTTCTACAACACGCAGGCTCAGGGCATCTACTCGGCGGGCCCGTCGGAGCGTTACGGCTTCTACGGCCGCTTCGATTATGAACTGACCGACGATGCGCGGATCAAGGTCGAGGGCGTCTATAACCGGCGCAAGTCGAACCAGCTCTTCTCGCCCGTCCTGCTCGACATCGGCGGTACGGCCGGAACGGTGCGCGGCTTTGCGATCCCGAACAATCAGATGTTCAACCCCTTCGGAACCGCGAACGGCGTGCCGGTCGCGAACGCGCTCGGCTTCGCCGCAAACAGCGCGTGGCGCATCCGCACGGTGATGGACGACGTCGGCAACCGCAACAATATTCAGGATGTCGAGACGCTCCGCTTTTCGGTCGGCGTCGACGGCAGCTTCATGATCGGCGGCGGCGAATGGCGCTGGGACGTCTTTGGATCCTATTCGAAGAACAGCATCCACACCGTTGCCGAGAACGGGATCAACTATGACAACCTGTTTCTCGGACTCGGGTCACCCGCGACCTGCGCCGCGACGGCTGGCTGCGTGCCGATCAACCTCTTCGCGCCGATGACCGAGGCACAGGCGGCCTACATCCGCTTCACCACGCGCGAGTACAACCGTACCGAACTCTACAACGCTGCGTTCAACGTCACCGGCAACCTGTTCGACCTGCCCGCGGGCCCGGTCGCGCTCGCGGTCGGCTATGAGTATCGCCAGAACCGCGGCTTCGATGCGCCCGATCCGATCGTGAACGCGCCGCCGACCTATCTCAATCCGGCACTTTATGCCAAGACGACCGGGCAGACGCGCACGCCGACGGTGGGCCAATATGATCTCCACGAGGCCTATGCCGAACTCAATGTCCCGATCTTCCGCGACCAGCCGTTCGCCGAGAGCCTCGAACTCAGCCTGGCGGGCCGCTATTCGGACTATTCGACCGTCGGCAACAAGGTCACGTTGAAGGCGGGCCTCGGCTATCGTCCGATCGAAGACATCCTGTTCCGCGGCACCTATTCGCAGGGCTTCCGCGCGCCATCGATCAACGAACTCTATCAGGGAGCTCGCCAGACGAGCTTCCAGGGCGTCGACCCATGCAACGGCGGCGCTTCGGCAAATCAGGGTCTGCCGGGCTGCGCCGGCGTGCCGACCGGCTACAATCAGGCCAATTTCAATCTCAACGGCCTGATCCCCGGCGTTATCAGCGGCAACGCAGGCCTCAAGCCCGAAACAGCCGACACCTACAGCGCCGGCGTCGCCATCTCGCCGAGCGGGATCCGCGGGCTGTCGCTGACGGTCGATTATTACAAGATCAAGATCAAGAACGCGATCGCTTCGCAGACGCCGACCCAGATCATGCAGCTTTGCGCCGTGCGCGGCGGCGTGTTCTGCGACCTTGTCAGCCGTGACGCCGGCACCGGCGCGATCCTGGAATTGCTGCAGGGCGCGCAGAATCTCAACTCGATCACCACCGATGGTGTCGACGCGACGCTGCGCTACGACTTCAATACCGGTATCGGCCGCATCTCTGCGGTGGTCGACGCCTCCTACCTCCACTCGTTCAAGACGACCGCGCCAAACCCCGCGGGCGGCGATCCGATCGTCGACGAACGGGCCGGCAAGGGCGATACGCCGCGCGCGACCTATCCGCACTGGAAGGGACAGACATCGCTCGGCTGGACCGGCGATACCGTCGATGCGACGCTGCGCGCCCGTTACATCGGCCCAACCACCGACGTCGTGAACACGGTGAAAAACGCCCGGACGCGTTCGATCATTTATACCGACTTCGAACTCGGCTTCAGCATCAACGACGACGCGGCGCGCTTCAGCCTCGGCATCAACAATCTGTTCGACAAGGCCCCGCCCGCTTCCTACGCCAATGCCCCGATCAACTATGACATCTACACCTATGACGCGCGTGGACGCTTCGTTTACGCCAGCTTCTCGGTAAAGATGTGATCGGATCGGCCGCGCCGGGGACGGTGCGGCCTTTGAGACGCGGGGCGGCGAATATGCCAGGCAAGACGCAGAAATGGCTCGACCGGGTCGAGCGCTGGGGCAATGCCCTGCCCGATCCGGTATTCATCTTCCTCGGCCTGATCGCGCTGCTGGTCGCGGCGTCGGTCGCCGCAGCGCTGTTCGGGTGGAGCGCGGTCAATCCGGTCAGCGGCGAGATGCTGACCGCGAAGAGCCTGCTCTCGGCCGAAAATGTCGGCAAGCTGTTGACCGAGATGCCCGATACGATGGCGAATTTCCCGCCGTTGGGGCTGATCCTCGTCGTGATGCTCGGCGCCGCGGTCGCCGAGCGGTCGGGGTTGTTCACCACGCTCATGAACCGCGCGATGCGCGGCGTCCCGAACCGTTTCCTCAGCCCCGCGATCTTCCTGATCGGGCTTCTGTCGCATCAGGCGGCCGACGCCGCCTATGTGGTGCTTATACCCTTGTCGGCTATCATCTTCGCGGCGGCCGGGCGTCACCCGTTGTCGGGCATCGCGATTGCCTATGCCGGGATCTCCGGGGCTTTCGCCGCCAACCTGCTGCCCGGCCAGTTCGACGTGCTGATGCTCGGCATCACCAAGTCGGCGACCGCGCTGCTGGTCCCCGACCATATGCTCAACCCGCTCGGTAACTGGTATTTCACCGCCGCGCTGGGACTGATCCTGATCCCGGTGACCTGGTTCGTGAACGACCGTATCGTCGAGCCGCGCCTCGGCACCTGGACAGGTTCGCCGCCCGAGGGCGAAATAGAGGATGAGGCTGATCCCGCTGCCCATCGGAAAGGTCTCCGTCGCGCAGGGCTGGCCGCGATCGCGATTGCGTTCATCTTCGCGGCCTTCACGCTGTGGCCTGGCTACACTCCGCTCGTCGATGGCACCGCAGCCGGGCCAGCGCGGCTCGAGCCTTTCTACGCCTCGCTCGTCGCGGGCTTCATGTTCCTCTTCCTCGTCTGTGGCTGGGTCTACGGCGCAGCGGTCGGTACGATCAGCTCGCACCGCGACGTCGTGAAAATGATGACCGAGGGACTCGCGACGATGACGCCCTTCCTCGTCATTTCCTTCTTCGCCGCGCACTTCATCGCGATGTTCGCCTGGTCGAACCTGGGTCCGGTCATGGCGATCAACGGCGCCGACTGGCTGCGCGCGCAGCAGCTCGCAACACCGGTAATGCTGATCTTGCTGCTGCTCATGTCGTCTGTCTTCGACCTCGTCATCGGATCGGCCTCGGCAAAGTGGAGCGCGATGGCACCGATCGTCGTGCCGATGCTTATGCTGCTCGGCGTGTCGCCCGAAATGACGACTGCGGCTTACCGGATGGGCGACTCTATTTTCAACATCGTGACCCCGGTTGCGTCGAACTTCGTCCTCGTCCTCGTGCTGGCGCAGCGCTGGCGGCAGGATTTCGGCGTGGGATCGCTGATCGCGCTGATGCTGCCCTTCTCGATCGCGATCGGGCTGACCGGACTCTGCCTCGTCAGCCTGTGGACAGGGTTCGAGTTGCCCGTCGGTCCGGGTGCGCCCGCGACCTATGCGATGCCCGCGCGATGATCGAAACCACGGATATCCGGTTCATCCGCAACGCGATGGTCCCGATGCGCGACGGCGTGCATCTGGCGACCGATATCTATCTTCCCGCCGACGGCGCAGCGCTTCCGGTACTGCTCGAGCGTACACCTTACGACAAGGACGGCACCAACCACGCCGATTTTTCAGCGGCCGATCCGACACCGCGATCAAAGCCGGAGATCGCGCGCCTGTTCGCGGCGCACGGCTATGCCTTTGTGTCGCAGGATTGCCGTGGCCGTTACGGCTCCGAAGGCACGTTTCGCAAATATATGTCGGAGGCCGAGGACGGCGCCGACACCATCGCGTGGATCATGGAACAGCCATGGTGTAACGGCCGCATTGGTACGCTCGGTCTTTCCTATGGCGCGCATGTGCAAGCGGCGCTCGCGACGCTCGATCCGCATGGCCTCGCGGCGATGTTCCTTGATTCGGGCGGCTTTTCCAGCGCCTATCACAGCGGCATCCGCCAAGGTGGGGCCTATGAGCTGAAGCAGCTCACCTGGGCGCTGAAGCATGCGTTGCTGGCACGCGAAACCGCCTCCGATCCCGCGCGTCGCGCAGCGCTCGAGGCGGTCGACATCCGCGAATGGATCGGGGTCGAAAAATGGCGCCCCGGCCATTCGCCCATCAGCGCGGCGCCCGAATATGAGGATTTCATTCTCGAACAATGGAGCGAGGACCGCTTCACCGACTTTTGGAAACAGCGCGGCCTCTATGCACGCGGCTGGTACGACGCTTTCGCCGATGTGCCGATGGTCCACATGTCGAGCTGGTACGACCCCTATGCGCTGACGGCGATCGAGAATTTTACCGGGCTTTCGGCACGCAAGCAGAGCCCGGTGAAGCTTATCATGGGCCCCTGGACGCACGGCAAGCGTTCGCTGACATATTCGGGCGACGCCGACTTCGGACCGCAATCGACACTCGACCATTTATTCGGCGACTATGTCGCGCTCCGCCAACGCTGGTTCGATCATCATCTGAAAGGCGCCGGGCCCGACCCGCTACCCGAACCCGTCTATCTGTTCACCATGGGCGGGGGCTCGGGCCGACGGCTACCGAGCGGGCGGCTTGATCACGGCGGACGGTGGCGGAGCGCCGCGGGCTGGCCGCTTGCGGCGATGCGAATGACGCCCTTCCACCTGCACATGGACGGGGGTCTTGGCGAAAATCCCGTCAGTGGTGCCGGTGCCCGCAGCTTCGTCCATGATCCCCATCATCCGGTACCGACGATCGGCGGCGCGATCGCCTCGGGCGCGCCGGTGATGGAGGCCGGGGGGTTCGACCAGCGCGAAGGCCCCGACTTCTTCGGATCGCGCGAAGCCGGACGCGCGCTGGCCGACCGGCCCGATGTCCTGATCTTCGAAACGCCGCCGCTCGATACCGATGTCGAGTTGACCGGTCAGGCTATTGCCGACCTGTTCGTCAGTTCGACCGCCGCCGACACCGACGTGATGATCAAAGTCGTTGATGTTTATCCGCCCAGCGCCGACTATCCGGATGGCTATGCGCTCAATATCGCGCATGGTCTGCTCAGAATGCGGTTCCGCAACGCGTTCGAGGAACCCGAAATCATGGAACCTGGAAAGGTCTATCGCGTGCAGATCGTCTCCTTTCCCATGAGCAACCGCTTCGCGATGGGGCACCGCATCCGAGTCGAGATCGCCGGCAGCAATTTCCCCCATTTCGACATCAATCCCAACACCGACTGGCAGGTCGAGGGCCTTGCGCCAGCGACGGCGGAGACGAGCATCCACCTCGGGCCCGACCGGCCTTCGTACATCCTGTTGCCGGTCGTGCCGATCGAAATCGCCTGATGGTGCATAAACCGCTCGCACCGGCCGGCGTCGAACCCGACAAGGACGTCAGCTTCCGCGCGCTCCGCGTCTTCGCCGAGATCATGCGCACCGGATCGGCGACTGCGGCAGGCAAGCAATTGTCGCTCTCGCAGCCTGCGGTCAGCCGCCTCATCGCGCAGCTCGAGGCACAGGTCGGCTTCGACCTCTTCTACCGAGATCGCGGCAAGCTGGTACCCACGGCCGATGGCACCAAACTGATCCAGGAGGTCGAACTGACGCTCGCCAGCATCGACCGGTTCAACAGTCTGGTCCGCGATATTGCGGGCTATTCCGCAGGCACGGTGCGGATCGTAGCGCCGCCGAGCTTTGCCGAGGGAATCCTGCCCGAGATCGTCTCGCGCTTTCGCGAGCGCTTTCCAGGGGTCGAATTCAATATCGATTCCCGCAGCGTCGAAACCGCCCGGTCGATGATCGCGATGCGCTATGTCGACTGCGGCTTCGTCAAGCTACCAACGGACGAGAGCGACCTTGCGATCGAACAGATCGTGTTGAGCGGGTCGGTTTGCGTGATGCGTGAAGATCACCCGCTTGCCGGCCTCGCGACAATCACCCCGACCGACATCGGACAATATCCGCTGATCCTGCTCGGCGCCGGGCGGCATTGGCGGACGCAGGTCGACACGGCCTTTGCAGCCTTCGGCCTTCGACCCGCGGTGGCGATAGAAACCCATACCCATGGTTCGGCCTGCGCGCTCGCGGCACGCGGCAACGGCATGGCCATTTTGAATGAGCTGCTTGTAAAGCCTTACCTGCATGCGCCATTGGTGACCCGGCCCTTCCAGCCGCCGATCGCGCACGAATACGCCTTTGCCGTGTCGAACGTATCGCGCCCCTCACGCCTCACGCTCGAATTTAGGAACGAGGTACTGGCCTATTTCGCAACGAGAATCGCATAAGCCCATGGGCCGATGGCGGACAGTCAACCTCCCGGCCCGTTTGTGTGGTCGACCTTTCGCTTCACAATGTCTGGGCGATGCAGGGTATCGGACGAGCCGCAAACCATATCTGCACTTGACCGATGGAGCAGCCTGTAACTCCGGAGCTATGAAGTGCCCATCCCGGCAGACGCCTGCCGGCGCTGCCGAGCGCATTCTTCGGCGAGAAAATCCAGCATCGCCCGCACCGACGGCAAAAGTCCGCGCCGGGACGGGAAAACGGCGTGAACAATTCCCGCCTTGGGCCGCCAGTCGGGCAGCACATGAATCAATCGCCCTTCCGCGACATCTTTCCAGATCATCAGCGTCGGCAGCTGGACAATTCCCACGCCCGCAAACGCCGCGTCGCGCAGCGTGGCCATGTCGTCCGTCACGAGGCGCGGGCGATGCGGAAGGATGGCGGTCGTTCCATCGGCATGCCGGAGTTCCCAGCGATGGTCACGCCGCGGGGGGCCAAGGTCGAGCGTGGGAAAACCGCTCAGATCGGCGGGAGAAACAAGCGCTCCGCTGACAAGAGCCGGACAAGCGACGAGGCATTGGCTGCTTTCATCGAGCTGGCGCATGACAAGATCGCTTGCCTCCAGCGGGGGGAACCGCACGCGGATGGCCAGATCGAAGCCCTCCGCAACCACATCGACGCGGCGGTTGGTGCCTTCCAGGTGGATTTCGACTGCCGGATGTTCGGCGATGAACCGGGCGACGAGCGAGCCGAACTGAAACGCCAGCAGCCCGGTCGGGCAGCTCATCCGAACGATGCCGTGCGGTTCCGAACGCGCGGTCGCGATCACCTGCTCGGCCGCCTCGGCCTCGACGAGCATGGCGACGCAGCGCTCATAATAGTCGCGGCCGATCTCGGTGACTGAAAAGCGCCTCGACGAGCGATTGAGCAAGCGAACGCCCAGCCCGTCCTCGAGCAGGCCGATCCGGCGGCTCAGCAATGATTTCTGTATGTCCAACGCGCGAGCGGCCGGCGCAAAGCCTCCATGATCGACCACTTGGACGAAATAGTAGAGGTCGTTGAGGTTTCGCATCGTCCTTCAGATAGGACGATGCGTCCATTTTCTCAATCTTTTCTAATTATCGTCCTGAAGTTATCTCCACTTCAACAGCGCCTCCTCCCATCGAGACGCACGGAGACAGATGATGACGAAAACTATCCTCGGTCGTTACGGCAATGATCTCAGCCACTGGGTCGGCGACGGCTTTCCCGTTCGCTCGCTTTTTTCCTACAACAGCCTCGGCCAACATGTGAGCCCGTTCCTGCTGCTCGACTATGCGGGGCCGCATTATTTCGCCCCAACGACCGATCGGCGTGGGGTCGGCGAACATCCGCACCGTGGGTTCGAAACAGTGACGATCGTCTATGACGGCGAGGTCGAGCATCGCGATTCCACCGGGAACGGCGGGATCATCGGCCCCGGGGACGTGCAGTGGATGACCGCCGCAGGCGGCATCATTCACGAGGAATATCATTCCTCTGCGTTCGCCAAGACCGGCGGACCGTTCCGGATGGTGCAATTGTGGGTCAACCTTCCCGCAAAGGACAAGATGGCGCCCGCCGGCTATCAGGGGATCGTCGCGGCCGATATTCCGGTCGTCGACCTGCCCGAAGCCGCCGGCACCGCCCGCGTCATCGCCGGCACGCTCGGCGATACAACAGGACCGGCAAAGACCTTCACGCCGATCAACATGTGGGACGTGCGACTGAACCACGATGCCGACATCACACTGCCCCTGCCCGACGGGCACACGGCGATACTCGTCGTGCTGACCGGCCATGTCACGGTGAACGGGACACAGGAAGCAGGCGAGGCGGGGATGGTCCTGCTGAGCCGCGACGGCGGCGGCGTCGACATCCACGCCGACGGCGATGCGACGCTGCTCGTCCTGACCGGCGAACCGATCGACGAGCCGATCTTCGGCCATGGCCCGTTCGTGATGAACAACGAGAAGGAAATCCGTCAGGCGATCGACGACTATAACAGCGGTCGCTTTGCACAGGCCGCGACCTGATCCCTCGACCCGGCCCCTCACGGGGCCGGGTTCCCTTTTTCCCGACGTCGAGCGGCGACGTGCTCGCGCCGCTTTTCCCTGCCTCCGGCGGCGCGCCGTGCCGCGCGGAACCTCTGCGAGCATCTGAAACAAATGGAGAAATACCATGTCCAAGCCCTATGTCCGCCTCGACAAGAATGATGTCGCGGTATTGCTGGTCGATCACCAGACCGGCCTCTTGTCACTGGTACGAGACATCGATCCTGACAAGTTCAAGAACAACGTCCTGGCGCTCGGCGACATTGCTCAATATTTCGGCCTGCCAACGATCTTGACGACCAGTTTCGAAGAGGGCCCGAACGGCCCGCTCGTCCCCGAACTCGTCGAACAGTTTCCCGACGCGCCGTACATCGCTCGGCCGGGCCAGATAAACGCATGGGACAACGAGGATTTCGTCGCCGCCGTAAAGGCGACAGGCAAGAAGCAACTGCTGATCGCCGGCGTCGTGACTGAAGTCTGCGTTGCGTTCCCGACCTTGTCGGCTCTGGCGGAAGGTTTCGATGTGTTTGTCGTCACCGACGCCTCGGGCACCTTCAATCCGATCACGCGCGATGCGGCGTGGAACCGCATGTCGGCAGCCGGTGCCCAGCTGATGAGCTGGTTCGGCGTCGCGGCGGAACTCCACCGCGACTGGCGCAACGATATCGAAGGACTGGGCGCGCTGTTTTCAGCTCACATCCCCGACTATCGCAACCTCATCACCAGCCACTCCAAGCTGACACAGCGTCAGTAACAATAAGGAAATGACCGGCTGCCGTGAAACCGACGGCCGGCACTTTCTTCGAAAGACGCCCGACTGACCAGTTGCGAACCCTCGGCTTCCAGATAAGAAAATGCAGCAAGATGACGTTCAAGTCGCAGATCTTGCAATCGCGAGCCACTTGCGCAGCCCGAAAAGTAAGTCGACGAACGTCTCCGCCGCGCCCTCTACAACGTCAAATCAATTAACGATAAACTGATGCAGGCACTTGTACCCGTCAACGGTTTCGCGCGGCGATGGTTGCCCGCATGACGGCGCTTTCGCTCGCTCTGCCGAGCTTTCCGTTGAGCCAACAACCCGTGTCCACCAATTGATCCACATCTATCCCGCCGGCGATCCGGTCACCAAAGGCATAAGCGATGTCCTCGCTCGCGACATTGCCCGCGGCACCGGGAGCGAAGGGACATCCGCCGGTGCCGCCGATCGCGGCGTCGATCGTCGCCGCGCCCGCGGCTGCAGCGGCGACGCTGTTGGCGACCCCCATGCCGTGCGTGTCATGGAAATGGACGCGGACGGGCAACGGCGCAACGGCGTCTCTGACGAGGGCAACGAGTCGCCCTGCCTCGTCGGGGCGAGCGATGCCGATAGTGTCGGCGAGCGAGATTTCGCGAATGGGGGAACCGGCAAGACGTCGCGCCATCGCCACAACCCGAAGGGGATCGACGGCTCCGTCGAACGGACAGCCGAAGGCCACCGCCAGCGTCACCTGTGCCGGCCGGCCGGCCTCCCGCGCCTCTGCCAGAACGCGTTCGGCCATGGCGGCGCATCCCTCGGCCGACATGCCCTGATTTGCGATCGCGAAGCCGTCAGTCATCGGCACAACCAGGCCGATCTCCCCGATATTCGTAGCCAGCGCGCGCTTCGCGCCCCGCTCATTCAGGACGAGGCCGATCGTGCGAATGGCGGGATCGAGGCGCAAGGCCGCGATCACCGCTTCGGCATCCGCCATCTGCGGCACGCGCGACGGGTTCACGAAACTGGCCACCTCGATCCGCCGTATGCCGGATGCGACCGCGCGTTCGATCAGTGCGACCTTCGTTGCCGCGGACAGAATCGCGGTTTCGTTCTGCAGCCCGTCGCGGGGCGACACTTCAACCAGTTCGATCATGCAACGGGGCTAGTCCGCAATCTGCCGCTCGTACATGCCCCAATCATAATATTCGCGCCATGTACGTATCAGCCCGTCCTCGACCTCGAAAATCCCGACCGCGGGCAGGATGCCTGACTTACCGCGCGCCGTGAAATGATCGCGGCGCTCCAGCGTGACGACATTGCCCTCGACGCGGCGGTTGAGCACCTCCATCCGCACCGCCGTCGCGATCGCGAAAAAGCCGTCGAGCATCGCCTTGATCTCGGCCTTCCCGCGATACGGCTCCTTCATCATGCTCTGCATCACCGCGTCGTCATGGAACAACGACAGGATCAGATCGCCGTCGAGCTTCTGCCATCCCTCCTTCATCCGGTCGACCACCGCCAGTGCAGCTTCTTCGTCGGGGCTACGCATGTGAATATCTCTCCCTCTGTCCATTCGATCCCGATGGCCGAAATGGGATTTCGTCAAATCTATTGACAATAATAACTCTCATGCGTCATCTTCAACATGTCAACCAGCTTTACAAAGCGGCAAACCGCGAGGGGCTGGCGAAGCGTGGAGGGAGAGCGAAAATGGGCATTTCCGGCAAAGGAATATGGCTGGTCGGGGCAAGCTTGCTGGCGTCGCCGGCGTACGCGCAAGACGAAAGCGGCACGGCTCGGGATTCGACGGCCCAGATGAGCGGCCCAACCGACATTGTGGTCACTGCCCAGCGCCGCGAACAGCGGCTGCAGGATGTGCCGATCTCGATAGCCGTCGTATCTGGCAACACGCTCGAAGACCGCGCGATCCAGAATTTCGAGCAGCTCGCACCACTGGTTCCCAACCTCACCATCGCGAAAACGCCGGCCGCGAATCTGATCGTTCTTCGCGGCATCGGATCGAGTGCCGGCAGCCCGTCGCTCGATCAATCGGTCGTGATGTTCGTCGACGGCATCTATGCAGGCAATGCGCGCCAGTTCGCGGCACCCTTCCTCGACATCGAACGGCTCGAGGTGTTGCGCGGCCCGCAGGGGGCGCTCGTTGGCCGCAACACCAGTGCCGGCGCCATCAATATTCTGACGCGCCGGCCGGGAGATACTTTCGGCGGCTATGTCCTCGGCGACTATAATTTCACGTTCGACGGTCCCAGCGTCGAGGCCGGGCTCGATATCCCGGTCACGGGCAATTTCGCCATCCGCGCGGTTGGGCGTTATTCGGATACAGAAGGTTATATCTACAATGACCTCGTCGATCAGAATCAGCCCACGCGGCGCGAGCTAATCGGCCGTATTACGGGCAGGCTGGAGAGCGGGCCGGTGACGTTGCTCGCCAAATATGAGCATGCCGACGTCGATATCGAGGGATCGCCGGTGCAGGTTTTCGCCCCTGCGAACAACGAGTTTCGCGACTATCGCAAGAGCAGCCGCCTGCTGAACGGCCCGGAATACGACAACATCGTCACCGACAATGCGGTCGTGCAGTTCGATATCGATCTCGGTGGCCCGACGCTGACATCGATCAGTGGCTTTTCTGCCTTCCGCAACCGCAACCTGATCGATGCCGACTTCTTCGCCGGCAATTTCGCGACAGCCGACTTCGATCAGGATTTTCAACAATTGTCGCAGGAGGTCCGCCTCACCTCTCCGTCGGGCGGCAAAATCGAATATTCGGTCGGGGCCTATTATTCGGTCGCCGACCTTGACGAAGAACGCACGACCGGCGTGCTCTTTGCGCCGGCGGCCAGCACCTTCCGCCAGTTCAATCAGGAAGACCGCGCCCTCTCGGTGTTCGGCCAATTGACGTGGATCGTATCCGAAAGCCTGCGGATCAACGGTAGCGGGCGCTGGACGCATCAGGAAAAGAGCGCGGACTACCTCCGTCTGGGCGGCACCCAGGCCGCAACCGACCGTGTCGGCGCCGTGCAGGCCGATTTCAGTGGCAAGACCAAGGACAGTCGCTTCGACCCTGCCGCATCGATCCAGTTTTACGCCAATCGCAACTCGATGCTCTATCTGAGCTTCGGCAAGGGGTCCAAGAGTGCGGGCTTCCAGGGTGCGATCTCGAACGCATCTGCGGCGACCTTCGCCTACAAGCCCGAACGGTCGACCGCCTTCGAAGCGGGCGCGCGACTGAGCTTTCCCGGCACCGGATATCTGAACCTCGCGGCCTTCCATACGACCTACCGCGACCTGCAGGTTTCGGCAGGTATTTCGGTTCCGGGCTCGCTCGCCGCCATCTTTTTCACCGGCAACGCCCCCAAGGCACGCATCGCGGGGCTCGAAGCCGAATTCCTCGCGCGCAGCGGTCCTTTCCAGCTCGACGGCAGCCTTGCCTGGCTGCCCACCGCCAAATATGTCGATTTCACCGCCGGCCCCTGCTACGCATTGCAGCCGAGCAACGGCACCCTGCCCGGCACCTGCAACCAGACGGGCCAGCGACTGGGCTTCACTCCCAAATTTTCCGGCGCGGTGAACGGCACGGTGAGCGTGCCCGTGGGGGACAGCCTGCAGATCAAGGCGACGATTTCACCCAGCTTCCAGTCGGGGAACTTCCGCGACTTCACCAACGACCCGGTCGCGCGGCAGGACAGCTGGCTGAAACTCGATGCGAGACTTTCGTTCGGGATGATCGATGAAGGCTGGGAGGTCGCCCTGGTCGGGCGCAACCTGACGAACAAGCTGACCAACGCATACAGCAATACCGCGGGACTCGCGAACACCTTCCTCAATCCGGCGGCGCGCGTCACGGTCGTCGATCCGCCGCGCAACGTCTCGATCCAGGCGCGCTACAAATTCTGATCGCGCTTGCGCGGCGGCGGATCAGCCGCCGCGCAGCGTAATCGTTGCGGGCGATCCCCAGTCGGCGACAAAGGCCTCGCGTAGCGCCTGCACCGCGCGCTTGCCGATCCGCCGCGTCAGTTCATCGGTGAGCTGATCGACGATCTGCTTCGCGTCCGCGCGCATGGCATTTCCGAGCGCGGTCAGCACGACCTGCTTGATGCGGCCATCATCGGGATCGTCCTCGAGCGCGAAAATGCCACGTTCGACCAGGGAGGTAATCGTCGAATGCACCGCCTGCCGCGTGATACGCAGGCTGCGCGCAATGTCTGCGGGGCGCGTGATACCCAACTGGACATGCATCATGACCATCGATTCCGGCCGGGTCAACGCGGGCTGACCGTTCGCGACGAGGCTGCGCTGGAGGCTTTCGTCGAACCATTCGAAACCCTGCAGCAAGGGTACAATCAGATAATCCGAACGGTGAAGAGGTATATCGCCCATATCGCCCCTATGCCCGCCGGAGCCGTGCTTTGCCAAGCCTCTTTGCCCCGTTCACAACAGAGCCGAGTTGGGCGGCAATCCGACGAGCGCGCGGCCGTGCAGTTCGGTGGCGACGTCCTGATCATAGACGATGTGGCTCTGCATCACCTGAACGTCGCGAAGCATGCGCTGCAGCGGGTTCGACAAGGCATGGACACTCGACCCGACAGCTTCACAGCAGGTCCGTACCGCCTCGACGCATTGCTGGACCGCAAAGGCGACCTGCGCACGCAGACGGATGCGCTCGATCGTCTGCGCAGGCTCGTCGATAGCACCGATCGCAATATTCTCGCGCGCCACCGAACGGATTGCCAGTTCCGCCGACCGGGCAAGAATGTCGGCACGGGCAAGGCGCATTTGGGCGGCAGGCTTGTCGACCGACGTCGTCGCCATGCCCATCTTCACATGGCCGGCAAGCCGCGCGCGGCAAAGCGCGATCGCGCCACGGGCCGCGCCAAGCGCCGGAATCGATGCCGTGACGCAAAGGTTCGGCAGCATCGGTGACCCATAAAGGCCATTGCCGTGGATCTCGCGCCCGTTTCCCCGACCCGACCGCACCGGCCCGACCGCAAAGCCGTACCCTTCGGGAACGAAATGATCGTCGACCGCAATGTCATTGCTGCCGGTCGCCGCCATGCCCGCCATCTGCCAGGTGTCGATGACGCGCGCGTCGCCCGCGGGCAGGATGAACATGCGAGCATCTGGCGGCGATCCCTCGGGAACCGGCACCATCGCATTCAGCATCACCCAGTCGGCATGCATCACGCCCGATCCCCATTTCCATCGGCCGGTCAGCCTGAACCCGCCGTCGACCGGTTCGGCCCGTCCGGGCGGTGACGCGCAGCTGGGCGCGATGACATAGGGGAAGCGAGCCCAGATCTCGGCCTGCGTCGCCTCGGGCAACTGCGCGATCAGCCAGTTATGTTCGGCAGCAAAGCAGGCCGCCCAGGCCGTCGACGGGCAAGCCTCAGCAAGCGGCAGCGTAGCGCTGATATAGGTATCGGGATCGAATTCGAGTCCGCCGAAGCGCCGCGGCACATAGACATAGAAATAGCCCGTCGCGCGGATCGCGTTCCACACGGCATCGACCGGTCGGCGCAGCCGCTCGGCCTCGTTTGCGTGGTCCGCAGCGAGCGGCTTCAGCGTCGCCATACGGTCGATCAGTATCTCGGGCGTCAGTGCGGCCAGCTCCGCAGCGGAGAGATAGTCGCCACCCGTCGGGATCCGGCGATCAGCCAGCGCTTCGCTCATCCTTGCCTCCCTTATCCGTTCGCCGCGATTGTCGCCGATCGAACAACAATGTCAATATATTTGACGTTATCATTCTGTCGTGCGGTCAAGCCACCGGGCAAAAATCGCGTCATTATCCTCGCCCACGGCGACGGGTGCTGGTTTGCGGATGCTTCCGGGCGTCGCCGACAATTTCGGGAAGACGCCCTGCATGGGGGTCGGACCGCGGGCGGGATCGTCTACCGTCACGATCGCATCGCGTGCCGCGAAATGGGGATCGGCAAGCATGGCTTCGGCGTCATATATCCGCCCCGCGGGTACGCCTGCGTCGATCATCCGTTCTTCAAGTTCGTCGACGGTGAGCGTCCGCGTCCACGCGGCAATCAATGCGTCGAGCTCTTCCTGTCGCTCCCCGCGCGCCAGATGCGTCGCATAGCGCGGATCGCGCGCAAGGTCCGGGCGCCCCATGCTTTCGCACAGCCGCGCAAAGACGCCGTCCTGATTGGCGCCGATCAGATACTCGCCGTCGCGGCACGGATAGACGTTCGACGGCGCAATGCCCGGCAAAGCCGAGCCGGAGCGTGCCCTCTTCGTTCCCGCCACTGCATATTCCGGCACGAGCGACTCCATGACCTGCAGCACCGATTCATAGAGGGCCGCATCGACGACCTGCCCTTCACCGCTGACCGACCGGTGGTGAAGCGCCGCGAGCGCCCCCATGCAGCCATAGGTCGCCGCCAGTGTATCGCCGATCGACACTCCCATGCGCGCGGGCGGCAGATCGGGATAGCCGACGATGCCGCGCCATCCGCCCATCGCCTCCCCGATCCCGCCGAAGCCAGCGCGGCGGGAATAGGGTCCGGTCTGGCCATAACCAGAGACACGAACCACAATTAGCCGCGGATTGCCCGCGCGCAGTCCGGCAGGATCGAGGCCCCATTTCTCCAGCGTCCCGGGACGGAAATTCTCGATCAATATGTCCGCCTGTCCGATCAGGGCGCGGGCATCGGCCTGCCCTTCCGGACTTCGCAGGTCGAGCGCGACCGAATATTTGTTGCGTGCAATCACCCGCCACCATGTCTTCGGCTCGCCCTGCCCCCAGTCGCGCATGGGGTCGCCACCGCCAGGAGGCTCGATCTTGACCACCTCCGCCCCCATATCTCCCAGCAACTGGCCGCAGAAGGGGCCGGCGATAAGCTGTCCCATCTCGACCACGCGAATGCCCGTCAGGGGGCCGCCCGCCTCCACCGTCATCATCTGTCCTCTTCTTTCGCTTGCGGATCGCATCATAGACATTCGTAAATATATTTGACAATCTTCGCCGTGCGAGCTTTGATTTGCGCAAGGGCCCGAACCGGCCTGTAGCAGGAGAGATGCCATGGCCGAAGCGCCGCCGGCGATCCCCCTTGGCGGGATCCATCACAACGCCTTTCGCTGCCGGGATGCGGCGCAGACGCGCTGGTTCTACGAAGAAGTGCTCGGGCTGAAGGCCGCCGCCGGACTGGTCATCGACACCGTGCCGGGAACTGGCGCCGAAACGCCCTACATGCATATCTTCTTCGAACTGGGCGACGGCAACTACATCGCCTTCTTCGATTCGCCCTATGACGCCGACGCCGACTGGTTCGATGCGAAGAACAGCTTCGACATGCATGTCGCGATCGAGGCGAAAACCAGAGGCGACATGCTGGCCATGCAGGACCGGATCAAGGCATTGGGGGTCAAGTGCTTCGGTCCGATCGATCATGATTTCGTCGAATCGGTCTATATGTACGATCCGAACGGCATTCAGGTCGAAATCACCTGCCGCACCGCGGACCACGAGCGGATCATGGCGGACGAAGCGGCGCATCTCGACGACGTCATGGCGGCGTGGAGCGAACGGACGCGCCAGCTCAAGGAAGAGAAATTCGGGGCGGACTCGCTGGCCAATCGTGGCAGTCGCTGGCCGGCGATGAGGCACTGACGATGGCAGTCGAGAAAATCCCCTATCTCGTCGTTTTCGAAGAGAGCGCCCACTTCAAGGACACCTATGGCGGCGTACCCGGACGCGTCGCAATCGAGTGCATGCACCTGAAACCCGATACGCCGTCGGACACGGTCGTGATCTTTTCGCACCCGATCGGCGGCGGTGCCTGGCTGCCGCTGCCGCTCGCGATGGCGCGCGCGGGCATTCATGTCATCTATGCCAACACGCGCTACCGTGGCAACGACAGCGCCCTGATCATGGAAAAATGTGCGCTCGATTTCGGCGCTGCCATTCGCGATGCGAAGGAACGTCTGGGGTACGACCGCGTCATTCTGGGCGGCTGGTCCGGCGGCGGTGCGCTGTCGCTTTTCTACCAGGCGGAGGCAGAAGATCCGCGCGTCGTCGCCACGCCGTCAGGCGACCCGGTCAATCTGGTCGAGGCAGGGCTGGTCAAGGCCGACGGCATCGCGTTGCTTGCGGCCCACCTGTCGCGCAACCGAACGCTTACCGAGTGGATGGACCCGTCGATTACCGACGAGAGCAGGCCGTTCGACCGCGACCCCGCGCTCAACATCTATGATCCCGCGAACCCGGCTCTACCGCCCTATGACGCGGCCTTCATCGAAACCTATCGCGCCGCGCAGATCGCCCGCAACCGGCGGATCACGGCCTGGGTGAAGGACGAGCTGGCACGGATCGAAGCGAGCTCGCATCCGCACGACGAGCGTGGTTTCACGACACATGGCACGATGGCCGACCCCCGCTTCATCGATGCCACATTGGAGCCGAGCGAACGCAAGCCCAACTGGTGCATGCTTGGTGATCCGCGCATGGCGAACGACGGGCCGACGGGGCTGGCCCGCTTTTCGACGCTGCGCAGCTGGCTGTCGCAGTGGTCATATGACGACAGCAACGCCGACGGCATCCGTTGCGCGGCGCGGGTTTCGGTGCCGATGCTGGTGATCGAACATGGCGCCGACGATGCCTGTACGCCCAGCCATGCGGCCCGTTTGATGGCGGCCGCGGTCAAGGCGCCGCAACAGCATCACGTCATCGCTGGCGCGGGACATTATCTGATAGGCCAGCCCGACAAGGCGAAGGAAGGGGTGCGGTTGTTCGGCGACTGGTTGAAAGCCGCCTTTTGACGTCCGCTGCGTGCGACGGGCAGCGAGAGGCGGGCGCGCCACTCGGCTACAGCTATTATGTCGTCGTCCTGCTGATGCTCGCGTATATGCTGTCGTTCCTCGACCGCGTTCTCATCAGCCTGCTCGTCGAACCGATCCGCGGCGAGTTCGACCTCGGCGATACCGAAATCGGTCTGCTCGTGGGCTTCGGCTTCGTGCTGTTTTACACGATCCTGGGCGTGCCGTTCGGCGCCGCTGCCGATCGGACCAACCGGCGCAATCTGATCGTGCTCGGGCTGATCGGCTGGAGCCTCGCCACAGCAGGCAGTGGGCTGGTCGCCGGCTTCGGCGGCCTTTTGCTGATGCGCGCGCTCGTCGGGGTCGGCGAAGCGACTCTCTCGCCCGCTGCGCTGTCCACGATCGCCGACCGCTTTCCGCCCGACAAACTGGGTTTCGCGATTTCGATCTACTCGTCGGGCGTCGTGCTCGGCGGCGGGCTTGCCATGGGGTTCGGCGGCATGATCGCCGAATGGGCCGCACAAACCACCGTCAATATCCCGGGCTGGGGCCTTCTTGACGGCTGGCGGCTTGCGATGCTGCTCGTCGGCCTGCTCGGCCTGCCGCTGGCGCTGGTCCTGCTGACAACTATGCGCGAAGCACCCCGCGGCGGAAGCGCAGACGCGGTTCCGGGCATCGGCGCGCTGATCGCCATGATGAAGTCGCATTCGGCAGCCTTCGCTACCGTATTCTTCGGCTATGGCTGCGCGGTCATATCGGCCTATATTCCGATGCTCTGGGGCCCCGCGCTGCTCGCCCGCGAACATGGGCTGGCTCCGGCAGAGATCGGCGCGGCGCTGGGCGTCATCGTCGGTATTTGCGGATTCGCGGGGGTATTGGCCGGCGGCGCGGTATCCGACCGGCTGGCGCGGCGGGGTATAGTGCATGCGCCAGTCCTTCTGGTGCTGGCAACACTTCCACCCCAGTGCCTGGCGCTCGCCACCGCCTATTTGACGGACGATACCGGGCTGACGCTTGTCCTTCTCGGCCTCGGCACCTTTCTGTCGTCGATCCTCGGCGGACTGCAAGCCACGACGGTCCAGTTGCTGACGCCTGCGCCTATGCGCGGGCGCGCGATGGCGATCTACCTCTTGGTCGTGACCCTGCTCGGTATGGGATTAGGGCCGCTGGCTATCGGCCTGCTCAGCGATCATATATTCGGCGGCTTGCCTTCATCGCTTGCGACCGTCTCCATCGTATCGCTGACGCTTGCGGGGGCTATTTTGTGGACGGGGCGCCGCGCGGTCGCGCGATCGATCCGCGCCGCCGGCCAGCAGCCCCCCGCCTAGTCGCCCGCACCGGTCGCTTCGGCGCGCAACTCGCGTTTCAATATCTTTCCGGCGGCCGAGCGCGGGAGCGGCTCGCGGCGCAGGTCAAAGCTTTTGGGAACCTTATAGCGAGCTATCCGCTCGCGGCAGAATTCCGCGAGTTCCCGCGCATCGGGCTCGGGCACGCCATCGGCAAGGGCGATAATCGCATGGACCCGCTCGCCCCATTCGCGATCGGGGAGGCCGACAACGGCGACTTCGGCAACCGCCGGGTGCCAGCTCAGGGCATTTTCCACTTCGATCGAATAGATATTTTCGGCGGCGGACACGATCATGTCCTTCAGCCGGTCGGTGATCGTGATATAGCCGTTTTCGTCCATCCGACCCGCGTCGCGGGTGTGAATCCGGCCATCGCGTAACACCTCGGCTGTTTCCTCGGGCCGGTTCCAATAACCCATCATCACATTGTCGCCGCGCCCCACGATCTCGCCGACCTCGCCCGGCGCGCACTCTCGCCCGTCCTCATCAACGATCCGGATATCATAGCCGTAGCAAGCACGGCCGCAGCTGCCGAGACGTGCCGGATCGCCCGACCGATGATCCTCGGGCGTCAGGATCGTCGCAGCCGGAAATTCGGTCTGACCATAGCCCTGACAGAAGCCCACGTTCGGGAAGCGTTCGCGCGCCGCCGCCTGTGAGCCCGCCGTCATCGGCGCACCACCATAGCCCAGGATACGAAGCGCGTCGAAACGCCCGCCCCGCGAGGTCGACGAAGAGACCAGCCGTTCGATAATCGTGGGCACCGTAAAGCAATGCGTCACCCGATGCTCGACGAAATCGGCAAGCATGGTCTCCGCATCGAGCTGGCGGCGAAAGACGTGTGTCCCGGCGGCCATCGTGCCGAACAACGTCCCGATATCCGCAAGGTGAAACATCGGCGCCGCATGGAACAGGACATCGCCTTCGCGAAAATCGATATGCGCCAGCAGGTTCGACGCCATCGCGGTCAAATTCGCATGGCTCAGCATGACGCCCTTCGGGAGGCCTGTGGTCCCGCCGGTATAGAATATTCCGGCCAGGTCGCCGGGGGCAGAAGCCTCGGCCAGCGGCGCACTTGCCGTCACCAGGGCCTCGCGCACTCCGGGGCCGTCGCCGTCCATGGCAATTATGGATTTCACCGCCCCCCGTTGCAGCAACGCCTGCGCGACGGCCTCATATTCCCGACCGAACAACAGGATATCCGCACCGGCATCGCGAAGCTGAAAGGCCAGTTCGGGAGGCGCAAGCCGGCAATTCAACGGCACGATAACCCCTCCCGCCCAGGGGATGGCAAACCAGATCTCGAAATATGCGCTACCGTTGTCGGACAGCACCGCAACCCGGTCGCCCGGCGCGATACCGCTCATGGCAAGCGTTGCGGCGAGCCGCGCTACCCGATCGCCCGTTTCGGCCCAACTGCGACGAAGCCCTTCTTCAATCGTAGCAGTCCGCGCTCCGGCAACACGCGCGGCTTTCGCAACTGCCTGACTGATTTGCATACCCACCCCAAAACTTGTGAACTTTATTGACATAATCCGTTGGAGCGACCGTCGTCAACGATTGCCTTGAACGTGGACGTCGAATGGCCGGTGGCGAGCAGTCCGCTTTCGCAGCGAGAAGCTGTGGACAGGACTTTCCGTGGTCTAAAAGCCAAGGCTCGCACCACTCGTATGCTTGGCAATGCGCGGGACCGATACCGATCATTGCGCCATTCGATTTGAAGAGCGATGCCGCGATAAATTACTCCACCGGCAATGGCGCAAGGCCGGGAGAGATAGAATGCAGTTCAGCGCGTTGGAAAACGCTCCCGGCGAAAAATTCGATCCCGATTTGCATGGATCGGGCGCGCCTACCGAAGTCGATGAAGCCTTCATTCGTCGCGCTTTCGATCACGCCAATCTGAACGTTCTGCGTATCGCTCTATTCCAGCATACCGGGGACCCCGAACTCGCGGCGATGAAGGTCATCAAGCATTCGCGCGCGGGTAGCCCATTCCTCTTCTCTATCCTTTCCCCCGAAGACGATGAGCGGGTCCGGCAAAAGGCGCTGGCATATCTGTTATCGAACGCGGCTGCCGCCATGCGGAAACCCGACCGGGCCGAGGCGGGGTATCTGATGGAGCTGTTCACGGGAGACAGCCTTCGCCCGTCCGAACGCGATTTCGGGTGGGAGGAGCTGGCGTTCGAGGGTTTTCCCAGAGCGGCGGCCTGGACGCGCCGGCCATCGCCGGAGGTGATCGCAAATTATAATGTGACCATCATCGGCGCCGGATTCAGCGGATTGATCGCCGCGATCCAACTCGAAGCTCTCGGGATAAGTTACCAGATCATCGAGCGGCAAACGGGGCTCGGCGGCACCTGGTTCCTCAACGATTATCCCGATGCGCGTGTCGACATCACGAGCTTTCTCTATCAGTTCAAGTTCGAGAAGGCCTATCCGTGGAAAAGCTATTTCGCGACGCAGGCGGAACTACGTGATTATGTCGATTATATCGTCGACAAATACCGGCTTCGCGACCGGATTTCGCTCGGGACCAAAGTGACGCACGCCGAATGGTCGGCGGCGGAAGCGAAATGGATTGTGCAAATCGAGAAACCCGACGGCACGCCCGAAACGCTCCGCAGCAATTTCGTCATCAGCGCAAGCGGCCTCTTCAGTACGCCGAAGCTGCCCGACATACCGGGTATCGGCGATTTCAAGGGGGAGATGTTCCACTCGACGGCGTGGAACCACGGCTATGATTACAGCGGCAAGCGTGTCGCCGTCGTCGGTACCGGTTCGACGGGTTCGCAGCTCGTCCACGGCGTTGCCGAGAAGGCGGAATCGCTGACCATATTCCAGCGGACGCCGAACTGGGTCACCGGCATCCCGGGATACCGGAACCGGGTCGAACCCGAGAAGCGCTGGCTGCTCGACAATATGCCGGGCTATGCCCAGTGGTACAGCTATAGCCATCATATATCGCAGCTACAGATGCAGGCGTTTCACCGCATCGATCGAGACTGGCAGGCGAAGGGGGGACTGATCAACGAGAAGAACGACCAGCTTCGCGAAGGGCTGAAAAGCTTTATCCGCAAGCAGGTCGGCGATCGCGACGATCTCTACGAAAAGCTCGTCCCCGACTTCGCCCCCATTTCGCGGCGCCTTGTGGTCGACAACGGATTCTATCGCACGCTGGTCCGCCCGAATGTGACGCTCGAGACGAGCGGGATCGACCGCTTCACGGCAACGGGCATTATCGACAACCAGGGAGTCGAGCGATCGTTCGATCTTGTGGTGCTGTGTGCGGGCTTCAAGGTGTCGCAATATCTGTGGCCGGTCGATTATGTCGGTCGCGACGGGATCCGGTTGCAGGACAATTGGGCGCCGGACGGCGCCCGGGCGCACATGACGATGACGATGCCGGGTTTCCCGAACTTCTTCATGCTCTATGGCCCCAACGCCGGGGTTCGGGCGGGCAGCTTTCACACATGGGTCGAGATTTTTTCGCGCTACATCTGCAACCTGATCACCCACGTGATCGAGAGCGGAAACCGCACGGTCGAGGTCACACGCGAGGCCTATCAATCCTATAACGACCGGCTCGATGCCGAGATGCGGGAAATGTTGTGGGAGGAGGAAAAGGGCGGCGGCGGCAGCTATTATGTCAATGAGTTCGGCCGCTCGGGCGTCAACATGCCTTGGACGCTCCAAGCCTTCTATGAAATGGTCCGCACGCCCGACTTCGCGGATTTCCGACTGACGGGACAACAAGAGTGACGCGCCCCGTCGAGCCCGCACGAAAAAAGCGCCTTGAGGAGAGCTTCATCAAGCATGCCGCGCTCGCAAGGTTTCATCGATGGTGTGCACTCGATGGTCATGCCGTCCAATCTTCCGCGGTCGAGATATTGCCAGGCGGTCGAATCACGGTGGCGGCGGAACTCGGGAGCGACGATCCCCGCACAAACCCCACCCGTTGCCACGCCGAAATGACGGCGCTCGACCCAACGCTTCCCCATCTGGTCAATGTCGACGGTGCGCCTGCGCCGGCAGACGCCTCCCCTTTCAATGCGCGCAACCGGTTGCTCAGCCTGATCCATTATTTCACGAGTCTCGTCGAGAATCCCGCTCGCGATCCCGCGCCGTTCCGCGAACTTCTGGCGGATAATTTCGCGCTGCATTACGTCGATCCGCCGGTCAGCAGCTTCGCCATGCTCAACGACTGGGTGACCGGCCGGCTCGCCTCGGTTGTCGCCAGCAATCACATGATCCACGATGTTTCGTTCGATACGGTTGGCGACGGCGAATATCTCGTGACCGTCGCCATGGAATCCGAAGCGCTCTTTCCCGACGGCAGCGGCATCATCAGCAAGAACCGGCAGAGCTGGCGCGTGATCGACGACGCATCCGAACGCTTTGCCCGGATCGCCGAAATCCGGATCGAGCGCGACGACGTGCGCCGCTTCGACCTGCCCGAGACGAATTGACCATGATGCCGCGCGTCGTCGCGTTGCTCGCCTTGCCGCTTCTGCTGCCGATGCTCGCCGGCTGCGGGCCGGATAAGCGCGAGGCAGGCGCCATTTCGACCGAGCGATTGCTGACGAGCGACAGCGCCCCCGAGGACTGGCTGACAGGCGGGCGCGACTGGCAGCAAAGCTATTATTCGCCTCTGAAGCAGATCGACCGCAACAATGTGGGCCGCCTTGGCTTTGCCTGGGAATATGACATTGAAACGACCGACGGGTTCGAGGCGACCCCGATCGTCGTCGACGGAACGATGTACAGCAGCGGTCCCAAGGGTGCGGTCTATGCGCTCGACGCGAAAACCGGCCGCGCACTGTGGACCTTTATGCCCGACATCGACCCCGGGATCATGCAAAAGCTGTGCTGCGGGGTCGTCAATCGCGGCGTCGCGGTGTGGAAAGGCAAAGTCTATGTCGCCTCGCTCGACGGCTATCTTTACGCGCTGAATGCCGCATCGGGCGCCATCGTGTGGAAGGCCGACACGATCACCGAACGGCAGCGCGGCTATTCGATCACGGGCGCGCCGCAAGTCGCGGGCGACGTGGTGGTCATCGGCAACGGCGGCGCCGAGCTCGACGCGCGCGGCTATATCACCGCCTATGACCTGGACACGGGGAAGCAGGCGTGGCGCTTTTTCACGGTGCCGGGCGATCCCGCGAAAGGTTTCGAGCATCCCGAACTTGCGATGGCCGCGAAGACCTGGGACCCGCATAGCCGCTGGGACGTCGGCCTTGGCGGCACGGCATGGGATGCGATGGTCTGGGATCCCAAGCTGAATATTCTTTATGTGGGGACCGGCAATGCCGCCCCCTGGTATCGAAAACTGCGCAGCCCCGCGGGCGGCGACAATCTGTTCCTATCGTCGATCCTCGCCATCGATCCGAGAAGCGGGCGACTGCTCTGGCACTATCAGACCACCCCCGCCGAAAGCTGGGACTATACGGCAACGCAGAAGATGATCCTCGCCGACCTGCGGATCGGAGGCCGATTGCGGCAGGTCCTGATGCAGGCGCCGAAGAACGGATTCTTCTATGTTCTCGATCGCAAGAGCGGCGAATTGCTGTCCGCCAAACCCTATGTGCCGGTCAATTGGGCCAGCCATGTCGACATGGAGACGGGGCGGCCGGTCGAGACGGGGCAAGGCGATTATTCGACAGGGCCCAGGCTGATATTCCCCGGCAGCGCCGGCGGGCATAATTGGCAGCCCATGTCGTTCAGCCCCGCGACCGGGCTGGTCTATATTCCCGCCTATCAATTCCCGATGATCTTTGCGCTGCCGCCGGGAAAATTCGCTTATCAGAAGGGCGGCGCGAATACCGCGGTGTCGGTGGTCTTTCCGACCCCGGGACCGTTTGGGCTGGATGGCGAAGCCGCAAAAGACCTGCCGCCGATCGCCGAGTTGGCGAAGGGTCAGCCCGATTATCGTCCGCGCGGATTCCTGATCGCATGGGACCCCGTTGCCGCAAAGGAGGTCTGGCGGGTCGATACGTCGGGACCATGGGCGGGCCAGTTCTTCGCGAGCTGGAACGGCGGCGGCGTAATGACGAGCGCCGGCGGCCTGCTTTTTCAGGGCCGCAGCACCGGCGAACTCGCGATTCTCGATTCCGCGAGCGGTCGATCATTGGGCACCATCGCCGTCGGTACGAGCATGATGGCCGCGCCGATGACCTACAGCATCGACGGCGTACAATATGTCGCGATCATGGCCGGGCTCGGCGGTGCGTTCGGGCGTACCAGCCTGCCCGGCACAGCGGCTTATGCCTATGGCAATCGCGGACGCATCGTCGCCTTCAGGCTGGGCGGCGGCGCGGTGCCGAAGCGCCCTCCCCTTCGTCACGACGCGCCCGTGCTGGTGCCGCCGCCGGTACCCCGACAGGGAACCGCCGCGGATCAGCAGGCCGGCGCCCGGTTGTTCCAGCGAAACTGTGCGATATGCCATGCCGCGGCGGGCGGGAAAGTGCCCGACCTCTCCCGAATGTCTGCGCAGACGCATCGCGACTTCATGGCAATCGTTCTGGAGGGCACGCGGGCGGCGAAGGGGATGGGCAATTTCAGCGGTGTGCTGTCGCGGTCGGACGCCGAGCGGATCCATCAGGCCCTGATCGAACAACAGTGGAAAATCTATGAGGCGGCGACGAAAACAGCCGCACCGCATTCGGTGAACAAAGGGAGTGGAAAGAGTGACTGAAAACTTCGCATCCCGGCCGGCCTATGCCGAAGCCGACAACGGCGACTACAATACGGCGGTTTCGATGCTGTTTCGCTGGTGGGGGCTGTTCGAAGCACCGGCGGGGGTCGATATTTCGCCCTTCTACGCCGACCTTTTCGCCGATGACGTGCATATCGACCTGCCCGACGGCGGGGTCGACATCACGGGGGTCGATGCGATCCAGGCCACGATGGCAGCGCTTCCCGCAGGCATCCGCCGATCGCACGCGATCAACCATGACGACATTCAGGTTACGGCGCTGGGTGACGGCCTCTATCGGCTTCAGGCCAACTACACGTATCAGCTCGAGACCGACGGCAAACTCGTCAGCGGCCATAGTCATTGCGACAACATCCTGCGGAAGGTCGCACCGGCCCGAATGGTCTATACGCGCGTGTCCGGCGGCCTTGGCGACACGTTCGGGCGGCCCGAATTCGTCGACAGCTATGTCGAGAACAGGATCAAGGCGGTCCTCATCCAGTGGCAAGCCGTCATGGATACGTTGAACGGCGATGCCGCGCCGCTGGAAGAACTGGTCATGCCCCGGCTCGAATTCCATGGCCTGATCTCGTCAAAACAGGATCAGAGCGACGGCCGGGCCGAGACGGTCACCGACTTCAAGGAAATGAAGGGCATATTGGCGGGCACCGACGGCAGCGAAGACACAATCATTCGCGGCTTCGAGGGTGTGCAGGAATGGTTCGCCACGGGACCGGCGCTGCTCAAGTCGAACATCCACCGCTTCGAAACGATCGCCATCACGCCGCTTCCCGACAACCGCTTCGAAACGACGGCGTGTTTCGGTTGGTACGCCGAGACGCTGAGCGGAGTCCCGATCGAGCTGCACCAGCCGCTGACCTGGATCATCGTCGAACGCGGCGAGAAATATATGCGGCTCGAAGCGCTGCGGCCGCATGACTGACATGCGCCTGAACGATCATGGCGCGGTTGTGACCGGCGGCGCATCGGGCATCGGCGCTGCAATCGTCCGCCGCTTCGTCGCCGAGGGCGCGAAGGTCGTCATCGTCGACGTCAACGAGGATCTCGGCGCCGCGCTCCTCGGCGAGATCGGCGAGGAGTATGGGTGCTATATTCGCTGCGACGTCGGCAAGGCCGATCAGGTCGAGGCGATGGTCGATGCGGCCGACCGATGGTTGTCGGCTGCCGGAACCGGGCTCGACATATTGGTCAACAATGCCGCCATCGGCGGCAATGGCCAGACGCCGGATATGAGCATCGAAACCTGGCTTCGCGTGATCGAGGTCGATCTCCACGCGGTCTTCTTTGCCTGCCGCAGGGCGATTCCTTTGATGCGCAAGCAAGGCGGCGGCGCGATCGTCAACACGGCCTCGATCTCGGGAATACGCGGCGACCGCGGCTTTTCGCCGTATAGCGCCGCCAAGGCGGCAGTGATCAATTACACCCGTACGCTGGCGCTCGACCACGGGGTCGACAATATCCGCGTCAATGCGCTGTGCCCGGGCCTGGTCGACACGCCGATCCTGGCCGGCGCCCTCGACGCCCTGCCCGCCTTTACCAGGGATTACATGCGCAGCCTGCCGCTGGGCCGGGCCGGACGCCCCGAAGAGATCGCGAATGCCGCACTGTTTCTGGCGTCCGACGAAGCCTCCTATGTCACCGGGACGACGCTGGTGGTGGACGGCGGACGCCTCGCCGGCACCGGCCAGCCCAACATCGAAGACTGGCTCGCCAGCAAGGCAGAACAGGCTGGTTGACCGCCGTCAGGCGACAGCGCCCGGCAGCCCGTCGAGCAGGATGGTTTTGGTCTCCAGATAGGCCATCAGCCCGTCGGGACCGCCTTCGCGCCCGATCCCCGATTGTTTGTAGCCGCCAAAGGGCACGCCCAGTTCCAGCTTGATGCCGTTCTGATTCATCGTCCCCGTGCGTACCCGGCGAGCGATATCGTAGGCGGCATCGACATCGTGCGTCAGCACGGCGCCCGACAGCCCGAAACGGCTCTCGTTCGCGATCCGGATCGCGTCGTCCTCGTCCTCCGCCGGTATCAGGCACAGCACCGGGCCGAAAATCTCCTCCTGCGCGATACGTGAGCGGTTATCGACATTGGCGAACAGCGTCGGTTCGATGAAATAGCCGCGGTTCAGATGCGCAGGGCGCTCGCCGCCCGTGATCAGGTCGGCGGTCAGCCGGCCCTCGGCAATATAACCCTCGACCTTCTCCAGCTGCCGCTTCATCGCCACTGGACCCATTTGCGTTTCGGGGTCGGTGCTGGCGCCGACGCGGATCTTGCGCATTTCGTCGGCAATCGCCTCGGCCAGTGCGTCGTGGCGCTTGCGCGGTACGATCGCGCGGCTCAGCATCGCACAGACCTGCCCGCTCATCATGCTGATCGTCCCGGCAAGCAGCGCCGCTGCGTCCGCCGTGGGAAAATCGTCGCGGACGATGGCGGCGGACTTGCCACCCAGCTCCAGCGTGCAGCGGGCAACACGGCCCGCGCACACCGCGCCGATATGCTTGCCTGTGGCGGTCGAGCCGGTGAAGCTGACCTTGTCGACGCCGTCATGACGGACCAGATAATCGGCAGCGTCACGATGACCGCAAACGAGATTGAGTACCCCCGGCGGAAGCTCCGCCGCCTCGGCCGCTTCGGCGATGATGTAAGCCTCGAGCGGCGTCTCGGGAGCAGGCTTCATGACGACGGTGCAGCCTGCGAGCAGCGCGTTCGCAACCTTGGCGGCCATGATGAAATAGGGCGCATTCCACGGCGCGATGGCGGCCACGACCCCGACAGGCTCACGCCGGACTATCACCTCGCCGACCATTTGCCCGGCCCGGCGGCTTTCGAATTCGAAGCTGTCCGCCATCGCGGCGATGCCGGAAAACGTCATTGTCGCAAGCGTCGTCATGCCAGGCGCATGGGTGGCAAGACCCCCGACCTGCCCGGTCCACGCCTGTGCCAGCCGCGGCTCGGCTGCCGTCAGATAGGCGGCCATCTTGTGCAGGAAGGCCGCGCGTTCGCCCGGCGACATATCGGGCCAGGGTCCCTTGTCGAAGGCGTCGCGCGCCGCCTCGACCGCGCGGTCCATATCTGCTTTGCTCCCCTCGGCGACGCCCGCGACTTCGGCCTCGCTGTCGGGCGAGACGATGGCGATCCGGCCGCCCCCCGCGGCCGGACCCCATTCGCCCCCGATAAACAGACAATCGGGATGCCGGGCGATCGCCGCGATCGTCATCGCCCGACCCTCAATATTTCCAGGACAGCGAGAGGCCGTAGGTGCGCGGCGGATTGACCGTCCGGCCGATGATCCCGAGCCCGGTCAGCGTATCGCTCGACACTGTATAAACCTCGTTCGACAGATTCTTGCCCCACAGCGCGGCTTCCCATTTTCCGTCCTTCCACGACAGCGCGACCCGCGCGTCGAACAGCCAGTACGGATGCTGGACCGAGTAGATGTCGTTCGACGCATCCTTATAGGCCGTGCTCTGGTGGGTGAAATTGCCCTGGAGCACGAGGTTGAAATCGCCATTGCCGATCGGCGTCTCGTATCGGGCGAGGCCGTTCCACATGAACCCCGGGGCGTTCGAAAAGCGATTATCGGTAAAAGTACCGCTGCCGTTCGTGAAAGGCGCCAGCTTCGTGTGCAGAAGTCCGATCCCCGACTGCAGCGTAAAGCCGGTGAAGGGCCGGAAGCTGACATCGGCTTCGACGCCATAGATTTCCGATTTGCCGGGAATATTGCCCAGCCGCTGCGCCGGAACGGCGAGCGATCCGTCGAGAATGAGCGCCTGCACATTCTTGAAATCATAATAGAATGTCGCGGCGTTGATCGTGAAGTTCGAGAGCGGCTGTGACCGCACGCCAATTTCATACGCGATCAGCGATTCCGGGTTGAAGGGCAGCAACTGGGCCGGAATGGTCGAAATGCGCGATACGAAGCCGCCGCTCTTCGTGCCTTTCGAGGCACTGGCGTAGAGCAGCGTATCGGGTGCCACACGATAGTCGAGCCCGAACTTCCACGACCAGTTCTTGTCGCTGATCGTCGTGTCGGTATAGGACGAGAAAATACCGAAAGGCGCACAGGGATTGGTGGCAATCGGGCACAGGGGGAAGTCGGTGCCGCCTACATAATGGCGCTTTTCCCAAGTATAACGCACCCCGGTGATCAGATCGAGATTATCGCCAAGATGCCAGGTTCCATTCACGAAGCCGGCCGCAGATTTCGTCTTCTGGTCGAAGGTGGTGTAACCCGTCTGACTGGGGAAACCGAACAATACGAGCGGAAACTCGGTCAATATATTGTCATTGAGCCCGCGAGCGCGGTCCCATGAATAAAAGCCGCCGACGATGACGTCGACCAGATCGGAATCGTGCGCAAGGCGCAGTTCCTGGGTGAACTGCTTCACATTGTCACGCTGGATGAAGTCCAGTTCGTCGCGCGGCGTGGCGTCGACGTCGATCCGGTAAGCGCGCTTGAAATCGATATAGCCGGTGATCGCTGTCAGCTTGACGTCGCCCAGATCGTAATTTGCCGCGAAGGACAGCGAATGCTGGTTGAGATCGTAGGGAAGATCGGCCGACTGATCGATGTCGTAGGGATCGTTGCTGGTATTGGTAAAGCCGTAGGCGTCCGCACATTGGCTGTTGTCGACCTTGCCCGCCAGCACGGGCGCGCAAAGCACGAAGGGCTGACCCGGTACAAAGGCCCCAAAGAATTCATACTGGCCCATTTCGGACCGGGCCTGCTGATATTCATATTTCAGGTTGAGATCGAGCCCGTCGCCCGAGTCATAGCCAAGCTGCGCGCGGCCCATCCAGACATGGCGTTCGCCGACGTCGCGTTCGCCGATGGCGCCGCCGATCAACCGCGAACTCGTCCAGAACCCCCGCTCCTGCTGGATCGTCTTGCCGCTGAAGCGCGCTGCCAGCCCTTCGCCGAGCGGAATGTTGATCATCGCCTCGGCATCGAGCGTCTGGTAGTTGCCATAGCCGATCGATGCCGCCGCGTCGAAGCGGTCCTTCGGCCGGGCCGAGATGACGTTCATCGCGCCTGCCACCGTGTTGCGACCATAGAGCGTACCCTGCGGCCCCTTCACCACCTCGATCCGCTCGATATCGAAGAAGTCGGCGTTCATCAGCGCGATCGATGACAGCGGAACATCGTCGATCGACACGCCGGTCGCCGGACTGTTGGTCGTGCTGAAATCATCGAGGCCGACGCCGCGGATCGTCAGCACGGGGGACACGCCAGGAATGGATTCGCGGACGTCGATGTTCGGGATCGAACGTGCGATATCCTTGACCTGTTCGACGCGCGCTTCGGCGATGTTTTCGGAGGAGAGCGCCGAAATGCTGGCGCCGATGTCGATCAGGCGCTGGTCGCGGCGAAAGGCGGTCACGACGATGTCGCCATCGGATGCTTCCGTGGCGCCGGCGTCCTGCGCCGGGGCTGTCGTCTGGGCAAAGGCGGGGCTTGTCAGGCCGGCCACGGCCGCGACACACAAACCCCGTGACAAATACCTCGCCGCAGTCGTCGAGCGCAGAATGTTTCGCAGCGAAGGCGACCCTTGACCCTTCGTCTTTTTCATCATGATCCTCCCACCCCTTTCGCCGTAGTCCTGGCGGAAGGCTTTCCGTCAGGCGGCAAACTTTGTAATTTTATTTCGCAAAATGAAGCAGCAATGCAGCAAGAGGTCAAATCCCTGAACGACATGGCTGGCATCTGCGATATGGATGGCACGATGACCCAAGGCTGATGGTACCCGTGAACCGAGGCCTGAGCGTTTCGGGCAGCGCATCCGGGAAGGTCGAAGAAAAGATCATGAATACAATCTATTCCCAGGCTCGCAGCTTTCGGACGATTGGACCCGATCGGGTCGAATCCGGCGCAGGGAGCATCGATCGCCTGCCGAAACGCCTCGACGCGATCGGCGCGACGCGCGTGCTTGTCGCAACGTCCAAAAGCGTGTTGGCGAACACGCCGAATGTACAGCGAGTGGAGGCGCTGGTCGGCGATCGGCTGGCGGGCCTATTCGCCGCGTGTCGCGAGCATTCGCCCGAAGAGGATGTCGATCACGTCGTAGCCGCGCTGGAAACGAGCGACGCGGATGCGGTCGTCTCGATCGGCGGAAGCAGCGTTTTCGATACGGTCAAGGTCGCGACCAGCCGCTTCGCCGACCGGACCGGCGACGCACCGATACCCCAGATCGCAATACCCACCACCCTGTCGGCGGGGGAATTTTCGCCCGGCGCCGGCTATACCGCAGCGAATGGCGAAAAGGCGCTCGTCATCGATTATCGCGTATCGCCGGCGTGCGTGATCCTCGATCCCGCGGCGACCGTCGATACACCCGATGCCCTGTGGCTTGGAACCGGGATAAAAGCGCTCGACCATGCGCTTGAAGCCGTCTGGTCGCGGCGGCCGCACCCCTATGTCGATGCCCTCGCGCTCGAAGCGGTGCGTCTGCTCTTTCACAACCTGCCGCTGACGCGGAGGGGCACGGATCTGGAACCGCGGGCAGCGTGCCAATTGGGCGCCTGGATGTCGATCGCCGGTGTCGGCGCCTCCGGGATGCGGCTCAGCCATTTCCTCGGCCACCAGATTGGCGCGCGGATGCACATCCCGCACGGCGTCACCTCATGCATCCTGCTGCCCGCCGTCATGCGCTATCTGCGCGACGACACGCTGGACGCCCAGGTGCGCATCGCGGCGGCAATGGGGGTCGAAACGTCGGGACGGAAACGCGAGGCGGTGGCTGACGAAGGCGCCGACCGGCTAGCTGCCCTGATCGCCGGCCTTGGCCTGCCGGCGACGCTCTCTGCGGCGGGCGGCAAGCCCGAAGATATCGACGCGGTCGCCAGCGCGAGCATGCGCGCCGCCGCCTCGCTCGGACTGACCGACGACCTCCCGAATGGCGCCGACAGCGTTCGCGCGATTTTACTCTCCGTCTACGAGTAGCGTCAGAGCGTCTTCCCGAAGTCGATCAACGTCTGCCGCACCATGTCGAGGACCGGATCGTTGTCGGTGTCATCGTGCCAGATCATTTCGACCTGATAGCGATCCTGCCCCAAAGCCTCCGGAAGGCGAAGCGAAGACAGATAGGTTTCGCCGTTGGGGATCGCCTGCAGGCTGCGCACAGAGCCGAGGCAGATCAGGTCCGTATTGCGCAGAATGTCGACCGCCATCGAAATATGCCCGACGATAGCGCCAACCTTGCGAACGACAGCCTTGCGCGCGAGCCAGCGCGAGATGCTCGCATCCTCGATATTGTCGGTGTCGGCCACCACCATGTGCGGATAGCTCGTAAAGTCGGCCATCGAGATGCGGTCGTGCTCGGATGCCGCCGCCATGATTGGATGATCCTTGCGCAGGATCACGATCATCTCCTCCTCATAGATCGGCTGGCGATGAAAAGGCGGCGCAAGCTTGTCGAACGTACCGAGTGCGAGGTCGGCCTCCCCCCGTTCCATCAGCTGCAGGATATTCTTCCGGTTGAACGTCTGCATCCCCACATAGAGCGGTGGATCGTCGTTCAGCATCAGATTGCGAACGGCATCGGCGAGGGTCAGATGCACATGTTCGGGGGCGCTGATCGTCACGGTTCGCCCCTGCGGTTGTCCATCCTTTTTCTTCAGCGCGCCGACGATGTCGTTGAGTTCGGAAAGGGCGGCCCGCAATTCCTTGCTGATCTGCAGCGCCTTGGGCGACGGGACCATCGCCTGTCCCTGCCGGACGAGTATCGGGTCGCTGAAGGTTTCGCGCAGCCGGCGCAGCGCGGTGCTGGTCGCCGACTGGGTCAGGAATATCTTCAGCCCCGCCTTGGTGACCGAACGCTCGGTAATCAGCGCGTCGAGGATCGGCAGCAGGTTGAGATCGATGCTCCGCAAATAGGAAGGTTTCATGGCCGCTACTCTCCCACCCCTGTCGGCCTTCCCCTCGACCGCTCATCCGCCTTTTGCCGGTTCGATCCTATGGGTTGAGGTCGGCCTCGTCCAGACCGGCTACCCGCTCACGAACATAGGCCTGGATCAGCCCGTTGCAGGCCGCCGCCATTTGCGTCGACTGCCCGTTGAAGCCATGGGGAGCGGACGGAAACACCCGCAAGCGGCACTCATTTCCCGCCGTAACCAGCCGCCTTTCGAGAAACAGGGAATCGTCGAGCAGTGGATCCAGCTCGCCGACGCAAAGCAATGTTGGGGGCAGCCCTGACAGATCGGCATAGAGTGGAGACAGGTCAGAATGTCCACGCTGGTCGCGCGAATGCCCGGGCAGGGCGAGAGCGTAAAACCACTCCAGCCACTCCGTCGACAGGTTGAGGAAATCCTTGCCCCAACTCCGCTGCGACGGCGTCATCGACAGGTCGGTGATCGGATAGCAGAGAACCGCGCCCGAAATCGCCGCGAGCAGATCGGGTCGGGTCCTCAGGCGAAGCAGGCTCGACAAGGCGACATGGCCGCCGGCCGACTCCCCGCCGACGCAAACAGGCCGTCCGTGATGCGCCGCCACGATCGCTTGCAACGCGGCCGCACCGACATCCAGTATTTCGGTAAGCTCATGTTCGGGAGCGAGCGGATAGTCGACGCTGATAACCTTGACGCCCGCGTTCCGCGCGATCGCAGCCAGATACAGATCCTGCTCATAGAGCGAACCGAGCGCCCAGCCGCCGCCGTGGTAATGGACGAAAACTCCGTGGGGATCGCCCTCCGCGAACACACGGACCGCGACCTCCGCGCCATTGGCAAGGGCGATACGTCCATCGCTGCCGATCTTGTCGAGCGGAGGCTTGATGCTGCCATCGCGGTTGTGACTGCGCGATCGGCGCAGTGCAATCGGATCAATGCCATCGATCGGCGGCATCGCCCGCGCCGCCTGCCGTATCCCGTCATTGACGCGCTGCTGCTCGGCGACGAACGGCAGCAGCGCCGGATCGATCAAGCCGGCAGGAGGTGTGCCGGTCACAGTCCGATCCGCGCCGCCTGCCCTCCATCGACCGGCAGCACCGCGCCGGTGATGAATTTGGCTTCGTCGGACGCGAGGAAGAGCGACGCATAGGCTGTGTCCCACGCATCGCCCATCTGGTTCTTCAGCGGCACCATCGCATTGCGCTCGGCGCGCAGCTTGTCGGCGTCGATCCCGCGCGCCGCCGTGTGATGGCCGATCGCCATCGGCGTATCGAGCAGCCCCGGCATGATCGCATTGGCGCGAATGCCATATTTGGCGTTCGCCATCGCGAGCGAATGCGTCAATGCGTTCACCCCCGCCTTCGATACCTTATAGGCGATGTAGGTGGTCGACACGACGGCAGCACCTGACGAGATATTGGTAATCACGCCGCTTTTCTGTTCGCGCATGTGCGGGATCACATATTTGCTCGTCAGGTACATGCCCTTCAGATTGACATCCATGATCCGGTCCCACGCCGCGGCCTCGAGGCGCGTCGCGTCATTGTCGCCATGACCTATGCCGACATTATTTTGCAGGATGTCGATGCGACCATAATGGTCGATGCAAGTCGCGGCGATCCGCGCACAATCCTCTTCTTGGGTGATGTCGGCGCGGCAGACGCTCGACGTGCCGCCTTCGGCCGCGATCATTTCCATTGTCTCGATCGCCGATTGCTCAACCCGATCGACAAGAAGAACGCGGGCGCCATGCCGAGCGAACAGGATCGCCGTCGCGCGTCCGTTACCGATCGTCTCGCCATCGGCCTGCCCCGCCCCGACCACGATAGCGATCTTGCCTTCCAGTCTCATATTGCTCTCCCGACGGCGACGGTGCCGCCGCCCGGTCTCAGGATAGCGGGCCGCGCTGCCAGCGGGCATCGAACCCGCGCATGCGCGGTATCTGCAGGATCAATCACGGGCGGCGGCGGCCTCTGCTAGGCCGCAACGGCGTATCGAACTCACAGAAGGGCCAGACCATGACCAGCGTTCGCCTGCCGCCGTTGAAACCGGCCGAACTCGACGAACGGCAGAGCCGGTTCCTGAAACCATTCACCAGCCCGAAGGGCGCTTACCCCAATGTCTTCGGGACGCTGGCCCATCATATGGACATCGTCGATGCCTGGCGCGATTTCGGCCTTTATACGATGCGCAATTCGGCGCTCGACCCGTTGCTGCGCGAGATCGTGGTGCTGCGCGCGGCACTCAATGCCGGCTGCGACTATGAATGGCACCATCATCGCCACATCGGATTGAAAGTCGGACTGAGTGACGAGCAGATCAAGCGGATTCACGACCGGCGGCCGATGGACGCGGAAGTCCATAATCTGCTTCTCGCCGCAACCGACGAATTATGCGCGGATCAGCGCCTGTCCGATCACGGCTGGGGCGCGATGACCGCCGCGTTCGGCGTCCAGCGGACGATCGACGTCATCTTTACCGTCGGCGCCTATGTCTCGCTGGCAATGTTCATCAACAGCTGCGGCGTCGAGGTTGAAGGCGCGCGGTAGGCTCAACCCCGATCGCGCGCAAAAACCGCCTTCGCCGTCGCATAGTCGGGCTTCCCGTTCGCGAGCCTGAGAGTCTGGTCCCCAACGACAATCTGCTTCGGGATCTTGTAGCTCGCGAGCGCGCTGCGGAGATAGGCCCTGAGATCGCTTCCTTCAACCGTCGTGCCCGGTTCCAGCCCGACGACCGCCTGCACCGCGCTGCCCCATTGCGGATCGGGCAATCCGAACACGAGCGCATCCGCGACCTGCGGATGGCGCTTGAGCGCTTCCTCCACCTCTTCGGGGAAAATCTTTTCCCCCCCGCTGTTGATGCAATTGCTCCCGCGCCCCAGCAGGTGGATCGTGCCGTCGGCATCGACGGTGCAAAGGTCGCCGGGAACAATATAGCGTTCGCCCGCGATCGTCCTGAAGGCCGCTCCCGTCTTTTCCTCGTCCTTGTAATAGCCGAGCGGCATCGGACCGCTACGCGCCAGATAACCTGCCTCACCCGATCCGGGCACAACCTCGCGCCCCGCCTCGTTAAAGACCTTCGTGGATGGCCCGATCTTGAAGGTCGCCGTCTTTGTCTCCCCCGCCGCAGTCATGATCGAGCTGCCAAGCCCCATCGCCTCCGACGAACCCAGCGCATCATAGAGCGTCGCCTGCGGCAGATGTTTGAGCAGACCCAGCTTGACCTCGCGGCTCCACATCACGCCCGATGACCCGATCAGCTTCACCGAACTGCCATCGACGCGTCCCTTGTCGAGCGCATCGAGCATCGGACGCGCAAATGTGTCGCCGACAAGCGAGATCGCGTCGACACCATATTTGTCGACCAGCGCCCAATGATGCGCCGCATCGAAGGGACCGCTGTTGTCGGTGAGCACCACATGTCCCCCGTTGCAGAGCGTGGTGATCGCCGCATAGAGCCCGGATGCATGCATCAGCGGGGACGCAATGAGCGGTCGCAGATAAGGTTTCGGATCATCCAGCCGGGCTGCGAGTTCCTGCACCGTCCGCGGAAAGGCGCCGTCGGTGATCGCCCCGCCGAGCAGGCCGACGACCTGGCTGGCGTGCGGCCACATGACGGCTTTCGGATGGCCGGTCGTACCGCCGGTGTAGATAAAGATCAGGTCGTCGGGCGACCGGTCGATGCCGAGCGGTCGGCCGTCCCCTGCGCCGATCAAATCTTCGTAGCGAGACGCCGAATTTTCCGGCACCGCGCCGCCAACCTCGATCATCAACAGGCGGTCCTGCACCGGCTTCGCGACGCCCCCGACAACTTCGGCCAGCCGCCCATCATAGACCAGCGCCTTGCTGTCCGAGTTTTCCAGAATATGTTCAAGTTCGTGGGCAAGGTAACGGAAATTGGCGTTCACATGAACCAGGCGCGCCTTGAAGCACGCGGCCAGAAGTTCGAGATAGGCCGCCCCGTTGAAGAGAAAGAAGCACAGCTTGTCGCCGGGCAGCAAGCCCTGACCAATGAGACTGCTAGCCAGTGCATTGGTTCGACGGTCAAACTCCGCCCAACTCAACTCTCGTTCGGAACTGGAGATCGCCGTTTGCGAAGCGCGAAGGGGGGCTACCGCATCCAATATGTCGCCGTAATTCAGAGGCAATGTCACACCCTTTGCTGAACGATCGGCTAATAAATCGAAATCGCGGTTTCCCGAAATTCATTCGATTGATGTCGGACATTATCGAGGCCCATTTTATCAGGCCCTCGACCATCGTCCGAGGGGCCCGCCCCTCTGCGTTCGACACGACCTCGACCGACCGATTGGAGACGGCCCGCTTTTGAATAGGAATAAAAAAGCGGACACGGGCGGATGATTTACCCACAGTGGGGCCCGCAACCCTCATCCCGCCACTATTGCGATCGCTTGTTATCGACCCCCTTCAACACATGCCGTTGAAGTTTACCACTTGGTGTCCTTGGCAAACGATCAATGAACTCGATCTCGCGGGGATAGGCGTGAGCCGAAAGCCTTTTGCGAACATGCTGTTTCAGTTCCTCGATCAAATCGTTCGTGGCGTCGACATCGGGCATCAGGACGACAAAGGCCTTTACGATTTCAGTCCGCTGCACGTCGGTTTTTCCAATGACCCCAACCTCAAGAACCTTGGCATGTTCCGCCAGCGCACTCTCGACGTCGAACGGCCCGATGCGATAGCCTGATGAGGTGATGACATCGTCGGTGCGGCCGATGAAAAGAATGCCGCCTTCGCTGTTCCACTGAACCAGATCGCCTGTTCTATAATAGGAGTCCGACAGGGCTTTCCGTTCCCGATAGCCTGCGAACCAGAACAGCGGCGATGCTGTGCGGTGGACCGCCAACTCGCCGACGGCTCCGGGCCCAAGTTCGCCTCCCGCCTCATCGAGGACGGCGAGGCTAAAGCCAGAGATCGGCGTGCTGCCCTTTGGTTGTGAAGCCAGGTCTTCCGGCATCGTGCGGCTGACGAGCACTATGCCAAGCTCCGTCTGCCCATAATGGTCACGGACATCTACGCCGAGATGTTCGCGGAACCAGTTGCTGACCTCCGGGGTCAGCGGCTCTCCCGCGCTTGAGACGACCCGCAGCTGCTTCCTGATCGGCCGGACGGCGTCGGGGCCAGCCTTCATCAGCAGCCTGAATGCCGTGGGGGACCCGGCCAAGCTGGTGATTTTCAGCCGTCGAATAATCTCTATGGCGAGATACGGATCAAAGGCCTGCTTGCTGAAAACAGTCGGAATGCCGAGCAGCAAGGGACCGATCAGCGCATAATATAGGCCATAGGCCCAGCCAGGGTCGGCAAGATTCCAGAACCGGTCTGCTTGTTGCAGATCGATCCCTTCGCGCATGTAAACCGCGAAAGCGACCAGCGCGCGGAGCGGTACATCCAAAGATTTCGGCTTGCCGGTCGTCCCGGAGGTAAACATGCGAAGGAAGGGCGCTTCGCGGTCCAACATGATCGGTTCGGAGAGCGTCGCCGCGGCGACCATTTGGTCCCAAGATTCCGTCGTGCTACAAGAACATCCAAAGTTCGAGATCAGAATGGAAGGCGGGCGATTGTCGATCCCTTCGACACTCGAAAGATAGGCTTCATCGACGATCAACACAGCGGCATTTGCCTGTTGGAGCCGATGCCCGATCGCCGCTTCGCCAAAAGCGGTGAACAACGGCATGAAAATGGCGCCTATCCTCCATGCCCCCAAAGCCGCCACGACCAGTTCGGGGCTGCGCGGAACAAGGGCCGCGACACAGTCGCCGGGCTGTACACCCAGCCGGGTCAATAGGCCCGCGAAGGCAGTCGATCGCGCCCGAAGCTCGCCAAATGTCGTAACGCTCGACCGGCCCTCGTCTTCAAAATAAATCGCTGGCCTGTCGGCATCGACTGCGGCGTGACGATCGCAACATTCGAAACATGCGTTGAGGCCAATATCCCAGTCTCCCGACAGACAATCCGCCGCTGAATCGGGGGCAAATGCCGGCCCGACTATCACGTCATCGCTGCGGTCCATTATCCAACTCCTATCGATGCTATTCGGGTTTGGCGTGCGCCCTATCGTCCGACCCACGGTCTGAAATCACGGTGCCGCTTGCTTTTCACCAGCCGACCTACTGCACCCTGCGCGCCGTCACCTCAGGACTTTTCACCGCTCCACCTGACGTCGAAGTGAAGTGAAAGCGGGTTCAATATTCCCCGGACGATATCGGCCAGCCTCTCGTTCGGGGGCCCCGCGATCGCCACCTCGACTACGGTCCCCCGTGAAGGATCATTGACAGCGACGATGTCGTCGAGTGCATGTCCGAGATCGGGTGAGAGAAGCGCAAGGCAGGTCCGGCGCACGGCGTCGAGGCGAAGCGTCGGTTTGAACACTTTCCCCACCGCTGTCATCGGAAGCGCATCGACAATGTATATGTCGCTGGGGGCGGCAGGCCGCTCGGCGACGCGGTCGCGCGCGAACGCCACAAGGTCTTCCGCCGTGACGTCATATCCCGGCTTTCGCACGACATAGGCGACGGGCAGTTCGCCCGCATATCCGTCTGGCTTTCCCACCGCAGCCACCGCTGCAACCGCAGGGTGCCCCGCAAGGGCATCTTCGGCGATCGCAGGGTCGATGTTGTGACCACCCCGGATGATCAGATCCTTCTTGCGCCCCGTCAGGAAGATATAGCCTTGATCGTCCATGCGCGCAGTGTCGCCGGTATCGAGCCAGCCGGGCAGCGGTCTCGCCCCTTCATTGGCTGAATGCGGCAAATAACCCGGCGTGACATTGGGACCGCGAAGCAGAAGAGCCCCCGCCTCGCCCACTTTTGCATCGCGAACGAACACGCCCGCATCGTCGAGAACAGTGATGCGAAGGTCCTGATAAGGAGCGCGGATACCGGCGGCGCCAATTCTGCGTTCTCCGTCTCGCGGATTGACGATCGACGTCGAACAGGTTTCGGTCATTCCGTACCCCTCGATGATCATCGCTCCCGTCTTCTCGAAGAAGGACTCCGCTACATAGTGCGGCAATGGCGCGGCGCCGCAGATCGCGAGCCGCAAGCAGGAAATGTCATGCCCCTCGACCGGGCTATTCAACAATGTCGCGTAGACAGTCGGCACGGAACAGAAGACCGAGATTCTGTATCCGGCGACGATATTCCAGAATGACGCGATCGTGTCCGCGGTCCGAAATCCGTCAGGACCACCCATCACGACATGCGCGCCCTCCGAAAACGGCGCTAGGCTAAGAAGGATCGAACCCGTCACATGAAACAGCGGTGCCGCGTTGAAGACGACATCGTCTCGGGTCAGGGCGAAACAGCAGCAGCTTTGCCATGCATTGGCGATTTCGTTGCGATGCGAGTGCGTGACCAGCTTCGCTTTCCCGGTCGTGCCGCCGGTGTGATACAGCGCCGCAATGGCATCGTCCATCGCCGGCAAGACGAAGTCGAGCCGGTCGCCGCGAGACAAGGCCAGCTCAGCCGCGAAATCGATCGCGTCGCCGTCCACTGCTTCATCTGAAACCGCGATCAGGACGACGTGTGGCGGACACGCCTTTTTGGCGCGCTCGAACAGTCCGGACGCATGCCCGGGCGGCAGGGTGATCAATATTCGGGTGCGGGCCGCGCGGACGATGGCACCGATCGCTTCGACATCCAGAAACGGGTTGATGGGATTGGCGCGGCCAGCGGCCTCTGCGCCCCACATCGCGAACTGAAACTCCGCGATATTGGGCAGCAGGATCGAAACAGATTCGTCGTGCTGCAACCCGAGCCTGCGAAACAGATTTGCCGTCCGTGTCACGGTATCGAACAGGTCACGATAGCTTAACGTCCGACCGCCGGAAAACGGCGTTCCTTTCGGCAGCGTTGTCAGCGCCGGCCGATCGGCAAAGCGATCGGCAGCCGAACGAAAGAGGTCATATGTCGTGGAAGCGGACACCCTTTGGTCGAAGGGCACCCGTTCAATATCGAGAATATCGTCCAAATTCCGGAGCGGCTTCCATCGCGTGTCCAGCATTGCTTCCTGGCTGGGGGCCATGGTCAATCCCAGCCCGGCCAGGAAAAGTCACCGCCCATGGAGTTGCAGAGGCGAAGCAGAATATCATGGAACACTTCGCCAGTGCTGTGCCCCTCGATATAGGCAATATTGTCCAGTTCGTCCAAGATCTGCGGCGGGATGCCGGCCATGCTGACGGACTTTGCGTCTGCCCATTTCTGCGTCTGGTTGCGGAATCGTTCCGTGACGATGGGCTGCACACTGTAGAATGGATCAGCCATCGCTTCTTCAAGGGGAATGAATTCGACGCCGCCCTCGGCAAATCTGTCGAGGATTTCGCGCATGCACTCACCCGCGATGGGCGAGCCATGGGCAAGCCAGATCAGCGGCGGATTGCGGCCGAACATCGCCCAGTTAAGCGCGACGTGACGGCGCAATTGATCGACCGCCGTATCGACGAACGTCTTTCGCAGATAGGCTAAGGCTTCCCGGTCGCCGAGCTTATGCGCGCGCCAATAGGGGACGATCCAGGCGTGATCGTAAAACCAGGCACTGAGCGGACTCGATGTGAAGCCTTCGCTTTTCAGAAACGCTTCGACACCATCGCGCTTCTCCCGCGCGTTGCCCCACATATCCATGCAATACCGGAAATATTTGGTCGGGGCTTGAGCCGTCCACCTGCCGATGAGTTTCTCGGTACGTTCGATATCGGCGATATAGGTGGGGGCATCGACCCAGTTCAGGCTGGCATGCAAATGGGTATGATTGGCCACATGGTGCCCGGTCTCGACCCAATGATCGAACACCCTGTAAAGCGTGGGATCCCCATCGGCGGGCGCCGTGCTCGAAAAGCTGTAGACGCCCTTTATGGCGTGACCCGCGAACGCATCCGTCATTTCGCGCGCCGTGCGCGCAGCCGACCGATCAGCGGGGATCGGTGTTCCGTCCCACAAGAAAAGATCGTCGATCGTTACGGCGACCCTGACTGTTCCATGCGGAGAAATTGGTTGCACTTGGGTTCCTCTCAGCAAGCGGGTCGCTCCGTGGCGCCCTTCAAGTGCAGCAAATTTGGAACCGTTGCCTTGTTCCTGCTTTC
>NZ_JAEULM010000009.1 GCF_016793825.1 Sphingopyxis sp.
GCGAGCGCCGCCGCGCTGATATTTGCTCTGGCAGGATGCGGCACTGAGCCCGCGCAGCAGAGCGACGTCACACCGGAACAGAGTGAGGTCACTGCCGGTGAGCCGCCCGCAATGGTCGAGACCATGCCCGTAGCGGACGAGCCGCCCGCCGCGTCTGCCCCGGCGGCGCCGACCGAAGAAGCGATGCCTCCGGAGAAATCCCGCCCCAAGCAAGAACCCGCCGCGAAGGCCGCTGTGCCGCCGCGGGCAAAGGCCGCGCCGGAAGCGCCGAAACCTGTCGAACCCGAACCCGATCCTCATGCCGGGCACGATATGGACAAAAAATAAGGAGCATGTGCCGACGCGGCATGTCGCCCGGGCGGTCGAGGACAAGCTGCGCGAAGTGTCCGGCATCGCCGCGCCCGGCATGCCGCGCGGTCGGGCGCTGCTCGATGCCGCAGCGAGAGATATAACCATATGGAATAACCATCTCGTTTATAGCGATGAGTGGTGATTATTTCTGGTCATGCCAAGGCCGCGAAGATAGCTCGGTGGCGAAGCCGAGAGCTTTCGCAAATGGGAGGGGACCATGAGAAAATTGCTTCGCACGAGTGGCTCGATTATCGCCGTCCTGGCAGGCATGTCGGCCGCCGCCGCCTTCGCGCAGGATAACGCCAAAGAGGCGCCGGGGCCAGGCGCGTCGCAGGGCGAAATCGTCGTGACGGGTACGCGGCGGAACGATCTCAAGGCGGCCGATTCCGCTCAGCCGATCGACATCATCACCGGTGCCGAACTGCTCGAAAAGGGCACGGCCGACATGAATGATCTCCTGCGCACCGAGGTCCCGTCGCTCAATGTCCAGCGCCTCGTCAGCAACGACGGCGCCGTTTTTACCCGGCCTTTCTCGCTGCGCGGCCTGCCGCCGGACCAGACGCTGGTGCTCGTGAACGGCAAGCGGCGCCATCGCGGCGCGACGGTCCAGTTCACCAATGTTCCCTATATCCGGGGATCGCAGGGACCCGATCTTTCGGCGATCCCGTCGATCGCGATCGGCCAGCTCGAGGTTCTGCGTGACGGCGCGTCGGCGCTCTATGGATCGGATGCGATCGCCGGCGTCCTCAATTTCGGTCTGCGCCGCGACCGCGAAGGCGGATTGCTGATCGCCCGCTATGGCCAATTCTATAAGGGCGACGGCGAGGATTTCCTCGTCCAGGGCAATGTCGGGCTTCCCTTCACCGACGCCGGTTTCGTCAACATCAGCGGCGAATATGTGAACGCCAGCACGACGTCGCGCGGCATTCAGCGTCCCGACGCGCAGGCGCTCATCGATGCCGGCGTTCAGGATGTCCCGGTCCCGGCGCAGCGCTGGGGAAATCCCGAATCCGAGGCGGCGCGCATCTTCGTCAATGCCGGCATCGAACTGTCGGAGGAGATGGAATTCTACACCTTCGGCAACTATAGCTGGAGCCGCGGCACGACGGCCTTCTTTTACCGCAACCCCGATGCCAGCTTCATTTCCACCTCGATTCCGCTCACCAATACGCCCGGAGGACAGCGGTTCAGCTTCCGCCAGCTCTTTCCCGGCGGTTTCACCCCGGATTTCGGTGCCACGGTGACCGATGCGGCGCTGGCGGCCGGCCTCAAGGGCGAATTCTCCTCGGGCCTGACCTATGACCTCAGCGCTTCCTATGGTCAGAACCATGCTTCCTACCGGATCGAAAATACGGTCAATCCGTCGCTTGGCCTCGCGTCGCCGACCTCCTTCAAGCCGGGGCAGCTCGAGCAGCGCGAACTCGCTTTCAATCTCGATCTCACTTACCCCATCGCGATCGGCACCTCCGATCCGCTGACGCTTGCAGGCGGTCTCGAGTATCGGCGCGAGACATATGAGATCACGGCCGGCGACATCGCATCATGGCAGGTTGGTCCTTTCGCGTCGGTCATCGATCCCGATACCGGAAACCGCGTCGGACTGCCGGTCGGCTCGAACGGCTTCCCGGGCTTCAGTCCCATCCAGGCGGGCGAGTTCGCGCGCAGCAACTGGGCCGCCTATACGTCGCTCGAAGGCAATCTCACCGACGCGCTCCAGTTCGGCCTTGCCGGCCGCTACGAGAATTACTCGGACTTCGGCTCGAAATTCACCTGGAAGATCAACGGGCGATATGATTTCTCGGACGTCTTCGCGGTGCGCGGATCGGTCAACACCGGCTTTCGGGCGCCGACGCCGGGCCAGTCGAACGCCTCGCAGGTCCAGACCAACATCGACTCGATAACCGGGGCGCCGCTGACCGCAGGCATTATCGCGCCCAACAATCCGGTGGCGCAATTCTTCGGCGCGACGCCGCTTCGGCCCGAGAATTCGTTCAACGTCGCCGGCGGCATCGTGGTGAAGCCCTCCAATCGCATCACCTTCACGCTCGACTATTTCAACATCAAGGTCGAAGACCGGATCGCCGTATCGGGCAATTTCAATCTCACCCCGGCGCAGCGTGCGCAGCTCGCGGCGCTTGGCATTCCCGGTGGGGATTCCTTCCAGCAGGTGAGCTTCTTCACCAATTCCTTCGACAGCCGCACCCAGGGCGTCGATGCGGTGCTCACCGTGGGCTTCGACCTCGGCGACGGCAAGGCCACGCTCGGCCTCAACGGCAACTATACCAAAACCGATGTCATCAAGGCCTCGCCGGTGATCACTGCGGACCGCGAGCGGCTGCTCGAACTCGAGGGCTTCGTTCCGAAGTGGAAGGGCAATGCGTCCTTCACTTATGCGGGCGAGCGCTTCGGCTTCGTCGCGCGCGCGAACTATTATGGCAAATGGACCGACTATGGCGCCGCACCGGCTGCCGACCAGACGGGCGGCGCCGAACTGCTGGTCGATCTCGAGCTGTCCTACAAGGTTAGCGACATGCTCAAGCTCGCGGTCGGCGGCGAGAATATCTTCGACAATTACCCCGACGTCGAGGCGCGGCAATCCCAGATCAACAACGGGATCCGATATCTCCGCTTCGCGCCGACGGGGTTCAACGGGGGCTTCTGGTACGTCCGCGCGACCGCCTCCTTCTGATCGGTGGCCGTGAGGGCCGTGCGGCGTCTTGTGTCTTCAGCTGGCGTCGGAGCCGAACATCGCGTCGCGGTGGGATTCGAGCACCGCGATAAAGGCCGCAGCGACTTGGGACATCGGCCTCAACTTCGGCGTGAAGAGCATATATTCGAAATGGACCTCCGGCGCGAAATCACGGACCGTAAGGCCCCGCTCGGCATAATCCGCTGCGGTCACGGGGTTGAGAATCGAACATCCGACCCCCTGCATGACAAGCGCGCAGATGGTCATCGCATATTGGGTTTCGATGACCATCTCGCGGTGGACGCCCGCGTCCTCGAAAATGCGGTCGATGCGGTGACGCACGCCGTCCTCGAGCGCGAGCGAAATGAAGGGCTCGCCCTCGAGATCGGCCGGCCGGATGACGTCCTTGACGGCCAAGCGGTGGCCGGCAGGGAGAACGCAGGCGCCGGGGCAGCGCAGGAAGCGCTCCATCCTTATGCCGGGCAATTCGCGCGCCGGCGTCGCGAGCCCGATGTCGAACTGCTGGTTCGCCATCCATTGCCGCACCGTCGAGGAACTGCGGGTCTGGAGCTGAACGGTGACGCCGGGATGTGTCTCGCGAAAGGCCGCGATCACACGCGGCAGGAAACTGACCGCGAGCGCCGGAAGGGCGGCGATCCGGAGCGTGCCGGTCGCCATGTTGCGGATGTCTTCCGCTACCCGCTTCAGGGCCGCAATGCCCGAGAAGCTCCGCTCGACTTCGTAGAAAAAGGCGTCGGCTTCGGGCGTCACGGTGAGCGCGCTGCCGCGCGAACGCAGGAAGAGCTGAAAGCCCAGCTGATGCTCGAGCTCGGCAAGCATCTTGCTCACCGCGGGTTGCGACAGGTTGAGCGACTGCGCGGCCTGGGTGACCGATCCCGAGAGCATCACGGCCCTGAAGGCTTCGAGGTGACGCAGGTTCATCGGACATCGCTCCCTATAGCTATTTCTTATGGCGCTAGCATTGAAAGCCTCGTTTATGAATAGGTCGCACGCATCGCGCCGCTGGTTACCGGCGCTGCTCGCCGCAGGCGCCCTGTTACTCGGCGGCTGCGGCCGCGAGCCCGCCGGCACCGGTGGGCATGAAATCGCCGCGGCGAAGGGATCGACGCTTGCGCGGATTCGCGCGCGCGGAACGCTCAATTGCGCAATTCATACGGGGCAGCTCGGCATGTCCTATCTCGACAAGCGCGGGCGCTGGCAGGGGTTCTTCGTCGACTACTGCCGGGCGCTCGCCGCTGCGGTCCTCGGCGATGCCCGCAAGGTCCGGTTCATGCCGGTCGCCTCGAACAAGCGCTTCACGATCGTGCAGACGGGCGAGGCCGACGTCCTGTCGCGGACGACGACATGGACGCTGACGCGCGACACCGACCTCGGGGTGAATTTCGTCGGCACCATGTATTATGACGGGCAGAGCTTCCTGGTGCCCCGGCGATCGGGTGTGCGGCTTCCGACGGATCTCGATGGCGCATCGATCTGCATCACCAAGGGGACGACCTCCGAACTCAACACCGCCGAATATTTCGAGCGCAAGGGGCTGCGTTTCCAGTCGGTCGTGTTCGAGAATCCCGAGGAAGCCAAGCTCGCCTTCTTTGCCGGGCGGTGCGACGCGATGACCACCGATGCCTTCACGCTGACCGTGATCCGTCTCGCCGATACCGCGCATCCGGACGATTATGTTGTGCTGCCCGAACGACTCACCAAGGAGCCGGTAGGTCCCGTCGTGCGCAGCGACGACGAGCAATGGTATGAGATCAACAAATGGGTGCTGAACGCGCTCTTTGCTGCCGAGGAAATGGGGGTCACCCGCGCGAATGCAGCGCGCATGCGCATGGCCTCGCGTGACCCCGAAGTGCGCAAGATGCTCGGCGGCCTGCCCGGATTCGGCAAGTCGCTCGGCCTCGACGATGACTGGGCGTATCGCGCGATCGAGGCGACGGGCAATTATGGCGAAATCTTCGACCGGCACATTACGCCGCTCGGCGTCGAACGCGGACAGAATAAGCTCTATCGGGACGGCGGGCTGATCTACCCGTTGCCGATGCGATGACTCATACACACAGGCGGCTTGCCATCGCTGCGTTGCCCTGGCTGCTTTTGGCGGGCGGGCTTGTGGTCGCCTACGGCCTGTTTGCGACATTGGCGGACAATCTCGCGGACCGAAACATCCGGACGGGGTTCGGTTTCCTGTTCGACCGGGCGGGTTTCGCGATCGGTGAAACGCTGATTGCTTACGCGCCGGGCGATTCCTATGCCGCGGCGCTGGCGGTGGGTCTTCTCAACACGCTCCTGATATCGGCGCTCGGCATCATCTTCTCGACCTTGCTCGGCCTGGCAGTTTGTATGGCGCGCCTGTCGTCCAACTGGATGCTTGCGAGGCTCTCTGGCCTTTATATCGAGCTGGTTCGCAACATTCCGCTGCTACTCCAGATGTTCGTCTGGTACGCTGCGCTGCTGTTCGGTCTGCCCGGCCCCGGTTCTGGCGCCATCGGTGCGTTCGATCTCGACAATCGGGGGTTGCACCTCCCCGCGCTCACCCTGGCCGGTCCGGGAAGGGCGGCCCTGCTCATCGCTATCGTTGCCTGTGCGATCCTGCTGGGTGCCGTGCGGCGAGGAGCCGTTCGCACGCGCACCGCGCTGGCCTTCGCCGGCATCTCCCTGGTGCCGCTCTTGCTGTGGGGTGGGATTGATCTGCCGCGGGCGGGGCGCTTCGGAACCGTCGGCGGACTGTCCTTCTCAACGGAGTTTCTGACTCTGGTCACCAGCCTTTCGGTCTATGCCTCGGCCTATCTGGCCGAGATATTCCGCAGCGCGATCCTCGCCGTTCCAGCAGGGCAGAGCGAGGCCGCCAAAGCGCTCGGCCTGTCGCCCGCGCAAACGATGGGACGGATCGTGATCCCGCAAGCGCTGCGCATTGCCATACCGCCGATGACGAGCTGGCATCTCAACACGATCAAGAACAGCTCCCTGGGCGTCGCGATCGGATATCCCGAATTTGTCTCGGTGGTCGATACCGTCATCAGCCAGACAGGTCAGGCGATCGAAGGCGTCGGTCTGATCGTCGCGACGTTTCTCCTGCTCTCGCTGTCCTTGGCGTTCGTTACCGGCCGCTATGCCCGCCGGTTGGGCTGGACCGTTGCCGGGCAGCCCGGCCGCAGCATCCAGTCGGCGCCCCTCGAACCCTTTCCGCTACGCTCGGCGGCGGCCTGGCCGTCGTGGATGCGGCGCAATCTGTTCAGAGGAGGACGCCAGTCGATACTGACCATCGCGATCCTCGCCATGACCGCGGCTTTCGTCGGCAAGGGACTCTCGTGGCTGCTGTTTGAGGCGACATTCGCCGGGGGCGCGGCCGATTGCCGTTTGGCCAGCGGTGCCTGCTGGCCATTCCTCCGCGAAAATGCGCGGCTTATATTGTTCGGAACCTATCCCGAAGCCGAGCAGTGGCGGTCCGCAGCGGCGGCGGCGGCGCTGCTTTCCTGCCTCGCGTTCTCCTTCGTCCCGCGATTTTGGCGTAGCCGCCTCGGCCTAGCCTGGCTCGGCGCGATCGCGGTGGCGGTACTTCTGCTGCGCGGCGGGTTCGCGGGCCTTTCCTATGTGCCGATGGAGAAGTGGAGCGGCCTGCCGGTCACATTGCTGCTCGCGAGCCTTGCGGTGGTCGGCGCGTTTCCGCTGGCCATACTCCTCGCATTCGGCCGCAGGTCGTCGCGGCGCGGGATTCGCTGGCCGAGCATCGCCTTCATCGAGCTGGTTCGTGGAACGCCGCTGATCGGCGTGCTCTTCCTCGCCGCGGTCCTGTTCCCGCTGTTCGTGCCCTCTTATCTCTCGATCGACAGCCTGCCGCGCGTCCAGCTCGCGCTCATATTCTTCACTGCCGCCTATATGGCCGAGGTCATCCGGGGCGGCCTGCTGGCGGTTCCCGTCGGGCAAGCCGAGGCCGCGCATGCTCTTGGCCTCACCAAATGGCAGGCGCGGCGCCATATCCTGTTGCCGCAGGCGCTGAAAGTCAGCGTGCCGGGGCTGGTCAACACTTCGATCAGCGAGGTCAAGAACACGACGCTCGTCCTCATCGTCGGCGTCTTCGATTTGTTGCAGACGACCCGCCTCTCCTACGTCGAGGCGCAATGGCGACCCTATTTCGCCGAAGCCTATCTTTTTACCGGGACAATCTTTTTCCTCCTCTGTTTC
>NZ_JAEULM010000030.1 GCF_016793825.1 Sphingopyxis sp.
GGTGGAACAGCAACTGCCCTCCCGAGCGGGCGAACGGCAGATAACCGAGCTCGTCGAGCACGATCAGGTCGAGCCGCGACAGCTGCGCCGCCAGGGTCCCGCCTTTGCCGATCCGGGTCTCCTCTTCGAGGCGTGTCACCAAAGCAAGTCGGACCCCATCAGGCCATTAAGGGTGGACGGGGCGGAAATGGGGGGCTAACCTGACGCTAGTTGAGCTAAATACGCCCTTCGATTTAGCACAAAGATTAGCACACTAGCGCAAAACTGCTTGAATTTCTCAGGATTTTCAGTATCTTGTGGTAGTCGCTATCTGACTCAAAATCGAGTTCCGCAAGGAGTGCTGGTTCGAGTCCGGCCAGGGGCACCATTCTCGCATCGCTGGCGGATGCTGGGGGGAGAAGCGTTCACCGTGGCCATCATCGAACCGGCGGCGGTGCCCGCATCCGCGCGGCGCGGCCGCCTTTATAGCCAGCTCTATTTTCAGGTGCTCGTCGCGATCGTGGCGGGGGTGCTGGTGGGCGTGCTCTGGCCGGAGACGGGCGCGGCGCTGAAGCCGCTGGGCGATGCGTTCATCAAACTGGTGAAGATGATCATCGCGCCGCTGATCTTCCTGACCATCGTCACCGGGATTGCCGGTATGGGCGAGCTTCGGTCGGTGGGGCGGGTTGCGGGCAAATCCTTCGCCTATTTCCTCTTCTTCTCGACGCTTGCGCTGGTGGTCGGGCTGGTTGTCGCCAATGTCGTGCAGCCGGGCGCAGGCATGAATATCGACCCGGCCACGCTCGACCCCCAGTCAGTCAGCGATTATTCGGCAAAGGCGCACGATCAGACGCTTGTCGGCTTCCTGCTCAATATCATTCCGTCCACCTTCACGGGCGCCCTCGCCGGCGGCGAGATTTTGCAGGTGCTGTTCGTTGCGATCCTGTTCGGCATCTCGCTTTCGCTGATCGGCGAGCGCGGCGCGCCGGCGCTCGCCGTGCTTCAGTCGCTGTCGGCCGCTTTCTTCCGACTGGTGGCGATCCTGATGCGCGCCGCGCCGATCGGTGCGTTCGGCGCGATGGCCTTCACGATCGGCAAGCACGGGGTTGCCAGCCTTGCTAATCTCGCCGCGCTGCTGGCGACTTTCTATCTTACCTCGGCCTTGTTCATATTCGTCGTTCTGGGCGCCGTCGCGGCGTGGAACGGATTTTCGATCCTTCGGCTGATCCGCTATCTGCGCGCCGAGCTGTTGCTGGTGCTTGGCACGTCGTCGTCCGAAGCGGCGCTCCCCAGCCTGATGGAGAAGATGGAGGCCGCCGGCTGTCCCAAGGCCGTCGTCGGGCTGGTCGTCCCAACCGGATATAGTTTCAACCTCGACGGCACCAACATCTATATGACGCTGGCGGCGCTGTTCATCGCGCAGGCGACGGGTGTCGAATTGTCGCTTGGCGATCAATTGCTGCTGCTCGGCGTGGCGATGCTGAGTTCGAAGGGCGCGGCTGGTGTCACCGGTGCGGGGTTCATCACGCTGGCGGCGACGCTGTCGGTCGTCCCGGCCGTTCCCGTGGCAGGCATGGCGCTGATCCTCGGGATCGACCGATTCATGAGCGAGTGCCGGTCGATCACCAACTTCATCGGCAATGCCGTCGCGACGGTCGTTATCGCGCGCTGGGAAGGCGGCCTCGATCGCGAGGCGCTTCGGCTGGCGCTCGACCCGCAACCGGCGAGGGAGCATCGCTGACGTCTTGCGGTGCGCGGCACCGCTGTGCGCGGCCGGACGATTTCACCGATTTTGCATTTAATCCTGCCGATTTGGCACCGTTAAAATATGCAAATTGAGAAATTTATTCATACTCGACAGGCATGCCGGTTTCAGGATTGGCCCGACATGTTGAGAAGCGATTAACTACGGGCCGCGATGACATTGAGTAACAAGCGAAATTTTGATATGAAACACTGTCTCTATTTGGACTCGTTGTAGTTAGACGATGATATATTCACGGTCCCCCGGCGTTGCTCCGAATGAGGATGGCATGAAGAAACCGCTTGTTTCCAGTGCAGCGATAGAGCCGGCCGTCGGTTCGGACGGCGATCGGCGCGGTTCGGACCGTTATCGGACCGTCTGGCGGATCGCGAAGGTCAAGCGCGACGGCGATTTCGGGCTCTGGCGCGTGCGCAACATGTCGGATCGCGGGATGATGCTGGCGGCCGACGTGCCGATTTCGGTCGGTGAACAGCTGGAAATTGCACTGTCGGACGCGGTCGTGGTGTGCGGCAAGGTCGTCTGGTCCGAAGGGGGGCGCTGCGGCGTCGCCTTCGATCAGGAGGTCGATGTCGCCGATGTCCTGAAGCGGTTGGCCGCCGAACAGCGCGCGAGCGGCTATCGCCAGCCGCGCGTGCCGGTGCATACGCTGGCGCAGGTGATCACCGACGAGGGTACGAGCCAGATCGAACTGGCGGATTTGTCACAAAGCGGGGCCGGCTTTGTACATGACGGCTTGCTGGAAGTCGGCAAGGAGCTTGAACTGGTGCTTGCCGGGGACATCCGCCGCAAGGCCATCGTGCGCTGGGCACGGGGCAATCGCGGCGGACTGTGGCTGACCCAGCCGCTCGACCGCACCGATCTGGAAAGCATTCGCCGCTTCCAGAATTGAGCCTCAGGCTGCCCCTTTCACGATCTTCGCCCAGGGGTTGAGGTCGGGTTCGGCGATTTTGGACAGCGTGTTCCGGTCGCGATGCTGGAAGATGTCGTCGCGGCCTTTGACCGCTAGCATCGTGTCCGACACATAGCTCCACGACCCGTCCTCATGAAAGTCGATCGTCAGTTCGTAGCGATCGGTACGGAAGGCGAGATCGAGAAATGTCGTCGAACAGATGCCATATTCGGTCTGTCCCCGCTCGGCCTTGACGACGAGGCGTTTCGCGTCGGGTTTGGCGTGACCCGCCGCGATCGCGATCTGGCCGCGCGGAATGGCCAATGTCTGTAGAATCAGGCCCGTCGATGCCTCGTACAGCCAATAGCCCACCTGATCGTGGAAGGTGATGTCTTCTTCCCGCGTGTTGATGTGAACATGGTAGCGCAGGCCATAAAATAGCTGCGGCCCGTTGGCTTGCGGGTCGATCGGTTGCATCTCGATCCGCTCGTAATATTTGCGTGTCTCGGGGCCGTCGGCCTTGGGATTGACGTCGATGCCGCGCTCACCCTCCCAGATTCCCGCAAGCCGGCGCAGCGGCCCGAGGTTGGCGAGCGTTTCGGGATCGACGTCCTCGGGTTCGGTAAAGATGTCGTCGGGTAGTTCCATCGCATTCCCCCTCGATAGCGATCAGATATCTTCGACCAGCCGCCCGTAAAGTTGCGGCCGACGATCGCGGAAAAAGCCCATGCCGGCGCGATGCTTCGCTGCGCGGTCGAGATCGATCTCCTCGACAAGGACGCCCGTTTCGGCAGCACCGAACGCCTGCGTCAGATCGCCCCACTCGTCGGTGATGAAGCTGTGGCCATAGAAATTCGCATCGCCCTCTGCGCCGATCCGGTTGGCGGCGATCACCGGCATGCAGTTCGAGACGCTATGCCCCTGCATCGCGCGGCGCCACATGCGGCTGGTGTCGAGGTCCGCGTCATAGGGCTCGCTGCCGATCGCGGTCGGATAGAAGAGCAATTCGGCGCCCATCAGCGCCATCGCGCGCGCGCATTCGGGATACCATTGGTCCCAGCAGACGCCGACGCCGATCCGGGCGCCGAACAGGTCCCACACCTTGAAGCCTGTGTTGCCGGGGCGGAAATAATATTTTTCCTCATACCCCGGACCATCGGGGATGTGGCTCTTGCGATAGGTGCCCATGATATCCCCATCGGGGCCGATCATTGCCAGCGTGTTGTAATAGTGCGGGCCGTCCTTTTCGAAGAAGCTGGTCGGGATCGCGACCCTCAGCTTCGCGGCGAGCGCCTGCATCGCGACGACACTGGGATGCTCGGCCGTCGGGCGCGCGGACGCGAACAGCGCCTCGTCCTCGATCTGACAAAAATAGGGTCCTTCGAACAACTCGGGCGGAAGGATGATTTGCGCGCCCTTCGCCGCTGCGTTCTCGACGAGCACAGTCACGGCCTCGATATTCGGATGAACAGGGCCGGGCAGGGGAAGCTGCAATGCGGCGACGGTGATGGTGCGGGTCATGGGGCGGATATAGGCGAGACCGGGCTTCTTGCCAGCCCCAAAGCAGAAGTCGATCTTCCACGTGCGTCATCCAGGCCTTCGCCCGGATGATGGTCGTTTTAGCCCGGAAGTTGCTGGCTGGAGCAATGAAAGCTGCCGCCGCCGACGATAATGCCGCGCGCGGGCACGCCGACGGCACGGCGGTCGGGAAAGAGCGCGGCGAGCGTCTCGACCGCCAGTCGATCATTGGCGACGCCATAGGTAGGGACGACCACGGTCGTGTTGCCGATGTAGAAATTCATATAGCTCGCGGCGACCAGTTCGCCGTCGATTTCGACGCGGCCGGGCGAGGGTAGATCGACAATCTCGACCTCGCCAAACGCCGCCGTCCGCGTGCGCGCGTCGGCATAGATGGCCGCATTGGGATCATCGCTGCCCGTCGCAAGCGGGACCGCGAGCCGGCCCTCGCCGACGAAGCGCGCGAGATTGTCGACGTGACCATCGGTATGGTCGCCGACCAGCCCGTTGCCCAGCCACAACAGCCGGTCGATCCCCAGCGACTGGTGCAGCCTGACCGCGATATCCTCGCGCGTCAGCGTCGGGTTGCGGTTGGTATTGAGCAGGCATTCCTCCGTCGTGACACAGAGGCCGGTGCCGTCGACGTCGATGCCGCCGCCTTCCAGCACCCAATCCTGATCGTCGACGGGAAGGCCCGACCCGGCAGCGAGCGCGGCGCCGACCTCCTGATCGCCCGGCATGACGAACTTTTCGCCCCACCAGTTGAATTCGAAATTGCGGGCGCGGCGTGCCGCGCCCGTGCCCGCGATGATCGGCCCCGTGTCGCGCAGCCAGATGTCGCCGAGCGGCTGGATCAGGATGCGCACGCCCGAATCGACGAGCGCGGCGGCAATATCCGCCTGTGCGTCGTCGTTGACGACCAGCCGCACCTCTTCGCCGCGGCCGCCATCGTGGACGGCGTTGGCGAAGGCGGCGATGTCGGCGCGGGCAGCGTCTATCTGTCCCGCCCACTCATCCCGGAGGTGCGGGAAGCCGATCCACACCGCTTCGTGCGGCGCCCATTCGGCAGGCATGCGCAGCGTCATGGGCGCCTGGTCTTTGGCTATTTCGCCGGGCGCGATTTGTCGCGCGCGGCCCGGAACTCGTCGCCGGCGTTCCAGTTCGGCCATGCGTCGGTCGATGCAAGCATGCGGCCGGCGGCGTAGAAAAGTTTCAGGTCGGCGAGCATGCCGTCCCAATTCTTGATCGCTTCATATTCGTCGGCGGGCGCGTGATAGCGGTTCTTCTCATAGTCTTCCGACGCCTTCTTGCCGGCTTCCTTGCCGCCATCGACCAGGTCTTCGCCAGCGCCGAAGTTGAAGAAGGGCACGCCGAGCTTGGCAAAGCTGAAGTGATCCGAACGATAGTAGAAACCCTTTTCAGGCGTCGGCTCGTCCACGATCGTGACGTTGGCCGCCTTGGCGATCTTTTCGAGATAGACATCCAGTTCCGACTTGCCGCGGCCGACGACGACGATGTCCTTCGCGGGACCGTTCGGATTGAGCGAATCCATGTTCACGCCGCCGACGGTCTGGGCGAGCGGGAAGATCGGGTTTTCGGCGTAATATTTCGAACCGAGCAGGCCCGATTCCTCGGCCGTGACCGCAAGGAAGACAACGCTGCGGTCGGGCGCGCCGGCCTTCTGATAAGCCTGCGCCAGCGTCACCAGTCCGGCGATGCCGCTCGCATTGTCGACGGCGCCGTTGCAGATATCGTCGCCGTTCACGGGCGTGCAGCGGCCGAGGTGATCCCAATGACCGGTATAGAGCACATATTCGTCCGGACGCTTGGTGCCCGGCAGCACGCCGACGACGTTGCGCGACATCTTCTTCGAAATTTCGTTGTCGAAGCTCAGCGATGCCTTCACGCCGGTCAGCGCCACCGGCTTGAAGCCTTTCTTGCCAGCGGCAGCGCGCAGCTTGTCGAAATCCTGACCGGCGCTCGCGAACAATTCCTTCGCTTTGGACAGCTGGATCCAGCCGTTGGCGGCGGTTTCCTTGGCGCCGCCATCCTTGGTCTCCGCAAGGTAATTGGCGCCCGTGTTGCTGCTTTCGACGACGTTCCAGCCATAAGCGGCGGGTTCGGTGTCGTGGACGATCAGCACGGCCGCTGCGCCCTGCCGCGCGGCTTCCTCATATTTATACGACCAGCGCCCATAATAGGTCATGGCGCGACCGTTGAATTCGCCCTTGGTTTCCTTGGTCTGCCAGTCGGGGTCGTTGACGAGGACGACCACTGTCTTTCCCTTCACGTCGAGTCCGGCATAGTCATTCCAGCCTTTTTCAGGGGCGTTGATGCCGTAACCGACGAAGACGACGTCGCTGTCCTTGATGACGGTCCGCGGCTGCACGCGATAGCTGTTGGCGACATAGTCCGTCGCATATTGCAGCGTGACCGGTGCCTTGCCGCCGGTGAAGGTAAGCGGCGTCGCGTTCTTCGGCGTGATCTCGACAAGCGGCACATCCTGCGTCCACTTGCCATTGTTGCCAGGCTTCAGCCCTGCTTCCTCGAACTTCTTGATCAGATAGGCGACGGTCTTTTCCTCGCCTGCCGTGCCGGGGGCGCGGCCCTCATAGGCATCCGATGACAGCTCCTTCGTGACGTCCTGCAGCGTCTGGAGCGACAGTTCGGGGAACTGGACCTCGGGAAGCGAAGCCGCGTCAGGCGCGGCGGCTTTTTCGCCGCCACTGCATGCGGCGACGGACAGAAGGACCGCGACAGCCGCGGTGGTTCGGGGGAAGCGAAGCATGAAATTTCCTTGGCTCATCGTGTTCGATGGCGAGGCTTGTGCCAGACCGTTTCCGATGAAACAAGATTGGCGTCATGCCCCGGTTGGAGTGGGCCGGGCGACCGCCACGAAACCGCCACGATAAAGGGAGGCAGCGAGGCTGCCTCCCTTTCGATCCGTGCGATGATCCTGCGATCAGGCGTAGTTCGGACGAAGCATCGGCTTCCGGCGCCGCAAGAGCCCCCCCATCAGGCCGAAGCCGAGGAAGAACATCAGCCAGGTCGTCGGTTCGGGAACCGCGGCCGCGGTGGGAGCCGCGAACGGCTGGAAGTTGGCGTCGACGACGCCCTTGCTGCCCAGGTTGACGACGAGATTGTCCGCAGCGCCGTGGAACGTGCCGTTCCAGCCGCTGCCGACGCCGATTTCGATACGTTTGATCACCGTGTTGGCGTCGAGGTCGATCGTCGACTTGCCGCCGGCGGTAAACACGCCGCCGTTCATATAGTCTTCGAGCGTCTTGTTATAGACGGGGACTTCGCTTCCGGTCCGCTGATAGAAATATCCGTCGGTGATGTCGGCGTGAATCCAGTTGTCCGGCGTCACCGTCACGCCGTTATAGACGGCTTCCCAGATCAGATATCCGGTCTGCTGCAAGCCGAAAAGCCCGCTGTAGGTGAAGGCGAGACGGATGACCGGCGCGAAATGGGCGGTCGCCGTCGAGCTGGAGTCGCGGAAGAAGTCGAACGAAATGCCGTTGCCCGCAACGATGTCGCCAAGCGTTACGTTTGTCAGATTATAGGTAAAGTCGGCTTTGCCGGCTGCGGCGGTCGTATTGAATTCGAGCGAGCCGGTCTGGCCTGCACCGCCGGGAATATAGGTGTCGGTAATGGCCACGCTGCCCCGGCTGTTGACGTTCGCGGGCTGCCATCCGTTCAAGTTGCCCGGCAGGATTTCGGTCGCCAGCGCGGAGGCCGGCAGCGCTGCTGCGAGCAGGAAAGGTGCAGCGATCAAAGCGAATTTATTCATGATTCCCCCAGCTTAAATTGCGACCTGCCGCCGCCTAGGGGTTAACAATTCTTTCGTCAAACCTAACAAAAGTTCAGAATCGCTTAACCTGTTTCATTTTGAGGCAGACCGACCGGTGGCATCGGCGGAAGTGTGGATGGCATTCCAGCCGCTCCCGCCACGAACATCTTGGAACGAAGCAGGCGAGTTGGCTTCGGCAAATGATTATCCGGCGCGATTTCCGTCGCGGCGTTTCGCACCACTAGGGTTTCAAAACTGCTTGATAATTCCGAGAGCATGATCAGTTTGCGTGTTGAAAACTGAGACGGGGACGCAGGATGATTTCGGGAAAACACGCCATCTGGAGCACGGTGGCAGCTTTGGGCATGGCTTTCGTCCCTGCTGGTGGCGCGCAGGCGCAGGACAAGGACAATGCGGCGCGGTTCGGAGCGCTTGAATCGATTCTGGATGTCAGCTTGTCACCCGACGGCAAACAGCTGGCGTTTATCGAGCAGGGCGTGAAGCGAATGCGCCGTCTTTATGTCGTCGATACGACGGAAGGCGCCCGGCCGCGGCAGATTTTGTCGAGCGACGGAGGGGCGGGGGGCAATCTGAGCTGGTGCGGCTGGGTGACGGCGACCCGGCTTGCGTGCCAGACGTTCGCGCGCGCCCAGGTCGCCGGCGACATCTATGGCGCGACGAACATCATTGCCCTCGATGCGGCGGGCGGAAATCTCAAGGTTCTCAGCAACCGCCGAAACAGCCGTTCGCTCTATTCCGATTTTCGTGGTGGCAGCGTGCTCGATTGGTCGGCATCGGACAATGGGTCGCTGCTGATGACGCGCAGCTATGTTCCCGAGTATGATACGGGGACAAGAATCGCCAGTCGCAGGGAAGGTCTGGGAGTCGATCAAATCGATTCCGTAACAGGGGCTTCGCATCGTGTGGAGGTCCCCAACGACGACGCGATTTTCTATCTTTCCGACGGCCATGGACAGGTCCGCCTGATGGCGACCCAGTCGTGGATGGGCAGCGGTCAGATAAACCCGATCATCCACTTTCTTTATCGTCCGAAAGGCGGAGGAAACTGGAAACCGCTGTCGGATTACGACGTTGCCAGTGAAAAGGGATTTGAGCCGCTCGCGATCGACCCGTCTACCGACCGCGTATTCGGTTTCGACCGCGTGGACGGGCGCAAGGCCGTGGTGGCGATGCCGCTCGATGGCAGCGGCGCGGCGACGACCATCTATGCGCATCCTGAGGTCGATGTCGATGACATCATTCGGATCGGTCGCAACGGCCGGATCGTTGGCGTTTCCTTCGCCACCGACAAGCGTGTTTCGGTGATGACGGACCCTGCGATGGAGCGGATGACCGAGGCGTTGTCAAAGGCGCTTGGAGGAAAGCAGATATTGATCTCCGATGCCTCGGCCGATGAGAGCAAATATCTTGTCCGCGCGAGTTCCGACACCGACCCTGGGCAATATTTCCTCTTCGATCCAAAGGCGAAAATACTGCGGCCGTTGCTTGGTGAGCGTGATGCGCTTGCTTCGCTGACGCTCTCGCCAGTCCAGCCCATCAACTATCCGGCTGCGGATGGCACGATGATACCAGGCTACCTGACGCTGCCGCCTGGTCGCAGTGACGCGAAAGGACTGCCCGCTATCGTCATGCCGCATGGTGGGCCGTCCGCCCGCGACGAGTGGGGTTTCGACTGGATGGCGCAATATTTCGCGCAAAGCGGCTATGCGGTGCTGCAGCCCAATTTCCGCGGTTCGTCGGGCTATGGCGATGCCTGGTATCAGAAGAACGGCTTTCAATCGTGGCGCACTGCGATCGGCGACGTCACCGACGCGGGGCGATGGCTGGTTTCCGCGCAACAGGGGGCTGACCCGGCAAAGCTGTCGATCGTCGGTTGGTCATACGGTGGCTACGCCGCGCTTCAGTCCGGCGTACTGGCCCCCGATTTGTTCAAGGCGATCGTGGCCATCGCACCCGTCACCGATCTGGATCAGTTGAAACGCGAGGAGGCCAGCAAGGGCGGCGGAGAGATCAACGCACGCTTCATCGGCTCCGGCCCCCACATCAAGGAAGGCTCACCGGCCCAGAATGCGGAAGCGATCAAGGTCCCCGTCCTGATGTTCCACGGGAGTTTCGATCAGAATGTCGATATCGCGCAATCGCGAACGATGAAGCGCGCGCTCGATGCGAAGGGCAAGCGCGCCGAATTGATCGAGTATCCCGAGCTGGCGCACAGTCTGGAAACGGGCGAGGCGCGAACGGATATGTTGCGCAAGATATCGGCCTTCCTGCCGCACTGAAACGAAAAGGGGCGGCCCGTTTCCGGACCGCCCCTTTGAAATATGATGTTGAATCCGATCAGCGCGAATAGAATTCCACGACGAGGTTCGGTTCCATCTTCACGGGATAGGGCACTTCATCCAGCGTCGGAACGCGAACGAAGGTCGACTTGGTGCCGTCGATCGCCAGATATTCGGGCAGATCGCGCTCGGGCAGGCTCTGCGCTTCGGCAACCAGCGCCATTTCCTGCGCCTTCTTGCCCAGGGTGACTTCGTCGCCCGGCTTCACGAGGCGGCTCGCGATGTTGCACTTCACGCCGTTCACATAGACGTGGCCGTGGCTGACGAGCTGGCGCGCCGAGAAGATGGTCGGCGTGAACTTCGAGCGATAGACCACTGCGTCGAGGCGGCGCTCCAGCAGACCGATCAGGTTCTGACCGGTGTCGCCCTTCATGCGCGAGGCTTCGAAATAGTTCTTCTTGAACTGCTTTTCGGTGATGTCGCCGTAATAGCCCTTCAGCTTCTGCTTCGCGCGGAGCTGGATGCCGAAATCCGACATCTTGCCCTTGCGGCGCTGGCCGTGCTGGCCCGGGCCATATTCGCGGCGGTTGACGGGGCTCTTCGGGCGACCCCAGATATTCTCGCCCATGCGGCGGTCGAGTTTATACTTGGCGCTCTGGCGCTTCGACATTGTCGTCTCCAATTTGCTGTGTGCCGAAGGATTTCGGCGGTTCCCGGGTCGCACCACATGGGCATGCGCCATGTGCGACCGCCGCTTCACCGGGGTGCGGGGTCCATTGCGAAGGCGCGCGGTTAGACGGGAAGCTGCACGAAGTCAAGCCCGTGGCCCGATGCTGGACGAAGCGAAAAAAGCCGTTAAAGGCAGCGCGCATGACCGCACCCAAATTGCCCCAAGACTGTGAAACGATGCGCGACGTGCGCGCCGGAGTCGATCAGGTCGATCGTGAGTTGGTCGCGATCCTTGCCCGCCGCTTCGGCTATATGGACGCCGCCGCCCGCATCAAGCCCGACCGCGAAAGCGTTCGCGACGAAGCGCGCAAAGCCGAGGTGCTCGACAACGTCGCGCGCGAAGCCGAGGAGGCGGGGCTGGAGCCCGCGCGATTGCGTGCGGTCTGGAACGAACTGGTCGAACAGTCGATCGCGTATGAGGTCGTTCGCTGGGACCGCCTGCGCACAGGCGGCTGATCGCGCCTAATTTGTCGCGCCGCCTTGCGGCTTGTTGCTGTCGGAATTCGCGACTTCGCCCTTGGTCGGCGATGGTTCGACGACCGTGCGGCACACCTTTTTGGGTACCGTGCTGCCGGTCATCTCGATCTTTTGGCAGACTTTTTTCGGCTTCGCCGGCTTGGCCGGCTGGGTTGTCGGGGTGCTATCGGGCGCAGTCGCGCTCGCGACCGCAAGGGTCAATGAAAGTGCAGTAAGCAGCATGAAAATGCTCCAAAAGAGATGGGATCAGACGTCACACGTCCGAACTGGCGCTGTCGGATAACGACGCCTCGTCATAGAATCGCTGAGACGTGCCGGATTCAGTTACCGCCCTTGAACCGGACATCGCCACGAAAATTGGAATCCTGATTGTTCCATTCTTCCTGGGTCTTGCAGATCTTTTTGCGCATGCGTGAACCGGTGTGTTCGTCTTCACGGCAGATTTTTGGGGGTTTGGGCGGTTTGGCGCTCTCAGTCGTCGGTACCGGGGTCGAAGAAGAATCCGGCGCTGCAGCGGACAGTAGAAGCGCGAAGGCGAGCGAAAGCATCATATTCTCCAAAGTCAGATGGGCGCTCGTTATCGCGATCGAGGCGTTCTGCCAAGTGCGGTGACGATTCCGTGCATCATCCTGATATCATTGTGCGACCAACCGGCTTTGGTGAGCATGGTCCGAAGCGTTCGTAGCGTCGCTTCCGTGCGGTCTTCCGGAAAGAAATAGCCGGCAGTGTCCAGATCACGAACGAAATGCTGGATGAGTGCTTCCAACTCGGCATGCGGGGCCGGAGGGTCGAGCGGCGCATCGGGCGGACTCGCCAGCGCGACGCCCTTCGACCATTCATAGGCCATCAGGATCACCGCCTGCGCCAAGTTGAGCGATCCGAATTCGGGATTGATCGGCACCGTGACAATCTTGTGCGCGAGCGCCACGTCGTCCGTCTCGAGCCCCGAACGTTCGGGGCCGAACACATAGGCCGAACGACCGGCGTCCGCGTGCACCTCTTGCGCGGCAGCTTCCGGCGTAAGCACGGGTTTGCTGACACCGCGTTTGCGGACCGTGGTTGCATAGATCGTCGTGCAATCGGTAACCGCGTCGGCCAGCGTATCGAACAGGGTGGCGCGGGCGAGCACGACGTCGGCGCCCGACGCGGCCGGGCCGGCGTCAGGGTTGGGCCAGCCGTCGCGCGGCGCGACCAGGCGCAGCTCGGTCAGCCCGAAGTTGAGCATCGCGCGCGCAGCCTTGCCGATATTTTCGCCAAGCTGCGGCCGAACGAGGACGATGACGGGGGGAGGGGCTTTGTTCGCCAAGGATCAGTTCTTATGTGCGGCCTCGGTAATCGAGGACGCAAATTCCTCGAAATCCTTGGCTTCGGTGAAATCGCGATAGACGCTCGCGAAGCGGATATAAGCGACATTGTCGAAGCCCTTGAGCGCTTCCATCACCATCGCCCCGATCTGCGCGGCCTGCACCTCGTTGTCCCCCGAGGTTTCGAGCTGGCGCTGGATGCCCGACACCAGCCGTTCGATGCGGGCGCCGTCGATCGGGCGTTTCCGGCACGCGATCTGGACGCTGCGCATCAGCTTCTCGCGGTCGAACGGCTCGCGTCCGCCGCCTGCCTTCAGGACGGCCACGTCACGGAGCTGGATGCGCTCAAAGGTCGTGAAGCGCGCACCGCAATCCTCGCACTGGCGACGACGGCGGATGGCGGCGCCATCCTCCGTCGGCCGGCTGTCCTTCACCTGACTGTCTTCATGGCCGCAATAAGGACAACGCATGGATCAGCGTTTCACCCGCGTATAAAGGGCGATCGCCGCCCCCGCGAACAGCCCGACCGGCCAGCTGACGACTGGAAGCACGGCCCCCGCGATCGCACCGACGACGCCGCCGGTCAGCACAGGGCGCGTCGACGGGTGGTCCATTCCCTGCTTGCCCATCGCCTTGACCTCTTCGATCGTCAGCTCGACAAGTGTCGGTTCTTCGGGGGTTTGGCGCGCCATTTCCCTTATCCCTGATAGATCGGGAAGCGTTGGCACAGCGTGCGCACGCGGCCGCGGACATTCGCTTCGACATCGGCGTCGCCCTGTTCGCCCTTGTCGCGCAGCGCCTCAAGAACGTCGGCGACCATGTCGCCGATTTCCTCGAACTCGGCGACACCGAAGCCGCGCGTGGTGCCTGCGGGCGAGCCGACGCGAATGCCGCTGGTCTTGACCGGCGGCAACGGATCGAAAGGAACACCGTTCTTGTTGCAGGTGATGGCGCTCCGCTCGAGCGCTTCGTCGGCATCGCGGCCGGTGATGCCGAGCGGGCGAAGGTCGATCAGCGCGAGGTGCGTGTCGGTGCCCCCCGCGACGACATCGGCACCGCGCGCCTTCAGGCGGTTCGCCAGCGCCTGCGCATTGGCGATCGTCGCTTTCGCATAGTGCTTGAACTCGGGACGCAGCGCTTCGCCGAACGCGACGGCCTTCGCGGCGATGACATGCATCAACGGGCCGCCTTGCAGGCCCGGGAAGACAGCCGAGTTGATCCGCTTGGCGATGGCTTCGTCGTTGGTCAGGATCATGCCCCCGCGTGGGCCGCGCAACGTCTTGTGCGTCGTGGTGGTCACGACATGGGCATGTTCCATCGGCGAGGGGTGCGCGCCGCCGGCGACGAGGCCCGCGAAATGGGCCATGTCGACCATCAGCAACGCGCCGACGTCATCGGCGATCGCACGGAACCGCGCGAAGTCGAGCGTGCGGGGATAGGCAGAGCCGCCGGCGATGATCAGCGCCGGGCGATGCTCCTTCGCCAGCGCCTCCACCTGATCGAAATCGACGAGGTGATCGTCGGCGCGGACGCCATATTGTACCGCGTTGAACCATTTGCCCGAGAGGGCGGGCGCCGCGCCATGGGTCAGGTGACCGCCGGCGTCGAGGCTCATCCCGAGGATCGTTGCGCCCGGCTTAGTCAGCGCCAGCATCACGGCGCCGTTGGCCTGTGCGCCCGAATGCGGCTGGACGTTGGCATAGCCGCAGTCGAACAATTGTTTCGCGCGGTCGATCGCCAGCGTTTCGACCTCGTCCGACGGCGCGCAGCCCTGATAATAGCGCTTGCCGGGGTAACCCTCGGCATATTTGTTCGTGAAGACCGATCCCTGCGCCTCCAGCACCGCCTTCGAGACGATGTTTTCCGACGCGATCAGTTCGATCTGATACTGCTCCCGCTCCATTTCATGCTTCATCGCGGCGGCAACGGCCGGGTCGGTCGCGGCGACGCCATCGGTGAAATAGCCGGCCGATTTGATGGGCTTGTCGAGCGTTTCGGTGGTCATCGGCTGATCTCCAGTTGGGGCGGGTTGGAAAGCTTGTCGACGCGGCGCGCATGGCGGTCGCCGGCGAAGTCGGTGGTCAGAAAGGCGGCTATGCAGGCTTTCGCCATGTCGATGCCGGTCAGGCGGGCACCCAGCGCAAGGACGTTCGCGTCATTATGCTCACGCGAAAGCCTTGCCGACAGCGGTTCGGATACGAGCGCGCAGCGGCAGGCCGGGTTTCGATTGACCGAGATCGAGATGCCGATACCCGAACCGCACAGCGCGACGCCGCGTTCGGCGCTGCCGTCGGCAATGGCGGACGCGAGGCGATAGCCATAATCGGGATAATCGACGCTTTCGGGACCATTGGTGCCCAGATCGGCAACATCATGCCCCTCGGCACGCAACCAGTCGGCGAGCACGGCTTTCAGCTCGTAAGCAGCATGGTCAGAGGCAATCGCGATGCGCATCGGCGCGGCTCCCGCAGATCAAAGGGAATCGATGAGCGCGCTTTAGGCGAAGCTTTCAGGATTGACCATAAGCGAGGTGGCAAATTTGTGCCGTCAGCGATAAGGCGACGGCATGTCTGATACGATCATGTCCGTGCTGATGCTGGCCGGCGTCGCGCTGACCGGCGGGGCGATCTATATCTTCCGGACCGGCGACCGGAAACGCGCGTTGCTGATGCTGGTCGCGGCGCTGGTGATGTTCGCCAACCTCGCCATCTGGTTGGTCCCGACACAGTAGAAAGATCCTCCCCGCGGTGCAGCCGTGGGAGGGGGGCCGTCGCCGCAGGCGATAGTGGAGCGGCGGCAAGATCGCGCCATGCCCCTCCGTCAGCCCTTCGGGCTGCCACCTCCCCATGGCTGCGCCACGGGGAGGGTAGAGTGGCTAGCGGATCGGCGAGTCGGGTGCGAGCCGCATATCCAGATAGTTATCGAGCGACTTCATCAACTGGTCGAGCTCATGCTCGAAGAAATGATTGGCGCGCGGGATCTCGTCGTGATGGATCGTGATGCCCTTTTGCGTGCGCAGTTTATCGACCAGCTTCTGGATCGCGGCCGGGGGGACGATCTCGTCCTGACCACCCGCGACGATGATGCCAGACGACGGGCAGGGCGCGAGGAAGCTGAAATCATACATGTTGGCCGGCGGTGCGACCGACAGGAAGCCGCGAATCTCGGGGCGGCGCATCAAAAGCTGCATGCCGATCCAGGCGCCGAAGCTGAAACCCGCGACCCAGGTCGTCTGTGCCTCGGGATGGATCGACTGCACCCAGTCAAGCGCCGAGGCAGCGTCGCTGAGTTCGCCGATGCCGTTGTCGAACGTGCCCTGGCTGCGGCCCACGCCGCGAAAGTTGAAACGCAGCACCGCGAAACCGCGCGCGACGAAGCTTTTGTACATCGCCTGGGTGATGCGGTCGTTCATCGTGCCGCCACCCTGCGGATGCGGATGCAGGATCAGCGCGACCGGCGCGCGCGGGCGCGGCGGGGGCGAAAAACGGCCTTCGATGCGGCCCTCGGGACCGGGGAAAATGACGTCGGGCATGGGCGCACCTCTTATCTTTTTTGAGCTCAAGGCCGAATCGCCGGCTGGCGGGGTGGCGGAGCGAAGCGGCGCCTATACAGAGAACAGGTCTCGACTTGCAACTTTTGCGAATCGTTCGCAATAATGGGCTGTTTGACCGGCGTTCGCGATCGCCGATCCGGTCCGGGATGACGACCAGTCCGCGCGGTCATACGGGCATCGCTCGACACCAACGGGATTAGCGGGCAAATGCCGCGAATGATCTACCTCGACTATCAGGCGACGACGCCGCTTGCCCCGGAGGCGCGCGAAGCGATGCTGCGCTGGCTGGCGGGGCCGGGCGAGGGAGAAGGTTTCGCCAATCCGTCGAGCACCCACAAGGGAGGGCGCGCCGCCGCCGCCGCCGTCGAGGTGGCGCGCGATCAGGTCGCGGCGTTGCTGCCGAAGGGCGGACGTGTGTTCTTTACATCGGGCGCGACCGAGGCGCTCAACTGGGCGTTGTTCCGCGGCGCACAGGCAAAGCCCGGCGGGGTCGCGGGGCTCAGCATCGAACATGCCGCCTCGCTGCAATGCCTCGAACGGTTGAATGCGGCGATCCTGCCCGTGGATAGCAAGGGCGTGGCCCTGCCGCCCGATGCCGCGCTGATTCCCGAAAACGGTCTCGTCGCGACGATGTTGGTGAACAACGAGGTCGGGACGATCCAGCCTGTCGCGGACTTCGCCGCCGCCGCGCATGCCAGGAACAGCCTGCTGCTCTGCGACGCGGTGCAGGGCTATGGCCGCGTCGCCATTCCCGACGCGGCCGACCTGATCGCAATCTCGGCGCACAAGATCCACGGGCCAAAGGGCATCGGCGCGCTCTGGGTTCGCGACGGCGTCGATCTGGAACCGCTGATGTTGGGCGGCGCGCAGGAACAGGGAATGCGATCGGGGACCGTATCCCCGGCACTCTGCGCCGGTTTCGGGGCCGCCGCAGCGCTGGCGGCCGAGCGTTTCGATGCGGATGCCGCGCATGTCGAGCGCCTGTGGTCGCTCGCGGAGGAAATGCTGCCCGAATGGACGCTCAATGGCGCGGCGCACCCGCGCTATCGCGGCAACTTCAATGTCCGGCGCGAGGGGGTGAACGGCCTTCGCCTGATGTCCGACGCCCGCAATGTCGCCTTCTCGCTCGGGAGCGCGTGTGGTAGCGGATCGGGCAAGGTCAGCCACGTGCTGCGCGCGTTGGGGGTCAGCGAAGCCGACGCACGCGCCTCGATCCGTCTGGGTTGGGGGCGCTATACGAGCGAAGCGGAGCTCCGCGACGGATTGAACGCGATCAAGGATGCGGCGCGGCTGCAGGGAGTGAATTGAGTGCGCGTCACCTTCGTTCATGCTGACGGCAAGGGGTGTACCGAAGCGGAGGTGGCGCCCGGCGACATTCTCCTCGATGTGGCGCAAGCACAGCTCATGCCGCTCGAAGGAACGTGCGAAGGCCAGATGGCCTGCTCCACCTGCCATGTCATCGTCGCCAAAGAGGATTTCGACCGCTTGCCGCCGGCCAGCGAGATGGAGGAAGACATGCTCGACCTTGCGGCGGGGGTGCGGCGGACAAGCCGGCTGGCGTGCCAGATTGTCCTGACCGAGGACATGGACGGGCTGACCGTCCATATTCCGGCCGAAAGCCGCAACATGCAGGGGCCGCGCTGACCGGGGACTGATGACGGGGGCAACAAGGGGAGGCGGCAAGCATGCGACACCTGTTGGCGTTTCTTGTCGGGCCGCTGTGTCTGACGGCCTGCGGTGACAAGTCTGGCACGCCCCCCGATGCCGCGCCGCCGGTTGCCTTTGTCCGCCAGACGGCGGACGCGGTCGATCACGGCGCACGGGTGGCGAATGTCCTTGGCTGCACCGGCTGCCACGGTGCGGACCTTGCCGGAGAGGATTGGAGCGACCCGGAGTTCGCGATCATGTGGACGTCGAACCTCAGCCGCTTCGTACCGACGGTGACCGATGCCCAGCTTCGGACAGTCATCACCCACGGGAGGCGTCCCGACGGGACGGCATTATGGGGCATGCCCTCGCATCTCTTCACCCGGTTGGCGGAGCGTGACATGGCGGCCCTTGTCGTCTTCCTGCGCAGCAAGGCCCCGACCGGCGCGGAGCATCCGCGGCCGGTGTTCAAGGCGCTGGGGCAAAAGGAGATTGCGGAAGGCCTGTTCAAATCCGCGCCGGTCGAAGTCGCCGAACAGGGCGGGCTCTGGCCGCCCGATGCAGGGGCCGATCACGCGCTGGGCCGCTATATCGTTCGTGCGACATGTGCGGAATGTCACACGATGACCCTGCGCGGCGGCACGCCCTATCCCGGCGCCGAACCGCGCCCCGATCTGCGGATCGCCGCCGCCTATGACGACGCGGCGTTCAATCGCATGCTGCGCACCGGCATCGCGCCGGGGGAACGCAAGCTCGCGTTGATGGGCGAGGTTGCGCGGGGTCGGTTCCGCCATCTGACCGACGCCGAAATCGCCGCGATCCTTGCCTATCTGCGTGCGGTGGCGGCGAAAGATCCCTGATCGCGCGCACGCTTGCATTTCCGCTTTCGCGCCGCCATATGCGCGGCGGGAGTCGGGCGGACGCCGTCTTCGCCAACCCGGTCAGGTCCGGAAGGAAGCAGCCGCAACGAATTCGCGGCGGGTCGTTCCGGCTCCCACCCTCACCACAATTCGATCGAGTTGCGCAGCTTGCGCTTATAGGCGGGGCGAAAGCGCTTGATGGCGCGCAGCCGACGATAGGGCAGTCGGGTCGCAAATTTGCTCAGTTCATGGGCAGCATCCGTGTCGCCCAGCCGTGCGGCACGACGAAGCCATAGACGATATCCCTGCAGATCGTTCCGCGCAAAACAGTCCATCGCCATATGCTGTGCGGCGTTGGCATCGCCGCCTCGCCATGCCCTTCGATACCAATATGGTGCGAAGGCCGGATGGCCGAAACCGACGCCTTCCAAAGCAAAGTCGCACGCATGAGTGACCTGTCCATGACGATGGCCGCTGCAGGCCAGCGCGTTGAAAAGCGGTCTGCAGTGTCCGTTCTTCAATCCAGCCTGAATATGCAGGGCGCGGTCGTAAAGAGCGTCGAGTTTGACCATGTCGCGAAACATGGGATCGTGATGCATCTTGCTTTCGACAAAGGCAAGCTGACCCCCTAAGACGGGCGGATGAGCGATTCCGCCGATGACGATACCCCGATGCTGGGGATGGACCTGCCCGCCACCGCTCCACCTGCGTCGTCGGGGCCGTATCGCGTTCTCGCCCGCAAATATCGCCCGCAAACCTTTGCCGAATTGATCGGCCAGGATGCGATGGTGAAGACGCTGGGCAACGCGATCGCGCGCGACCGGCTGGCGCATGCCTTTCTGATGACCGGGGTGCGCGGGGTCGGCAAGACATCGACGGCGCGCCTGATCGCCAAGGCGCTGAACTGCATCGGGCCAGACGGGCAGGGCGGCCCGACGATCGATCCATGCGGCATCTGCGAACCGTGCCGCGCGATTACCGAAGGGCGTCATATCGACGTGATCGAGATGGACGCCGCGTCGAACACCGGGGTGGACGACGTGCGCGAGATTATCGAGGCGGTACGCTATGCCGCGGTCTCTGCGCGTTACAAGATCTATATCATCGACGAAGTGCACATGTTGTCGCGTAATGCCTTCAACGCACTGTTGAAAACGCTCGAAGAACCGCCGCCGCACGTCAAATTCCTGTTCGCAACCACCGAAGTGAACAAGGTGCCGGTGACGGTGCTGTCACGCTGTCAGCGCTTCGACCTTCGCCGCATCACCCCCGACATGCTGTTCGCGCACTTCAGCGCAATCCTGCAAAAGGAGGGCGTCGAGGCCGAAGCGCCCGCGATCTGGTTGATCGCGAGCGCTGCCGAGGGATCGGTTCGCGACGGATTGTCGATACTCGACCAGGCGATCGCGCACGCCGATCTGGAGGCCGGAGCGGGTGGCGGCACGATCAGCGCCGATCAGGTGCGGACCATGCTTGGGCTGTCCGACCGGACGGCGATCACGCAGTTGATGGCGGCGATCCTCGAAGGCGACAGCGGTGGCGCGATCGACCTGGCGCGCGCGCAATATGCGTTGGGGATCGAACCGGTCGCGATGGTGCGCGGGTTGATGGACCTGACCCATGCCGTCACGCTGGCCAAGGTGGCGCGGCACGAGGATCCTGCGCTTGCCGAAAGCGACCGGGAGCGCATCGGCGACTGGGCCATGAAGCTGGGCTTCGCGCCGCTCAATCGCCTCTGGCAATTGCTGCTCAAGGGGCATGACGAGGTTCTGCGCGCGAACAATCCGCTCGAACATCTCGAAATGCTGTTGCTGCGCGTGATCTATGCCGCTTCGCTGCCCGATCCGGGCGAACTTGCCAAGTTGCTTGAGGCAGGCGGCGGGGCGACGATACCGCCCGCCGCGCCGGCGAGCGCGGGCGGGCGGGAAACCATGGCGGCCGAACCGGCGTCCGGGACGCCCGAGACAGCGCCGGTCGAGTTCCCGGCGTCAGCACTTACCATTGCGCAGATTCATCACCTTCTCGAAACGACCGGAAACCATCAGCTTGCGCGGCAAGTCTATGACGATCTCAAGCTTTTGCAGCTGGAACCGGGACTGCTTGTCTATGCGCCCGTGTCGGCGCTCGACGCGGGGTTCGCACGCAGCCTTGGCGAGGCGCTCCTCGCCGCGACAGGCAGCCGCTGGCAGGTGCGGGCGGGTGAGGGGGAGGGGCGGCCGAGCCTTGGCCAGATGCGCCAGGTAAAGCTTGCCGACAATGATGCCCGGATTCGCGAATTGCCTGTGGTAAAGGCCGCTCTGGCCGCTTTTCCGGACGCAAGGCTTGTCGAAGGCGACAACAACCAGCATAGGTCCCAATCATGAAATCGATCGAAGAAATGATGAAGGCGGCGCAGGAAGCCGCCGCCACCGTTCAGGCCCAGATGCAGGAAGCGCAGGCGAAACTCGACAACGTCGAGGTCGAAGGCGTCTCGGGCGGCGGGCTGGTCCGGATTACCGCCAGCGCGAAGGGCCGGATCAAGTCGATCCAGATCGATGACAGCCTGATCGTTCCGTCGGACAAGCAGATGCTGGAGGATCTTCTTGCCGCGGCGTTCAACGACGCCCGCGAAAAGGCCGACCGCGCGAGCAACGAGGAAATGGGCCGGATGACCAGCGGCCTTCCGCTTCCCCCAGGCTTCAAATTGCCGTTTTGATACCCTTTCGCCGGGATGACGGATTGTGATCGGGGTGCGAACGGTCCACGTTCAGCACAGCGACATTGAATGCGCGGCAAGTTACGCCATATTAGCGATGAACACCCTATAAGAAGGGCGGTGCTGCCGACGTTGGGGCCCGCCCAGGAGCCGTAATGACGCAATCTTTCCCTTTGTTGCCGCTGCGCGATATCGTCGTTTTCCCCCATATGATCGTCCCGCTGTTCGTCGGTCGCGACCGTTCGGTCGCCGCGCTCGAAGCCGCGATGGAAGCCGACAAGGAAATCTTCCTCGTCGCCCAGCTCGATCCCGGCGAGGACGATCCGCAGCGCGATGACCTGTATGAAACCGGCGTGATTGCGACGGTTTTGCAGCTTCTGAAGCTGCCCGACGGCACTGTCCGCGTGCTGGTCGAGGGCAAGGAGCGTGCGAAGCTCATGAGCCTTGCGAATGAGGGCAAGGCGGTGGTGGCGACCGTCAAACCGATCGCCGACACCCACGACGACAGCGTCGATACGGCCGCGTTGATGCGATCGGTGGTCGATCAGTTCGAAAGCTATGCCAAGCTGAACAAGAAGATGCCCGCCGAGACGGCGGTGCAGCTTTCGCAGATCGAGGATGCGTCGCGTCTGGCCGATTCGGTCGCGGGGAACCTCAACATCAAGGTTTCGGACAAGCAGGCGCTGCTCGTCGAGGATGCGCCTGCGAAACGGCTGGAAATGGTCTTCGCCTTCATGGAAGGCGAACTGGGCGTGTTGCAGGTCGAAAAGAAGATTCGCGGTCGCGTGAAGCGGCAGATGGAAAAGAGCCAGCGCGAATATTATTTGAACGAGCAGCTCAAAGCGATCCAGCGCGAACTCGGCAATGACAATGGCGAGGGCGGTGACGATCTGGCGGAACTCCAGCTCAAGATCGACAGCCTCAAGATGTCGAAGGAGGCCAAGGCCAAGGCCAATGCCGAGATCAAGAAGCTGCGTGCCATGGCGCCGATGTCGGCCGAAGCCACGGTCGTGCGCAACTATCTCGACACGCTGATCGGCCTGCCGTGGGGCAAGAAGTCGAAGCTGAAGAAGGATATCGCGAAGGCGCAGGCCGTCCTCGACGACGACCATTATGCGCTCGAAAAGGTCAAGGACCGGATCGTCGAATATCTGGCGGTACAGGCGCGCACCAACAAGCTGAAAGGTCCGATCCTGTGTCTCGTCGGCCCGCCGGGCGTGGGCAAGACCTCGCTCGGCCGCAGCATCGCAAAGGCGACGGGCCGCGAGTTCGTGCGCCAGTCGCTGGGCGGCGTGCGCGACGAAGCCGAAATCCGCGGCCATCGCCGCACCTATATCGGCTCGCTGCCGGGCAAGATCGTGACGAACCTGAAAAAGGCGGGCACGATGAACCCGCTGTTCCTGCTCGACGAGATCGACAAGCTGGGTCAGGATTTTCGCGGCGATCCGGCGTCGGCCTTACTGGAAGTGCTCGATCCAGAGCAGAATGCGAAATTCCAGGACCATTATCTGGAAATCGACGTCGACTTGTCGGACATCATGTTCGTCACCACTGCGAACTCGCTGAACCTGCCGCGGGCTTTGCTCGACCGCATGGAGATCATCCGGCTTGAAGGCTATACCGAGGATGAGAAGGTCGAGATCGCGAAGCTGCATCTGATCGAAAAGCAGATCGAGGCGCACGGCCTGAAGGCGGGCGAATTCGAACTGACCGACGAAGGCCTCCGTGACCTTATTCGCTATTATACGCGCGAGGCGGGCGTTCGTACGCTGGAACGCGAGATCGCGCGTCTGGCGCGCAAGGCGCTGCGCAAGATCCTCGAAGGCAAGGCCGAGCAGGTGACCGTTTCGCCCGATAACCTGGCCGAATTCGCGGGCGTGCGGAAATTCCGCCACGGCGTCACCGATCGCGAAGATCAGGTCGGCGCCGTCACGGGGCTTGCCTGGACCGAAGTCGGCGGCGAACTGCTGACGATCGAAGCTGTCACCGCGTCGGGGAAGGGGCAGGTCCGCACCACGGGCAAGCTTGGTGAAGTGATGACGGAATCGGTTCAGGCCGCGCTTTCGTTCGTCAAGGCGCGTGCGCCGGCCTATGGCATTCGCCCCAGCCTGTTCGCCCGCAAGGACATCCATATCCATCTGCCCGAAGGCGCCGTCCCGAAAGATGGTCCGTCGGCGGGCGTCGGCATGGTCACGGCGATGATTTCGACCCTTACCGGCATTGCGGTGCGCAAGGATGTCGCGATGACCGGCGAAGTGACGCTGCGTGGCCGCGTGCTGGCGATCGGCGGGCTCAAGGAAAAGCTTCTTGCCGCGCTGCGCGGCGGGATCACGACCGTCCTCATCCCCGAAGAGAATGAAAAGGATCTGGTCGAGATTCCGGCGAATATCACTGAAAAGCTGAAGATCATTCCGGTCAGCCACGTCGATGAAGTGCTTGCCGTAGCCCTCGTCAGCCCGGTCGAACCGATCGAGTGGACCGAGGCTGACGAACTTGCCGCTTCGCCGCCGGTTTCGCCCGGAGGCGACCCCGAAACCGCGATTCGGCACTGAGTCATCGGTGCCGGACGCGATTTCGTCCTGAATTCGTCGCAAAATCGTAGTTTTGGGTCGTTTTGCGTCCCTTTTTGCTTTGACAAGACAGGGTCAAACAGCGTTAGTGGCGCGCCATGGCTTCGGGCCATGAATCATTTATCCAACCATAATGCAGGGGTTCCTTAGGCATGAACAAACAAGACCTGATCGCCGCCGTCGCTGACTCGAGCGGCCTGACCAAGGGCGACGCGAGCAAGGCCGTCGAAGCTGTCTTCGACGCGATCACGGGCTCGCTCAAGAAGGGCGGCGAAGTCCGTCTCGTCGGCTTTGGCACGTTCGCCGTCAGCAAGCGTAAGGCTTCGACCGGCCGCAACCCGCGCACCGGCGAAACGATGACCATCGCGGCGTCGAACCAGCCGAAGTTCAAGGCCGGCAAGGCCCTCAAGGACGCCGTCAACTAAGGTTGGCAGGTATCTTTTGGTAAAACGCATCGGGCCGTGGCGAAAGCTGCGGCCCGATTTGCATCTGCGGGCGAAATTTCGGCAAATGGGCGTTGCATTACCCGTGCGAGCGGCTATGGCCGTCCGGCTTTCGGAAGCGTCGGACCCTAGGTCGGCACCGGAACGGGCGCGTAGCTCAGCGGTAGAGCACACCCTTCACACGGGTGGGGTCACAGGTTCAATCCCTGTCGCGCCCACCACGGCCCGGGCGAAGGATCGTCGGCGCGGATATCGCTTGTCAGGCCATTCATCGCCTATTCAATGCATCCGCTCTAGGACCTTGGGCATGTTCCGCACCTTGACCATAACGCTTGCCTCGGCCTTGTTGTTTGCCGGAGGCACACCCGCCGCCGCTCGCGGCGATCGCGATCAGGACAGCCTGCGCGACGCCGCCGCGCAAGGGCAGGTGATCCCGCTCAACCGCCTGATCGCCGAAGTGAAGTCGCGCCCGCCGTATAGCGGCATGAGCTATCTGGGCGGGCCGCAGTTCGACCCGGAACGGATGATCTACGCGCTGAAGTTCATGGACGGGGCGCAGGTGGTCATCGTCTATGTCGATGCCCGAACCGGCCGGATCGTCGGACGCAAACCCTGATATTCGCGAAGTTTCGGATCGATCATCGCAACGACATTTTGCGGTGGACGTTCGGACTTGATACATGTTGTCGCAGAGCGGTCGGACATGATCCGGCGCGCAGAGGAAAGGCGCCCGAATGCGGATTTTGATTGTCGAGGACGAACCCACGCTGGGCCCGCAGCTCAAGGCGACGCTGGAAGGCGCCGGCTATGCCGTCGACCTTGCCACCGATGGCGAGGACGGTCATTTCCTCGGCTCCACCGAAAATTACGACGCAGCGATCCTCGATCTCGGGTTACCCGAGGTCGACGGGCTGACCGTTCTCGACCGCTGGCGGAGGGAGAAGCGCAATTTTCCGGTGCTCGTCCTGACCGCGCGCGACAGCTGGTCGGACAAGGTCGCCGGGCTCGATGCGGGCGCGGACGATTATCTGGCCAAGCCGTTCCAGACCGAGGAACTGATCGCGCGGCTCCGCGCGCTGATCCGCCGTGCCGCCGGCAATGCCTCGAGCGAACTCATCGCCGGCAAGGTCCGCCTCGACACGCGGTCGGGCCGCGTCACCCTGGATGGCGAGCCGGTGAAGATGACCGCGCAGGAATATAAGCTGCTGTCATACCTGCTCCATCACAAGGGCAAGGTGGTATCGCGGACCGAGTTGATCGAGCATATCTACGATCAGGATTTCGACCGCGATTCCAACACGATCGAAGTGTTCGTGACGCGCATCCGCAAAAAGCTGGGGGCAGACATCATCACCACCATTCGCGGTCTCGGCTATCAGCTCGACGATCCGCAATAACGCATGGCAGAGGCCGACGCCGCCACTGCGATAGCGACGGAGGCCGCGAAGCCGGCAGCGCTGACGAGCCGCATCACCGGCTCGCTCGCGCGGCGCATGATCGCGATCGCGACGATCTGGATTTCGGTCCTGCTGATCGGCGGAGGCTTTGCGCTCGACCGTGTGCTGACCGGCGCGATCACGCGCAATTTCGATTCGAGCCTCGAATATGTGCTGATCGCGATGATCCGGTCGTCGGAAATCGGTCCCGATGGCGAGGTGCGGCTGATCGAGCCGTTGGGCGACCAGCGGTTCCTCGAACCTTACAGCGGCCTTTATTGGCAGATCAGCGGTGGCGGGCAGGAACCCTATCGCTCTCGCTCGCTTTGGGAGCGGACGCTGAAGCCGCCGAAGGAGCATATCGACACCGCGCTGCACATCTATAACAGCAACCAGTTTCCCGACGAGGAACTGCGCGTCCTCGAACGCAACGTCATTCTGCCGGGCAGCAAGACGAGCTGGCGTTTCCAGATTGCACAGTCGCGCGAGGCGCTCGACCTTCAGAACGGCGCCGTACGGGCCACGCTGATCCCCAGCCTTGCCTTGCTGGGGCTTGGGCTGATCATTCTGGCCGCGCTCCAGACCTTCTATGGCCTGTTGCCGCTGCGTCATATCCGCCGGGCGATCGCGGCGATGCGCGGCGGGCAGAACCGCCGCGTCACCGCGCCGCTTCCGCTGGAAGTGCAGCCCATGGTCGACGAACTCAATGCGTTGCTCGCGCACAACGAAAAGCAGGCCGAAGAAGCGCGGCTCCACGCCGGCAATCTGGCGCACGCGCTGAAGACGCCGCTGACCGTGTTGGTGAACAGTGCCGCCGGATCCGACACCCCGCTTGCCGAAACGGTTCGGCGCGAGGCCGAGACGATGCAGCGACAGGTCGAACATCATCTGGCGCGCGCGCGCGCGGTCGGGCGCCGCGGTGCCGCACAGGCGCGGGCGAATGTCCGCGACAGTGTCGATAGCGTGTCGCGGGCCGTGGGCCTTCTCTATCCCGACGTCAGGCTCGACGCGGCGGGAGACCGGACGCTGGTTGCGCGGCTGGAGCGCCAGGATCTCGACGAACTGATCGGCAACCTGCTCGAGAATGCCGCGAAATATGGCGGCGGCAGCGTATTCGTCACGATCCAGCGCGACGGCGGCATGGTGGAGGTGCTGGTGGAAGACGATGGCCGCGGGATATCGCCGGCCGATCGCGTTCGCGTCATCGACCGCGGCGTCCGGCTCGACAGCGGCAAGCCGGGAACGGGGCTGGGGCTCGCGATTGTTCGCGACGTTGCCGAAATCTATGGAGGCAGCATCGCGCTTGAAGAGAGCGAGGACCTTGGCGGCCTGCTGGTGCGATTGAGGCTTCCGGCCGGATAGGGGAGCGGGGGCGCCCGGCGCGCGCCGGGGTGTATTTGAGAAATTCCGGCCATCATGGTAAGCTGACCTCGTTGTTTCATGTTCACCTTGGGGGGAAGGGGAATGGGAATGCATCGTTCCGTCAAAGCCGCCGTGATCGTCGGCGCCGGTTTTTCTCTCACCAGTTTCACGCCGCTTCCGGGCTTCTCGGTCGCCGCGCTCGACGCGCTCGACCCGTCGCGGCTCGCGACCTTCCTCTGCGGCGCGGCACGCGGAAGCTCGGCTCTGGCCCGAGAGCTTCTGATCGCATCCGCGTTCGCGGCGCCGCCCGGCGAAGGCAAGGGCATGCCGCTTTTCGCCGACCTGGCGACATCGGCGTTTCCGGTTTCGACCGCCGATGCGCAGGCGCGGCAATATTTCAGCCAGGGTCTGCTCATGACCTATGGCTTCAACCATGCCGGCGCGGTGCGCTCCTTTCGCGAGGCACAGCGCCTCGACCCGAAATGCGCGCTGTGCTGGTGGGGCGAAGCGGTCGCGCTTGGGCCGAACATCAACGCGCCGATGGACGATCGCGATCATGGTGCGGCGCTGGATGCGATGGATCGCGCCATGGCGCTGCGCGGCGATGCGTCGCCGATGGAACGGGCGTTGATCGAAGCCGTTGCGCTGCGTTATTCGCGCGACGCCGCCGCCGATCGAGCGGCCCTCGACGCCGCCTATGCTGACGCGATGCTGGACGTCGCACGCCGCTTTCCGGGTGACGACGATGTCGCGGTGCTGGCCGCGGAGGCCGCGATGGACACGACTCCCTGGAACTATTGGGAAGCGGACAAGAAGACCCCGATCGGTCGCAGCGGGGAAGCGGTGCGGCTGATCGAGACCGTGCTTGCCCGCAATCCCGCGCATGTGCAGGCAAACCATCTTTATATCCACCTGATGGAAGCCAGCGATCCGCAGCGAGCCGAAGCCGCGGCGGATCGGCTGGCAAACCCGCTCGCACCGAGTGCCGCGCATCTCGTCCACATGCCCGGGCATATCTATCAGCTTCGCGGGCGCCATGCCGATTCGATCCGTGTGAATATTGCCGCAGCGCGCGCCGACGAGGCGTTCATCCGCGGCGCCGGCGACAATGGTCTGGTCCGCTATGGCTATTATCCCCACAATATCCATTTCATCGTGACCTCGGCGCAGATGGCGGGCGACGTGCCCACCGCGATCCGCGAGGCACAGCGTCTCGGCAAGGTTCTCGATCCCGAAACCTCCGAGCGGATCGCCTGGATTCAATCGATCGATGCCGCGCCCTATTTCGCCATGGCGCAGGTGGCGGCACCGGGCGCGATACTGGCCATGCCCGCTCCGGATGCCCGGCTCGCCTATCCGACGGCGATGCGCCATTATGCGCGCGGCATCGCCTATGCCAGCCTGCGCGATCGCGCCGGCTTCGACCGCGAACTGGCGGCGATGACACAGGTTCGTGAATCGGCGGCGCTGAAGAATATGATCGATCAGGGCGTCCCGGCGGCCGACCTGATCAGGCTGGCCGAACTCGTCGCCCGCGGCCGTTTCGCCGTCGCCCAGAAGCGCTATGACGAAGCAATCGGCTTTTATCGGCAAGCGATAGAGGTTGAGGCGAATATTCCCTATCAGGAGCCGGCTTACTGGTATTATCCGGTGAAGCAGTCGCTGGGTGCGGCGCTTTTCCGGGCTGGACGCTATGCCGAAGCCAGCGAGGCGTTTCGCGGCGCATTGGTGCAAACGCCCAATAATGGTTGGGCCTTGTACGGGCTTGCGCGGAGCGAGGCCGCCCGCGGCCGCAAGCTGGAGGCGGCCGCGGCGGATCGTGCCTTGTCAAAAGCCTGGCTCGGCGACGTCCGCTGGCTGCGGATGGAGCGCCTTTAGCTTTCAGGCGGAGCCGACCACCAGCCCGCGCTGCACCGCCGGCCGCGCAAGGCCGCGGTCGAGCCAGGCCTGCACATGTCCGAACCGGTCGAAGCCGACGATCTCGGCCGCATCGTAAAAGCCGATCAGGTTGCGCACCCAGCCGAGCAGCGAAATATCGGCAATGCTGTAATCGTCGTCCATGATCCACGTCCGGCCATTCAACCGGTCATCGAGGACGCCGAGCAAGCGCGCCGATTCCGCCGCGTATCGGTCGCGCGGACGTTTGTCCTCATAGTCCCGGCCGGCGAACCTATGGAAGAAACCAAGCTGACCGAAAATCGGCCCCGCGCCCCCCATTTGCCACATCAGCCACTGGATCGCCTGATAGCGTTCGCCGGGATCGGCGGGGAGGAAGCGGCCGGCCTTGTCGGCGAGATAGATCAGGATCGCGCCCGATTCGAACAGGGCGAGCGGTTTGCCGCCGGGTCCGTCGGGATCGTAGATCGCCGGAATCTTCCCGTTGGGATTGAGGGCGAGAAAGGCGGGATCGTGGCTTTCGTTAGCCATGATATCGACGCGATGGGCTTCATAGGGGAGGCCGCATTCCTCCAGCATGATGCTGACCTTCACCCCGTTCGGTGTCGGTGCGCCGAATAATTGCAGCCGGTCCGGATGCGCGGCGGGCCATTTGTCGAAGATCGGATGGGTGGTCATACGCCGGTCTCCCGCAGATGTTCATGATGCCGGATCACTTCGTCGATGATGAAGCGAAGGAATTTCTCGCTGAATTCGGGGTCCAGATCGGCCTCGCGCGCCAGAGTGCGCAGCCGTTCGATCTGGCGCGCCTCGCGGGCGGGATCGGCGGGCGGCAGGTCGATCGTCGCCTTCAGTTCGCCGACGGCTTTCGTGATCTTGAATCGCTCGGCGAGCATATAGACGAGCGCCGCGTCGATATTGTCGATGCTCTGGCGGTAACGGCTCAACTGGTCGTCCATGCGCGGCTCCTCTCGTGGTCCCACCGCTTGGCACCGTGCGGGGCGGTCATGCAAGCCGAAAGTCGTTGCAAAAAAATGGGCGCGCGGCCAAGGCTCGCCCGGTCATGACTGCGGAAATTCACCTGCTCCACGGCGACCGGCCGCCCTCGCTCGACCCGATGATGGCGCTTGTCGCCGCCGACATGAACGAGGTGAATTCGGTCATTCTCGATCGCATGCAGTCGCAGGTGCCGTTGATCCCCGAACTGGCGGGCCACCTGATCGCGGGTGGCGGCAAACGGATGCGGCCGATGCTGACGCTCGCGTGCGGCAAGCTGCTCGACTATCCCGGGCACCGCCACTGCAATCTGGCGGCGGCGGTCGAGTTCATTCACACCGCGACGCTGCTGCACGACGACGTTGTCGATGGGTCGGATCTTCGTCGCGGCCGCAAGACCGCGAACATCATCTGGGGCAACAGCGCCTCGGTGCTGGTCGGCGACTTCCTGTTCAGCCGCGCGTTCGAAGTGATGGTGGAGGACGGGTCGCTCAAGGTGCTGAAGATCCTGTCGCATGCGTCGGCGGTGATCGCGGAGGGCGAGGTCAACCAGCTTTCGGCGCAGCGCCGGATCGAAACCCGCGAAGACCAGTATCTGGCGATCATCAACGCGAAGACCGCCGAATTGTTCGCCGCGGCATGTAAGATCGCCGCAGTCGTCGCCGAACGCGACGATGCGACCGAAGCGGCGCTCGACGCCTATGGCCGCAATCTGGGCATCGCGTTCCAGCTTGTCGACGACGCCATCGATTATGTCTCCGACGCCGAGACGATGGGCAAGGGGGTCGGCGACGACTTTCGCGATGGCAAGGTCACGCTGCCCGTCATCCTGGCCTATGCGCGCGGATCGGCCGACGAGCGCGAGTTCTGGAAGCTGGCGATCACCGGGCACCGGACCTCCGACGAAGACCTCGCCCATGCAAAGGACCTGCTGATCCGGCATGACGCGATCGCCGATACGCTGGCGCGCGCGCGGCATTATGGCCAGCGCGCGGTCGATGCGATCGGCGGTTTCCGAGCCAGCCAGGCGAAGGCCGCGCTCACCGAAGCGGTCGCCTTTGCGGTCGCGCGCGCCTATTGAGGGCGCCGCGGCGATGATGGGCCCAGCGGCGGAAAGCCCCGACGCCTATATCACCGCGCTTTCTGGCTGGCAGCGCGAGCGCGCCGCGATGATGCGCGCCGCGATCATGGCGGCCGCGCCCTTCGAGGAAACGATCAAATGGACGAACCTCGTCTTTCTGGCGAACGGTCCGTGCATCCTGATCCGCGCCGAGGAGCATCGCGTGCTGTTGGGTTTCTGGCGCGGCAAGCGGTTGCGGGACGTCGATCCCCGGATCAAGGCCAGCGGCAAATATGAACTCGGCAATCTGGTGATGACCGAAGCGACGGAGATCACGCCCGATCAGGTGGCGCGGCTCGCCGGTGAGGCGTTTCGCCTCAATGCCACATTGGGCAACCCCGCGGCGCGGACATGAGGCAGGCGCTTCCGATCGATCCGGTGCTGCCCGACATCATGGCGGCGCTGCTCCTCAAACCCAATGTCGTGGTGGTGGCGCCGCCGGGTGCGGGCAAGACGACGCGCGTCGCGCCGGCGATGCTGGACGAGCCGTGGTGCAAGGGAGCCGTCTGGTTGCTGTCGCCGCGCAGGCTCGCGGCGCGCGCCGCCGCCGAACGCATCGCGGAAGAACTGGGCGAGCCGGTCGGCGGGCGCGTCGGCTATGCGACGCGGCTGGACAGCAAACAATCGGGCGACACGCGGCTGCTGGTGATGACGCCGGGGTTGTTCCGCAACCGCATCCTGACCGATCCCGAACTGCAGGGCGTGTCGGCGGTGCTGTTCGACGAGGTGCACGAACGCAGTCTCGACGGCGATTTCGCGCTCGCGCTGGCGATCGATGCCCAGCAAGGGCTACGCGATGACCTGCGGCTTGTCGCAATGTCGGCGACGCTCGACGGGGCGCGCTTTGGCGCGCTGCTCGGCAACGCTCCCGTCGTGAAGAGCGAAGGCAAAAGCTGGCCGCTGGAACTCCGCCACATTGGCCGGCGGGTCGAAGATCGGCTGGAGGCATCGGTGCTGATGGCGGTGCGGCAGGCGATGGCCGACGAGGCCGAGGGCGACATGCTGGCCTTTCTGCCCGGCGCGGCCGATATCGAACGCGCTGCCGCGGCGGTCGAGGCGGCGGGCTTGCCCCTGGTCGTCCACCGCCTTCACGGCCAGATCGATCCGGCGCAGCAACGCAAGGCGCTGGTCCGTGATCCCGACGGCGGGCGCAAGCTGATCCTTGCGACGAGCATCGCCGAAACCAGCCTGACGATCGACGGGGTGCGCATCGTGATCGACGCCGGGCTGGCGCGTCGCCCGCGCTTCGACAAGGCGGCGGGGATCGCGCGCCTCGTCACCGAGCGTGCGAGCCAGGCGTCGGCGACGCAGCGGGCCGGGCGTGCGGCGCGGCAGGGGCCAGGGGTGGCCTATCGGTTGTGGGAAGCCGCCGCGACGGCGGGCATGCCGCCATTCGATCCGCCCGAGATTCACGAAAACGACCTGATGCCCGTCGTGCTCGACTGCGCGAGTTGGGGCATCATCGACCCCCGGCAACTTGGCTGGCTCGATCCGCCATCGCCCGCTGCGATTTCGGAAGCCAAGGCGCGATTGCAGGCGATCGGCGCCCTGGGCGAGGATGCGCGTATCACGAAACATGGCAAGGCGCTCGCGGCGATCCCCCTGCCGGTGCCGCTCGCTCACATGCTGCTGGAGGCTGCGGGAGCGGGCGAAGCCGAACTGGCGGCGCGGCTTGCCATCTTGCTTACCGAACCGGGACTTGGCGGGCGCGGCGTCGATGTGGAAGCCCGGCTGTCGCGGTGGAAAGGCCTCAAGGGCGATCGCTCCGAGGGGGCATGGCGCCTGGCCCGTCGCCTGGCAGGTGTCGGCGATCGGCTGGCGGAGCGCTCGGCCGCACCCGACGGGCGATCGATCGGCGGCTGGATCGCGACCGCCTGGCCCGATCGGGTCGCACGGCAGCGGTCCGGCCAGCGCGGGGAGTATCTGAGCGCGGGCGGCCGCGCCTACCGGCTCGATCCGCTCGATCCGCTCGCAGGCAGCGAATGGCTCGCCATCGCCGATGCGCAGGGGCATGCGGCGGGTGTCCGCATTCTGGGCGCCGCCCCGATCGAGCTTGCCGAGGTCGAGGCGATTTTCGCCGATCGCATCATCGAACATGCGGCGAGCAGCTACGACGCGGCAAACGACCGTGTCGATCATCGCCGCGAACGGCGGCTGGGGGCGATCGCACTGACCAGTGGGCAGGCGGGGCGCAGCGCGGGCGCCGAGAGCGATATCGCGGTGCGGCTGGCGGCGGTGCGCGAAAAGGGTCTGGGGCTGATCGGCTGGGGGCCTGTCTCGCAGGCGCTGCGCCAGCGGGCATCGTTCGCCGGGCTTGACGCACTGTCGGCGCCGGCGCTTGCCGACAGCCTCGATATCTGGCTGGCGCCCTTGCTCGAAAAGTCGCGCGGCCTGCGCGATCTCGGTGACCAGAGGTTGGCCGATGCGCTTGGCGGCATGCTCGACTGGGCGGCGCGGCAATTGCTCGAAAAGCTGGCGCCCGCCGATTTCGCGACGCCTACGGGCAGCCGCCATGCGATCGATTATGGCGCCGACGGCGGCCCGACGGTCAGCGTGCGGGTGCAGGAGATGTTCGGGCTCATGCGACATCCGACGATCGGCGATCCGCCGATCCCGCTCGTTCTCGCCCTGACCTCGCCCGCGCATCGGCCGATTCAGACGAGCCGGGATATCTCCTCCTTCTGGAGCGGAAGCTGGTCGGAGGTCGCAAAGGAAATGCGGGGGCGCTATCCCAAGCATAGCTGGCCGGACGATCCCGCAAACGCCCGGCCGACCTTGCTCACCAAGGCGGCGCAGGCGCGGCGTGAGGCGCAATAGGGTGTCCCATCATCCGTCACACCCCGAACCCGATCCGGGATGGCCGTGAGGATTGGGCGACGGCTTTCCTCTTCCCGCCGCCTGTGCTTCCCGCTAAGGCGGCGACACACTCACCCAGTCAGGACGGCCCCGATGAAAGCGCGTATTTTCCAGAAGCCCAAAAATGCGATGCAGTCGGGCCGCGCGGGAACGCAGCGTTGGTTCCTCGAATTCGCGCCGGCCGAGGCGCGGAAAGCCGACCCGCTGATGGGATGGGCGGGCAGCGGCGACACGCAGCGCCAGCTTCGCCTGGGCTTCGCGACCAGCGATGAAGCGGTCGCCTATGCCGAAAAGAACGGCATCGAGGTGGAGGTCGCACCGACCCCCGTCCGCACGCTGAAGATTCAGGCCTACGCCGACAACTTCCGTTAAAAGAACAACGGCCCCGAAGGGCCGCTGGCATCGGATGTCGCCTCAGGCGTCGCCTTCCGGCTGCAGCAGCTTGTGCAGGTGGACCACGACATATTTCATTTCGGCGTCGTCGACGGTGCGCTGTGCCGCGCTGCGCCACGCCTTTTCGGCCGCCTTATAGTCGGGAAACAGGCCGACGATGTCGAGATTGTGAAGATCGACGAAATCAAGGCCCTGCGGGTCGCTGACGCGCCCACCGAACACGAGGTGCAATTTGCTCATGACTTTTCCTTGCGGATTACCGCTGGGGAGGGGAGGGATGGGCGCCCCTACCAGCGCAGCGCGTTTCGGGCAAGTCCGGCTCAGTCCTCGTCCTTGCGCCCCTTGGGCAGCAGCGAACCAAGCAGCGCGCCGATCGCGACCGCTCCGGCGACGAGCGCCAGCGGCTGTTTTTCGGCAGCGGTCTTGAGCTTGCTGTTCGCGCGCTTTGCCTGCGCCTTGCCCTTTTCATAGGCCTGGCCAGCCACTTCGCGCGCGGCGTCGGCCTGTTCGCGGCCCTTTGCGGCAAGATCGCTCGTCGCGGCGCGGGCCCGGCCATAGCCGTCCTGAATGCGCGCCCGGGCCGCCTCGGCCGTCGCGCGCGCATTTTCCGCGGTTTTCTCGGCAAGTTCACTCGCTTTCGCGCGGGCTTCGCTTGCGGTTTCACTCAGCGGTTTCATTCGGATCCTCCGTGATATCGTCGTCGGCATCCGGCGCGTGGCCGGGGCGTATCTTTTCGATGGCTGTCTCGGCCAGATCCTGCACCTTGCGGGCAAGCTTCGGCGCGTGCTCCTTGATCGGTTCGCGCAGCAGCCATCCGATGCCGGCGATCGCCGCCAGCGCGATCGGCAGGCGGTTGTTCCGGAATTGCTCCCGCACCGAATGCGCGGCCGCATCGACCTTTTCCTCGACGCGATATTTGCCGCGATCGACGAGCGCCTTCGGAGCGAATGCCGCCTTGGCGACATCGAGCCGCCGGTGCAGTTCGCTGCGCTGGAGCATCGAACGCCGCGCGGCGTTGATCAGGCGGTTGCGCGATCGCGGCATCAGTCGTCGGTCCTTTCGATGCCAAGGTCGCGCCGGAATGCCGTGCGGACATCGCCATAGCTATTGTGCGCCCGCCATCCGGCGAAGGCGGCAACAAGAAGCAGGGCGACGACGACGATCAGGGTCGCGAGCAAGGGACCGACATGCGGTGCCAGTGCGAGGATCGCACCGAATGCCAGCGCGAGCATCGCAACGCCCAGGGCGCAGGCGGCGATACCGCCCCACGCCGCCGCCCAGCTCGCGCCATGCAGCGCAAGCTCGCCGCGCGCTTCGAGCAGCGCAAGCTCGGCCTTCGCCGTCGCCGAAAGATTGTCGACGACGTCGCCGACGATCTTTTCCAGCGGCACCGGTGGCGGCGTGACCGGACTGCCGTCCGGTGCATAGCCATGACTGACGCCGTCAAAGCTGCGCTGGTCGGATACGGTCGGAATGTTGGGATCGGGAGACGGCAACCTGCGATCAGTCGTTCGAGCTGCCCTTGAGCAGGCGAGCGAGCACGAATCCGATCACCGCCGCCGCACCGACCGCGACCGCCGGGTTCTTCTTGACCATGTCGCGGGTCGATGCCGCGAGTTCGTCCAGATCCTTCTTGTCGAGCGTCGAAGCGAGGCCCGCGACGGTCGATGCCGCCGAGCGTGCATAATCGCCATATTGCTTGCCGAACTTGCTATCGACGGTGCCGGCGCCATCCTCGAGCAGCTTGGCGAGGCTGCCGACCGCTTCGGCGGCCTTGTCCTTGCCCTTGGTCGCGGCATTCCGCGCCTTTGCCGATGCCTGATTGGCGAGCGTCGTCGCCTCATCCTTCAGCGACGCCGCCTTCTTCGAGGCTTCGGACTTGATCGTGTCGCGCGTCGCGGCAAGCTGGTCGCGGATCGGATGGTCCTTTGCGGACGCCTTCGCGGCTGCGGGCTTGCGCGCCGGCGCGGCCTTGGCGGCGGCGGGCTTGGCAGGCGCCTTGGGCGCGACTTTCTTGGCGGCGGGAGTAGCGGCTTTGGCCATCGGGCACTGTCCTCTTCTTTTATGAGCCTCGTGCCGTCAGGGAGATGACGGTCGTGAGCCCTTTTTGGTCCTGTACGATATATAGCAAGGCTGGACGAATGGTTCCATAGCTTCGCAAAATTCCTATGCGTATTGCGCTATAGCCAAGCCGCCGATAACAGGCGGGCGCCTTTCCCACCCGGCCTGTCGCAGGCCGACTAGCAGGACGACCTTCATGACCGCCATCATCGACATTCACGGCCGCGAAATCCTCGATAGCCGGGGCAACCCGACGGTCGAAGTCGACGTGTTGCTGGAAGACGGCAGCTTCGGCCGTGCTGCGGTGCCGTCGGGTGCCTCGACCGGCGCGCATGAAGCCGTCGAACTGCGCGACGGCGACAAGGCACGGTATCTGGGCAAGGGCGTCACCAAGGCGGTGGCGGCGGTAAACGGCGAGATCGCCGAAACGCTGATCGGCCTCGATGCCGAGGATCAGCGCGAGCTCGATCAGGTGATGATCGACCTCGACGGCACGCCCAACAAGGGCCGGCTGGGCGCCAACGCGATCCTCGGTGTCAGCCTTGCCGCCGCGAAGGCCGCCGCCGATGCGCGCGGACTGCCGCTCTATCGTTATGTCGGAGGCGTTTCGGCGCGGACGCTGCCGGTGCCGATGATGAACATCATCAACGGCGGCGAACATGCCGACAACCCGATCGACGTGCAGGAATTCATGGTCATGCCCGTCGGCGCCGGCAGCATCGCCGAAGCGGTACGCTGGGGCAGCGAGATTTTCCACACGTTGAAGAAGGGGCTGTCGCAAAAGGGCCTTGCGACCGCCGTGGGCGACGAGGGCGGTTTCGCGCCGAACCTTGCCTCGACGCGCGACGCGCTCGATTTCATCGCGGCGTCGGTCGATCAGGCCGGTTTCAAGCTGGGCACCGACGTCGTTCTTGCGCTGGATTGTGCAGCCACCGAATTCTTCCGCAACGGCAAGTACGAGATCAGTGGCGAGGGGCTGTCGCTCAGCCCTGAGCAGATGGCCGATTATCTGGCCGCGCTGGTGAAGGATTACCCGATCAAGTCGATCGAGGACGGGATGAGCGAAGATGATTTCACCGGCTGGAAGGCACTGACCGACCTGATCGGCGACAAGTGCCAGCTCGTCGGCGACGACCTGTTCGTCACCAACCCCGCGCGGCTGTCGCAGGGCATCAAGGACGGCCTCGCCAACTCGCTGCTCGTCAAGGTCAACCAGATCGGCACCTTGTCCGAAACCCTCGATGCCGTCGATATGGCGCACCGGGCGCGCTACACCGCCGTCATGTCGCACCGGTCGGGCGAGACCGAGGATTCAACGATCGCCGACCTCGCGGTCGCGACCAATTGCGGTCAGATCAAGACCGGCAGCCTCGCGCGTTCCGACCGGCTCGCCAAGTACAACCAGCTCATCCGCATCGAAGAAGAACTGGGCGACATGGCGCGCTATCCGGGGATGGCGATTTTTGGGTAACCGCTGCTCTTGATGCGGGTTTTCAGGTGGAAACCCGCATCAGACGCCTTGACGCCGTGAATCAACTCTGATTCAAGGGGGGCGAATGACGCAACGCCACAAATTCCGCAAATCGATGAGCCGGGCCGTCGGTCCCACGGTGGCGCTGATCGCAGTGCTGGCGATGATCGGCTACATCATTTTCGGTCCGACCGGACTCTATGCGTGGGGCGATTACAGCCAGTCGGTCGAAAAGAAGCGCGTCGTGCTGACTGCGCTCGCGAAAAAGCAGACCGAACTCCAGAATCGCGTAAACCTGCTCGACCGCCGGCGGGTCGATCCCGATCTGGCCGATGAGTATGTGCGCGAGAAGCTGGGTGTGATGCATCCCGACGAAATCGCGATTCCGGTGGAGCCCGAAGCAAAGCCCTGACGGCTTTTCGCGCGACCTTGCTGCATACGTAAGTTTTGGCCCGCGCAGTCCCCAAGCGGACGTTGCCAACCCCGCCCCGGCTCTCCTATAGGAGTGGCCTGCCGTAACGGCTAACCGTAAAGGAACCCGCCTTGGCCAAAGCCCCCGCGCGCAAGACTGCTGCGCCGAAAAACACCGTTTCCACCCCGGCTCCCGCGACCAATCGCGAAGCGCCCCGCGATCCCGCTCCCTATGACGCAACACCGGCGGAGCTGGAGAAATTCTATCGCGAGATGCTGCTCATCCGCCGTTTCGAAGAAAAGGCGGGACAGCTTTATGGCCTCGGCCTGATCGGCGGCTTTTGCCACCTGTATATCGGACAGGAAGCCGTCGCCGTCGGTCTGCAATCGGCGCTCGATGGCGACAAGGACAGCGTCATCACCGGATACCGCGACCATGGGCACATGCTGGCCTATGGCATCGACCCCAAGGTCATCATGGCCGAACTGACGGGACGCGCCGCCGGCATTTCACGCGGCAAGGGCGGATCGATGCACATGTTCAGCGTCGAGCATAAATTCTATGGCGGACACGGCATCGTCGGGGCGCAGGTGTCGCTCGGCACGGGGCTGGCCTTCGCGCATAAATATCGCGGCGATGGCGGCATCGCGATGGCTTATTTCGGAGATGGCGCCTCGAACCAGGGTCAGGTGTACGAAAGCTTCAACATGGCGGAGCTGTGGAAGCTGCCGATCATCTTCGTGATCGAGAACAACCAATATGCGATGGGCACGTCGGTCAACCGCTCGTCGGCCGAGGACCAGCTTTATCGCCGTGGCGAAAGCTTCCGCATTCCCGGTATGCAGGTCGACGGCATGGACGTGCTGGCCGTGCGCGGCGCGGCCGAGGCTGCGATCGAATGGGTGCGCGCGGGCAAGGGGCCGGTGCTGATGGAGCTCAAGACCTATCGCTATCGCGGCCATTCGATGTCGGATCCCGCGAAATATCGCAGCCGCGACGAAGTGCAGGCGGTGCGCGACAAGTCCGATGCGATCGAACATCTCAAGAAGCTGATGCTCGATGCGGGGATCACCGAGGACAAGTTCAAGGACATCGACAAGGAGATTCGCCAGATCGTCAGCGACGCGGCGGACTTTGCCGAGAGTGCGCCCGAACCCGATCTTCCCGAACTGTATACCGACGTGCTGGTGGAGCAATATTGAGATGGCCATCGAATTGAAGATGCCGGCCCTGTCGCCGACGATGGAAGAGGGCACGCTCGCCAAGTGGCTCGTCAAGGAAGGTGATGCGGTAAAGTCGGGCGATATTCTTGCCGAAATCGAAACCGACAAGGCGACCATGGAATTCGAGGCGATCGATGAAGGCACGATCGGTCAGATTCTCGTCGCCGAAGGCACCGACAATGTGAAGGTCGGCACCGTGATCGCGACGATTACGGCCGAGGGCGAAACGGCAGTTCCAGCCGCTGCGCCTGCACCGGTCGCCGCCGTGGAAACGCCTGCGCCCGCCGCGGCGCCGGCAGTCGCGCCTGCACCGGCCGCACCCGCGCCAGTGGCCCGCGCCTCTGACCCGTCGCTTCCCGAAGGCACGGCGACGGTTCGCCTGACGGTACGCGAAGCGCTGCGCGATGCGATGGCCGAGGAAATGCGCGCCGACGACCGCGTCTTCGTGATGGGTGAGGAAGTTGCCGAATATCAGGGCGCGTACAAGGTGACGCAGGGCCTGCTCGACGAGTTCGGCGCGCGCCGCGTCATCGACACGCCGATTACCGAATATGGCTTTGCCGGTCTTGGTTCGGGCGCCGCGATGGGCGGGCTCAAGCCGGTCATCGAATTCATGACGTTCAACTTCGCGATGCAGGCGATCGACCACATCATCAACTCGGCGGCCAAGACCAACTATATGTCGGGTGGCCAGATGCGCTGTCCGATCGTGTTTCGCGGTCCCAACGGCGCCGCCTCGCGCGTCGCGGCGCAGCACAGCCAGAACTATGCCCCCTGGTATGCGAGCGTGCCCGGCCTGATCGTGATCTCGCCCTATGATGCCGCCGATGCGAAGGGCCTGCTCAAGGCCGCGATCCGCAGCGAAGATCCCGTCGTGTTTCTGGAAAACGAGCTGCTATATGGTCGCAGCTTCGATGTTCCCGATGTCGCCGACTATGTGTTGCCGATCGGCAAGGCGCGCATAATGCGCGAGGGCGGCGACGTGACGGTCGTCAGCTATTCGATCGGCGTCGGTCTGGCGCTCGAGGCGGCCGATACGCTTGCGGGCGAGGGGATCGAGGCCGAGGTGATCGACCTGCGCACGCTCCGCCCGCTCGACACCGCGACGGTGCTCGAAAGCCTGAAGAAAACGAACCGCCTGGTCGTCGTCGAAGAAGGCTGGCCGACCTGTTCGATCGCCAGCGAGCTTGCGATGGTGGCGATGGAGCAGGGGTTCGACGACCTCGACGCCCCGGTCGTTCGCGTCTGCAACGAGGATGTGCCGCTGCCTTATGCGCACAATCTGGAAAAGGCGGCGCTCGTCGATACGCCGCGGGTTATCGCGGCTGTGAAGGCGATCTGCAATCGCGGCTGAGACGCCGGAGACGGCCCTGTATCCCGACATCCGCGATCCGCGTGTGATGGTGGCGGTGCCTCGCGAGAGGCGCCCTGCCGTCACGACGTTGTGGGCGCTGGCCGAGCGGCTGACCAGACTGCTTCGCGATGCGCGCGAACCGTTGATCGGACAGATAAAGCTCGCCTGGTGGCGCGACATGATGGTCGTGCTCGCGGACGATCCGGCTGCGCTGCCGAAGGGCGAACCGCTGCTTGCGGACCTGCAGGCAAGCTGGGCGGGACAGGGCGGGCTGGATGCGATCGTCGATGGGGCCGAAGCGATGCTGCTTGCCGAGAACGCGGCGGCGCGGCGCGATGCGGGTGCCGGTTTCGGCGCGGCACTCTTCCGGCTTTCGGGCGGTGACGGGGGTGAACGTTGGGGCCTTTTCTGGGCCGCAGGACTTCAGGAGGGCGCCGAGGAGGCGAAAGCGCTGTTCGCCGATGTCCGCGCCTGGCCGCGACCGTCCCGTGCGGTCTTCGAAGGAAATCGGGCCTTGCTGATGCTCGATCGCTGGGCCGCCGCGATTGCCGGGCGCGACGGCGAGCGGCACTGGCGCCGCGAAGGCGGGCTGCTCTTTCGCATCGGCCTGATCGGCCGGTGACGGAATAAATGGCGTCGGGGCTGGAAAAGCCGTCGGCAAACATCTATCTTGCCCGGTACAGAAATAGGGTCGCAGGGGACATAAACGATGTTCAATGGGCTGATCGCCTATCTGGATTCGATCAAGGCGCGCGATCCGGCGCCGCGGTCGCGCTGGGAAATCCTTCTCTACCCGGGGCTTCTCGCGGTGGGGATGCACCGCGTTGCGCATTGGCTGTTCGAGGCGGAGCTGTTTTTCCTCGCGCGGTTCGTGAACCATTTCGCGCGCTGGCTGACCGGCGTCGATATCCATCCGGGCGCGAAGATCGGGCGCCACCTGTTCATCGATCACGGGTTCGGCGTCGTCATCGGCGAGACGGCAGAGATCGGCGACAATGTCTCCATCTATCAGGGCGTGACGCTGGGCGGTACCGATCCCGCGAACGGCGTAGGGGGTAAACGCCATCCGACGCTGGCCGACGATGTGATCGTGGGGTCCGGCGCGCAAATCCTGGGACCGATCACCGTCAACCCGCGCGCGCGCGTCGGGGCGAACGCCGTGGTGACCAAGGACGTGCCCGAGGGGGCGGTGATGGTCGGCATCCCGGCGCGATCGACCCTGCTCGACGCCAGCGAATATGCGCGCGAATTCGTTCCCTACGGTACGCCGTGCAGCGAGACCTTCGATCCCGCGACGCAAAAGATCGAGATCCTGCAATGCCAGCTTGAACTGATGCAGAAGCAGTTGACCGAATTGATCGAGGAGCGCGATGCGCTTGCCGCAGAGGTCGAAGGACCGCGGCGCAAAGGGGGCCGGAAAAGCGCCTGATGGGAACGGTAACGCCCCTGCCGTTCGCGAACAGGGCGGCATCGCAGCAGACCGGTTTCGAGCGCCCCGAACTGATGCGCATCCTCGACCTGTATGGCCGGATGGTCGCGGCCGGGCATTGGCGCGACTATGCCATGGATTTTCATCGCGACGCGGCGATCTTTTCCGCCTTTCGCCGCGCGGCTGAACGTCCCGAGTACCGTATAGAAAAACGCCCCGCCTTGCGGAGCCGGCAGGGCATGTGGACCCTTGTCTCCGAAGCCGGGGCAGTTCTCAAGCGCGGGGACGAGCTGTCTAACGTGCTCGCCCCTGTGGAGCGCAAGCTTATGAAGCTGGTTGGGGACTGATCGAACGGATCGTGGCCGGCAGCTGATTGGCAACGTCCTCGGGCAGCAAGCCGACAACCGCCGCGCGGGCGTTCTGCCAGAAGGCGGAAAGCAGCAGCAGGGCAGAACCGATGACGAACGCCGTCAGCGCCACGTTGAGCTCGACGGCGCCAAAGGTGCGGAACAACTGCGTCATCGCGAAAAGAACATAGGCGAGCGCCGAGACGAGCAGCGCGCGGCGGTCGATCGCAAGCGCCAGCAGTCCGAACGCGATATAGATCGCCAGGACGAGCATGGCCGCAGCGCTGCCGATGTCGTCGCCGCGCGTCACGCCCAGCAGGTGGAAGATCGGATGAACGATCATCGGCGCGGCCAGCAGATGAAGCCAGAAGGCGACATCGCTGCGGCGCGTCTGGCGCACCCGGTCGCTGCGGTCCCACCACATCGCCAGCGTGAAGACGCCCAGCCCGGCGATCAGCACGAGGATCATCGGCAGGGTGCCGTCGGGGCTGTCGACGCCCGCGATCGCAAGGACAATGGCGACCGCCGTGGCGGCGAGCGCGGCCGTTCCGGCGGCGACGGTGATCGGCACCATGAAACGCTTCCAATGGAGCCATGTCGCGGCGGCGGTCACGGCGGCGATGGCGCCGACGAGGACCGCGCCGGTCGTCTCGTCAAGCCGGTTGCCGAAGATCGCTTCGCCATGCTTGACCAGAAAACCGATCATCGTCGCGCACACACCGGCGGAAAATGCCAGGACAAGGACGATGCTGGGCAGCGCCATCCGGCGCTTGCGAGTGAAATATTCGGCGAGGAACCAGGCTGAACCTGCGACGAATGCGCCGGCGAGGGCGGGGTGAATCGATTCCCCGATCCAACCCACCGCGACGAGCAGGATTACCGCCGCGATGCTGACGAAAATATCGTTGAAGCCGGTGATGAGGCGGAACGATTCTTCATCCGCCGCCGGAGCGGAACGGACCGACGCGACGTGCGACCGAAAGGCCGTCGCGGCCTCCGGCGTCAGCACCTTCGCATCGACCGCAGCTTGCAGGTCGCTTTCACTATACATCGGGGTCGTCCTTTTTAGACCGATCCCCCTTGCCCCACAGCGCTTATGGCATGGCCGTGTTGCTGTGTCAATACAGTGATGCGCCATGTCCTCCCCGGCGCCTTGCGACGGGGAGGAGTTGCCGTCAACCGAGCGCCTGCAAGGCCTTCATCACCGCCATCGACTGTTCCGCGCCCGACTGGGGTACGGTTTCGCCGTTGCGGTCGATGATCCTGTCCCACGCCGCGGCGACGCCTTCGGGCGTCCGGTCGCCTTCGGGAAGTGCGATGCCCGGCGTCATCGTGACATAGGCGGCATGGAATGCGCCCGCGCCCGCGCCCACGATCATGTTCGTCGGCGCGTCCTCGCTGACGAGATAGAGCGCGGCGGGCACCACATTTTCGGGCGTGAACTTTTCGAACAGTTCGGGCGGGAAGATGTCTTCGGTCATCCGCGTACCCGCGACGGGGGCGATCGTGTTGCAGCGGATGTTGTATTTCGCGCCTTCGAGGTGGAGCGTCTTGGTCAGGCCGGCGAGGCCAAGCTTCGCCGCGCCATAATTGGCCTGCCCGAAGTTGCCATAAAGCCCGGTGGACGAAGCGGTCATCAGCAGGCGGCCGTAAGCCTGTTCGCGCATGATGTCCCAGACCGCCTTTGTCACATTCGCGCTGCCAAGCAGGTGGACCTTCACGACCAGGTCGAAATCGGCCGGTTCCATCTTCGCAAAGCTCTTGTCGCGCAAGATGCCGGCATTGTTGATGACGATATGAACGCCGCCCCATTCTTCCTTGGCCTTGGCGACCATTTCGACCATCTGGTCATATTCGGTGACGCTGCCGCCGTTCGACATCGCGGCTCCGCCCGCGGCGCGAATTTCCTCGACGACTTGCAGCGCGGCATCCGAATGCCCGGTCCCGTCGCGGCTGCCGCCAAGGTCGTTGACGACGACCTTCGCTCCCCGGCGTGCGAGTTCGAGCGCATAGGCGCGGCCAAGGCCGCCGCCGGCGCCGGTGACAATGGCAACGCGCCCGTCAAATTTGATCGTCATGATGATCTCCCGGAAGGGGCGACTTTGGAACAGTTGCCCGAAAAAACCGAACCGTCCTTACTGGCTCGCGGCTCGCAGGCAAGGGGGCGAATGAAAACGTAATCTGAAACAAAAATGTCATGCAAATGACGTGCATCTGTCATCTCGGCGTCATAACAGCGCCGCGAGATTGTCACCTTTCGCAACGGAGCAATTCCCTGATGCGCCAGCTTCTTTTCGCAACATCGGCTTTTGGTCTGGTGCTGATGTCCGTTCCGGCGCTGGCCGCCGAGGGTGCGGGGGGCAAGGAATTGTCCGCCGCTGAGCCTGTGAAGCCGGAAAAGAAGTCGGAGTGGGAAATCAAGCCGCGCTGGCGCCTGCAATATGATTGGGCAAATGTCAGCGGGCCGGCCGGGCTTGCTGGAACCGGCAATTCCGAAGAGATTCGCCGCGCCCAGCTGGGCGTCGACATCAAGATGCCCGGAGGATTCTCGGCGCGCGTCGAGGGTGAATTTACCGCCGACCCGATCGAATTCGTCGATGCCTTTGTCGCGTGGAACGGCAAGGGCTTCAACGTGACGGCGGGTCAGCAGAAATTCTTCACGCCGCTGGATGACACGACAAGCGATCTCAACACCAGTTTCACCGAGCGCGCGGCGTTCGTGACCGCGTTCAATTTCGCCCGCCGGACCGGGGTGTCGGCGGGATATGCCAAGGGCGCGTTCCAGATCAATGCCGGGGTCGCGACCGACGCGCTGATCCAGCTCGACGACGTCGATGACAACAGCGTGTCCGCCGACGTGCGCGCGGTGTGGATGCCGCAGATCGGCAAGACGAAGCTGCATCTGGGCGCGGCCTATCACTGGAAGGATCGCAAGGATTCCGCGCTTGCGCCGGTTCGTTATCGCCAGCGTCCGCTCGCGCATTCGGTCGAGACGCGCTACATCGGGACGCCGGGGCTGCTCGCCGAACGCGAACAGACCTATGGGGTCGAGGCCGCGGCGGTCAACGGCCCCTTCCATTTTGCCGGCGAGGCGTATTGGCAGCATGCGACCCGCACCGGCGCCAGCGACCCGACCTTCTTCGGAGCCTATGCCGAGGTAGGCGTCTTCCTGACAAAGGGCGACAGCCGGCCTTTGAAAGGCGGCGCGTTCGGGGCGATCAAGCCGAAGCGGCCATTGGGACAAAAGGGTGGCATCGGCGCGGTGCAGCTCAATGCGCGTTACGACTATCTCGACCTAAACAGCGCCGGCGTCGTCGGCGGACAGCAGCGCGGCTATATGGCGTCGGTCGTCTGGTCGCCGACCGACTGGATGCGCGTGATGGCCCAATATGCGCGGCTCAACTATCGCGATGCGGCGATCGCGATCGCCGGCGATCGCAACTATGGCGTCGATGTTGTCGGTGCGCGGGTGCAGTTTACATATTGAGCCGCGCGCCGCGCTTTACCGTTTCTTGATGGCCGTACGTAAGGCGGCCATGCATGTGGCTGAGAACCTATCTGATCGTGACGGGCGTCGGAGCGTTTCTGGCGCTGGCGATGCCGGGGCTGGTCGTTATCGGGATGTTCCTTCTGGTCATTCCCGGCCTCGTCCTTGCCCTGATGCCCACAGCCTTTCTTTACGGCGTCGGTTTTGCGGTCGCGCGATGGCTGATCCGGAGCCGTCTTTCGGGCCTCCCGCTCAATCTCCTGTCGGCGGCCGCGACGCTGGCGCTGTTCTGGGCCATCCCGCAGCCGGGGTTGTTGTCCGCGAAGGCAGAGCTCGCCGGACTGCGGCAGCCGGACGTACGCGCCGGCACGCGGATCGGTTTTGCAGGCAACATCCTCATCAGGGGGCCGTTCGAGGCCAAATGCGATTCGCTGTGTGCGGCCTTGCTCAAAACTCCCGGCGTCACATCGGTCCGCATCGAGCCGGTGCGCGGTCGCCCGGCGATCTATCGGATTGCGCCCGACACGGCGACGGGCCAGCGCGCCAAGGCCACCGGCTATGGCCTGATGGATGGCTCGGGCAAATATGATGCCGGCGATCCGTTCCTCCGGCAACGGGCGCTGGAATCGGAATGGAACCTGATGCTGGCGACCGGCAAGGCGCTGCTGGTGGATGACGATGCGCCGCAGGCGGACTTTGTCATCGCGATCGAGGACGGCTTCGTGCGCAAATCCGAACCCGGATCGCGCGACCCGGATTGGTCGTTTCGTCCGTCGGTTCCGCGCCGCAAGGCGCTGACGGTCACCAACGCCGCCGGGCGGGTATTGCTGCGACGATCCATCCTGTCGATCTATGCTGCTGCGGCGCCTCTGACGATCGGCACGTCGGGCGGGATCGAGAATTTCCGGTTCGGCTGGCAGCGCACGCGGCTGGGCGACGGGCGCGAATATGATCAGATTCCGGTGGAACGCCTGCTGATCGAGCACAGTAACATCGCACGCGGCGTCGACGTCGCGGCGGCGCAGGCGAAGACGCGGGAACAACTCGCCCGCGCGCTCGCCGACCCCGCCCGGGCGGTGGACGATCCCGCGTTCGCGCTGGCGAACCAGTGGATGGACTCATTCCGCAAGGGTGATGAGCCGCTTGGCGCCGACGACCGGCGCTTGCTGGTCCACATTCTGGCGGACCCGCGGGTGTCATCGTCGGATGGATTGTGGGCGATCGTCAAGCGCATCGACGGCGATACCGCCGAGTTCCGGCGGCTCGCCGCGCGGCGCTATCTGGCCGCCGGGGACAAGAAGGCGGCGCGGCATTGGGTCAATGCCTTCGCCGCGCTTCCCGACGGAGCCTATTCCGACCCCTTGCCCGAGGAGCGGGAGATCCTCGCGGATCCGGCGGTGAGCCGCTATGCCACGGGCCTGATCAAGCGACAGGGCGATCGGGGCGCGAAGGCGGTTCCCGATCTGTTGCGGTTGTTGCGCGAATTCTCGGTCTATGATCCCGGTGAATATGGCTATGGGGACCTGACCGAAGCCGTCAACGCCGTCCGCAGCGGCCTTCGCCGTATCGGTCCGGCGGCGTCATCCGCGCGCCCGGAGATCGAAACTCTGCTTGCCTCGCCGGGTCTGGACCGCCGCTACAAATCTTCCGGCAGGGAGGATTGGGACGTGTTGCTGGCGGTACTGGGGCGGCCGGTGGATAGCTTCGCAAAGCCGGAAAATCGTTCGGGTACGGAGGCTGGCTATCGCGAACGCATCGCCGAACGCGCAGCCAGACCCTATGATCCGCGCCGGGATTGATCCGCCGCCTCAGCCCTTGCCGGCGTCGAGCGAATAGCCGGCCGACCGGACCGTGCGAATGATATCGGCGGTGCCTGGCAGGTTGATCGCCTTGCGAAGGCGGCGGATGTGGACGTCGACGGTGCGCAGTTCGATGTCGCTGTCCTGTCCCCAGACGCTGTCGAGAAGCTGCCCGCGCGAGAAGACGCGGCCGGGATGTTCCATAAAATGGCGCAGCAGGCGGAACTCGGTCGGCCCCATCGCGACGATCTGGCCGCCGCGAACGACCTTGTGCGCCACCGAATCGAGTTCGATGTCGGCATAGGCCAGCAGCTCGCCCGCGAGCGCGGGGCGCAGGCGGCGCAGAACCGCCGATACGCGCGCAACCAGCTCGCGCGGGCTGAACGGCTTGGTGACATAATCGTCGGCGCCGGTTTCAAGACCGCGAATACGATCCTCTTCCTCGCCGCGGGCGGTCAGCATGATGATCGGCACGTTCGCCGATTTCGGGTTGCGGCGCAGGCGCCGGCACACCTCGATGCCGGGCAGGCTCTCGATCATCCAGTCGAGCAGGACGATGTCGGGAACGCGCTCCTCGACCAGGATCAGCGCCTGTTCGCCGTCGGGCGTCTGGCGGACCGAAAAGCCTTCGCGCGCGAAATGCCAGACGATCAGTTCGGCGATCGCCTCGTCATCCTCGATCAACAGCAGGTCGGGCTGTGGCATTACCCTTGCTCCTGCTCCGCGGCGCCATCTTCGGGCTGTTCGCCGCGCTCACGCTCCTCCATGCGCTCGCCGGTCACGACATAATAGACCATCTCGGCGATGTTCGTCGCGTGATCGCCCATGCGTTCCAGATTCTTGGCGACGAACAGCAGGTGCGCGCTTTCGGAGATATGTTTCGGATTTTCCATCATGAAGGTGACGAGCGTGCGGAAGATGCTGTTGTAGAAATCGTCGACATTCTTGTCGCGCACCGTCACACGGACCGCCAGTTCGGCGTCGCGCGCGGCAAAGCTGTCCAGCGCGTCGTGGATCAGCTCGGCGACGATCGACGACATCGACATCAGCAACGGGATCGCCTCGATCGACCGGGTCTGGTCCATCAGCGCGACACGCTTGGCAATATTCTTGCCATAGTCGCCGATCCGCTCGACGACCGAGACGATCTTGAGCGCGGCGATCATTTCGCGCAGATCGTCCGCCATCGGCGCGCGCAGGGCGATGGTCTGGACCGCGAGCTGTTCGACCTCGGCCTCCAGGGCATCGATCTTCCTGTCGCCCTCGACGACCTGGGCGGCGAGGTCGAGGTCGCCCTTGTTGAGCGCGGTCATCGCCTGGAGCAGCGCCTGCTCGGCGCGCCCGCCCATCTCGCTGATCAGGCCGCGCAGACGGTTCAGGTCTTCGTCAAAGGCCTTGACGGTGTGATCGTTGACTACTGCCATCGTTCGTTCCTTTCGCGGCTACGGATCAACCGTAGCGGCCGGTGATATAATCCTTGGTGCGTTCCTGCCGCGGGTTCGTGAAGATGTCGGTGGTCTTGCCATATTCGACCAGCGTCCCGAGGTGGAAAAAGGCGGTGCGTTGCGACACGCGGGCCGCCTGCTGCATATTGTGGGTGACGATCACGATCGCATATTTGCCGCGCAGTTCGTGGATCAGTTCCTCGATCTTCGCGGTTGCGATCGGGTCGAGCGCCGAACAGGGTTCGTCCATCAATATGACTTCGGGGTCGACCGCGATCGCGCGCGCGATGCACAGCCGCTGCTGCTGCCCGCCCGACAATGCGGTGCCGCTTTCGCCGAGCCGGTCCTTCACCTCGTCCCACAAGCCAGCGCGGACGAGCGCGCGCTCGACGATGACGTCGAGGTCGGCCTTGGCCGGTGCAAGGCCATGGATGCGCGGACCATAGCCGACATTGTCATAGATCGATTTGGGGAAGGGGTTCGGCTTCTGGAACACCATGCCGACGCGGGCGCGAAGCTGTACCACGTCCATCGACGGCGCGTAGATATCCTCGCCATCGAGTTCGATCCGTCCGGTGACCCGGGCACTGGCGACGGTGTCGTTCATCCGGTTGAGCGAACGCAGAAAGGTTGACTTGCCGCAGCCCGACGGGCCGATGAAGGCGGTGACAAGGTCGGTGCCGACGTCGATCGACACGTCCTTGATCGCCTGTTTCTCGCCATAGAAGACGTCGACCCCGTGGGCCTTCATCTTGGGGTCGGTGATGGTCAGATCGTCGTTTGTTGTGGTCAAAGGGGTCATTTTCACCAGCGTTTTTCGAACTTGTTGCGGAGATAGATGGCGAGAGCGTTCATCGACAGCAGCACGACAAGCAGCACGACGATCGCTGCGGAGGTTTTCTCGACAAAGCCCCGGTCGACTTCGTCGGACCAGAGAAAGATCTGCATCGGCAGCACTGTCGAGGGCGAGCAGATGCCGCCCGGCACATCGCCGATAAAGGCGCGCATCCCGACGAGCAGCAGCGGAGCGGTTTCGCCCAGCGCTCGTGCCATGCCGATGATCGTGCCGGTCAGGATGCCGGGCAGGGCGAGGGGAAGGACGTGGTGGAATACCACCTGCACCGGGCTGGCGCCGACCCCCAGCGCCGCATCGCGGATCGAGGGCGGCACCGACTTGATCGCATTGCGGCTGGCGATCACGATCACCGGCATCGTCATCAGCGCCAGCGTCAGTCCGCCGACGAGCGGACTGGCCTGACAGAGGCCGAACCAGTTGATGAACACCGCGAGCGCGAGCAGGCCGAAGATGATCGAGGGCACCGCCGCGAGGTTGTTGATCGACACTTCGATAAGGTCGGTCCAGCGGTTCTTGGGCGCATATTCCTCCAGATAGAGGGCCGCGAGAACCCCGGTCGGAAAGGCGATCAGGAACGCGATGAAGATCGTCAGGATCGAGCCCTTGAGCGCCCCCCAGATGCCCGCGACCGCGGGGTCCGTGGCGTCGGCGTTCTTGAAGAAGGGCCAGTGGATGCCGGTCGACAGCTTGCCGTCCTTCTCCAGTGCCGCGACCCTGGCGCCGAGGGCACCCTTTGCGCCTTCCTTGGCGGCGATATCGACTTCGGACGCGGTGGGAAGGTGAAAGACGGTCCGCCCCTTGAGCAGGGCGGGATCGTCCTTGATCGCGGTGCGCACTTCCTTCCAGGCGTTCTCCGAAACCAGCTTCGCCCCGTCGTGGCCCAGCGCCTCATCGGCGGCGAACGCGACGATGTCGGACAGGCCGGCGTTCGCGATCACCTGATCGGCGTCGGGATCCGAAAGGCGTGCAGGATCGATCGTCAGCGGCATCGCCTTGAAGTCGATGGGAACCTCGACATTCGTATAGGTAAAGCCGCGCAGGCCGCCGCCGACCATCACCACCAGCAGAAAGGCGAGGAACGCCCCCGACAACAGCACCGCGCCCAGCCCGAACAGCCTGAAGCGACGCTCGGCGCCATAGCGGCTCGCGATGCGCTTTTGCATCGCCGCGCCTTTCCAGTCGGTGGGGCGACCAAATGTGTCAGCGCTTCTATTCATAAGCTTCGCGATACTTTTTGACGACGCGCAGCGCGACGATGTTGAGCAGCAGCGTGACGAGGAACAGCACAAGGCCCAGCGCGAACGCGGCCAGCGTTTTCGCGCTGTCGAATTCCTGGTCGCCGGTCAGCAGCTTGACGATCTGCGCCGTCACCGTGGTGACGCTGGCAAAGGGATTGGCGGTCAGGTTCGCGGAAAGACCCGCTGCCATCACGACGATCATCGTTTCGCCGATCGCGCGGCTGACCGCCAGCAAGATACCGCCCATCACGCCGGGCAGCGCGGCGGGGATCAGCACCTGGCGGATCGTCTCGTTCGGCGTCGCGCCGAGTGCCAGCGATCCGTCGCGCATCGCCTGCGGGACCGCGTTGATGCTGTCGTCGGCCATCGACGAGACAAAGGGAATGATCATCACCCCCATCACGATGCCCGCGGCCAGCGCGCTTTCGGTGGAGGCGTTGGGAATCCCCAGCATCACCGCAAATTCGCGCAGCGCCGGCGCGATCGTCAGCGCGGCGAAATAGCCGTAAACGACGGTCGGTACGCCGGCGAGGATTTCCAGCAGCGGCTTCACCCAGCGGCGGACCGCGGGTGCGGCATATTGGGTGAGGTAAACGGCGGTCATCATGCCGATCGGGATCGCGACGATCATCGCGATGATCGCGCCGATCAGGATCGTGCCCCAGAACAGCGGGATGCCGCCAAAGGTGTCGTCCTGCGGCGCGCCGCTGGTCGGCGCCCAATGGGTTCCGAACAACAGTTCGGTCGGCGGCACGAGGCGAAAGAAGCGGATCGATTCAAAGAGCAGCGACAGGACGATGCCGAAAGTCGTCAGGATCGCGACAAGCGACGCGACGAGCAGCAACGCCATGACGATCTTTTCGACCCTCGTTCGCGCGCGGAAATCGGGGCGGATGCGCGTGAAGGCATAGAGGCCGCCGGCCAGCGCGAGCGCCAGCATCGCCGCGATGCCGATCCAGGCATAGCTGTGTGTTGCGTCGGCATAGGGCCGGACCAGCGCCGCCGCGGCGGGAATGCGTACTGTCGCCTGATGGCCCTCGGCCACATTGCGTGCGTCGGACAGGATCGCCCCGCGCTCGAAACCGAAGGCGGGCAGGTTCTGCGCCGCGTCGGAGGCCAGGACGCTGTTGGTGATCAGCGCGGGCGACACGCTCGACCACACCGCCAGGAAGATCGCGGCCGGGGCGAACAGCCACAGCGCGACATACCAGCCATGATATTGCGGCCGCGAGTGCAGCTTGGCACCCGTACGTCCCGCGAGCAGCGCCGATCGCGCCCGGCCGGCAAGCCAGCCGATCAGGGCGAGACCCGCTATCAGAAGCAGAAGGGCGGCGGCGTTGAAGGTCACGTGTCTCTCATCAAACCGTTCCCGTCATTGCGAGAAGCGTAGCGACGGAGCAATTTCCAGCCATCGAAATGCTGGACGCTCGCCGGATATTGCTTCGCTTCGCTCGCAATGACGATTAAAAAGGGGCGGTGGCCGGACCGGACGAAGCCGCCCGGCCACCATCGCGAGCAACCTTATTTCAGCACCGACCCGTCGAGCACGGTCATATTCTTGGCATTGGCCGTCGCCGTATCGGCGATCGCCTTCGGCGAAACGACCAGCCCCTTCGGCGCCAGATAGCCGCCTTCGGCCGAACCCTTCAGGAATTCCGCGACATATTCGGCCAGACCGGGGATCACGCCGACATGCGCCTTCTTGACATAGATGAACAGCGGACGCGATCCCGGATAGCTGCCGTCGGCGATCGCGGCATAGGTCGGCGCGACACCCTGTACGGGCACTGCCTTGATCTTGTCCTTGTTAGCGTCGAGATAGCTGAAGCCAAATATGCCGAGGCTGGTCGGGTTCTTGTCCAGCTTCGAGATGATGAGATTGTCGTTCTCGCCCTGCTCGACATAGAAGGGCGCGCCGCGCAGCGTCGTGCAGGTCGCCTCATGCTTGTCCTTGTCGCTTTCCTTCAGCGCCTTCATGTCCGGATTGGCGTCGCAACCCTTGCCCAGGATCAGCTCCTTGAACGCATCGTAAGTGCCGCTGGTCGATGGCGGACCAAAGACCGAGATGGCGACCGCGGGGAGGGCGGGGTTCACGTCCTTCCACGTCTTCGCGGTGTTCGGCTTGCCATAGGGGTTCGCCGCGAGTGCTTTGTACACATCTTCTTCCGACAGCTTGAAGCCGGGGCCGCGCTGCGCTTCGCCCAGTGCGATACCGTCGATGCCGACCTGGATTTCGACGATGTCCTTGACGCCATTCTTGGCACAGGTGTCGAATTCCTTCTTCTTTATGCGGCGCGAGGCGTTCGCGATGTCGGGCGTGTCACCGCCAACACCGGCGCAGAACCGCTCGAAGCCGCCGCCGGTGCCGGTGCTGTCGATCTTCGGCACCTTGTTGCCGGTGGCTTCCGCGAACTTTTCGCCGACGGAGGTGGCAAAGGGATAGACGGTCGAGGAACCGACCGCGCTGATATAATCACGCGCGCCGCCACCCGAGGACGCCTGATCCTGGCACGCGGAAAGCGCCAAGGCGCACGTCGCGGCGCCGGCGATAAGGGCAAATTTCTTCACCATGAGACAATCCTGTCGGGGGTCGTTACCGAACCAAGCCACCACCCCCGCGGCGACTCGCTGAGCCGCCAATGGGGGATTCGTGTGACGTGTTTGTGACAGGGAATGTCATATAAGTGTCATGGTAAGAGTGGCGAGCCGCGTTGAATTTTTCTTCCAACGGTTCGCGACCGATTGCCGCTGGGGCGGATTGCAAGGCTCGGCATGGATTCGAACCTGCATTCGTCCTAAATGCCAGCTTTGCACGGAAGGCGGCTATCCCATGATCCTCATTACCGGCCACGTCATCATGACCCCCGAACATCGCGAGCACGCGATCGCGCTCGGCGCTGAGCATAGTGCGCGGTCGCGAGCCGAAGCGGGGTGCCTGGCGCACAACTGCCATGTCGATGTCGAGGACCCGCTGCGGCTTGTCTTCGTGGAGGAGTGGGAGAGCGTCGATGCGGTGCGTGCCCATTTCGCGGTGCCCGCGTCGGGCGCCTTTGTGGCCGAAATGCGCGCGCTGTCGCCAGAGCCGCCAGTGATCCGGATTTTTGCCGCCGAGGATGTTACCGCGAAGCTGATGGGGTGACCGTCTTCTCCCCTCCCGCCTGCGGGAGGGGTTGGGGGATGGGTCGCGAGCGATGGCGAGCATTCGGGGTTGCATTGCCCATGCCGCTGCGACTAGCGAACATGTCGCAAGTCTCGCTGCCCTTCCCGCTTGCGGGCGGGGAAGAGGTTAGCCGGGGGCATATGAGCGGGTTCGAATTCATCTTTTCGCTGTTCGGGCTGATCCTTGGCCTCGCGCTGGCCGAGGGGCTGGGCGGGCTGGCGCGCGCGCTGAAGGCCAGCCACAAGGTGCGCATCGGGTGGCCGACCGCATTGCTCGGCCTGTTCGTGTCGTGCGACGTCGTGACCTTCTGGATGTACGGCTGGGCGATGCAAGGTCAGTTGCCGCTCGGCTGGCCGGTGATGTTCGGGGGCTTTGTCGTTACCGCTATCTATTATGTCGCCGCGTCGCTGGTATTTCCCGACGACCCCGAGGGGTGGAGCGATCTGAACGCCCATTTCGACAAGCACCGGCGCAAGGTGATCGGCGGCATTTTCCTGTGCAACATCGCGCTGATCGTCACTTATGGCGTGCTCGTGGACGTCCCGCCCTTTGACCTGCGCCGGATCGTCATCACCTGGAGCTTCTTTCCCGCCGCGGCCGTTGCGATCTGGGCAAAGGACCGGCGCGTCGTCATCGCCTGCCTGATCTGGCTGATCGCCACTTATCCGCTGTCGGCGGTGTGGCATTGACGGCCGACTGACGCCCGCGTCCTCGTCACCCTCGAACGAGGCCCGTGCCTCGGCCGACTTTATCCGAGATCCATGACTTCGGCGCCGTGGTGGATCCCGGATCAAGTCCGGGATGACGAGGTTGCGGGACAGGCCCTCCCCCAAACCCCTCCCTGAAGGGAGGGGCTTAGCTATTTCAGCAACGGTGCTAAATACTGCCCGGTGAAGCTGCGCTTTTCCTTCACCACTTGCTCGGGTGTTCCCGCCGCGACGATCTCGCCGCCCTTGACCCCGCCTTCGGGGCCGAGGTCGAGGATGTAGTCGGCGGTCTTGATGACGTCGAGGTTATGCTCGATCACCACGACGCTGTTGCCCTGATCGACCAGCGCCTGCAGCACTTCGAGCAATTTGCGCACATCCTCGAAATGCAGCCCGGTCGTCGGCTCGTCGAGGATGTAGAGCGTCTGTCCCGTCGAGCGGCGCGATAGCTCCTTGGCCAGCTTGACGCGCTGCGCCTCGCCGCCCGAAAGGGTCGTCGCCTGCTGCCCCACCTTGATGTAACCAAGCCCGACACGAACGAGCATCGCCATCTTGTCGCGGATCGCGGGGACCGCCTTGAAGAACTCAGCCGCGTCCTCGACCGTCATGTCGAGGACGTCGGCGATGCTGAGTCCCTTGAACTTCACTTCAAGGGTTTCGCGATTGTAGCGTTTGCCGTGGCACGTCTCGCACGTCACATAGACGTCAGGCAGGAAGTGCATCTCGATCTTGATCAGTCCGTCGCCGGTGCAGGTTTCGCAGCGACCGCCCTTGACGTTGAAGCTGAAACGCCCGGGCTTGTACCCGCGCGCCTGGCTTTCGGGCAGGCCCGCGAACCAGTCGCGGATGATCGTGAAGGCGCCGGTGTACGTGGCGGGGTTCGAGCGCGGAGTGCGACCGATCGGCGACTGGTCGATGTCGATGACCTTGTCGCAATGTTCCAGCCCCTTCAGGCTGTCGTGCGGTCCCGCGACCATGCGCGCGCCGTTGAGTACGCGCGCCGCGCTGGCATAGAGGGTGTCGATGATCAGGCTCGACTTGCCCGATCCCGACAATCCGGTGACGCAGGTAAAGGTGCCGAGCGGGATCTTCGCGGTGACATTGTTCAGGTTGTTCGCGCGTGCGCCCTTCAGCACCAGGTCGAAGCCGTTGCCGGGACGGCGGCGTTTCGGCACCTCGATCCTCTTCGCGCCCGTCAGATAGGCTGCGGTCAGGCTGTTGGTATTGGCAAGGACTTCGTCCAGCGTACCCTCGGCGACGATTTCGCCGCCGTGCAGGCCCGCGCCGGGACCCATGTCGACGACATAATCGGCGTGGCGGATCGCATCTTCGTCATGTTCGACGACAATCACGGTGTTGCCGAGGTCGCGGAGGCGCTTCAGCGTCGCGAGCAGGCGGTCGTTGTCGCGCTGATGCAGGCCGATCGATGGTTCGTCGAGGACGTAAAGCACGCCCGAAAGCCCCGATCCGATCTGCGAGGCGAGGCGGATACGCTGGCTTTCCCCGCCGCTGAGCGTGCCGCTGGTGCGATTGAGGTTGAGGTAGTCAAGCCCGACATTGTTGAGGAAGCCAAGCCGCTCGTTGATTTCCTTCAGAATGGCTTTGGCGATCTGGCGCTGGGTATCGTTCAGTTTCTCGTCGAGCGTGCTGAACCAGCTCAGCGCGTCGGCAACGCTGCGCTGGGCCGACAGGCTGATGTCCTCGCCTGCGATCTTCACCGCCAGCGGTTCGGGGCGCAGCCGCGCGCCGTGGCAGGTCTCGCACGGCTGCGGCGTCTGATACTTGCTGAGTTCCTCGCGCATCCAGGCGCTTTCGGTCTGCAGCAGGCGGCGGTTGAGATTGCCGATCACCCCTTCGAACGCCTTGTGCGTCGTGTAGCTGCGCTTGCCGTCCTTGAACGTCAGTTCGACGGGCTTGCCGCCGCTGCCATAGAGGATGATCAGTTGTACCTCGCCGGACAAATCCTGCCACGGCGTCGTGAGGTCGAAGCCATAGGCTTTGCCAAGGCTTTCGAGCACCTGCATATAATAAGGCGAGGGCGGGTTCGACTTGGCCCACGGCACCACCGCGCCCTTTTTCAAGGACAGCGCATGGTTCGGGACGACCAGGTCGGGGTCGAATTCCTGCCGTTCGCCCAGCCCGTCGCAGGCGGGGCAAGCGCCCTGCGGCGCGTTGAAGCTGAACAGTCGCGGTTCGATCTCCGCGATCGTGAAGCCCGAGACCGGGCAGGCGAATTTCTCCGAGAAGATGATGCGATTGGCAGGAATGCCGGCGCCCTTCATGGCCCCGCCCATATCCTCTTCCTCACGGCCCGGCACCGGTCCGTCCGCAAGGTCGACATAGGCCAGCCCCTCGGCAAGCTTCAGCGCGGTCTCGAAGCTGTCGGCGAGCCGCGTGCCAAGGCCTTCGCGAACCGCGATGCGATCGACGACGACCTCGATGTCATGCTTGAACTTCTTGTCCAGCGCCGGCGCGTCGCCAATCTCGTGAAACTCTCCGTCGATGCGGGCGCGCGTGAAGCCTTCCTTCTGCCATTGCGCGAGTTCCTTCTTATATTCGCCCTTGCGACCGCGGACGACCGGCGCGAGCAGATAAGCGCGCGTACCCTCGGGCAGTTCCATCACGCGATCGACCATCTGGCTGACCGTCTGCGCGCTGATCGGTTCACCGGTCGTCGGCGAATAGGGAATGCCGACGCGCGCCCACAGCAGGCGCATATAATCGTAGATTTCGGTGACCGTTGCGACCGTCGAGCGGGGATTTCGCGAGGTCGTCTTCTGTTCGATGCTGATCGCCGGCGACAGGCCGTCGATATGTTCGACGTCGGGCTTTTGCATCATTTCGAGGAACTGACGGGCATAGGCCGACAAGCTCTCGACATACCGACGTTGCCCCTCGGCATAGATGGTGTCGAAGGCGAGCGATGACTTGCCGCTTCCCGAAAGCCCGGTGATGACGATCAGCGCGTCGCGCGGCAGATCGACGTCGATGCCCTTGAGATTATGTTCGCGCGCCCCGCGAACCTTGATGTGGGTGAGACTCATGGGAGGAGTATGTTCCAGATTTGTTCTTAACGCGCAAGAGGCGCGAATTGGTTGGGAAGATGGGAGCCGACGCCGAAGCGCGCAAGGGCGAACAGGACGTCTTTGTGTATTGCTTATATAATACACTAATGCTAGTTTCTCCCGGACTGGAGAGGCGATGGCGGCGTTGGTGGAATTGGGATCGGAGCGTTGGCTGAAGCCCGGACGCTATCGGTGGCTTCGTGCGCTGGCGTTCCTCGCTGTCCTGGCGGTCGCCTGCATCCTGGCGTTCAATCTGGCCGCCGATGCAACGCTCCGTCTTGCGGCGATGTTGGCGGGTGAACCCTTCACGACCCGCGCGGCCGCGCCGTCCGGCGCCCGGCTGTCGGCGGTGTTGGTCGGATCGGTGGGGATGCTCGGCACTTATGCGCTGGCGGTGCGGCTTGGTGAGGGGCGTGCGGCGCGCGAAATCGATCCGAAGCGGGCGCCGCGCGAACTGGCGTTGGGCATTGCGATCGGCGGCGCTATCATGGCGATCATCATCGGTGTGATGTGGAGCGCCGGCTGGGTCGTCATTTCCGCGGCGCCAATCACTGGCGTCGCCGAAGCGATGAAGCAGGCGATCCAGTCGGCCGTGATCGAGGAAACGCTGATGCGAATCATCATTTTTCGCATGTTGTGGCGCGCTTTCGGTGTGTGGCCGGCCTTGCTGTCGACCGCCATTCTGTTCGGCGGACTCCATCTGGCAAACCCCGACGCCAGCCTGTTCGGGGCGATCTGCCTCATCGCTGGCGAGGGGATCGGTGCCGGCCTGTATCTGCTGACCGGGCGCGTGTGGATGTCGATCGGCATGCACGCGGGCTGGAACTTTGCGCTTGGCTGGTTGTTCGGCAGCGCGGTTTCGGGCCTGGACAGCTTCGTGAGCGGGCCGCTGCGGATGCATCCGGCGGAAGGGGTGACGACGCTGCTCAGCGGGGGAGGGTTCGGCCCGGAGGCCTCGGTTGCCGCGTTCGTCGTCTCGCTGGCGGGCAGCCTGATCTGCCTGACGCTGGCGTGGCGAAAGGGGCGGCTCCAAGCATAGCGGGCGCCCGGCTTTCCACCAACATCCCAAAGACTTCGACCAGCGTCCGGTCGCTCGCTTGACGCCTTGGAGCGCGGAGCGGACAAGGATAGCCATGTGCGCCGTCCTGCCGGACGGCGCGGGACATGAGGGAGACCGGGGATGAAGAAGCTTTTTGCAGGTGCGGCGGGGATTGCCATTGCCGTATCGCTCGCGGCGACGCCCGCCGCCGCGCGCCAGATCGCCGCTGAGGCGACACTGGCCGCGAAGGCCGACGATGACGGCGCCGTACCCGCCAAGGACGAGGGGTCGCTTAACGCGCTCACATTCGGTAGCTGGGGGGTCGATCTCGGCGCGCGCGACACGAGCGTCAGGCCGGGTGACGATTTCGACAGATATGCCAACGGCGGGTGGTTCGCGCGAACCGAAATTCCGTCCGATCAGGCGTCGGCAGGGGTCGACTACGACGTCTACAACCTGACGCAGCGCCAGCTTCGCCAGCTTGTTACCGGAGCGCCCGCAACGAGCCAGGTGGGCGGACTGTATCAAAGCTTCCTCGACGAAGCGCGCGTCGATGCGCTTGGCGCCAAGCCGGTGATGGTGGACGTCAATGCGGTCGCCGCGATCAAGGACAAGAGCGCGATGGCGCGCTTCATGGGTACGACGCAAGGGACCTTCGGGTCGACGATCGTCAGCGGCGGGCCTTATGCCGACACCAACGACCCCACGGTCAATGTGCTGTGGCTGGGGCAGGCCGGATTGGGCCTTCCCGAGCGCGACTATTATCTGAACGACAGCTTCAAGCCGCAGCGCGACGCCTATCGCAACTACATCGCCCGCACGATGAAGATGGTCGGCAACGCCGCGCCGGAGAAGGCGGCTGACGCGATCATGGCGTTCGAGACCGAAATCGCGAAGGCCAGTTGGGCGATCGCCGATCGCCGCGACATCGGCAAGATCAACAACCCGATGTCGTCGGACGAGCTGGCGGCCTATGCGCCGGGGCTGGACTGGAAGGCGTGGTTCGAGGGTGCCGGCATCGCGCCGCAGCAGCGGATCATCGTCAATGAAAACACCGCTATCCGCGACATCGCGGCGCTCTATGCCAAGACGCCCCTCGATACGATCAAGCTGTGGCAGCAATTCCACATTGCCGACAATGCCGCGCCTTATCTTTCGAAAGCGTTCGTCGATAGCCGCTTTGAATATACCAAGGTGCTGAGCGGGGTCGGCGAACTTCGTCCGCGCTGGAAGCGCGGATTGACGCTGGTCGACGGCAGCCTCGGCGAATTGGTCGGCGAGACCTATTCGAAGCAGTATTTTCCGGCCAGTGCGAAGGCAAAGATGGAAGCGCTCGTCGTCAACCTGAAGCTTGCGATGGGCGACCGTATCCGAAACAATAGCTGGATGGCGCCGGAGACCAAGACGGCGGCGCTTGCCAAGCTCGAAAAGATGGACGTCATGGTCGGCTATCCCGACAAATGGCGCGACTATTCGGGTCTGAAAATCGATCCCACCGACCTCTATGGCAATGTGAAGCGCAGCGCGGCGTTCGAATATGCCTATGCGCTGTCCGATCTGAACAAGCCGGTGGACCGCAAGAAATGGTCGATGAATCCGCAGGAAGTGAACGCCTATAACGGTGGGCTGGAGAACAAGATCGTGTTCCCTGCCGGCATCCTTCAGGCGCCCTATTTCAGCGAAAGCGTCGACGATGCGGTCAATTACGGCGCGATCGGAGCGGTGATCGGGCACGAGATCACCCACGGCTTTGACGACCAGGGGCGCAAGATCGATGCAAACGGTGCGGTTCGCGACTGGTGGACCGCCGCCGATGCCGCCCGTTTCGAGGCGCAGGCCAAGGGTTTTGGCGCGCAATACGCAACCTATGAGGCGGCACCTGGCGCCTTCATCAACCCGGACCTGACGATGGGGGAAAATATCGCCGATCTTGCCGGGCTGGAGGTCGCCTATGACGCCTATCACCGGTCGTTGAACGGCAAGGAAGCGCCGGTGATCGACGGGCTGACGGGCGATCAGCGCTTCTTCCTCGCTTTTGCGCAGGCGTGGCGCGACAAGGCGCGTGAGGATTCGGTCAAGCAACAGGTCGCGAGTGACCCGCACAGCCCAGCCCGCTGGCGGATCATCGGCCCGGTCCGCAACGTCGATGCCTGGTACAAGGCGTTCAACGTCACGCCCGACAGCAAATATTACATCAAGCCCGAAGCGCGCACGCGCATCTGGTAAAGGCCCGTTCCTCCCTGTGCCATGGGCACGGGGAGGGCGGCCGCGACCCGCAGGTTTCCGCCGCCCGTGCCCGAATGGTCGGGCGCTTGATGGCTCCTCTCGCTCTCGCGGGGAATCTGCCCTAATGCCGTTGCATGACTCCACCGACCACCCGATCCCGGTTTACGGCTCGGGGTGGGAACGGATTGCGGGGGCGGACGTTGGACCGGGCAGGTGCCTCGATGGAAGGAGAGCTTCGATGATCAGGACGATTTTCACGGCAGTGGCGGGGTTTGCGTTGCTTGCGGGGGCACAGGCGGGCGCGATGCAGAAGCAGCCCGACGGCACAACGGCCGAAGAGCGCGCCAATACTGCGCGATTGAATGCCGAGCAGCAGGCGAAGGCGCAGGCTGAAACCGATGCCTATAATGCGCGCGTTGCGGCAGCGGCGCAGACCGAAGCGGCGGCGCAGGCAACCTATGCACAGGAAACCGCGGCTTACGAGGCTGAAAAGGCGCGCGTAGCGGCGCTGTCGGCGGAAGAGCGGATGAAGTGGGAGGCCGACGTCGCGGCCTGCAAGGCCGGCGAAGCCGCGCGTTGCGCGCACCCCCAACCCGAACCCCGGAACTGATCGCTACTGCGGCGGGACAGAAGGCTCCGGCGGTTCGCCGGGGCCTTCTTTCTGCTTGGCCGTCGGTCCCGCGGCCGGGTCGGGAAGTTCAACCGGCACGATCATCCTGGGGACCGGCATCGCGGGGACGGGGGCGCCGCCGGGCAGGGGCGCGGGGTCGGGAAAACGCCCACCATAACGATATTCGTCGTCGGCCTTAAGGCGCGGCGCCGGCGGATCGATATCCACAGCATCCAGTTCGCGGAACGGTTCGCTCATCCGGCGATCATGCTCCTCGCGAAGCCGGCGGCCCACTCCATAGCTGTCGGCACAGCCGGGGCAGGGTATGGCGGAGGCGTCCGCGCTGCTGACCAGCGCATCGGGGTTCGAGCTAAGCCCAGCAAAGGACGGGGCTTCGCTCCCGCCGCCGCGCAGGCCGTCGCCTACCGCCAGCACCCCGAGCAGAGCGCCGGTACCGAGTCCCGCAGCCGCCAGCACGGAGGCCAACATCAGCCGCCGCATGGAGGCATCGCGACTCGCGGCCGACTTGCGCTTCCTTGCCATGCGGCAAGAAGGCCATGATGAACGCCGGATTACAAGCTTTCGGCCACTGGTCGATGCGCGGGCGCGCTTCGTCCTTCCAATCGATGGCGTCTCGGGGCCGGTCGAACCGTGCGTGCGATCGGCATGGCGATCCGGCATTTCCGGTTTGCGGGATGCGGGAGGGTCTTGGTCTTCCCCGGTTCCAATCTCTTTCGTGTCCCGCATCATCATCCCCCAGATGAGAGGACGCTCCCCATGTCGAAACTATCCCTGATCCTGATCGCAGCCCTTGCAGGCAGCGCGGCCAGCCCCGCTTTCGCCCAAGATGGCGATGAGCGGCCAACCGCAACGGTCCGCTACGACGACCTCAACCTGTCGACCGCCGCGGGCCGTGAACGGCTCGATACCCGTGTCCGCATGGCGATCCGGTCGATGTGTGCGGTCGATCCCCGTCCATCGCTGCGCCAGCGTGCGGAAGGTCGTGAATGCGAAGCTATCGCGAAACGCAGTGTCGATCCTCAGGTCGCGGCGCTCTACAATGGCAGCCATGCGCGGTTCGCGAGCGAAAAGCCGCCGGTGGTCGCCGCTCCCTGACGGCAAACGGCGACGAAGGCGGCCATGCCCCGGTGGCATGGCCGCCTGTTCGCATTAGGCGTGCATGATCGCCTTGACGTCGTGCAGGTAGGTCCGCCCGATCCGGTGGATGCCACCTTCGCCCAGATCGACGCTCCACGCACCGTCGCCATGGTGTTTGAGCCCGACGATACCGCCGCGGCGGATCATCTTCGATCGGTGGATACGCATGAACTGGTCGGGGTCCATCCGCGCCTCCAGCGATTTGATCGTCTGGTGAATAAGCCAGCTACGGCCGCCTACATGAAGGCGCATATAATCACGTTCGGCCTCGATCAAATCGACCTGGGCGGCATCGATCCGCAGCATCTCGCCGCGATTCTGGACCCAGAATTCGGTAATCCACTTGCTCTTCTGCTTTGGCGCCCGATCGGCGGAGCGCCACTCGCGGACACGTCCGAGCGCGCGCGAAAGGCGGTCGGGCGAAACCGGCTTCAGCAGATAGTCGACCGCCGCGACGTCGAAGGCGGCGACGGCATATTGATCGAAAGCGGTGACGAAGACGACGGCGGGTGGATTGTCGAGTTTGTCCAGTGCGGCGGCAACGGCAAGGCCGTTGAGGTCGGGCATCGCGATGTCGCACAGGACGAGGTCGGGCGCCAGCGCATCGACCATGCGGAGCGCGGAGGCTCCGTCGCTCGCGGTACCGACGAGCGATACACCGTCCTGCTGCCCCGCCAGGATCTGGAGTCGTTCGATTGCGAGCGGTTCGTCGTCGACAATCAGGGTTCGAAGCGTCTGCATCATGTCAGCAACCTTCCCGCGCCAAGGGTAGCCACAGCGATACGAAGAAACCACCCGTATCGGACGGGCCCCATTCGCAGCCTGCGGTGGGACCATAGCGCGTCAGCAGGCGCTCGCGCACGTTTCCGAGCCCGAGGCCGGTCCCCGACGCGGGCGCAGGGGCCTTTGGATCGATGTCGTTCTCTACCCTGACGACCAGCAAGCCATATTCGCTGCTCGCCGTCAGGCGGATCGCGATCTTTCCCTTGCTGGGTGCGACGCCATATTTGATCGCATTCTCGATAATCGGTTGCAGAATCAGCACCGGGACGCACGCATGTTGAAGCTCGGCGGGCATGTCGACCTCGACCTGCAGACGGTCGGGGAAGCGCGTTTGTTCGATATCGAGATAGAGGCGCTGGAGAGCAATTTCCTCGTCCAGACTGACAAGCTGTTCGGGATCGACGGCAAGGCTCGACCGGAGGAAGGACGAGAGATTCATGATCATCGTCTCGGCCTCCGCCTTCGACCCGCGCAGGACGAGTGTCGAAAGCGAGTTCAGCGTGTTGAACAGGAAGTGCGGATTGACCTGATAGTGGAGTGCGCGAAGCTGCGCCGTCTGGGCTTCGATCCGGAAATGATTGGCGCGGCGTTCGACCGCGCGCATTTCGTTGGCATAGCCGAAGGCGACATAGAGCGCGGCCCACACCGCGAAAAAGAAATACCAGCGGATCGAGCTGTCGACGATCAGGACGGTTTCCCATGCAATCGGAAATTTGGATTGCACTTCCTTGACGATCTGCGCGGCATCGGGCCCCGGAAACCAGTAGAAGAAGACGAGGAGGTTGATCGAGGCATAGAGCCCGACCAGCGGCACCGCCGCGCCGAGCGCCACGGCAAGCCGTGCGCCGAAGCCGCGCGGCTGAACCCGCTGAATAAGCTGGTAGAGCACGAAGGTGCAGAGGATACCCGCGACGACGACGATCGCGCGGCGGCCGGCATATTCCCATTGCTCGGCCCCGGCGAGAATGCCGAGCCCGGTCGTGATCAGGAAATAGAGCATCCACATCGCGAGGATCGAGCCGATCGCGACGCGCGGATTGACGCGGGCGTCGGATGCACGCCAGTCGGGCGCCGCTGCCAGCATTTTTGCCCGCTGATCGCGCAGCGCCTCTTTGCGGATAGTCCCGTTCATCGATGCGGCTTTAGCGTCAAACATCGCCTGTTGCCTAGCAGACGCCGGGCCGCCAGTCGAAGGTGTGCGGTGTTTTGTCGAAAGCGAACGGTTCAGACCGTCTTCGGTTGGGGAAGTGCGCGGCGCCAGTTGCCGCGCTTGTAGACGATCCAGGCCATCGCGAGCGAGGCGAGCGAAGAGAGCGGGAAGCTCCACCAGATGATGTCGCTGCCGATCAGGGGATATCCGAAGTAATAGATGCCAAGCCGGATCGGGAACATCGACAGGAACAGGATGACGAGCGGCGGGACGACCGACCCGTTCGCGCGCAGCGTGCCGATCAGGACGATGGTGGTGCCGAAGGGCAGGAAGGTCCACGTCGCGATATACTGGATGTTGCGGGCGACCTCGATCGCCGCGCTGCCGCTGCCAAGGAACAGGGCCAGTGCGGCGCGGTCGAAAAGGAGCAGCAGGGCGATCAGCACGCCGGTCATGGCAAGGTTGATCGCGATTCCGCTGTTCGTGACGCCCGCGACGCGATCCCAGCGCTGTGCGCCGATATTCTGTGCCGCCATCGAACTGACCGCCGCTCCGACCGCGAGCGCGGGCATCTGGATATAGTTCCAAAGCTGAAGCGTCGCACCATAAGCTGCGGCCGTAACCAGCCCTTCCCGGTTGACGAGGCCGACCATGATCAGCCCGGCGCCCGAAATGACCAGCATCTGCGCCCCCATCGGCAGGCCGCGTCCGACGATGAAGCGCATCTCGTCCCAGTTGGGCAACAGATAGGCCAGTTCGCGGCGGCGCAGGCGCAGCACATGATCCTTGGCATAGAACCAGCCGATCATGCCGATCAGGCTGATGGTACCAGCGATCGCCGTAGCGAGCGCGCTTCCCGCGATGCCGAGGCGCGGTGCGGGACCGAGCCCGAGGATCAGGATCGGATTGAGCGCGATGTCGAGGACGACGGTCAGGATCATGAAGCGCAGCGGAGTGACGGCGTCGCCTGCGCCGCGTGAGGCCATCGACAGCATGACCATCAACATGCTCGCGGGGACGGCGACGAAGGTCACGCGCAGATAATCATGCGCGAGCGTGAAAGCTTCGGCCGGCGTTTCGAGCCAGCGCAATATACGGTCGGATGCAAACCAGCCGACGACCGCGATGACCAACGAAAAGGCGATAGCGAGGCCAATGGCTCCGCCGCTGGCGCGCCGCGCGGCGTCGATATCGCCGCGGCCGATCGACTGGCCGATGAGGACGGTTGCGGCCATGCCAAAGCCAAAGAAGGCACCGAACATCAGGAACATGATGATGTTCGCATTGGCGGTGGCGGCAAGCGCGCTTTCGCCGAGGAACTGGCCGACCCAGATCGAATTCACCGATCCGGACAGTGTCTGGAGGATGTTCGAGGCAAGCGTCGGCAGCGCGAACAACAACAGCGTCCTGGCGATCGGCCCGTTCGTCAGGTCGATCGCCCCGCTGCCGCGCACGACCTGGCGCGGAGGGACGGGTCCCGAAGCCGGGTCGCCCGCCGTGGCGGCAGGCGGCGGGGTTACGGGTTCGCCGTCGCTCACCCCAGCCGCGCCAATGCGGCGTTCAACCGGTCCGCTTCGGCTTCCTTGGCGGCGTGGTCGGCGCGCGCCTTTTCGACCGCTTCGGGCTTCGCGCGCTCGACGAAGGACGGGTTGTTCAGTCGTCCGGCAAGACCGTCGCGTTCCTTGGCCGCCGCGGCGAGTGCCTTGGTCAGGCGATCGCGTTCTGCTGCGATGTCGATCACGCCTTCCAGCGGGACGGCGATCGTCTCGCCCTCAATGACGAGCTGGGCCGATGCGCCGGCGGGAGCGGGATCGAAGCGGACCGCTTCGAGCCGTGCGAGGCGATCGATCTGCGCGGCAAGCTTTTCGGTGCGCGGCTTGAGCGACGCCGGGAAATGCGCGGCGAGACGCGCGCCCGGCGGCAGACCGAGTTCGGACTTGGCGGCGCGCAGTTCGCTTACCAGCTTGATGAGCCAGTCGATGTCGGCGCTGGCGTCTGCATCGCGTGCCGCGTTCGGCGCGGGCCATTTCGCGGTAATGAGCGGGTAATCGGCGCGGTTGCCGAGCCCGGTCCACAGCTCTTCGGTGATGAAGGGCATGAAGGGATGGAGCATGACCAGAATCTGGTCGAGCACCCAGCCAGCGACGGCCTTCGTTTCGTCGTCGATCGCGCCCTTGATCAGTTCGAGATACCAGTCGCAGAAGCGGTCCCAGGCGAAGCTGTAGATCGCATTCGCGGCATCGTCGAAGCGATAGGCGGCAAAGGCCTTGTCCATCGCGGCGACGGTGTCGACGACTTCGCCAATGATCCAGCGGTTGACCGGCAGGCTTGCGGGAGGCGCTTCGAGGCTGGTCGAGGCCGAAATGCCATTGGCTTCGCAGAAGCGCGCGGCGTTCCAGAGCTTGGTCGCGAAGTTGCGATAGCCGGCGAGACGTGCGTCATCCATCTTGATGTCGCGGCCCTGGCTTTCCATCGCCGACATGAAGAAGCGGAGGGCATCGGCGCCATATCGGTCGATGAGGCCGAGCGGATCGACGACATTGCCCTTCGACTTCGACATCTTCGCACCGTCGGGCGCGCGAACGAGGCCGTGGAGATAGAGCGTCTTCCACGGCACATCGCCCATGAACTCCATCCCCTGCATGGCCATGCGGGCATCCCAGAAGAAGAGGATGTCGAAGCCCGAGATGAGGACGTCGTTCGGATAGTGGCGTTTCAGCAAGTCGGTATTCTCGGGCCAGCCGAGGGTGGCAAAGGGCCAGAGCGCTGAAGAGAACCAGGTGTCGAGAACGTCTTCGTCACGGGTCAGGGTTATGCCCGCGCCCGCTTGAGCCTGCGCCTCTTCTTCGGTCTCGGCCACGAAGATGCTTCCATCCTCGGCGTACCATGCCGGAATCCGGTGGCCCCACCAGAGCTGACGCGACACGCACCAGGGCTGGATATTCTCCATCCAGTTGAAGAAGGTTTTTTCCCACGTCTTGGGGACGATGTTTATGCGGCCGTCGCGTACGGCAGCCATCGGCGGCTGTGCCAGCGTCGCGGCATCGACATACCATTGGTCGGTCAGCATCGGCTCGATCACGACACCGCCGCGATCGCCGAAAGGTTGCATGATCAGCTTGTCCTCGACCTTGACCATCAGGCCTTCGGCGTCGATGTCGGCGATGACGCGCTTGCGCGCTTCATAGCGGTCAAGTCCGCGATAAGCCTCTGGAACGAGGTTGAGTGCGTCGATCTCCGCCGCGGTTGCGGGGGCGCCGTGCGCGATTTCGACGGCGCGTGTCGCCGCCTCGACATAGCTTGGACCGTCGGTGCGCATCGCCGCGACCTCGTCCATCAGCCGGTACATCGGAATATTGTTGCGCTGGGCGACGCCATAGTCGTTTTCGTCGTGCGCACCGGTGATCTTCACCGCGCCCGAACCAAAATGCGGATCGGGATACTCGTCAGTTATGATCGGGATCAGGCGGCGATGTTCCTTCGGCCCGACCGGGATCTCGCAATATTTGCCTACGATCGGGCGATAGCGCTCGTCATCGGGATGCACCGCAACCGCTCCGTCGCCGAGCATGGTCTCGGGGCGCGTGGTCGCGATCGAGATATAGTCTCGCTCTTCCTGAAGCACGATATTCCCTTCCGCATCGCGCTCGACATAGGTATAGGTCTCGCCGCCCGCGAGCGGATATTTGAAGTGCCACATATGCCCCGGCACTTCGTGCGATTCCACCTCGAGATCCGAGATCGCCGTCTTGAGCGCGGGATCCCAGTTCACGAGCCGCTTGTCGCGATAGATCAGACCCTTTTTGTGCAGGTCGACGAACACCTTGACCACCGCCTGGGTGAAATGCGGGTCCATGGTGAACTGCTCGCGGCTCCAGTCCATCGAGCAGCCAAGACGGCGGAGCTGACCGGTGATCTGGCCGCCGCTTTCGGCTTTCCATTCCCAGACCTTGCCGACGAACTCCTCGCGGGTGAAATCGGTGCGTTTCTGCTGGCGTTCGTTGAGCTGGCGTTCGACGACCATCTGTGTTGCGATGCCGGCATGGTCCATGCCGACGACCCACAGCGCATCCTTGCCGCGCAGCCGTTCGTAGCGGACGAGGACGTCCTGCAACGTGTTGTCGAGCGCATGGCCGATGTGCAGCGCGCCGGTGACATTCGGCGGCGGGTTGACGATCGTGAAAGGTGTCGCGTCGGGGCGCTCAGGGCGAAACAGCCCGCGGCTTTCCCATTCATGGGCCCATTTCGCCTCGATGGCGGCGGGATCGAAGGTTTTTTCCATCGGCATAGCCGGCGCGCTTTGCCAGCCGGTGTGCGGGCTGGCAAGCCGGATCGGCAGAGATTAGGGTGGCGCGGACTTGCAGGAGCAGGGCCATGGACGATGCGATGCGTAGCGGAGTCATCCGCTTTGCCGATTATGCCGCAAAAGTGCCGACCGCAGCGGGCGAACGGTCGGTACTGGCGCTGAAGCGCGGGACGCTCGACGTCCGCCTGTCGGTCCCCGTTCCGCCGAACCGCCAGACGCCGCATGAACAGGACGCGCTTTACGCGGTCATGAGCGGTGAAGGCGTGCTGATCCACGGCGGCGAACGCACGCCGTTCGGTGCGGGTGACCTGTTGTTCGTCGCGGCCGGAGTCGACCATCATTATACCGATTTCAGCGACGACCTGTCGCTGTGGCGGATCTTCTATGGCGAGACGGGCGGCGAGATCCCCATGTGACCTGCCGCCCGCCGAGGCTTATTTCTTCAGATAGCTACCCAGCCAGTCGAACACGGTGCGGTGCCACTGGACGCTGTTCGCGCCTTTCAGCACCCAGTGATTCTCGTCGGGGAAAACGAGCAATTGCGATGGCACGCCGCGGCGCTGGAGCGCGGTGAACGCCGCCAGGCCCTGCGTATAGGGAATGCGGAAATCCTTTTCGCTGGTGATGACCAGCATCGGGGTCTTCCACTTGGCGACATGGTTCACCGGGTTCCATTTTTCGAATTCCTCCGGAACCGCGAAATAGGGACCGCCATGTTCCCACTCGTCGAACCACAGCTCCTCGGTTTCATAAGCCATGGCGCGCGCGTCGAAGACGCCGTCGTGCTGGACGAGGCATTTGAAGCCGTCGGTCCACTGTCCGGCGATCCAGTTCATCATGTACCCGCCGTAGGAGGCGCCGAGCGCGCAGGCGTTGGCGATGTCGAGCTGCGCATCCTGCTTGCCCGCCGCTGCGAGGCCGAGTTTCAGGTCTTCGAGCGGCTTGCCGCCCCAATCCTTGTTGATGCTGTCGGTGAAGGCCTGCCCGTAGCCGGTCGAACCATGAAAATCGACGGTCACGACGCCATAGCCCTGTTGCGCGAAGAGGCGCGGGTTCCAGCGCGTCGACCAGCTGTTGCCAAAGCTCGACTGCGGGCCACCGTGTACGATGAAGGCGACCGGCAGCTTCGAGGCGGGACTGGCCGCCGGCTTCAGGATCATGCCCCATACCTTGTCGCCGTTGGCGCCCGCAAACTGCAGGCGGTCAAGCGTCACCGGATCGAATTCGGCGAGTGCAGCCGCGTTCACCGCGGTGATCTGCTTCACCTTGCCTTTCGCGTCGCGAATATACAGGTCGGTCGGCGCCAGCGCGCTGTTGCGCGAATAGAGCAGCGCGCCGCCGGGCAGGACGTTGACGTCCCCGACATTGCCGTCGAAGGCTTCGGCCGATGCTTTCAGCCTCTCGACCTTGCCGGTGGCGGCGTCCACCCGGAACATGGGATGTTCGAGCGTGTCCTGCGCGGTGACGAACAACGACTTGCCGTCGGCCGCCCATGCGATCGACGCCACCGAGCGATCCCAGGCGTCGGTCAGCGCCTTCGTTTCGCCATTTTCCAGGTTACGCAGCATCAGCACCTGCCGATCGGCTTCGTAACCGGGGCGCGCCATCGCGGCATAGGCCAGCCATTTGCCGTCGGGCGACGGAGCGGGCAGGGTATCGGTCGCTTCGTTCCCCTGGGTCAGGTTGACCGGCATCATCCGGCTGTCGACCAGCCAGCTATAGATATCGAGGTTGGTCGATGTCGGTTCGTTCCGATCGGCCTTGCGCAGCGTGAAAAAGACGGTGCGGCTGTCGGCGCCCCAGGCGAGTTCCTCGCCGCCGCCCATCGGCTTTGACGGGCTGTCGCCGATCAGTCCGGCATCGACCGGGCGGGCCATGCTCGCCTTGCCGCCGTCGAGATTGAAGACGAAGGGGCGGCTGTAGGTGCCCGGGGTTTCCCATTGATCCCAGTGACGGACAAAGCCGACGCCGTCCTTATACAGCCGGCCGCTGCCGGGCCCGACCAGCGCCCCCTTGTCCTTGGCGTCGCAGCCGAAGTCGACGCATTCCTTCGGAATGTCGCCCCACGCGAGCAACCTCTTGCCGTCGGGCGAGATCTTGAACCCGGCCACGTCGGCCTTTGTGTCGGTGACCTGCGCTGCGGCGGTGCCGGCTGCAAGGTCGATGCGCCAGATCTGGTCCTTTCCAGAGGCGTTCGAGAGGAAATAGAGGCCGCCGTCCGGCGCGAAAGCGGGTGCGGTTTCATTCTTGCCCGCGATGTCGGCGATCTGGACGGGCTTCGCATCCTTTGCCTTGCGATCGACAACCCACAGCCCCGTCGATCGCTTGTAGCTGTCCTTTTCGGTTTCGGTCATCTGGAAGACGACCCAGCGTCCATCGGGGGACGCCGCGGGCGCCGCGACACGCTTCAGCGTCGCCAGATCGACTTCGGTCATCGGGCGGGACAGTGCGGGGGAGGAGGAGAGGGCGGCGGTGAGCGCGATCGCGCTGGTCAGGAGATAGTTACGCATGAAAGCGGTTTAGCGCCGCCCCTATACTACGCAAGGAATTTGGCCTGCTCCGGCGATTGCGGTTCATTTCCATTCGAGGCCTGCTGTCTCGAAAACAAATTGCTGTCGCCCCATCTGGAAAAATTCCGCCTCGACAACGGTCCGCTTGGCCTTTTTGAGGCCCGCGAGCATACGGGTCTGGTTGGTGAAAAATGCGACATTGTTCGATCCGTCGCTGCTGTCGGTACATCCCATCGACTGGACGGGCCCATTATCGAATTTCACGGATACGCGGGAGTCGCCGAAGCTGTTGCAAAGAATTTGACCTGATTCGACCGACAGCATCACGTCCAGGCCGTTTTCGGGATTCTGGCGGACAGTCAACCGGCCGCCCTGCCTGCCATAAGGGAAGTCCAGGTCTATCTCGTTTTCGCTGGTCAGTTCGGCGTAGCGGCTCTCCGTGCCGCGCATCTCGTCCTTCTGCGCATTATAGGACCATTTCGATCTGACGGCGTCGCCGTCGGGGCTAGCGTCCTTGGCGGCAACAGCGGCGGTATCGCCGCGGTCGTTTTCGGCGACGTCCTTGCCCGTCGGCTGGGGGACGGCGATCATCATTCCGACGAATGCGGCGGCCGCTATTCCGCCGAAATGTTTCCGTTTGAGTTGCCCGATATAGGGCTTCACGATTCCGATGACGGCGGCAAGAAAAACAAGAGTCAAAAGACCCATCATGAGAGTTGCCCTTCAAGACATTCCTGTTGAAACAGCAATCATCTTGAACCGAAGGCGTGAGGCATTTCCATAAAAGACGTCTCGAAATCGATGCCTTTTTCAGATGACGAGAAAGTCGGGGATGGAATGCGCCCGCGTCAGTCGGGGGTCAGCGAACGACGGCGCCGCCCTTCATCACATGATCGATCGCCTCCAGCGCCCTGATGTCTTTCAGCGGATCGGCTTTCACCGCGATCATGTCGGCAAAGCGGCCCGGAACGATCGCGCCGACGTCGCCGCGGCCCATTTCCTCCGACGCTCGTCCGGTCGCTGCCTGGATGGCCTGCATCGGCGTCATGCCATATCTGACCATATAGGCGAATTGCCGGGCATTGAGGCCGTGCGGATACACGCCCGCGTCGGTTGCGAAGCCGATGTTGATGCCCAGTTCGACCGCGCGCCGGAACGCGGCGCGCTGTGTGTCGGTCGTCTCGCGATTCTTGCGGAGATATTCCTCGGGCCAGCCCTCCTTGGTGCCGATATCGTCGATATAGTCGCCGTTGTAGATGTCCATCGCGAGCCAGGTACCATGCGTCTTCGCGAGCTGCAGCGTTGCTTCGTCGGCGAGGCTGGCATGCTCGATGCTGTCGACCCCGGCATTGATCGCATTCCGGATGCCGATCGCGCCATGGGCATGCGCCGTCACGCGCTTGCCGCGCGCATGCGCGACCTGCACGATCGCGCGGAGTTGGTCTTCGGTGAGTTCGGGCGCGCCGGGTTCCGTGCCGATTGCGAGCACCGCGCCGGTCGCGATGGTTTTGATGAAGTCCGCTCCATGGTCGAGCAGGAAGGCCGCCTTTGCGGCTGCTTCCTCCGGCGTTGCGGCAACTCCGAGGCGCATGTCGGGCGGAAGCTGGTCGTTCGGCACGACACCATTGAGTTCGCCGCCGCCGCCCGGAATGGTGAGATAGGACCCCGCGACCCACATGCGCGGGCCGGGGACGTCGCCGCGATCGATCGCATTGCGCAGCGCGACGTCGGTCAGGCCGCGATAGGTGCCGACGTCGCGCACGCTGGTGAATCCGGCGTCGAGCGTGACCCGTGCGTTGCGCGCGCCAACCAGCGCTGTTTCGGCGGGCGACGCCTTCATCGGCGCGGCCAGGTCGGCGCTCTGGCCAAGGTCGGCAAGGTGCGTGTGCAGGTCGATCAGCCCGGGCAGGACGGTGTAGGCCGACCAGTCGATTATTCTGGCCCCGTCGGGCGCCTTTCCGCACGGACCGACAGCCTTGATATGATCGTCGGCGATCGTGATGCACTGGCCCGTGCGGACCTGGTTCGACAGCCCGTCGATCAGGCGGCCGGCCTGAACATAGACCGTCTCGGCAGCGGCGGGGACAGCGGTGAGCGCCGTTGCGGCGATCAGAGCGACGAGTTGAAGGTGTCGCACTGTTTCGGGTCCCCCGTCTGCAGCCCGCGGCGCAGCCAGCTCATCCGCTGCTCACTGGTCCCGTGCGTGAAGCTTTCTGGAACCGGGCGCTGGCCGGCCGATCGCATCAGCGTGTCATCGCCGATCGCGTTCGCGGCGCGCATCGCCTCTTCCATGTCGCCGGGTTCCATCACCGACTGACCGTCCTTGTTGCGTGCGCGGCTGGCCCATACGCCGGCATAGCAGTCTGCCTGCAATTCCATGCGGACCTGATAGGCGTTGCCTTCGGCCTGCGAAGCGCGCTGTTGCGCGCGGCGAACCTGATCGGAAACACCGGTGATGGTCTGGATGTGATGGCCGACCTCATGCGCGACGACATAGGCCTGCGCCGCGTCGCCGGCAGCACCGAACCGCTGGGCCAATTCGCCGAAGAATTCGGTGTCGAGATAGATGCCGTGATCGGCGGGGCAATAGAAAGGCCCCATCGCCGCCTGCGCCGCGCCGCAACCCGAGTCATTCTCCTTCGTGAAGAAACGGAGATTCGGTTCGGAATAGCCGTTGATCTGGGTGGCCCAAAATCGATTGGTCGAACTGAACACCTGACAGGCAAAACGCTCTGCCTGCGTATCGCAGGCGGCGGCGCCTTGCGTGCCGCGGCTGTCGGCAGCGGGGTCCGCCGTTCCGCTTCCGCCGCCGAGCATCTGCATGCCGCCCCCAAAAAAGACAAAGGCGAGGACGCCCAGCAATATGATCGTGCCGCACCCCATCTTGCGACCGAGCAACATCGGCAACAGGCCGATGAGCAGACCGCCCATGCCGCCGCCGCCGCCGCCGCCGAAACCTCCACCGCCGCGCCCGAGGTCGCGGATATCGTCGCCGGGATCATAATCGTCGAGGCGCATGGGGTCCCTCCAGCCGCTAACGTCTTGTCTGTCCCCGTTTGTGGCAGCAGGTCGGTGCAATTGGAAGAGCCTTCGCACGCCGATGATCGCATTGGTTTGCTTGCAATCTTCTCTGTTGCGGTGCAAAAAAGGGTGCGGGTGCCGACCGCAGAGAAGAGGATCGTCCGAGTCCATGCCTCGCCGTGCCGCCCGCGCCGCCTTGCCGCTTCCCGATATCGTCGTGCTCGTTCTGCAAGGGGGCGGCGCGCTCGGCGCGTTTCAGGCCGGCGTTTACGAGGCGTTGATCGAGCTTGGTATCGAGCTGGACTGGATAGCGGGCATTTCGATCGGCGCGATCAATGCCGCGATCATCGCGGGCAATCCGCGCGACGAGGCCGTGGGCAAGATGCGCGAATTCTGGGACGGCGTATCGTCCGCGCTGCCGTCATTGCCGCTCATCGACAACGACCTCGTCCGCGAATGGACCCATCTGGGTGCGGCGGCGCAGGTCGCGACATTCGGGGTTCCGGGCTTCTTCGTGCCGCGCATCCCACCGCCGATGTTTGCCGAGCGACAGACGCCTGCGGCGGTCAGTTTCTATGACACTACGCCGCTGATTGCGACGCTCGATCGGCTGGTCGACTGGGACCGGCTTAACGAGGGCCGGGTTCGGCTATCGGTCGGCGCGGTCGCGGTCGAAACCGGGAACTTCCGATATTTCGACACGAAGACCGACCGGATCGACGCGCGCCACATCTTGGCATCGGGGGCGCTGCCGCCCGGATTGCCGCCGGTCGAGATCGATGGCGTCTGGTATTGGGACGGCGGACTGGTTTCGAACACCCCGCTCGAGCATGTCGTCGAAAGCGGGGACGAAGACATGCTGGTCTTTCAGGTCGACCTGTTCCCCGCGCGCGGCGAGCGCCCGCACGATCTGGAGGAAGCCTGGTCGCGTGAGAAGGATATCCGTTATTCCAGTCGCACGCGGCGCATTTCGGACGGACTCGTCCGACGCCGCAAGGAGCATCGGCTGATCGACCGGATGCTGCGGAAGCTGCCGGCCGAGTTTGCAGATCTCGCCGAGGTCAAGGCGGTTCGGAAAATGGTCGACTGCAAGGCGCTCAACGTCGTTCAGTTGATCCACGAACCGCCCGCGTGGCAGACCGGCGCCCGCGACTTCGAATTTTCGCGATCGACGATGGACGTCAACTGGGCGCTCGGGCGCGCGGCGGTCGAGGCTGCGATGAAGGACGGGACGCTGCTCGCCGAAAGCATCGCCGAAGGGCGGTCGGACAGCTTTGCCGTCCGGTCCGGCGATCTTCGCCCCAAGGCCGATTGATATTCTCCCCCCGCTGAAAGGATTGAATGATGCATCTCAAAGGCAAAACCGCGCTTGTCACCGGATCGACATCGGGCATCGGGCTTGGCATCGCGAAAGCGCTGGCGGCCGATGGCGCGAATATCGTCATCAACGGCTTCGGAGACGCTGCGGCGATCGAGGCCGAGCGGGCGGCGCTCGAAGTGCTGAACGGCGGCAAAGCCGTTTATGACGGCGCCGATCTGACCAAGGCCGACGAGATCGAAGCGATGTTCAAGCGCGCCGACAAGGATCTGGGCGGAATCGACATTCTGGTGAACAATGCCGGCATGCAGTTCGTCGCGCCGGTGGAGGATTTCCCGGTTGAAAAGTGGGACATGATCATCGCGCTCAACCTGACCGCGTCGTTTCACACGATCCGCCATGCGGTGCCCGGAATGCGCAAGAAGGGCTGGGGACGCATCATCGCGACCGCTTCGGCGCATTCGCTGGTCGCGTCGCCGTTCAAATCAGCCTATGTCACCGCGAAACATGGGCTTGCCGGATTGACCAAGACGGTTGCGCTGGAAGTGGCCGAAGCGGGAATCACGGTCAACTGCATCAGCCCCGGCTATGTCTGGACGCCGCTCGTCGAAAATCAGATTCCCGATACGATGAAGGCGCGCAAGATGACGCGCGAACAGGTGATCAATGACGTTCTGCTTGCCGGCCAACCCACGAAGAAGTTCGTGACGGTCGATCAGGTTGCGGCGATCGCAAGCTTTCTGACCCGCGAGGAAGCCGCGAATATCACGGGAGCCAATCTCAGCGTCGATGGCGGCTGGACGGCCGCCTGACGGGGCAGCCAGCGGGAGCGGCCTTGAGCATTTTTCTTGTCGCTCCTAAGGTCGGCGAAAGGCCGACCAGGAGGGACGGAACATGCGGGGTCGCATCCCAGGGATTTCAGTACTGGCACTCGGGCTGAGCCTTGGCGCTTGCCAGACGGTAGCATCGCCGCCGCCTGCCGCCGATCCGCCAGCGGCCGTCGAGGCCGATCCTGCCGGCAGTTGGCGCGCGACCGCGACGGTGCAGGACAAGCAGCGTATCCGGAACTGGTATTCGAGCTGGCAGGCTGCGATCGCGGATGCGCGGGCCAAGGGATTCGGCACCGACATCGATCGCGAGGCGGAGCTTTTGCAGCCGATGGCGGCGTTGCCCAACCCGCATCTGCCGCCCGGCGATTACCGATGTCGTACGGTCAAGGTGGGGACGCAGGGGGGCGGCACGCTCGGCTATATCGCCTATGACTGGTTTCGCTGCCGGGTGTCGGCCGAGCAGGGGTTGACCAGCCTGACCAAATTGACGGGCTCGCAGCGTCCGATCGGGCTGATTTTTCCGGACAATCTGAAAAGGCAGGTGTTTCTGGGAACGCTGGTACTGGGCGACGAGTCGATGCCGGTCAGCTATGGCAGCGACCGGATGCGCGACATGGCGGGACTGGTCGAACGTATCGGCGACAATCGTTGGCGGCTGGCTTTGCCGTCGCCGGCGTATGAATCCATGCTCGACGTGATCGAGCTTGTTCCGGCTAGCTGAAAACGGGGGAAAGATAATGCGGATCTTGTGGACGGGCGTCGCCGCCCTTGCGCTCACCATGCCGGCCACGGCGCAGGACCTTGGCGGCGAAGTCCAGAAACAGATGCCGTCGCTGATGGCGATCTACAAGGATCTGCACGCCAATCCCGAACTCAGTTTCATGGAAGTCCGCTCGGCGGGCATTCTGGCAGCCGAAGCGCGCAAGCTTGGTTTCGAGGTGACCGAGAAGGTCGGCGGCACGGGTATTGTCGCGGTGCTCAGGAACGGGCCGGGCCCGGTGGTCCTTGTGCGCGCCGATATGGACGGGCTGCCGGTGGTCGAGCAGACCGGCCTCGCCGGAGCGTCCAAGGTGCGCGTGACCACGAAGGAGGGTGTCGAAACCGGCGTGATGCACGCCTGCGGTCACGATACGCATATGACCGCGTGGGTGGGTACCGCCCGCCTGATGGCGGCGAACAAGGATAAATGGTCGGGGACGCTGGTGATGATCGGGCAGCCCGCCGAGGAACGCGGCGCTGGCGCGCGAATGATGCTTGCCGATGGGCTTTATACCCGCTTTCCGCGGCCGCAATATGCCATCGCCTTTCACGACGCGGCCGGGTTTCCCGCCGGGATGATCGGCTACACCCCGGGCTATGCCCTGGCGAATGTCGATAGCGTCGATATCCTGGTAAAGGGGCTTGGCGGCCATGGCGCCTATCCGCAATCGACCAAGGACCCGATCGTCCTGGCAAGCCGCATCGTCACATCGTTGCAGACGCTCGTGTCGCGCGAGATCAGCCCGCTCGACAGCGCCGTGGTCACCGTCGGCAGCTTCCACGCCGGCGCCAAGCACAATATCATTCCCGATGAAGCGCGGTTGCAATTGACGGTGCGCAGCTACACCGACGAAGTCCGCGCGAAACTGCTCGGCGGGATCGAGCGTATCGCAAAGGGCGAAGCCATCGCCGCAGGCATTCCCGACGACAAGATGCCCGTGGTGAGTGTCGAGAAGGACGAATTCACGCCGGCGATGTTCAATACCCCCGACTTTACGCAGGAGATGGCGGGTTTCCTCAAGACCCGCTTTGGCGAGCAGCGCGTGATGCAATTGCCGCCGGTAATGGGTGGCGAGGATTTCAGCCGCTTTTCGCGCGAAGAGAACAAGGATATCAAGAGCCTGATCATCTGGGTCGGCGGTGTCCCGCAAGCCGAATTCGATGCCGCGAAGAAGGAGGGGCGCACGCTACCGAGCCTTCATTCGCCCTTCTGGGCGCCCGACGCTCCGGCCGTGATTGCGACCGCGACCGAGGCGTTGACGGCCATGGCGATGAAATTGATGCCGAAATAGGCGCTATTTCAGCGCTTCCAGCCAGGTCAGAATCTCGCTCTCCAGCCGGATGCGCGCGTCGGACCAGCTATGGTCGGTCGCGACATGAAGGGTTTTGACCCTTGATCCGCCTGCCTTGCGGATCGCCTCGGCGAGCGCGTCGGTTCCCGGCGCGAGCCCGTCGTCCGACGACAGGATGAACAGGTTCGTCGCGGCGAGCGCCGATGCGGCGTTGGTAAAGTCGAAGCTGTTCCTGTTCGCGATCATTTCGTCGGCCATCGTTTCGGGAGACGTACCGGCCAGCGCCTCCTGTCCGTTTTCGCGCATCTCGGCAGCAAGCTGATCGCGCGGCGCATTGCCGAACGCACCGAGGTTCGCGGCCGATATCATTACGGCGCCGCGAAGATCCTTGTCGGCTGCGGCAGTGAGCGCGGTCACCCAGCCGCCCATGCTATGACCAATGATGACGAGGCGTTTCGGATCGATCCTGAGTTTTGCAGTGTTCGCCGGATCGCGGGCGAAGGCGAGGACGGCGTTCGCGTCCTCCAGATTCTGCGCGAAGCGGTACTGGCCGGGGCTGCCCCATGATCCGCGATAGTTGAAGGTGATGACCGTCCAGCCCGCGCGGCGCATCGCCTGCGCAAGGTCGAGGCTTTTTTCGTTGCCGGGAAGGCCGTGGCAGAGGACGACGGTCGGGTGCGGCCCGGCGCCGGCGGCGATATAGACGACGCCGTTGATCTCGACCCCGCCGGTCGGGATATGGACGACCTCCATCGCGGCGGGATGCGCTTTGTCGGGCGCGGGGTCGGTGTAGATGGCGGCCGGAATGTCCGGCGCCTCGGCCTGCACGGCGAAGGGCAGGGTGGCCAATGCTGTCGCGACAAGCAGATATCGCATCCTATTCTCCCTTGAAAGCGGCGAAGCTGCCGCCGCGCCCGGTGCCTTCGGTAAAGCGCTTCGCGCCCGCTGCCGCCCCTTGGCGCAGCGGTGCGGCGCCTGCGTGCGCCTCGTGCGCCAGTGCGCCTTCAATGTCGAAATCCCACTGGCGATAGGCGCTGAGCCGGTCGCTGTTCATGCAGATTTGCAGAAAGGCCGCAATCTGCCTTGCCAGTTCGACCGAGGCAGCCAGCGCTCCGCCATCGGCGACGACGCGATCCGCGAGGCCGATACGCAGTGCCTCGTCGGCGGCCACCGGCCGGCCGGTCAGGATCATGTCCATCGCGCGGCCCTGCCCGACGATACGCGGCAGGCGAACGGTACCGCCATCGATGAGTGGAACGCCCCAGCGACGACAATAGACGCCGAACACGGCGCTTTCGGCGGCGATGCGCATGTCGCACCAGAGAGCGAGTTCGAGACCGCCAGCAACCGCATGTCCCTCGACCGCGGCGATCACCGGCTTTTCAAGCAGCATCCGCGTCGGACCCATCGGGCCGGGGCCGTCGGGATCGTAGCGCGACGTGCCGACCGCTCCGAGATCGAAACCCGCGCAGAAATGCCCGGCGCTGCCGGTAAGGATCGCGATGCGCGCGCTGTCGTCTTTCGCAAACGCCGTGAAGGCGTCGCGCAACGCGATGGCGGTATCGGGATCGACGGCATTGCGTTTGGCAGGCCGGTCGATCGTCACAATCGTAACCGGGCCATCATGGTCGATCAGAACGGTCATATACTCTCCAATGCTCGGCGATCCGATGCTCTTTCGGGCTAGCACGACCGATGGGGCGGGGGCAAAGCCTTGCAACACCGATCGCGGCTCCCTAAATAACAGTCATGCGGGCCGGGCCCCTCTGGCGTCGGCGGAAGAAATTCCGCCACGTGATGTCGGACCGCATCGGGTGACACCGATGCTCTGGGCCCTCCTCCCCCCTCAATCCTGGGTCCGGCATCGGCGTCACCTGCTTGATTTTTCAATCAGGAGGCCCCTTTTATGACGCTTAATCCCCGATTTTACCGGCTGACCGTGCTGCATCGCCAGCTTGACGATGCGCTGCGCCGTGAAAATCGCCGCGGCGATGGTGACCCGTTCCGGCTGCTGCGGCTCAAGACGCTGAAGCTCGCCGTGCGCGAGCGGCTTGCCGGCCTGTCGCGCCGACCCGCGCTGACGCTCTGACCTGACACAATAAGCGACTGACGGCGCTGCCCGGCAAGGGCGGCGCCCTTGGTGCACACCAGGGATATTCACCATGGAATTTCTGTTCGCCGACTGGCTGGGTACGCCCGCCTGGTTCTGGCTGGCTTTCATCGGCCTTGTCGTCGCGCTGACGGCTTTCGACCTTGGCTTTCTCAACAAGGAGAACAAGGAGATGGGGGTTGGCGAAAGCCTGAAGCTTTCGCTCTTCTACATCAGCATCGCCCTCGCATTCGGCGCGTGGATATGGATGGAGAAAGGCGGCGAAGCCGGCCTCCAATATTATACCGGCTTCTTCATCGAGAAGGCGCTGTCGATCGATAATATCTTCGTGATTTCGCTGATCTTCACGACTTTCGCGATCCCACCGCGTTTTCAGTATCGCGCGCTCCTCTGGGGGATCGTCGCGGTGATCGTGCTGCGCGGTATCATGATTGCGGGTGGCGCGGCGCTCGTCACGGAATATGGCTGGCTGCTCTATGTCTTCGCGGCCTTCCTGATCTTCACCGGCATCAAGATGCTGTTCGCGGGCGAAAAGCCGATGGACGTCGCCGGCAATCCGGTGGTCAAATGGCTGTCGCGCCATATTCCGATCACACATGAACTGCGCGGCGAGAAATTCTTCGTGCGCGTTCCCGATACGAAGACCGGAAAACTCGCGCTCGCCGCAACGCCGCTGTTCCTGGCGCTCGTCGTGATCAACCTGGCCGACCTGGTATTCGCGGTCGACAGCGTGCCCGCGATCTTCGCGATCACGACCGACACCTTCATTGTCTATACGTCGAACATCATGGCGATCCTTGGCCTGCGCGCGCTCTACTTCGCGCTCGCGGCGATGGTGCACCGTTTCCACTATCTCAAATATGCGCTCGCGCTGGTGCTCGTCTTCATCGGGTCGAAGATCTTCGTCGCCGACTTCATCCTCGGCGGCGACAAATTTCCGCCGCTCGTCAGTCTGGGCGTGACCGTCGCACTGATAGCCGGCGGCGTGATCTGGTCGCTGGTGAAGACGCGGGAGGAAGATGCCGCAGCCGCATAGGGCGGGAGGGCGGGTGTCAGACCCGCCCTTTCAGACGGCCATCAGCAAGACGTCGTCATCGCGCGGAGCACCTGCTTCGAACGAGGGCAGCGGTTCGAAGGTCTCATCCTCAAGCTCGGGAGCGCCAAGGCCATCGAGCTTGAAATGGCCTAGGCGGCGTTCGTCGTCGGACCGCCAATTCTTGTCGAGATTCAAGGCGCTGACGAACAGCGCGCCATGTCGTTCGAAGAGCTGGTGGGGCGCAAGCGTCATGCGCGTACCATTATAGCGCGCCGTAACCCTGCGGCGTCGCGCGATGGCTTCCATCAGCTTCAGCCGGTTGTCACTCATGTAAAATCGCCTTGGGGAGGTTTTGTGCGTTGCAGCATAATGCCTCGTCGGCGTCTGCGATTCAAGGGGGAGGGTGTCCGCTACGCCAGTTTTTCTTGAGGGGCCCACGAAAATGTCCGCCGGAGGCCTTGCGGCTTCCGGCGGACAGGCTTTCCTCCCCAGGAAAGCTCGGGAGGCGCGGGACATCGGGTCGCTGGATGCCCCGCGCCAGGACGGGTGGCACGAGGGGGTGCAACGGGCCCCTCGCGCCAAGCTCGTATCAGGCGGCGAACTGATTCATGGTGTTGTCCTTGCCCGCGGCCTTGAGGGCCGCTTCGCCCGCGAAATATTCCTTGTGGTCGTCGCCGATATCGCTGCCCGACATATTCTGGTGCTTCACGCAGGCGATGCCCTGTCGAATTTCGGCGCGCTGGACGCCCTTGACGTAGCCGAGCATCGCTTCGTCGCCGAAATATTCCTTGGCGAGGTTGTCGGTGCTGAGCGCCGCCGTGTGATAGGTCGGCAGGGTGATCAGGTGATGGAAGATGCCAGCCCGCTTGGCCGCGTCGCGCTGGAAGGTGCGGATGCGATTGTCGGCCTCGTCGCCAAGTTCGGTGCCATCATAATCGACGCCCATCAGCTTCGCACGATCATAGGCGCTGACGTCCTTGCCTTCGGCCTGCCAGCCATCGAACACCTGCTGGCGGAAGTTGAGCGTCCAGTTGAAGCTGGGCGAATTATTGTAGGCCAGCTTCGCATTGGGAACGACTTCGCGGATGCGGTCGACCATGCCGGCGATCTGTTCGATGTGCGGCTTTTCGGTCTCGATCCACAGCAGGTCGGCGCCGTTCTGAAGGCTGGCGATGCAGTCCATGACACAGCGATCCTCGCCGGTTCCCGGACGGAACTGGTAAAGGTTCGAGGGCAGGCGCTTCGGACGCATCAGCTTGCCGTCGCGGTTGATGAGGACGTCGCCCGGGTTGCCCGCGCCTTCGACCTCTTCGCAGTCGAGGAAGCTGTTATACTGATCGCCAAGGTCGCCGGGTTCCTTCGAGAAGGCGATCTGCTTGGTGAGGCCCGCGCCGAGACTGTCGGTGCGCGTCACGATGATGCCGTCCTCGACGCCGAGTTCCATGAAGGCGTAGCGGCAGGCGCGGATCTTCGCGATGAAATCCTCGTGCGGCACGGTAACCTTGCCGTCCTGATGGCCGCACTGCTTTTCGTCCGAGACCTGGTTCTCGATCTGCAGCGCGCAGGCGCCGGCCTCGATCATCTTCTTGGCGAGGAGATAAGTCGCCTCGGCGTTGCCGAAGCCCGCGTCGATGTCGGCGATGATCGGCACGACATGCGTTTCATGATTGTCGATCGCGGCCTGGATCTGTTTGGCCTTGAGCTCATCACCCTCGGCGCGTGCGGCGTCGAGTTCGCGGAACAAGCCGCCGAGTTCGCGGGCGTCGGCCTGGCGCAGGAAGGTGTAGATTTCCTCGATCAGCGCCGGAACGCTGGTCTTTTCGTGCATCGACTGGTCGGGCAGCGGACCGAATTCGCTGCGCAGTGCGGCAATCATCCAGCCCGAGAGATAGATGTAACGGCCCTTGGTGGTGCCGAAATGCTTCTTGACCGAGATCATCTTCTGCTGCGCGATGAAGCCGTGCCAGCAGCCGAGCGACTGGGTGTAGTTGGCGGGATCGGCGTCATAGGCGGCCATGTCGGCGCGCATGATGCGGGCGGTGTAACGCGCGACGTCGAGGCCGGTGCGGAACTTGTTCTGGGCGCGCATGCGGGCGATGCTTTCGCCGCTGATGCCGTCCCACGTGCCGTCATAGTCGCGGATGAGGCGGCCTGCCTGCGCCATGTCTTCTTGGTAGCCCATCGTCTTGTCCTTGGCTGCGACCCGGAGGGGCCGTGAGGTGATGGGGGCTTTTTGCCGACCCTTGCGGACAAAGTGAAAAGCTTTGTCAATAATTCTTGTGAATTATGCCGATGAAGTGCAAAATGGCGTGTAAATTAGTAAAGAAAGTTACAATCATGGCTGAACGGCGCATCTTCGCGGGGCCGGCGGTACGCAAGGTGCGGCGCGAGGCGGCCATGACGCAGGCGGCCATGGCCGAAGCCCTCGACATTTCGCCAAGCTATCTCAATCTCATCGAACATGGCCAGCGCCCGCTCAGTGCGACGGTGATTGTAAGGCTGGCCGAACGGTTCGGGTTCGATACCGCGAAACTGGGCGCGGAGGATCTGCCCGGCGGCCTTGCCGGTCTTCGGCGGCGGCTTTCCGATCCGCGCTTTGCCGACCTTGGCATTGGGGCGCAGGAAATCGAAGAGTGGGTGCAGAGCGCGCCAGCGACCGCGGCCGCCTTTGCGCGGATGTTCGACGTCGCGGGTGAGGCGGCGGCGCCCGTTCTCGCCGAAGCGCCCGAAGTCGACGCGGTTCGACGCGCGATCGAGAAATGGCGCAACCATTTCCCCGACCTCGATGTGCGTGCCGAGGAGCTGGCCGACGAATTGCGGCTTGCCGGGGGTGACCTGTATGGCACGATCGCAGAGAGGCTGCGCACGCGCCATCAGCTTGGCATTCGCATCCTTCCCGCCGATGTCATGCCCGATCGGCTGCGCTGGCTAGACTGGCATGCAAGGCAGTTGATGCTGAGCGAATTGCTGCGCCCGGCGTCGCGGACCTTTCAGGCCGCGGCAACGCTTGCGCAGATCGAGGCGAAGACAGAGATCGATGCGCTGGTTGTCGGAGCGGAGTTTGCCGAGGCGGCCGCAGCGCGGATGTTTGAAAGGCATCTGATCCACTATTTCGCAGCGGCGTTGATGATGCCTTACGGCCGGTTCCTGCGGGCGTGCGACGCGACGGGATATGATCTGCTGTTGCTTCAGCGACGTTTCGGCGCCGGGTATGAGCAGGTCGCGCACCGGCTGACCACCTTGCAACGTGTCGGCGCACGCGGACTGCCCTTTTTCATGCTGCGGATCGACCGGGCGGGACAGGGGAGCAAACGCTATGCGGGGGCGAGCCAGTCACCCCTTGTGGATGGCGACGCACGCTGCCCGCTTTGGGGTCTGCACGAAGCGTTTGCCCGGCCGGGAGAGGTGGTGGCCGATCTGGTCGAACTGGAAGATGGCTCGCGCTGGTTCACTCAGTCGCGCAGCGTTGCGGCACCAGGTGCCACCGGCAGCGGCACGCCCGCACGCTTCGCGGTCTGTGTCGGCGTCGATGCCAAGGTCGCCGCACCGCTGATCGCTGCGCGTGGGATCGACCTGATGCGCAGCCCTGCCACTCCGATCGGTCTTGGTTGCCGGCGCTGCGTGCGCACCGGGTGCATCCAGCGCTCGATGCCGCCGCTCGGGCGTCCGCTGCGCTTCCGGGATGGCGAGCGCGGCATGAGCGCGTTCGACTTCGCTGGCGACTGAAACGCGGGGATATACGTCAATTTAAGAAAATCCATTGTAGCGCCGGAGGTTGAGGTCGGCGGGGGGCCGTCCTCGGAACGACGGGGCCGTTTGAGGAATGCTGGTTCGAATCAAACCGGAAGATGTCGAGATCGGCATGTTCATCCACGCCTTTGAAGGGTCGTGGTTCGATCATCCGTTCTGGACGAAGCATTTCTGTGTCGAAACGGCCGAACAGCTTCTTCGTATCCGTGGGTCGGCGATCGACGGGTTGGTCATCGACCAGAGCCGAAGTCGCGTAACGACCAGCGAAGCGGTATCGCCGCCGCAATTTACTCGCCCAACGGCTGTCGAAGAGGTCGCGCCACCGTTCCGTCGCGCTCAAGTGGCTTTCGGTTTGCCGTCGACACCGCCACGGGACGAACTGCGCCGAAAGCCGGGCTATAACAGTGAATGTCGCCGCGCGCGCCGCCTGATCGACAAGTCGCGTGACGCGGTCATCGACATGTTCGACACGGCACGTCTTGGCCGTGCGGTCGAGGCGCGGCGCATGGTTCCGCTGGCACGTTCGATCGGCGATTCGATCGAGCGCGATACCAAGGCGCTGGTGAATCTCGTGCGGCTGAAGGAAAAGGACGAATATACCTACGTCCATTCGGTCGCGGTGTGCGCGCTGATGATGAATTTCGGGCGCCATCTGGGACTCGACGAGCCGGTGGTTCAGGATCTGGGGGTCGCGGGATTGCTCCATGACCTGGGCAAGGTCGCCATCGCGGACGACATATTGAACAAGAACGGAAGCCTGTCCGAAGGCGAGCTGCATTCGGTGCGCGGGCATCCACTCGCCGGGCACGCCCTGCTCGAAAATTCGCAGGGCGTTCCCGAGGCCGCGCTCGAGGTTTGTCTTCGCCATCACGAAAAGCTCGACGGTGGCGGCTATCCGGGGGGATTGCGCCGCGAGGCCCTTTCCCTTTTCGCGCGCATGGGTGCGATCTGCGACGTGTATGACGCCGTCACCTCGAACCGACCATACAAGGCGGCGTGGGCGCCATGCGAGGCGTTGACCGAAATGCAGGGATGGACAGGGCATTTCGATGTGCCGTTGCTTGACCGTTTTGCCGATAGTCTGGGGATTTTTCCGATCGGTACGCTGGTGCGCCTTTCCTCCGGGGAATTGGGAATCGTGATGGGCAGCGGTGGCGAGGCATGGGAAGACGTGATGGTTCGCGTCTTCTTCGACTGTGAAACACTCGCCGAATGCGACCCCTTTGATCGCGCGGTCGCTCCGTCGGCCGAAAACCCGCGAATTGTCGGACGCGATAGCCCGACCTTCTGGCGGTTCCCCGACTGGGATATGATGCGGTGGCGCGTGATGGCGGCCGAGGTTGCGGCATAGGACTGGCCCGCGTCGCAAAACTCTGCAAATAAGAGAAACTTGTTCAGCATAGCGAGCCAAAGTGACCGCGATCAACACCGACGCCTTTCGCCTTCTTCTGGAAAGCGTTCCCGATGGATTCTTCGTCCATGACGAGAGCGGTCGGTTTCTCGATGTCAATGCGCGGTCCTGCATCGATCTTGGCTATTCCCGTGAGGAATTGCTGGGGATGTCGATCAACGACATCTCGCGAGGGGCCGAAGGCGAAGCCAACGAGCGGCAGTGGGCCGAGGCCCCCGTCGGGATGGCGATGAGTTTCCTGGAACGGGCGCTCCGCAAGGACGGGTCGACCTTTCCGGTCGAGATCAGCCTGACCTGCCAGATGATCGGCGACCGAAAGCTGTTCTTCGGCCTTGCGCGCGACGTCAGCGAACGCGAAACCGCGCATGCGGCCATCGAATGCCAGATCGCGGATCGGACCGCCGAACTGGCGGATGCCAACGAACGCCTGACCATGGCTGTCCGCGTCGGTGGCCTGGGTATTTGGGATTATGACATTGTCGCCGACCAGCTTCAGTGCGACGAGCAATGGTACAGGATCATGGGGCGCAAAGCCGAGCGGCCTGTTCGGACGATCGCCGAATTTCGCGAATTCATCCATCCCGAAGATGTCGATGCCGCCACGGAGGTTGATCGCACGGCCGCCGATCTGGCTGCGATGGGGCGCGACTATGGCATGCTCTTCCGTATCTTTCGTCCTGATGGAAGTATGCGCTGGGTGCGGTCGGCAGCCCGCATAGTCGGAGATTCGCTGGGACAACCCGTGCGTGCGGTGGGTTTCGTCGTCGATATCACGGAATCGAGGCTTGCCGAACAGACGCTCGAACGCAGCGCGCTCGAGGATCCGCTGACCGGGCTTGCCAACCGCAGGCGCCTCGACGACGAACTGGTAAAGGCATGCCTGCATGCGACGCGCTCTGGCGAACCTCTGACGTTGGCGATGATCGATGTCGATCATTTCAAGCTTTATAACGACGGGGAGGGTCATGTTCGCGGCGACGCGGCGTTGAAAGCGCTTGCGGGGATATTGCAGGGCGTCACACGGCGCCCATATGATCTTGCGGCGCGCTATGGTGGTGAGGAGTTTCTGCTGCTGCTCCCCGGAGTCGACTCGCCCGAACCCATTTTCCAACGGATCATGGATGAGTTGCGGGCGCTTCTTATCCCGCATCCGTCCTCGCCGGTTGCGCCCCATCTGACCGTGAGCTGTGGTTGCGTCATCGCATCCGAACTTGCCGACTTTGCGCCTCTCGATCTGGTGACGGCGTGCGACCGTGCCTTGTATCGCGCCAAGCAAGGCGGCCGCGACCGCGTCGAGATTATCCGCCTCTGAGCGTCCGGATTTCTGTCCCTTAGAGCAGTAGCCAGCGCGGCACCGCGCGGCGGTAGGCGTCGTAGGCGTCACCGAATTGCCTGGACAGATGGATTTCCTCGACGCGCGTCTGGAGATGGCATGCGGCGATGAAGGTCAGTGCGCCGGCCCAGCCCCACGGCGTTCCGGCGGCGACTGCGATACCGAGAGCCATCAGGATCATCCCGACGAAGATCGGGTTTCGGCTGACGCGGAACAGTCCGGCGCGGACGAATAGCGGCGCGTCCCCATCACGCACCCCGATCCGCCAGGCGTTGCCCATCTGGATTTGTGCGATCGCGACGATCAGCGCGCCGAGCGCGATGCCGACGGTTCCGAAGGCCCGCCGATCAGGGGGGACGGTGAGTGCGCCCGATGCCAGCAAGGCCGACAGCACGACCAGTGTGCCGCACGAGACTACAAAGACGACGCCCGACAGCCGCTGCATTCCGCGTGCATTCGTGAAAGCCCAGGCGCTGGTGCCCGATCGTGCCCGCACGGCGCGCCCGCGCAGCAAGGTCATCAGAATGACGAGCAGAAAAAGCAGGAAAGGCAGGGTGGCAAGCATCGGCATTCTCCCGTTCTGAGGGTCGATGCGTGATTCGCTACACCCTGTAGGAACTACAGGGTCAAGGGGCCGGGGGGCGATTGACGGGCTCTCACGGCTTCCCGCACTTCCTGGCTGCGGTCCAGCGGCATCACCAGGATATCGTCGCCATCGACGATCACGGCGACGTCCCGCATTCCGATGACCGAAACCCGCTTCCGTCCGGCGCGAACCAGTGTTCCCGCGGCGTCGTGCAGGAAGACGTCGCCGGTCGTGGCATTCCCGTTCCCGTCCTTGGCTTCCGCAAGATTGTACACGGCCTGCCAACTTCCGAGGTCGGACCAACCCATCGATACGGGTACGACCGCGACACGGTCGTCCTTTTCCATCACCGCATAATCGATCGAGTCCGACGGTGCCCGCGCAAAGGAAGACGCATCGGCATAGAAGGCATCGCCGTCGTACCGGCCCGCCGCCACCGACTGCTCCACCGCCTCGAAAATCGCGCGGCATTGTTCGAGCATCGCATCGCGCATCCGTCCAGCCCGGAACAGAAAAATCCCCGCGTTCCAGCTATATCCCCCTATCGCAAGCATGCGTTCGGCGTCTTCCAGCGGTGGCTTCTCGACGAACCGATCGACCGCGAAGCCGCCTTGCTCCAATGCGCCGCCGCTGGCGATATAGCCGAAACCGGTATCGGGACGATCGGGCGCGATGCCGAATGTCACGAGCCAGTCCTGGCGGGCGAGGTCCGCGCCGAGCGTGATCGCCGCGTGGAAGGCATCGACATCTGCAATGACATGGTCGCTCGGCATGACCAGCAGCAGGTCCTCGGCGTCGGCGCGCGCCACGGCGAGCGCGATCGCCGCAGCCGTGTTGCGCGCGATGGGTTCGACCAGCAGGATGGCTTCGCGGCCATCCATCTGGTCGCGAACGGCGACGACATGGGGATCGCCGCACACCACAAAGGGCGGCAGGAACGCCGACCCCGCGGGCGTTCGCCGCAAGGTTTGCCGAAACAGGCTTTCCTCGCCGTGCAGGGACAGAAACTGCTTGGCCTGTGTGCCGCGTGATTCGGGCCATAGGCGGGTTCCGGCACCGCCGCACAGGATAACGGGTCGTATCATAACGCTCATCGGTTCGATGTATCGCCTTGCCGTATCTCCGTCATCCCTCAATAGGGTGCGTCCAAGTGTAAAATTAACCGACAGTTGACGCCTCTGCGCTACGGTCGTTTCCCGAAAGGGCCAGATGTTTCCATGTTCCGACTGTTCAAACATTATGTGCCACACGCGGTCGTTTGGCTGGCGCTGATCGAGTTCATCGCATTGCTCGGTTCGGCCGAGGGGGCGTGGCACATCTATGCGCATTTTGCCGACTTTGACGCGGGTGATCTTGGGACCCGCTGGTTGCCGCTTACCACCTTCGCCCTGTCCAACTCGCTCGCGATGATGGCAACCGGCATGTACGGAAACGAGGCACTGCGGTCGATGAAGTTCGCGACCGCGCGCCTTCTGGCGGCTATTTCGCTGGGCGTCATCTTCCTTGCCGTTGTCGGATTCCTCTTGCCGACCGCGACATTGTGGCGGGTGAACAGTCTCTACGCGATGGGCCTGGCAATTGCGGCGCTGTTCGTCATTCGCCTGATCCTGACGCAGTCGGCGGGAGCGGAAGCCTTTAAGCGCCGGATTCTTGTTTTGGGAGCAGGGTCGCGCGCCGCCCGGCTGCAGTCGCTGGCAGAGATGCCGGGCAGCGGGCTGGAGATCGCCGGCTTCGTCGCGATGTCGGGCAGCGAAAAGGTGGTGAAGGGCGCGGTTGCGCGGGAAGCGATCCCCAATCTGTCCGAACATGTCGTCGCGCTTGGTGCGGGTGAAGTTGTGATGGCCATGGAGGAACGGCGTAACACGCTGCCGCTGGGAGATCTGCTTCGCGTCAAGACGACCGGCGTGCATGTCAACGATATCGCCAGCTTTATCGAGCGAGAGACCGGGCGCGTCGATCTGGCGACGACAAACCCAAGCGCGCTCATCTTTTCCGACGGCTTTTCGGCGGGGCAGCGAATCTCGAAGGTCGGCAAGCGCGTGTTCGACATCCTGGCAAGTCTGATCGTCCTCGTCGTCGGTCTGCCCTTGATCCTGCTCGCGGGAATCGCGGTGAAGCTCGATAGCAAGGGCCCCGTCCTCTATCGTCAGTCGCGGGTCGGGTTGTTCGGCGAACCGTATGACATCTACAAGATCCGGTCGATGCGCGCCGATGCGGAAGCCGCGGGAAAAGCCGTTTGGGCGAGCGAGAATGACCCGCGGATCACCCGCGTCGGCAACGTCATCCGCAAGCTTCGTATCGACGAACTGCCACAGCTCTGGTGCGTGTTGAAAGGGCATATGAGCTTTGTCGGCCCGCGTCCCGAGCGGCCGTGCTTCGTCGACGAGTTGGAGGAGCAACTGCCCTATTATGCCGAACGGCATATGGTGAAGCCGGGCCTCACCGGCTGGGCGCAGATCAACTATCCTTATGGCGCGTCGGTCGAGGACGCGCGCGCGAAGCTCGAATATGATCTTTACTATGCGAAGAATTATTCGCCCTTCCTCGACCTTTTGATCCTGCTCCAGACCGTGCGCGTCGTGTTGTGGCCGGAGGGGGCGCGCTGACCGTGATGCTCGCCGGTCTGTCCGATATTCTGTCTGCGTTGGCGCTAGCGGCTTTTGCGGGGGTTGCGTTGTGGCTGCTCGCACGGCCGCGGAGTCGGATGTTGGTGCTGATGCCGGCACCGCGCTGGCTGGCGATCGCGGCCGCGGCGACCGCCGCGTGGTGTGGGGCACTTTATGTCTGGTCGCCCGGATCGTCGCAGGCGCTGGTCGTGCAGGCTTTGCGCGACCTTGCGATGCTGGGCTGGCTGCGCATGACATTCTGGTCGCCGTCAGCGCCGATGTCGCGGCCGCTCCGCTTGGTCCTTCGCCTGCTGATGACGATCAGCGGCGCGATGCTGCTCGTCGGCGGGGCCGCGCACTGGCGCCACGGCGCGGAGGCCGCCGAGTGGCTGGGCTCGACGCTCGCCATCTCGGCCATGATCGTGGCGACGGGTGGATTGCTCATTGTCGATGGCGCGGTGCGCCGCGCGGGTGCCGGGCTGCGAATGCCGGTGATGGCCGTCGCGGGCGGCTTTGCGATGCTCTGGTCCTATGAACTCAACGTGCAGTTGATCGGTGCGCTGACGGACAAGCCCGCGTCGACGTTGATCCATCTGCTTCCCGCAGTTGCGCTGTTGATCCTGCCGACGTTCGTGGTCGCCGCGATGGATGTCGGGCGCGAGCGGATCCGATTGTCGCGGACGGCGGCGATGCGGACGCTGATCCTGATCGGCGCTGCGACCTATCTGATCCTGATCGGTCTCGTCGGTGCGCTCGCGCGGTTGATCGGCGGCGACTATGGCGAACTGGCGCAGGGTACTTTCCTGATCTTTGCGCTCGGCGCGGGCGGGCTGCTGTTCCTCTCTGCGCGCGCCCGCGCATGGTTGTCGGTGATGATCTCGAAGCATTTTTTCGAGCATCGCTATGACTATCGCGCCGAGTGGATGCGCTTCACCGCGACGCTCGCGCAGGGCGATGGCGAAGACGACCGAAACCTCCATCGCCGTGCCGCGAAAGCGCTTGCGGAGTTGACGGGCAGCCCGGGCGCGTTGCTGATGCTGCCCGATGCCCTGGGGGCGTTCCGTGTTGCCGAGCAATGGCACTGGCCGGCGGGAATCGAGGGCGAAGCGTCGCTATCGCTTCGGTCGGCGTTCATGCTGCAGGAAACCCGGCACATCGTCGATCTGGATGCCGAACGGCGGGGTCGATCGTCAGACGAACAGGATCTGGCCGTCCCCGACTGGCTGCTTGCCGATCCGCGCGCATGGGTGGTTGTGCCAGTGCTGCACTTCCACCGGATGATCGCGGTCGTTGTCCTTCACCGCCCGCCGGTGTCGCGCGCGCTCGATTGGGAAGATCTCGATGTACTGCGTATCGCGGGGCAGCAGGCCGCAAGCTACCTTGCTGAATCGCAAAGTCAGGCAGCGCTGTCCGAAGCGAAGCGTTTCGACGAATTCAATCGGCGCTTTGCGTTCATCATGCACGACATCAAGAATCTCGCGAGCCAGCTCAACCTCCTTGCAAGTAACGCCGAACGCCATGCAGATAAGCCGGCGTTCCGCGCCGATATGGTCGAGACCCTGAAGATATCGTCGGGTCGACTGTCCGACCTGCTCGTCCGTCTGTCGGCGCGCGAGCGCGGCAAGGCGGCCGAAGCAGAACGGACCCTGGTTGAGCCGCTGTTGAACGCGGTTGCGGCCGACGCGAATGCGCGGCGGGCCCTGTTCGTCGGCTGTCAGGCGGGAATTGCCGCATGGGGTGATGCGGGGTCGATCCGCCAAATCGTCCAGCATCTCGTCGCCAACGCAATCGACGCCTCGCCGGCCGATACGGCAGTTCAGGTGATTGCCGTTGCCGAGCAGGGTCGGGCGCGGATCGACGTGATCGATCAGGGCGCGGGCATGACCCGTGCCTTCATCCGCGACGAACTGTTCAAACCCTTCGTATCGACGAAGGAGGGCGGGTTCGGTCTGGGCGCGTTCGAAGCCTTGCAACTCGCGCAAGCGATGGGCGGGACAATCGAAGTGGCAAGCGAACCGGGCAAGGGGAGCAACTTCACCCTGTGGTTGCCGCTCGCCGATACGCGCCCTGGCGGAGCAATCGACGAACGGATCAAGAAGGTGGCAGGTCAATGAGCGAGAATGCAGCCGATGTGCGCAAGCTGCTGGTCGTCGAGGACGACCCCGGTCTCCAGGCGCAGCTCAAATGGGCCTATGACGGCTACGAGGTGCTGATCGCGGGTGATCATGACGGCGCGATGGGTATTCTGCGCGTCGAGGAACCCGCCGTCGTAACGCTCGATCTCGGCCTGCCGCCCGATCCCGACGGGACTCGTGAGGGCTTTCGCGTGCTGAAGGCCATTCTCGAAGCCAAGCCCGACACCAAGGTGATCGTCGTGTCGGGCCATGGCGAGCGGACGAGCGCGCTTGCAGCGATCGCGAACGGAGCGTGGGATTTTTACCAGAAGCCGATCGATATCGAAGAACTGGGTCTGATCGTCCGCCGCGCCTTTCACGTGCGCGAACTGGAGGTCGAAAACGCACGGCTTGCCGAACAGGGTGCGAGCGACAACCGTGTTCTGGGTGCGATGATCACCGGGGCCCCCGAAATGCTAAAGGTCGCGCGGACTATTGAGCGCGTGGCCAACCTCGACGTGTCGGTGATGCTTCTCGGCGCCAGTGGCACCGGCAAGGAACTGCTCGCGCGTGGGCTGCACGAGGCAAGCGGCCGCCGCGATGGTGCCTTTGTCGCGATCAATTGCGCGGCGATCCCGGAAAACCTGCTCGAAAGCGAGCTGTTCGGGCATGAAAAGGGCGCCTTCACGGGTGCGGTCAAGACGACCGAGGGCAAGATTGAGCTGGCACATGGCGGGACGCTGTTCCTCGACGAGGTCGGTGATATTCCGTTGCCGCTTCAGGTGAAATTGCTACGTTTCTTGCAGGAACGAACGATCGAACGGATCGGCGGGCGCAAGGCGATTGCGGTCGATACGCGCATCGTGTGCGCGACGCACCGCAACCTCGATGCGATGATCGCGGAGCAGAGCTTTCGCGACGATCTTTATTACCGGCTTGCGGAAATGGTGGTGAAGATTCCTTCGCTTGCCGAGCGGCCGGGCGATGCGGTGTTGCTCGCGCGCCATTTCCTGCATCAATATGCGCCAGCGATGAATCCCGCGGTACGCGGCTTCGCGCCAGACGCGCTGCAGGCGATCGACGAGGGGGGCTGGCAGGGCAATGTTCGCGAGCTTGAAAATCGCGTCAAACGTGCCGTGATCATGGCCGACGGCAAGCTGGTGACGCCGGGCGATCTTGATCTTGCGGGACGGTCGGATGGAGAGGGCGAAGGCGGTGAGGATTACCTGAATCTGCGTAGCGCGCGCGAGGCGGCGGATCGCGTCGCGATCCGCCGCGCCATGACGCAAAGCGACGGCAATATCTCGCTTGCTGCGAAGTTGCTCGGGATCAGCCGCCCCACCCTGTACGATCTGCTCAAGCAATATCGGATGCACGCCTGAATGGGCATCGCTCGGCCTCTGCTTGCTGCTCTGATTGCGGCAGCGGTGCTGGCCGGCTGCAATGGCGCCCCTGCGGCGGCATCGCGCGATGTCTGGCGGCAGCAGATCGCCGAACAGAAGGCCGCGATCGCGAATGATCCTCACGATATCGCGGCGCGGGTCAAACTGGCGCGCGCGCAGATCCGATTGGGTGACGGGATCGGTGCCGAGGCGACGGTCAGGGCAGCGCTCGCGGCTGGGGGAAAGGGGGACTATCTGCGCCCCCTGCTTGCGCGGGCATATGCGCTGCAGGGCGATGGTACGCGCGCCTTCGAGACGCTCGACGGCGGGCCGATCGCGCCTGACATGATCGGCGAAGCCGCATGGGTTGCGGGCGACATTCATCTCGACAACGGAAATCTCGACGCGGCGCGCGACGCCTATGACCGTGCGGTTCGAGAACTGCCGCGCAATTCGATGCTGTGGGTTGACGTCGCACGGTTTCGCGACGCCAATGCCGACACGCTGGGCGCGCGGGACGCAATCGACTTCGCGATCGAGCTCGACCGGGGGAACAGCGCTGCCTTTGCGTACAAGGCGAACCTTGTCCGCACCCAACAGGGACTCGGCGCATCGCTAGAATGGTACGAAAAGGCGCTCGCCGCCGACCCGGACAATGCCGATGCCCTGATCGAACAAGCGGCGACCTTTGGCGATCTTGGTCGATACAAGGACATGCTGGCGGCGCTGCGTCGTGCCGCAACGTTCGCGCCGGATAATGCGCGACTCTTTTATCTGCAGGCCGTTCTGGCCGCCCGCGCCGGCAACTATGTGCTTGCGCGCAGCCTGCTTCAGCGAACGCGCGGTGCGCTTGACGATGAACCGGGCTTCATGCTGTTGAGTGCGGTCGTCGAGTTGCAGCTCGGAGGAGAGGCCGTGGCCGCGACCTGGGCGGACCGGTTGATTGCCGAGCAGCCGAACAACCTCGTGGCGCGCCGTATTCTTGCGGTCGCCGACTGGGCAGACGGTGATGCCGATGCTGCCGCCGAGGCGCTGGCGCCGATCGTCGGGCGTACCGATGCCGATAGTTGGTCGCTGCTGCTCGCCGCGCGTGTGGCGGCCGAAACCGGACAGCGCGATGCATCCTTATCCTTCCTTGCGCGCGCCGCGTCGCTGAATCGTGGCAATGCGCCACCGTTTGCGGTCAATGACAGCTATGGCCTGGTCGCGATGGGGGGCGACGCGGCGCCGCTTGATCCGGCGAAGGCGATCCCGGCGATTTCGGCCGATATGGCTGCGGGCAATTATGCCAGCGCCATCGCGCGCGCGACGAAGCTACGCGACGCGAACCGTGGGGTTGCCGACGCTCACATCCTGCTTGGCGACGCTGCGCTCGCCGGCGGGCGTTACGCTCTTGCGATCCAGTCGTACCGTTCCGCTCGCGATCTGGACGCCGGCGAGCGTACGACACTGCGTCTCGCCAACGCGCTTTTCGCCTCGGGAGACTCGGCTGGTTCGGGTGCCGCCATTCTTGCGCTGCGCGACAGCCAGCCGTCGAGCATCGCCGCCGACCGTCTGGCCGGGCATCTGGCGATGGACATCGAGCATTGGGATCAGGCGATCGGGCATTTCGAGCGCGTCCGTCAAAAGATCGGCAACCGCGATGTCGTCGTCTTGCGCGAACTGGCGCGTGCATGGGCCGCCAAGGGCGATCGCGCCCGCGCGCTGCCATTGATCGCGCTCGCCTATCGGCTGCAGCCGCTCAATTCTGAGATCATGCTGTTTTACGCAGACCTGCTCGATCAGCGCGGCGACAGCCAGAACGCCATGGATTTAAGGAACAAGGCTGAACAGATCGGCCGTTGATCAGGCGTCGGTAAGATTGAGCAGCGTCTGGGCGTCGAGACCGATGCGACGCATCTGTTGCGCGACCGGCGGCCAGACATTGGTAAGGAAATCTTCCCGCATCAGTTCACGCAGGCGATCGGTTGCGCCTTCGGCCACGAACATGCCCACGCCGCGCTTCACCGTGACGAGGCCTTCGTCCTGAAACGTCTGATAGGCCTTGGCGACGGTCAGCGGGTTTGCGCCTTCCTCCGCCGCGAGCGATCGGACCGACGGCAACATGTCGCCGTCACGGAAGCTGCCGTCGAGGATGGCGTTCGCGATGACATCGCGCAGACGCTGGTACACGGGTTTGGACTGATCGAGCATGCCGCCTTAATGCCATAAGACAGCAGCACAGTCAAATCTTGAAAGTTAGAGAAATGCCGGCTGAATTGAAATTAAATGTCCCAAGTACTGACAATGTCATCATATTCGGGGCGCGGGCGTTCGGACAGGTCTGCTCCCGCAGTGCCAAGGAAGAAATAGCCGACGATGGTGTCGCCGTTGCCGACTCCGAACGCCTGCGCGACGGCCGGGCTATAGGCGGCCCAACCGGTAAGCCAGCTACCAACGAATCCATGGGCGTGTGCGGCGTGGAGAAGGTTCATGCCGACCGCGCCTGCCGACATCTGTTGTTCCCAGATGGGCACCTTGCTGTCCCGAACAGGGGTCGAGATCAGTACCGCGAGGCTTGGTGCCTGATGCGCGAACTGGTCGAGTGCCGACAGGTCCATTCCCGCAGCGCCTGGATTTTCGGCGACCCATGCGTTTTTGAGCAAGGTCGCGAACGCTTCGCGCTGGTTTGCCGCGATTGTGACAATCCGCCATGGCGCAAGCTTGCCATGGTCGGGCGTGCGCAGCGCGAGCGCGATGATGTCGCGCAGTTCGTTGGCGTCGGGGCCGGGGGCGATCATGTCGCGTGCCTTGCCCGAGCGACGGGTGGCGAGGTGCGAGCGGAGAGTGCTGGTGTCGTTGAACATGGGAGGTATTTGACGATCTTCGCGCACATCCGCAAGTGTTGCGAATGATTCGCAATAAATTTTCTTGCGGGTTCGATATGGTTTCACGCGCAATTAGATTCTTCCCTTGAGCAATTTTCGCGCTAGGTTACGCGATCATTACAGCAAGGGGGTGGGATTTCCGCGGAGCGGAATGCGGCATCCTCGCAATCAAAACATACCGGGGAGCCCGATTGATGACGAACGAAGTGGACCAGACCGCATCGCTGGAGCCAGGCGCGCCGCCTGCCGATGTCCGCATGATCCACCCCGGCGACCACAATGGCTGGTTCGGCCACCCCCGGCAGTTGAAGCGCCTGTTCACCACCGAGATGTGGGAGCGTTTTGGCTACTACGGGATGCGCGCCATCCTGACGCTGTATCTCGCGAACCATTTCCTGTTCAGCGACACGACGACCGCCGGCATTTATGGTGGTTTCACGGCACTGGTGTACCTGACGCCGCTGATCGGCGGCCTGATCGCAGACCGCTATCTGGGTTCGAAGCGATCGGTGAAGTTCGGCGCGATCCTGATGGCGCTCGGCTATTTTACCCTCTGTTTCGGCGGCGATACCGCGAAACCCTTCGCGACGATCGATGCGCAGCGTTATGACGTCACGATCGAGGCGAAAGCCGATGGCGGCGGGGACGCGCGGTTCGTCACCGTCGATGGCCAGAAGCTGGAAATCCGCGGGAACGAGGACAAGTCGGTCTCGTTGCTCAGCGCGGACGGCGCCGAAGCACGCAAGATCGCGCCCGAAAACTTCAAATCCGATGCCGAGCGTTCGCCGATGTTTATCGCGATCCTGCTCGTCGGCCTTGGCCTCGTCACGGTCGGCAACGGTTTCTTCAAGCCCAATATCTCGACCATCGTCGGTTCGCTTTATGACGATGGCGACCGCCGCCGCGATGCCGGTTTCACCATTTTTTACATGGGCATCAACCTCGGCTCGCTGGTCTCGCAATTCTTCTGCCCGATCCTTGCCGAAGCGGTCGGCTGGTGGGCGGGTTTCGGCCTTGCGGCGATCGGCATGACCTGTTCCTGGCTGCTGTTCCAGTTCGACGGCGGGCGCCTCAAGGGCTATGGCGAACGACCGGAAGGCGCCGATCCGAAGAAGGACTGGCTGATCTACGGCGGCGCGCTCCTCGCGATTCCGCTGGTCTATTTCCTCTTTTCGAACCTCATGGGCTATGTGAAGCCGGAAGCGGGCACCGGCCTGATCGGTTATCTGTCCACCCTGCCGATCATGGGCAAGGTCATGTTCGGAACCTTCATCCTCGCGATCCCCGGCATCCTGGCCTGGGCGTGGTTCGCGGGCAACCGCACCGAATTCCAGATGATGCTCGCCGCGATGGTGCTGATCGTCTTCAACGTCGTGTTCTGGACGCTGTTCGAACAGGCGGGGTCCTCGCTGACGCTGTTTGCCGAACGCAACACGATGCTCGAGATCGGCTGGACCCAGCCGCTGTTCGCGATGTTCCGGTCGCTTCCCTTCACTTATTATCTGTTCTTCGCCGCGGTGTTCGGCGGGGTGGCCTGGCTGGCATGGTGGTTCTTCTCGCGCGGGGAAGACGCGGCCGTGAAACGCACGATGGCGATCGCATGGATCGTCGTCGGCGTTGCCGCGATGATCGGGATGCATATCGCCCGGATGAACGGGTTCGGCAGCGAGCGCGTCTATGTGATGCCGGCCGGACAGACGCAGATCTTCAACGCGCTGTTCATCGTTCTGCTGGCGCCCGTGTTCAGCATGCTGTGGAACGCGCTCGCGGCGCGCGGGCTTGAACCCAATATCCCGGTCAAGTTCGGCGTCGCGCTGATGGGCGTCGGCGCGGGCTTTCTGTTCCTCGTCTGGGGCTCGCAGTTCGCCGATAGCCGGGCGCAGGTCGGGCTGGTCTGGCTCGCCGGTCTCTACCTGATCCACTCGATCGCCGAACTGTGCATTTCGCCCGTCGGGCTGTCGATGATCACCAAATTGTCGATCGCGCGCGTTGTCGGGTTGATGATGGGCGTCTGGTTCCTGTCGATCGCGACCGCGCAATATGTCGCGGGCATCGTCGCCCAGTTTGCGAGCGTCGAGACGGTCGGCGGACAGGTGGCCAACCTGAAGGTCAGCCTTGATACCTATGTCGGCGTATTCCAGACGATCGGGCTTGTTTCGATCGCGATCGGCGGCGTGCTGCTGCTATTGGCATGGCCGCTCAAATATCTGATGCACGGCGTTAAATAAGGGGTTCCCGAACATGCGTTTATCGATCGCGGCGTTGCCGCTGCTCGCCCTTGCTGCCTGCACGTCCGGGGCCGGCGGCCCGCAATCGGCGGGGGACAAGCCCGCCGCGACCGCATCGGCCGAAAAGCCGGTGAAGTTCAACAAGGACCCTTATCCTTCGACTTACAAGGCGTATCCCAGCCGCCTGACGGTCGTGAAGAACGTCACCATATTTGACGGCGAAGGCGGGCGGATCGACAATGGTTCGATCGTTCTGTCGAGCGGCAAGGTCCTGTCGGTGGGCGGCCCCGACATGGAACTGCCGACCGACGCCGACGTCTATGACGGCACCGGCAAATATCTGACGCCGGGCGTGATCGATATCCACAGCCATCTGGGCGATTATCCATCGCCCAGCGTCGAAGCGCATTCCGACGGCAATGAGGCGACGGGTCCGATTACGGCCGAGGTGTGGAGCGAACATAGCGTCTGGCCGCAGGATCCCGGTTTCACGCGCGCGCTTGCCAATGGCGGTATCACGACGCTGGAAATCCTGCCGGGCAGTGCGAACCTGATGGGCGGCCGCTCGGTCGTGCTGAAGAATGTTCCGGCGCGCACGGTGCAGGGGATGAAATTCCCCGGTGCGCCCTATGGCCTGAAGATGGCGTGCGGCGAAAATCCGAAGCGCGTTTACGGCAGCAAGGGCCGGATGCCCTCGACCCGCATGGGCAATATGGCGGTCGATCGCCAGACCTGGGCCAAGGCCGCAGCGTACAAGAAGAAACTCGACGAAGGCAAACCCGTCGACCGCGACCTCGCGATGGAAACACTGGCGGGCGTGCTGTCGGGCGAAATCCTCGTCCAGAACCACTGCTACCGCGCCGACGAAATGGCAAATGTCATCGATATGAGCCACGAGTTCGGGTACAAGGTGTCGGCGTTCCACCATGCGGTCGAGGCCTACAAGATCGCCGACCTGCTGAAGAAGGAAGGCATTTGCGCCGCGATGTGGGCCGACTGGTGGGGCTTCAAGATGGAAGCCTATGACTCGGTGCCCGAGAATATCGCGCTGATGTACAAGGAAGGCGCGTGCACGATCGTCCATTCGGACGACGCGAACCAGATCCAGCGCCTCAATCAGGAAGCGGCCAAGGCGCTTGCCGCCGGTCGCCGGATGGGCATGCAGATCAGCGACGAACAGGCATGGACCTGGCTTGGCATCAATCCGGCGAAGGCCATCGGCCTGCAGGACAAGATCGGCAGCCTGAAGCCCGGCAAGATGGCGGACGTCGTGCTGTGGAATGGCAATCCGTTCAGCGTCTATACGCGCCCCGAAAAAGTTTGGATCGACGGCGCGCTGATGTTCGATGCGAATGATCCGAAACGGCGGCCGGTGACCGACTTCGAACTTGGCCAGCCGGGCGAAGGAGACGTGAAATGATCCGGACTCTCCTTCTCTCCGCCGCCGCGCTGATCGCGCTTCCCGCCGCCGCGCAGGATATCGCGATCACCAACGCGAAGCTGGTCATCGGCGACGGCAGCGCGCCGATCGAGGGCGGCACCGTGGTCGTCCGCGGCGGCAAGGTCGTCGCGGCGGGTGCGGGCGTTGCGGTTCCGGCCGGCATCGAGCGCGTCGATGCGCAGGGCCAATATGTCACGCCGGGTATCGTCGCGGCGTTCAGTCGTGTCGGGCTGGTCGAGGTGGATGCGGTCACCGGGACCAACGACCGCTCTGCAACCCGGTCGCGCTTCTCGGCCGGGCTCGACATCGCGCCCGCGCTCAACCCCATGGGTTCGCCGATCGCGGTCAATCGCGCCGCCGGTGTCACCCGGGCGATCGTCGCGCCGGGCAGCAGCAGCAATCTGTTCGCCGGACAGGGCGCGGTCGTCGATCTGGCCGATGATATGGACATGGTGACGCGGGCGCGCGCGCTGCAATATGTCGCGTTCGGCGAGGATGGATCGGCCCAGGCGGGGGGGAGCCGCGCGGCGACTTTCCTGCTGTTCCGTGAACAATTGCTGGCAGCGCGCAGCTATGCCCGTAACCCCGGCACGCTGGCCGAGTGGGGTAATGACGCGATGATCCAGCGCGCCGATGCCGAAGCGCTGGTGCGGGTGATCAACGGCACGACGCCGCTGTTCGTGCGCGTCGATCGCGCCGCCGACATTCTGAATGTGCTGAAGCTTCGCGACGAATTCCCCGCGCTCAAGCTTGTTCTTGTCGGGGCGACCGAGGGATGGCTGGTCGCGCACAATATCGCGGCGGCGAAGGTCCCCGTGCTGGTTTCGCCGCTGAGCGACCTGCCCGACAGTTTCGAACGGTTGGGTGCGACGCAGTCGAATGCCGGGCGGATGAAGGCGGCGGGGATCGACGTGTCGGTCGGCGTGTTCGACGATGATGACGCCCACAAGATGGGATATACGACGCAATATGCCGGCAACCTCGTCGGCCTGTCGCGGCTGCCGGGTGCGAGCGGGCTGACGTGGGATCAGGCGTTCGCCTCGATCACGAGTGCGCCGGCGCGGGCAATCGGCATGGACGGGACGATCGGTTCGCTGAAGGCGGGCCGCGTCGGCGATATCGTGATCTGGGACAAGGATCCGCTCGAACTCGGCAGTCGTCCGACGATGGTCTGGATCGACGGCAAGCGCCAGTCGCTCGTCACGCGTCAGGACCGGCTGCGCGATCGCTATCTGACGCCGGTCGAAGGGGCTTTGCCCAAGGCGTATGACAGGTGATAATGTCGGGTGAGGGCGTTCGTCCCCAATTCCTCATCCCGGTGAAGGCCGGGTTCTCGACGTAGCGACCACGCACGGGCGAGACCCCGGCCCGCGCCGGGGTGACGATTTGACGATGAACGGCCCCGAAAGGAGAGGGGCCGTTCATGCAACCCATGTCGCTTTTGATCACGACCTGCGTCCTGTTCGTCGGGACGCATTTCGCGTTGTCGCATCCGCTTCGCGCCGGGCTCGTGGCGCGACTGGGCGAACGTGGCTTCCTGATCACCTATTCGATCGTCGCTATCGCGACCTTTGTCCTGATCGTGCAGGCGTGGCGCGGCATGCCGCCCGAGCCACCGCTCTGGATCGTCGACGATCCGCTGTGGATGCTTGCGTCCGTGCTCGTGCTGTTTGCGAGCATCCTGTTCATGGGATCGCTGATCGGCAATCCGGCGCTGCCGGCGCCGAACGCCGCAGCGGCAACGCAATCCGCGCCGCGCGGCGTCTTCGCGATCACGCGGCACCCGATGATGTGGGGATTTACACTCTGGGCGCTGGCGCATGCGCTGGTGATGCCGACCCCCGGACAGATCGTGCTTTCATCGACCATCGCATTCCTCGCGCTCGTCGGATCGGCGGGGCAGGACGCGAAGAAGGCGCAGGTGATGGGCGATAGCTGGCGACACTGGGCGGCACGGACGAGCTTCGTTCCGTTCGCGCGGCAAGTCGGGGGTGTCACGCCGTGGGGCGATACGATCCCGCGCGGTCATGCGTTGTTTGGTGGCATCGTGCTGTGGCTTGTCGCGACATGGGCGCACGGCGCGCTTGGTTTCATGGCGGCCGGGTTGTGGCGCTGGGTAGGATAGGGACGCGATGAACCGCGAGGAAAAGATCGCCGACCTGTCGCTGCGGCTGCTGGGCCGCGCTTATGATCAGCTCGATCCGGCGGAACAGCGCGTCATTGGCGCGATTGCCGAGCGCCAGCCGACGAGCCGGGATCCGGGCGACGACGATGATGACGATGAAACGGCGCGGGGCAGTTTCGGCGACCGATTGGCCGACAGGGTGGCGGCGGTCGGTGGGTCTTGGGGTTTTATCATCGGTTTCGGCATCGTGCTGTTCGTGTGGATGCTGGTCAATTCGAAGGCGCTCGAAAGTCTGGGCCTGACCTTCGATCCCTTTCCGTTCATCTTTCTGAACCTGATGCTGTCGATGCTGGCGGCCATTCAGGCGCCGGTGATCATGATGAGCCAGAATCGGCAAGCGGCAAAGGACCGGCTGACCGAAAAACTGGACTATGAGATCAATCTGCGCGCCGAGCTGGAGATCATGCGGCTGCACGAGAAGCTCGATCAGCTGCGCTTTCACGAACTGCGCGACAAGGTCGACGAACTGTGCACGCGGCTGGGCAAGGACGGTTGAGCCAAGGGCGGTTCGGGGTGGGCACCTGATCGGTGCTGGCCCACCCCCAACCCCTCCCGCCTGCGGGAGGGAAGAAGAACCTCCGCAACCGGTCGAAACCGGCCGCTGCCGCCCTAAAGCCGCACCATCCGCATCCCCCGTTCGCCATAGCGCGGTCCGCTCGTCCCGCCTCGGGGGGCTGCCGCGTCGATGGCGGCAAGGTCGTCGGCGGTCAGCGTCACGTCGGCGGCGGCCACGCTGTCTTCCATCGTCGCGCGGCGTTTGGTGCCGGGGATGGGGACGATGTCGTCGCCCTGTGCCAGCAGCCAGGCCAGCGCGATCTGGGCGTTCGAGACGCCATGCCTTGCCGCCACGCCGGCGATCGCATCGACGATCGCGAGATTGGCGGGAAGATTTTCTTCCGAGTATCGCGGATCGTTGCGGCGCCAGTCATTCTCCGGCAGTTCGTCGCGGCTGCGGATCGTGCCCGCCAGGAAGCCGCGGCCGAGCGGCGAATAGGGAATGAAGCCGACGCCGTTGTCGCGGCAGGCGGCCAGGATTTCCTCTTCGACGTCGCGTTCCCAGATCGAATATTCGCTTTGCAGCGCGGTGATCGGCGCGACCTTGGCGGCGCGGCGGATCGTGTCGGGGCCCGCTTCGGACAGCGCGATGTGGCGGACCTTGCCCTCCTTCACCAGGTCCATCATCCCGCCGACGGTCTCCTCGATCGGCACCGACGGATCGACGCGGTGCTGGTAGAACAGGTCGATCGTGTCGATGCCGAGCCGCCGGAGCGATCCTTCGCAGGCGCGGCGGGCATTCTCCGGCGAGCCGTCGATGCCGACGACCTCGTTGCCGTCGAAGCGGAAGCCGAACTTGGTCGCGATGACCAGACCGTCGCGTTTGCCCCTGATGGCTTCGCCGAGCAGTCCTTCGTTGCTGAACGGCCCATAGAGTTCGGCGGTGTCGAAGAAGGTGACGCCCAGATCGATCGCGCGATGGAGGGTGCGCGTCGATTCATCGAGGTCGGCGGCTTCGCCGTACAGGATATTGCCGCTCTTGATCATCGGCATGCAGCCGATACCGATCGCGGACACTTCAAGGCCGTGGCCGAGCTTGCGATATTTCATGGCGTCTCTCCTGCTGGGGGTGCATTATCATCGGTGCCGTTGGCGGCATATCTGGTCGCGGCGACGTCGGCGACGACATTGCCGAGGGTGCGGAAGATGTCGGGGAAGGTTTCGACCGCGACCAGCAGACCGAGCGGCGCGACGGGCACACCCATCGATATCGCGATCGGCGCGATCGAAGTCACGAAGCTGATCGAGCCGGGAAGGCTGACCGACGACAGCGCGGCGGCGAGGGCGACCGCCAGCCCGATCGCCATTTCCCATGGCGTCAACTGGATGCCGAACAGCCAGGCGAGGTAGACGACGACCGCGAGGTTCATCGCCGGGCTGGTGAAACGGAACAGCGCAACCGCGAGCGGCAGGACGATGTCGGCCTTCTTGGGATCGACGTCCAGATCGGCGGCGGCCCGAAGCATCGCGGGCAGGCTGGCCAGCGAGCTTTGCGTGCTGAGTGCGACGGCGAACGTCGGCACCATCGCCCGCACGAAGCGCCGCAGGGGAATGCGGACCACGAAGGTGGCGAGCAGGAGCCCGAGAATGATCGTGCAGACGCCGATGGCCGAGAGCATCAGCACATAGTGCAAGAGCCCGCCGAACGCCGCGACGCCGGCCTTGACCGCCAGCGCGTAGCCAAGCGCGAATACCCCAATCGGCGCAAGCGCGAGTACCCAGCCGATCACGACCAGCATCGCATCGCCGAGCGCCTTGAAGAAGCCCGAAAGGGTCGCACGCTCTGCGGTGCCGATGCGGGTGATCGCGAAGGCGAATATGGTGGTGAAGACGATCAGCGGCAGGATCGCGCCTTCGGCAGCGGCGGCGATCGGGTTCGTGGGAATCAGCGACAGCAGAAAGTCCGCGAAATGAGGAGATGTCGCCGCTTCGGTGCTGCCGCCGAGACCGTGGCGCAGTCCCTCGGCCGCGCCGATGGACATCGGGAAGGCGCGCAGCAACAGGGGCAGAACGAGCAAGGTCATCAGGCCGGCCAGAAGGTTGGCGACGATAAAGATCGCGACCGCCCGTCCCGCCAGTTTGCCGGCGCGCGCGGCGTCGGCCGTCGCGGTGATGCCGGTGATCAACAATGCGACGATCAATGGGACGATCGTCATCTTGAGCGCGTTGAGCCAGAGCAGGCCGATGGGTTCAATGAAAGGCAGGGTGGCGGTGCCGGTCGCCGGCGACACCATCTCGACGGCGATACCCAGAAGCATGCCGACGACCAGCGCCGAAAGGATGATCCATGCGGATTTCAAGTTCGATTCTCCCGGTGCCGGTCCCGGCCAGCTTGCCAAGCCAAAAAGGGTGACCTAGGGCCGTCCGGTGTGCGGGGTGGGCTCTTGTCCTGCCCAACGGATTAAGTAGCAGAGGTGGCATGCGCAAGTTTTTCGGAACCGACGGGATTCGCGGGCTCACCAACCAGGTTCCGATGACCGCGGAAACCGCGATGCGCGTCGGCATGGCAGCGGGCGCGCATTTCCTGCGCGGCGACCACAAGCACCGCGTCGTCATCGGCAAGGACACGCGGCTATCGGGCTATATGCTCGAAAATGCGCTTGTCGCCGGCTTTACCAGCGTCGGTATGGACGTCGTTCAGGTCGGCCCGATGCCGACGCCGGCGGTCGCGATGCTTGCCCGATCGATGCGCGCCGACCTTGGCGTCATGATATCGGCCAGCCACAACCCGTTCCACGACAACGGGATCAAGCTTTTCGGTCCCGACGGGTACAAGCTGTCCGACGAGGACGAAGCCCAGATCGAGCATCTGCTGACGGTCGAGCCCATGCTTGCCCGACCCGGCCAGCTTGGCCGCGCCAAGCGGATCGAGGACGCGCGCGGTCGATATATTCATGCGGTCAAGCAGAGCCTTCCCGAATCGGTGCGGCTCGACGGCCTGAAGATGGTTCTCGATTGCGCGAATGGCGCGGCCTACAACAGCGCGCCCACCGTCTTTTGGGAACTGGGGGCCGATGTCATAACCGTGGGCGTCACCCCCAACGGGACGAACATCAACGACAAGTGCGGATCGACCGCCCCGGGCCTGTTGCAGGAAACCGTCGTGGCGAGCGGTGCCGACATCGGTGTCGCCCTCGACGGCGATGCCGACCGGCTGATCGTCGTCGACGAGAAGGGCGCGATTGTCGACGGCGACCAGATCATGGGATTGATCGGCGCGAGCTGGGCGCGGCAAGGGCTGCTGAAGGGCGGCGGGGTCGTCGCGACCGTCATGTCCAACCTTGGCCTCGAACGTTTTCTCGCGGGGGAAGGGCTGAGGCTCGAACGCACGAAGGTCGGCGATCGCTATGTCCTGGAACGCATGAAGAGCGGCGGGTTCAACGTCGGCGGCGAACAGTCGGGCCACATGATCCTGTCGGATCATGCGACGACCGGCGACGGCACGCTCGCCGCGCTGCAGGTGCTGGCCGAGCTGGTGCGGTCGGGCAAACCCGCAAGCGAATTGCTCCACCAGTTCGATCCCGTCCCCCAGCTTTTGAAAAATGTCCGCTTCGCGGGCGGCAAGCCGCTTGAAAACGCCAATGTTCAGGCGGCGATCGCCGAGGGCGAGGCCGCGCTGGCCGGGCGCGGCCGCATCGTTATCCGCGCATCAGGCACCGAGCCTGTCATTCGCGTCATGGCCGAAGGCGACGATGCCGGACAGGTAACCCAAATTGTCGATATGATCTGCGACGCGGTGCGCGTCGCGGCAGGAGAATAGATATGCTCGAAATGCGACCCGATTGCGAAAAATGCGGCCGCGATTTGCCGGCGGATATCCACGGCGCCTTCATTTGCTCGTTCGAATGCACTTTCTGCGCCGATTGCGCCGACAAGCTCGACGAACGCTGCCCGAACTGCGGCGGCGACCTGCTCGACCGGCCGCTGCGCGAAGGCGCGGCGCTGCACAAGTTTCCCGCCTCGACGGAGCGGAAATTCAAGCGTTGAGCCTTCTCCTTTTTCGTCACGTTGAACGGGAGGGCGTGTCGTGACCGCGCGCGTCCTGATCGTCGCCGGCTCGGACAGCGGTGGTGGCGCAGGTATCCAGGCCGATATCAAGACGGTGACGATGCTCGGCGGGCATGCGATGACCGCGATCACGGCGATCACCGCGCAAAATACGCTGGGCGTGCAGGCCGTTCATCCGATCCCGACCGCGATGGTGCTGGCGCAGATCGACAGCGTCGCCGGCGACATCGGCGTCGATGCGGTGAAGATCGGGATGATCGGCAGTGCCGAGACGGCTGCCGCCGTCGCCGAAAGGCTGGCACAGCCCGACCTTGCGCAAGCCGCCGTGGTGTTCGATCCGGTGATGGTCGCAACAAGTGGTTCGGTGCTTGCGGATGCGCCGACGATCGCGGCATTTCGCGCCCTGCTTCGTCGCGCGATGGTCGCGACCCCCAATCTGCCCGAACTCGATGCCCTGGGCGGAGAAGAGGCGGTGCTGGCACACGGTTGTTCGCTGCTCGTCAAGGGCGGCCATGCCGAAGGCGAGACGGTGATCGACCGGTTGCTGGAGGCGGACGAGGGCGACGTCGCGCGCTGGGAGGCGCCGCGCATCGCGACCCCGCACAGCCATGGCACCGGATGTACGCTCGCGAGCGCCATCGCGACGGGACTCGCGCAGGGCATGCCGCTTGAACCGGCGATTGCGCGCGCGCGCGATTTCGTGCGGCTCGCGCTGCTCGACGCGCCGGGGTTGGGGCAGGGGCATGGTCCCATGGGCCAGCAAAACGTACGCAACGACGGGCTGTTCACCGGCCCCGCGCTCAACCAGATGACGCTCCCCGCCGATGATTACGGGACATCGGTGGCGTTTTACAAACAGCTCGGCCTGACGCAGATCGTCGACAGCCCGTCGAACGGCTATGCGCGGTTCGAAGCGGCGAACGGCGTCACCCTGTCGATTCACGTCGGCGACGGCGAACCGGGCGGTGCGACGACGTATCTGGAAAGCGGGGCGCTCGATGCCTGGGTCGCCTATCTGGCCCGGCGCGGCGTGACGTTCGACCAGATGCCGAAAGATGAGGAATGGGGCTGGCGCGAGGCGCGGCTGGCCGATCCCGCAGGCAACCGGCTTTGCCTGTATCAGGCGGGCGAATATCGGCGATATCCGCCATGGCGATTATAATCTTCCTTCCCGCCGGGGGGAGGGGATGGGCGCGAGCGAAGCAAGATCTTGCCGCCGATATGACCCACCCCGCTGCGACTAGCGAGCAAGCTCGCAAGTCTCGCCACCCCTCCCGCTTGCGGGCGGGGAGACCATGCTGATCGTCGGGGTGGACGAGGCGGGGCGCGGACCGCTGGCGGGGCCGGTGGTCGCCGCGGCCGTCTTGCTTTGCGACGGCGGCATCGCCGGGCTGGACGATAGCAAGAAGCTGACGGCGAAGCGTCGCGCCGAACTGGAGACCCAGATCAAGGCGCGTTGTCGCTGGGGTATCGGCGAAGCCAGCGTGGCCGAGATCGACCGCATCAACATCCTGCAGGCGACGTTCCTCGCGATGACGCGCGCCGTCGAGGCGCTGGGCTTTGAGCCGCACGAGATTCTCGTCGATGGGAACCTCCTGCCGAAATGGCGCTATGCCGCGCGTGCGATCGTCGGCGGCGACGCGCTCCATCCCTGCATCTCTGCCGCAAGCATTCTGGCCAAAGAGCATCGTGACCGCTTCATGACGCGCGTTGCCCTGGATTATCCCGGTTTTGGCTGGGAGACGAATATGGGCTATGGCACGGCTCGACACCTGGAGGCGTTGCGGCAACATGGGCCGACCCCGCACCACCGGACCAGCTTTGCGCCGGTCGCACAGATGATACTGATCTGACGAGCAGGAGAGGGCGATGCGCAGCGGATTTACGGCCGATGACGTCGCGGACCAGACGGGGCGGCGTTTTCTCGTCACCGGCGCCAATGCCGGTCTCGGTTTCGAAACGGCGAAAGTGCTGGCGGCGCGCGGAGCCCATGTCGTGCTTGCGTGCCGCGACAAGGATCGCGCCGCGGCGGCGATGGATCATATTCGGGCGGACACTCCCGGTGCGGAGCTGTCGTTTCAGCCACTCGACCTCGCCGACCTCGATCATGTCAAGGACGCGGCAGCCGCAATTCTCGGCGGGCCGCGCATCGACGTCCTAGTCAACAATGCCGGCGTGATGATCCCGCCCCGAACGCTCACGAAGCAGGGATTCGAGCTGCAGTTCGGCGTCAATCATCTTGGCACCTTTGCCTTCACGGGGCTCGTTCATCCGCACGTCGACGATCGCATCGTCATCACCGCCAGTCTCGCGCACAAGGGCGGGGCGATGGACTATAGCGATCTGTCGGCAAGCCGGACCTACCATCATTGGCAGCGCTACCAGACCAGCAAGCTCGCGAACCTTCTGTTCATGTTCGAACTCGACCGGCGGCTTGGCGCCGCGGGCCGCGCGACGCAGGCGATCGGATGCCATCCGGGAGTGGCGCTGACCGAACTGACGCGGCACCTGCCGCTGCCGCTCAGGACGATGACGCCGCTCGCCGCGCCCTTTTTCAACAGTGCGACGCAAGGGGCATGGCCGACGCTGCAGGCAGCGACCGGCGCGCATGTCCAGGGTGGCGATTATCTGGGGCCGCAGGGACTGGGCGAGGTGTCGGGCCGGTCGGGGCCGGCGCGCGCGACGCGCGATGCGCGCGATCCGAAACTGGGGCGCGAGCTGTGGCAGCGGTCGGTCGAACTGACCGGGGTCGATCCCGGCCTTTAGGATCAGGGCTCATGGCTTCGCAGCCTGGAGGATCAAAATAAATTCGGCTGTGAGTCTTCCCGGCCACACTACCAGTGGTTGAGTCTCCGATTCGTCCCAGACTCCATATGTCGTGGCAGACTCGTTTCGTTCTCCTGCCGTTAACCATATCGACACGCAGAATCCCTAGAATCCGTGACTTGACGGCGGACTCCGCCGGACTCATCAGGGCCTTCTTTCGGGTTTGGACAGGGGCGAAACATGGGTGTGATGGAACGGGTCAAGGCGCCGGCGGTAAAGCAACGCGCACCCAAGGCGGCGCCAGCGCGGGCCGCCGCGGACCTGCCGCTCGACAGCATCCTGCAGGGCGATTGCGTCGAGATGATGCGTTCGCTGCCGGCGGCAAGCGTCGACATGATCTTCGCCGATCCGCCCTATAACCTCCAGCTTGGCGGCGATCTTCACCGTCCCGACGGCAGTCAGGTCGACGCGGTCGATGACGAATGGGACAAGTTCGACAGCCTCGCCACCTATGATCGCTTTACCCATGCCTGGCTCGCGGAGGCAAAGCGCATCCTGAAACCGGGTGGCAGCATCTGGGTGATCGGAAGCTATCACAATATCTTCCGCGTCGGCGCGGCGTTGCAGGATCAGGGGTACTGGATCCTCAACGACATCGTCTGGCGCAAGGCGAACCCGATGCCCAATTTCAAGGGCACGCGCTTTACCAATGCGCACGAGACGCTGATCTGGGCGTCGATGGGCGAGAAGGCGCGCTATACCTTCAACTATCGCGCGATGAAGACGCTCAACGACGAGTTGCAGATGCGCAGCGACTGGCTGATCCCGATCTGCGGCGGGCAGGAACGGCTCAAGAAAGGTGGCAGCAAGGTCCACCCGACGCAAAAGCCCGAGGCGCTGCTCTATCGTATCCTTCTTGCCTGCTCGAACCCCGGCGACGTCATCCTCGATCCCTTTTTCGGGACCGGCACGACCGGCGCCGTGGCTAAGCGCCTTGGCCGCCATTTCATCGGCATCGAGCGCGAGGATGACTATATCGAGGCCGCGCTGGAACGCATCGAGATGGCGCTGCCGCTCGACGAGAGCGCGGTGAAGACGATGATGGCGCCGCAGGCCGCGACGCGCGTCGCGTTCGGCACGCTGGTCGAGGGCGGCCTGATTCCGCCGGGAACGGTGCTGACCGACACGAAGCGGCGCTGGAAGGCGAAAGTCCGCGTCGACGGCAGCCTCGAATGCGATGGCCAGCCGGCGGGATCGATCCACAAGGTCGGCGCCGGCGTGCAAGGCGCGCCGAGTTGCAACGGCTGGACCTTCTGGCACGTCGATACCGGCAAGGAATTGCGCGTGATCGATGCGGTGCGGCAGGACTGGTTGCTGGCGAACGAGGCCTGATGTTCCAGCCGCTGACCAGGCCCGACCTCGGCAAGACGTGGGAGGACGCCCGCGTCTATCTGCGCCCGGCGTGTTTCGTCGACCGGCCGCACGAGCTTGACGACGACTGCCTGCGCATCGCCGATACGCTGATCTGGTTTGCGGCCTGGCATGTCAGCCTGCGCGATACCGACGGCATCAAGTCTGCGATCGTTCCGGTTCCCGAACTCGATGGCTGGATCGCGGCGATGCCTGATGCGCTTGCCGCATCGGCGCAGGCGCAGCGTGCGGCGGCTTTGCGGCCCCGCGGCAGTCTTCAGCTTGGCGAGCGCGTCGTGCGGCTGGGCGAACCGCAGCTTATGGGAATCCTCAACGTCACGCCGGACAGCTTTTCGGACGGCGGCAAGCATGTCGATACCGCCGCGGCCAGCGAAGCCGGCTTTGCGCTGGCGGCCGCCGGTGCGGCGATTGTCGATGTCGGCGGCGAATCGACGCGCCCCGGCGCGCCGCTCATCTGGGAAGGCGATGAGATCCAGCGCGTCGAGAGCGTCGTATCGGCGCTTGCGCGTGGCGGTGTCGCGGTGTCGATCGACACACGCAAGGCGGCGGTGATGGAGGCGGCGCTCGCGGCGGGGGCGACGATCGTCAACGATATCTCGGCGCTGCGTTACGACGAGCGCGCGATGGAGGTGGTGGCGAAAGCGGGTTGCCCGGTCGTGCTGATGCACGCGCCGTCGGCGAAGAGCGACCCGCACGAGGGCGGCGGCGCCTATGCGCACCCTGTCTTCGACGTTTACGACATGCTGGCCGATCGGGTCGCCGCGTGCCGGGCGGCCGGAATCGACCCCGCGAAGATCATCGTCGATCCCGGCATCGGCTTCGGCAAGGGCGTCGCCGACAATCTGGCGCTGATAAACGGGCTGGCCTTGTTCCATACCCTGGGCTGCCCCGTGCTGTTCGGGGCAAGCCGCAAACGCATGATCGGCGCGCTCGACAACGAAGCGCCCGCCGACCAGCGTCTGGGCGGCAGCGTGGCGCTTCATTATCAGGCGGCGGGGCAGGGCGCCCAGTTGCTGCGGGTCCACGACATCGCCGAAAACCGGCAGGCGCTGCGTGTGTGGCGCGGGCTGCGGGATGCGGCGCTGACGTCATGAAGTTTCTGGCAGCGCTGTTCCAGCTGCTGCTTGTCGGGCTTCCCATCGCATTGCTGTTCATGCCTCGGCGCGCCTATGGCTGGGTGCTGGCGGTGCTGGTGCTCGCGATCGGATTGATCGGCTGGCAGGTCAACCGGCCGATCAGCATGGCCGACGACTGGGCTCCGCTCGGTCGGATGGTCGCTACGGCCGCGATGCTGCTCTGGATCGGCGTTTACGTCTTGCGCATGGCGATCGATGCCATCGTAGCGATCAAATATTCGCGGCAGCCTATCGACTATCGGCCTTTCCGGGCTTCGCTTGCGATATGCGCCACGGGGTGGGCGGGCTGGCTGTTCGGGCCGCCGTTCGCGCGATGGTTTGGGGGCTGGCCGGTATTGCTTGCCGGCGTCGCGGCTGCCTTGTTTCTGATCGGACTTGGTCGGCGGGCCGATCGTGGGCAGTGGGTGCTTGTCGGCATCGGCGCGACGATCATCGCCGGGATCGTCGGTATATTGAGCTGGCCGTCAGCCGTCGCACGCGCTGCGGCCGATCGGGCGGCGGGGCAGCCCTATTGCATCATGATCGGCGACGGTGACGGCGATTATCGGCCCGCGCGCTCGATGCTCGATCTTTCGCCGCTCCTGATGCGCGCGAACGAGGCACCCTATCTCCGCAACCAGGATGCGTTGCTGATTTTCGATGCGGGCGGCGGGCTGCATTTCTCGTATCAGCGCAGGCGGTTCGAGCGCGGAAACGAAGGCGACGAATATGTCGACAATCCGCTCTGCGCAACGAAAGTCGATTTCGCGTCGGCGCTTCCCTATTGGTGAGGCGTCACGCCGCGGTATCGATCCCGAGGTCGCTCAGCTTGCGGTACAGCGTCGAGCGGCCAATGCCGAGGCGGCGGGCGACTTCGCTCATCCGGCCGCGGTAGTGGCCGATCGCGAGGCGGATGACGTCGGCCTCGATTTCCTCGAGCGGGCGGAGATTGCCGTCGGGCAGGTAAAGCGTGACGCCGATCGCCTCGCCGTTGATCGCGACATCGTCGCTGCCTCCGGGCGTGCCGCCGCCCAGCGCGGCTTCGATCGCCTTGAAATCGGCGCTGGTCAGGACGTCGGTCTTGCTCGCGGTCGCTGCGCGGAACAGCACATCCTGCAACTGGCGGACATTCCCCGGCCAGGCATAAGCGGCGAGCAGGCGCAGCGCGTCGTCGGTGACGCCGATCGGCCCCATGCCCGGAAGACCCCCGATGCGGGCGAGCAGATGGCGTGCGAGTGGACCGACATCGCCGCGGCGTTCGGATAGCGAGGGCAGCGTAAACTGCGCGGTCGACAGCGCGTAGAACAGGTCTTCGCGGAAGTGGCCGGCCTCGATCAGCTTGTCGAGCGGGCTGGTGCTGGTCGCAATGATCCGGACATCGACGCTCTGGCGGATCGAACCGCCGATCATCTGGACTTCGCCGGTGTTCAGAAATTCGACGAGCTTTGCCTGCGTTTCCAGCGGAATACATTCGACATGGTCGATGATGATGCTGCCGCCGTCGGCCTGGACCAGCCGGCCAAGCTGACGATCGAAGGCGCCGGGGAAGGCGCCGCGTTCGTGGCCGAACAGTCCCGATCCGATCAGTCCCGGCGATACGGCCGAGCAATCGACCATCACCAGCTGACCGCGTGCGCGGGGCGAGGCACCGTGGATAGCGCGGGCAAAGACTTCCTTGCCGGTGCCGGGCCGGCCGTTGATCATCACCGGGACGCGCGCGCGCGCGGCCTTCGCGGCGATCGCCAGCGCACTTCGGAAATTGGGGCTCGACCCGATGATTTCCTCGAACGCCAACGGCGCGCGCAGCTTTTCGGTGAGCGGGCGGAGTTCGCCCTGCGGGCCGCCTTGCGACACGATCCGGTCGAGCGCTTCCAGCAATCGGTCGGGCGCAATCGGTTTCTGGACGAAGTCACTGGCGCCGGACCGCATCGCGGCGACCGCGACTTCGACGCCGTTGCGCATGGTGATCACGATCAGCGGCAGCGCGGGGCGCCAGCGCCGTAATTCGGCGACGAACTCGGCAATATCCATGCCGGGTGTGCCCTGATCGACAAGGACGGCGTCGAGCGCCATGCCTTCCTGGGTGCCAAGCTTGGCAAGGGCGGTGTCCGTGTCGGCGGCGACGATGCTGCGCCAGCCGCCGCGCGACACCAGCGCCGACAGAAAGCGCTGCTGTGCAGGCTCGCTGTCGACGATCATCACCGTTCGCGTATCGCGCGTGCTGGCCATAGTCCCGATTCTGCCCTTGTTCGGCCACGTACGTGCCGGTTCCTCCGCTCAAGCGCTGTGATTTACGGCACATGGGTAAAGGGGCGATTAAGGCCGTTCGGCTTTTACCACAGCGGCGCGTTTTCGCGCCGGGGCCACTTGACCAGCGGCAAGGCATGGCTAAGACCGGCGCGACGCCCGATTCTGGAGCGCGCGCGAGCGCGTCCTTGTGGCGAGCAGGCAAAGGGGACAGGTCATGGCGGAACAGGAAATGAAGGCAGCGAACGAAACCTACGAAGGTTTCATCAGCTTGTTCAAGGTCGGCACGATCCTTTCCGTGATCGTCGCGATCGTCGTCGTTCTTTTGATCTCCTGACCGGCCTTCCGGCATGCGCATCGCAGTCTTGAAGGAGCTCGCCGCCGGCGAGACCCGCGTCGCCGCGACTCCCGAAACCGTGAAGAAATTCATCGGCCTCGGCGCTGAAGTTTCCGTCGAATCCGGTGCGGGCGAGGCGGCATCGATTGCCGACGCCGACTATGCCGCCGCCGGAGCAAGCGTTGGCGCACGCGCCGACGTGCTGAAAGGCGCGAACATCATCCTCGCGATCCAGGGGCCCGATCCCAAGGAGCTGAAGGGCTTTGCCGATGGCGCCTGGCTTGCCGCCGGATTGAACCCGTTCGGAGAAAGGGCGCGCGTCGATGCCTATGCGAAGCTCGGGCTCGAAGCGCTGGCGATGGAGTTCATGCCGCGCATCACCCGTGCGCAGTCGATGGATATTTTGTCGAGCCAGGCGAATCTCGCGGGATACAAGGCCGTTCTGATCGCGGCGAACGCCTATGGCCGTGCCTTTCCGATGATGATGACCGCTGCCGGCACCGTCAGCGCGGCAAAGGCGTTTGTGATGGGCGTCGGCGTCGCCGGACTGCAGGCCATTGCGACCGCTCGGCGGCTGGGCGCGCAGGTCAGCGCGACCGACGTGCGCGCTGCGACGAAGGAACAGATCCTGTCGCTTGGCGCCAAGCCGATCTTCGTCGAAAGCGTCGCGGGGATCGAGGGTGAGGGTGCGGGCGGTTACGCCACGGAAATGTCCGAAGAATATCAAAAGGCGCAGGCCGAGTTGGTGTCGGGACACATCGCGAAGCAGGACATCGTCATCACCACCGCGCTGATTCCGGGGCGTCCCGCGCCGCGGCTGATTTCGGATGCGCAGCTCGCGACGATGCGCACGGGCAGCGTGATCGTCGACATGGCGGCCGAAAGCGGTGGCAATGTCGAAGGGTCTGTGTCGGGCGAAGCGAAGAAGATCCATGGCGTTACTGTCATCGGCGCGAAGAATATCGCGGCGCTGATGCCCGCTGACACGAGTGCGCTGTTCAGCCGGAACCTGTTCAACTTCCTGTCCGCCTTCTGGGACAAGGAAGCGGGCAAGCCCGTACTCGACGAGGAAATCGGCAATGCCGTGCGCCTGACGCAGGGCGGCAAGGTCGTGAACGAGCGACTGCTCGGCTGAATCCGCTCAGGACTGTCTTTCTCCTGAAACTTTCGCGTCACAGGGCGCGTTGACTGGGGAGTGTTCCGCGGGTTCGGCGAATCCGCGGAATCCCGTCGTTGGGCAGGGAGAATTCGGATGAAGTCCATATGGCTGCTTACCGCAACACTGGCGGGCGGTCTGGCGCTCGCGGGGTGCAACGGCAATCCCGGACAGTCGAAGGCCGAAACTGCGGCGACGGGCGACGTTGTGACCGCCAGTAGCAATCCGACCGTCGGCGGCGCCGAGATGCTGCCGACGAAGACGATCATCGAAAACGCCTCGGCCTCGCCTATCCACAAAACGCTGGTAGCCGCATTGAAGCAGGCCGATCTGGTCGCGACATTGTCGGGCGCCGGGCCTTGCACCGTCTTTGCGCCCACCGACGAAGCTTTCGCTCAGATCCCTGCGGTGCAGCGCGACGGCTGGATGCGTGCCGCGCAAAAGCCGGTGCTGGCGGGCATCCTGAAATATCATGTCGTTCCGGGCAAGCTGACCGCAGCCGACCTCGATGCGAAAATCGCCGAGGGGAAGGGGCAGGCGGTGCTGGCGACGACGGACGGGCAGGACCTGATCGCAACGAAGAGCGATGGCGCCATTCTTTTGACCAGCGCGAGCGGCAACAAGGCGCTCGTCACCCAGGCCGACGTGCTTCAATCCAATGGGGTGATCCATGTTGTCGATTCGGTGCTGTTGCCCCGGATGTAAGCGGCCGAAGCAATTTTATTTCACGCAAGGCGCGGATTTTTCGCACGGGCGAAGTCCGCGCCTTTCTTTTTGGCAGCTTTGGAGTCGACACGTCCCCTTGCGCACGGCAAGAGGTGCGCCAAGCGGAATCAGCAGGGGAGCGGACCCGTGGACTTTATTTCGATTTTCTCGATTTTCCTTCTGGCCTGTTTCGTCGGCTATTTCGTCGTCTGGTCGGTGACGCCGGCGCTGCACACGCCGCTGATGAGCGTCACCAACGCCATTTCCTCGGTCATCATCGTCGGGGCGCTGATCGCCAGCGCGGCCGCGGGATCGCCGGTGTCGAAATGGCTTGGCCTCGCGGCGGTGGTGATGGCGAGCGTCAATATCTTCGGCGGCTTTGCGGTCACCGAGCGGATGCTCGCCATGTACAAGAAGAAAGAGCGCTGAGGCGCAGTTTTGTCGTCCCGGCGCAAGGCCGGGGTCGCGTCGATACGATTTGACGCGAGACAGCATATTCCGGCTCGCGCCGGAATGACGGGGCAGGGGAAGAGTTTCACATGCACGAAGTAGCACCGATCAATCCCTGGGTGGCGTTGGCCTATCTGGCCTCGGGCATCCTGTTCATCATGGCGCTGCGCGGCCTGTCGAGCCCGGCGTCGTCGCGGCGCGGCAATCGCTTTGGTATCCTCGGCATGACGATTGCGGTCGTCACCACCCTGCTGACCCATGTCCCGCGGACGGCCGATGGCGCCCTGGATGCGATTTCGATCGCCGAAGTGCTGGGGGCGATCGGGATTGGCGCGGTGATCGGCATCGTGATGGCACGTCGGATCGCGATGACCGCGATGCCGCAGCTTGTCGCGGCCTTCCACAGCCTCGTCGGCCTTGCGGCGGTAGCCGTGGCGGCGGCGGCGTACCTCAACCCCTCGGCTTTCCACATCGCCGACGCGGCGGGTCAGATTTTCGCGGTCAGCCGGATCGAGATGGGCCTCGGCATCGCGATCGGTGCGATCACCTTCTCGGGTTCGGTCATCGCGTTCCTGAAGCTGAACGGCAATATGTCCGGATCGCCGATCATGCTGCCGGGGCGGCACGTCATCAATCTGGCGACGCTTGCGGGCATCCTCGGCCTGATCGGATATTTCCTCACCGACCAGTCGCCCTGGGTGTTCTGGACGATCACGGCGCTGAGCTTCGTGATCGGTTTCCTGCTGATCATCCCGATCGGCGGCGCCGACATGCCCGTCGTCGTGTCGATGCTGAACAGCTATTCGGGCTGGGCCGCCGCGGCGATGGGCTTCACCCTCGGCAACACCGCGATGATCATCACCGGCGCGCTTGTCGGATCGTCGGGCGCGATCCTGTCGTACATCATGTGCCGGGCGATGAATCGCAGTTTCCTGAGCGTGATCGCCGGCGGTTTTGGCGCCGACGCAAGCGCGGCGGCGGGCGGCAGCAAGGAACAGCGTCCGTGGAAACCGGGCAGCGCCGACGATGCCGCCTTCCTGATGAGCCAGGCAGAGAATGTCATCATCGTGCCCGGATATGGCATGGCGGTCGCGCAGGCGCAGCACGCGCTGCGCGAAATGGCGGATCAGCTCAAGAAAGAAGGCGTGAACGTCAAATATGCGATCCATCCGGTCGCGGGCCGTATGCCGGGCCACATGAACGTGCTGCTGGCGGAGGCGAATGTCCCCTATGACGAGGTGTTCGAGCTGGAGGATATCAACGGCGAATTCGCGCAGGCTGACGTGGCCTTCGTGATCGGTGCGAACGATGTGACCAACCCGGCGGCAAAGACCGACAAGACCTCGCCCATCTATGGGATGCCCGTGCTCGACGTCGAGAAGGCGAAGACCGTGCTGTTCGTGAAGCGCTCGATGGGCGGGGTCGGCTATGCCGGCGTCGACAACGACGTTTTCTACATGGACCAGACGATGATGCTTCTGGGCGATGCGAAGAAGATGGCCGACGACATCGTCAAGGCATTGAGCGGCGGCGGCCACTGAGCGGTTTGTCGCAAACTATCGCGCGCGGGGTTGTCCGCGGGCCACAGTTTTTCTAGCCAAGTTCGGGACCGGGTCCGGCGAGACCCGGTCCTGTTGCATTTCGGAGGATCAGCTTGCGAAAAATCGGTCTTATCGGCGGTATGAGCTGGGCCTCAACCGAGCTTTACTATCGGCACCTCAACAAGGGCGTGCAGAAACGTATCGGCACGTCCTGCTCGGCGCCCATCCTGCTCGAAAGCCTGAATTACTGCGAGTTGTCGCGTATTTCGACGCCCGAGCAGTGGACTCATGCGAAGGAGGTCCTGATCGCGTCGGCGAAGCGGCTCGAAGACGCGGGGGCGACCGCGCTGATGATTGCGGCGAATTCGATGCACAAGGTCGCCGAGGACGTCGCCGCGGCGATTTCGATTCCGCTGCTGCATATCGTCGACGAGACGGGCGAGAAGATGAAGGCGGACGGGATCAGGTCGGCCGGAGTCATCGGGACGCGCAACGTGATGACCGAACCCTGGTTCCGCCAGCGGCTCGTCCGTCATGGCCTGACGCTTGCACCCTATGACGCCTCGCGCGCCGATGCGGTCGACAACATCATCTATGACCAGTTGATGCAGGGGAAGGTGACCGAGGACGCGCGGCGGACGATGCGTACCTTCATCACCGACATCGCGAAGCAGGATGTGCAGGCGCTTGTGCTGGCCTGTACCGAACTGGTCATGATCGTCGATCCCGACGCGAACGTGCTGCCGGTCTACGACACGACGCGCATCCATGTCGCGGCGGGGGTCGACTGGATTCTGGGCGACGCACCCTGACGAAAGCCTTGCTCGCCGCAAGACGGCAGGAAAGGAGCTGAACTAGGCCATCCGCGTCCAGGTCACCGTCCGGCAGAACACCGCGACGCAGCCTTTCATCGTCAGCGTATTGCCCTTCACGCGCAGATGCGCCGTGTAATAGCGGCCGTCTTCGGGGCTGTAGCCTTCGCCTTTCCAGCCGTCGCCGTTCGGTGCCAGGTCCCAATAGATCTGAAGCCCGGCAACCTTCCGGCTACGTTTCGCCTTGTCGGGGTTGCGCTCGTCTAGCTGGCCGCCTGCGGGCTGCTTGATCAGCAGGCGCTCGATACGCCCGCACATCTTGTCGCCGCAGGGCGCCATGACGACGATCCCCTTGCCATCATCGGTTTTCCAGCGTCCGGCAATCGACGCGGGTGCCGCGGCCGACGCCGGAACGGCGAAGGCGGCTAACGCCATCAAGAATATGCGACCCAAAGCGACCTCTCCCTTTATGAGTTACATGCATGTCAGCAACATCGCTTGGCATCCGTCAAGTCTTGCCGCATGCTCGCCCGCAAACGAGGGAGAGAGACATGCGATTCCACAGCCTGCGCCGTGCGGCGGCGCTTTGTATCGCGGCAAGCCTGGTCGCCGGTCCCGCCGCCGCAAAAACGATCAGCGTCGCTGCCGGAACGCCCGACGCCAACGAAAAGCTGCAAGAGGCCCTGATCCTCGCCGAACCGGGCGACGTCGTCGAACTGGCCGCGGGGACATGGAAGCTGGCGGACGGGCTGTCGCTCGACGTGAACAACGTCACCGTGCGCGGCGCGGGAACGGGCGAGGGAGGATCGATCCTCGATTTTTCGGGTCAGCAGGGCGCGGGCGAGGGGCTGCTCGTCACCTCCGACGACGTCTATCTCACCAATTTCGCGGTGATCAACACCCGGGGAGACGGGATCAAGTCGAAGGACGCCGATCGCATCGTCTATCACAAGCTGCGCGTCGAATGGACCGCCGGACCCAAGGCGACGAACGGCGCGTACGGCATCTATCCGGTCGAAAGCACCGACGTGCTGATCGACAGCGTCTTTGTGCGCGGCGCCTCGGACGCGGGCATTTACGTCGGCCAATCGAAAAACATCGTCGTGCGCGAATCCATCGCGCAGGAGAATGTCGCCGGGATCGAGATCGAAAACAGCTTCGACGCCGACGTTCACGACAATATCGCGACGCGCAACACCGGCGGCATCCTGGTATTTGACCTGCCCAGCCTTCCGCAACAGGGCGGACACAATGTTCGCGTCTTTGAAAATGCCGTGACCGACAACAGCACTCCCAATTTCGCGCCGAAGGGGAATATCGTTGCCGGCGTGCCGACCGGAACCGGCGTGCTGGTAATGGCGAACCGCAATGTCGAGGTTTTCGACAATGTCTTCGACCAGAACGGTACCGCCAATGTGATGATCGTCGGCTATCGCTATGACTATAAGGATCCGAACTATCAGCCGTTGCCGAAGGCGATTGTCGTGCGCGGCAATCAGCACGGCAAGGCGGGTTATGCCCCCGCGTTCGAAGGGGGCGACCAGATCGCCGCCGCGCTTGGCGGATCGTTGCCGCCGGTGCTGTGGGACGGCGCGGGCGACGCGGTGGTGCTCGACGATGTGGGTGTGCTGTCGCTCGGCCTGCCCGACGTGAAGACGCCGCGCAGCGAAGCGAAACCCGAGCCCGCGAACCTCAAGGGTACGCCGCCCGCGCCGCTGCCCGAAATCAGGCTTCCTGCCAGCATGGAGGCCCGGCTCAAGTGAGACGATTTGCCGCAGCGATCGCGGCGGCCCTGCTCTGTGCCAGCGGAGCCTATGCGGTGTCGGGTCCGCTTCCCGATCAGGCGGTGCCCCATCAGGCGGTGATCGACGGCACGGCGATGCCGACGAAGCTGTCGGCCTTTGGCCTTTTTCGCGAAGGCACCAGCGAACTGATCCCGGCCCTGCTGCCCTACAGTCTGCGAACGCCCCTGTTCAGCGATTATGCCGAAAAGCATCGCGCCGTCTGGATGCCGCCGGGAACCAACGCCCCGATCGGCCGCGACGGTGTTCCGGGTTTCCCGGTGGGGACCGTCATCGTCAAAAGCTTTGGCTGGCCCGACTGGAACGGCGGCCGCCCGGTCGAAACGCGGCTGTTGATCCGGCGCGCGGGCGGCTGGGTCGCGCTGCCCTATATCTGGGATGCGGATGGTCGGGATGCATCGCTCGCGATCGCGGGGCGCCGGGTTCCGGTGACCTTCAGGAGCCCGGACGGAATATCGCACAGCATCAATTATGCGGTGCCGAACAAGAACCAGTGCAAGGAATGCCACAGCCTGAAGGGCGACATCGTCCCCATTGGACCCAAGGCCAATAATATGGAGTTCGGGACGGCGGGCGGCCGGTCGGATTCGTCGCGCTTCTTCTCCTATCCTGCGATGCGGATCGCGTCGATGCCCAAGTGGGACGATCCGAAGAGCGGGACGGTGCAGGACCGTGCCCGCGCCTATCTCGCCGTCAATTGCTCGCATTGCCACAATCCCGAGGGAAGCGCGTCGAACAGCGGCCTGTTCCTGCGCTGGACCGACCCGGTGAACGTGAACTACGGCATCGGCAAGCGGCCGACCGCGGCCGGGCGGGGTAGTGGGGGCATGGACTTCGCGATCGCGCCCGGCGACCCGGAGCACAGCTTCCTGATCTATCGCCTCGAAAGCCTCGACCCGGGAATCGCGATGCCTGAGCTGGGGCGCTCGACGGTTCACAAGGAAGGCGCGGCGCTGCTGCGGCAATGGATTGCCGAGATGCCGAAGGACGAGTGAGAGCAGGCGATCGGGCTTGAATGATATGGACCTAGCCCATATTCGTCATCCCGGCGAAGGCCGGGATCTCATCGTCGAGACCTGACGCGCCGTCGAGATCCCGGCCTTCGCCGGGATGACGCAAAAAGTGGATGGTGCGCCGAACCTTATGACATCTCTCGTCCTCCACGATTATTTCCGCTCCTCGGCCAGCTACCGCGTTCGCATCGCGCTCAACCTCAAAGGGCTGGCGTATGAGCGGGTCGAGGTCAGCCTGATCGCTGGCGAGCAGAAGAGCGACGACTATCTGGCGCAGAATGCCCAGGGTTTCGTGCCGATGCTGGTGGCGGACGGCGAGACGATCATTCAGAGCCTTGCGATCATCGACTGGCTCGACCGCAGCTTTCCCGAACCGCGGCTGATCCCCGACGAGGCGATGCCGCGCGCGGTCGCGCTGGCGCAGGCACAGGTCGTCGCCAGCGACATCCACCCCCTCAACAATCTTCGCGTGCTGAAATATCTCAAGAATAGCCTTGGGCTCAACGAGATCACCAAGGACCGCTGGATTCACGAATGGATATTGCAGGGCTTCGACGCGCTTGAGGCGATGGCCGGCGACGGCACCTACCTTGGCGGCGAGGCACCCGGCATCGCCGATTGTTGCCTGGTGCCGCAGGTTTATAATGCGCGGCGCTTCGAGGTTCCGCTCGACAGCTACCCACGGCTGCTCGCGATCGATGCCGCATGCATGGAACTGGAGGCGTTTCGGCGCGCGCATCCCGATGCGGTGAAATCGGCGTGATCCGGTGGCTGGTCGGGGTATGCGCGCTGGCCTTGCCGGCGGTCGCGATGGCACAGGACGAATATAGTGGCGACACTGACTGGACGACGGCCGATCCCGTCGCTTTCCACAGTCCATATGAAATCGTGGTGCGCGGTGGCTTGCTTCAACGCAATGACGGCGACCTGGTCCAGGACAGCGCAATCCTGACGGATTTGCTTCCCGGCCTCGGTGTCCGCGTCGAAAACCGCCTGCGCGACGAAGCGGGCCTCGTCCAGTTCCGCCGCTCCGACGGTCGCAGCGCTCATCCAACCAGTCACGGTGTCACCCTGCGTGGTCTTGGCGGCAATGCGTCGAGTCGCGCGCTGGTAACGCTCGACGGCGTTCCCCAGGCCGATCCGTTCGGCGGCTGGGTCGCGTGGAGCGCCTATGACGCGATCAACCTTGGCGGAGCGATCATCGCCCGCGGGGGTGGGAGCGGGGTCGATGGACCGGGCGCGCTTGCCGGAACCGTCGGCCTGTATTCGACGATCACCGATGGCGCCGACGCAAGCTTCGCTTATGGTGGCCGACAAAGCTGGGACGTTTCGGGATCGGTTGGCGGCAGGGTCGGCACCGGCGCCGTTGCGATCGATGGTCGCTATGGCCGCGGTGATGGTTTCATCCCGGTCGCGAAGGGGCAGCGCGGGGCCGTCGATCGCGCCGCACCCTATGAACAGGGCGGGCTTGGCCTGCGCCTGCGTTTCGACACCGGCGGAAACGGCCGCGTCGAAGCAAGCGTGCGTGGGTTTTCGGACCGGCGCGACCGCGGGACCGACTTTACGCAAAGCAAGGTCGACGGCGTCGATGCGAGTGTCCGGTTCGTTCACGATCCTTATGGTGAAACCCAATGGCTCGCGCTCGGCTATATCCAGCTTCGCGATTTCGAAAGCGGTTTTGCCAGCGTGGCGGCCGGCCGGAACAGCGTTGTCCCGGCGCTGTTTCAGCGTGTCCCGGCGACGGGGCTGGGAGCCCGCGTCGAGGTGCGTCCCGGAGTCGATGGAGCAAACCCGCTGCGCGTGGGCCTCGACTGGCGGCGAACGGTCGGCCGCACCGAGGAGGATTTCTTCTTCACCGGCCTGGTACCCGGCCGCCACCGGATCGCCGGAGGCAGCAGCGACACGGTCGGCGCCTTCGCCGAATGGACGTCGGGCGAGACGAACTATGGCTTGCTCTGGACGTTGAGCGGTCGCATCGATCGCTGGTCGCTGGGTGACGGCTATCGGCTCGAACGCAATATCGGCGGATCGGTGATCACCAATCTTGCCTTTGCGTCCCGCAATGGCTGGGAAGGCAGCGGACGGGCGGGCGTGCGCTGGGCGTCGGACGCCTTTTCGCTCCGTGCCGCGGCGTATCGCGGCTGGCGCCTGCCGACGCTCAACGAACTCTATCGTCCGTTTCGCGTCGGCGCGGAGGTGACGACGGCGAATGAGGCGCTGCAACCCGAGCGGCTATGGGGCGGAGAGATCGGGGCGGACTGGCAGCCGGACGATACCAGGCTGTCGCTGACGCTGTTCGCCAACCATCTGACGAACGCAATCGCCAATGTCACACTCGCGCCGAACCTGAACCAGCGGCAGAATCTCGATGCGATCGACAGCAAGGGGATCGAGTTGAGCGCCGAACATCGGTGGGGCTTTGCCACGCTGCGCGCGACCTATGCCTATACCGATGCAAAGGTCGATGCTTCGGGTGCGGCGCTGGCGCTCGACGGTCGGCGACCGGCGCAGATCGCAAAGCACGGCGGCAGCGTCTCGCTGCGCAGCAACAACAGCGGACCGCTCGGCGGCTTCGCGACGATGCGGTATATCGGCAGCCAGAATGAGGATGATCTCGGCCTCCTCAAACTCGACGACGCGCTGACGTTCGATGCCGGCTTGTCGTGGCGCTTCTCCGATAACTTCAGCATCGAGGCGCGCGGCGAGAATATCACGAACGAGCTGGTCCCGGCGGCCATCTCGTCGGCCGGGATCGTCGAGCGCGCGACGCCGCGGACGCTGTGGGTCGGTGCGCGCGTCGCATTCTGACCTTCACAGCCGGGGGAAAAGCGCGATAGGATGACGTACGCCGGAAACGGTGCGTTGGGGGAAGATCAAGGAATGGCCGCGAAGAAACTGAATCTCGACAATTTCCTGCCCTATCGCCTGTCGATCGCGTCCAACGTGTTGTCGAGCCGGATCGCCGCCGAATATCAGAATCGGTTCGGGCTCAAGATCCCCGAATGGCGCCTGATGGCGGTGTTGGGAGAAGGAAGGCCGCTGACTCAGCGCGAACTGGTCGCGGCGACGCGGATGGACAAGGTGACGGTCAATCGCGCGGCCAAGGCGCTCGCCGAACGCCGGCTTATCGCCCGCCAGGCGCACGAGGCCGACGGGCGATCGCACCACCTCGAACTGACGGAAACCGGGCGGTCGCTGTACGATGCGATCGTTCCCGCCGCCCTCGCCAGCGAGGCGCAGCTCGAATCGAACCTCGCGGATCACGAACGCGAAACCTTGCTTGCCATTCTGGCGAAACTGACGTCCGCTGCGGAGGATTATGGTTGATCGCGTCTATCGCGCGGCGCCTCCCGATGCGCTGCGGATCGAGCCTCTGGGCGAACTGACCGCCGTTTTCGACCGCCGCTCGATGCAGACGCATCTTGTCATCTCACCGCTGCCGGAGATTCTGGCGATGATGGGGAACGAGGCGGTCAGCGCGTCGTCGCTGGCCGGGCGACTCGCCGCCGATTTCGATCTCGACGGCGAGGGCGACGTTGCGGTCCTTGTCGCCGATCGGCTCGCCGAACTGGCGGCGCTGGGCCTGGTGGGGGAGGTGTGAGGCATAGCACCCGAATCGCCGTCGGCCCTGTCCAGTTCCGCATCGGCAGCGATTGGCGGGCGCCGATCGCGGCGCTCGAAAAACTATATGCCGCCTATCCAGGCGAGGATGCACGGCCCGCCGATGCCACCGTCCGCCTTTTCGCGGCGCGCCCCTGGCGTCGCTGGTTGCGGCCCTCGGTTCATATCGGCGGCGACTTCGTCGTTCCCGACGCACTGCCGCTGCCGCTGTCGATGGGCCTGCTCGCGGCCGAGATGGGAATGAATTTGCAGGTCGCGCTTGGCTGGCGTCGGCACATGCTGCTGCATGCGAGCGCCGTCGCGAAGGACGGCTGTGCCGTGATCCTGTCGGGGGAATCGGGATCGGGCAAATCGACGCTCGCGGCGCTGCTCGGCGAGGGCGACTGGCGGCTGATGGGCGATGAATTCACGCTGATCGATCCCGCGACCGGCGACGCGCTGGCCTTTCCGCGCGCGGTCAGCCTGAAGAATGAGGCGATCGGCGAGATTGCGGCGCGCGTCGATGCGGGGCGGCTTGGGCCGCTGCTCGCGGGAACGCCGAAGGGGGACATCCGCCACCTGATCCCGCGCGCCGACGCGGTTGCCGCAATGCATGAACCGGTGCGCCCCGCGCTGCTGCTGTTTCCGCGCTTTGGCGGTGAAACGGCGATCGAACCGATGGGGGAAGGAGAGGCGTTCGTACGGCTTACCGAGGCATCGACCAACTATATCGCGCTGGGCGAACCGGGCTTCGCGGCGCTGACCCGTCTGGTGAGGGAAACGCCGGCTTTCGGCATTTCCTATCCCGACAGCGCCGCCGGCATGGCGCTGGTTGAGCAGCTTTTCGCCGAGGCCCGCCGGTGAGCGCGATGCGCCTCCTCGTCGATTTGCTGGCGGGGCGGCGCGGGGCAGCGACGCTGGCTCCGCGCGAGTGGGACGGCGTGATGTCGGTGGCCCGCGCCGAGGCGATGCTCGCGACGCTCGCGCACAGGCTGGACGGTGCGGATTTGCCGCCGTCGGTCACCACGCTGTTCGCCGACCAGCGCGCAGCGGCGGCCGTCGCGCGGACCCAGTCGCTGTGGGAAGCCGAAATGGCGCGGCGCGCGCTGGCGAGCGAGCGGATCGAGTTCGTGCTGCTGAAGGGTGCGGCCTATGCCGCCGCCGGCCTGTCTTGCGCCGAAGGGCGTCAGATCGGTGACCTCGACATCCTCGTCCTCGGTCACGATATCGGGCGGGCCGAGAATGAATTGCTGGAGGCCGGATGGGAGTGGGTGAAGCCTGACCCCTATGACGACGCCTATTACCGCGAGCATATGCACGAGCTGCCGCCGCTGATCCACAAGGCGCGCGACCGGATGATCGACGTGCATCACACGATCCTGCCACGGACGCACCGGGTCACGCCCGATCCGCTGGTCCTGATGGCGGAGGCCGTTCAGACCTCCTCCGGCTTCCGCGTGCTCAGTCCGCCGGCCATGGTCTGCCACTGCGCCGCCCACGTGCTGGCCGACGGCGACCTTCAGGGCGGCTTGCGCAACCTGTGGGATTTCCATCTGCTGGTGACCGAATTCACCGGCAGGGATACCGGTTTTCAGGCGCAGCTTTTTAAGCAGGCGGCTTTGCACGGCCTCGTCGATGTCGTGAAGCGCGCGCTTCGGTTGTCGCACCGCCTGTATGATACGCCGCTGATGCTGGACCAGCGGACGGTCCCGTCGGACGATCTCTTCATACGCCGCCTGCTTGCGCGGGACGATTGGGGACGCCCAACGCAATTTGCGCTGCATCAGGCGTTTTACATTCGCTCGCACTGGCTTCGGATGCCGCCGCTCATGCTATCGCGGCATCTTTGGACCAAGTGGCGAAAGCGCTAGAGCGCCGCGAGTAACGGCACGAGTTCGCCATAATCGTCGATGACATGATCGGCGCCGAACTCTCTGGCGGGGCGGTCGAGAAATCCAAAGCCGACGATGACGCTCGGTACCCCGGCGTTTCTGGCCGCCATGACGTCGTAGATGCTGTCGCCGACGAATGCGGCGCGTCCGCCCCCGCTCTGTTCGATCATCGCGCGGATCGGTTCGGCCGCCGGCTTGCGGATGGCCAGCGTGTCGCCGCCGATGATCGCGGCCATGCGGTCCGCGAGCCCCAGTTCACCCAGCAGCTTTCGGGCCATGCCCTCGGCCTTGTTGGTGGCCACCGCGGTGCGCACGCCAAGGGCGTCGAGCTGGTCGAGCGTGGCGATCAGGCCCGGAAACGGGCGGCTGTGGACGGCGATATGCGCTTCGTAATAGTGCAGCAGGTCAGGATAGAGCCGCTCCACGGTGCCGTCCTCCGCACCGCCGGTCGCGCGAAGCCCCTGTTCGAGCATATGTTTCGCGCCGAGCCCGATCATCGGCCGCACCTCGGCTTCGCTGAGCGGCGCGCGGTCGATCAGCGCAAGCGCGTGGTTGACCGCGGCAGCCAGGTCCGCGGCGGTATCGACGAGGGTGCCGTCGAGGTCGAAACCGACGATACGGAAAGGGAAATCGTTCATATCGGCCCGCATGGCGTGATGTGCTGGAATCCGCAATGATTTGCTGGCATGGCGCGCGGTATGACCCACAAGATCGCCGCCATCGTCCTTGCCGCGGGCAAGGGCACCCGCATGAAGTCCGACCTCCACAAGGTGCTGCATCCGATCGCCGGGCGGCCGATGCTGCTGCACCTGATGGCGAGCGTCGATGCGCTGAACCCCGCGAAGAAGGTCGTCGTCGTCGGTGACAAGGCCGACCAGATCGAAACCGCGCTCGCCGGCAGCGCTGGGCTTGCGGTGCAGGAACCGCAACTCGGTACGGGTCATGCGGTGCAGCAGGCCGAAGGCGCGCTGGCGGATTTCGATGGCGACGTGCTGATCCTTTATGGCGACGTGCCTTTCGTGCCGACCGCCACGATGCAGGCGATGATCGAACGGCTTGGCGCCCCCGACGCGCCCGCGGTCGTCGTGCTCGCGTTCGAGCCTGCCGATCCGCTGCAATATGGCCGCGTCATTACGGATGGCGACCGCGTCGTGAAGATGGTCGAGCACAAGGATGCGACCGAAGCCGAACGCGCGGTGCGGCTTTGCAATTCGGGGTTGATGGCGGCGAAGGCGCGCGACCTGTTCGCGCTGCTCGCGCGTGTGACCGACGACAATGCGGCGAAGGAATATTATCTCGTCGATATCGTCAACATTGCCAACGCCGACGGCCGGTCCTGCGCGGTCGTGAAAACCGATCCCGATGACGTTGCCGGCATCAACAGCCGTGCCGAACTCGCGCAAGCGGAGGCGCAGTGGCAGGCGTTCAAGCGCGAGGAGGCGATGGCGGGCGGCGCCTCGCTGCGTGCACCCGATACCGTCTGGTTTTCGTGGGATACCGAACTCGGCCGCGACGTGACGGTCGAACCGAACGTCTTTTTCGGTCCCGGCGTGACGGTCGCCGACAAGGTGACGATCCGCGCCAACTGCCATATCGAAGGTGCGATAATCGGCGAGGGATGCGACGTCGGCCCCTTCGCGCGGCTGCGCCCCGGCACCGTGCTGGGCGAGAAAGCGAAGATCGGCAATTTCGTCGAAACCAAGAAGGCGGTGCTCGGCAAGGGCGCCAAGGCTAGCCACCTGACCTATCTGGGCGATGTCAGCGTCGGCGCGGGCGCGAACATCGGCGCGGGGACGATCACCTGCAATTACGATGGCTATTTCAAATACAAGACCGAAATCGGCGAGAATGCCTTCATCGGGTCGAACAGCGCACTGGTCGCCCCGGTGAAGATCGGCCGCGATGCGATCGTCGGCGCGGGCAGCACGGTGACCGCGGATGTGATGGACGGCGAGCTTCGCCTCGTTCGCGCCGAACAGTCTGTGAAGCCCGGCTGGGCCGACCGCTTCCACGACGCGATGCGCAAGAAGAAGGCGGCGGAGAAGAAAGCATGAGCGACCGCTACGACGACAAGCCCTTCCTGCGCTATGTCGATGCGTGGGTCCTGAACGCGATCGGCCATCTCGACGATGCTACGCGCGCCTATTGCGTCGCGATGGAGCCTACCCTGCGTCAAAGCCTGGGCCTTGCCGGCAACTGGACCGCGATGGTCGAAAAGCAGATGAAATTCGCGCCCGAATTGCCCGCCCAAATCCGCAAGATCTGGGAAGAGGGAAAGGTTCGGTTCGAAGCTGGCAATGGGCGCCCCGCCGATCCGGTGCAGTTCGCGATGACGTTCGTCGATCGCAATTTCGGACGCACTTGATTTGATATCATGATATGATATCAGAGTCGCATGCGCTTCCTTGCCGACCTTCCCGATACCGACGTCGAATGGCTCGACGCGCTTGCCGTCGAGCAGGGCGTGTCGCGCGCCGAACTGGTGCGCCGCGCGGTGGCGGCGTATCGTGCCGACGCTTTGGGTGACGCGGTCGACAATGCGTTCGGTATCTGGAAAGAGCGCGACGACATCGGCGACGGCCTGAAATATCAGCGCCGCCTGCGGGGCAAGCGCGAATGATCGACGCGCAGTTCGACAGCGACATATTGATCGACGCACTCAACGGCGTCGAGGCCGCGCGCGGCGAGATTCGCCGTGCGGGGCGCAAGAGCATCAGCCGCGTTAGCTGGACGGAGGTCATGTCGGCCGCCGACCCGCGGACGGTAAAGGCGGTCGAGGCTTTCCTCGGCTGTTTTCAGGTCGAGGAAATCGGCGACGCGGTCGCGCGCCGCGCCGCCGCGTTGCGCGCCGAGCGCAAGGGCTTGACCCTGGCCGATGCTTTCGTACTGGCGACCGCGCAGATCAGCGGCCGCATCCTCGTTACACGCAATATCAAGGTGTTTCCGGCATCGATGCCGGGTATTCGCATTCCCTATACGCTCTGACAGAAAGCCCAGCTCCCATGTGCGGAATTATCGGAATCATCGGTACAGCCCAGGTGGCAGACCGTCTCGTCGACGGGCTTCGACGCATGGAATATCGCGGCTATGATTCGGCGGGCGTCTGTACGGTCGAAGGCGGGCAGCTCATCCGCCGCCGTGCCGAGGGCAAGCTCAATAATCTGGTCAAGGAACTGGCGGGCAACCCCGCGCCCGGCACCGTCGGCATCGCCCACACGCGCTGGGCGACCCACGGCGCGCCGACGACCAGCAATGCGCACCCCCATGCGACGGGCGAAATCGCGCTCGTCCACAACGGCATCATCGAGAATTTCAAACCGCTGCGCGAAGAGCTGACCGCACGCGGCCGCAAGTTCGAGAGCGAAACCGATACCGAAGTCGTCGCGCACCTCGTCTCCGAACAGGTCGAGGCCGGCAAGTCGCCCGAGGAAGCCGTCAAGGCGGTGCTGCCTGAGCTTCGCGGCGCCTTCGCGCTGGCGATCGCCTTTCGCCAGCACCCCGATCTTCTCATCGGTGCGCGGCTCGGTTCACCGCTCGTGGTGGGTTATGGCGAAGGAGAGACCTACCTTGGCTCGGACGCGCTCGCACTCGCGCCGCTGACGCAGAAGATTTCCTATCTCGACGAGGGCGACTGGGTCGTCATCACCCGCGACGGGGCGCAGATCTATGACGCGGCGAACAATCCGGTAACGCGCGAAATCACGACGTCGGGCGTCACCGCCGCCGCCGTCGAGAAGGGCAATTACCGCCATTTCATGCAGAAGGAGATTTTCGAGCAGCCGACCGTCGTCGCGCAGACGCTCTCCTCCTATATCCGCCCGCTCGAACAGACGGTGGCGCTGCCGCAGATGGACTTCGACCTGTCGAAGGTCGAGCGCATTACCATCGTCGCTTGCGGCACCAGCTTCTACGCCGGAATGGTCGCCAAATACTGGTTCGAGACCTTCGCGCGCGTCCCCGTCGACATCGATGTCGCGTCGGAATTCCGTTACCGCGACCCGGTGCTCCAGCCGGGCGGGCTCGCGCTGTTCATTTCGCAGTCGGGCGAGACCGCCGACACGCTCGCGGCGCTCCGTCATTGCAAGGCGAACGGGCAGACGATCGCGGTCGTCGTCAACGTGCCGACCAGCAGCATGGCGCGCGAGGCCGATCTGCTGCTCCCGACTCACGCGGGGCCGGAGATCGGCGTCGCCTCGACCAAGGCCTTCACCTGCCAGCTCGCGGTGCTCGCGGCGCTGGCCGCGCATCTCGCGCTCCGGAAGGGCAAGCTTGGCGAGGCCGACGAACGCGAAATCGTCCGGCATCTCATCGAGGCGCCTGCCGCATTGAACGCCGCGCTCGCGTATGACGAGGAGATTGCGAAGATGGCGCATCTGGTCGCCCCCGCGCGCGACGTGCTCTACCTCGGCCGCGGCCCCGACTATCCGCTGGCTCTGGAAGGCGCGCTGAAGCTCAAGGAAATCTCCTACATCCACGCCGAAGGCTATGCCTCGGGCGAGATGAAGCATGGCCCGATCGCGCTGATCGACGAAGCGGTCCCCGTCATCGTCCTCGCGCCCAGCGGACCCTTGTTCGAAAAGACCGTCAGCAACATGCAGGAAGTGATGGCGCGCGGCGGCAAGGTCGTGCTGATCAGCGATGCCGAGGGTCTGGCCGAAGCCGGCGACGGCTGCATGGCGACGATCGAAATGCCCAAGGTCCACCCGCTGATCGCGCCGCTGGTGTACGCGGTGCCGGTGCAGCTCTTGGCCTATCATGCCGCGGTCGCGAAGGGGACCGACGTCGACCAGCCGCGTAATCTGGCGAAGTCGGTGACGGTGGAGTGACGGGACGGGCTTTCGTTGCGCGTTATTCGCTGTGGCGGATGGCGTTGCTGGCGCTTGCCGCGGTCGGGTTCGTGTTCGCGGGTTTGCTTCTTGCCGGAACGTTCGGTCCGCCGCTGCGGCCGGGCGCCGAATGGATCGGCTGGATCGGCGTGGTGTTCTTCGGGGCTTGTCTGCTGGTCATCGTCCGGCGCATGTTCGATGCGGCGGAGATCATCCGCATTTCGGGTAATGGTATCTATTTCAAATCCTGGTCGGACCAGACCGTTCCCTGGTCGGAGATCACAGATGTCACGATCTGGGAGTATCAGCGCCAGAAAACGATCATCCTTCACCTGCGCCGACCGGATCGGTTCCCCTCGACCAAGCTGCTCGGCAAGGTTTCCGCCGCCAATCGTGCGCTGACGGGGGGCGATATTCCGATCAGCCTGACCGGTACCGACGGCAAGTTCGCCGACGCGATGGCCGCCATCGCTTATTATCGGCGCGCCACCTGATATGGGTACGGCATTCCGACCGATCATTTCCTTCGTCGTTTCCGGGAGAATCCAGTGAACTGGGAAACCCACTGCCACTGCGGCGCCGTCTCGGTTCGCCTCACCAAGGCGCCTGAAGACATTGCCGAGTGCAATTGCTCGCTCTGCTTCTCGCACGGCATCCTCTGGGCCTATTATTCGCCGCGCGATGTAGCGATCGAGGGTGTGACGCGGACCTATAATCGCGCCGATCGAGCAAACCCCAATTCGGACCTGCATTTCTGCCCGACCTGCGGCTGCACGACCCACTGGTCGGCCACCGCGGGTCTGATCGAACGGATGGGCGGTACGGTCGATCTGATGGGGGTGAACATGCGGTTGTTCGCTCCCGACCGGCTCAGCGGATTGAAGCTGAGCTTTCCGGACGGGCGTCATTGGTCGGGCGAGGGGGCGTGGGGCTATGCGCGCGACGCGCAGATCATGCCCTGAAGTTCCGGGGGTTATTCCGGCGCATTGGCCTGGGCGAGAATGGACGCGGCGATGTCTTCGATCTTTCCGGCCACCAGCAGCGGCGCGCCGCCGACCATGCCGACCTGGGTCTGGTCGTTTTCATAGTCGCGAAGCCAGGCGACATTTTCGGCGACGAGCAGATAGTTGCCGCCGCGGGAATTTAACTTGATGAAACGCATGCCGATGTCTCCTGATCGCGAAACTCTAGGCCGGAAATATGAACAAATGGGGTTCGCATGAGTTTTTCGGCGATCATCTTCGACTTCGATGGCGTCATCGCCGACAGCGAAGTTCGCGCGAACCAGTCGCTCGCAGAAAGTCTGACCGCGGTCGGTATGCCGACGAGTTACGACGAGTGCCTGCGCGACTATTACGGACATAATTGGCAGGAAACGCAGCGGCGGATCGAAGCGCGCTTCGGCCGTCCGCTTCCCGTCGATTTCCGCCAGACGCACCGTGTCCGTGCCCGGGCGCGTTTCATGGAAGGATTCGATGCCGTTCCCGGCGCGCCGGCGTTTCTCGATATGCTGGGGGCGACGCCGCGCGCGATCGCCTCGTCAAGCCGGGCCGAATATATCGACTGGACGCTCGGCCTGTTCGGGCTTCGCCATCACTTCGGCGATCATATCTATAGCGCCGACGGGTGGGACCGCGGCAAGCCGCATCCCGACATCTATCTCGCTGCCGCAAAGGGTCTCGGGGTCGATCCGGCCGCGTGTCTCGCGATCGAGGATTCGCCGACGGGCGCACAATCCGCGCTTGCCGCGGGCATGACGGTCATCGGATTTTGCGGTGCCAGCCACATCCTCGACCGAACGGTTCACGGCGAAATCCTGCGCGGCATCGGCGTCCACCATGTCGCGCTCGGCTATGACGAGATTTCGCTCGACGCTTGAACTTCCACCCTTGCCGCTTTTCGTGACGGGAAGGGCGGGCCTTTCCTATTATACCGCGCCGTGCTTAGCTGTGCGGGTGGCGATTGGCCGACGATATGCGAATTGCGAGTAAAGTTGCGCAGTTTTCTGCACCTTTTCGCGAATCGTTCCCGACGGCAGCATCGACCTTCCGGACCATATCGAGGGGGTTCGACAGGAGAGACTGATGTGCAATGACATAACCGAAGCCGACCTCGATCGCGCGGGGCTGGCCGTAAACCGGCGGAGCTTCGGCACGATCGTCGGCGTGGGTGCGCTGGCTGCGATGCTGCCCGTATCGGCAGGGGCCGCCGGGCCGGTGAAGGGCCGCGATGTCGAGATCAAGACCGCCGATGGCACCGCCGATGCCTATTTCGTCGCGCCCGCAACGGGACGGCATCCCGGCGTGCTCGTGTGGCCCGATATCCGGGGGCTGCGTCCCGCCTTTCGCCAGATGGCCGACCGACTGGCCGGTGAGGGTTATGCGGTGCTCACCGTGAACCCCTTCTATCGCTGGCAGGCGTCGCCGGTCGTCGACGCCGCGAACGATTTCAGCGATCCGGCGATCCGCGACAAATTATTCGGTTACCTGAAGCAATTGAACAAGACGCTGGTGACGACCGACGCGACGGCGCACCTTGGGTTTCTCGATGCGCAGAAGGAAGTCGATGCGCGGCGCAAGCTGGGCACCACCGGCTATTGCATGGGCGGGGCGATGACGATCTACACCGCGGCGCTGAAACCCGACCGCGTCGGGGCGGCGGCCAGCTTTCACGGCGGCGGCGTGGGCAGCGACAAGCCCGACAGCCCGCATCTGCTGATTCCGGGAACGCAGGCGGGCTATCTGTTCGCCATCGCCGACAACGACGATCAGCAGGATCCCGAAGAGAAGAACCGGCTCAACGCCGTGCTGACGCCGCGCAAGCAGTGGCACGAGGTCGAGGTGTACAAGGGCGCGATGCACGGTTGGTGTCCGCCCGATGGCCGCGCCTATAATGAGGCCGCCGCCGAAAAGGCATGGGGCCGCATGCTCGAACTGTTCAAGGCCAGCCTGTAACCGCCCCTGCGTCACGCCGTCGAAGGCCGGGATATGCCCTCTCTGCAAGAGGGAGCCGACCTTCGCCGGATTGACGATTGTTGGGACTCGCTTTCCTCCCCGGAAACCGTACATTTGCCGTGGGAGAGAAACGATGGACGACATGCTGGTGTACGACTGGATCGCGGAAAATGCGCAGCGCTTTCCGGACAAGGTCGCGACGATCGATATCCACAGCGGGCGGCGGCACAGCTACGCCGAAATGCATGAGCGTGTGGCGCGGATCGCGGGCCATATGCAGTCGATCGGGGTAGGCAAAGGCGATCGCGTCGGCCTGCTGTCGATGAACAGCAGCGACATGCTCGACATCATGTTCGCCTGTTGGCGGATCGGTGCGGTGCTGACGATGCTCAACTTCCGGCTGACGGCGCATGAGCTGGCTTTCATGGTCAACGACAGCGGGGCTAGCGCGGTGTTTCACGACACCGATCTCGCCGCGGTCATTCCGGCGTTGAAGGAAAAGACCGAGGTCGCGCACTGGATCGGCATGGACCCGGCCGGGAAGGGCGGCGAACTGGAGGCGGCGATCACCGGGGCAGCGCCGGTCTATCGGCAGGCATCCCTGCTGGGGTCGGACCTCAGCATGATCATGTACTCGTCGGGGACGACCGGGACGCCCAAGGGCGTGAAGTTCAACCACGCGCAATTCATGTTCATCAATGCGGGGTCGGGCGGCATCTCGAATGCGTCGAACCGGATGGTGGGGCTCGTCGCGCTGCCGCTGTTCCATATCGGCGGCCTCGTCGCCTACACGACGATCAGCTTTGGTTTTGGCGGCACGGTCGTCGTGGTGCGGGCGTTCGATCCCGGCGCGATGTTGCGCCTGTTCGGCGACCCCGATCTCGGCGTCACCCACTTCCTCGGCGTACCGGCGATGTACAACGCCATGCAGGCGCATCCCGACTTCGCGACTACCGATTTCTCGCGAACCCAGACGATGAGCTGCGGGGCCGAGAGCGTCCCTGAAAGCCTGCTGCGGACCTGGTTCGCCCGCGGCGTGTCGATCCGCGAAGGCTATGGGATGACGGAAACCTGCGCGGCTGCGCTGATGCTCGAGGCGCGGGACATTCCCGGCAAGATCGGCGCTGCCGGCAAACCGGTGCGCCATTGCCAGGCCAGAATCGTACGCGGCGACGGTACCGACGCGGCGGTCGGCGAACTGGGTGAAATCTGGATGCGCGGGCTCAACATCACGCCCGGCTACTGGAACCGCCCCGATGCCGACGCGGCAAGTTTCGTCGACGGCTGGTTCCGATCGGGCGATGTCGGTCGACAGGATGAGGACGGCTATTTCTATATCGAGGACCGGGTGAAGGACATGTACATCACCGGCGGCGAAAATGTGTATCCGGCCGAAGTCGAAAACGCGCTGTACGAGATGGCGGCGATTCACGAAGTGGCGGTGATCGGGCTGGCCGATCCCAAATGGGGCGAATGCGGCTGCGCGGTCGTCGTTCCGCGTCCCGGGGCAAGCGTGACGATCGAAGAGATCCGGGCGCATTGCGGCGACCGGCTGGCGCGTTTCAAGCATCCCGTTCGGCTGGAACTCGTCGACGCGCTGCCGCGCAACGCGACGGGCAAAGTGCTGAAGTTCGAGCTGCGCGAGCGGTTCGGCTAGCCCATCGGGTAGAGGATGTCCTTGCCTACCTTGTTGAGCGCTTTCATCACATCGTCGCTCAGCACCAGTTCCTTGGCGGCGAGGATCGGATCGACCTGATCATAGGCGCTGACGCCGACAATCGTCGAGGCGACGAAGTCGTGCTGTTTCGACCAGGCGGTCGCCATCGTCACCGGATGCAGCCCCGCCTCCTCGGCGATCTGAAGATAGCGTTCGGTCGCGGCGAGGCTCTTGTCGTTGACGAAGCGGCGTCCCATCGCCGCCTGCCGCCCTTCCATGCCGAGATAGCGAGAGAAGCGTGCGCCGTCGGGCCGGGCGCCGTCCTGATATTTCCCCGACAACACGCCGCCGGCGAGCGGCGAATAGGGAATGAGGCTGACGCCTTCATGTCGGCACACTTGCGCCAGCTCATCCTCGAACCGGCGGTTGTTGAGGCTGAAATTGTTCTGGATCGTATGGTAACGCGCCGCGCCGATCCGTTCGGATGCCGCGATCGATTTCATCAAACCCCAGCTCGTTTCGTTCGAACAGCCAAGGATGCGCACCTTGCCTTCGCGGACGAGGTCGTCGAGCACATCCATGATCTCGTCATAAGGCGCATCATGATCGGGCCAGTGCGTCTGATAAAGATCGACATAGTCGGTTTGCAGGCGCGTCAGGCTGGCGTCTATCGCGGTGCGGATATGGTGGCGATCGAGCGCGGTCGTGCCGCCACGGCAAGGCGACTTGAACCAGACATGGCTCGGTCCCGACACTTTGGTGGCAAGGATGATCGCGTCGCGGTTCTTCGTCTTCATCCAGCGCCCGACGATCTCTTCGGTGCGGCCGACCCACTTGATGTCGGGCGGCACCGGATAGCCTTCCGCCGTATCATAGAAGTCGATGCCTTCGTCGAAGCAGCGGTCGAGAATACGAAGGGCCTCGGTTTCGTCGGTCTGGCTGCCGAAGGTCATCGTCCCCATGCAGATGTCGGAAACATGGATGGCGCTTTTCCCGAGCCGGCGGCTTTGCATGACGGTTCTTCTCCCGATCGGACGACGATATGTGTGCCGCCTTTAGGTTGCATTCGGCAACCTTGCAATCGGATCAGATGAGCAGGGCGAGCGATCCGACGAGCAGCACCGCCATCGTCCAGTTGAACAGGCGCAACCGCTGCGGGCTCGACAACCAGCCGCGCAGCGACAATCCCATCACGGCCCACAGGCTGGTCGACGGAAGGTTGATGACGCCAAAGATCGCGGCGACCAGCAAAACTGCGGCGAAATTGCGATCGGGGGCATAAAGTGCGATCGCGGTCAGCGCCATCGACCATGCCTTCGGGTTGACCCATTGGAATAGCACCGCCTGAAAAAAGCTCATGGGTTTGCCGCCCGGATTGCCGTCATCGCTCGGCGCGGCAGCATTGGCGATCTTCCACGCCAGCCACAGCATATAGACAACGCTGACGACCTTGAGAGCGATGTTGAGGACAGGGAACAGAGTGAATAATTCCATCAGCCCGACGCCGACGAGGACGATCATCAAGGTGAAGCCGATCCCGACGCCGAGCGCGTGCGGAACCGTCCGGCGCAGGCCGAAGTTCGCGCCCGACGCCATCAGCATCATGTTGTTCGGTCCCGGCGTGATCGATGTGACGACAGCAAAGGCGGAGAGCGCGGCAAGAGCGGTTTGTTCCATGTGCGCAATATAATGCTTCCTGGGGTGTAACAGGTTGCAAAGTTGGCCTGTTATGGAATAGATTGCACAATATATGACCAAGATTGACGCCATTGGCCGCAAGATATTGCACGAATTGTCCCGCGATGGGCGAATCTCGAACCTCGAGCTTGCCGAGCGTGTCGGCCTGTCTCCGTCGGCGTGTCTGCGCCGTGTTCAGGAACTGGAGCGCAGCGGCGTGATCAAGGGCTATCGCGCGGTCATCGATCCGGCGAAGCGGGGGTTGACCTTCGTCGCCTATGTTACCGTTGGCCTGTCTTCGCACACGAAGCAATCGCAGGCCGATTTCGAAGCGGCAATGGCCGTCGCACCCGAAGTTCGAGAATGCCACAACATTACCGGGACGATCGAATATCTGTTGCGCGTCGAGACCGAGAACCTCGCGTCGTACAAGCACTTCCACACCGAAATACTCGGTGTGCTGCCCCAGGTTCACTCGATTACGACCTATGTGCTGATGGATTCGCCGAAAGATGAACGCGCCTGATCGCGCCGCATTCGTGTGGGGTCTGGGCCATGAACACGCCGCAATGACGGCCGCCGCTTGAACCGGCGACCGCAGGGACGCATATGGGTTTCATGGTGAAACTATCTTTCCTTGACCTCGTACCCGTCACCGACACCGGCACGATCGGACAATCGCTCGCCAATGCAGCCGATCTGGCGCGTCATGCCGAAGCTCTCGGCTATGAGCGTTATTGGGTGGCCGAGCATCATGGCATGGCCGGAATCGCGAGCGCGGCGACCGCGGTCGTGCTGGCCCACATCGGGCAGGCGACATCCACCATTCGTATCGGCGCCGGGGGCATCATGCTGCCCAACCATGCACCGATGGTGATCGCGGAGCAGTTTGGCACGCTCGAGGCGCTCTTCCCCGGCCGCATTGATCTGGGGCTCGGCCGCGCGCCGGGATCGGATGGCGTCGTGGCGCGCGCGCTGCGCCGAAATCTGGCGAGCGACGAGCGGCAGTTCCCGCAGGACGTCGTCGAACTGCGTGCGTTCCTGGCCGGCGACGATCGGCTTGGTATTCGGGCGGTGCCGGGTGAGGGGACGAACGTGCCGCTCTGGATCCTGGGATCGAGCCTGTTCGGCGCGCAGCTCGCCGCGATGCTCGGACTTCCTTATGCGTTCGCCAGTCACTTCGCGCCCGACGCGCTGGACGAAGCGCTCGACGTCTATCGCCGGCAGTTCAAGCCGTCGGAACAGTTGGCCGAACCCTATGCCGCTGCGGCCTTCAACGTCTTTGCGGCCGATACGCGCGAGGAGGCCGAGTTGCTGGCGTCTTCGCAGCAGCAGGCGTTCGTGGCGCTGCGCACCGGCAATCCCGGCAAGATGAAGCCGCCGCTGGCGGGCTATAAAGACAGCCTGCCGCCGAACGCGCGCGCGATCCTCGATCATGTGCTGCAATGTTCGGCCGTCGGCACGGTCGATGATATTGCGGTCGGACTGAAGGGGTTTCAGGCGCGTACGGGCGTCGACGAGATCATCGTCGCTTCGTCGATGTACGATGCCGCCGCCCGCAAGCATTCGGTCGCACTCGCAATGCAGGCGGCAAAATCGCTCTGATCCGCCGTGTTGACGCGGCTCCGGGGGCGGCAGTATAGGGACCGCGCGACCAAGGGCGGCCCGCGCTGGGTCGCCTTTTTACTTTTTGTCCTTTTGGAAAGGTGCCCGATATGTCGATCACGCCACTGATGCCCGTTTACCCCCGGTGCGGTGTGCGTCCGGTGCGCGGCGAGGGTGCCTATCTGATCGGCGAGCGAGGCGAGCGATATCTGGACTTCGCGAGCGGCATCGCGGTCAACCTGCTGGGTCACGGACACCCGCATCTGACCAAGGCCATTCAGGATCAGGCCGCGACGTTGATGCATGTGTCGAACCTGTATGGCAGTCCGCAGGGCGAAGCGCTGGCGCAGCGGCTCGTCGACAACAGCTTTGCCGACACGGTTTTCTTCACCAATTCGGGTGCCGAGGCGGTGGAGTGCGCGATCAAGACCGCGCGCGCCTATCATTCGAGTGGCGGGAACCCCCAGAAGCATAATCTGATCACGTTCAATAATGCGTTCCACGGCCGCACCCTGGGGACGATTTCGGCAACCAATCAGGAGAAGCTGCGCAAGGGTTTCGATCCGTTGCTTCCCGGTTTCGACTATGCGCCGTTCGACGATCTGAACGCCGCGCTGGATCTGGTCGACGACAATACCGCCGGCTTCCTTGTCGAACCGGTGCAGGGCGAGGGCGGTATCCGTCCCGCATCGCAGCCTTTCCTGCAGGGTCTTCGCGACATCTGCAACGAGCGCGATCTTGTTCTGGTCTTTGACGAGGTCCAGTGCGGCGTCGCGCGGACCGGCTCGCTCTATGCCTATGAACAATATGGGGTGGAGCCCGACATTCTGGCCAGCGCCAAGGGCATCGGTGGCGGATTCCCCATGGGTGCCTGCCTTGCGACGGAAAAGGCCGCGCGCGGCATGGTGATCGGCACGCACGGGTCGACCTATGGCGGCAATCCGCTGGCGATGGCGGCCGGTCAGGCCGTGCTGGATGTGGTGCTTGAAGATGGCTTCATGGATCAGGTCAAGGCGACGGGCGAGCGGCTTCGCGGCGCGCTGGAGCAGCTTATCCCGAACCATGATCATTTGTTTGAGGGCACCCGCGGGATGGGCCTGATGCTCGGTATCAAGCTGAAGTCCGACAGCCGCGCTTTCGTGGCGCATCTGCGCGACAATCATGGTCTTCTGACGGTGGCGGCGGGCGACAATGTCGTACGCATTCTGCCGCCGCTCAATATCGAGCAGACCCATATCGACGAGTGCATCGAGAGATTGTCGGCCGGAGCGGCGAGCTATACGCCGCCCGAAACCTGATGCGGCATTTCCTGAACCTGTCCGACGCGGGCGGGGATGCGGTCGCGGCGATGCTTGCCGACGCGATCGATCGAAAGGCTGCGCGGGTCGGCTGGCCGAAAGCCAGGCCCGACGCCGACAAGCCGCTGGCCGATCATGTGCTGGCCATGGTGTTCGAGAAGAACTCGACACGCACCCGCGCGTCGTTCGACATCGCGATCCGCCAGCTTGGCGGCGTGCCGATGATTCTCGACGCCGGAACGACGCAGCTCGGCCGCGGGGAGACGATTGCGGACACGGCGCGTGTCCTGTCGCGATACGCGGACGCGATCATGATCCGGACCGATCATCACGAAAAGGCCGAAGAGCTCGCGGAATATGCCGGCGTACCGGTGATCAACGGGCTGACCGACCTGTCGCATCCGTGCCAGATCGTCGCCGATCTGCTGACGATCGTGGAGAGCGGAAAGGCGTTGCCGGGGCTGGAACTTGCATGGCTGGGCGACGGCAACAACGTGCTTGCGTCGTTGATCGAGGCGGCTGGCCTCTTCGGTTTCAATATCCGCGCGGGCGTTCCGCAAGGCTATGAACCCGATGCCCGCTTTGTCGAGGCTGCCCGAGCGAAGGGTGCGCGCATCGACATCCTTCGCGATGCGCGCGAAGCGGTTGCCGGTGCAGACCTGGTCGTCACCGACACATGGGTGTCGATGGGACAGGACCATGCGCACAACAAGCTCGCCGCCATGGCACCCTATCAGGTTGATGAGCGGTTGATGGGCGGCGCGAAGAGCGATGCGCTGTTCCTGCACTGCCTGCCCGCGCACCGCGGGGAGGAAGTTGTCGATGCCGTCATCGACGGCGCGCGGTCGCGCGTCTGGGACGAAGCCGAAAACCGCATTCATGCCCAGAAATCGGTGCTGCTGTGGGCGCTTGGCAAATTATGAGCGACCCGAAGGAAACCTGGTTCGACCAGAACCTGTTGTTCACGATCGCCGAACGTCACGTCCGGGGGCGCATGGTTCGTCTGGGGCCGGCGTTGAACAGGATCATCGCCGCGCATAATTATCCACCCGTTGCCGAAAAGCTGTTGGCGGAAGCTCTGGTTCTGACCGTCCTGCTCGGTTCGACGCTGAAGGACGAACAGGGGCAGTTGACGCTGCAGGCCCAGACCGGCGGCGGACCGGTGGAACTGCTCGTCTGCGATTATCGCGGCGGCGAATTGCGCGGCTACCTGAAGTTCGATGCCGAGCGGCTGGTTGAGGTGGGCCCCGATCCCACGCTGTTTGCACTGTTCGGCGAGGGCTTTCTTGCGATCACCTTCGATCAGACCGCAACCAGCGAGCGGTATCAGGGAATCGTCCCGCTGGAAGGCACGTCGATCGGCGACGCAGCCGAACATTATTTCGAACAGTCCGAACAGATACCGAGCCTCATCCGCCTGTCGGCGCGGCATGATGCCGAGGCCGGCTGCGTTGCGGGTGGAATGCTGCTTCAGCACCTGCCCGAGGGTGAGGTCGGGCGCGACCGCCTGCATGTTCGCCACGATCATCCGGAATGGGAACATGCGCGGACGATCGCGACGACCCTGCGGGACGATGAGCTCACCGATCCGGCGACGTCGCTGGAGACGCTGGCCTGGCGCCTGTTCCATGAGGATGAAGTCCGCGCCGAGCCGGGTGTGATGCTGTCGCGAGGCTGTCGGTGCAGCGTCGATTATTTTGCCGGGGTCCTGTCGAAGTTTCCGGAAAGCGAGCGGCGGGAGATGGCCGACGATGCGGGCCTCGTGCAGGTCGATTGCGCCTTTTGTTCGCGGATTTTTCCGATCCCGCTTGCCGAAATCGCGGCGCACGGCTGAGCGCAGGGGCGCCGATTACCGGCCGTTTTCGCCGACGAAGCGAGCCTCATGCGCGCCGAACAGTTGAAATCGCCCCGCCGGGTTGCTAGCTAACAAGGAATGGGGTCGCTTTTTTGCCCGGGCGCGGGGCAGCCAGATGGAAGGTGAAATGGCGATCTTTTCTCCCCTTATGCGATGCTCTTTGCTCGCGCTCGGTCTGGCCGGCGCGGGGGCCGTGCCGGCGCAAACGCCGTCGCTTGCGATGCTCGATCGTCTTGAAAAGGGAAGCTGGCAGCTTCGCGAACGTGGCAAGGATGCCGTGCTGCAGACCGTCTGCCTCGGCGATGCGCGCCGCATGATCCAGATCCAGCATCCGCGTGCCAATTGCTCGCGCTATATCATCGAGGACACGCCGGGTTCGGTGACGGTCCACTATACCTGTCCCGGCGCCGGCCATGGCCGTACGACGATCCGCAGCGAGACAAATCGCCTGGTTCAGATCGATACGCAGGGCATCGCCGAGGGGCGTCCCTTTTCGCAGGCGATCGAAGCCCGGCGCGCGGGCGCCTGCTCCTAATTCTTTGTTTACCACGCTCTGTTAGACGGGGATCACGACGCACCGATGTGTGTCCCTCCCTAACGGCTTTCATGCCGAACTGGGCCGTGCAGCAACCGCCGCACGGCCCGTTTCTTTGGAGGCGGGGCGGCCCTTGCGCGTCCGCTGGCACAGGACTATCTGGCGCCGATGCAGCAAGTTTCCGGAAAAACGGTGATCGTCCTCCTGTCGGGCGGGCTCGACTCGATGGTCTGTGCAGGCCTCGCGCGGGAAGCGGGTGCGCGGATTGTCGCGCTGACCATCGACTATAACCAGCGCCACCGCGTCGAACTGGAATCGGCGGCGCGCATCGCCGATTATGCCGGAGCCGCGGAGCATATCGTCCTGCCGCTCGATCTTCGCCGGTTCGGCGGGTCTGCGCTGACGGCCGACATCGACGTTCCCAAGGATGGCGTGGGGAACGATGTCCCGGTCACCTATGTACCCGCGCGAAACCTGATCTTCCTGTCGCTGACGCTCGGGCTGGCCGAAGCGCGGCAGGCGCAGGATATCGTGATCGGGGTCAACGCCCTCGACTATTCGGGGTATCCCGACTGCCGTCCCGAGTTCATCGCGGGTTTCGAGAAGCTCGCGCGCCTCGCGACGCGCGACGGCGACAAGGGGGTCGATTTCCGCATCCATGCGCCGTTGCAGCACATGACGAAGGCCGATATCGCGGCAGAGGCATCGCGGCTGGGCATGGACGCGGGGATGAGCTGGTCGTGCTATGACCCGACCCCGGACGGACTGCATTGCGGCTATTGCGATAGCTGCCGTCTGCGCAGCAAGGGCTTTGCGGATGCCGGGCTCGCCGATCCGACGCGCTACGCCTGATCCATGGCCTACGCTGTCAAAGAGATTTTCCTGACGTTGCAAGGGGAGGGTGCGCAAGCCGGCCGCCGTGCCGTCTTCTGCCGCTTTGCGGGGTGCAATCTCTGGACAGGACGCGAGCAGGACCGTGCGAAGGCGATCTGCAAATTCTGCGACACCGATTTTGTCGGCACCAACGGCACGCTTGGCGGAAAATATGCCGACGCGGCGGCGCTGGCAAAGACGATTGCGGGGAATTGGGGCGAGGGGTCAGACGATCGTTATGTCGTCCTCACCGGGGGCGAGCCGATGCTGCAGGTCGATGACGCATTGATCGATGCGCTGCATGCCGAGCGCTTCACGATCGCGATTGAAACCAATGGTACGCACGCTGTCCCGCGCGCCATCGACTGGATCTGTGTGAGCCCGAAGGCGGGCAGCGAGCTGGTGCAGACGAGCGGCGACGAATTGAAGCTCGTCTGGCCGCAACCGGGTAGCAATGTGCAGGAGCTTGTCGCGCTGGATTTTACGCACCGGCTGATCCAGCCGCTGGACGATCCGCATGCCGCCGCCAACGTGCAGGCGTGCATCGATCTGGTGATGGCGGATCCGCGCTGGCGCCTGTCGCTTCAGACGCACAAGAGCCTTGGGCTGCGTTAGGGGCGGCGCGTCAGTCGCTCTTTTTGGCGGTGCCGTCGGGCGTAACCGCTTTTTGACCGCCCGGAGCGGGAACCGCTTCGGGATTGTCCGACTTGAGCTCGCCAGCATTTTCGTCAGCGGTTTCATCGGTTGGTTTCGCCGCGTCGGCCTTTTTGGTGCCGTCATCGGGGATGCTGTTATCGACCGCGGTGCCGTCGCCGGCGCTGTCGTCGAGAATGATCATCGAGTCGCTGATCGATCCCGGCTGCACTTCGACGGCGTCGAGCTTGGCGGTCGATTTCCCGGCGGGCTCGCTATTGCAGGCAGCGAGCAGGAAAAGGGGCAGGGCGATGAAGATGGTCCGCGTCATGGCGCCGTTCCTAATCGCTCGTCCGGAGCTTGTCGAGAAAGGCAGCGCTAGCATCCGCCAGCGCCCGATCGACATCAGCCAACGTGGCGGGATTGTTCAGCGCGGCAAGACTGGTGACCGGAAACTCGGCGATCCCACAGGGCACAATGCCGTTGAAGTGCGCGAGGTCCGGATTCAGGTTGAGCGAAAAGCCGTGTAGCGTGACCCAGCGCTTTACCCGGACGCCGATCGCCCCGATCTTCGCTTCGCGCCCCTGCGGGTCGTCGGTCCAGATGCCGATCCGTCCCTCGGCCCGCCGTGCCTCGACGCCGAGCAGCGCGAGCGCGTCGATGACCCAGCTTTCGAGAGCGGCCACATAGGCCCGCACGTCGCGTCCGCGTCGTGCCAGATCAAGCTGGACATACCCCACACGCTGTCCGGGACCATGATAGGTATAGCGTCCGCCGCGCCCGGCATCGAAGACAGGAAATCGCGCGTCGAGCAATTCGGCGGGATCCGCACTGGTTCCCGCCGTATAAAGGGGCGGATGTTCGAGTAGCCAGATGCGTTCCTTGCCCGTGCCTGCATGAATCGCGGCGGCCCGCGCCTCCATGTCGATCAGCGCATCGGCATAATCGGCAAGACCTGGCGATACGATCCATTCGGGTGCGGGAAGGGCGGACATGGCGCGGTTCCTGCCGTGTTGCTGCGCGGGAAGCAAGGGCGGGATTTGCGGTCGGCATGAAGGCTGGACATTGCGGACGAAGACCGTCAGTTTCATCCGAAATCGGGCACAAGATAAATCACGGGGTATCAATGGCAAAATTCGACATGGGTGCGGCCTGGGACGACGCGGTGACACTGGTGCGGGCGCACCTGCCGCTGACGAGCGTCCTGGCCGGATTGTTCCTGTTTCTTCCGGGGATGGCGATGGCCATTCTGGGGCCGGAGCCGCTCGCGCCGGCTGGCAACGCGACTCCCGATCAACTCGGCGCGATGCTTGTCGAGGAAATGCGTCAGCAGATACCGTGGCTGCTTGCGGTCATGGTCGCATCGACGCTGGGTTCGGTGGCGATTCTCCGCCTCTGGCTTGCCCGGTCGGGTACCAGCGTGGGCGAGGCGTTGGGTTTCGCGTTCACCATGCTCCCGACCCTGATCGTGATCTTTGTCGTCCAGTCGGTGATGTTCGGTATCGCGATGCTCCTGCTGATCATTCCGGCGCTCTATCTGGTTGGTCGGTTTGCCGCGGTCTACCCGTTGCTGGTCGACCAGAATCTGAAGAACCCGGTTTCCTCGCTGATGGGAAGTTGGCAGCTGACGCGGGGCAACGGATGGCGGATCGCGCTTTTCGTCATCCTGTTCGTGATTGCCATGCTGGTGATTTCGATGATCGTCGGCGGCGTTACCAGCGTGTTCGGTGCGCGCGGGTCGTTCGGTTATCTGATTGGCAGCATAATAAACTCGGCGGTATCGGCAGGTTTTGGCTTGCTCAACACGGCTGTGATCGCGTCCGTTTACCGGCAGCTCGCCGTGCGCGGCGCGGGCGAGGTCTTCGCGTGACGAACGATCGTCAAGGCGATGGGGCATAACAACAGGTGCGAATGGGGTCGGCGGTAACGGAGTAAAAGCAACAACGGGGGAAGTGATATGGTCAAGATGAGTATCGGAGCCGCCTTCTCGGAAACCTTCGCGTTTCTGAAGGCGAACTGGGTGCAGATGCTGATGTGGCTTGGCGGCGCGGTGGTCGTGGCCTGCCTGCTCGGCTGGCTGCTTTTGCGTAACGCGATGATGACGATGATGATGGCGCAAGGCGATCCGTCGGCCGCTTTCGGAGCGCTGGGATCGTTCATGCTCTTCGGGCTCGTTGCCGGGACCATCGTCTTTGCGGCAAGCCTGTTGATCTGGCGAACCGGGCTTGTGGGCGGCGAGCCGGCGAGCGATATCGGCTGGGGCCTGGGGGCAGGCGCGGCCTATATGCTCGGGATGTTCGTCGTCTACATTGCGACCGTCATCATGATGTACATTGTCCTGCTGATCGTCGGCCTGCTGGCTTTTGCCGTGTTCGGGGCGAGCGGGATGTCGATCGAGAGTCTGGCGACGGGTGGAGCCTCGGCAGGACTCATCCTGTTCGGCATCATCATCTATGCCGCGATCATCATCTTCTTCCTGTGGTTCTTCGGTCGCCTGACGGTTGCCGGCCCGTTGATGGCGGTGAACCGGTCGTCGAATCCCTTTTCGGCCTTTGCCGAGTCGTGGCGGCTGACGAGCGCGTCGCAGTGGACGATCGTGGGTTTCAATGTCCTGATGGGGATATTGTTCCTCGTCTTCTTCTTCATCGTATCGCTGGTGCTGGGCAGCGTAGCGAGTGCGATGATGACACCCGATGCGGGATTCGGCGCAATGATCGGCGCGCTCTTTCTCGCGCTGGTCATCTATGTTCCGACGATCCTGGTGTCGGTTTCGATGCCCGCAGCGGTTTATCGCTGCATCGGAACGAGCGGGGGCGCAGACGTTTTCGCCTGATCGACGGCTGTCGATTGCAAGAGGGCGCTCCGGTGACGGGGCGCCCTTTTTGTATCAGCTCCATTTCGCCAGCGGCGGCAGGCTCATCAGGATCGCATCGATATTGCCGCCGGTCTTGAGCCCGAAGAGCGTCCCGCGATCGTAGACGAGGTTGAATTCGGCATAACGCCCCCGCCAGATCAATTGCTCGTCGCGTTCAGCCTCCGTGAAGGGCTGCGCCATCCGCCGGCGTACGATCTGCGGGAATATGTCCAGAAAGGCCTCACCCACCGCCTGGGTGAAACCGAAGCTGCGGTCGAACTCGGCATCGTCGCCGCATTCGAGATGGTCGTAGAATATGCCGCCTACCCCGCGATGGACGCCGCGATGCGGAATATAGAAATATTCGTCCGCCCATTTGGCGTAGCGTTCATAGACGTCGGGGCCGTAGGGGGCGCATGCGGCACGGAAACGCGCATGGAAGGCGTCGGTATCTTCGCGGTAGGGAATCGGCGGGTTGAGGTCCGCGCCGCCGCCGAACCAGCGTTTTGTCGTCGCAAGAAAGCGCGTGTTCATATGCACCGCCGGAACATGCGGGTTCGCCATATGCGCGACCAGGCTGATTCCGGTTGCGAAGAAGGCCGGGTCTTCGCCGGCTCCGTGGATCGACTTCGCGAAGTCCGGTGCAAATTCCCCGCCGACGGTCGAGACATTGACGCCGACCTTTTCAAAGACCTCGCCGGTCATCACGCCGCGAACGCCGCCGCCGCCCTGACCGACGGCGAGTCCCTCGGCCTCCCGGTCCCATGGCGTATAGCCGAAGCGCGCGTCGCTGCCGGCTTCGCGCTCAATGGCCTCGAATTCGGCGCAGATGCGGTCGCGCAGCGACTCGAACCAGGTGCGTGCCGCCTGCTGCTGAGTGTCGAGCGGGATCATGCGGGATAGCCTTTCGTTTGGCGGAGCGCCTCCGCGAGCGCGATGCCAGCCGCCACCGCGACATTCAAGGATCGAAAGCCGGATTGCATCGGAATCGCGACCCGCGCCGAGACCGTTTCGTGGACGTGGTGCGGCACGCCGGAACCTTCCGACCCGAAGAGGAGAATATCGTCCGGATCGAACGTAAAATTGGGAAGGGGAGTCGCGCCCGCGGTCGTGAGCAGCACGGTTCGCCGTTCGCCGGTCTGCGACCATTGCCTGAAGGCGCCCCATTCGGCATGCCTTTGCACGTTGGCGCGCACGGCATAATCCATCCCCGCCCGCTTGAGCGCCGCATTCCCAAAAGGAAAGCCGCAGGGTTCGATGATATGCGCCGGTACGCCGAAGCAGGCAGCCGTCCGCAGGATGGTGCCGACATTGCCGGCGATGTCGGGCTGAAACAGGGCGATTTCCATGCCGCTGCCATAAAGGGGCAAGCGTCGGGAATCGAGAGGTTTGGCCGCAGCATCCCGATCAAGTGACCGAAGCGGAAATTGCCTGTTGGCAAGGCCGGACTGTCCGGCTATCAGGCCGGCAATTCCCGGAGGGGCCGCCGGGCTGCGCCGTTTTGCGCGCGCGCATCAGGGGCGGGCCATCCTTCTTCGGGGACTTTGTCAGTTCACCCATGCAAGGGCAATCGAATGGCCAGTGAAACCGATACTACCGCCGGCATCGAAGATGGCGTGCGGCGCCGGGACTTCATCAACATCGCAGCAGTCAGTTTTGCAGGTGTCGGTGCGGCCGCGGTGGTGCTCCCCCTGGTCAACCAGATGAACCCCTCCGCCGACGTGCTCGCGCAATCGACCACCGAAATCGACATTTCGGCGATCCAGCCGGGGCAGGCGATCAAGACCAGCTGGCGCAAGCAGCCGGTTTTCGTCCGCAACCTCGTGCCGGCCGAAATCGCCGCCGCGAAGAAGGTTCCCCTGAGCGACCTTCGCGACCCGCAGACGATCGACGAGCGCACCAAGCCCGGCAAGGAAAACTGGCTGATCACGCTTGGTGTCTGCACCCACCTTGGCTGTGTGCCGCTTGGCGCGGCCGAGGGTGAAAATCGCGGTGACTTCGGCGGTTATTTCTGCCCGTGTCACGGTTCGCACTACGACACTGCGGCGCGTATCCGTAAGGGCCCGGCACCCAAGAATCTGGTCGTGCCCCCCTATGAATTCAACAGCGACACTGTCGTGACGATCGGCTGAGGAGCGAGATAAGATGAGCTTTCCCTGGGCCAAGAACTACGAACCGCAGCAGCCGCTGATGAAGTGGCTGGACGAGAAGCTGCCGCTTCCGCGCCTCGTCTACAACGCGATCGGTGCCGGCTATCCGGTTCCGCGCAACCTCAATTATTTCTGGAACTTCGGCGTCCTCGCGGGCGTCGCGCTGGTGATCCAGATCGTCACCGGTATCGTATTGGCGATGCATTATGCCGCCAATGCGGGTGTCGCCTTCAACTCGGTCGAGCATATCATGCGCGACGTGAATGCCGGCTGGTTCATCCGCTACGCGCACATGAACGGCGCGAGCATGTTCTTCATCGTCGTCTATCTGCATATTTTCCGCGGCCTTTACTACGGTTCGTACAAGGCGCCGCGCGAGATGGTGTGGCTGCTCGGCGTGGTGATTTTCCTCCTCATGATGGCGACTGCCTTCATGGGATATGTTCTTCCGTGGGGGCAGATGAGCTTCTGGGGCGCGCAGGTGATCACGGGCTTCTTCTCGGCCATTCCAGCCGTCGGTGACCCGATCCGCGTCTGGCTGCTTGGCGGCTTTGCGCCGGATAATGCCGCGCTGAACCGCTTCTTCTCGCTGCATTACCTGCTGCCGTTCGTCATCGCGGGCGTCATCATCCTGCACATCTGGGCGCTGCATATCCCGGGTTCGTCGAACCCGACCGGCATCGAGGTGAAGGACGAACAGGACACCGTCCCGTTCCACCCCTATTACACCGCGAAGGACGGCTTCGGCGTCGGCGTCTTCCTGCTGCTGTTCGTTACGCTGACCTTCTTCAGCCCGAACCTGCTCGGCCACGCCGACAACTATATCGCGGCGAACCCGCTTTCGACGCCGGCGCACATCGTGCCCGAATGGTATTTCTGGCCGTTCTACGCGATCCTGCGCGCCTTCACCTTCAACTTCCTGTGGATCGATGCGAAGCTGTGGGGCGTGCTCGCCATGTTCGCGGCGATCGCGCTGCTGTTCTTCCTGCCCTGGCTTGACAGCTCGCCGGTGAAGTCATCCAACTATCGCCCGCTCAACCGGATTTTCTTCTGGGTCCTGGTTGCGGACGTGTTCATTCTGGGCTGGTGCGGAAAGAGCCCGGCCGAGCAGCCTTATGTTCTGCTCAGCCAGCTTGGTGCGGCTTATTATTTCGCGCACTTCCTGATCATCCTGCCGATCATCTCGCGGATCGAGCGGCCGTTGCCGATGCCGAATTCGATCACCGAGGCGGTCCTCGCAAAGCATGCCGACGCCCCGTCGGCAGCCACGGCCTGAGCGCCGGACTTTAATAGGAGCTGATAAAGCCATGGTTCGTCCGCTCGGTTTCCTCGTCGGCCTGGGTTTCATTGCCGCGCTGGTGTTCGCGATCCTCACGACGCCGCTCACCAATGAGCCCAATGCTTCGCACGAGTTCCACAAACATCCGAAGCATCTGAAGCTGGCCAGCGATGGCTTGATGCCGCACTGGGACAAGGCCCAGTTGCAGCGCGGTCTTCAGGTGTACAAGGAAGTCTGCTCGGCCTGTCATAGCCTGCACCTCGTCGCGTTCCGCGATATCGGGGATCTCGGCTATACCGAAGGTCAGGTGAAGACCTTCGCGAAGGGCTTCCAGGTGCCGTCGGTCAACCCCGACACGGGCGAACCGGCGACGCGCGACGGCCTGCCGTCGGATTACTTCCCCGGCCCCTATGCCAACGAAGTTGCGGCGCGTGCAGCGAACAACAATGCGTTGCCGCCTGACCTGTCGTTGATCACCAAGGCGCGCGAAGGCGGCAAGGACTATGTCTATTCGCTGCTGACCGGTTTCCAGAATCCGCCGGCGAACCTGCCGAAGGAATTGCGTCCGGGCACCGGCCTCCACTTCAACCCCTATTTCGCGAACCTGAACCTCGCGATGGCGCCGCCGCTGACCAAGGGTCAGGTGACGTTCGCCGACGGTTCGCCGAATACGGTCGAGGCGATGGCCAAGGATGTCAGCGCGTTCCTGGTCTGGACTGCCGAACCCAAGCTGGTGAAGCGCGTCCAGGTGGGCTGGGCAGCCCTCATCTTCCTGCTCATCTTCACCGGCCTGACCTATATGTCGTACCGCAACATCTGGGCCGACAAGAAGCATTGAGGTCATAAGGGAGGGCGACCACGACGATGATCGCCCTCCCGCCTCAGCCGGACCTCGACCTTGCGTCGCTCGTCCGCACCATCCCGGACTTTCCCAAGCCCGGTGTTCAGTTCCGCGACATTACGACGTTGATCGGCGACGCAGTCGGCTTTGCCGAGAGCGTCCGCCGCCTGAGCGCGCGCGCCGCGGCCCATCGTCCCGACTACATCGTTGCAGTCGAAGCGCGCGGGTTCCTGTTCGGTGCTGCGATGGCGACGGCCATGGGGCTGGGGGTCGTCCCTGTGCGCAAGGCGGGAAAGCTGCCGGGCGTCACCATCGGCGTGGATTATGAACTCGAATATGGCGTCGACCGGCTCGAACTGCACGAGGGTGCGGTTTTGCCGGGGCACCGCGTCGTATTGGTCGACGACCTGCTGGCAACAGGCGGCACGATCCTCGCGACGGCAGCGCTGATGCGCAGTGTCGGAGTCGAAGTCGCGGCGGCGATGTTTGTCATCGACCTGCCTGATCTGGGCGGCGCGCAGCGACTGGGGGCATCAGGGATTGCTTGCGAGACGCTGATCGCGTTCGATGGCGATTGATAGCGAGGACCGGGCGAACGCCATGGTGCGCGCGCTCCTCGAGGCCGACGAACACCGCATGGCGGCCCTATCGGCCGTCGCCGATCTGGCGCTTCCCGATGGATGGATCGGCGCCGGATTTGTGCGCGACGCCGTTTGGGATCATCTGCACGGTCGTTCGGGCGCTCCTCCGGCAGGCGACACGGATGTGTTGTGGTTCGATCCCAAAGCGGCGGATGAAGCTGTCGATCGGGCCTTCGAAGAGGAGCTGGGAGCAGTGCTGCCGTGCTTCGACTGGTCGGTAAAGAACCAGGCGCGGATGCATGTACGCAATGGCGATGCGCCCTATGTTTCTGTGGCCGATGCGATGACGCACTGGCCCGAAACGGCGACTGCGGTCGCGGCGAGGCTGGTTGCGGGGGGCGTCGAAATCAGCGCGCCTCTAGGCCTCGACGATCTGTTTGCCATGCGATTGCGGCCGACGCTTTCCTTCGCAGGAAGAGCAGATCCGATTTTCCGGCAAAGGCTCTCGTCGAAACGCTGGCTCGAACGCTACCCGATGCTGACGATCGCTCAGCCCTGACGGCGGCAAAGAAAAGGCCCGCGTCCGAAGACGCGAGCCGATCGCCCTTTTTATGCGCGCCGGGTCTTAGAATGGCACCCAGTTCTGCTTTTTGCGGAACTTCATATAGCCGACATTCGCGCCGAGCCGCGCGCCGACGCCGACGCGGATCGGGATGAGGACGACATCGCCGCGACGAAGATAGGAGGCGTTGAAGCCGCCGATCAGATAGGCGGCGCCTTCGCCCGCAGGATAGCGTTTATAGAGGTCGTTGGTGTCGAACAGGTTGTAGACGAGGACGAAGGTGTTGCCCGCATTGGCGCCCGCGTCGAAACCGACCGAGGGGCCCGTCCAGTACGCCGGCATCTCGCCCTCCACTTTATGGAACAGGGTTCCCGAGCCATAGCGGACGCCGAGAACAAGCGCGCCGCCAGCCTCGCGGCCGACGATATAGGCATTGGGCTCGCCCTGCTTCTTGAGGATGTCTTCTATCAGACCCGCAAGACCCTGCGCCCCCTTGCCGAAAACGCCCTCGGCCGCGCCGATCAGGTCGTCCTTCTTGTAGGTCGTTCCCGGCGGCGCAGTGTTGACCACCGTATCGGTCGTGCTCGTGGTCGTGCCGGCGTCCGGAGTCGCCGAATATTGCTGGTCGCCGGTGGCGAGGTCGCTGTCGAGTGACGGGTCGCTTGCGGCTGGCGATGCGGCTGGGGGTGCGGGGCGCGGATTGTCGAGGTCGGAATCGATAGCCGTGTTCGGATCCACCGAGGTCATCTGTGCGTTTACCGCGACGGGCGAGAGCATCAGCCCCATGGATGTAACGGCGGTGGCGGCAAGATAGGTGAGCGTCTTACGCATATTTCCCCCAAATCGGTTGGCGCATGGTGCGCCACGCGAGTTTACCATGACTCGTACAGTGAATCGCGAGCAATGAATGGGCGATGACTTGAGTCGATTTTGCGCCAGACCGAATCGATTTTGCCGCGAGCCGTGACGTGGAACGTCAAAATAGGGCAATGTTTGGCGTTGCGGGGCGCGAAACGCATGGCTATAGCGACCCGCCTAAGGCCAGCCTGCCGCTAGCGCGGTAGACCATGCGGAGACGTGGGTGAGTGGCTGAAACCAACGGTTTGCTAAACCGTCGTACTGGTAAATCCGGTACCGAGGGTTCGAATCCCTCCGTCTCCGCCACTTCTCTTCGGCCGTGTTAACTTCAGGCTGAAACGCGGCGAACTGCTTCGCATCGGCGCGATTGCCCGCTGAGCGATCAGGGAGCTTTTGGCGTTGCCTGCGGGGCGTGTTGCCGACATTGGCGAAGCCTCCTGCCGGAGGATCCGGGCTCCGATTGCCACACATATTTCGGGCGCGCCTCGGACTCGCGGTTCCCCATCGATCGCGCTGCTCTGTTGGAGCTGTGAAAGTTCGTGTTTCCGTTGACCTGATGGCCGTTTGCCGCTGTGAGGCACGCAGCCGCAACCTGTCGCCCATCGTTGCAGCGGTCGTGCCGCGCCGGCGCTGAACGACCGGGCAACAAAGGATGGACGATGCAAAGCAAGTCGACAGGTGGCGCCCTTGGGCTGGATTTCGGTACGACCAACACCGTGGTTGCGCTGGCGGACGGTGCGGGCGCGACCGAGCTTGTCGAATTCGGCAGCGAGGACCCGCACAGTTCGGTGTTCCGGTCGGCGCTGTGTTTCTGGGAGGAGGAGCGGGCCTGGCAGGGCATCGCGCATGAGGCGGGTCCGTGGGCGATCGAGGAGTATCTCCAGTCGCCGCTCGACAGCCGGTTTGTCCAATCGTTCAAGAGCGTCGCGGCGAGCCCGCTGTTCGAGCGCGCGATGATCTTCAACAGGATCTTTCGATTCGAGGATCTTGGCCGGCTTTTCCTGCAGAAGCTCGTGGTTCACGCTGGCGGGCGTCTGGACGAAAGACCGCGCCGGATCATCGTCGGCAGGCCGGTCGAGTATGCGGGCGCCCGCGCCGACCCCGTGCTGGCGCGCCAACGCTATGACCTTATGCTCCAGGCGTTTGGTGCCGAGCTTCATTATGTCTTCGAACCGTTGGGTGCGGCCCATAGTTATGCCTCGCGGCTGTCGCGGCCCGCGACGATCCTCGTTGCGGACTTCGGGGGCGGGACGACCGACTTCTCGGTTGTTCGCATCGCCGAGCCGGGCGCAGTGCGGCGCTGCATCCCGCTCGCGTCGGCGGGAATTGCGATTGCCGGCGACCAGTTCGACTATCGCATCGTCGACCGGCTTGTCCTGCCGTTGCTGGGCAAGGGTAGCCATTATCGCTCGTTCGAAAAGATCCTCGAAATTCCGGGCGGCTATTTCGCCGATTTTGGAAACTGGTCTCGCCTCGCGCTGATGCGGAACCGTCGAACGCTCGACGAGCTTCGGCGATTGCAGCGGGACGCGGAGCGACCCGAACTCATCGGGCGGATGATCGCGCTGATCGAGCATGAGCAGGGTTTTCCACTCTATGACGCCGTTGGTCGGCTGAAACGGGCGCTTTCGAACAGCGATGCGGCCCAATTTTCGTTCAGCGGCGGGGGTGTGGAAATCCGGGCGGACGTCCTGCGCCGCGATTTCGAACATTGGATATCGGAAGATCTTGGCCGTATCGAGGCCGCAATGGACCGGGCGCTGGAAAAGGCGGGGGTGGAGGCTCGCGGTATCGACCGCGTCTTCCTGACCGGAGGGTCGTCGTTGATCCCGGCGATCCGCGCCGTCTTCGACCGCCGTTTCGGTTCCGAACGGATCGCCACTGGCGATGAACTGACATCGATCGCGCACGGTCTTGCCCTGATCGGTGAGGAGGAAAATCCCGGCGAGTGGGCAAGCTGATCGCTATGGCGGATCAAGAGAAGGATTAGCCCGTCGGGAAAAGGCGAAAAAGGCTACAATAATTATTGTAATTGCGAATCGTTCTCGATAATGGCGAGCTTCCTTCAGGCAGACTCCTCCCAATGCATGCACCCCAAAATCAGCGACCGGCGAGCAAGAAGAGCCGCAAGGCCTTCTGGCTGAAGCAGCTGCATATGTGGCATTGGATGAGTTCGGCGATCAGCCTGATCGGGCTCGTCCTGTTCGCGATCACCGGCTTCACGCTCAATCACGCCGCCGATATCGAAGGCTCGCCCGTCGTGACCGAGAAAGCGGTGCAAATGCCGCCGACGATTCTCGGACAACTCGGCGCCGATCCCGCGGGCGGGAAGGGTGCGCTGCCCAAACCCGTCGCGACGTGGGTCGAAGGTCATTTTCCGGTCAAGGCGTCGGGTGAGGCCGAATGGTCCGCCGATGAAGTGTATCTGCCGGCGCCGCGCCCGGGCGGAGATGCCTGGGTCGCGATCGATCGCGCAACGGGCGAGGTGACAAGCGAAGTCACCGACCGTGGGTGGATCTCCTATCTCAACGATCTCCACAAGGGCCGCAATTCGGGGCAGGAATGGAGCCTGTTCATCGATATCTTCGCCTTTGCGTGCATGGTCTTCGCGATCACGGGCCTTTTCCTGCTGTGGCTGCATTCGGCAAAGCGCAAGAGCACGTGGCCGCTCGTTGGCGCGGGCCTTGTCCTTCCGGCGGCCGTCGCGATCATTTTCATCCACTAAGGAGAGCTTTCATGCAGTCCCCATCGCGAACGATCCTGATTGGCGGAACATTGGCGGCGGCGTTGACGGCGCCGGTCGTCGCGGCGGCGGCACCGGCCACGATGGACGTCACGATCACGATCCCGCAACTGAAGGTCGCCGAATATCACCGCCCTTATGTGGCGATCTGGGTCGAAAAGGCCGGCGCGCCCGCCAAGACTGTCGCGGTCTGGTACGACCATGACATGAAGAACAACGAGGGCAACAAGTGGCTGCGCGACGTGCGTCAGTGGTGGCGTGCCTCGGGCCGCACGATGACCTTCCCCGCGAATGGCATCACGGGCGCGACGCGCGCGCCCGGCGCGCAGAAAATATCGTTCACCCGGGCGCAGCTCGGCGCGACCGCTGCCGGCGAATATACACTTGTTATCGAAGCGGCGCGCGAGGTTGGCGGCCGCGAACTTCTCCGCATTCCGTTCACTTGGCCGGCGAAAGCCGGTGCCGGCGGCCGCGCCGCGGGCAAAGCCGAATTGGGCGCCGTCTCGGTCGCTTTCCGTTGATCTTTCGAAAGGACAGGCAAATGAAGAAGCAGATTCTCCGACTGGCCGCGACGGTCGCGTTGGCGGCAATGGCCGTTGTTCCGGCGAGTGCACATCGGCAGTGGATGATGCCGTCGTCCACGGTGCTTTCGGGCGATGATGTCTGGGTAACGGTCGACGCCGCGGTTTCGAACGACCTGTTCTATTTCGAACATCAGCCGCTGCGGCTCGACGCGGTCAAGGCGTGGGCGCCCGACGGCACCGAAGTGGCGATCGAGAACAAGTCCACGGGGCGCTATCGCAGCACGTTCGACGTTCACCTGACGCAGAAGGGGACCTATCGCATCGCGTCGGTCGCCGACATGCTGATGGGCAGCTATGACCTCAATGGCAAGACCGAGCGTCTGCCGCGCGGGACGACCGCCGACAATCTCGCCGAGAGGGTTCCTGCGGGCGCGACCAACGTGAAGACCGCTGAAGCCAACAATCGCAACGAGATTTTCGTGACCGTCGGCGAGCCGACGACAACATTGTTCAAGCCGACGGGCAAGGGCATCGAGCTGGTTCCCGTGACCCATCCGAATGACCTGATCGCCGGAGAGGCGGCGACATTCCAGTTCCTGCTGGACGGAAAGCCCGCGGCGGATTTGCCGGTGACAGTCATTCCCGGCGGAATCCGGTATCGCGACCAGCTTGGCCAGATCGATCTCAAGACCGGTGCCGACGGCAAGGTGTCGGTGACCTGGCCCGAAGCCGGCATGTACTGGCTGAACGTCACGACGCCGCAGGCCGGCGAGGGCGCGGAAGGGACGCCGCCGCCGATCGCGCGCCGCGCGAGCTATGTCACGACGCTTGAGGTGCTGGCACCCTGAACGACCGGGTTCTGATTCCGCGTGCGTTGACGCCGGCCGCCTTTGCGCCGCGCGTCGCGGACGGGGGCGTCGAAAGCTTCGCGGGCGAGACGATGGGCACCAACTGGTCGCTCCACGTCCTGTCCCCGCCGTCCGATGTCGTGGCGGGGCTTCAGGCCGCGTTCGACCGCGTCGTCGCGCAGATGAGCCAATGGGCGCCGGACTCCGATCTGTCGCGTTTCAATCGGGCGCCGGCCGGGCAATGGCAGGCGGTGCAGCCCGAACTGGCCCATGTCATGACGGCCGCGACCAGGATTGCGGAGGCTAGCGATGGTGCCTTCGATATCGGCCTTGGCAAACTTACCGAGCTTTGGGGATTCGGCAGCAACGGGCTGGTGACTCGTCCGCCGGACAGCGTCAGCCCGGACGACCGCACGATCGAATTCGATGCCGGGACGTCGCGCGTCCGCCGCGGCGCGCACGCGGCGCTCGATCTGTCGGGGATCGCCAAGGGCTATGGCGTCGATCTCGCGGCCGAATGGCTGCTTGACCAGGGTGTCCGGCATTTCCTGATTGAAGTCGGTGGCGAACTGCGCGGAGAGGGAATTCGCCCCGACGGCCAACCCTGGTGGGTCGATGTCGAGATGCCGCCCACATCCTCCCGTCCCGCCTGGCGCATCGCGCTGCATGATCTGTCGGTTGCGACTTCGGGCAACTACCGGCGCAATTTCGAAGCGGATGGCCAGCAGTTTTCGCACAGCTTCGACCCGCGCACTGCGCGCCCGATCATCAACGGCGTGTCATCGGTGACCGTCGTGCATCGCAGTTGCATGATGGCGGATGGTTGGGCGACCGCCTTGACAGTAGTCGGGCCGGACAGGGCGATGGAGCTGGCCGACGCGGAGGGGCTGGCGGCGACCATGGTCGTGGGCGACCGCGAATTCTGTTCGCGCGAGTGGCGCGCGATGCTGGATTAGCTGTCGGCCCAGCGCCGCAACAAATTGTGGTACACTCCGGTCAGACGCACCACCGTCGCATCGCCCTGACCGAGCGCCATCGCCGCACCTTGCACGCCCATGTCGAGATCGAAGAGCAGGTTTCGCTGGCCCTGATCGCGGACCATCGACTGGATCCACATGAAGCTCGCCACGCGTGCGCCCGATGTGACGAGTTCAACGCGGTGGACGGTGGTCGAAGGATACAGAACCATGTGCCCCGCCGGCAGTTTGAGTCCCGGCGCTTCGGTAAACCCCTCGACCACCAGGCCGCCGCCTTCATAACTGTCGGGGTCGGCAAGAAAGAGCGTAGCGGACAGATCGCTGCGCATCCGGAAATCGCTGCCGCGCCGCATCCGGATCGCATTGTCGATATGGTCGCCGAAATTTTCGCCGCCGGAATAGCGGTTGAAATAGGGGGGATAGATTTTGAGCGGCAGCGCCGCCGCGATGAACAGCGGGGCGCGGCCAAGCGCGTCGAGAACAAACCGCCCCGCCTCTGCTGCGGCTTCGCCGAATTCGGGCAATTGCTGGTTGTGCTTGGCGAGCGCCGCCTGGGGCCCCGACGTTTCATTACCGTCGACCCAGTCGGCGGCATCGAGCAGCGCGCGGAGCCTGGCGACGCCTGCCGCGTCGAGAATATCTGGAATGATGCGGATCATGCGCCGCTTCTAGGCTGAAAAGGGCGGGAACGGCAATCGCCGCGCCCGCCCGCTTGATCAGAAATTATAGAAGAGACTGAACACTGCCGAGCGCGCGTCGCCGGGCGTTGCCCAGCCGCCGCTGACCGCGCCCCCGCCAACGACACCCGTGCCGGATATCGTCGCCGCGCCGACATTGTTGCGGACGCCCGTGTAATAGTCCTCGTTCGTCAGGTTCGAGACATTAAGCTGCGCGACGAAGCCGTTCTTGAAGTCATAGGACACAAAGGCACGGTGGATCAGATAGTCATCGACCATGAACTGCGTGCGCTGAGCGAGGTTGCGCTGGTTGGTCGCGAACTTGCCCTGATAGGTGATGCCGTAACCGATCTGGAGCCCGAACGGGAAGACATAGGTCGTGAACAGGCTTCCCGAATGCTTCGGCGTCTGGATGAGCTGGTCGCCGCGCTGCGGATCGGGGGTAGCGGCATTGTTGCCGCAACCGGTCGCTCCCGGCGTCGCAAGGCAGAAGTCCGAAACGCTCTGTCGCACTTCGCTGTCGAGATAGGTGTAGTTGGCAAACACCGCCCATTCCGGGGTGATATTTCCGGTCACACCGAGCGCGACGCCGTCGACGCGCGATTCGCCGTCAAGAACCTGCAGCGAATTGGGCTGTGCGGGATCGTTCGACGGGGTCCGGAAGTTGCTGCGCTCGTTGCGGAACAGTGCTGCGGTAAGCAAAAGCTTCTTGTTCGCCAGTTCGGCCTTGGCGCCGATTTCGTAGGTCCGGGCCTTTTCCGGCGCGACGGCGCAGGGATCGGCTGCACCGGTCGCGGCGAGCGTGCCGCAGCCCAGGCGCACCGTCGCCGACGAGGGCGTCTTGGCATTGCCATAGGCGCTGTACAGGCTGACGTTTTCGATCGGATGGAAGACCGCGCCAACGCGGTACGAGAAGAGGCTCTCGTCGCTGACCTGCGTCGGCAACTGCAGCGCCGTGAGCGGAGTCGTACCCGGCGGATAGGTTCCGAGCGGGATGTTGCGGAATTCCGCGCGGTTCTTTTCGTACCGCACGCCGGCGTTCAGTTCGAACATCGAGCCAAGTTCCAGCGTGTCGAACGCATAGATCGCGGCGTTGTGGCTATGCCCCTTCGATCGGGCGGTGACCGTGAAATTGATCGGGCCGGTGTAGACCGTGTCCGGGTTCGCAAGATTGATCTGCGGCAGCGGGATCGCCTGACCCAAGGTGTTGCGCGCAAGGCTGGCGGTCGTGATGCTGTAGTCTTCCCAGCTCAGCGAGCCGCCGACCACGAGTGTGTTGTGGACGCCGCCGGCGGTGCCGCTCTCGACGGTCAGGTCCGTCTGGTTATGGACAAGGTTGTTCACCTGGTCGCGGACCAGTCCGCGCGGGCCGTTGGGCTGGAAAAAGCCGGGCGCCACCGTGACGACGAGCGGGTTCGCGCTGGTACGGAATACCCCGGCGGAATCCACGACGTTGGTCAACGAGACAGTACAGGCGTTACCCGTCGTCGCGTTTGCCGACGATCCGACCGGTTGTCGGTTGTTGGCGAGGCAGAAGGTGCCTTGCGGCGCACTCGTCTGGCTGTACTGGCCGACGCGCTGCCAGCGGGTCAGGTTACGGATCGAGATATTGTCGTTGAAGGCGTGGCGGAACGTTGCGGTCAGGCGGTCGACCTTGGTCTTCTGCTTGTCCAGATTGACGATACCGAAATAGTCGCTGTCGTTGACTCCGGGCAGCGGCCCGTCGTTGAGCGTGCTGAGGAAGAAGGGGACGCCATAGATCGGCGTGTTGTTATCGTCCTGATGGATATAGGCCAGCGTCAGGCTGGTGTCGCTGTCGACGCCGATCGTGATCGACGGCGCGACGCCCCAGCGCTGGTAAGATTCAACGTCGCGGCCCGGAACGTCGTTCTCATGATACATCGCGTTCAGGCGGACGGCGATCAGCTCGTTCACGCGCCAGTTGCTATCAACGGATGCGCGATAGTAATTGTCGGTCCCGACCGCGGCCTGCACCGTCGTCGCGTTGCGCGCGAACGGGATCTTGCTGACGAGATTGATCGTGCCGCCGACGCTGCCCGATCCGTTGAAGACGGAATTTGCGCCGTTGTAGACTTCGATCTGCTGCAAATTGAACGGGTCGGTCCGGCTGTACTGCGCGCTGTCGCGGACGCCGTCGACGGTGAGGTCGTTGTTCGCCGAATAGCCGCGCAGGTTGATCGAGTCGCCATAGCCGCCGCCGCCTTCGCCGGCGCCGAAGGTGATGCCCGGGATCGTCGACAGCGCGTCGCGCAGCGTCAGGAGATTCTGCTGGCGCAATTGTTCCTGCGACACGACGGTGACCGTCTGGGGCGTATCGACGATGGGTGCCGTGGACTTCGGCGATTCCACCTCGGTCGCGAGGCTGCCGGTCACGATAATGTCGTTACGGCTGCCAGGTGCGTCCTGGGCGGCGTCGGCTTCGGCTGCGAGCGCGGGCGCGCTGATCAGGCTGCCCACGCAGGAGAGTGCGAGGAACGATGCGGAAGAAGTTTTCACGGATAACCCCCTTTTGGTTTGGTTGTCCGCGCCGCTATTGAGAGTCGTTCGCAGTGTCAACAGATATTGATAATCGTTCGCGTTTATGTCGCAAATTGTGGCAATCGAGCATCTGAAAGGGTGTGGGCGCCTTAGCGCTTACTTTCGAGCCACCAACGCTGCCGCCAGCCATAGGAGCTCGCGACCGGCTCACCCGCGCTGTTCGTCGCGGGCCTGAAGCGGAACCGCTCTTCGATCAGGCGACACGTCGTCGCGTCCAGCGAAGCATCGCCGCTCGACCGCGTAACGCGGCACCTGGTAACTCGCCCGGTCGGCTCGATCGTGAAGCGCACCTCCACCTCGCCACCGACGTTCGCGCGGCTTGCCGTCTTTGGATAATCGCGGTCGCGGATCACGCCGCTCTGCCATATGGCTTTGCTGCCACCTCCCGTTCCAGAGCCCGAACCGCCAGCGCCCGTTCCGTCGCCGCGCCCCCCGGCGCCTGAACCGGGGCCGGGCGTGGGCGTGGCACCGGCGGAAGCATCCGCGCCCGATCCTGGCGTTGATGCAGCGACAACCTCCTGCGGCTTTGGTGGTGGCAGCCTGGGAGGCGGCGCGACGACAGGTGCAGCCTTCGCATATTCGTTCGCGGCTGAGGCCTTGCCGCTCGGTCTCTCCCGCGGTGTCCGATCAGGCACCGTCTTTTCGTTCGACGGCGGCGCGGGGAGGGCGATAGCACTGATCGCCTCGCTAGCTGTGCGTAGCACGGGGAGGTCGAATCCGCTCGCCAGGCCCAACCCAATGCCGACCGCGACAAATAGCGCACCGCCGCTGGCGAGCAGCCGCTGTCGAGCCGGAATCTGTCCCGTATAGACCATCGCGCCTTCCCGGGCGCGCGTTCGCCGCGCGCGTTCGCCGCCGGTCTAGAGGAACGCCTCTAGCGTGGACATGAACCGCTCGAACTGGTCATGATGCAACCAGTGGCCGGCGTTTTCGAATTCGATGACCTTTGCGGTCCTGAAATGATCGAGGCGCCCGTCTTTCTCAGGATTCGAGGCCCAGCTGTCGGCGCCATAAAGCAGGAGCGTCGGACAGGTGATGGCCGACCAGAGCGATTCGATATCATTCTGTGGTAAATCGACGATTGGCCAGACATTCAGATAATTGTCGAATTTCCAGCTCCAGCTCCCGTCTTCGTTGCGGTTGATGCCGTGGATGGTCAGATGCCGGGCCTGCTCGGGCGTCAGATAGGCATTTTCGGCTGCCATTCGTGCCAGCGCATCGTCGAGCGTCGCATAGCGGCGCGGTTGTCGCCCGGCGGCCTGACGCTTGTCGTCGATCCATTTGCGAAACCGGTCGGCAAAGGGTTTCGCTGCACGCTCGGCCATGATCTTCGGCGAAGGGCCCAGCCCCTCGATCGCGACCAGTTTCTTCACATTGGCGGGATAGAGCCCGGTATAGCGAAGCGCGATGTTGCCGCCCATCGAATGCGCCACGATCGTCACCGGCGCGAGGTCGAGCTGATGGATCAACTGCGCGAGATCATAGACGAACGCGCCCATTTCATAATTGCCATCGGGCGCCCATGCGCTGTCGCCATGTCCGCGAAGGTCGGGAGCGATGATATGGTAGCGATCGGCCAGCCGATCGGCCACCCAGTCCCAGCTGCGGCAATGGTCGCGTCCGCCGTGGACCAGCAATAGGGGCGGTGCATCGCGATTGCCCCAGTCGGCGTAGTGCAGCTTCAACCGTTGCGAGATGAAGCTGTTGGAGGTGGGGCCACTTGCCATCTTCGGCTCCTTGCTGTCTGGTCCAGTTTCAAAAGGCGACTGAATGGGATCCGTCAACCCCACAGCGGTTCCATCAAGGGAAAGGAACACCAAACGCATGACGACATTTCGGGACAATCTGCTTGCGGGCAAGACGGCATTTGTCGCAGGCGGAACGAGCGGGATCAATCTTGGGATTGCGAAACGCTTTGCCGAACTCGGGGCCAGGGTGGCGGTCGCGGGGCGCGATCCCGACAAGGCGCAGCGCGCGGCGGACGAGATCGGACACGCGGCGATCGGGCTGTCCGCCGATGTTCGTGACTATGCGGCGATTCGTGGCGCCATGGAAACGGTAGCCGGCAAGCTCGGCCCGATGGATATCGTCATCTCCGGCGCTGCGGGCAATTTTCTGGCGCCCGTGCTCGGCATGTCGGCGAATGCTTTTCGGACCGTGGTCGATATCGATCTCAATGGCACCTTCAACGTATTTCGCGGCTGTCATGACTTGCTGAACCGCCCCGGCGCCTCGCTGATCGCGATTACCGCGGGGCAGGCGATCAACGCTTCGGCCCTTCAGGCGCATGCCTGCGCCGCAAAGGCGGGAATCAACCAGCTCATTCGCGTTCTCGCCCTCGAATGGGGGCCGGACGTTCGGGTAAACGGCATCTCGCCAGGACCGATTGCGGATACCGAGGGCATGAAACGCCTCGCTCCCGGCGCCGAGGCTCGGCAGGCACACTACGACCGGATCGCGATGAAGCGCTGGGGGAACGTCGCCGAGGTCGCCGAATCGGCAGTCTTTCTTTGTTCGCCCGCCGCCGGCTATATCACCGGCACGATCCTGGATTGCGACGGTGGCAGTCAGATCGGCGACGCCTCGCGCGGCGACCTGGCCCGCGGCATGGCCTGATCCGTTTGGCAAAGAAATGCCGCCAGCCTGTTCGGGCCGGCGGCGTGTCACCATTGACGCTGCGTCCAGCAACCCATGCAGTCGGTCGCTTCGGGCGCGAGCGGCTCGCCGCAGCGGGCGCAATTGCCTTCCGGTGTACGTGTTGCGCCGAAGGAGACGAACCGGCGAATGGTTCGCCAGATGAAAATGAGCGTCTTCCGCATGTATGGCTGACACCAAATGCTCGCCATCGTGGGAGATGATCGGTCCGAAGTGGACGCGATTGTGAGCTGTGTGGGATGCCATCGGCGACAGACGCAAAAAACCCCGCTGTCTCGCGGAGAAAGCGGGGTTTTTTAATGGTGGGCGTGGCAAGGATTGAACTTGCGACCCCTGCGATGTCAACACAGTGCTCTACCACTGAGCTACACGCCCATCCCTTGGGGTGACGCGCCCCCTAAATGGCTCCGCGCGGCTTGGCAAGCCCTTCGCGCGGAGATGCGGCGTTATTGTTGGCTCGACCGGTCCGCGCGACCGAACATATTGTCGACTTCGCGCACCAGATCCTTGAGGTGGAAGGGCTTGGACAACAGCTTCGCCTGCGGCACATTTTCCTCGGCGCGAAGGGAAACGGCCGCAAAACCGGTGATGAACATCACCTGCGTCTGCGGAGCGACCTTGGCGGTGTGCTGCGCAAGTTCGATGCCATCCATCTCGGGCATCACGATGTCGGAAAGCAGGAGGTCGAACGTCCCCGAGTCGATATAGGGGACCGCCGCGGTGCCGCGATCGACCGCGGTCACATGATAGCCGGCGCTGGTCAGTGCCCGCGCCAGATACTCGCGCATCACGTCATCATCTTCCGCGAGCAAAATGCGAATCATGTCGAAATACGCCCCCCTGGTCCCTCGTGACGCCGGTTCCGTCGGCATCACTGAATATGGTAAAGTCGCCGTATAGCGTCAGAGATTTAACAAATTCCCGCGCCGCTGGATTCATCGCGCCTTTTTTGCCACGTTGCGGCGATGTCGCGTCGCACCATCTCGCCAGCCGCTGTTGCTGTCAACCGGCCCGTGAGGCGAAGTCCCGTCGTTGTATCCGTGCCGCATGCGGGTCGCGTTTATCCGCCCGAGATATTGGCTGCCGCTCGCGTGGCGCGCGCGGATCTCGAGCGCCTTGAAGATGGATGGTGCGATCTGATTGCCGCCGGTGCCGATAAGGCGGGCGCCACGGTCGTCGCGGCGCTTTGGGCTCGCGCCGTTGCCGACTGCAACCGCGGGGAAGGGCAGATGGCACCCGGCGAAGTCGCGCCGGCACTGAGGTCGCAGTTTTCGGCGCCGGGGCGCAAGGAACGTGCAGGACTCGGCGTCGTGCCCACCCGGCTGGCCGACTGCGGACCGCTCTGGAAGCGGCCAATCGACCGGGCCGCACTCCATTGGCGGCTCGAATCGCTGCATCGTCCCTATCACACCGCTCTCGCTGAGGAACTGGCGGCCGCGCGTGAAGGCTTTGGTTATGCGATACTGATCGATCTTCACAGTATGCCGCCAATTCCGCCAGGGCAGAAGGGGCATGGCGCGCGCGTAGTGATCGGGGATCGTTTCGGAACCACCGCGGGCGATGGCCTTGTCGAAATGGTGGCAGAGGCTGCGGCGCGTCTTGGCGAGCCCATATCGCGAAATCAACCGTATGCCGGCGGCCATATCGTTCGTACGCATGGCAAGCCTGCCGATGCGGTTCACGCGGTACAGATCGAAATCGACCGCACGCTCTACCTCAACCCGGACCGGTCGCCCGATGTCGAGCGTCTTGCGCGATTGAGCGGCTGGTTTGCGGACCTTATCGCCGATGCCGTGGCGTTTCGCGATCGCCCCGAAACCCTGCCGCTCGCAGCCGAATAAAAAACCACCTCGTACCGGAGTACGAGGTGGCCAGGGTCCAGGGAGGACGCGCCCACGTCCTGCGACGGGGCACTGGCCGTGATGGAAAGGGGGAAAACCACGACGGCGTACGGACAATCTAGGCATTGTCGGCCGGCGTTACAAGGTCTGATAATTGCAAAAGATACTGGTCGGGGAGAGAGGATTCGAACCTCCGGCCCCTGCCTCCCGAAAACGATGATCGTCGCCATACTGGCGCGAATCCGTCACTCAATTTCGGTTTTGCGCCCCTCCGATCGCATATGTTCGCGATTCGTCTCACTTCAAGGTTCAAACCGAACTTAGGAGCACTGTTCCACGGTCGGGTCGCTCTGATGCACATCGACCCCGGCGACTTCACCCCCGAAGCCCTGAAGGCGTTCGCGCACCCCGCCCCCACAGGTGCAGCATGACCACCAATGACCGCACGGGGGCGACGCCGGGGCCTTGGATCGCGACAGAGCGCTGTGGATACCATGAAATCCTAGCCCCTGACGATGGCTGCGAGTGGTACGGGCGCCCAAATATGCACGCCGTTGCGTACTGCGACACGGAAATTGACGAAGGTGAACAGGAGGCCAACGCCCGCCTGATAGCGGCGGCACCTGCTTTGCTTAGCCAACTGCAATACGCGGTAAAACTGCTCGGCGCATTCCCGGCGTTGGGTGGCACAGCCCAAGTCCAGTCGATGCGCGCCGCCATCGCCCAAGCCACCGGAGGCCACCATGATCTATGATCGCGTCTGGCGCTGGCGGGTCAACCTTCCCGAACGTCATGGCCAGCTTTGCCGGATCGTCGCGCGCGGCAAGATGAATAGCTGCCAGATCGAATTCGAGGACGGCGAGCGCCACATCGTTTCGCGCAATGCAATCCGTAAGATCGCCGGAGGCCACCATGAGCGGTGAGCGGGGCGACCTTAAAGCACTGGTAGAGAGAATAGAGGGGGCGCGTTTGGGGGTAGCCGAGAGCTACCAACCGTGTCTCGATCCCAATGTTGTCGTCGTGGATCGACGTGCGCTCGACAAGCTTCTTGCCGCCACAACAAGTCTCCGTGCCCGTATCTTAAAAGGATCTGATGATGAGTGATCGTGATGCGCGGGCGTTGCCTGCGGCCCGCGCCGCTACGGCTTCGCCGCCGAGTCCTTCGGTCTCGGGCATAGCTGGCATCGCCAACGCGGAAGATGCGTTGCGATGCCTGATCCGCTTTCTTGAAGCCGACAGCGGCTCATCGAATGCCGTGCTGCGCGCCGCTGAGATTGCGAGCGCGGCCCTTCCGCCAGAACCCGATGAGCCTCTCGAGAGTGTCGTTTTCTGGGCCACCGACTTTGGCATCTACGGTCGCGTGTCGATTACGCTTCCCGTGAACAATGGCGGAGACGAACAATTTGACGCCGATTTTGAGGACGCGATGGCTTTCGTGAAAGCCGTTGTTGGACGTCGGAAACTCGCCCGACGAAGGAACCCACCCATGACCACTGAACCAACCAAGGAGATGATCGCGCTGGCGAGGGAGTGCGCGGAACGCCATGGCTGACCTGATCGAACTGCCGCAGCGCTGCACCTGCGCCGAAGTTCTTGGCGAAGACCCGAACTGTGACCTGCACGGTGTCGCGACCGAGTGGGCGCTTGAAAACATCCTGCCTCGCGATTGGCAGGAGATGGTTTTGGAGCAAGCCGCAGAACTGGAGAAGCTGGCTCCGCTCGCAATATCCCTGCAAGCGACTGCGGAAGCGGCGGCGCATAGCGCCAGCGAACTCACCGCGCTTAGGGAGCGGGTGGCGGAGTTGGAGGGTGCCTTGTACGATATCGCGCACTGCCACGAAACTCCCGGTGCAATGCGCGAAAAGGCCCGCGCCCTCCTCGCCCAACAAGGAACGGGACATGCGTGATCCGGTATTCACGACGCGGGAGGAATTGGAGGCTTGGGAGGAAACGCTGTGTTCACGATCCTACCTCGACAACCCCCGACATGGGCACATCCCGTTCGTGATCCAGCGCGTCCGAGCCGCCCACGCCCATCTACTCAACCAGGAGAGCGATAATGGATAAGCCTGACGAGCTGGCGGCACCGCAATATGCGGGGTTTGCGCCGTGCCCCACTTGCAGGCAATACAGCCATAGCCTTGGTGACGACGCGCTGGCGAAAGCTTACATGCACTTCGAGATGATGACTGCGCATCCGGTACGCGGTCACCCGATGGGGCATGTTTACGACGACACGACCCGCGATGCCGCGCAAGTGCTCATGGCTGCCGCCCGCGCCGCCCTCTCTGCCGCAGGAGGTGGGGATGAGTGATCCTGATACGCTGGTCGATCGCCTGCTTGGCTTCACCTATGATTGGAACGGCTCTGAGATGGCAGACGAGGCGCCCGCGCTGACTGAGGTTAATTGCGGCTTGCTTCGCGAGGCAGCGCTGCGGATTCGCCAGCTTGAGGGGGTTGGCGGGCAACCGGGATCCCCCAGTCCAAACCCGCCGTCAGCATCATATCAGGCGCGCGATCCGGTAGCAATGGAGCGAGCGCGACCGAAGTTGCGTTCAGGCGGCTATGTTGGCTTCCCCCGCGACGGGGAACGTGTCTGCGAGACTTGCGAAGGGACGGGCCACAATCTCGAACGCCAGCGCGACCGATGGGCTGGCTGCGACGTCTGCGAGGGAACTGGCGTCCTGCCTATCACCGATCCGACCAGCAAATGGGCGGGAAACCAGATCGGCGAACTCTGACGTGAAAGACCGCCTCGTCGCACTCGCACGCGCCGGCGGCTCGCTTCCTTGGGGTAGGTCGGATCCGGCCCTCCTCGAAAAGCGCCTGATCCGAAAGTACCGCGGGTCATTCGGAGAGGAATACGCCGATCTGACGGGGCGGGGGATGGCCGAGGCGCAGAGGATATTGCGCAAGGGGTAAGTGCCGGTCTTTCCCGACTGCCAGGCCGCCCTTACCGAAGGGCATAACGTCGCAAGCGACGGCGGGACTTGAATCCGCGCTCTACCAAGTCTCGGCCAACGAGCCGGAATTGAACCGGCGTTCTCGAAATCAGTAGCGCCAATGATCGGGAAGCGCAATTCGCGCGCTCGCTTCAGTCAATCTCCAACTACAAACTGTAGCATGCTCGAAAACATGGGGCCGGTGTCAAAAAGGCGGTTCCTCAGCGCATCCTCTTTATCATTCTACGAGGTAGGACCCGCAGTTTTCTGCCGTTTTCCCGCATTTTTTTCTTGCAATTTGTTTCGGCGCGCATAGATTGCCCCTTGTCGCAAGCGCGACCGACTAGCCCCCGTAAGGGGCCTTGTATGAAAGGACGCATTATGACCCGCGTGGAATATATCACCGTGACCCTTGACCGCGTCGACGCGCAGGGCCGGCCCTTCCAATCCCTTATCCATATCGGCCCCGATGGGTGGAGCCAGTCAGGCGACGACCTGGGCGACACCCGCGACATCGCAGAAGCTATCTTTGAGGCGTGCGCCGACGAGCTGGACGCCGAGAGCGAGGATTGCACAGCATGAGCCGCTACCTCATCGGTGCCCTGTTCGGCGCTTCGCTCATCCTCTCGCTGCAGGCCTCGTTCTCGCCCCCCATGCCAACCCTAATCGGCCACGAGTGCGAGGGCTCGGGCGGCGACCTGTGGGCCATGGATGCTCGCGACTTCCCCCGCTGTGACATGATTGAGGAGAACCGCTAATGTCCGCTCAGCTTGAGGCCATGCTGCAAGAGAGCGCAACGCAGGCCGATCTAGCCCGCATGGCCGCTGGCCTGAGCAAGGGCGCCACGCGCCGCCGCTTCAAGGCCTATGCCGCTCAGCATCACCGCAACGCCGTTGCCATATCCGATGCGCTCTATGGGCCTGTTCCCGCCGAAATACTGGCCATGTCTGACGAGGAGCTAATCGCCACGCTTACCGCATAGCCGAAACGCCCCCTAGCGGGGCGTCGTGCGCCAGCTCGCCCGCGGCGCGCCTGATGATGGCAGGGCCTTTGAAAGACTGAACGATGACCAATCTTACCGAAACCGCTCGCCTGTTCGCTAATGCCTTTGAGAGCCGCACGCGCGACAATGGCGACGCGTTCCTTGCTCTAAAGGATGGCTCCCCCGATTGGATGACCGACGCGCTCTATAACGCGCATGGGGGGATGCTTCCCGACGATCATTGCTATCGGATGGCGAGCGAAGTGGCCGACGCTTTCGCCGAAACACTGGAATATGACGCCGACGCCGATCTTGATGACTGGCGGCACGAATCCATTGACGCGATGGTTAGCGTTTATGACGCCGACCGATTCGCGTGGCTGGCGTCCAATCTGGCGCGCGCCGAATATTGCGATGAGGCGCGGGGGGAGGGGATGGTTTCCGATGACGCCAGCCTTTCCGACCGTATCGCCGCCGGATGGTATCGCGAGGCCGAAAGCATCTTCGAAGCAATCCGCGCGGCGATCGAAGAGAACGCCGACGACGAATAACCCCCTTTCCGGCGAAACCGGCGCCAACGCGCGCCGGTCGCAAGGGCATAGCCGCCCCTTGCCTGATGAGCCTGGCTTAGGAGGAATGAACGTCATGGCCAACCGCCTGAAAGCATATGTCCGCCGCACTATCCTTGATTCCGCCAAGGAGGGAGCGTGGCCGAAAAGGCGCCGCACCGAGGAAAGCACCCGCATTGCGTTCATGGATGCGATGCGCGGGACCGACACCGGATGGTGGTCGGACCTCATCTATACCGCCGACATGCTCGAAATGTCCCACCGCTACCGCAACGACATTGCGGCCGCGCTTTCCGAGTATCGGGACGCGAGCGGCGAATCCTACACCTATCGCGAGCGCTACAGCGGCGACGGCCCGGATCGCACGGCTGAAGATATCCTCTCGGCCCTGATGCGCCGCAAGGCGTGGACCTATGCCGAATATCAGGACGCCGAAGCCCCGAGCGCGCCCGTATCGGCTCTCATCGGCTTACGCTTCGCGGTCGAATGGTACGCCGGGGAACTCGCCCGCGAATATTGCCCCGATCTCTAACCCCCACCGGCGAAACCGGCGCCACCGCGCGCCGGTCGCAGGGAACTGGCCGCTCCCTGCCTGATGAGCCTGGCCTAGGAGGATTGAACCGATGAAATATTTTGTCCGCAATATCGCGACGGCGACGATTACCGAGCTTTGGGTCGCGGAGGCCAATTCGCCCGAGGATGCAATCGAAACGGTTGTTGCCGGTCACGGGCAGTTCGTCGAACATCTTACCATAGATGACGAGACTAACCGCGCCGAGTTCGAGGCCGATTTGGTCGAGGATTACACGGCCGCCGATCCGGTTGCAGTCGCGCGCATGGAGACCGCAGCGCCCGCCATGTTCGCTGCCCTGCAAAAGGCAGCCGACGCCCTCACGCCGCCGCGCGGCGCCGAAGAGGCGGACGCATTGGCTGCGATCGTGGAGGCGATGGGCAAAGCTTCGCGGGGGGAGGCCTGACCGATGGCAAAGCAATTCCATTGCCTCGCCCGCTGGCGTGACGAATCGCGCCGGATCATTGACGGCACGACGCTTTGCGAGGCGCACGAGATTATCGTAGCGCCCGACAAGGCCAGCGCCGTTCGGATCATGGCCGACCATGTGCGCACGGCGAAAGGTTTCGAGCCGCTGCGGATCGAGGCGCGCGCGGCGTAAGGCGAAACCCTCCCCATCGGTGAAATCGGGGAGGGTCCGGCGCGACTGATGCAACGTGCCGCTGATGAGCCTGCATCTTGAAGGAACGGACCATGACCACCGACCGAGCACGCCGCGAGCGGATCGCGCGCGCCTATCTTGCCATGCGCCGCGAGCGCGATTTGCTTATGGGCGCTCTTGCATCTGCCAGCGATTACGCACGGCGCCTGCAATCGCAGCTCGACATTATGACCGATCAGCAGGCCAACGCGCGGCGCGCGGCCACTGCGTATATGAAAGAGGGGGAAGCGGCCGACAAGCGCGAGCGAATCGCGCTGGCAAAGCGCCGCCGCGCCGTCCTGACCGCTCGCGAGTTTCAGCGGCGGCTGTACGCTGAATACAATTTCGTGGACCAGCTGCGCGCCCGCCAACGGGTGAAGGTGGCCGCGTGACCCACCATCGCGTTCTTTCGAGACCGGCCACCCCCATCGGCGCAATAGAAATCAAAAATCGACCTGCCAGCCTCTGCCAGCTCGCCGGCAGATGGTCGGGCAATGTACCCATCGGCGGAATATCGGGTGAACTGAAGGCTGACGGGTTCCGCGGCCTCTGGTTCGCGGGGCTGGACGGTCAGGCGAGGCTCTGGACGCGCAACGGGCAGGCCATCGGGGGAATTGAACATCTCGCGCACCGATTGGCGCTGATGGAGCGCGTCGCAGGCGAGCCGATGATGTTCGACGGCGAATATGTCGTGGACGGCACGCTGGCAGCGACCAAGCGCTGGTGCGAGGCAGGATGGAAGCTCGGCGGCAATGCCGGGACGCTCCACCTGTTCGATGCCATGCCCCTGTCAGATTGGCAGCGTGGGCGATGCGACATGCGCCAGATCGAACGCAAGGCGCGGCTCGTCGCCATAGCAGGTGAGGCCGCGTCCAGCCCGATCGCATGGGAATGGGCGCCGGGTAGCCGTGGAGCCTCACCGGGCACCGTGGAAATTCTGGACGACATATGGCTAGAGACGGCAGACGATGTTCGCGACGAGGCGAATCGGGTATGGGCGAGGGGTCTAGAGGGCCTCATGCTGAAAGACCCCGAAGCGCCCTATGTGCGCGGTCGCGTGTCGTGGTGGGAAAAAGTGAAACGGCCTGGCGCGGCCTGATGCGCCTAGAAGGAATGAACGACATGACCGACGAAATCATCGCTATCCGCATCGGCCAGAAGGCAGGGCCGAAGATCAAAGCCACCGGGAGAATTTTGGATGAGCTGGACATGCCAGCAAGCGCCCGCGACCGCTGGTACGGCGGCATCCTCTACGAGACCGTGGGCGGCGCCTATATCGCGGACAGCATCAACTTCAGCGACATCATCGGCGAGGACAATTTGCACAATGCGCTCATCCTCTACGCCGACATGCCTGAGCTTGAACGGCAGATCGCGGTGATGGAGCATTTCAACTGGACCCCGCAGGCGCGCGCCATGGCGAAGCGGTTGGGGTGGAAGCTGGTCGTGGAGGTCGATTGACCCCCTTCGTGGAAATATCGGATCAAGTACCCGTATCGGGGGAATTTGGGATCAGGACTAACAGCAACTAATCAATGCGCCCCGACTGTGCGCTGATGCTTGTGAATTAGGGAATGGGAGATTTGCGATGGGGAGGGCCGAATGTCACATGAAAAGCTGATCGGATGGCCGGTTATCGGTCCTGGGGAAGGGTTTCAGCGCAAAGTGATCGAGGTGAGCGGTGATCGAGCCCGTTGCCAGAGGTTTGCCCCGTATACTGACGATGTGAAATGGTTCGCTATCGCCGATCTCAAACATGAAGATGGCCGCCCGCTTCGGGCCACCTTCTGAAACGCAAAAAGCGGCGCAGGCCGAAGCCCACGCCGCTTCCTCGCGCACAGCCTGTCCCCCGACGCCGGCACGATGCTCATGTATCAATTTCGGACAAAATTTAGCTTTGGACGACTCGCGACCCCGTGCTCTATCTCCGCTGGGGGAGGAATCGGCATGCGTTTTGCGGTTCTGATAGCGATCTTCGCAGCGACATTTTTCACACCGGCCCATGCCGGGACATTCCTGATTTCAGGAAGCGCACCGGGACTGATCTATGGAACAGAACGGTGTGAAACGCTTTCCTTCTGCGATGTGACAGAAGCCTTTACACAGAATTTCTCGTTCACCGTCGATGGGGATGAAACACTGCCCATCGGGTCGGTTTACTCCTTCACCTATGGCTCCGGGCCGTCGGGCCTTTACAATGGATCGTTCAGTTCGCTCACCGGGGACGCTTATAAAGCGCTGAACCTTTCCTATGAAATCTACATCAGCGGATGCCCTTTGGGACAGCGGGATTGCTTCCGGCTCGCCTCGACCAGGGATTTTTCCGTCACGCGACTCTCCCCGGCTCCTGTGCCGGAACCGGCAACATGGGCCATGTTTTTGCTCGGGTTGTTCGCGATCGGCACCGCAGTGCGACGCGGCAAAACATCAACTCATCCTCAAGGTGTAGTCATAGCGCGCCCGAAAGGCACCTGATCCCCCAAATCCGATGTAGCAAAGGCCGAACACCTGCATGTCGGCGCCAAGGACCGTTCCGTTGTCGAGGTCGCCGCCGGGATAACGGCCGATCGTCTGCCACGTTGCTGCGGTCGGATTGCTCGGATTGAAATCGATGCACCGATGGAGACCACGCACGCCGGACAAGCCCCCCCAGGCATAGATCGCCGGATAGCCGGCACCGGGCGCGGCCTTGCCGAATGCGAAGTCCAGCGGCTCGTTCATATCGCCGGTCCAATCGACCCACGTCGCGCCCTGGTCGGCGCTGAACGAAATGCCGAAGTTAGCGTGCGTATCGTCAGCGTCAACGTCGCCGGGGCAATAGAAGAGGTGTGGCGACTTGCCGGGTGGCATCCGCAGTTTGCAGTTGTAGGCGTCAATTGTATAATCGATTCCGATTCCTGCGCCGCTGCTCGTGATCAGCCCACTACGAATGCGCGTCCAGTTTTCGCCGCCGTCGGTGGATTTCCAGAAACCGCGAAATTGTTGGCTTGCCGCGTCATGAGCCTGATTGCCGACGTGGTAGAGATAGAAGGTGCCGGCGTTCTGCTTGTCGGCGATCAGTTGAAGCCGCTGATAGCTGTACTGGTTATGCCAGCGCATCCCCGTACTCGGGGGGACTTCGCCGCCAAACTTGCAATAGGCCCACGTCGCCCCGCCGTCCTTGGTAAAGCTGGGGATGTTGTTGCCGGTGGGAAGCCAGACGACGTTGCCCGGTGCCCCGACCGCCACATTGCCGCCAAACCCTTGGCCGCCCGTCGCTGGCTGTCCGCCTGTTGGCAGCACATTCGCGGGCACGTTCGTGAAAGGCGTCCAGCTCGCCCCGCCGTTCGACGAGTAATTGCCGCGCCCGTTCTTCGAACTGACGACCGCCAGCCAGTTTTCATCGCCCGCCGCGTGATCGATGCCGCCGCCGTGATCCAGCGCCTCGACGTTCGTCACCCCAGCGTTGGCGGGATACTGGTTCCACTGGCTGCGCTCGCGCGTGAGGACGTTCCTGTCCTGCGACAGATAATGGATGCGGCCATTGAGCGGTGGAACGAGTATCTGCATCGACACGAGGTTTTCGATGCCGACGCTGTCTTCCAGAAAGGTAGGGATCGCGCCATCGAGCGGCGGGTTGTTGCACTTCCAGCAGCCGATGCCCTCGGCGAGAAAGATGGCGTTGGAATCGGTGTCCCAGACGACGGCGCCATTCGACATGTAATTTTCGTTCGTCGTCTGGTGCCAGGGGATGTTGACGGCCTGCCGCCCGACGCTTGGGCACAGACCGGAGAAGCTGGCGCCGCTGTTGCTCGAAGCGCGATAGGCGCTGGACCCGATCATGCTGATGAACTTCGTTCCGTCGGGCGAGATGGCGAGATGCTTGGTGTCCGTGACGCCGGCCACGTCTGCCCAGCCGCCTCCCGGCGTCCATTTGCGCAACTGCGCCTGGTTCGACTGTGACGTTCCCCCGGTCCACAGCGCGCCGTTGCGGGCGAGCATGTGCCCGATATCGGTGGGGGAGCCGGAAATCAGCGTGAAAGTGCCGCTGACGCCGGTCGTCGAGCGATAGATGCCATTGCCGTATGACCAGACATAGACGTGGTTCGTCCTGCCGCTCGTCGTGCCGCTTTCAGGATCGAAGGTCACGGCCATGCCGCGATCCTTGTCGTTGACCACCTGAAGCGGCGCGGGGATGTCGGGATGGCTGACCCATGTGTCGCCGCCGTCGAGCGTGTATTTGAACCCGCCTGCGGCGCTCACATCGGGAGGGCCGAAGCCGACGACAAGATGATTGGCCGGATCGACGTTCATCCGTTCGTTACAGGTGCGCGAACCGCTGTTGGCGCCGTAATTGTTATAGACGGGAAGCGTTGTCCGCACCCAGCTCGCGCCGCGATCGGGCGAGCGGTACACATAGCCGACCTGGCAGATGTACACATAGTTCGTGTTCGACGGCGCGACGCAAACGTCATAGCAGCCGGCGCCGCGGTCGTAGCTATACTTCATCAGGCTTTCAGAGATGTTGATCTCTGCCTGAAGCAAGAGGCGCCATTCGGTATCGTTCGGCCCGCGGATATAGCCGCCGCAGGTATCTGTGCGGCAAACCAGAACCTTTTGATTGCCGGTGCCCGCGATGCGCAGGCCGGTGACATATCCGCCGCCGCCAAGGCGCACGCGCTCATATTTCGATCCGCCGAGGATTGTGCCGCCGTTCCTCATGGGGTTCCCCACTTCGTCTTGAGATAGTTGAAGATTTGCGCGCGCTCGCCGCCTGTCCGCGGTGCGTTGCAAACTATGGTCTCGCAAGCCCGGCCCGAACATTCGGCGAGTCCCGCCCTGTTGAAGAATTGGAGCGAAACAGGAGCGCCGCCAAAGCCGGTGTAGATCCCCGGCGCGTCCTGCTTCGCCTCACCATCGAGGCTGATGCTAAGCGTCGCATTATCGGTCGCCCACACCTCAAGGATGTGGACCCCGGTGCTTGGCGCGCCCGCTGTGCGGTTGAATCCGGTGAACCCCATCCCCGTGTTGGTGACACGAAGGAGGATGCCGGAGCCGCCACCGCCGTCGCCGATCGATAGGAGCGGATTGCTGTCGCTATAGTCCCCGATGCACAAGATTTGTGTGCCGATGTAGGCACTGGGGTCATGATACCAAACGTGGAAAAGGTGGAAGTTCTCGGGGAAGACGATGCCATTCGCGGCAGGCACCCACAGCTTGCGCGTCCCATCGAAATAGATCGTGTTGAGGCCGTTGACGTCCTTGCTCGCGTCGCCCGTCACCGGCGCGTTGCCGGCGTCAGTCGTCAGGTGATGCGTGCCGATCAGATCGCGCAGCGACAGCGAAGCGCCGGTTCCGGTTACACCCGTCGTTTCGTTGCTGGCATCATACCAGTGTACAGCCGTCGGATCGTCGGTCGGGTTGGTGAACGATGATGCGGTCGTCGAAGTGAAGGTGTCGCTGACGCCGCCAATCGTGACAACTGTGTTGGTGACGGTCGCAGGCGAAGCGCTCGCCGTGTGCCGCGCTTTGACTTTGTCACCTGGGAAAAGAGTGCCAGCGCTCGTCGTGAATGAGCCATAGCCCGCGCCTGTATCGATCGCATAAGATCCACCGGACACCGTGATTTCCACCGGCACGTTAAACCCGGTCGGCGTCACCTCTGCGGAGGTTTGCGTGCTGCCCGCCGTCACGTTGTTCACATCGGTGAAGCTGAACGCAGCGGGTGTTGCGTCCTCTGCTTCGCCATGAATGACGACACTCGAGTTCGGGGAAGGGTCGTTGCCGCTGCGCTCGACGTGCGCGCGGAAATAATGCGTCCCACTTGTGATGTCTGACAGGCCAGCAAACGACGCCGCGTGCGCTGAGGCTTCGCCGCTATCGATGGTATTGGAGGCTGTACCGACAATGCTGCTGAAGCGGACATCGCCGGCCCATTCGAGGACGAGAGTATCTCCGACGAGCACAGTTTCATCGAGACTGCAATCAAGCTCGGGCGGATAAGTCGTTGGTCCGACCGCAAGCGCGAGCGTTGGAGCCGTGATCTCCACGCTTGGTGCCGTTGGGGCGGTGATCCGCCTCGATGTTGATCCCGGACTTCCGATCCGGCCAGGACGGACCAACATCTTACGCCACCGGGATGATGTTGAGATTGCCGCCGGCGCTGTCCTGGATCGCCGCGATCTTGTGGCCCGAGGTAATCCGAAGATGGAACTTCTCGCCCGCCTCGATCGGAATATCGTTTGCCGTGGCTGTCGGACTGGACGCTGCCTTAACATAGCAACGAGCCGTGCCGCAGTTGTGGAGCAAGACTTCGGTGGCCGTTATGGCCGCGCTCTGTGCGCTGGTTCCGTTGTAAGCGAGCCGGGTGGCGGCGGCTCCATACGCGCGCGTCCCGATGGTGGCGATAGCTGCTATCGCGCTGTCCTGCTTTGCCTCGGTCGCAGGCGCGGCCAGCAGTTTGGCAAGGATCGACGCCAATGCACCTTCGATCCCATCGACATGACCGATGATCGTCGCTTGGTTGGCCTCTGTCGCCGGGGCGGCAATCAGCTTCGCCAGAATGGCCGCGAGGGTCGTCTGGCTCGCCACCGCGTCGAGCGCAGCCTTGTCCTCCGTGGACAGCGCGACGGGCCGCGAGTTGGCTGCGCTTGCTCGGCCGTTGGCGTTCGGCTTCTCGACGGCAACGGTCGATCCGCCGGCGTCTTTGACGTTCATGGTAGCCATTAAAAGTCCTCCATAATCAGGGCCAAGAGCCCGCTCTGGACGTCACTGCTGAAGTCCAAGGTGCCCTCGAATGTCGGGGCGGGTGTGGGTGGTTTGGTGAGCTGGAACGCGAGCCGGAAGCCGAGCCCAAAGCCGATCGCCAGCCGGCGGATCACGGCGCGATCACGGAGATGCGCTCGCCTTCCTTGACGTAGCGGGGTTCGGGGATGCCGGCCTTCAGCGTCTCGCCTTGTGTGGCGACCGCGACCGATGAAGAACCGATTCGGATGACGCAGTCAGCTTCGGGCATCAGCCTGACCACGGTGTAGGCGCTAAAGTCCGTCGTGTGCGCTTCCGCGCCGATCACCAAATCTTCGCGGTTGCCGTCCTGACCGCCGAGAATACCGAAGCTTGTCAGGTGGCCGCCGGCGGCAATTGCGTATCTCGTGATTTGTAAATTCGCCATCAAACATCCTCCAAAATCAGAGTGAGCAAGCCGCTCATGTCGGCATCGCTGAAATCCATATCGCCGCCGTCAGAGGGCACGACGATCGCGGTCGTCACGCTCGCCGGGATCATCGAAAGCATGGAAAATTCCATCGCGTAGGTGCCGGGCTTGCGGCTGTTCTGCGCGAAGGGTGGCTGCGAGAAGCGGCCCAAGAAGTACTCTTCCTGACGCTGGGCGGTCTCTTCCGGGTTGAAGAGCAGGAAGACCGGCCCGCGCTTGCCCTGCATCATGATCTTGCGGAAATTGGCCGCGAACTCTGCCTCGCTGACCCACGACAGCTTGAAATTCTTGGTACGCAGGCCGAAACCGTCGGTCTCCATCGCCACCCCCCAGCGGGCGAAGTCGATCGACCCTAGGTCGTCGATGCTTTCCTCGAAGCCGCGGTCGTAGAACCGGCTGGTCTGGACCTCTTTGCCGAGGATCAGGCTCATTGCCTCGAAATCTCCGGTGTGGCCGGTGATATCGATGCGCCACCACGTCGCTTCGATCGCATCGAAGCGCAGATGGGTGTGATACAGTCCGTTCTCGCGCGTCACCGCAGGCCAAATGAAATCGACCGCGCCGCTGTCATAGGGCGCAGAGCCGTCAACCTGAGCCTGCGAGGTGCCCAGCCGCAGCCGGATTTTGGTGCCGGGCAAGGCGTTGGCATCGAGCACTGCGGCAAAGCTGATCGTCTCGGCCGCTGTCTTCTGACCGCGAGCCCAGGCGTTGCTTGCGCCATTCGTGCGCCAGACAAGGCCGGGGCTGTCATGCTCGTTCAGATGGATCGCAGGCGCTTCGGCCCGCTCGTTTCCCGTCGCGATCGTGCCAAGGTCGATCGGCAGCACAAAGATTGGCTTCTCGATCATTCCCTAACCCCACATGCCGAGCGTCACGATATCGCGCCGCAGATCCAGATTGATGTCGGTAACCAGCGCCGGCTTGTTGGTGGCGCGCTCGGGATCAATGACGGTCCCGGTTGGCGTGGACTGCGAATAATCGAGCCCTATCCCGAATTTCAGCGCGTTGGGCAGTCCGGCCTGATAGCGGCCGCGCTCTTCCTTCAGCAGCGCCAGCCGTTCGTCAGCCATCGCCTGCGCGTCGTCCATGTCATCGAACTGCGTTTCTATGGGCGCGTCAGCGACTGTCTCGCGCGCAAGGTCGCCGTAGGCCGCCTCGACCGTGGCATCGACGGCCGTCAGCGCGAGACGGTACGGTTGGGTGATGAAGCCGATCCGCTCGGGGGTTGCGGGCATGGATCAACAGGCCGACGTTGCAGCGTTCAGCGCCGCTGAGTAACTCATGCGCCGCAGCCCCTGCGCGGCGAACGTCTCGGCCTTCTGCTTCAGCGACAGCGCGTCCCACGCCGCGGCGTCGATCCGATCGCGCAGTGGCGTGACGGGCTCGGGACGGTCGGCGGCGCATTTCTGGATGACAGGGACCGAAACCGTGGCGACGCGGTCCCTGACGACGGTCGGCGTCGAGGTGCATCCGGTGAGCAGCGCTGCGGCCAACGCGAACAAGAGGACGAAAAAGATGGCGTGGTCCGGCCCACGATCAGCTTGAGCCTTTGGCGGATGCGGCATCAGAACTGCTCCTCATAAAGCTGGTTGAGCGCTGCGTCCGCCGCGCGGATC
>NZ_JAEULM010000031.1 GCF_016793825.1 Sphingopyxis sp.
TCCCTGTCCCGGCTCAGCATGAAGATCGAACGGAAACTAAACTATGCAGGATAATCACGACAGAAAATGGCCCGGGGAGCCGGCAAGCCCGAAAGGGCGCGCCTGGCAGGATCCGACGCGTGCCGTGCACGGCGGTCCCCGTCCGTGCGATCAGCGGGGCCTCATCAATCCGCCCGTCGACCGGGCCTCCACCATTATCTACGACAGCGTCGAGGCCTATATGGACCGGCACCAGGGTCTCTACGATGAGGTCATCTATGGCCTGTACGGAACGCGAACGACCTTTGCGCTCGCCGAGGCCGTCAGCGAACTCGAAGGCGGCTGCGCCACCGTCATCACCTCGTCTGGAACCAGCGCGATCGCGCTAGCCCTCACGGCTTTCGTGGCCGGGGGCGATCATCTGCTCGTTGCGGATTGCGTCTATGGGCCGACCCGCAAGTTTCTGACCGACGTTCTCGCGCGCTTCGGGGTCGAGGTGGAATATTTCCGGCCCGATATCGGAGCGGAGATTGCCGGGCTGTGCCGCAGCAACACCCGGCTCATCTACATGGAGACCCCGGGCTCGCAGACATTCGATATGATCGACGTCCCCGCGATCACGGCGGTTGCACGCAGCCGGGGCATATTGACCGCTCTCGACAACACCTGGGCGACGCCGCTTTTCTTCAAACCGTTGGCCCATGGGGTCGACATCTCGCTTGCTTCGGCAACCAAATATCTCTCGGGGCACTCCGACTGTCTGCTCGGCACGATGACCGCCGCCAGCGATGCCGTCTACCGCCAGCTCAAGGATGCGGCGGCGCGCTGGGGCAACTGCGCGAGTCCCGACAATTGCTATCTCGTCCACCGGGGCATCAGGACGCTCGATGCCCGCCTTGAACGCCACCAGCGTACCGCGGCGACGCTGATCGAATGGTTCGCCCAGCAACCCGAAGTGGTCGCGGTCCGCTATCCGGCCCATCCTTCCGATCCCGGCCATGCGATCTGGAAGCGGGATTTCACCGGAGCGTCCGGATTGTTCGGTGTTCAGCTCGATGGTCTTACCCCTCCGGAAACCAGCGCCTTTTTCAACGAATTCTCGCTGTTCCAGCTCGGTTCGAGTTGGGGCGGCTTCGAAAGCCTCGCGGTTCCGGCGTGGCCCGCTCCGATCCGCGATTTTCCCAATGGCGAGGCAGATGGGGCGCTGATCCGTATTCACGCCGGCCTCGAAGCGCCGCAGGATCTGATCGCCGACCTCGCCGCAGCCTTCGCGCGGGTACGGGCGCTACGCGGCCGGGGGCAGGCGTCATGACCGATGCCTCGGGCCACGCGGCCGTCAGCTTGCGGCAGGTCGACAAATATTATGGCGCCTATCATGCCCTCCGCTCGATCGACCTCGAAATCGCCCCGCGCGAGCGGATCGTGATTTGCGGCCCTTCAGGCTCCGGCAAATCGACGCTCATTCGCTGCATGAACAGGCTCGAGGTGCCCGACTCCGGTGCCGTCCTGATCGAGGGAACCAGGATAACCGACGCGTCGCGAGAGGCCGTTGCGGCGCTCCGCGCCGTCGGCATGGTTTTTCAGCAGTTCAATCTGTTCCCGCACAAGACGGTGCTGGAGAATTGCACCCTCGCGCCCGTCCTGCTCGGCGGCTTGTCTCTTCCGGAGGCGGAGGCGCGCGCCATATCCTATTTGGACAAGGTGAGGATTGGCGACCAGGCGGGCAAATATCCGGGGCAGCTCTCGGGAGGGCAGCAACAGCGGGCCGCGATAGCCCGCGCTCTGGCGATGGAGCCCCGGATTCTTCTCTTCGACGAGCCGACATCGGCGCTCGATCCCGAGATGATCAAGGAGGTACTCGATGTGATGACGTCCCTTGCCGGCGAAGGACGGACGATGGTGTGCGTGACGCACGAAATGGGATTCGCGCGCGAGGCGGCCGATCGCATGCTTTTCATGGATCAGGGCCAGATCATCGAAGACGCAAGGCCGGCAGATTTTTTCGCCGCGCCGAAAAGCGAACGCGCACGGACCTTTCTCGAACAGATACTTTCGCATTGAGCGGCTCAAGTCGGTCGCGCCCCCAAGCTGTGCCGACCCACTTAATCATGTCATTTCATAAGCAAGCCGAGGGAGGGGCCCGCCGGCTCCTTGCGCGAAAAGGCTCAGGCCGGAAAAAATTTCAAAATTGATGAGGGGTAGAGCTTTGGGGTGCGTATCTAGTAAGTATCGTGCGCCCGGAATTTACTTCATAACCAATTGATATGATTCAATAAATTCCTATTGACCTGTATATACATTTGATGCTCTCTGAGGTGGGTAACGCAACCAGAAGGGGGTTTCGCGATGAAGATCAGGACAGTTTTGCTCGCCGGCGCAGCGGTTTGTGCGGGCATTTCCGCACCAGCATTCGCGCAAGCCGAGTCGGCACCCGAGACCGGCGCAGAAAGCGCGACGAGCGGCAGCGACATCGTCGTGACCGGCTCGCGCATCCGCCGTCAGGATCTCGCCGGTGTCGGTCCGGCAACGGTGGTCTCCGCCGAGCAAATTGAAAACACCGGCGTCGTCAATATCGAGACGGTGCTGCAGCGCCTCCCCGCCAACGCCGGCTTCGCGGGCAACCAGACCTCGGCCTATTGGGCGAACAACGGTTATGGCACGGCGCAGGTGAATTTGCGCGGCCTCGGCATCAAGCGCACCCTCGTCCTGCTCAACGGCCGCCGCCTCGTCGCGGGCGGCACCGGCGCGAACTCCTCGCCCGACCTCAACATGATCCCGGTCGCCGCGCTCGCCCGCACCGACGTCCTCAAGGACGGCGCCTCGGCGATCTATGGCGCCGACGCGATGGCGGGTGTCGTCAACCTCGTGACCCGCACCGATTATGAAGGCTTGGGCCTCAGCGTGCGCCAGGGGATCACCGAAAAGGGCGACGGATCGGATTTCACTGCCGACCTGCTCTGGGGCATTCGCAACGACCGCGGCGGCTTCATGGCGGCTGTCACCTATCAAAAGACCAAGGCGGTCAATATGGCCTCGCGCGCACCCTGCTCGCTCGCCGAAACCACGCCGGGAACGCTCGGCTGCGTCAACAGTGCCTCGACGATTGGCGGCCGCGCGGTGCTGCCCAATGGTCAGCAGATCAACTTCAATCAGGTGCTGGGCGGCAACGGCAACTTCTTCGAGCCGTACAGCGCGGCGAAGCACAACTTCAACTCGAACCCGTTCCTCAATGCGGTGAGCCCGGTCGAGCGCGTCAGCACGGCCTTCTTCGCCGACTATGACCTGACCGACAATATCGAGGCATTCGGCGAATTCCTCTATACCTTCCGCAAGTCGAACCAGATCGCGACTCCGGGGACGCTGCGCAATCTCTCGATCGCCGCGAGCAATCCGACCAATCCGACGGGGCAGAATATCGTCCTCATCCAGCGTCGCCTCGCCGAACCGGGCCCGCGCCAGTTCTTCCAGGAAACCGACACCTGGCAGGGCACCTTCGGCGTCCGCGGCAAACTCTCGAACAACTGGGGCTGGGAAGTCGCCGGTGCGTTCGGCCGTAACACCGCCGTCGACGGATCGACGAACATCGCCAACCTCGAGCGCGTCGCGAACACGCTCGACACGACCAAGTGCAGCCTCGCTGCCGGGGCGACGATCCCCTGCGCCGATTATCTCGGTTTCGGCGACCTGACGCCCGAGGTGCTCGACTATATCCTCTTCACCTCGCGCGACCGCGGCGGCAACGAGCTCGCGACGGTGACCGCCGATATCAACGGCGACCTGTTCAAGCTGCCGGCGGGGCCGGTATCCTTCGCGGCGGGCGTCGTCTATCGCAAGGAAAAGGGCTGGCGCGATCCCGATCCGCTGACCGTGCTCGGCATCGCCAACACCAACCAGCAGAGTCCGATCTCGGGGACGAGCGTCGCCAAGGAAGCCTATCTCGAGCTGTCGGTGCCGATCCTCGCCGACAAGCCCTTCTTCGAAGCGCTGACCCTCGACGGCGCGGTGCGCTACTCCGATTATGACCTGTTCGGCAGCGACTGGAACTACAAGGCCAGCCTCGACTGGATGATCAGCGACAGCTTCCGCTTGCGCGGCACCTATGGCACCGGCTTCCGCATTCCGAACGTCCCCGAACTGTTCGGCGGCGTGTCCGAAGGCAATCTGACCACCACCGATCCCTGCTCGCGCTATTCGACGAGCGGGAATGCAACGCTGATTTCGAACTGCCAGGCGTCCGGCGTGCCCGCGAACTATGTCCAGCTGGGCACGACGATCTTGACCACCGTCGGCGGCAACGAGGATCTGAAGCCCGAAAGCTCGACGACCTGGACGGTCGGCACGGTCATCACGCCCAAGGGCCTGATCCCCGGGCTATCGCTCACCGCCGACTGGTTCGACATCAAGATCAAGGATGCGATCCGCGCCATTCCGGGCTCGACCAAGCTCGCCATTTGTTACGCGAGCGCCAATTTGTCGCATCCCTTCTGCGACGATTTCACGCGCAGCCCGCTGACCGGCGAAGTGACTTTCCTGTCCGCGCAGCCGATTAACACCGGCCGCGAGGAAATGAACGGCCTCGATCTCGGACTCGTTTACGCGGGCGGTATCGGGAGCGTGAATATCTCGCTCGACGTCAACCTCACCTACCTCAACAAATATGTCGTGCTGCCCTTCCCAGGCGGCGCGCCGATCGACTTCGACGGCTTCATCGGCGGCGGCAATGGCGGCTATCCGAAGTGGCGCGGCTATGGCGTGCTGACCGCGGAGAAGGACGGCGTCAGCGCGACCTGGTCGACCCAGTGGATCGGCAAGGCGACCGACTTCAATGCGGCGCCCGGCGAAATCGGCTACAGCACGCCGAATGTTTTCTACCACAATCTCCAGGTCGCTTTCGAAATCGACGAGAAGACCCGCTTCCAGCTCGGCGTCGACAATCTCTTCGATCGCAAGGCGCCCTATATCCAGAGCTTTACCGATGCGAACACCGACACGATGACCTACGACCTGCTCGGACGGCGCTTCTACGTCGGCTTCCGCACCGCGTTCTGAGGCTAAGGTCATGGCGATCCGTTGGCCGCTGTTCGTCCGGCGAACGCATAAATGGCTGGCCCTTGTGGTCGGCGTCCAGGCGCTGCTCTGGACGCTGACCGGCTTCTACATGGTGGTCGTCCATATCGACACCATCCATGGCGACCATCTGGTGCGCTCCCCGGTCGCCCAGCCCTTCGACCTCGACGGCCTGGCAGCGCCGTCGCAGGTCGTAGCGGCGGCGCCGGGCGTGTCCGAACTCCGGCTCCAGCGCCTTTTCGGTGCGCCCGTGTGGCGCGCCGAAACGCCCGAAGGCCCCAAGCTCTACGACGCCCGCACGGGCGCGCCGCTGCCTGCCCTGACCGAGTCCCAGGTCCGCGAGCAGGCGCGGCGTATCTACACCGGCGACGGCAAGATCGTGTCGGTGCGGCTGCTGACCAAGGCACCGCAGGAGATGCAATCGCGCAAGCCGCCCTATTGGCAGGTCGAGTTCGAGGGTTGGAATCGCCCCACGCTCTATCTCTCGCCGCAGACCGGCGATCTGATCTCGCGGCGCCACGCCCTCTGGCGCGTCTTCGACTTCGCCTGGATGCTCCACATCATGGACTATGACGAGCGGACCGACGTCAACAATCCGCTGCTCCGTGTCGCGACCTGGAGCGCGTTCGCCATGGCGCTGACTGGCGCCTGGCTGCTGCTCTGGTCCTTCAAGCGCCGCAAGGGGAAGAAGGCATGAAGAAAATCCGCCTGACGCCGCTGTTTTTCCGGCGCATCCACAAATGGGTCGGCCTGATCCTCGGGCTCCAGTTTCTGCTCTGGGCATTGAGCGGCTCGGTGATGGCACTCCTCGACAAGGATAAGGTCGGCGGACACGGCGGCGGCATGGGCCACGCCCACCCGCTGCCGGCCGGCGAATATTTCGATGTCGCCGCCTTGCCGCGCGGCGAACCCGTCACCGGGGTTGTTCTGCGCGATCTCGGCACGCGCCCGATCTACGAACTTCGCACGGGCAAGGGGACGCGCCTCGTCGATGCGACGAGCGGCGAAATCGTCCATGTCGACGAGCAGATGGCGCGCGACGTCGCATCGATGATGAACGAGGCGCCGATCCGCAAGGTCAGCGTGCTCGCGAAGGCGAATCTCGAATCGCGCGATCATGAAGGCGCGATGTGGCGGGTCGACTTTGCCGACGCCGAGAACAGCAGCGCCTATGTCTCGCTCGACACCGCGCGCTTCCTCGTCATGCGCGGCGACACCTGGCGGACGTGGGACTTCTTCTGGATGCTCCACAACATGGATTACATCAACCGGAAGAGCTTCAACCACCCGCTCATCATTTTCGTCGCCTTTGGCGCGCTCTGGCTCTCGGGCACCGGCTTTTATCTGCTGTTCAAAAGCTTCAGCCGCGCCGACTTCCGCTGGCTGCGCCGGCGCCGCAAACCGGTGGTCGTCACGCGCACCAGCTGATCGGCGTCAATCGTCGATCGAGAAGGCCGCCGACAGCTCGAAGCGCGATCCGGGATGCGTCAGCCAGGCATGGCTGACGAGGCGCGAATGGCTCCACGTCCGCCGCGTCATCCGCAACACGGGCTCGCCGTCCGAGAGCCCCAGCATGCTGTGGGTGTGCGCGTCAGGCATCTCGGCGCGAACCCGATGTTCGACGCGCTCGAGCGGCGCCGTCCGCGTCAGATATTCGTTCGGCGTCATCTGGGTGAAGTCGGTCTTCCCATAATCGGGAGCCGCCGACGCGAGCACGAAACGCTCCTCAAGCTGGATCGGGAACTCGGCTTCGTGATGGACGATGATCGAATGGAAAAGCCTCGTGCCGACCGGAACCTCGAGGAGGGCCGCAAGGTCCGCATTGGCGCGTATCTCGTCATTCTGCACGACGCGGGCCCGATAGATGTGACCGCGCTCGCGGATTTCTTCGGCGATATTGCGGATTTCGATCATCTGGCCGATCGGCTTGGGCTCGGCGATGAACGATCCGCTACCCGCACGGCGTACAAGAACGCCTGCCGCCTGTAGTTCGCGAAGCGCCCGATTGGCGGTCATCCGTGACACGTCGAACTGTTGGACCAGCTCCGCTTCCGATGGAACCCGGTCGCCCGGCTTCAGAAGTCCGTCGCGAACGGCATCGCAAATGCTCTGCTTGATGGCGGCATAGCGAGGTGGAGACTTGTCATTTTCGTCATCGGAGTTGCCGGGTCGGGAGGCCGCGGATCCATTCGAGAGTTTTGATCCGCGTCCGGGGGTGCGAGTGGTAACATCCATAACCCGTCTATACAGGTTGCTGCTCTCAGAAGCCAAGCACGCTGTTTGCGACCTGCGCCGGTTTCAGAAGCTGATTGTGGCATTGAAGGAATTATACAGCGTGTTGCCCCCGGCCCGTGCATTGGGCGCGTTTCGGAGAAACCGGCCCTTGCCGAGAAATACGCCGCTCCATTCGAGGCGGAGGCGCTTGGGTACGAGCCAGTAGCGCAGGCGCGCTTCGACCTGGTGTCCCGCGAAGCGGCCGGAGGCGCCGGATGGATCGCGAACGCCGGTCGTCGAAAAACTGTCGAACCGCGAGGCCAGCCAGAGCGGCCGGTAGGCCGCAAAGGCGTCGAGGCGCTTGGACGGGGCCGCTTCGATACGAAGCGCCGGGGACAGGAGATTGGCCCGTCCGATTGCATTGTAGAGGCCCGCTGGCGCGAGTTCCGCGCGGCGCATTCCGAACAAAGTATCGAAGCGGCCGAAATCGCCTCCCGGGCCGTCGCCGCTCGCATAGTCGAATTCGAGCGATAGGCGCGGCGACCAGGGGTGGCGAAAGCTGTAACCCGCCTCGAGATGCGTGAACCACGCCGACACGTCGGACTTGGCTGCCAAGGGAGCGAGGCTGCTGCTGATCGTACCGAACTGGTAGAATGTCTCGCTCTCGTAATCGAACCGGCCCGGCGCGGGATCGCGATAGGCGCGCAGTCCGATCGTTTCGAGCGAACGGTCGCGTGTCGGCCGCTGCGGCGCGTCGCGCTCGCCGAGATGGAAATAGGAAATCTCGACCGACCCTCGCGACCCGGCGAGCTTCTTCGTCGCGAGGCCGCCCCAGAGTTGCAGGTCGAAGCCCTCCTTGTCGAACTTCACCCGGTTGTCATCGAGTGACGCGCGGTCGTCGGGCAGCCGCACTTGCGGGAGCGTATAGATGATCGTCGCCGCGATACCTCCGCGCAGCGCCAGGTCGGCGCGGAGACCCGTATAGCCGCTCGTCGTGTTGCGATAATCGTCCGCGGCCACCAGCCGCCGCGATCCCAGGTTCAGCGTGAAGCGGCCGGCCTGGAGATCGAGCTTCGTGCCTGCGCCGAAGGCATCGCGCGCCTCATAGCCGACATAGGCCTGGACCAGTTCGAACGCGTTGACTTCGCCCGTCGTCACCGGGGTTCCCGCCTCGCTCCCATAGACGCGGCTGTCGTAGAGTTCGGCGCCCAAGCGAAATCCGTCGCTGCGATATTCGCCGCCGACGATCGTGCGGACATTGAGCAGGTCGTCCTTCTCGTCGAATCCCGTCCGCGCCTGTCCTTGGATCATTTCATAGCGCAGGCGCATGCTGCCCGTGATGGTCAGGCCATCTTCGGCGAGAGCGGGTGCGGGCAGGGCGAGTAAAGTCGCGGCAAGATACAGCCTCAAGCAAACCTCCTGATCCCCGAAATCGAGGACGAACAGGCAACGCTTGAGCGCCGGGACGCTTTACCGGGAGGTTGCGCGGCCCCGGTAATCCGCCTCTAGATCGGAGGCGCCCCTGGTGCAAGATCGCTTCGGTGCCGACCTGGGCTGGACGTGGTCCCGGGCTCAGGCTCCCGGCAGCCCCGCCAATCGCGCCGGCGTCACGACGGGTTCGGCGCGGTCCTTGCGTTCCGAATAGCGGTCGACAAGCTGCGTGGCATGGCCGCGCGTCAGCACGGTGAAGCACACAAGTTCCTCCGCAACGTCGACGATCCGGTCGTAATAGCTCGACGGGAGCATCCGGCCCGCCTCGTCGAACTCGGCATAAGCCTTGGCGACGCTCGACTGGTTGGGGATGGTGATCATCCGCATCCAGCGGCCGAGGATGCGGAGCGTATTGACGCTGTTGAACGATTGCGACCCCGCCGACACCTGCATCACCGCGAGGGTGCGGCCCTGTGTCGGGCGTAGCCCTTTGTATGCGAGCGGCAGGTGATCGACCTGCGCCTTCATGATGCCGGTGATCTGGCCATGCCGTTCGGGGCTGCACCAGACCTGGCCCTCGGACCAGAGCGAATGCTGGCGCAGTTCCTCGACGGCCGGGTGGTCGTCGTCGGCGATCAAATCGGGCAGCGGCAGGTCCGACGGATCGAAGATGCGCGTCTCGCAGCCGAAGAGCTGGAGCAGGCGCGCGGTCTCTTCGACGACGAGCCGCGAATAGGAGCGTTCGCGCAAGCTGCCGTAGAGCAGCAGGATGCGCGGCGCTGGGTCGAGCGGGCCGAGGCCGAGCGCGGGCTGCGAGCGGATATATTCCGCGCTGAGCGCCGGAAGATGGGTGGGATCGGCGAGCGCGCGCAGGCGCGAAAAGGTGGAGGAAGCCATGACAATCAGTCTTTCGCGGGGGTGGATGCCGGGAACCAGCGGCGTCCGAACCAGAAGGCGACGCTCACCAGCAGGATGAGCACGGGAACTTCGACGAGCGGGCCGATGACGGCGGCGAAGGCGACCGGCGAGGCGAGCCCGAAGGCGGCAATCGCAACCGCGATCGCAAGCTCGAAATTATTTCCGGCGGCGGTGAAGGCGACCGCGGTCGTGCGCGGATAATCGGCCTCGATCAGCTTGCCCATCCAGAAGCTGATGACGAACTGCACGACGAAATAGATGGTCAGCGGGACGGCGATGCGCACGACGTCGCCGGGAATGGTGACGATCTCACCGCCCTTGAGGCTGAACATTGCGACGATCGTGAAGAGCAGCGCGACAAGCGTGATCGGCGCGATGCGCGGGAGGAAGCGCGTCTCATACCATTCGTTGCCCTTGGCGTCTGCGAGCCACTTGCGAGTGAGATAGCCCGCCGCAAAGGGAACGCCGAGATAAATGAGGACGGCTTCGGCGACGGTCCAGAAGCTTACGTCGATAACGCTGCCTTCGAGACCGAACAGCGGCGGCAATATCGTCAGGAAGAACCAGGCATAGATGCTGAAGAACAGGATCTGGAAGATCGAGTTGAACGCCACCAGTGCCGCGACATATTGATTGTCGCCCTTCGCGAGCTGGTTCCAGACGATCACCATCGCGATGCAGCGCGCGAGGCCGATCAGGATCAGCCCGGTCATATATTCGGGCTTGTCTGACAGGAAGATCACCGCGAGCGCGAACATCAGCACGGGACCGATGATCCAGTTCTGGATGAGCGAGATGGCGAGCACCCTTTTGTCCTCGAACACGCGCGGCAATTCCTCGTAGCGGACGCGCGCGAGCGGCGGATACATCATCAGGATAAGGCCGATCGCGATCGGGATGTTGGTCGAGCCCCACGAGAGGGCATCGATCGCGGCGGGCAGGCCGGTGAACACCGAACCGAGCAACACGCCGAGCGCCATCGCGAGGAAGATCCAGAGGGTGAGATAGCGATCGAGGAACGACAGCCGTTCCCGCTTGGGTTCTGTCATCGGCTTGGCTCAGGCGCCGACGCGGTTGCTAGCGGCGTCGATTACCTGTTCGCCGTCTTCCTTGGCGAAGGCGCCGCGTTGCCCCGCAGGGATGAGGTCGAGTACCGTTTCGGAGGGACGGCAGAGCTTCACGCCGAGCGGCGAGACCACCAACGGGCGGTTGATCAGGGCGGGATGCGCCATCATCGCGTCGATCAGCGCTTCGTCGCCAAGGGCCATGTCTCCGAGCCCCAGCTCCGCATAGGGCGTGCCTTTCTCTCGCAGGAGTTCGCGAGCCGTGATGCCGGCGCGGACGATCAACTGTTCGAGCAGCGCACGCGACGGCGGCGTCTTCAGATACTCGACGACATGCGGTTCGATCCCGGCATTGCGAATCATCGCGAGGGTGTTGCGGGAGGTCCCGCAGGCGGGGTTATGGTAGATGACGATGTCGGTCATAGCGCGCGTTCCTTCAGCAGCAGGCGAGTTCTGCGAGCAGCGGCTCGCACAGCTCCGCCCGGCCTTGGCAGCAGTCCTTCGCCAGGAAGAGCATCAGGCCGCGAAGCGCGTCGATATCCGCGCGCTGGATAATTTGACGCCCGCGCTTCTCGGATATCACGAGGCCGGCTTTGGCGAGCACCGCGAGATGGGTGGAGAAGGTACTCTGGGTGAGTCCCGACGCTTCGACAAGTTGACCCGTCGACAGGCCGTCGGGCTCATGTTTGACGAGCAGGCGAAAGGCATCGAGGCGTGTCGGGTGTCCCAGCGCGGCGAGAATGGACAAGGCGGAATCGGTTTGCATGCATCGGAATTATCCGATGGAATCGCATCCGTCAATTCCAATCGGGAATATCCGATTAGTTGGTCCGCTTGCGCGATCGGGCTATAGCCTCGTCATGGGTCGCGAACAGCAGAGCGAGATCGCCTTTCGGATCGTCATCGAACAGCCGGTGCCTGGCGTGCTTCACAGCTTGCAAGGCAAGGACGACGGGCCGCTCGATCCCAAAGCGTCCCGCATGGGTGAAGCCTTGGCCTTCGATTTCTCCGTGCGCGTCGGCCCGGGTCCCAAATTCTTCGGCGACCAGGTGCGGCGCGAGGGGCCGGAGCGCCGGTTCGTCTATATTCGTGTCGGGCAAATGGCGGGTGACGCGGCTTCGCCTTGGTCGCGGCGGATGAAGATCGACATACATGATATCGATCAGGAGCTGCTCGACGCGGCCGCGAAGGATATGCGGCCCATCGAGATTGCGATCATTGGCACGGGTAAGGATGGCACGCCCGCGTGCGCGACGGTGCGTCCGACGATGCGGCGCATCGCCTAGCAGAGCTCGTATCCTGTTCCGTCCCGTCAAGCGGCGTGTCGCATGGTCCCGAGCTTGGCCGCGCCGCTCGCCAGCAGCCGCTCGATTTCGTCCGAGGTCCGCCGGACAGCGAGTTTCAGCGCTTCATCGATGTGGACATAATCCTGGGTCACATTCTGCGAAGCATGTCCGAGCATTGCGCGGATCGTGAGTTCCGAGAATCCCAAATCTCCCGCGACGCTTCCGAAGGTGTGGCGAAGCGTATGGGGCGTCACACCCTCTATACCTGCCAAAACGCACACGCGCCGGAGGCACTCGCTAACCGCCGTGAAGGGACCGTCGCCGATGGTCGAGGGAAACAGGTGCGGATTGCCCGCAATCTCTGCCTGGTCTTGCAGAACCCGCACCGCGGCCGGACCGATCGCTCGAATCTGTGCGCCGCCCTTCGTGTCGGGAAAAGCAACATAGCCGGCATCGGGATGAAGCCAGCTGCGGCGCATCGCTTGCCCTTCTTCCCGGCGATAGCCCGTCAGCAGCAAGGTGCGCAGGACGCCGAGAGCGACCGGATTCTCGCCGCTCGCCTCGGCATGAGCGATGGCCTTCCCCATCATCTCGATTTCAGCGACGCTGAGGCGCCGCGTCTTCTTTTTGCTCGCGAGCTTCTTGGCCCCGAGGGTCGGGTGTACTTCGAGCAGACCCTTGTGCTTCGCGTGACCGATGATCGCCTGAAGCGTGCCGAGGCAGCGGCCCGCCACGCCGGGCCCGCCCGTTGCCATGCCGCCTCGCCCTCCCGTTCGGGGTTTGGCCGTCTTCCCGTTCTTTACGTCGGATTGCATCTGCTCGACGTCGGCGATCCGGAGATGCTTCACGATGCGATTGCCAAGCAGGGGTACGATGTGGGTTCGAACCCGGCTCTCGTCCATATCGAGCGACGACGTTTTGATGGGAAGATTCTTGCGGCCTAGGATATTCCCGGCGCGAGCTTCCTCCAAATACCAGTCGCACATCTCCGCTACGGTCATTCCCTTGCGGACCTGCCTGACCTTGTCGGCGGGATCCTCGCCGACGATGACCTCGGCCAACTTGAGCTTTGCAAGATCGCGGGCCGTATCGACCGTCAGCACGCCGAACCGGCCGAGGTTCATCCGGCGTTTGATACCCTCGGCATTGCGATATTGAACGACGAAAGTCTTGAGCCCCGAAGGGAGCACCCTCAGGCCGAAGCCCTTCACTTCGCTATCCCAATAGATGAGCTGCTTGCTGTCTGGCACGGCAAGCGCGTCGATCGCCCGTTTGGTCAGCTTGCCCGTCGGCATCATGTCTCTCCTGCTGGAGACAAAACCAAAACCGAGCGGCTTTGTCTCCAAATTGTCTCCTGCAACCGTCAAACTGGAGACAAAATTAGGATACGAGAGGGCAGAAAGAAAATCAAGAAATATAGGAAATATAGGGTTTTAGGATAGCATAGGAAGCTCTAGGAAAGCCCGAAGGTCAAGTTGCCAAGGTTGGGGTCGAGGGTTCGAATCCCTTCGCCCGCTCCATCGTCGTTTGTACGATATTCTGTCCCCAGCCATCCTGCCGTACGACGTTGGCTTGCGCGAATTGCGTGATGTCACCACTGATTTTGACCAAAAGGTTTGATTCCGGAACGCTGGCTCTGCTGCAGATTTTTAGAAAAACAAGTTAAATCAATTTAATATGAGATTTCTTGGACGAGGGCTCCCGTCTCTTTGTCCTCATATTGTCATCACAATGACGAATCTGATCGAAATATTGCGGGAGGCACGTCAACACGATTGCTCAGCGCCCGATCGGACATTCGTCGGATGTCGGAATGCGTCGGAAACGCCCGTTTCCGTAACAATCATCATGTCCGCAAGCGGCCATCGGTTGCCGAACGTATGTGGCATCTGACGACCCCAACCACAGAGCTGACAAACGATCTCAGTCGCGGCTTTGTTCGCGTCGAGACACAATGCAGCCGACATATCGCGAAGGCGCGTGCTGGCGAAGATGTTCCGGCACGCGCCTGCTCTGCCAAATGTCGCCAGCAAAGCTAAATCCGAAGATCATCGTCGATCAGAGAGCAGGATAGTTCAGGCCATAATGGCCGTATATGCTGCGACCGAATACATCATCATAGTCAGGCGCGCTGTCCGCCGCATAGTGCGGCGCACTTTCTACCTGCTCTTTCGACAGATTCACGACATAGCCATCCTTGTCGGTATCGTATGTGAGCATATCCCACGGGATCGGATAATGATCGCGGCCGAGGCCAAAAAGCCCGCCAAACTCGAGCACTGCGTGTTCGGCCTTGCCCGACTTCTTGTCGATCATGATATTCCGAACTGTGCCGAGTTTCTCGTTCTGGGAGTTATAGACTTTCGTTCCTTCGACCATGTCGGATGCGATGAGGCGGTGAGATTGGTTGCGTTCGATGGTGTCGACCATGACAATTCTCCATGTTGATGGTTGGCCGCATACGATGCATGCGGCGCGACCCCTCCTGTCTAACCAACCGGTCACAGCCATGGCCGTTGCATGAACTGGCATATATCTTTTGCAAAAGACGTCTGTATGAGGCGCCGCGACCGAGACCGGGCCTGCCGTGCGGAGCCGTCGTTCGCTCTGACCACCGATCATCGATCGATCGCTACGGCGAACTGTGGACTAGCGAGCCGAGACCTCCGGGTTCAACGCAAAAACGGAAACCATTCGGTTAGGCTTGATGATCGGGATCTGCCTGCGCGCAACGCCTGCTACGTCATCGATGAGCGCGATTGCGAACGGCAGTTGGATGATTGCGGGTCAGCGCCGGCCTTTCCAACGAAAGCAATTCGCTTGGTCATGCCCGGCGGCTTCGCATCTCGTCTTCAAGTCTCAGTCGCTCGTGCGCGAGGGACGCTTGGGCAATGATCGTCGATAGCAGCACCCGCTGGTCGGGTCTGATCGGCTCCGCCCCGTCGTCGCGCGCTATTCCCAGAACCGCAAGTTGTCCGAGCGATGTGGACAGCGGATGAAATTGCCAGTCCGAGGAAGATATCCGCGTCGTGCCCGCGCCGGCTTCCTCGGCATGACCGTGACACCATTCGAGCGCGGCGCGATCGACCGGGCCGAGCACCGGCTCACGCGGCGCGGCACCCGAGATGACCAATGTTCCATTGCGTTCGCGGAATACGGCGGCGTTAAGATCGAGCAGGCCGTGGACATGTTCGCTCAGTGTGGCTGCGGTGCTTTCCCAATCGCCATCGCGGGTCAGCCGCTGCGCAAGCGCGGCGAGGCTCGCATTTTCGCGCGCGCTGCGGTCGCTCAGGGTGAGACGTCCCCGCACTTGCCCGGTCACCATGCTGACGTAGGTGGCGACGCCGAACAAAACGACGGCCATGACCAGGTTTTGCGGAGCGGCCGGGTCGAAGCGGAAGGTGGGGGCAAGGAGGAAGAAATTATAGGCAAGTACGGACAGCACGGCACCGAACAGGGCCGGGCGCAGCCCATAGCGGGCGGCGATGCCAATCACCGGCATAAGGAAGAGGAGGTCGAGCGACCGCGCTGGAATGAAGAGATGAAGAAGCTCGGCGATCAGGAGGATCGCACCGGTCGAGGCTGCAGCGATGGCATAGTGCATCGCAGGCGTCCGCGCGGAAGTCCTTGAAGATGGTGCTGGCTGCGCTTGGATTGGGGCGACAGGGACGATGTGAAGTAAAAGATCGCCGTTTCGCGCCGATAATTCCTCGGCTGCCGATTTCCGCAAACGGTCGCGCCAGCGCCGGGCCGGCTGCGCTTCCATCACGAGATGAGCAGCGGGTGAAGTTTGAAGATGCTCGCCAATGCCGCCTGCGATCGTTGCTGCGGCGACCGTTGCCACGGTCCCACCGTGCCGAGCCGCATAATCAAGCGCGTCGGATGCGTGCGATCCAGCCGATCCGCCAAGATCGGTCTCCGGCGTTTCGACGAAGATCGCTTCCCAGGCGAGTCCGAGCGCGCGCGCGAGCGTTTCCGCGGTGCGGACAACATCATCAGATGCTTCACTCCCGCTGATCAGCGCTGCGAGCGTCGGTTGAGACTTGGCTTCGCTTGCCGATGGAATTGGGCTCTCCGTCATCGCCCAGGCCTCGCATATGCGCCTGACCGGTATCGCAAGTGCAACCGGGCCCGTCCGGCTCTCCGGACGGCGTTCCGCGCAATGCGATCATCCCGACCGGACCCAGACGGCAGAAAGCTATGATGTGCCAATGCGCTTCGCCATGCTTGTGCGTGCCTCGGCCGTATAGCCATGGCGCTGGTAGAATGCCGCCACCTGCTCGTTTCCTTGCCTGATCTGAAGGTTGATCTTCAGGCAACCCAGGCCTTGCAATGCGGACTCAGCTTCTTCCAGCAAGGCGGTGCCGATTCCGGATCGCCGGTATGAAGGTGAAACGGCGAGAGAATAGAGCCATCCCCGGTGTCCGTCATAGCCTGCCATTGCGGTGCCGATCACGGCCGCGTCTGATTTCGCGACGAAAAACAGGTCCGGCTGGAAATGCATCTTCGCCGGGATCGCCCGATCGGCCCGGTTCCACGACGGGTCGTCGGGGAAGCATTGCTGCCAAAGCGTATCGACGTTTGCAAAGTCGCCTGGTTCATACAGCCGCACACGAACATTTTTCGAAGAAGCGCGGCTCCCCGAGCGCATGGCCACGGGCGCGGCGACGGTATCGGGCAGACTTCTTGGCGCCGGATTTCTTTCGTGCTGGACGATCGTATCCGGAAAGGTCAGCCAGTGGTGCTTGTCCGACGTCCAGACGGCCTGCGTCGGCGCGACAAATGCCGCGTCCGCAAACGAACCCGCCGCCACGCCTGCGAGGTGCGGCATCCGGTCCGGCTCCCACCAGAGCGTCGACCCGCAGTCCATGCAGAAATGAAAGGTAACGGGATGCCCGCTCGCCGATGGCCGCCGGAAATGTCGTGCTTGCCCTTCGAGGAGCCTGATCGCTTCGCGCGGGAAGAAGGCCGCGACGCTGAAGAGCGAGCCGGTGCGGCGCTGGCAGTCGAAGCAGTTGCAAAGCGACACCTTGACAGGTTCGCCCTCGCACCCGAGCCGAAGCGTGCGGCAGTGACAGCTGGCCTCCCGAAACATCGCGCCACTAGAACAGCAAGGCGCGCCGACGGCAAGCCCGTGTCGGCGTAAGCTTTATGCGGATTCCGACGATGCCGCCCACCTATTCCGATCTGATCGCGCCCACCATTCCGAGCTGATGCCGCCCGGGCGAGAGTGCCTGATCGATGGGCTGGTTTGTCACTGATTTCGGCTTCTGGTCAAGCGGCTGCTGGCAC
>NZ_JAEULM010000035.1 GCF_016793825.1 Sphingopyxis sp.
GATCCGGGCAATGCTGGGTCATGCCTCGCAGAATGTAACCCAAGACTATGTCCACATCGACGAGGCGCTAAAGCTTGCCGTGCAGCGAACGTCCGACGAGATTGCGCGATTGCTTGCCCTCGGCACTGAAGCAAAAATGGAAATGGCGCGACAGTGAGTGCTCAAACGCGGCTGGCCGGCTGCGCCAGTCAGCTTTCGGGCGCGGATGGAGAAATAGCCGATGGCCCAAAAGGCTCGCCGAACAGGGTGCTTGCGATTGCGGTTGCCGCGATCGCCCCGGCGAATTGCGCAACAACAAACATTGGAACGTCATGCGGCGCGATACCCGCAAATGTGTTCGACAGGCCGCGCACCACGGTGATCGCCGGATTTGCAAAGCTCGTCAATGACGTGAACCAGTAAGCAGCGGTGATATAGAGCCCGACCGACGCCGCCACGGCCTGTGGCTTGTATCTCGCGGTACCGAGGATCGTCAGTACGAGGCCGAAGGTCGCAACGAACTCGGCGGTCCACTGCCCCAATCCGGTTCTCGCCTTTGTCGAAAACTGTAAGATCGGAAGGTCGAACATCAGATGCCCGGCCCACGCGCCGAAAATGCCGAAGGCAAGCTGAGCAACGACATATGCACCGGCGTCGAGCTAATGCGTGCAAGTCCTCACGGTCGGACGCAGCGACCTCATGAAGCTGTGGTGCGCCGGGGAGGAATGACGAGGACGCGAAATCCATATTGGATTCGATTGCTTGATTGAGCGTTTCCCGAAATGCGACACCGGTTGTGCGCTTCTGGAGCGAGATAAATGCGTTCACCTCGGCTTCGACTTTTTCAATCGACAGTTTCAGGCTTTGGAGATCGCGGAACAGGGTGGATGCAGGCGAAAGCGTGTCTGCACTCGGGGCGGGCGTTTCGGTTATTTTGGTCATGTCATCCAGTTGGCGGCGGGCCTGGACAATGACCAGAAGCTGAGATCGTCCGACATGGTCCGAGATTCTACTTTCTGTCGCGAAGCGTCTCAAAGGTGCTGGCCCGCGGTGCGCGCAGCTTCTCGCGCCGGAAGGGACGTATGCGGCCTATCTGTCTGTACGTGCGCACATCCGAGCGCATGCTGTGCGACTGCAGCGTGCAAGTCACAACAAATTGGCGCCCGCCCGGTCGATTCCGGACGGGCGCCAGTTTTTGAAGAATTCGCCCTCGGTCGAGGAGGAGCTCTTCTGGGTCGCACCGCGGAGATAGATGGTCGAAAGCGTCAGGGATTGTACAGAAACGCCAAAACATGTTCACGTCTCAGGTGCGTGCCAGCATGGCGCTGGTACCGATTTTCCAAAGACACGGAATTTTTCTCGGGACCCCGCTCGCATCGGGTTCGTCGAGGCCGCATTCATTCCCGGACAGCGCGACACGATCCCGCGCCGTTCTTCACAAGGCAGCGCGGAGGCCGCCGGGCACGGTAACGATGCATTCCCATGTCACCTTCACTGACGAGGCCAGCGACCGGGAGTATCGCTACCAGCTCGTGTTCCCGAAGGACGCGGATGTTGCAGAGAACAGGATTTCGGTCCTCACACTTGTCGGCGCCGGATTGATCGGGCTCAAGCCGGGCCAGACGATCCTGTGGCCAGACCGGGACGGGCGCGAGCGCCGGTTGAAGGTCATGTCGGTCGAGCGCGGAAGCCCGGTCACCTAGTCTGCGGGCCGGTACCGGCAAAGAGGGGTCACGCTCGCGTGTCCAGAAGTGGTCCGTCAGTTTCAGGGCAGAGGCGCCATCGGCGGACATTGGCTTTGGGCGCCTGCCTGCAGAATATTTCGGGAAGCGACCAGGTCTAAACCGGGAGTTTACGCCTCAAGGCCTATCGTCCGGGCACCATGATGCACGACCCATCGGATATGTGGAATAATGACAACGCCTTCTACGATGATGGCGAATGGATCACCTGGACCGAAATCAACTCGCACCTTGAGCGGCTCGATTTCGAAGCGCGCTTTCCGGACATCGAAGCCGACCTGGTCCCGATATTCCAGAACCTGCTTTCGACTGCCACGGAATATCACGGTCTGACCGGGCGTCACCTGCAGGTCTATGGCGACCTGGGCGAGCTATAAGGGCGCCAGTCGCATCTGCCGCACTTATTAGAAGACGCGCGGCAATAGCTATTGCTGCTCGGGGCTGGGAGCACGGCTTGGCGGCGCGCTCTGGCAGATTGATTGGCCGATTGCCGTCGGTCTGATTCTGGCACAGTGTTCGCTAAAACGGATAGGCAAAGAGGCGGAGACACTTGAAGCGGCTTCCTGCTCGTCAATACGGGATCGGCCTTCCATCCCAGCCGTAAAACCCGCCGCTATCCCTCGACGACAGCTGGTCAAATACGGCCATAATGTGCATCGCACTTTTGTCCGCACTAAAGAGCGATGATTCAGCTACTCGCGCCTGAAACGGCTCCGAAAGCGGCGTGTCGACTGTTCCGGGGTGCAGCGCCGCGACGATCGCTTCGGGATTGCTGCGGCCGAGCTCGATCGCGAAACAGCGCACCAAGGCATTGAGCGCCGCCTTGGAAGCGCGGTAGCTGTGCCATCCGCCAAGTCGGTTATCCGCGATCGAACCAACGCGAGCAGAAAGAAATATCGCGACCGCTCGTTGTCGCCGGGCAAGCAAGGGAAGAAAATGCTTTGCGACGAGCGCGGGCCCGACGCTGTTGATCGCGAACACCTCGGCCATAACTGAGGCGTCGAGCTGCCGAAGGCTCTTTTCGGGACGGATATCGGTCCCGCGATGCAGCAGCCCTGTCGCGACAATGAGCAGGTCGAGAGCACCCTCATTCGCGATTTGACGACCCGCTTCGGCCAGCGTGTTGTCATCCAGTATATCCGTCGTCAGCCGTTTCACACTGGGATCGTTCGACGCCTCGGGCCGCCTGCTTCCTGCATAGATGCGGTCAAATCGACCCGATACGACAAGTTGATCGACAAGCGCGGCGCCGATGCCGCCACCGCTTCCAATCACCAATGCGCGCTTACCGCTCAAATGCTGCCCTTCCCGGCTATGAAATTGCTTCGGCTATCGGATGCTTAATCGGCGGCGGCGCGATCTCCCATATGCCTCAAAGGGAAGGTAGATCGGTGCCTAGAAGCCGGCCTCGACCGCGAGCCGGATCGCATCGGCCGTCGTTTCGACGCCGAGCGCGCGCAGCAGCGCAGCGCGATGCATCTTGATCGTGCGCTCCGACAGCGACAGCGTGAACGCGATCTGCTTGTTGAGCTGGCCGCTCGCCATCAGCTTCAGCACCTCGCGCTGCCGCGGCGAGAGCGCCTCGATCTGCGCCCGCGCCCGCGCGCTCCGTCCTCCCACCGCCTCGCCCGCCTCGTCGATCTCGATTTGCGAGCCGAGAAAATACTCAAGAGTTCCGTCGGGGCCGAAAATCGGCGCTACCAGCACGGCATTGCGAAAGGGCGTTCCGTCTTTCCGGTAGTTGAGGATCTCCACGAGAGCCGGCCTCTGCTCCCGGATGGCGATCCTTAAAGTTTCGGTCAGTTCGGCTTCGGTAGCGGGGCCGGCGAGGAAGCGGCAATTGCGCCCGACGATTTCCTCCGGCCCATAGCCGGTGAGCGCCGAAAAAGCCGCATTGCACTCGACGATCGGGTTATCGGGCAGGCGCGGATCGCTGATCACCGCGGCGATCGGGCTAGCCGCGATCATTGTCTTCAATGACATAATATCCGCCCGCTCACCCCTGGATGCCCCAAGGGACATGTTGCGACACTTCCCCTGGCTCATGCAAGCCTGCGCCGATGACAAATGCGACGAACCGGAAAAAATTACGCATGACGCCCCGCATGTCGACGGCACGAACATGCTCACCGGCGGCGGCTGGCCATCGTGCGTGCCATCGCGGCGACCGCGAGGCCAAGGCCTGATGCGGGTCGCTATCATCGGAGCCGGTATTGCGGGGCTCGCCTGTGCGCGGCGGCTGCGCGATGCCGGGCTGGAGGCAACGCTTTTCGACAAATCCCGCGGCATCGGCGGCCGCCTCGCGACCCGCCGCGCGGAGCCGGGCGATCCCGGGGTCGCATTCGATCATGGCGCAACGCATTTCACGGCGCGCTCCGAAGGTTTTACGAGGCTGGTCGCCGCGTGGGAGAAAGCGGGTCTCGCGGCGCGCTGGCCGGTCGCGGGCGCGGACAGCTGGGTCGGCAGGCCGACCATGACCGCGCCGCTCAAAGCCCTCGCGGACGATCTCGATGTCCGCCTGTCACGACCGGTCACGGCCCTGACCAGATCCCGCGCCGGCTGGACGCTCCACAGCGAAGCCAGGCGGCTCGGCAAATTCGATACGGCGGTGATCGCCATTCCGGCCGAGCAGGCCGCCCCGCTTCTGTCGCTCCATGATTTCGAGATGGCGCGCGAGGCCATGGCGGTGCGCTATAATCCTTGCTGGACCGCGATGTTCGCCTTCGAGGAACGGATCGAGGAGCTCCCCGATTTCCTTCGCGGCGCGGGCTCACTCGTGACCGCGGCACGCGACAGCGCCAAGCCCGGACGCGCGCCGGGCGAACGGTGGGTGGTGCAAGCCGACTGGACCTGGTCGGAAGCGCACCTGACCAGCGAAAGCGCGAGCGTCGCACGTCTGCTGCTTGCCGAACTCGAAAAGGTCGCCGGCCGCAACTTGCCCGCCCCAAGCCATATCGCGGCCCATCGCTGGCTATTCTCTCAGCCATCGGGACAGGATCTGAAGCTGCTCTGGAACCCTGCCATCGGCCTCGGCGCCTGCGGCGACTGGCTCTACCATGGCTTTGCCGAATATGCCTGGCTGTCGGGCCATGTTCTCGGCGCCGCGATCGCAGCGGAGGCGCCGCGATGACGCGCGCAATCGTGATCGGAGCGGGCATCGGCGGCCTTGCGCTCGCCATCCGCCTCCAGTCGGCGGGCCTCGATACGCTGCTCGTCGAAGCGCGCGACCGACCGGGCGGCCGTGCCTATGTCTTCGAGAAGGATGGTTTCACCTTCGACGCCGGGCCGACGGTCATCACCGACCCGGCCTGTCTTGCCGAGCTCTGGGCGCTGAGCGGTCAGCGGCTCGAGCGCGATGTCGACCTCGTCCCGGTCTCGCCCTTTTACCGGCTGAGCTGGCCCGACGGATCGATCTTCGACTATGGCAATGACAAGGAGGCGCTCGCCCGCCAGATCGCCGCGCTCTATCCCGCCGATGTCGCGGGATATGAGCGGTTTCTCGGCTTTTCCGCGTCGGTTTACGAGGAAGGCTATGTGAAGCTCGGCGCGGTCCCCTTTCTCGACTTCCGCTCGATGCTGAAGGCGGCGCCGGCGCTTGTGCGGCACCGGGCCTGGCGCTCGGTCTATCAAACCGTCGCAGGCTATGTGCGGAGCGAAAAGCTGCGCGAGGCGCTGTCCTTTCACACCCTGCTCGTCGGCGGAAACCCGATGGCGACGAGCAGCATCTATGCGCTCATCCACAAGCTCGAGCAGGATGGCGGCGTCTGGTATGCGCGCGGCGGCACCAACCGGCTCGTCGCCGGCATGGCCACGCTGTTCGCGCGTCTCGGCGGTACGCTGAGGCTCGGCGATCCCGTTGCCCGCATCGAAACCGAAGGGGACCGGGTAACCGGCATCATGACGCGGAGCGGCTTCACAGCGCGCGCCGATCTCGTCGCCTCGAACGCCGACCTCATGCACAGCTACCGCGACCTGCTTGCGCATCCGCGAGGCAAGCGCGAGGCCGGACGCCTCGCGCGCAAGAACTGGTCGCCGAGCCTCTTCGTCCTCCATCTGGGTGTGCGCGGCACCTTCCCCGAGATCCCCCACCATATGATCCTCTTCGGTCCGCGCTATCGCGGGCTTCTCGACGATATCTACCGGAATGGCAGGCTCGCCGAAGATTTTTCGCTCTACCTTCATCATCCGAGCGCAAGCGATCCGGGCGTTGCGCCGGCGGGCCACAGCAGCTTCTATGCGCTTGCGCCGGTTCCCCATCGCGGCCACGCCCCGCTCGACTGGGAGGTCGAAGGGCCGAAATTGGCGAAGCGCATCATCGCCGAGATCGAACGGCGCTTGATTCCTGACCTTGGCGAGCGGATCGTCACGCAAATCCAATATGCGCCGCCGAACTTCGAGCGGGATCTCGCCGCGCATCTCGGGAGCGCCTTCAGCCTGACGCCAACACTGCTGCAGAGCGCCTATTTTCGTGGGCACAACCGCGACGCGCGCATCGAGAACCTCTATTTTACCGGCGCGGGCACGCATCCCGGCGCTGGTATTCCGGGGGTCGTCGCAAGCGCGAAGGCGACGACGAGCCTCATTCTCGGCGACTTCGGCATCAGAACTGCGGCAGCCCGCGATCCGTGCGCTCGCGACCGGATAGTCTCCGGGCCCAATGAAGCGGCAGGAGATGCCTCGTCCAGCTGATCGCACGGACGTTCCGATTCTGCCGGCGGCCAGCGCCTTGCGACCCACGCCTGGCCGCGGCGGGGGGCGGTGATTGCTCAACGCCGGGCGGTGCGACGCCACGTCGCACCGCCCAATCCCCGCATATACACGCCCGCCAATGCGGTTCTGCATGGCTTGAACTTCCCGAAAGGTCATCTTTTGCGGAGGTCGGAGCCTGCCAGATGAGGAACCCCGCGCTCGCCCGCACCATAGCCCACCAAAAAGGTAAACGCCGCCATGCCGCCCGCCATCTTGTGGCTCCGTCAGGACCTCCGCACCACCGACCATCCGGCGCTTCTCGCGGCGATCGCCGAAGGTCCGGTCATTCCGCTCTACATATTGGACGACGAGAGCCCCGAAACGCGCGCGATCGGCGGCGCGCAGCGCTGGTGGCTCCATCACAGCCTCGCCGCGCTCGATGCGAGCCTTCGCAAACGCGGCAGCCGGCTCGTCCTGCGCCGCGGCCCTGCCGCCGAAATAGTCGAACGCGTCGCGGCGGATGCCGGGAGCACAAGGGTTCACGCGACCCGGTGCTACGAGCCCTGGTGGCGGCGCTACGAAAACGCGCTGGACGCCAGGCTCGAACTGCGACTCCACGACGGCAATTATCTTGCGCCGCCCGAGAGCATCACCAATGCGCAAGGCGCGCGCTACCGCGTCTTCACGCCATGGTATCGCGCGCTGCTGGAGCGCATGCCGCCCGCCCTTCCCCATGCGGCGCCCGACCATATTCCGCCGCCTCGGGCCTGGCCGGCGTCGGACAATCTCGCCGATTGGGGCCTGACCCCGATAAGCCCCGACTGGGCCTCGGGATTTGGCGACTGGCGCCCGGGCGAGAAGGGCGCATGGCGGGCGCTGCGCGACTGGCTGCCGCTTGCCGGCGCCTATAAGGCCCGCCGCGACTATCCCTCGCTCCCCGCGACATCGCGGCTGTCGCCGCATCTTCATTTCGGCGAAATCAGCCCCCGGTCGATCTGGCATGCGCTCGGCGAGCGCGACGATGCTGGCGCCGAGACCTTTCGATCGGAGCTCGGCTGGCGCGAACATGGCATCAATCTCGTCGACCAGATGCCCGATTATGGCGATCGGAACGGGCGCCCCAGCTTCGATGATTTCGGCTGGCGGAGCGGCCCCGAAGCCGACCGGGACTTCACCGCCTGGACCCGGGGACGGACCGGCTACCCAATCGTCGACGCGGGTATGCGTCAGCTCTGGAATATGGGATGGATGCACAACCGGGTCCGGATGGTCACCGCCTCCTTCCTCGTCAAACATCTGCTGATCGACTGGCGCCGGGGAGAGCGCTGGTTCTGGGATACGCTGCTCGACGCCGATCTCGCCTCGAACGCGATGAACTGGCAATATGTCGCGGGCACCGGCGTCGACGCGCCAGTCTTCTCGCGCATCATGTCGCCGCTACTCCAGAGCGAACGGTTCGCGATGGGCGACTATGTCCGCGCTTATGTTCCCGAACTTGCGCATCTGTCGGACACCGAGATCGTCGCGGCCCATGGTCAGGATGCGCGGGTACCAAAGTATCCGCCACCGCTTGTCGGTCACGAGGCGGCGCGGGCGCGGGCGCTGGCTGCCTGGGAAGCACTGCGCGGCTAGCGAAGGAAGGTCATGCGGCTAGTCGAAGCCGGCGCTTGCCACGCCTTGGCTGTTGTAAACCGGGCCTTCGCACGACACCGCGAATTTGCGGCTCGACGACGCGCGCACGCCAAATGCGCCGATATGCCCCAGCATTCCCCTGTACTGCGGCCCGGCCAGATGCGCGGCGAGCGCAGCTTCGCCGTGCCATTCCTCGAACACGTGGATGCGCGTCGCCACATGCGGATCGGCGGTCCAGTCGTAAGCGAGACAGCCTGGCTGTACGAGCGCGCCTTCGATCCAGCCGCGTGCGCCCGCCAGCGCCTCTCCGCGCGCCTCGGGATCGATATCGATGACCGCCTAGATCAGGATCTTCATGCCTGCACCTCGCTTGCTGAAAGCTGCGGCAACGGCCGGAACCGCCGCTCTGCAAACAGCCACCTGCCATCGACCGGGCGGCAGACGTCGTCATAGATGCCGAGGGTCCGGTGAAGCGCGCCGTCTCGCAGGAAGATTTCCTCGGTGTAGGACCGCATGGCCGCCTTTTCTTCACGGACCTCGATCAAACCCGGCCAAGCGCGAAAGACGATGTCGGGAAAGGCGCGCATCGCCGCGCGCCAGGTGTCGACGATTGTCGCCTTGCCCTCGAAAATCCCGAAACCGGGAAGCGACCATAGGCTGCCTTCGTCCCAGGTCGCGGCCCAGGCTTCGCTGTCTGCCCGGTTGACCGCGTCGGCATAGGTGTCGAGCAGGTCGCGTAGCGCCAGCCGGTCTTCGAACGATCCCTCGAATGGCATGCAAGCCCCCTTCTCGCCCGGCTGCGTCGATGGTTCAGCCTGCCGCCGGTTTGCCTCCAGCGGTTCGGAAGGAAAACTGCCGATATCGCTAGCGGCGAAGGCCGCCTCTGCCGGACCGGAGAACCCGCCCCAAAGGACAGGTCGCCCCGGCAGGGCGGGGCGCCTAAATTCACGCCTGTCCTATCCCCCCGGGACGAACATTCGAAAAGGAATGACCAATGGCTATTTCCCGTATCTCGCTTTCGCTTGCTACAGCAGCGCTCGCGCTTGCCGGCGGCATCGCGGCCGCCAAGAACCCGATGGTCGGCGGCGCCGCGATGTATGAGACCAAGACCATCGTCGAAAATGCCGCCAATTCCAAAGATCACACGACACTGGTCGCGGCGGTCAAGGCCGCCGGCCTCGCCGAGACGCTCTCGGGCGCCGGCCCGTTCACGGTCTTTGCACCGACCAACGCCGCCTTCGCCAAGCTCCCCGCCGGCACCGTCGATACGCTGCTCAAGCCCGAGAACAAGGCGATGCTGACGGGCATATTGACCTACCATGTCGTGCCGGGCCGCCTGACCGCGACCGACATTGCGGCGCAGGCCAGGGCCAATGGCGGCAAGGCGTTGCTCACGACGGTGCAGGGCGCCAAGCTCACCGTCTGGGAGAAGGATGGCAGCTGGTATGTGAGCGACGCCAAGGGCGGCACGGCGAAGATTGGCCCCGCCGACGTTCTCCAGTCGAACGGCGTGATCCACGTCATCGACGGCGTGCTGCTTCCCGCCTGATACATCACCGGGGCCGCGCGACGTCTGTTGGCGCAGCGCGGCCCCGCTTATCGAAAGCCCTCAAAGCCAGCCCGAAAGCTCGCTCCTAACCAGGGCGGTGAGCATGTCCATCCCGACATCGCTGTCGTTGAGACAGGGTATATAAGCGAAGTGGCGGCCGCCGGCGGCAAGGAACTGCTCGCGGCCGCGGATAGCGATTTCCTCAAGGGTCTCGAGGCAATCGGCAGCGAACCCCGGCGCGATCACAGCCACCGACCGGCCTTCGCGGCCGAGCGCCTCGAGCATCATGTCGGTTGCCGGTGTCAGCCATTTGGCCTTGCCGAAGCGCGACTGAAAGCTCGGCACGACAGTCTTCCCCAGAACCTCGCCCAACCGGCGCGCGGTCTTGAGGCACATGCAATGATAGGGATCGCCGAGATGCAAGGTGCGCTCGGGCATGCCGTGGAAGCTTGCAACGATCGTGTCGGGCACGAAGTCGAGGCCACCGATCGCACGTCCGAGCGACGACGCCAGCGCCTCGAGATGGCGATCGTCATCATGATAGGGTGGAAGGATGCGCAGCGCCGGCTGCCAGCGCAGGCGCGCCATATGCGCCTGGACCGCATCGCTCACGCTCGCAGTCGTCGCGGCGCAATATTGCGGATATAAGGGTGCCACAAGAATGCGGCGGCATCCCGCCGCAAGAAGCGCGTCGATGCCGTCCGCGATCGGGCTGCTGCCATAGCGCATCGCATGCGCAACCACCGCATCACCTCCAAGCGATGCCTGAAGCGCTTTTGCCTGGCGGCGGGTGATCGCCGCGAGCGGCGAGCCCTCCGATGTCCAGATTTCGCGATAGGCCTTGGCGGACTTTCGCGGCCGAACCGCAAGAACGATCCCGCGCAGGATCGGCTGCCAGATCAGCGAGGGCAGTTCGACCACGCGCCGGTCGGAGAGAAATTCCGCGAGATAGCGCCGTACCGCGCGGCTCGTCGGCGCGTCGGGCGTACCAAGATTTACCAGAAGCACGCCGATCCGGTCGGCCGCAACGGCGGGGTGCGCCGCCGGAAGAGGGGCGAGCTCCGCCTCTCCGTAACGGTTCCCGATTTCAGGCGTTGCCAGAGGCCCTTCGACAGTCATTGCAATCTCCGCGGTCAGGATGCCTCGCGGCAACCATGCCGCGCGGCGTCGATCGCATGTCTTCGACTTGCCCTTCGCCGCCAAGCTGCACCAAGGGGCAGACTGGATACCGTTTCCCGCCTCCCGGCAGCCCCCCGGGGATGCGGAAACTTCGCTTGCTGCCGCGACCCATCGCCGACATTCCGAGCGGCGCCCACACTCTTGAAACGGTAAAACGGCTTTCCTAACTTTTCCCCGGACGCGGGATTTTCCGTGTCCTCAGGACATAGAGAGCGCCGGCTCTGAGTCCCGGCGCATCTCATGCCCGAATTGCTTCAATCAGGAGGATTTGGAAATGAGAACCGATTTTGACTTCACCCCCTACCGCCGCTCGACAGTGGGCTTCGATCATCTTTTCGACCTGCTCGAAAAAGGGCAGCGCGGCGATACGTCCGATGGCTTTCCCGCCTTCGACATCGTGCGCGACGCCGACGACCGCTTCCACGTTACCTTGGCCGTCCCCGGGTTCAAGGCCGACGAGATCGAGATCGTCGCGCAGCAGAACCAGCTTAGCGTCAGCGGCAAGCCCGCCGAGGAGGATGCGACACGCGCCTATCTCCACCGCGGCATTGCGCGCCGCGCGTTCGAGCGTCGCTTTCAGCTCGCCGACTATATCGAGGTCGGGCGCGCGAGCTTCGCCGACGGGCTGCTCACGATCGAACTGAGCCGCGTCGTGCCCGAGGCAATGAAGCCGCGCAAGATCGAGATCGGCAGCAGCGTCGGCAGGCCGCAGCGGATCGCAGCGCCGAAGGATAAGGCGCTCGAGAGCGCCTGAATGCGACAAGGGAGGCACGCCAACGGCGTGTCTCCCTCTTTTACCGAAGCGTGATCGCGGTAGACCTGCTCTGGCGCCCGAGCCCCCGGACCTGCTAGGCTAATCGAGCGAGCGAATGATATCCACCGCGCGCCACTCGGCGGGCCCGATCAGCTGATCATGCGCGATGCGCACCGAATGGAGCGCGGCTTCGATCTGGCGCCGCCACATGGCCAGAAAATCGAACAGCACCGGGAAGTCCGGCGGCAGATCATAGTCCTGCCAGACGTAGAGCTGGAGGAGCGAGGGATGATCGGGCCTGTAATAATGGATCTCGGCGGTTGTCAGCCCATAGCCGTCCAGCTGCGCGAGCAGCGCGCGATCGGTCATGGCGCGCGCGCCGCGCCGCCATCGAGCGAGCGGAGCGCGGCGAGCACATCGTCGACCGGCACGGCGCGCTTCGCCCCCGGGGGTTTGCGAAGCGCCGGCTTGTTGCGGACCGCCGAACGATCCGATGCCCAGGATGCGAGGAGGGCGCGCTTGACCTCGGGCTCGAGGCTCGGGTGGCGCGCCACGTCGAAGGGGTGAAGAAAACGGGAAAATGGCTCGGACATGATCGTGCCTCCTTCCTTGTCGCCAATCCTTTCTCGTCGTGCGGCAGGCTGCCGCAGCCACAGATTTTGGAAAGGAAGCGAGTCGAGTCAAGAGGTGTCAGGCCCTTGATAAGGGGCATTTGTTTCTCGGCCGATCAAGCGCCGAAAAAATTTTCGCCGGACCTCTTGAAGCGAAAAAAATCGCTTCCTAGCTCATCGGCGCCGCGCGTCCCGGACAGGCGCGCCGGCTTATCATATCGTTATGCAACATGGAGGTTATGCATGCATTTCCGTCCCTTGCACGACCGTGTGGTCGTCCGCCGCATCGAAGCCGAGGAGAAGACCTCGGGCGGCATCATCATCCCCGACACCGCCAAGGAAAAGCCGCAGGAAGGCGAAGTCGTCGCCGTCGGTCCGGGCGCCCGCGCCGAGGACGGCACGGTCACCGCGCTCGACGTCAAGGCCGGCGACCGGATCCTGTTCGGCAAATGGTCGGGCACCGAGGTGCGCATCGACGGCGAGGAACTGCTCATCATGAAGGAGAGCGACATCCTCGGCGTCATCGAGCAGGCCGAGGCGCTCAAGCAGGCGGCGTAACGCCCATTCATCACCCACTGAAAGGACAGCAAGAAGGAGGTAAAAATGGCTGCCAAGGAAGTGAAATTTGCGTCGGACGCGCGTGATCGCATGCTGCGCGGCGTGGATACGCTTGCGAATGCAGTGAAGGTCACGCTGGGCCCGAAGGGCCGCAACGTCGTGATCGACAAAAGCTTTGGCGCACCGCGCATCACCAAGGACGGCGTCACCGTCGCCAAGGAAATCGAGCTTGCCGACAAGTTCGAGAATATGGGCGCACAGATGTTGCGCGAGGTCGCCTCGAAGCAGAACGACAAGGCCGGCGACGGCACGACGACCGCGACCGTGCTCGCGCAGGCAATCGTCCGTGAGGGCTCGAAGGCGGTCGCCGCGGGCATGAACCCGATGGACGTGAAGCGCGGCATCGATCTCGCGGTCACCACCGTCGTCGAGGATCTCAAGGCGCACGCCAAGTCGGTCGAGGCGAACAGCGAGATCGCACAGGTCGCAACCATCTCGGCGAACGGCGACGAAGAGGTCGGCAAGATCCTTGCGGAAGCCATGGAGAAGGTCGGCAACGAGGGCGTTATCACCGTCGAGGAAGCCAAGAGCCTTGCGACCGAGCTCGAGACGGTCGAGGGCATGCAGTTCGACCGCGGCTATCTCAGCCCCTATTTCATCACCAACGCCGAGAAGCTGAAGGTCGAACTCGACGATCCCTATATCCTCATCCACGAGAAGAAGCTCTCGAACCTGCAGGCGATGCTGCCGCTGCTCGAAAGCGTCGTCCAGTCGGGCCGGCCGCTGCTCATCATTGCCGAGGATGTCGAGGGCGACGCGCTCGCGACGCTGGTCGTCAATCGCCTGCGCGGCGGGCTCAAGGTCGCGGCGGTCAAGGCACCGGGCTTCGGCGACCGCCGCAAGGCGATGCTCGAGGATATCGCGGTGCTCACCGGCGGCAATGTCGTCAGCGAGGAGCTTGGCATCAAGCTCGAGAGCGTCACGATCAACATGCTCGGGAGCGCGAAGAAGGTCGTCATCGACAAGGATAATACGACGATCGTCGACGGGGTCGGCTCGAAGTCTGATATCGATAGCCGGGTCGCGCAGATCCGCCAGCAGATCGAAACGACCACAAGCGATTACGACCGCGAGAAGCTGCAGGAGCGGCTTGCCAAGCTCGCGGGGGGCGTCGCGGTGATCCGCGTCGGCGGCGCGACCGAGGTCGAGGTCAAGGAGAAAAAGGACCGCGTCGACGACGCGCTGCACGCGACGCGCGCGGCCGTGGAAGAAGGTATCCTTCCCGGCGGCGGCATTGCGCTGCTCCGCTCGCTGAAGGCGCTCGAGGGCCTGAAGGCCGCGAACGACGACCAGCAGTCGGGCATCGACATCGTCCGCCGCGCGCTCCGCGCTCCGGCGCGCCAGATCGCCGACAATGCCGGCGAAGACGGCGCGTGGATCGTCGGCAAGCTGCTCGAGAGCGAGGAGTATAGCTGGGGCTTCAACGCAGCCACCGGCGAATATCAGGACCTCGTCAAGGCCGGCGTGATCGACCCCGCAAAGGTCGTGCGCACCGCGCTGCAGGACGCGGCCTCGGTCGCCTCGCTGCTGATCACCACCGAGGCGCTCGTCGCCGAGCTGCCAAAGGACGAGAAGGCCGCGCCGATACCGGCGATGGACTTCTGACAGGCCGGGGGCGGCGGGCAACCGCCGCCCCCGCATTTCGATACCCCTTTTCACCCAACCACCGCGCATTTCACCACGCCTCGTCAAGGGGACGAAGGGCATTTCCGCGTTCCGGGGCTCACCCCAGGTCCGTGCACGAAACGCGCTTCCAACCGCCGATCTGCCCCAAGGGACATGTTGCGACGCCATGCTGCGCTCGGGCATGCGCCGATCCGGCGGTCCACCTCCCTCTCCTCCCCTCCCGGACCGCCAACCCTTCGCCGTCAGGAGGCCAGGACCATGCTTCACGTGCCCCCTTCCAGTCCCACAGTTGACGGCGCGATACCCCCCGAGGTTCTCGCGTCGGTGGAGACGCTGCTGCGCTGGGTCGGCGAGGACCCTCGGCGCGAAGGCCTGCTCGACACACCGAAGCGCGTCGCGCGGGCCTGGAAGGATAATTGTCAGGGTTATTCTGAGGATCCGGCGGTGCATCTCTCGCGCACCTTCGAAGAGGTAGGCGGCTATGACGAGATCGTCTTGCTGCGCGACATCCCGTTCCAGTCGCATTGCGAGCATCATATGGCGCCGATCACCGGAATGGCGTCGATCGCCTACCTCCCCCGCGACCGCGTCGTCGGCATCTCCAAGCTCGCGCGCGTGCTGAGCGGCTATGCACGCCGGCTGCAGGTTCAGGAGCGCCTGACCGCCGAGGTCGCGCGCTGCATCTGGGACAATCTCCGCCCGCACGGCGTCGCCGTGGTGATCGACGCCCAGCATGGCTGCATGACCGGGCGCGGCGTGCGCACGCCCGGCGTCGGCATGGTTACGAGCCGGCTCCTCGGCTGCTTCCTCGAAGACCAGCGGAGCCGCAAGGAAGTGCTCGCACTGATGGGCTATTAATGGGCCGGTCGAGGATCCGGAACGGTCTTGCGGGCTTTACCTGCCCGTGTGAGGCGCGCGCCGGAATCCTGTGCGCCGCCGTGTTGCGCCGGACGCCTGTCGGGATTGCAGCGACATGACGCGGGCTCCGCAACCATTCGAAGATCCTGGTCATCTTCCGAACAGCTTGCGCAGGCAGCCGGACGACGGGGGCCATTTCGGGAAATTTGGTGGCCGGTTCGTCCCCGAAACGCTCATGCCGCTCATCCTGGATCTGGAGCGCGAATATCGAGCCGCAAAACGCGACCCAGCCTTTCAGGCCGAGTTCGACGACCTGCTTGAACATTATGTCGGCCGCCCCAGCCCGCTCTATTTCGCGCCGCGCCTGACGTCTGCGCTCGGCGGCGCGCAGATCTGGTTCAAGCGCGACGAACTCAATCACACCGGCGCCCACAAGATCAACAATTGCGTCGGCCAGATCCTGCTGGCGATCCGGATGGGCAAGACCCGCATTATCGCGGAAACGGGCGCCGGCCAGCACGGCGTGGCGACTGCAACCGTCTGCGCGCGCTTTGGCCTTACCTGCGTCGTCTATATGGGCGCCGCGGACATCGCGCGCCAGGCGCCCAATGTCTTCCGCATGAAGCTGCTGGGCGCGGAGGTCGTGCCCGTCACGGCCGGCGCCGCGACCCTCAAGGACGCGATGAACGAGGCGCTGCGCGACTGGGTAGCGCATGTCGAGGACACCTTCTACATCATCGGCACCGCGGCCGGCCCTCATCCCTACCCGGAACTTGTGCGTGATTTTCAGAGCGTAATCGGCAGGGAAGCGCGGGCGCAGATGCTGGCCCGTACCGGCCGCCTGCCCGATCTCCTGGTCGCCGCGATCGGCGGGGGATCGAACGCGATCGGTCTCTTCCACCCGTTCCTCGACGACCCGATGGTAAAGATGCTCGGCGTTGAGGCGGCCGGGCATGGCCTCGACGAGGCGCACGCCGCGTCACTGGCCGGCGGGCGTCCCGGCATTCTTCACGGCAACAAGACCTATCTGCTACAGGATGACGACGGGCAGATCGTCGAAGGCCATTCGATCAGCGCAGGTCTTGATTATCCCGGCATCGGCCCCGAGCACGCATGGCTCAAGGACATCGGGCGGGTTGACTATACCTCCGCGACCGACGCCGAAGCGCTCGAGGCATTTCAGCTTCTTTGCAGAACAGAGGGTATCATCCCGGCGCTTGAGCCCAGTCACGCTATCGCCGCCGTTGCCAGAATCGCGCCCACGATACCGAAAGACAGCATCATCATCGTCAATATGTGCGGACGCGGGGACAAGGACATATTCTCCGTGGCCGAACATCTCGGCGTGGAACTTTTGAGCGCTACGAAAGGTAGGGGCACGGGACGTGTGATCGAAGACACTGGCGCTGCAGATTTCGGATCTATGAGGGACGGATGACGGTAAGGGTGTTTCTTGTAGAAGACGATCCGCTGGTGGCGATGATGCTCGAGGGGTATCTCGACGTCCTTGGAAACGAGATCGTGGCAACCGCAGCGACCGTTGCGGAGGCGCTGGATCTCGTCGCAAAGCGAGATTTCGACCTCGCCATATTGGATGTTCACCTTGCCGATGGCAAAACGAGCGAGGCGGTCGCTGCCGCGTTGAGCGATGCCGGGAAGGCTTTCATAGCGACGAGCGGAGATGCGACGATCATGGCGGCCGAGTTTGATGGCCGGCCAGTTCTTCGCAAACCTTTCAGAATTGCCGAGCTCGAACGGGCAATCGACGCAATAATAGTATAACCCCCCGCGCGCCTTATTCGGCCGCAACCTTGTGCCGGGCCATGTGCGGCATGAAATCCATCTTGCCGATGGCGAGCCCAGCTGTCAAACGGCGTTCAAAAGGGACCCCCGATCGGCGTCGAAGATGGACCCCCTTTTTGGATATGATGTTGGTTTGTTGAAGATGGCCTTGCGCTGCGCGCGGCGGAGGGCGGGCGTAGCCCGCCCGGAGGCGCGCGCAGCGCAAGATAGATTTTTGAAGGCGCCGAAGGTGGCGGTCAGCTGCGGTTTTTGAAGCGCCAGCTGTCGTTGCCCGTCTCGATGATATCGCAGTGGTGGGTGACGCGGTCGAGCAGCGCCGTGGTCATCTTGGGATCACCGAAGACGGTAGGCCACTCGCCGAAGGCGAGGTTGGTGGTGATGATGACGCTGGTGCGCTCATAAAGCTTGCTGATGAGGTGGAACAGCAACTGCCCTCCGGAGCGGGCGAACGGCAGATAACCGAGCTCGTCGAGCACGATCAGGTCGAGCCGCGACAGCTGCGCCGCCAGGGTCCCGCCCTTGCCGATCCGGGTCTCCTCTTCGAGGCGTGTCACCACCGTCGGCCACGCTCGAGCATCGCTACATCGGCGCAGGGCGGCGACGGCACCTGACGAGGAGCGGCTGGTCACGAAGAGACAGTCGGGGAGCAGCTGCGCGACAATGTCGGGCTGGCATCTCGGCTGCCATCTTTCCGGATCTGGACATTCCCTGTCCACCGGAGCCTACTCATGTCGCCCACCCGCCTGTTGCTCGGCCAGATATTCATCGTCTTTGCGATCGTCATCCTGGGCGTCTGGCTGGCAACACAGTGGTGCGCGTCGGCGCTCGGATACCAGCCGCAGCTCGGGCCGGCGTGGCTCATTCTGTTCGATACACCGATCTATGAGCCGTGGGCACTGTTCGGCTGGTGGTATCATTTCGAAGCCTATGCGCCCGAAATTTTCGACACGGCGGGCACGATTGCGGCCGCAAGCGGTTTTCTCGGCTGCGCATCCGCGATCGCGGGTTCGCTGTGGCGAGCACGCCAGTCGAGCCAGGTCACAACCTACGGTTCGGCGCGTTGGGCTACGGCCAAGGAAATCTCGCGTGCGGGTCTGCGCCGTGACGCAGGTGTCTTTCTCGGTCGCTATGGCTGCAGATACCTCCGGCATGAAGGCCCGGAGCATATCATGGCGTTCGCGCCGACCCGTTCGGGGAAGGGCGTGGGGCTCGTCGTCCCGACCCTGCTGAGCTGGACCGGCAGCACCGTCGTACACGACATCAAGGGCGAAAACTGGCAGCTGACCGCCGGCTGGCGCGGACGGTTCAGCCATGCGCTTCTCTTCAATCCGACCGACGCTGGATCGGCCAAATACAACCCTCTCCTGGAAGTGCGGCGCGGCGAGCATGAAGTGCGCGATGCGCAAAATATCGCCGATATCCTGGTCGATCCAGAAGGGGCGCTCGAGCGGCGAAACCACTGGGAGAAAACCAGCCACAGCCTGCTCGTCGGTGCCATTCTTCACATTCTCTACGCGGAGGAAGAGAAGACGTTGGCGCGCGTCGCCAGCTTCCTTTCCGATCCGCAGCGGCCGTTCGCCGCCACGCTCCGGCGGATGATGGCAACAAATCATCTGGGGACCACGGACGAACCCAAAGTGCATCCCGTTGTCGCTTCGGCCGCGCGCGAGGTGCTCAACAAGAGCGAGAATGAACGCTCCGGCGTCCTCTCGACGGCGATGTCGTTCCTCGGCCTTTACCGCGATCCGACGGTCGCGGCGGTGACCTCGCGCTGCGACTGGCGCATCGCCGATCTCGTCGAGGCCGAGCACCCGATATCGCTCTATCTGGTTGTGCCGCCATCGGACATCAGCCGGACCAAACCGCTCATCCGGCTGATCCTCAACCAGATCGGGCGCAGGCTTACCGAGAAGCTCGACGATCATCGCTCGTCGGTTCGCCGCCATCAGCTCCTGATGATGCTCGACGAGTTTCCCGCGCTCGGCCGGCTCGACTTTTTCGAGACGAGTCTGGCTTTCATGGCGGGCTATGGCGTGCGCGCCTTCCTGATCGCGCAGAGCCTCAATCAGATCGAAAAAGCTTATGGCGAGCATAATTCGATCCTCGACAACTGCCATGTCCGTGTCGCATTCGCGACCAACGACGAGCGCACGGCGCGCCGTATCTCCGACGCGCTCGGTGTTGCGACCGAGCAGAGGGCGATGCGCAACTATGCCGGCCACCGGCTCGCACCCTGGCTCGCACATGTCATGGTCAGCCGCCAGGAGACCGCGCGCCCGCTGCTGACACAGGGCGAGGTCATGCAACTCGACCCGAAAGACGAGCTTGTCCTCATCTCGGGCATGGCGCCGATCCGCGCGCAGAAGCTGCGCCACTATGAAGATCCCGCGTTCAAGGGACGTGTGTTGCCGCCCCCGGCGACAGGCGGCGTATATCCCGACCGGCCGAAAGCTCGGCCCAATGACTGGGGAAGCTTGGCGCGCCGGCCCGATACGCGCCTTGAGGCGGAAGCGGAAACCCTGGTCGACGGAGACGAGGGTGGCCTCCAGCAACAACGCGCGCCCGATATAGCCGACGAGCCGCCCGCGCCCGTTCTGCCACCGAAGCAGCTCGACCTGCTCGGTCTCGAGCTCGATGACGCCGATCCGGCCTCCGACAAGCGCGCGCTCGACCAGTCACGCGGTTCGCAGGCGGCGCTGCAGCGCGCGCATGCGCTCAATCAGGGGCAGGGTGACGACACTCTGCCGAGCTTCTGACCATGAGCCGGCGCAAGGAAAACAAGGTGCGCTACCAGCTCTTCCTTCCCGAGGAGCTCAGTCGCCGCTTCGAGGCGCTCGCGGCCGAGCCGGGCGCCGCGAAATCGACGATTCTCGTCGATGCGCTCACCGCATGGCTGAACCGGCAGGCCGCCTCCGAGCTCGAGGCGAAGTTCAGCGCGCGGCTCGACCGCCTGTCGTTGGCGCTCGGGCGCGTGGAGCGCGATGGACATATCCAGCTCGAGAGCCTCGGCCTGTTCATCCGGTACCAGCTCACAGTGCAGGCGCCGCTCGCCGAGGGCGACGATGCGGCGCGCGCCATAGGGCGCGACCGGTTCAATGCCTTCGTGGCCCGCGTCGGCGAGGCGATGGCCAGCGGCAAGCGAAGCCTGGCCGCCCCGCCCCCGTCTGCGGGAGGCGATCGATGAGCGAGAGCATATCTGCTGCCCGCAGCCGCGCCATGCTTCGCACCGCTATGGGCCCGACGATCGCGGAGGCCTTGGCCGATCCCGAAGTCATAGAGATCATGGTCAATCCCGATGGCAGGCTGTGGCTCGACCGGCTGGGGCGCGGCCGCCTCGACAGCGGCATCTGCTTCGAGGCCGACAAGATCGAGCGCATCATCCGGCTTGTCGCGAGCCACGCCAGGACTGAGGCGCATGCCGCCGCGCCGATCGTATCGTCGGAACTGCCGCCGCACGGGCAAAGCGCAGGCGAGCGCTTCGAAGGCGTGCTGCCGCCCGTCTCGATGGGCCCGTGCTTCTCGATCCGCAAACCCGCTGCGAAAATCCACCATCTCCTCGATTATGTGCGGGACGGGATCATGACGGCCGAGATGGCGCGGCTGCTCGCGATGGCGGTCCACGACCGGCTCAACATCCTGGTTGTGGGCGGCACCTCATCGGGGAAAACCACGCTCGCCAACGCGCTTCTCGCCGAAATGGGCGGGCTCGATGAGCGGGTTATCCTGATCGAGGACACGCGCGAGCTGCAGTGCGCTGCGCGTGACACGGTGGCGCTACGCACGCGCATGGTCGGCGGCAGTGCGGTCGGCGCCGTCACCATGGCGGACCTCGTCCGCTCGACGCTGCGCCTTCGTCCCGACCGCATCATCGTCGGCGAAGTCCGCGGCCGCGAGGCGCTCGACATGCTGAAGGCATGGAACACCGGCCACCCGGGCGGCATCGCGACCATCCACGCGAACAGCGCGCTCGCGGCGCTCTACCGGGTCGAACAGCTCATCCAGGAGGCTGTCGTAACGGTCCCGCGGCGTCTGATCGCCGAGGCGATCGATCTCATCGTCTTCATCTCGGGCCGCGGGCTCGCGCGGCGGGTCGACACCGTCGCGCGCGTGGCCGGTCTCGATCCCGACGGCGGTTACGGCCTCATCGATCTCGCTCCCCCATTTCAAGCAGAAGGAGAATGACATGCGTGCACTGACTGTCGCAACGCCGATCGACCGCGCACGCGCGCGGATGCCGAAGCTGCTGAAGCTCGCCGCGATCGGGGCGGGGCTCGGACTGGTTCTCGGTATCAGCGCGGTCGCCCATGCGGCGGGGTCGGGCATGCCCTGGGAGGAGCCGCTCCAGCAGGTGCTGGAATCGGTGCAGGGACCCGTCGCCAAGATCATTGCCGTGATCATCATCATCACGACTGGGCTGACGCTTGCCTTCGGCGAGACCGCGGGCGGCTTTCGCCGGCTTATCCAGATCGTCTTCGGTCTGTCGATCGCCTTTGCGGCGTCGAGCTTCTTCCTTTCCTTCTTCAGCTTCGGCGGCGGAGCGCTGATCGCATGAACGGCGGACCTCGATATAGCGCGCCCGCGATCGAAGGGTTCGAGGCACCAGTGCATCGTTCGCTAGCTGAACCAATCCTGCTTGGGGGCGCGCCCCGCGCGATCGCAATCCTCAACGGCACGCTCGCCGCCGCGCTCGGTCTCGGTCTCCAACAATGGCTCGCGGGGCTGGCGATCTGGGCGATCGGCCACACCGCCGCCGTCATGGCGGCCAAGCGCGACCCCGATTTTGCGCCGGTGCTGATGCGGCACTTGCGCCAGCGTGGGCATCTATCATGCTGATGCTTCACGAATATCGCCGCCGTGCAGACCGGCTCGCGGACCATCTGCCCTGGGCTGCGCTTGTGGGTCCCGGCCTCGTGCTTAACAAGGATGGCAGTTTCAGCCGCGTGCTGGCCTTCCGCGGCCCCGATCTTGAGTCCGCCACCGAGGCTGAACTCCTGTCGGTCTGCGCGCGGGCGAATAATGTGCTGAAACGCCTGGGCTCGGGCTGGGCGCTCCACATCGAGGCCGAGCGGCGCGAAGCGCCCGGCTACCCTGCGAGCGCATTTCCGGATGCCGCCTCCTGGCTCGTCGATGCGGAGCGCCGCGCCGCATTCGAGCGCGCGGAAGCGCATTTCGAGAGCCGCTATTATCTGACGCTCACCTTTCTCGCCGAGGCCGACCAGACGGACAGGGCAGGACGCGCGCTCGTCGAGCGCGGCGAGCGCACCGAGGGACGCGACTGGCGTCAGGCGCTTGCCGCCTTCGCTGCAGAAACCGACCGGGTGCTCGACCTGTTCGCCGGCTTCATGCCCGAGGTGCGGGCGCTGGACGATGCCGCGACGCTCGCCTATCTCCACGGCACGATCTCGTCGCGCCTCCACCCCGTCGCCGTCCCCGAAACGCCAATGTATCTGGACGGCCTTCTCGCCGACACCCAGCTCGTCGGCGGGCTCGAGCCGATGCTCGGCGACCGGCATTTGCGCACGCTCACCATACTCGGATTTCCGAACCTCAGCCGGCCCGCCATTCTCGACGCGCTCAATCACGAGGGCTTTTCCTATCGCTGGGTTACAAGGTTCATCTCGCTCGACAAGACCGAGGCGACGAAAGCGCTGACGCGGCTGCGCCGCCAATGGTTCAACAAGCGCAAGTCGATCAGCGCGCTGCTGCGCGAGGTCATGTACAATCAGCCGGCGCAACTGCTCGACAGCGACGCCGACAACAAGATGCTCGACGCCGACCTCGCGCTTCAGGCGCTCGGCGGCGATCACGTCGCCTTCGGGCATTTGACAGCGACGATCACGGTCTGGGACGAGGATTACGCCCGCGTCGAGGAAAAGGTCCGTAGCGTCGAGCGGATCGTGAACGGTCTCGGCTTCACCGCGATCCGCGAAAGCGTGAATGCGGTGGAGGCCTGGCTCGGCTCGCTTCCGGCACATGTCTACGCCAATGTGCGCCAGCCGCTCGTTCACACTCTCAACCTCGCGCATCTCATGCCGCTTTCTTGCGTGTGGGCTGGTCCCGCCCGGAACGCGCATCTTGGCGGGCCGCCCTTGCTCTACGCAGAGACCAGCGGTGCGACGCCATTTCGGCTTTCGACGCACGTCGGGGACGTCGGTCACATGATGATTGTCGGACCAACCGGCGCGGGCAAGTCGGTGCTGCTCGGTCTCATTGCCATGCAGTTTCGTCGGTATCCGGAAGCGCAAATCTATATCTTCGACAAGGGCTTTTCGGCGCGGGCCGCGGTACTCGCCATGGGCGGCGCGCACCATTCGCTCGGACTGGGCGGAGCGGCGGATGCCGAAATCGACGGCGGCGAGGAGGGCAGGGCGATCGCGTTCCAGCCGCTGCGCGCGATCGACCGGGCCGACGAACGCGCATGGGCGAGCGAATGGGTCGCCTCGCTCCTCGCGCACGAGAAGGTTGCGATCACGCCCGAGGTCAAGGATTCCCTCTGGTCGGCGCTGACCAACCTCGCAACCGTGCCGGTCGAAGAGCGGACGCTCACCGGCCTCGCGCTGCTGCTCCAGTCCGCGCCGCTTCGTATGGCGCTCGCGCCCTATACGATCGAGGGACCGTTCGGGCGGCTGCTCGATGCCGCCGCCGACGATCTCGCCCTGGCCGATGTTCAATGCTTCGAGACGGAGGCGCTCATGGGGCAGGCCGGCGTTGTCGCTCCCGTGCTGAGCTATTTGTTTCACCGGCTCGAGGAACGGTTCACCGGCCGTCCGACGATCCTCGTCCTCGATGAGGCCTGGGTCTTTCTGGACAATGGGATGTTCGCGGCGCGGATCCGCGAATGGTTGAAAGTTCTGCGGAAGAAGAATGTCGCGGTTGTCTTCGCCACCCAGAGTCTCGAGGACATTGCCGGAAGCGCGATAGCGCCTGCGATCATCGAAAGCTGTCCGCAGCGCATATTGCTTCCGAACGATCGCGCCGCCGAGCCGCAGTCCGAGGCTGCCTATGCAAAGTTCGGGCTGAATGCCCGGCAGATCGAACTCATCGCGCGGGCAACCCCGAAGCGCCAATATTATCTGCAGTCGGCGCGCGGGAACCGGCTCTTCGAGCTCGGCCTCGGCCCGATCGCGCTCGCACTTGCCGGCTCTTCCGATCCCGCCACGCAGCAACGGATCGGCCGTATCCTCGCACAGCATGGCAGCGCCGATTTCGCCGCGCATTTCCTGCACGCGAAGGATCTCGGCTGGGGTGCCGACCTGCTCGCCAGCTTTCCCGGATTCCCGTTCCCCCCAGAAGGAGAAGTCGAATGAAGAAGCTTGCCCTTGCCCTGCTCGCCGCCGCGGCCCCGCCGGCGACGATGCTCGTCGCCCCCGCCGCGCTCGCCATCCCGGTCTTCGACAGCGCCAACTATTCGCAGAACCTGCTCACCGCCGCGCGGACACTTCAACAGATCAACCAGCAGATCCAGTCGCTCCAGAACGAAGCGCAGTCGCTTGCCAATCAGGACAGGCATCTCAAGAAAATCGACTTCCCGCAGATGTCGGCGATCGAGCGGCGCCTGCAGGAAATCGACAGGCTGATGGGGCAGGCGCAAGGCATCGACTTCCGTGTCGATCGTCTCGACGAACAGTTCCGCCAGGCCTTTCCAACCAGTTTCGAACATCTCGCCCGGCGGGACACACGGATCGCGGCGGCGAAACAGAAACTGGATAACGAGATGGCGGCCTTCCGGCAGGCGATGAGCGTCCAGAGCGGTATCGTCGAAAATGTGCGGGCAGACGCCGAAGCATTGAAGGCGATCGTGGATCGCAGCCAAGGCGCCGACGGCGGGCTTCAGGCCGCGCAGGCGACGAACCAGCTGCTCGCGCTCGCCGCAAAGCAGCAGTTCCAGATCCAGCAGCTAATGGCGGCCGAGTTCCGCAACGGCGCCTTGGAACGTGCACGCCGCGCCCAAAGCGAGCGCGACGCGCGCGAGTCTACGCGCCGCTTCCTTGGCGACGGCAAGGCCTGGACCCCGCCGCGATAAGCCGAACTCATCCGCTTGGGGCAGGATGGGCCGCACCGCTCCCCCGCCTGCACCTGCCCCGTCGCAGGGGCCGCCGCCGCCCCTCTCCTGGCCGCGGTCCCTGCGACAAAATTATGAAGGAAGCCAAGACGTGGACGATCTCAATGTCATCGACCAGTTCATGGCGACGTTCGTCGCCTATATCGATAGCGGGTTCGGGCTTCTCGGTCCCGATGTTGGCTTCCTCACCACCATTCTGATCGGCATCGATATCACGCTGGCGGGTCTCTTCTGGGCGCTTGGCGGCGAAGACGATGTGATCGCCAAATTCCTGAAGAAGATCCTCTACGTGGGCGTCTTCGCCCTCATCCTGAACAGCTTCCCGACGCTGTCCGAAATCATCTTCCGCTCGTTCGCCGGTCTCGGGCTGACCGCCGGCGGAAGCCGTATATCGGCGGACGAGCTTCTCATGCCGGGCCGCCTCGCCGGCACCGGCTTCGAGGCGGCCTGGCCGCTGCTCGAGCAGGCGAAGGAACTTGTCGGGCCGATCGGCTTCTTCGACAATTTCGTCGAGATCGTCGTGCTCGTCATCGCGTGGATCGTCGTGATCGCCGCGCTTTTCATTCTCGCCATCCAGGTCTTCGTGACCATCATCGAGTTCAAGCTGACCAGTCTCGCCGGTTTTGTCCTCGTGCCTTTCGCGCTCTGGAACCGAACGAGCTTTCTCGCCGAGCGGGTGCTCGGCAACGTGATCAGCTCAGGCATCAAAGTCATGGTGCTCGCCGTCATCGTCGGGATCGGTTCGAACTATTTCGCCGACTTTACCACTGCGCTTGGCGGCGAGGAAATCACCATCGAGCAGGCGGTCTCGCTGATGCTGGCCGCACTCGCGCTTTTCGGGCTTTCGATATTCGGGCCCGGGATCGCCGCCGGCCTCGTCTCCGGTGCGCCGCAGCTGGGCGCGGGCTCCGCCGTCGCGACGACCGCGTTGGCGGCGGGCGGGCTTGCGATGGGGAGCGCCGGCGCCGTCGCGGCAGCGCGGGGCGTCGGCAGCGCCGGTCTCGGCGCGATCAGGGCCGGCACGTCAATGGGCAGCGCCGGAGCCGCCGCCTATAAACTCGGTCAGGAAACGTCGGGCTCTGCGACCATCGGTGCCGGACTGGGGGGAATGGCCACCGCCGCGGGCGGTGCGCTTCGCAACCGGCTTCATGGATCGGTGGGAATTGGCGCGGCAGCGGAGCGCGGGCGAAAAGCCGCTTGGGATGCCGGAACGACTACATCCGCGGGCAGCGCCGCAGCCGCTCCTGCCCCAGCCGGCGGTACGGCGCCAGCGTGGGCCGACCGTCTTCAGAGCCAGCAAAATGCCCGGCACCGCCGCCAGATGGCTCTGCACACCATCAAGGAGGGTGATCGGGGCGGATCGGGCATCACCCCCGACATCAACGAAAGGGATTGAGACATGCGGTTCAAACGCGCGTTGCAGCGCTACGGATATACGCCGGAGCCGGATACCCCCTATTCCCGGGCCGGACAGCTTTGGGACGACCGGATTGGGGCAGCGCGTGTACAGGCGCGGAACTGGCGTCTCATGGCGCTGGGGGGACTGCTGCTGTCGAGCGGTTTGTCGGCCGCGCTCGTCTGGCAGTCGATGCAGAGCCGCGTCATTCCGTACGTCGTCGAGGTAGATACGCTCGGCCGCGCTCAAGCGGTTGCCCCGGCAAGCGACACCTACAAGCCGACCGATCCGCAGATTGCGTGGCACCTCGCCCGCTTTGTCGGCGCGATCCGATCGCGCTCGCTCGATCCGGTGCTGATGCGCGACAACTGGCTTTCGGCTTATGATTTCGCGAGCGCGCGGGGCGCGCTGTTCCTCGGCGAATATGCGCGGGCTTCGGATCCCTTTGCCGAGGTCGGGCAGCGGACCGTGTCGGTCCAGATTACCAGCGTGGTTCGTGCGTCCGACAACTCCTTCAGGGTGAACTGGACCGAGGAGGCTTTCGAGCGTGGAAGTCTCGAGGGAACCTCACGATGGACCGCGGTCTTGACGATCAAGGTCAAGCCGCCGCGTTCGGCCGACGTGCTCCGGAAGAACCCGCTCGGGCTGTACGTCGATGCAATCGACTGGAGCCGCGAGCTCGAAACGCTGGCCCCGCAGACCGGACCAACGCTGCCGTCCGAACCGGCTCCGAGTGCACCGGACGGTGAGAGCAAGGCGGAGGGCGTCCCGCTCGAATCGTCGCTCGCCCCTGGCTTCGCTCGTTCGGCGAGCGCCGACATTGAAGGACAAATCCAATGATCCGAACTCTGATCTTCAGCGCCAGCATGATTTTGATTTCGACATCCGCGTCGGCGCAGTCCGCAGCAAACGTTGCCGCCGCCAACAAGGCAGCGGTCCGCGAACCGGCGGCGAGCGGTTTTGTGCATGCGGTACAAGTATATCCATTCTCGGATGGCGTCCTCTACCGTCTCTACACGGCGCCGGGGCGGATTAGCGACATCGCACTGCAGCCCGGCGAGACGCTGACCTCGGTCGCCGCGGGCGACACAGTTCGCTGGACCGTCGGCGACACGACGAGTGGCAGCGGCGAGAACAAGCGCACGCATATACTGGTGAAGCCGTTCAGCGCCGGGCTGTCGACGAACCTGATCATCTCGACCGACAGGCGCGTCTACCGGATCCAGCTGACGAGCCGTGCTTCCTCGGCAATGCCGGCGATCAGCTGGACCTATCCAGCTGACGAATTGCTTGCCTGGCAGCGCCAACGCGACGCGGCGGAAGCAGCGAAGCCTTTCTCGTCTGGTATCGAGATCGAGAAGCTGAACTTCGGCTACCGGATCAGCGGAGACCGGCCGCCCTGGCTGCCAGTCCGGGCGTTCGATGACGGACGCCAGACCTGGATCGAGTTTCCTCCGTCGATCGCCGTCGGCGAAGCACCGCCGCTCTTCGTTCTGGGCGAGAAGGACGAGGCGCAGCTCGTGAACTATCGTGTGTCGGGGCGCTATTATATCGTCGACCGTCTGTTCGGTGCGGCCGAGCTGCGGCTGGGCGCCAAGAAGCAGAAGGTCGTCCTGATCACCCGGCAGGGGCAGGGCAAATGACCGAGGTCGCGGCCCCTCCCGAAGCTGCCGGGCAGGTTGCTCCCCTGCTGGCGAACTCCGCACCGGCACCGCAGCCGAAGATGGATCCCGAATCCCTCGTCCTCAGAGGGCGACCGGCGCGCGTGACGCGCTTCCGCAGGGGCGTGATCATATCGATCAGTGCGGCGGGCGCTGCGGTCATCGCCGGTGTGTCCTGGCTGGCGTTGGGCTCGTCCACCTCCAGGCCGGATGTCGACCGGGAAGATCGGACATCGGCGGGCGTGCCGATACTGCCTGAAGCCCTCGCCGGCGCGCCGACAGGCTATGGCGATGCTCCGAAGCTCGGGCCGAAATTGCCTGGTGACCTTGGCCGGCCGATCCTGCGGCATCAGCGCGAAACCGACATGGCTTTGTCGGCGGGAGCGGGTGATGATGCCGCGGCAAGCGCGGCGGCAGCGGCGGAGGCCGAACGGCAGCGACTCGCGGCGGAGGAGCGCGCGGCGCGCGAATCCGAAATCATGCTTCGAAGCGGGCGCTCCGCCGCGGCGCCGCCACCGGCTATGGAAGCGTCCTTGAGCGAACCGGCGAGGCAAGGCGCGCCGGAGGATGGCCGCGGAGCCGATCCGAACGGCCAGCTCCGGAAGAATCATCTCGTCGGGCGCCCGAACGAAGCCGACGATGCAAGCCCGCATCGCCTGCGGGACGCTGTTTCGCCTTACGCGCTTCAGGCGGGGAGCATCATTGCCGCGAGCCTGATCACGGGACTGAATTCGGACTTGCCCGGGCTCGTCACGGCGCAGGTAACCGAGAATGTTTACGACAGTGTATCCGGGCGCACGCTTTTGCTGCCGCAGGGCTCGCGTCTCGTGGGCAGCTACGACAGCGTCGTCGCCTATGGCCAGAACCGCGCGCTCGTCGTCTGGCAGCGCATCATCCTGCCCGACGGCTCCTCGATCCGGATCGACAATGTCCCCGCCAGCGATACCCAAGGCTATGCCGGACTTTCCGACCGCATCGACCGCCATACATGGCAGCTTCTGAAGGGTGTCGCGCTGTCAACGCTCCTTGGCGTCGGCACCGAGCTTGGCTCGGGCAGCAGCGAGAGCGATCTTGTCCGCGCCGTACGGGAGTCGGCGCAGCAGAGCGGCGCTCGCGCCGGGGACCAGCTCGTCTCGCGGAGTCTCGACATTCAGCCGACGCTCAAGGTCCGCCCCGGTTGGCCGCTGCGGATCGTCGTTCACAAGGATGTTATTCTCCGGCCTTGGACCGGCGGTTCTTTGGCGACAGCGAAATGACGCAGCTCAAGCTCGGCCCGATCGGGGATGACAAGCCGGTCAAGCTCACCCTCGAGCTGTCCCCCGCGCTCCTTGAGGAAATCGTTCGCTATTCCGAGGCGCACGCGCGCGCGACCGGACGATCGAAGTCGCTCTCGCCCGAGCGGCTGATACCGCCGATCGTCGAGCTATTCATCGCGGGCGACCGGGAATTCATTCGACAGAGGAGAAACTCATGAAGAGCATTTCGATCGGCTCGATCCTGAACCTGCACGACGTCGTGTACCTCAGCAGCCTCTCACGCTCGACGATTTACCGGCAAATAGCTTTGGGAAAATTTCCGAAGCCGGTTCGTTTCGGTCAACGCCGCAAAGGGTGGCGCCGCTTGGAGGTCGAAAAATGGCTCCGTGATCCTGAGCAATTTCAAGCCTGAACCGCGCGGGGCATTGGCTGGCTCCGATTTTGAAGTTGCTCAATCCGGGAGGCGCACATGTCCGGCAACGATCCAATCGTCCAATATTTCGACACTGACGAGGCGGCTCGATATCTGTCGCTCGGAAAAAGCACCCTGGCGAAGCACCGCTGTTACGGCACCGGCCCAACTTATCAGAAAATCGGCAGGCGTGTGCTTTATCGAGCCGCCGATCTCGATGCCTGGGCAGCGACCAAGCGGCGAACGTCGACGTCGCAGATTACCGGACGCGCAGATGCGGCGGTCCTATGAAAGCTCGATGCCTCAGCTACAGTTGCCGCGGATTGCTGATTTCTGGAAAGAGGCCCGCCCGGTATCGAGGGGGGATGATGTTCCGGGCGAGCCTACAGTCAGTCAGCGCGCGGGCACGGCAAAAGATCCCCTCGTTCCGAAATTTTTTCGATCATGCTGATTTCAGCTGCGCCGGGCGAACAGCGGCCAGCGAAAGGAACTGCGTGAACGCCAATGCGTTTCTGAGACGCACGGGATCCGTGGAGGTCGAACCGGTTTGCCGCGTCCATGTGCCACGAAAGGGGAGCCTCGCTGCTCCCCTTTTTCGTACCGCTGCCCCACACGCGGGTAATGGCCTAACCGTGATGAACCAAGCTACTTGATAGAGAGATGCCGCAACCCGGTCAGTCGCCGGTCCTACGATGTTGCGTCGTCAACGGCGACAGCGAGCTTCGCGTCCGCGCGCGTGCTACTGTTGAAAACCTACCTGGATTCAGCTCATTTGCCGAAGTTTGCTTCCAGAGATGCCCAACTCGAAGCAGCCACGTTCGATGACTAATGCGGTGGCCTCGATCGTCGGCCAAAGAGTAAGGATACGCGCGGCCTGTCGGTGAAGGGGGAGCGACATAACGGCGGGTAGGGGAAAGAAACCAATAAGCCCTGCTCCGAGAAATGCCTCACGGGACGGTCGTTTCTTTGCAATGTTGCGATCTCCGGAAAGTACGCACCATCCGCCCTCTGCGCCAAGTGCTTCAATCCAATCGACATCGGGCAGATTGCCGCGGCCGAACTTGTCCTTGATATGCGCGACTTCGTGTCGTCCCGCGAACAATGCGCCAAGACCTCGTCCAAGGACGGGTGGCAGGTTGTTGTCTACGAGGAGCTTCACGCGGCCTTGGGTAGAGCGAGCTGGCTTTCATACGCCAGAGCGTCCCGGACGAGGCGCGGGTTGATCTCGAATATCTCCGCTACCGTGTCGATCGAACCCTCGGCCACGACGGCCTGGGCAAGCCGTGCTGTCGTGATCCCATGCTCGGCGACTATCGGTTGACCGAACGACCGGTCGGGGTCCGCCACAATTGTTTTCTTCCCAGGAAGAAGCCACCAGCGCTCCGCGCCCTCGGGACCGAAATCCAAGTCGGCGAGACTTGGCGCCACGACGCGGCGGAAGACACCTTGCTGATGCTTGAGGTCAATCAGTTCTGGTTCATCAAGATCGCGGGTGATCTCCAAAAAGATCGATTTTCCGTCGGTCTTGAACTGCGAGGTCGAAAACGGATGATCCTGCCCGATGATCCGGCGTGCACGATCAATACAAATGCGAATCGTGGGCAAGCCGATCCGTTTGCCTCGCAACGCATGAACTATCCGAGCTTCAATCAGGTCTCGAAAGCCGAGCAACACGGCTTCATTGACGTGAGGATCATACTGCGGCGTCCACAGGGGCGGCTCATGCTTTGACGCGCCCTCGGCGCCGCCGTGTTCATATCCCAAGAGCCATCGGCGCAGCGTTTTCGGTCCCATGCCGACCATTCTGGCCGCCTCGGGCGCAGTATAGACGCCGATGCCATATGCTGATCGATCCATCATTGCTCTATATGCTTAGGAATTGTGATGCCGCTACGAAAATCGTAAACCCCTGAGATCGCGAGCGGCCACATAGCCTTAACGGCTACCGCGCAATCCTCTTAGACGCCGAGCGCTTGCCCATATCCTCTTCAGCACAAGCGTCGCCCACACACGACCAAACTCGTTTCCGGGCGTCGGGGCGGGCGGATCTGACGAACGCATCGATTCAAGCCGGGGCTTCGGAAGACCCTACTGGCCTGAAGGCGCTGCCTTGCCGGCCGTAGCTCTCTTTGCAGGCTTGAGAACAGAAGATACGTGCGCTCCCCAAGCTGTGAGCGCCTCACGCTTTTCGTCCAGATATGTGTAGCGCTGGTAGGTGCCGGCAACGCCCGGCTTGCGTCGGTTTTGTACAGCCTCGATCCATTCGCCCGGTATCCGCAATTTCTGCATCCCCGTCGCGGCAGACCTGCGCAGGTCGTGAAATCGCCACGGGATGAATGGAGGCGCCTCCTCCTGCGTGACGAGGTTCGCAATCTGCATGTCTAGTTTGCCCTTCCGCCCCGAGAAGCCTTTGACGCGGGTCTTTCCGCCGTCGGTCGTCAGCACAAATCCGGAGCGAGGCCATTTCTTGCCACCCGCGAGTGCGTCGAGCAGTGCGACTGCTTCTTTTGATAGCGGGACGAGATGTTCTCGAGCGTTTTTCGCGCGTGCTGCTGGCAAGATCCATTCTGCCCGCGCCCGGTCCAGCTCCTGCCACTCGAGCGCGCCGACCTCGTCGCGACGCTGGCCTGTCAAAAGAAGCAGGCGCACGAACGCCGAAAAAATCGGCCCGAGATCACCGCTGGCGACCCACACGATCCGAAGCTCGTCATCGCTCAGCACCCGATCCCGACTCGCGGCCGCCGGCGGGGGCTCGAATCCATCTAGTGGGTTGCGATCAATAATACCCCGGCCTTTGGCCCAAGTGATCAAGCGCCTGACGACAGCATAGACATTTCGGCGCAAAGCTGCGCTTTCGCCCGGGAGATCATCGAGAAGGGCGATAATGTCGCTCCCGGTGATCGAGGGGAGGGAGCGCTTTCCAAGCTTCGGCCGAAGATGCACGCGTAAAATTGTTTTGACGAAGCCTTTGGACCTGTCGCGCAAGCCGAGAAGGCCTTTCAACTCGTAGCGATCGGCGATCGCGTCGAAGGTAAGTCCGGACGAAGCGTACTGCTTGCGGCGCTTCTCTTCGGCGGGGTCGGTCCCGAGGCCTATCAGGTGCAGCAGTCGATCCGCTTCCCGACCCGCAAGTTCCGGCGTCCAGCCGGCGCCGTGGACGCCGATCTTATATCGCTTGGTCGGGGATAAGCGGCCTCCCATCCTGTACTGCAGGATATAGATGCGCCGACCAGCCGGTGTAATCTTCACGCCGAAGCCCTTGCGCGCGACGTCCCAGAGGAACGCGTCACGTGGCCCCGGTGCGAGACCCTCTACAGATTTAATCGTGATCTTCCCCGTGGCCATCGACAGTGCATAGCAATCACATAGCAATCACGCGAATGGAAAATCTGGAAACGCCCAGAAATCGTTGGCAAAATTAAATCTAAACTTTACAGTGCTATAGGAACAAAGCGAGCTCTCCGGAAATCACAGGAAATCGCCGTTTGGCAAATTCCTAATCTGGGGGCCACAGGTTCGAATCCTGTCGGGTGCACCATTTCCGTTCAGCTTTGGGCACCAAGTGCGGCGGAGTGCCGATTGCAGCTCGCGACAGAGCGGCTTTCGATCCGGAGATACGGATTTCCCCATGTCCGACTTCGACACGATCAACGAGCAGACGGATATAATCCCTTCGCACTGCCGAGGCCTGGCCGCGCAGCTTATTCCGCATCAATGAGCCGAATTTCACCACAATCTCGGGCGTGATGCGACGCTCGCCATCATCAATCTGCCGTTCCAGAGCATTAATATCGACTGCAATCGCGCGCTTCTGTGCCGCGATGTTGGCAATTTCAGCAGCAACCTGTGGATCGTCAGGGGCGTAAAGGCCGGAGCGAACCAGCTTGATCACGTTGGCGCTTTCGCCATCGAGCAGTGTCAGGCGAGCACGAAGCTGCTTCAGGCCTTCGCGGCGACCGACCTGAACTTCTTCGCTGCGATCGATCCAAGCGGATAACAGCGCTTTGAGCCGGTCGGGGCCGAGAACATGTTCAGCAACAGCGTCCACGACCAGATCGTCGAGCGTATCCATTCGAATGCGCCGACCGGGACATTGAGATACACCGCTCGCGGCGCGTCGATGACAAGCATAGTAGCGGTATCGTCCACCCTTGCCAGTCGACGTCGTCATGCCGCCCCCGCAGCCGTCGCCCCCGCAGCCGCAGATGACGGAGCCTGTCAGAAGATTGCCGTTGGTCTTAACCGCAGCAACTCCCATCTTTGGATCGCGCGCAGTCATCTGCGCCTTGGCGGCATAGAACAGCTCTTCGCTGATCAGCGGAGGAACGGGGATTGGCACCCATTCGTTCTCGGGGCGCGCTTCTCCCGTGCGGGAGTCGCGCTGATTATAGAATGCGACGCCGATGTAAGCGGTGTTGGTCAGAATGGCGTGGACGTTGGACACGCTAAACGGCTTGCCCCGCAGACGTTCACCCCGTTCATTCAAGAGCCGGGCGAGATTCGTGATACCAATTGGTCGGCCCCTGTATCCATGCACGTAGGTTTCAAAGGCAAGGGGAGGGATATGTTGGGTCTCGGGATCAATCACAAGCTTTCTACGGTCTTTGCCCTTGGCTTGAGGGACAGCGACAGTTTTGTAGCCGATTGGCGGTGTCTGACCGTTCCAAAAGCCGTTCGTGGCATTAGCCATCATCGTGCGCTTCACGTGCTTAGAATTTTCTGCGCTATGATATTCATCGAACAGCGCCAGCATGCCGACGGACAAATCCGCAGCGGGGTCATCGCCGAAGGCCTGGGTGATGGAAATGATCCGCACTTTGTGTCGCCGAAGCTTCTCTTTGTATTGCATGAAGTGAAGCGCGTTACGGAACAGCCGCGATAAGGAATGAACGAGGATGATATCGACGGGTCTGTCGTCGCCCATCGCGAGGGCTATCATCGCCTGAAACTCGGTTCGCCCATCCTTGGTGGCGCTTGCGCCCGCGTCGATGAAGGTTGCGGCTTTGCAGGCATCATGTTCGGCGATCCAGCGTTCGGCCCAATCGATCTGATCTGAGATCGACAGCTCATTGTCCGCCTGCTTGCGCGTGGAAACACGGGCATAGATGGCCACCCGCTTTCCTTGATGATCTTTACTCATGCGGGCTTACTCCAAACAGCTCTGCGATCGCGATGCCGAACCATCGATCAATGAGTTCGGCCTCGGCCGGAATCGACGACCATGAATCATCGAAGTGGTAACTGACAAGAGGAATGACCGCGTCGTTCGTCTTGATGTGCTGTCGCGTTCTGGGACGCGCTCGGGATGGCTTTGTCTGCATCCCCAGTTTTTGGCCCGGCCCGAAATGAGGACGGCGGAGGGTCACTCGCGCAAGCTGCGCGGCATTAATTGTGTGGGATCAGCGACGCATTTCGTGGTCGATGAAAGACAGGGGCCGTGCCAGGAATTCATGCATGGGATCGGTAGGATGAGCCGTGACCATCATGGCGTGATCGCGGCTGCAATAGGCAGCCTCAACGTCCAGTGTCATCGAACAGCTTTTTTGCTTACTGCCGGGGCTGCGATTCGGGTGCCGCGAGAAATGCGACGGCCATGCACTGCGCTCGCTTCCGAGCCCCAGATGCTCCACAACCGCCTGCAACTGAAGTTGCCGGTATTCACCGACGTCATCACCGTCGTCGCCATACCAAAGATGCGGATTCCCTTGGGCCGAGAACCCGCGCTGTCCGGGGTTTCGGCGCTTGTCGGCCTTTTCCTGTCCAGTTTTGCAAGCGCGCCGCCCGAAGTCCTTGCGCCTCCAAATATCGTCCAACATGTCGTCGTCGAAGACCGTCTTGAGGCCATTTCGATCCTTAAGCCCCGTCAGAAGTTCCTCGGTGATCGGGACCGCTGCTGCAGGTCTGGCGTCAATCAGCCACACCAGGGCCAAAGCTTTGATAAGGTTTGCGAGATCTTTTTTCGACGTTCTGTAGCTAAAGGACGTATTTCGTGCGCCGGAGAGCGGAAGCGACGCAGCTTCGCAGAAGCGGCTTATTTCGATGAGACTGACGGCGACATTCTGTTGCCGGTCGAGCGACCAGAGCGTCACGGCAGGTCGTTTTTGGGCCCATGCCGCCTCGCTACCATGCTTCTCGATCCATGCCGCTGGATGGGCTCGCAGATTATCTTGTGTCAGTCGGGTCTCGAATTCACTCGTCCCCCGAAATATATCTGGCAGCTCATTTCCACATTCGAGGAGGATTTGAGGCAGGTGCGACGCCGCGGCGAGCGACCAGGCCCCGCCCATGAGGGAATCTCGCTCTGCGAAGACGCAAGTCGGCGGAAGCAGGACCGTTGTCTGTAGAGGCATCATTTCGAGCAAACGGTCGGTCTGAACCTGGTTTGCCGTGAAAGCCTCGGAATTTGGTCCAACCGTGATGCTGTCGATGCCCTGATGCATGGTCATAAAAGTGCCGTCGTCGCGATAGGACATCGCACACATCGCTCTGTCGTTCATCGACAGTCGGGCGAGTTCGGCATGAGCCGAGAGTGCGTTGGCTGGCGCCAGAACACGACGCATGTCGCGCTTCCGCCAGAAGCGGGTGACTTCGTCGGGCCACCCTGCTCGGGTGCGCAATTCTGGCGCTAATGCGAGGGCGGCGCGGAAATCCTTGGCGAGCAGAAGTTTGCCGACAAGTGGCTGCTCGCCATTATAAAAGTGGAGGAGCCTCGCCAGATCTCGCGGCGTGTGACCGATGAGAACCTCAAAGATCCATTCCCTGTCAGGCTCATTATCAGGATCGTCCTTGATGGCATAGTCAGCCGATGACGGAATTGATTCCGCCTCAGGCTCGTCCGGCATGATCCTGCATTGGCGATAAAGACCGGACTCGATTTCCGAAATGCTCATGTCCGGGTGGAGCAGCGGCGATCCGGGATACGCTTCGCGAGACAGTCCGGCGAGGATGCCGAGATGCGGGGCGCGAAACATCCCCCACTCGTCGCCCAGTGAGCCGCCTGCTTCGGACAAATAATCCCATCCCTCGCGAAGCAGAGCAACTATGCGTCGCTCGCTCACGGACTCACCGGCACAGATAGTCTTGTAAATTTTGCGGTGGCGGGCTACCCAATCAATAGACGATAACATTGGCATTCTAAAAGACTCCTTTGACAAAAGTCTCCTATTCTAGGATTTGCACCTATAGGTCGGCAAGCAATCGGGATATTTTTTCGAAATCTTCCGTTAGTCTGTGATCGTCGGCATCGAGCCATAACTGCATTCCCTCAATGACGCGGCCGAGATATTCGGCCGCCTCTTCGAGTTGGTGCCATAAAGTTACGTTGCGTGGATCGTGCTTTAACTGGTCCTCGCACGTCCGCATTTCGCCAGTCAGCTGCGCCGCATAATCCTCAAGTTCGCGATAAGAGCCAAACACGCGCTCGTCCGAGCCGAGCGTCAGCTTGACACTGCGTTGACCGCTCATGATCCTTCGAGCCCGTCCGGCCGAAGCCGAAGATTGGCATCGTGCGTCTTCAGCCAATCATGCGCTGCGCCGCGCGTAATCTTTCCGGTCGGTTCCGCGACATTGAGAAATTCGGCAGTGCGCGCAATCAGGAAATACTGTCCGCGGGTCATCGGTTTGGCGCGCCAGCTTTGCGTCGGTTGTGACGCCTCGCGATCGGCCCATCGTGCACATTCCTCGGCATAGGCACGGCGTTCGCGATCAAGAATGATCGCTTCGCCTTTGCGGTGCCATTGATCGAAGTTCGCGCGAACCGCGGCGACCTCTACAGAGAGATTGTCGGCGTCACTTGATCCCATCGCATATTGCGCGAGAATTGCGGAGTATTTGTCCACGGGAAGACTGCGAAGATATAGGCGCGCCGACGCCATCTCGCCTGTATAACCAGCGCGGCGGTCAGCCGCGGCGAGCGTTCTGGCGTGCCAGTTTTCGTGGCGCGTTATTTGGTCAATGCCGCTTCGGGCGGAACGCTTGGCTTTTTGAATGGCCGCGAGTTCCTCGCGGAGTTTCGCTTCCCTGGCTTTGGCGTCCGCGAGTTTGCGGCGCCGGCTCACTTCGTCTTTGTCGAACATTGTCTGCCTCCTTCAGCGGAGCAGCCCAATTAGCGTGGCAGCGCGCGTACCGTGCGGAGGGTCACTTCGACAGGCGAGTGGCAGATCGGTGACCCTCCGCATTTGAGGGTGAGCGAAGTTGTAAGCTTCGATCCAAAGCAAAATTCCAAACTGATAGGCAGAAGGGGAAGAGGGGGGTGGGAGTGCGAAAGAAACGTTGACCGGGGTCAACAGGCCCATGGCTTTCGTCCCACCCCCTTCTTTCAAGTGAGCAAAATGGCGCAAAGCATGCAGTTGATCGGCGAAGATGGCGTAATGGCCCAAGCCGATGCGCGGGCCTTCGCCATGCTCATGGCGCCGAACCGCACCGCGCGCCGATTGATGGCAGCGGACCGCACGATCGCAGGCGCGATCAATCGCGTTGCCACGATGCGGCGCAGGCGCGAGGCCGGGGCCGAAAGAGCTTACGCCATCGCTGACCGAGCGTTGCAGCGCGAGCTTGCCGAAAGCATTGCACCGGGTTGGGGGCGCACGTTTCGGGTAAAGATGCAAAGCCCGCCATTCAGATCGGCATCCGACCGTAAAATCAGCAGATCGAAAATGGCGCCTTCCGCTGCTCGCCCGCTACGTCGATATCAAACCCCGCTGATCGATGCTCGCGGCCGTGTCGCGCTTTATATGAACGTCACCTACAAGGGCTTCAACTCGAAGGGTTGGCGTTCCGGCCTTGCCGCAGCCCACGTTGAGTATATTTTTCGCGATGGGTCGCTCGAAGAGGGCGATGTTCAGTTGGCCCATCCGATCAGCAACATGGGTGAGAGCGTCGAAGAAATCGAAGCGGCCTGGCGCATGCTGGAGGCCGTCGAGGAAGGCTATCGGGCCAACGCCAAGGTCCAGTATCGTGTGGTGCTGAACTTGCCGCATGAACTGAGTGCCGGGCAGCGCCGTTCGTTCGTATACGAGTTCTGCGAACGAACTTTTGGTCGGCTCGGTTTGGCCTACGCTGCCGCTCTCCATGTGCCGGACGAATTGAGCGATCAGCGCAATGTTCACGCCCATATCGTGTTTTCGACCCGGCCCTGCGAACGCACCGAATCCTATCAGTGGGACGTCGCGGAGGAGAAGGTCAACGGTCTTACCGACAAGGCGGGCCTGTTCCGGCTGCGCGCACTCTGCGCGGCGCATATGAATCAAGCCTGTCGCCACGCGGGCCTAGCAACACGCTTCACGCATCTCAGCTATCAGGCGCGCGGTTTGAATGCCCAGCGCCAGGAGCGGGTGGGGCCGCAACGCATGGCGGCATTTGACCGCGGCGAAACAGTCGCGGTGATCGAAAGCAACGCTCGCATTGTGACGCTCAATGAGTTGGGCGTCGCGACCGACAGCACCGCCAAAAAACTTGTCCTAGCCGAGCGTGAAACCGCGCTGCTGGCGCGTAGCGTCGAGATCGCGGCGAGACGGCGCAATCTTGCCGCGCAGCGCGATACGCTCGCCGAACTTACGAGACGTATTCGCGCCGTCACTATTCCCTCGCGTCGCCGCCCCTTACCGGACGTCGCAATCGTCCGCGACATTGCGTCGGGCGCTGCCAGTGTCCGAACGGTGATCGAGGCAAGGGCCGCTCATAACGTGCCAATGAGCCGTAGCGCCAACGTGCGGAGCATCGCGGCCACCGTCCGACGGATGATAGCGCAGCGGATTTTATTGGAAGCGCGCCGCACAGGTGTCGATCAGGCGGTGACCCAGCTCGGGGCTATACGCCAGCGGCTGGATCAGAATCGGCTGGTCACTGCGGCTGCCACCGCAACTGCCGCCAATGAAGCGGGTCGCTCGGTTTTGCTCGGGGCGAAAGTCGCGCCATACCAGACTGGCAAGCTCGGACTACAGCTGGATACATCGCGGCTCGATGCATCCGAGGTCGCGCGTGTGCAGGCTATGGACGAAAATGCGCGCCGCGCCGCTCTCTCCGAGCGCCATCGTAATGATCGTCGACGTGCTGCAGATATTGCAGCGGCAGCGGCGGCGGAGACCTACCAGGCGCAGCACCAGCGCGCATGGAATGATTTGCTGCAGGAGCTTCGCATTAAGCGGCGCTACATCGCGATCAACAACGGAAAGCCAGTGTGGAATCCGCTGATGCTTAATCGCCATGGGCTCGAGCCCTCCGCAATCCCGCCGACAGAACTCGAGCGCGCTGTTCAGGAAATTCTGCAGCGGCAGAGGAGTGAAATGTCCCAAATTTCGCAATACTGCAGGTCGTCGCCGGACAGCATCCGCAAGGTCGACGACAAGTGGTCGGTGACTGAAAGCGCACCGCTTCAAATTCGCAATCTTTTGCGAGCATGGGAAGAAGAACCAATGGTGCAGGCGGCATTGGAACGTCTGGCGGACGCGCCGCCCCAGCCCCAAAATAGGCCGGTCGCCGCGACTCTTCCGTCTCCTGCACAATCTAATGGAATATCTGCCGTCACGCCTTATCGATCAGCGACGGTCGGCGTGGGTATTCCCGGAGACGGTCGTTCTCCTGCAGCCGAACGGTCCAGCAGCGCTGCGTCGCCTCGGCGAAGGCTGTCGTCCTACGAACAGATACTGGTTGCAGCAGCCGATGCGCGCAAAAAGCATGATGCTCGATGGCGCCGCTCACGGCGACTTGATATGCCGGATGCATCCAGCGCATTGGGTTCGCCAAGTGAACGAAAGCCTGACCAAAAACAGCCAAGGGAGGGCGGCCGCCCGTTCCCGCCGGACAAAGATTTTGGACGGTAGGCAAGATCTGGATCTGATCGACCGGCTCGCGTCACTGTGGTCTTTGCCATGTCGGCATGATGCTTAGGCGAGCCCATTCAGGCTCTGTCGCCGCTCACCCTAGGGATTGGCGCTGTACGATTTCCTGCTCGCGGGCGTCGCAAAGCTTGATCGCTGCCCTTTTGCCGCCCCATACGACTTGATGAAGGGCAGGGCAGAAGCACTCCAGATCTTCGCCCGCCAAATACCACACAGCGATCGGACAACCGGTGCAGGCGGCTTCCGGCTCGTGGATCGCATAGCGAGGATTGTCACTCTCTCGGTCCGCCTCCAGCATCTTGAGGGTGGGGCTGACGTGATCGCTCGAAAGCGGTGCGAATGATCGGTGGTCCATAGCCATTGCTTGTCGTCCAACTCCTCGGTGTCCGCGCGCTTATCGGCATTCGAACTTAAAAGTCCGTTTCCCGTCTGACGGCATACGCATGTGACCGGGATGGAAAAGCTGCTGCGACTGCGTCTCCTGCAGCCGGGTGAAGAGGGGAGGAAAAGCCTCGCCTCCGCTCGGCGGTAAGCAAGCAGGAGCAAATCCATGACCACCCATAACGCCGCCGCCTCGTTCGAGGCGGCGCTACGTCTCTGCGCGTCACGCGAGGATGTCCGCATCCTCCGCCGCATGCGACCGATTTCCGAACTTGTGAATAGCGGACCCCCAATCGGGTCCACACGGCGCATCGCGATCGTCGATACGGAAGCAACCTCGGTCGATGTCCAGACCGCCGAGGTCATCGAAATCGCCGCCGCGGTCGTGCTGGTCGACGACGCTGGAGAAATGCGTGCTGTCGAAGAAACCCGGCGCGGCTTGCGCGATCCCGGCATTCCGATCCCGGCCGAGGTGCAGCGGCTGACCGGAATATCGGACGACGACGTGGCGGGGAGGGGCCTGAACGTGCCGCGCTGGGAAGCGCTGCTCGGCGGCTCTGACCTGATTGTCGCGCACAATTCTGCCTACGACGCTCCAATCGTTGAACGCTTGTTGCCCGGGATCAAGGGGCATGCCTGGGCCTGTTCGATGCGCGAGATTGATTGGGCGGCGCATGGATTCGATGGCGCCAAACTCGGTCACCTCCTGATGCAGATTGGCTACTTCACCACCGGGCATCGGGCGGACGCCGATGTGATCAGTCTCGCACATCTGCTGACACATCGTCCGGACGGCGTGCGGCCGCTCATGGCAGAGCTGATCGCTCGGGCAGCGCAGCCGTCGCTGCGGTTCGAAGCGACGGGCGCGCCGTTCGACAAACGCCATCTCCTCAAGGCGCGCGGCTATCGCTGGGATGCGCGCGAGAAGGTCTGGTGGCGCGAGATCGCCGAAGCGGCGCACGAGGCGGAAGCCCTGTGGCTCGCGCGCGATGCCGAGCTCCGCGCAACACCGCGCGTGACCCAGCTCAGCTGGCACACCCGTTATCGATAAAGGGGGAGGGCCTCGCTGCTCTGGTCGCGCGAGCAGCGAGGCCAGCGAGCGTCGTTATGCCGCGACGCTTCGCATGAAGGTGAGGTCGCAATCTCTTCCTTCAGAGAGCGGCTTAGCCGCAAATTTTGAACATCCAGTAAATCGACGGCCTGCGGCCATCGAATGGCGCCGACAGGCGCAAGCCACCGCCGATGCGGCGGAATTGAGCACCGTGAGAGAGCGGAAAAAGGCTCCGGCCAAAGCGGCCGTCACCCAAGAGTAAGGAAGATAGCATGAACGACACCACGATAAAGGCGCTGCGGCAACAGAAACACGCCTGGGCTCTGCGCCACGAAATGGGCTTTCCGGCAGACCACAAGCTTACCCCGTCAATTGAATTCGGCACCGGTGGCGCGATCGACGGCGGCATCGTGTGCGAACTGGTTCTCCGCGCGATGGATCGGGACCAGGACATCATTTATGCAGGTCAGTCCCACACCGGCAAGTCCGGGCCGCGTGAGTATCTGGCAGTTATGCGCAACCAGCATTTGATCCACACTTTTGATGCCGACCCTGGTCGGGCGACAGCAATGCGCCGGTGATATTGGTGTCGGAATGCGGGAAAGTTACGATCCGGCTGGGCAGCGATGGCGCGTTCGAATGTCTGGCGGGAGCGCCCTCCGACATCGCGGGCGGACATTGTCGAGCCTTGGCCCGCATAGCACGCGTCGCCGCCGCGACGCGCACGCGTATCAAGACGCACACGTCCCAGCCGCGCTCCAGCGACAAATAATCGGGGCCGGTGCCGGCACCCATCATTCTCAAAACCACTGAGCACCGCGGCAGGCCGAGCCTGCCGCGCATTCCAAGGAAATATCTGTGAAATACGAACCCCGTATCGGCGTTGAACGCCGACCGCGCTCCTATATTGTGCTCGACGTCGAGTCCGCCGTCATCGATGAAAGCGGCCACCGCCGTTACCAGGCCACGGAACGGTATAGCCCCGGTAACGACAACAGTCAGCCTGCGCGCCGCGGTTATACGCGCAGCGAAGATCCGTTGACCTGTCCGCGCTGGGTGTTCCAGACCATCGTCACCGCCTCTGTCATGGTGCTGACAGAGCATGCCGACGGTAATCTGGATATCGCGCAGTTCGTGACCTTGAGCCAGCCGGACCATGACGAGCGTGCGATCGTGGCCGGGCTGTTCCAGCTGCTGCAGACCTGGCCAGACGCCGAGCTCGTGACGTGGGCGGGGATGGTGCACGACATTCCGTTGATCATGATGGCGGCCTACAAGCATGGCCTGACTCTTCCCCGTGGCTGGCGCTGGCTGTCTTTCGGCGGCAACGATCCGGCTCGCCACCTCGACTTCGCTCGCATCGTGACCGGTGGGTTCAAAATGAAGCCGATCCATCTCGCCGAGGTCTTGGCTGTGCTCGATATCCCGGCGAAGATGACCGCGCCGGCGTTCGCGGTCACGGGGTTCATCTACGCGGGCGCGTGGGATGCCGTTCAGGAAGCCTGCGAAAGCGATACGATTGGCGTCGCATGGCTGCTTGCACGCTGGCGGCGGTGCCATGACGGGCGCGCCGATATCGACGTCGCGACGGATCGCCTCCTTCGGCGGATAATCGAGCTACGCGAGGGGCGTGGCTACGTCGCCGAACTGCAAGCGCGGCGACGACGATTTCTTGTCGAGGCAGGTCGTCGGGCGATGGCGGCCTGATATCGTCCTGCGTTGCTGGCGCGTAGCGGACCGAATGCTGGTCCGCTACGCGGCTCATTGACTACCCGGCGCGCGCTTGCGGGTGATCGTCTTAGGCAGAAGGTACTCGAGAAGCCCCTCTTGGCCATTCTCGACCCCAAACCCCGATTGCTTGTGTCCGGCAAAAGCTACGAAGGGCGAGAGGTGGCGAGTTTCGTTGACCCATACATTGCCGCTCTCGATCCGTTCGGCCAGCGCCCAGGCGGAGTCTTCGTCCGCCCCCCAGACAGTTGCGCCAAGGCCGTATTCGCATGCGTTGGCGCGCGCAATTGCCTCGTCATAATCACCGAATTTGAGGAGCGGCAGTACCGGGCCGAACTGCTCTTCCTGAACGATACGGCTATCTTCGGGGGGATTGTCGATGATTGTGACCGGGATGAAATGACCGGTCCCCGGCGCTTCCTCGCCGCCGGTCAGGAACTCATAGCCTTGCGCGCGCGCGTCGCGGATTAGTTCTAGCACGCGCTTATATTGCAGACTGTTATTGACCGGTCCGATCTGCGTGCCCAGCTCGGCCCCGTCGCCGACCTTTACCGTGCGGGCATAGGCGACGAGAGCGTCGCGCAGCGCATCATAGACCTGTTCGTGGACATAGATGCGCTTCGAGGCGATGCAGATCTGCCCGCCATTGCCGAACGCAGCCCAGAAAATCTGCTCGGCGATCGCCTCGGCATCGACATCGTGCATGACGATCGCGGGGTCGTTACCGCCAAGCTCGAGGGTCACGCGCTTCAGCGTGTCCGACGCTGCGGCCATCACCTTCTTGCCCGTCGCCGTCGAGCCGGTGAAGCTGACCTTGTCGATCCCGGCATGGCTGGTGAGCCAGGGGCCGAGCGCATCGCCGCCGCTGATCACATTGAGCACGCCCGCCGGGAAAATGTCGGCGGCTAGTTCGCCGAGCTTCAGCGCGGTGAGCGGAGTGAAAGGCGAGGGCTTCAATATAACGCAATTGCCCGCGAGCAGCGCCGGTCCGAGCTTGAACGAGGCGAGGATCAGCGGATAGTTCCACGGCGCGATCGCCGCCACCACGCCGATCGGGACGTGCCGGGTTTCGCTGTAGCGCTCGGCGCTGTCCTCGTTGACCGTGACGGGAATGTCGAGGCTCGCTGCCGCCTTGAGCCAGCTTGCCGCGCCCAGCAATTCCTCGGCGGCATCCTTGTGCGGTTTGCCCTGCTCGCGGGTAAGCAGCCGCTTCATCGGCTCGACTTCGGCGATCAGCCGGTCGGCGAGCGCGATGATCGCCTCGCGGCGCGCCTCGACCGGTGTATCGCGCCAGCCCGGAAAGGCGGCACGCGCCGCGGCGACCGCGGCGTCGAGATCGGTCGGCGACGCGTCGGGGGCTGCGGCGAAAATGTCGCCGGTCGCGGGATTTTCCACCGCCAGCTGTGCCGCGCCCGGCACCAGCTGTCCGCCTATCAGCATTCGGAAATCGCGATCGATCGTCATGCCCATTTCTCCATTTGCGCTCACGCGCTCATCTCGCTGTCGAAGCCCATCGGGGCGAACCAGGCGCGGTCTTTGGCCGCGCGTGCGCGGCCAAGCGGCAGGATCGCTGCGGCAAGGCGGCGGTGATAATCGCGTTCACCGCCTGCGTGCGCAGTGCGCAGCAGCGCGTCGATCGCCTCGCGGATCGCCTCGGCGCGATCGCGCGACAGGCCATCCTCGTCGGCGAGCCGGGCGGCGAGGGCGGCGCGGGCGGCGGCGATGGGTTCGCCTCCCCCTGCGATCGCCAGCATCTCGCGGGCCATATCGGACATGTCGGCGAGTTCCCCGGCCTCATGGGCGGGGGTCGCGTCGCGCTGCGCCTGGATGATCTGGATATGCCCCATGGCGAGCATGATCTGCTCGCGCGCGAGATTGGCGCTTTCGGGAAGCGCGGGCAACACCACGGACTGCAGCGCGCGCAGCACGCTGTTGAGGCGATCGTCGACCGAGGGGTTCACTGGCTTTCCTCCATCATGAGGAGCCGCGCCAGCTCGTCGACGAACAACGGCCCGGTCGCGGCAAGGAAGGTGAGCAGCACATCCTGGTGGTTATGCGCTTGGCGCGCGGCGCGCACGCCGAGCGCGGCGACGAGGATGTAGCTCTTCCACGCGTTGAACATGGTGAAATAATGCAGCTTTGCTGGATCGACTCGATTGCCGCTCGCGGCCTCATATTCGGCGAGGAATTGTGCGGGCGGGGCGAGATCGCTGCCGCGAAAGACGCCGTCGATATGGCTGCCGAACACCGGCTGGATCGCCCAGGCGAGATCGGCGTGGAGATCGCCGAGGTAGCACATCTCCCAGTCGAGGATCGCGGTGATCCGGCCGTCAGCTTCTTCGAAGAGATAATTGCCGGTGCGATAGTCGCCGTGGACGACCGAGATTTTCTCGCAGTCGGGCACATTATCCTCGAGCCACTGCGTCGCGAGGCGAAGCACGGGCTCCTTGGTCACCGCATCCTGCTCGAGCAATTCCTTCCAGAACTGGATCAGCCAGCGCGTCGGCTGCTTGGGATCGTCCGTCGGCGCGGTAAAGGAGGGCAGATCGGCCGTGCTCCAGTCGAAATTGTGGATGGTCGCCAGATGCCCCAGGAATTGCGGGCGGATGATGTCGCGAAGTGGATCGCCCAATATGGTGCCGAGACCCGTCACCGAAAGCTGGTCCGAGGTTGGCTTGGTCACACCCGCAACGACCTCGACGATCATTGCGGGGCAGGGGAAATGGTCGGCGTCGATGTCGAGCCACACTGCGGCGGGAACCGGAAGCGTGCCTTCGAACGCGCGCAATATCTCATATTCGCGCGCACGGCTCGTCTCGGTGATGCCCTCGGTCGGGTCCATGCGCAGAATATAGCGGCGTTCGGTGCCGTCGCGCTCGAGCGTGAAGATGAACTGCTCGCGCGATGCGCCGCCGCCCATGCGCGCGACGTCGCGGACATTCGCGCCCGGCTCCCGCTCATCGTACCAGCTTTGCAGCAGCGCCGCGACCGCGCGATCCTCCTGCGGAAGATAGGGCGGCAGACCGCGCCGCGCCTTGCGTTCTTCGAGCAGCGTGGCGAGCAGGGGTTCGGTGTCGTTCATTGTCTCTTCCCTCGCTTTTTGTCAGGCCGCCAGGAAGCCGCCGTCGACGGCATAGGTCGCACCCGTGACATAGCTGGCTTCGGGGCTGGCGAGAAAGGCGATGACATTCGCAACCTCTTCGTTGCGGCCGTAGCGGCGCATCGCGATCAGCCCAGAAAAGCCCGCGCGCGCGGCAGCGGGATCGCCGGGCGCCGCCTGCTCCTCGATCGACTGCATCATCGCATTGTCGATCGGGGCGGGAGCGACGCTGTTCACCCGGATGTTGCTCGCGGCAAGCTCAAGCGCGGCGACCTTGGTGAGACCGAGGATCGCATGTTTGGTGGCGGCATAGGGGCCGATGCCCGGAACCCCGACCTCGCCGGTCACCGACGACATGGTGACGATCGCGCCGCCCGTTTCGGCCATCGCGATCCCGCCATGCTTGATCGCGAGGAAGGTGCTGCGGATGTTGGCGCGCATCACCTCGTCGAGACTCTCGACGTCGGCCATCACCAGCGGGATGACGCTGCCTTCCGATCCCGCGTTGGCGACGAGGATGTCGAGCCGCCCGAAGCGCGCGAGGGTTGCCGCAACGAGCGCCGCCACATCGGCCTCTTCGGCGGGATGCCCGGCACAGGTCGCGACGCGGTCGCTTTCGCCCAGTGCTGCGGCCGCCTCGGCGAGTCGTCCTGCATCACGGCCGGCGATCATGACGCTTGCGCCTTCGCCGAGAAATTTGCGCGCGGTCGCCGATCCGATCCCGCCCGTCGCGCCGGTGATAATGGCAATCTTGCCGTCTAGTCGGCCCATCATGCTCTCCTCTTCCCTATATGTTTTTGCCATCTTTCCGAGCCGGGAGCGCGCTTGGCTCGGCAATGTAAAAGTGACATTGACATCACTTTTACATTCTTGCACTATGAGTGCAAGTCGAAAAGACAATGGATGAATGGAATCGAGGGTGCCGATGGAGCAAGATCCAAACAGCAAGGCTGAGCAGGCGCTGCCGCCCACCCCCAAGGGGCAAGCGACTCGTGAGCGCATGCTCGATGCGGCGACCGAGGTCTTCGGGCAGCGTGGTTACGAAGCGACCCGCGTCGTCGACATCAACACCAAGGCCGGGGTGAGCCACGGCCTCTTCTATCGACACTTCAAGGACAAGGCCGAGATCCTCGTCGCGGTCCTCGACCGGATGAATGCGCAGCTCCGTCACACCTCGGGGCGCGAAGTGGGCGAGGATGGCGCGGTCACCCTTGCGCAGCTCGAGCGGCGCAATATCCAGTTCTTCCGCGAATATTCGCAGAACCGGAAACTGCTTCGCGTGGCGCGCGAAGTCGCGGCGCGGAACGACGAGATCGAGTTTCGCGAAATGTGGCTCAAGATTCGCAACCGCTATGTCGGGCGAACGCATCGCTGGTTCGATCAGCTCGTCGCGAGCGGCGAGATTCCTCCACTCGACGACGCCGCGATGGTCGCGGCGGGGCTGAGTGCGCTTACCGAACAGCTTGCCTATGTCGAGATCGGGCTTGCGGTCGATGATCCCGATGCGGCAACCATCGAGCGGCTCGGTCGCAGCTGCGCCCTGATCTGGTATCGGACGATCCGCGGAGCGACGGCATGAGCCCGGTCGATCTCCTCGATATCGCGCCCTTCCAGAGTTCGCGCGAGCATGAGCTGTTTCGCGGCCTGCGTGGCAGGGAGGGCCTGGCTTTCAACCAGGAGCCCGACGGACCGGGCTTCTGGTCGCTCGTCCGTTACGCGGACATCTCGGCGGCGGCGCGCGAGGGTCAGCTCTTCATCTCGGGGCAGGGAACCCAGATCAAGGATCGCCGCGCCGAAGGCCATGGGGCGCCCAGCGTCCACAACAGCGACGGCACGCTCCATTCGCGGCTGCGCTCGATCGTCATGCCCGGCCTGTCGCGCTCGGTGGTCGAGCGGCGAACCGAGGCATTCGCGCGCATCGCTGAGGAACTGGTGCTCGCGGCGCCGCACGGTGAGGCCTTCGATTTTGTCGATCGCATCGCGGTCCGGCTGCCGATGCTCGTCATCGCCGACATGCTCGGCGTGCCCCCCGAGGAAGCGCCGGCGCTCGTCGACTCGGCCAATCTGATGTCCGACGTCAATGCGAGCGACGCGGAGCAGGCGGGTGCACGCCAGCATCTCTTCGACTATTTCCGTGACCTTGGCGCATTGAAGCGCCGGCAGCCCGCCGACGATCTTGCGACCCTGCTTGTCGAGGCCGATTTTCCGGAGGGCGAAGAGCCGCAGCAACTGCTCGACGCCTATTTCATGCTGCTGACCATCGCCGGCAACGAGACGACGCGCTTTCTCGTTACCGGCGGTCTCGCACAATTGGTGCGGCAAGGCGATTATCCGCTCCTGCGCGATCATGGCGAACTGCTGCCGACCGCGACCGAGGAAATGTGCCGCTTCGTCTCGCCGGTCACGCACATGCGCCGCACGGCCTCGGCCGACACGGTGATCGCCGGGCAGGCGATCGCGAAAGGCGACAAGGTCGTCCTGTGGTTCGCGAGCGGCAATCACGACGAGAAAATGTTCCGCGAAGCGGGCAGACTGGTTCTCGACCGCAAGCCTAACCCGCATATGGGCTTCGGGATCGGACCGCATTTCTGTCTCGGCGCGCATCTCGCGCGGCTCGAGACACGGCTGCTGTTCGAAGCGCTCGGACGCCATATTGAGACGATCGAGCTCGTCGGCGATCCCGAGCGGCTGCCGTCCAACTGGTTTACCGGCTGGTCGGCGATGAAGGTGCGCTGGCAATGAGCGGCACGATCCTTGTCACGGGTTCGGCGAGCGGCATCGGCCGCGCGCTCTACCGCGACCTCGTCGACGCGGGGTATCGGCCGATCGGTCTCGACCGCGCCGCGGGGCCCGGTTGTGACATCGTCTGCGACCTTGCCTCGTCCGAAGCGATCGCCCGCGCGGCGGAGCAGATCGATGGGCCGCTTGCCGCTATCGCGCATGTCGCCGGCTTGCCCGGGACGGCGCCGACGGCGGCGGTGCTCGCGGTGAACCTGCTCGCGCCGCGGCAACTGACCGACGCGCTGGCGGGGCGGCTGGCCGAGGGCGCGAGCATCGTCGCCGTGTCGAGCATCACGGCTGCGCGCTGTTCGCTCGACGATGCCGCGAAAGACTGGCTTCTGGGCCTCGGGCCCCGCGAATTGCAGGCCGAGCTTTCGACCCTCGACGGGACATTGGCCTACGAACATTCAAAGGCGCTGCTCAACCGCTGGATGCTCCATGAGGCGGCCGCTTTCAGCTCGCGCCGGATTCGCGTCAATTGCGTCAGTCCGGGCCCGGTCGAGACGCCGATCCTCGCCGATTTCCGCAGCTCGATGGGCGCGGACCGGATCGCCGCGGCCGAAGCCCTCACGGGCCGTCACGGCCGGCCTGAGGAAATCGCCCAGGCCATCTTCTTCCTGCTGTCGTCGCGCGCGAGCTGGGTCAATGGCGTCGATCTCAAGGTCGATGGCGGCTTTCATGCGCTGCGCACGCTGGCGGGGCGGGGCTGAACGATGAAGCTGATCCTCGTCCGCCACGGCAAGCCCGAAACCCAGGCCGGTGCTACCCCCGCCAATCCGCCGCTGTCGGCGCTCGGCCGCGAGCAGGCCGGGCATGTCGGCCAATATCTTGCCGAAACCGCGGTCGATGCCATCTTTCATAGCGGCATGGCGCGCGCCGCGGGGACCGCGCAGCCGCTCGCCGACCGGCTCGCTATTGTTCCCGAGGCGATCGCCAATCTCGGCGAAGTCGATCGTTACGGGGTCGATTATGCCAATGCCGAGATCATCCGGGCACGCGGCGAGGCGGAATGGCGCCGCTTCCTTGGCGATCCGATCGGCTATTTCGGGATCGACCCGAAGCGCTTCCGTTCGGAGACGCTCGACGCCTACGCCGATCTCCTCGCGCGGCGCCACCTCGAGACCGTCGCGATCTTCACCCACGGTTTTCCGATCAATATCCTGCTCGGGCAGGCGCTCGGCCTCGACGGCATGGGCCATTTCCTGCCCGATTATGGATCGATCACGCGGCTTGCCGGCTCATCGCTCGATCGCCTCGCGGTCGTTAGCGTCAACGAGACCGCGCATTTGTCGGGCCGGTTCTCGGGCGCGTCGGCATGAACTGGTCGCCCGCCGCGATCGCCGCGCGCGACCCGGACCGCGAAGCGCTCGTCTTCGGCGCGCGGCGCTGGACCTACGGCGATCTCGACCGGTTCAGCGCGCGCGTCGCCGCGCTGCTTTGGCACGAAGGACTATCGCAGGGCGATGTCGTCGCGCTGCTCGTCTCGAACCGGCCCGAATTTCTCGGACTTGCCTGGGCGGCGCAGCGTTCGGGTCTCTATTTTCTGCCGATCCCGACCAGGCTGACCCCCGGAGAGGTGCGCTACATCCTCGAGGACAGCGGGGCCCGCGTTCTGATCGCTTCGCCCGACCTCGCCGCGCTTGGCGCGGCGGCCTCGGAGGGCCTCGACCTCAGACGCTACGGCCTCGACGATGGCGGCGGCTTACCGCCTCTCGCCGCGGCGCCTGGCGACCATTCGCCGCCGCCCGCGATCGAGGGCGGCGACATGCTCTACACCTCGGGAACGACGGGCCGGCCCAAGGGCGTGCGCCGTCCGCTGGCCGGCGAAGAATTGGGCAGCGACGGCCGCCGCGTCGAGCGCGGCGCGGCCCTGTTCGGCTTCGATGCCGACACCATTTTTCTGTCGCCCGCGCCACTCTACCACGCGGCCCCGCTGCGCTTCGCGATGAACCTGCTGCGCGCCGGCGCCAAACTTGTCGGCATGGAGAAATTCGATGCCGCCGCAGCGCTCGGTCTGATCGAGCGCGAGCGGGTGACGCACAGCCAGTGGGTGCCAACGATGTTCTCGCGTCTGCTCGCGTTGCCCGGGGATGCGCGGGCGGCGCAGGATCTGTCGTCGCACCGCTGCGCGATCCATGCCGGCGCGCCATGCCCGCCTTCGGTGAAGCGCGCGATGATCGACTGGTGGGGGCCGATCCTCCACGAATATTATTCGGGCACCGAAAGCGTTGGCTTTACGCACATAAGCTCGCCCGAATGGCTCGCCCGGCCGGGCAGCGTCGGACGGGCCTTCGGCTGCACGATTCATATTCTCGATGACGATGGTCGCGAAGTGCCGCCCGGAACGACGGGCACCGTCTATTTCGAGGGCAAGGCCGGGCTCGAATATCACAATGATCCCGAGAAGACGCGCGGCGCGCTCGACGCGCACGGCTGGGCCACGATGGGCGACATCGGCCATGTCGACGACGACGGCTTTCTGTTCCTCACCGACCGGCGGAATTTCACCATCATCTCGGGCGGTGTGAATGTCTATCCGAGCGAAGTCGAAGCGGCGCTGATCGAGCATCCCGCGGTGCGCGACTGCGCGGTCTTCGGGCTTCCCTACTCCGATCTCGGCGAAGTCGTCGCGGTTCTCGTCGAGAGCGACGCCGCGACGGGGCCGCACGACATCGAACTCGCGCGGCGGATCGCCGCCGACATCGCAGCGACCCTCGCCGGGCCGAAGCGCCCGCGCCTCTGGCGCTTCGAAAGCGTCGGCCGGACCGAAACCGGCAAGATCCACAAGCAGAAGCTGCGCGACGCGAGCCGGGAAGCCGGACGCATGATCGACCTTCGAATGTCGGCGCCCGCACGAGACGGGGGCAGCTGACGAGATTTCGACGAACATTTTCAGGGAGAGCGAAAATGACTTATAATAATACCAGAAAAACCGCCCTTTTCATCGCCGGGAGCATGATTGCGCTCGCGGCCGTCCCGGCGGGGGCGCAGGACGCACCGGCGACGCAGGATGCCGCTACGACCGACGAAACGACGAGCGCGGGCGGGCTCAGCGACATCGTCGTGACCGCCCAGAAGAGGTCGCAGAATCTTCAGGATGTTCCCGCCGCCATCTCTGCCTTCTCGTCCGAAGATCTCGCGGCGCGCGGGGTCAGCGAGACGAGTGACCTCATGGGCAGCCTGCCCAATATCCAGGTGACCTCGGCCTATTCGGATACGCAGCCCAATTTCTCGCTCCGCGGCATCTCGGTCGCCAACGAGTTTTCGGCTTCGACGGCATCTCCGGTCGGGGTCTATGTCGACGAAGTCTATCAGAGCTTCCGCGCGAGCCACGGCCAGCAGCTTTATGATCTCGAGCGCGTCGAAGTCCTGCGCGGGCCGCAGGGCACGCTTTACGGCCGCAATACGACGGGCGGCGCGATCAACTTCATCACCCGCAAGCCCGATCTCTCGGGCAACAACGGTTATCTGACGCTCGGCTACGGCAATTATGACACGATCAAGGCCGAGGGCGCGGTCGAGCTGACCCTCGCTGAGGACAAGGCGGGCATTCGCGCCGCCTTCACGCGAAGCAAGGGCGATGGCTATACGTTCAATCCGACACAGAACGTGGACTTCGGCACCACCGATTCGATCGCGGGCCGCATCTCGCTTCGCTTCAAGCCGGTCGATACGATCGATATCAACCTCAAGGCCTATTATGCCAAAAATGACCCGCGGCAGGATCTGCCCTATGGTATCGGCTATCTTCAGGGCCGCACCGACGCCGGGGGCTATTCGCGCTTCGATCCCAGGCCCGAACTCGGGGGTCGGCTGCTGAAGCGAAACGAGGTCCAGTCGGATACCGGCGGCGAATATTTTACCCGGTCGAAAGGGCTGTCGCTCAATATCGAGGCCGAACTCGGGAACGACCTCACCCTGACCTCGATCACCGGCTATGATGTCGGCCGCTATCGCCTCGCTCCGTTTGATTGCGACGGCTCGCCGAACAATATCTGCGCGATCCGCTACGACAGCGCGAGCAAGAGTTTCAACCAGGACCTGCGCCTGACCTATGACGGCGACCGGCTGAAACTGATCGGTGGTCTCTATTATGGCCAGGACAAGATCGACACGCACAATGAGCCCGATTTCTTCGGCTTTCTGCGCCCGATCCTTTCGGGGCTCGGCCTGCCCGGAAACTATGGCAATATCCCGATCGCGGTCGGCAATTCGCTGCGGACGCTACCGGCCTTTGCGCTCGACCCGTCGTTGACCCCGACCGACCCGGGCTTCTGCGCTCCCGTCGTGATCAACCCCGCAGGCTATTTCGACGCGCGCACGCTGATCGCGTTCAACGCCGACGTGGCCGCGACGAATACGGCTGGCGGGACTGCGGCGCAGAACGCCTGCTTCGCGGCGGGCGCCCCACCGTTCGGACCGATCGCCGGAGACCAGCGCTTCACGCTCAAGCGGCCCTCAACCGCCATTTATGGAGAGGCGGTCTGGGATGTCACGGATCAGCTCAGCATCACGCTTGGCCTGCGCTACACATGGGACAAGGTGAAATATCAGAATGCGCGGACGGTCCTCTTCGGGCTGGACGGGGTGACCCCGATCGCTAACCTTGTCCCTTACAGTTCGCCCGATGATCCAAACCTTCCGGCGTTGAACCAGAAGGAATCCTCGGGCGAACTCACCGGGCGCCTCGTCGTCGACTATAAGTTCAGCGACGATGTGATGGGCTATGCAAGCTACAGCCGCGGTTATCGTTCGGGCACCTATAACGGACTCGCTTATCAGGATGTGAGCCAGGTCTATTTCCTCGATCCCGAGAAGGTGAATGCCTATGAGGTCGGGTTGAAGACGCGACTGCTCGACAACAAGCTCCAGCTCAATCTCGCCGGCTTCTATTATGATTATTCGAACCAGCAGATCGCCCAGATCATCGGCGCGACATCCTTCCTGCGTGCCGCAAACGGCCGCGTTTTTGGCGGCGAGGCCGAGCTCGCCCTGCAGGCTACCGACGCGATCCGCTTCGACGCCTCGGTGGGCTATCTCAACAGCAAATATAAAGGCAACAAGATCGACCCGACCGATCCGGCCAGCCTGACACGCAACATCAACGGCAACCAGTTCCCCAACGCACCCAAATGGACTGCGTCGGCGGGGGTCGACGTGACGCTGGTCGACAGCGGTCCGCACAAGTTCCAGGTTCGCGGCGACGTCCAATATATGGGTAAATATTTCTTCGACCCGTTCGGTTCCTACGGCCAGAATCCCTGCGACAAGCCCGCCGCAGGTTCGCTGGTGCTTGCGGCGACGCCCGAGATCGCTTGCGGCAATCCCGACTATGTCCTCTTCAATGCCAGAGCGACTTATACGTTCGACGAGCGCTTCTCGGTCGCGCTGTGGGGCAAGAATCTGACCAACAAATTCTATTATACATATGGTCTGAACCTCAACGCCTTCTACCTCGACTATCTCGCTCGCGGTGCCCCGCGCACCTACGGCGTCGAAGCAACGATGCGCTTCTGACGATCCGGAGCAACCGAAAGTCCGCTTTTCCGCCGCATAATGGCAACGGGAGGGCGGGCCAGACGGCCCCGCGCCACCATCAGGGAATGAGAGTATGACAGGCAGGCTGGAAGGCAAGGTGGCGCTGGTCACCGGCGCGGGATCGGGGCTCGGCGCGGCGATAGCGCGGCGCTTCGCGGACGAAGGCGCACGCGTGATCGTCTCCGATGTCAATCTCGCGGCAGCGAGCGAGGTTGCTCGCCATTTCGGCGGCGGAGCGGTGGCGTTGAGGATCGACGTTGCCGATCCGGCCGATTGGGCAGCCGCCTTGCCGGTTATAGAGGACGCCTTCGGAGCACTTCACATCCTCGTGAACAACGCCGGAATCTGCTTGACGGGTTCGGTCGAAGAAATCTCGATCGAGGACTGGAAGCGGACGCACGCCATCGATCTCGATGGGGTCTTCTATGGCATGCGCAGCTGCCTGCCGCTGATGCGACAGAGCGGCGGCGGCGCGATCCTGAATATCTCGTCGATTTCGGGGATTGTCGCGGCGGGCAACCTCGCCGCCTACAATTCGGCTAAGGCGGCGGTGCGTCACCTGACCAAGTCGGTCGCGCTACACTGCGCCAAAATGGGCGGCAAGATCACCTGCAATTCGCTCCATCCGACCTTCATCGACACACCCTTGCTCGACGGGCTGACGGCGGGGCAGGCGCGCGAAGATGTCCTGGCCAAGCTTGCCCGCCAGATTCCGCTCGGGCGTGTCGGCGTGCCTGGCGATGTCGCGAACGCCGCGCTCTATTTCTGTTCGGACGAAGCAAGCTTCGTGACGGGTGCCGAGCTAGTGATCGATGGCGGACTTTCGGCGATGTGACCCCAGCACGGCATGCCGCAACCACCCCATCAATTAGGATCGGAGCCAATAGCCGATGAGTATCTCTGACCGCGCCCTCGCCATCGCCGCGAAGGTCGAAACCTTTGTCCGCGAAACCGTCGTTCCCTATGAGAAGGATCCGCGCCGCGACCATCATGGCGCACCGACCGACGACCTCGTGATGGAAATGCGCGAACATGCCCGCAACGCCGGGGTGTTGACGCCGCATATCCTGGGCGACGGCGGTCATTTGAACCAGCGCGAGACCGCGGTCGTGCTGATCAAGAGCGGCCTGTCGCCGCTCGGCCCGCTCGCCTGTAACACGATGGCACCCGACGAGGGCAATATGTATCTGCTGGGCAAGGAGGGGAGTCCGGAACTTAAGGAGCGGTTTCTCAAGCCTATGGTCGAAGGCAGCGTCCGTTCGGCCTTCTTCATGACGGAGCCTGCCGAAGAGGGCGGCGCAGGATCTGACCCGTCGATGATGAAAACGACGTGCCACCTCGACGGCAATCACTGGGTCGTCAACGGCCGCAAGACCTTCATCACCGGCGCGCTGGGCGCGCGGGTGGGCATTGTGATGGCGAAGTCCGAACAGGGCGCCTGCATGTTCCTCGTCGACCTACCGGACCCCGCGATCCGCATCGACGACGTACCCAACACGATCGACAGCTCGATGCCCGGCGGCCACGCAACGATCACTATCGATAGCCTCCGCATTCCGGCCGACCAGATGCTGGGCGAAGCGGGCGAAGGCTTTCGTTATGCGCAGGTCCGTCTCTCGCCTGCGCGCCTGTCGCACTGCATGCGCTGGCTGGGCGCGTGCATCCGCGCGCACGAGATTGCGACCGACTATGCCAACCGCCGCGAGGCGTTCGGCAAGGCGCTGATCGACCATGAAGGTGTCGGCTTCATGCTCGCCGAAAATATGATCGACCTGAAACAGGCCGAACTGATGATCGACTGGTGCGCTGGCGTGCTCGACACCGGCTCGCTCGGCACCGTCGAAAGCTCGATGGCAAAGGTCGCGGTGTCGGAAGCGCTGATGCGCGTCGCCGACCGCTGCGTCCAGGTGATGGGCGGCACCGGGGTCACCGACAAGACGATCGTCGAGCAGGTGTTCCGCGAAGTCCGTGCCTTCCGCATCTATGACGGCCCGACTGAAGTCCACAAATGGAGCCTCGCCAAGAAGATCAAGCGCGACTGGAAGGCTGGCTTGTGAGTGTGGGAGGCGAGCACGGGGCGGGCACGGCGGCTGTGCGCGACGGTTTCGCCTTCGACGAAGCGGCCTTGCGCGACTGGCTGGTTTTGCATGTCGACGGTTTTTCGGGGCCGCTCAGTATAGAGCGTTTCAAAGGCGGTCAGTCCAACCCTACCTACAGGCTCTGCACGCCGTGCGCGCATTATGTGCTCCGGCGGAAGCCGCCGGGGCCGCTGCTCCCTGGCGCTCACGCCATCGAACGCGAAGTTCGCGTGCTGACGGCGCTCAAGGCGGCCGGCTTTCCCGTGCCGCATATCTTCGCGTTATGCGAGGAGCCGACTGTTATCGGGACGCCCTTCTATATCATGGAAATGGTCGAGGGCCGGATCTTCTGGGACGCGACATTCCCGTCTGTTCCGCATGCAGAACGGTCCGCCTATTTCGATGCGATGAATGAGACAATTTCCCGGCTTCACGCGATCGATCAATTAGCGGTGGGACTCGGCGATTACGGCAAACCCGGCGACTATTTCGCACGGCAGATCGGTCGCTGGTCCAAACAATATCTCGCCGACGATCTCGCCGGGCGCGATCCGAATATGGACTATATGCTCGAGTGGCTTCCGGCCCATCTTCCGGAAAGTAATGCAACGGCCATCGTCCATGGCGACTTCCGATGCGACAATATGATCTTCCACCCGACCGAACCGCAGATCGTGGCAGTTCTCGACTGGGAATTGTCTACGCTCGGCCATCCCTTGGCCGATTTTGCCTATCATGCGATGATGTACCGGATGCCGCCGCACATCGTGGCAGGGCTTGCGGGTGCCGATCTAGAGGCGCTCGGCATTCCGTCCGAAGCCCGGTATGTTGGCGATTATTGCCGCAGAACCGGCATGCCCGACACCGACTATGCGTTCGCCATCGCGTTCAACTTCTTCCGCCTTGCTGCGATCTTCCACGGGATCAAGGGGCGGGCCATCCGGGGCACCGCCTCGTCGGCAGAAGCGCATGAGCGCGCGCGGGCCTTTCCCGACCTCGCTGCCCTAGCGGTCGCGCAGACGCGGCCCGGACGCGACCCATTGTCAGCCTGAAATTTGAGGAAACAGATATGCCAGAGATTATCATCGTCCTGCGCGACGGCAGCGATCGGATCATCGACACCGATCCCGAATATTCGCTGATGGAAGCCATTCGCGATGCCGGCGTCGATGAAATGCTCGCGATGTGCGGCGGCTGCTGCTCATGCGCGACCTGCCATGTCTATATCGAAGAGTCCGGAGGCGATTTGTCCGAGCCGTCGGCGGACGAGGACGACCTCCTCGATTCGACCGGTTGTCGAACAAGCCAGTCGCGCCTCGCGTGCCAGGTCCGGCTGGCCGAATCGACCATCAAGCGCGCACGCATCGCTCCCGAAGATTGACCGTGAGGAAGGACGAGGCTGGCGCATGCATGCAAATTTCACTTTCGATCTGACCGGCCGGACTGCCCTGGTGACCGGCGCGTCGTCAGGGATCGGGCGCCGCTTTGCGACCTTGCTTGCCCGATCGGGCGCACGGGTGATTGCGGCCGCCCGGCGAACCGAACGACTTGACGAACTTTGGGCGGATATTCGCAAGTCAGGGGGCGAGGCAATCGCGATCGGGTATGGACGTGGCCGACGAAGACTCCACCATTGCCGCTTATGACGCGGCAGAGCGTTCATTCGGTGTCGTCGACACGGTCATCGCGAATGCCGGCGTCAGTCCCGCTGGAAGCGCGCTCGGGCTTTCGGTCGACGATTTCGATCTCACGGTGAGCGTGAACCTGCGCGGTGTCTTTTTGACGGTGCGCGAGGGCGCGCGGCGTATGGTGGCCAGCGACATAGGCTCAACAGGGTCCGGACGCGTCGTGCTGATACGCTCGGTTATTCCAAACTTTTGTGCTGTTGGAGGATGTCTATGGTCTAAGTGGTCAGCAGCGAGTCATTAGTGAAGCGGCGAAGCAGTATGATATTTCAGTGGATTGCGTGGAGCGTATCGCAAGGAACGCGACAATCGACCACCCGGGGTGGGTTCCATAACTTCAGTAAGTATCGACGAGGGCAGGCCATGCCCGGCTCCTAAAGGGCTCTATGGTGAAGGGTTGAGGCTTACCGGTCTATGGCGGAAATCATTGTCAGCATAACCAATCAGCACCGCGCTACCAAAACTTCCCAGTGATTTGAGTGCCCATCACTCTCACTTCGGGTGCACCATCATTATTCATTTCCTCTTTGCGTTGTTTTCGCGGCGGTCGGATAATAGTCGTCGGGCGGGGCGCTTCGATGCGGTCGCTGCCTCATTGTCCCGATTGCGCAAGATGACCAATATGTAATCCGGCCGTCATCGCGCGGGCAGGGTAGGGCGCGCATAAGGGGGGCGTCGGATGAGCCGGTCCAGTCCATCCCCCTGACCCTGGCAACGGATCGGTTCATCCAGGCAACTCCCATCATGGGGGCGATCATTGTCTAGGAGTCGAACCAATGCGTAACTATGCCAAGCTTGCTGCCGCTGCCGCCCTGTCGTTCGCGATTGCCGGGTCCGCTTTCGCCGCCGCGCCTGCCGCGCAGCCGGCCAAGAAGGCCGCCACGACCAAGGCGCCGGTGAAGAAGGCGACCACCCACAGCGTGAAGAAGGTCGAGAAGAAGGGCCAGTAAGCCGGGTCTTCCCGCTCCGATCCACGAAAGGCCAGCTCGCACCTTGCGCGGGCTGGCCTTTTCGTGTGGCCTGAAGCTGCGGCGAGCCAGCGGCGAACAACGCTATACGATCAAGCGCCCGTCAGCCGCGATCTACATCGACGGCAGCTATGACATTACCGACGCGCTGACGCTCAGCGTCGGGCTGCGCTACACGATGGACAAGGTCAAATATCTGAACGGTCGGACGGTCCTTTACGACTTGGGTGGAACCATCCGGGCGAGCACCATTCCCTATACCTTTCCGTATGACGCGAGCGTCCCGGCGCTGGAACAAAAGGAAAAGGCCAATCGCCTGACGGGCCGGGTCAATCTGAGCTATAATTTCGCCGACGATATGATGGGGTACCTCAACTACAGTCGCGGCTATCGCAGCGGCAGTTTCAACGGGCTCGCCTATCAGGGTACCAATCAAGTCTATTATATTCAGCCCGAACAGATCAACGCCTATGAAGGCGGGCTCAAGATGCGCTTCTTCGACCGCCGGGTGCAGTTGAATCTTGCGGGCTTCTATTATGACTACAAGAATCATCAGGTGACGCAGGTCATCGGTGCGACCACCTTCACGCGCAGTGCCAACGGGCGTCTCTATGGCGGCGAGGCGGAGCTGACGATCCAGGCAGCCGACAATCTGCGGTTCGATGCCTCGATGAGCCTGCTGCGCAGCAAGTATAAGGGCAATGTGATCGACCCCACCGATCCGTCGAGTCCGACCCGCAACGTCAACGGAAATCCCTTTCCGAACGCGCCGCGGACAACTTTCTCGGCCGGCTTTGACTGGGACGTCCTGGATAGCGGCGACAACAAGCTGACGCTGCGCGGCGACGCTGCCTACACCGGGAAATATTATTTCGATCCGTTCGGCGATTACGGCCAGTCGCCGTGCGACCGCGCTGGGGTACCCGGCAACATTCGTCCCGCTGGTCCCGCGATCACCTGCGGCAATCCCGGATATTGGCTGGTCAACAGCCGCCTGACTTTCGAGCATGGCAATTACGCGGCCAGCCTGTGGGTCAAGAATCTGACCAACAAATTCTACTACAGCTATGGTCTGAACATCGACATCTTCGGGCTTGATTACCTGAACCGCGGCACGCCGCGCACCTATGGCGTCGAAGTGACGGCGAAGTTCTGATCGCCTGCGCGGTTCGACCATCTGGAGAAAAGACGATGAAGGGATTGAGCGACAAGGTGGTCGTGGTGACGGGTGCGGCGCGCGGCATTGGCCGCGCGACCGTCACCGCCTTCGTACGCGAAGGCGCGACGGTCGTTGCGACCGACATTCTCGACGATGAACTTGCCGATCTGGTCGCGCAGTTGCAGCAGGACGGCGGCAAGGTGACGGGCGTGCGTCAGGATGTGACGGACGCCGCCGCCTGGCCGCGGCTGCTGGGGGATGTCGTTGCGCAGCACGGCCATGTCGATGTCTTGATCAACAATGCGGGGATCGCGATCATCGGCAACATCGAGGACCAGACGATCGAGGAGTGGCAACGGACGTCAAAGGTCAATGTCGAGAGCGTATTTCTGGGCACCCAGGCCGCCATTTCCGCAATGAAGGTGCGGGGCGGGGCGATCGTCAATGTCGCGTCGATCGCGGGCAATGTCGGGGAACCGCACCTTGCCGCCTATAATGCGTCCAAAGGCGCGGTTAAGCTGCTAACGATCAATGCCGCGCTGCATTGCGCGCGCGCGGGATATCCCATCCGCGTGAACTCGGTGCATCCGGGCTACACCGACACGCCGCTTGTCAGCAATGCGATCGGCACCATGCCCGAGGAGGAGGGCGGCAAATTCACCGCTGACATCCTTGCACATATTCCGGTCGGCCGCCTCGCCACGCCCGAAGAGATCGCCGAACCGATCCTGTTCTTTGCCAGCGATTCCGCAAGCTACATGACGGGCAGTGCGTTGATCGTCGACGGTGGATATACCGCCGCCTGAACTGTCCCGGATTGTCATTCGTCTTACCAGAAACCCCAAGGAGCTATCCCATGTTCAACGCCATCCTGATCGACCGCAAGGACGACCGAACCATCGCGCGTCTCTGCGACGTCGATGATGGAGCGCTCCCGGAGGGTAACGTGACTCTCAAGGTCGATTATTCGACGATGAACTACAAGGACGGGCTCCTGATCGCCTCCGACGTTCCGCTGATTGCCGCATTTCCGATGGTGCCAGGTATCGATATCGCCGGCGTCGTGGAACAGAGCGACGACCCCCGTTGGGCTGCCGGGGACAAGGTCGTTCTCAACGGCTATGGGCTCGGCGAACGGCATTGGGGCGGCCTGGCCCAGCGCGCACGGGTCGCGGGCGACTGGCTGGTCCGTCTTCCCGACACATTCACCACCCGGCAGGCGGCGGCGATCGGTACGGCGGGCTATACCGCCATGCTGTGCGTGCTGCGGTTGGAGCAACATGGCGTCCGTCCGGGTGACGGCGATATCCTGGTCACTGGGGCCAGCGGTGGCGTCGGCAGCATCGCAATCTCGCTGCTCAGCAAGCTTGGTTACAAGGTGGTCGCATCCACAGGGCGCCCGCAGGAAGCGAACTATCTGCGAGCTCTTGGCGCCGTGGATCTGATTGATCGCGCGACGCTGGCGGAGGCCGGGGCGCCCCTCCAATCCGAACGCTGGGCCGCCGCGATCGACACGGCGGGCAGCCATACGCTCGTCAATGTCATTGCGGGCATTCGATATGGCGGGATCGTCGCCGCGACGGGCCTGGCGCAGGGGATCGACCTTCCTGCGACGATGTATCCTTTCATTCTGCGCAACGTCACATTGTCAGGCGTCGATAGCGTCATGCAACCGATCCCGGTTCGCGAAGAGGCGTGGTCGCGGCTTGCGAAGGATCTCGATATCACGAAGCTGGAAACCATGGTCGAAGAGATTGGTCTGGCGGACGTCATCGAGCGGGCGCCTCGTCTGCTGGCCGGACAGATTCGCGGGCGTACCGTTGTGGATGTCAATCGGACCTAAATCGTGGGGATTACTGCAGGCGGGCGGCGCCATCGAGGCGGATGCACGAGCCGTTCAACATTGGCGTCGCGATAATCGCCTCGACCAAATTCGCAAACTCGTCGGTTCGACCCAGCCGGCTAGGGTGCGGGACGCTGGCGGCGAGCGCGTCCTTATAGTGTTGCGGCAACGCTTCGACCATGGGGCTGAGGAACGTCCCCGGTGCAATCGCGACGATCCTGATCTTATAGGGAGCCAGATCGCGCGCTATGGGAAGCGACATGCCGACAATCGCGTTCTTCGAGGCGCCATAGGCGGCCTGCCCGGCGATGCCGTCGAAGGCGGCAATGGACGATGTGTTGACGATCACGCCGCGCTCTTCGCCGATCGGGTCCGCCGTACACAGCCGCGCAGCGAACTGAGACAGGGTGTTGAATGTCCCGATCAAGTTGATGTCGATGATCCGCCGGAAGGCGTCGAGGGGATGGGGCGCTCCGCTTTCATCGACGGTCCTGATAAGGTCCGAAATTCCAGCACAATTGACGAGGATGCGCGCAATGCCGTGCCGCCCCTCGGCTGCATCCAGCGCGGCCTTTACGCTTGCTTCGCACGTGACGTCGCATTCGGAAAACAGCGCTCCGGTTTGCGCCGCGTTCGCCTTTCCGGCGACGGCGTCGCGATCCAGGATCGCAACTTTGGCTCCACGCGCAGCCAGCAACCGAGCCGCTGCCGCACCAAGGCCTGATCCGCCGCCCGTCACGATGGCGGCAACGCCGTCGATCTCCATCTAGCTTCCCTTCGGATCCGGTGCATCAATCATCGATCCGGCGCCGGCGTACCAACCGCCGTCGATGATCAATTCGGCCCCTGTAACATAGCGCGCGTCGTCTGAAGCGAAATAGAGGACACCGTGCGCAATATCGATGGGGTCGCCCGTCCAGCCCATCGGAATTCGCGCGTTGACCGCCGCCAATTGCTCCGGAGCTATGTCTCCGGCGATGGGTGTGTCGATACGGCCGGGAAGGATGGTGTTGACCCGGATGCCCTGCCGGGCGAATTCGAGCGCGGCCGCACGGCTCATCATGCGAACCGCGCTTTTGGAGGCGTGATAGGACAGCGCGTCGGGGCTGGGGGTGATCGCATAGATCGAGGCGATGTTGACGATCGCCGCGCCGGGGGCCTTGAGCAGCTCTGCGGCAGCGGCCTGCATGCCGAGAAGAGTGCCCGTCTGGTTGACCGCGATCACGTCGGACCAGATATCGGCTGTTGTGGTGCGCACCCCGCCCATGCGGAAAATGCCGGCGTTGTTGACGAGCGTGGTCAGTCCGCCGAACCGTTCGGCGGCAAAGCGCACCGCCTGACGCCAGCTATCGGCGCTTGTAACGTCGAGCGGCGCGAAAGCGGCCTGATTGCCGGTGGTGAGGATCCGGTCGGCGACGCATTGCCCCGCCTCGATCTGGATGTCGCCGACGACAACACGCGCGCCTTCGTGGGCGAACAGTTCGGCCTGGGCCGCCCCGAGCCCGCCCGCGGCGCCGGAAATCAGGGCGACCTTGCCGTCGAGCCGCCCCATCTACTCGATGACCGCCAGCACGGCACCGACCTGATAGGTTTCTCCGATCGCGGCGTGGATCCGCAAGGTGCCAGTCGCTGGGCTTTCGACCTCCTGCGTCGATTTCTCGCTCTCGAGCGCATAGAGCGGCTGGCCCTCGATCGCCTGACCGCCGTCGGCGACCAGCCATTCTACCAACTCGCCTTCGTTCATCGAGAATCCGATCTTGGGCAACAAGACTTCGACTGCCATGGGGAGATTTCCTTTGTTCTATGCCAATAATGATGCCGCCGCGGCCTCGATGGCGGCGGCATCGGGCGCGAAGGCAGCCTCGAGCGGCCGAGAGAAGGGCACCGGGCAAAAGGCCGCACCCAGCCGCTGAACTGGCGCCTTGAGCGCGTGAAACAGATTCTCGTGAATGACTGCGCTGATCTCGGATCCCGTGCCGAATGGCGTTACCGCTTCGTGGACGACGATGGCCCGTCCGGTCTTCTGCACAGACGCCAGCACAGCCTCGCGGTCCCACGGCGCGATGCTGCGCAGATCGATGAGTTCGGCCGACACTCCCCGAGCCGCGAGGGCTTCGACCGCCGCTGTCGCTTCCTGAACCATTCTTGCATAGGCGACGATCGTCACGTCATTGCCTTCGCGCACGATATTGGCTTTGCCGATAGGAACGCGATGTCCGCTTTCGGGTGCCTCACCCTTGGCGAAATAGGTCGGCAGATTTTCGATGAATATCACCGGATCGGGATCGTCGATGGCGCTACGGAGCAGGCCGTAGGCATCGCTCGGGTTCGATGGCGCCACGACCTTGATTCCTGCGGTGTGCGCAAACCAGGCTTCCAGATAATCGCTATGCTGGCCACCGTTGGCAAAGCCGCTGCCCGTCATTGTGCGGATCACGATCGGAACGTTGGTCTGCCCGCCCGACATGAAGCGGAGTTTCGCCGCGTGGTTGACGATCATGTCCATCGCGACCGTCGTGAAGTTCATCAACATGATCTCGGCTACGGGCTTGTAACCGCCGAGCGACACACCGATCGCAGCGCCGACGATTGCCTGCTCGGCTATGGGAGTCGATCGGACACGGTGCTCGCCAAATCGGGTCGATAGCCCCTTGGTTACGCCGAGCACGCCGCCATCCTCGGGATCGGCAACGTCCTCGCCGAGAATCAGAACGCTTTCGTCGGCTTCCATCGCGTCGACCAGTGCGCGGTTGATGCCTTCGAGAATGCTGATGTTTCGCATCAGGCTGCCTCCACCGCGAAGACATCGCGTGACAGTTCGGCGATGTCGGGAAAGTCGCTCGCCAACGCATAGTCGATCGCTTCGTCGATCTCGGCGTCGATTTCGGCTTCCATGGCGGCAAGATCGGCCTCGCCAGCGTGGCCATGCTCGATCAACCATGCGCGAAAGCGCGGCACGGGATCCGCTGCCATCGCCGCAGCCTTGCGTTCGGGGCTCATATAGGCATCGGCATCGCCGAAGATGTGGCCGTGGAAGCGAAAGGTCATCGCCTCGATCAGCGTCGGCCCATCGCCGGCCCGCGCGCGTCCGATGGCATCATGGGCTGCTGCATAGGTTTCGAGCACATCGTTGCCGTCGATGCGAATTCCCGGCATCGAATAGGATGCGGCGCGGTCCGCGATGCGTGCCGCGGATGTCGCCTTTTCATACGCGGTGTGTTCGCCCCACTCATTGTTCTGGCACACGAAGACGACAGGCAGCTTCCACACCGACGCCAGATTCAACGCTTCGTGAAAAGCCCCGATGTTCGAGGCGCCATCGCCAAAATAGGCGATCGTGACTCGGCCGTCGCCCTTGAGTTGCGATGACCAGGCCAGGCCGTTGGCTATCGGCATCGAACTTCCGACAATCCCCGTCGTCACCATCACGCCTGATTTCGGGTGGGTGATATGCATCGGACCGCCCTTGCCCTTGCATGTTCCGGTGACGCGGCCGGCCAGTTCGGCCCAAAGATCCTTCAGGGGCACGCCTTTCGCCAGCATGTCGTGGGTGCCCCGATAGATGGTGCAGATGTAATCGCTATCGTTGAGGTTCGCCGAAATCGCGCTCGGGATGACCTCCTGACCGCGCGGGGAATAATAGGGCATGACGAGCCTGCCGGTCATGATCACTTTGCGCGACCGTTCGTCATTGGCCTTGATCAGCGCCATGCGCCTGTAGATCCCGACGAGCGTCGTCGTGCCCGGCTTTGTGCGGTTCGTCATGCGGTTCAGACTCCCTTGTCGCGAAGCCGTTCATAGGGTCGATAGCCAAAGTCGCCGGCGTCGCGTCCACCGATCACGAAGACGTCCGGATCGATGGCGCTGCTGGCGAGGCCGGCGTGCGTATAGACCCAGTCCATCACGACGACCCGGTCGAGTATCCGCCACTCGCCATTGCGGCATTCGAGGACGTCGGCATATCGGCCGCCCGCCACATCGTCGGCGATCCCGTCGCCATCGGGCCGGATGTGATGTGCGATGAAGACGGTTTCGGCGGCGGCGCGGTCGCCCTCGATCGCAATGTTCGACTGCCCGATCATGTGCGTGGTCGTGGTCCAATGGTCGCGCATGTAGGGAATGATGAACTCGGCAAACCCGTTCGCGGGTCCATTATAGATGCCATGATTATCATGAGCATCGCCCCAATAGACGCTGGCCAGTGCGTCGGCATCGAGTCGGTCGATGCCGCGGCAATAACGTTCCAGCACCAGCCGGATGCGCTGATGGTTCATAATTTGGGTGAGTTCGTCCTGCATGCCTGAAACCTCTTCTCTTGCGGTCGACGTTAGAATGTGCGTTCGGGGCGCATCTTGACGGGTCGCGACAATTTTTGCGCTCGGAACGACAATCTGGACCTGTACCGCATGCTCGTCGGAGCGGCCGATACCGACCGCCTGCAATCGGGATTTTGTCGTCAAAGATAAAGACGAGCGGTGCATGGCAAATTCATTATTCGCCAATCAAGGTTCAAAAGAGCGACCAAAAGAAGAGCTCGATTGGGGAGGAAAATGATGAGATTCAAACTCGGAAGCGTGGCTCTCGTTTTGCTGTCGTCGGTGGCTCCCGCCTGGGCGCAGGTCGCTGCGCCTCCGGCCGACGCGACGGCGACCAATGACGGCAACGAGATCATCGTGCTGGCTCAGCGTCGCGCCGAACGGCTTCAGGATGTGCCGATTTCGGTCGTCGTGCAAAGCGGTGAGCAGCTCGAAACCGCTGGCGTCGATAATCTGCGTGATCTTGGTGCGGTGACGCCCGGCCTGACGTTTCAGGCGCAGGGCAACTTCGTGCAGCCGGCTCTGCGCGGCATTACGACGCTTGTCACCGGCCCTGGTTCGGACAACCCGATCGCCCTCTATATCGACGGCGTGTATGAAGGGACGCAGGCGGGGGCTTCGATCGATCTTCCGGACGTCGAGCGGATCGAAGTATCGAAGGGACCGCAAGGCACGCTGTTCGGGCGGAACTCGACCGGCGGCGCGATCCAGATCTTCACCAAAACTCCCAGCTTCACGCCGACGGGCAGCATTTCGGCGACCGCCGGCTTGTACGACGGTTCGGGTTCCAGCCGGTCGTCCTATGATCTGGGGGTGAAAGGATATGTGAGCGGGCCGATCGTCGCCGACAAGATCGCCGCAAGCCTGTCCTTCGCCTATCGGAATGTCGACGGCTATTCGACGAATATCGTTTATGACAGCCTGCCGACGGCCATCCAGAACGCCTACGGCTCCGATCGCATGGATTGGCTGAAGTCGGTGACGCTGCGTGGGAAGCTGCTCTTCACGCCCACCGAGAATGTTTCCGTCCTGCTCAGCGGCTATTACATGCATCGCAAGAGCGACCATGGCAGTGCAGGGTTGCCGGTAGGTGGTCTGACCGCCGGGGCCTTCTATCCCGACGCGGTGTTCGGTACCCGGCCTTTCGAATATGCCTATGACGCGCCCGATCCGCTGACCGAGATCAAGAATTACGGCGGCGCTTTGAAGATCGATATCGACACGGGTGCCGGCACATTGACGTCGACGACCAGCTACACGCTTAGCCGTCACCGCGAACGGGTCGATGTCGATGCCTCCTATTCGCCGCAGTGCCTTGCCGCCGCCCCCATGACCTTTGCATGTATCGCGTTCGCGGATACGCAGCCCAACGACAATTTCCTTCAGGACATATTGTTCACGTCCGAGCAGATGGGGCGCCTGAAATTCGTTGTCGGTGGCAATTTCTTCAGCAGCAACGGCGATCTGTCCGGCGTGATCAGCGACTTTAGCGGAGGCGCTCAGCCGGGTGCGCCAGCCGTTGTCTATAATCCGCTGCTGATCGCGACGACGCGGGTCAAGACGCGCGCATACGGTATCTTCGCGCAAGCCGATATCGACCTGACGGATCAGCTCACGCTGACCGCGGGCCTGCGCTACAGCTATGAGAAGAAGAAGGGCTATATCACCTTCTTCGGTTCGCCTTTCACCAATTTTGCGAACCCGAGCTGGGACAGCTTTACGCCGCGGCTCGGCCTTCGTTACGCGCTCGACGGTCGCAGCAATATCTATGCGACCTTCAGCAAGGGCTTCAAGAGCGGTATCTTGCCGATCCTGACCGTCGGTGATCCGGTGAACCCCGAAAAGATCACAGCCTATGAAGTCGGATACAAGACGGCGCAGCCCGGATATTCGCTGAACCTCGCAGCATTCTTTTATGACTATAAGGATTTGCAGATTCAGTCGTTTACCGGGACGACGATCATCCCGACCAATGCTGCCTCGGCCCGCATCTTCGGCGTCGAATTCGACGGGTCCGTCGATCTCGGTTCTTCGCTCACCGCGCGGGGAGGCGTGACCTGGATGCCCAAGGCAGACTTCCGCAGTTTCCCGAACGCGGCGGGCTATCGGCCAGTTATCACGGCGGGCGGGCTTCCGTCGGTCGTGGCCGATGTCAGTGGTCAGCGGCTGGTTCGCGCCCCAAAAGTCAGCGCTGTCGCCAGCGTAACCTACACCGGCCGCGTTGGCAGTGGTGACCTGACCATCACGCCCAGCGTCCATTACTCGAGCCAATTTCTTCCCTATGACGCTTTCGACCTGCTGGTTCAGGGCGCCTACGCCCGCGTGGCGGCAGAGATTGCGTACAAGCCCGACAACAGCGGCTTGCGGCTTGCGCTGTGGGTGCACAACCTCACCAACGCCAAATCGTTCAGCTCGACAACCATCTCAGCGGGCGCTGCACGCGCCACCTATGAAGAGCCGCGCGAGTTCGGCATCACCGTCGGATATGACTTCTGACGGCGATGCCGACAGCCAGGATGAAGGAGAAAGGCGTGACGCCGGACATCAGTTTCAACGACCCCGATATCCAGCGTTGCCCCTTTGCGGCCTATGAGGCGATCCGGCAGCAAGGCCCCGTCTATTACGACAAGTCGAACGGCTTCTATATCGTCACCGGCTATGACGATATCCGCAAGGCCGCGATGGACACAAAGACCTTCTCCAGCGTGACGGGGCAACTACTCGTCAAAACTGCGCCATATCAGGAACGGATTGACGCCATTTACCGCGAGAATGGGTATATGCCGGTCTCTGCGCTGGTCGTCGCCGATCCGCCCGTCCATAGCTTTCACCGTTCGCTCGTCGACAAGGTGTTCACGGTGTCCAGCGTAAAGCGGATGGAAGAATATCTGGCCGGCGTGGTCGACGAAATGATCGACCAGATCATCGATCTCGGCGTCGCCGATTTCTATTATGATCTTGCGGTCAAAATTCCCAACCATGTGCTGTCGGATCAGATCGGCCTGCCGCGCGAACGCTTTGCCGATTTCAAGCGCTGGGCCGATGCGATCGTCCAGGAAGCCGACCCCAACAACGGCGAGGCGCGGCAGGTCGAGATCACGCACACCATTTGCGAATTGCAGCAATTTCTTGTCGAGCGGATCGAGGAATATCGCGCGGTCCCGCGCCCCTGCATCCTCAACGATCTTGTCCATGCCGAAGTCGATGGAAAGCGGCTCTCGATCGAAGAGATCATCCAGATCGTCGAGCAGATGCTACCGGCAGGGAGCGATACGACGGTCGGGGCCCTGGCGAGCGCGTTGCACCGGATCGCGACTACGCCTGGGCTGGAGGACGAGCTTCGCGGCGACCCCGCGCTTACCGGTAATTTCATAGAGGAGGTATTGCGCACATCGGCCCCGGTGCAGGGTCTGTGGAGGCGTGCGACCCGCGACACGGAGATCGGCGGGGTGCCGATTGCCAAGGATTCGATCATCGTGCTGCGTTTCGGAGCCGGGAACCGGGATTCCGACGTGTTTCCCGACCCTGACCGTTTCGACATCCGGCGAACAAACGCGCGACGGCATTTTGCGTTCGGGGTCGGGCCCCATTTCTGCGTCGGCAATTTGCTGGCACGCGGCGAGCTGCGGATCACGATCGATCGGTTGCTCCAGCGGATACGAAACCTGCGCCTCGCGCGTGGCGAGGCCGGGGTGTCCTGGCAGGCCCATTTCTTTGCGTTCGGGCCGAACCGGCTCGAGATCGCCTTCGATCCCGCTTGACGAGATCATGCCAGCGGCATGTGTCTGACGTCGCGGGCCAGAATGATCACGCGGCCCGCGGACAGACGTATCAGAGGCCGGCGTCCGCCGAAATATCCTTCCGGAACTTGCGCGGGCTGGCGCCGAACCATCGATGACAGCTTCGGGTCAGCACCGATGGTTCGCTATATCCCAGCATCGCGGCGACCCGCGTCAGCGGGATCGTCGGTTGACCGAGGTAGCGGATCGCCGCCTCGCGCCGTACCTCGTCCTTGATATCCTCGAAGCTCACGCCCTCTTCGCTCAGGCGGCGCTGCATCGTGCGCGGGTGCATGCCGATGGCGTTGGCAACGTCGATGTGCAGGCTTCCCCCGTGTGACAGAAGCCTTGCCGCGACCGACCTTACGCGGCCCGACAGAGGCTTTGCCGAATCGGGAAACTGCGTGTCGATGAAAGAAGTCGCCATATCATAGAGTTGCTGGCTGCGATTGGCGATGGGCGCCGCAAGGTCGGCGCGATTAAGGAAGATTGCGTTGAACGGAGCGTTCATTTCGACCCGGGCCCCGAAATATTGGCTGTAGCGGGTCGGAGCCGATATATAATCATGACCGAACCAGACTTCGCGCGCGCGCACGCTGCCGCCCGACAGTGCCAGAATCGCGTGGTGCATCAGCGCCATACCCTGTTCGATCGCCTGCTCCTGATGAGGTAGGCGATCCAGACAGATTTCCCAGCGGATATAGGGACGACCACTGCCGCGTTCGTTTTCGAGGGTCAGCTCGCTCGCCAGGCTATAGGTACGCAGGTGATCCGCGCAGTACCGATAGGCATCACCGAGCGTTGGAGCATTCGACATGGCGATTTCCAGCGGACCCAGCACCGCTGTGCCTCCCTGATACGACGCGAACGCCATTCCGAAGTCGGGACGCTGAAGTTCGATTGCCGTCCGGTGCAACAACCTGATGGCGCGCCGATACGATATCATCGCGCCGGTCTGACCAAAAATGTCGGGCGAGATATTTTCCCTCGCCAACAGAGGGGCAGGGTCGCCGCCAAGCCGGCTTACCACTTCGGGATAAAGGCGAAGGATGTCGGCACGGACCAGTGCGGTCTTGGCGCCGGTGTCGTCATGGTCGCTTTCCATAAGCTTTGCAGTGCTGGCCATCATGCTCTCCCCGGCACCCCTTTCCGGGGGCCCTGTCTTGTCCGGTCCGTCGTTTGCGAAAATGGGCCGCGTACCGTTACGACGCGAATCATCTGCTCTTTGTCGTCAAAAATCAAGATATTGCCCGACAGGCGGCATAGGATGATGTTGCCGCGATGCGTGCAATGAAACCGACAGTTTTCTGAGGCGCGGGTCGCCAGATGTCAGGTCAATGTCGCGCTCTGCCAAGATGCGCGGGAGCGGCTAGATTATCCTCTCCCCAACGCGGATCCGGGGTGAAGGAAACATGATTTTGGCAGTGCATCGGTTTGATATGCCAGCTCTTTTTGGACCGAGTCCGGTGCCGGACCGCAGCGTCATCCCCTTCGCCGAAGTCATATCCATCAGTTTCGAAACCAGCCGTGCGGCCGCCGGTCGCCTTCTGCCGCGCTTCTTCCAAGCTGCCGACCCCCCGATCGTTACTGTCACGCGCATCGACTATTGCGACGTCGATTATCTCGGTGGGCGCGGGTATCGCGAAATCGTCGTTTCGGTGAGCGCGCTGCATGGCGACGATGGGCGGGTATCGGGCTTCTCGCCGGTGATGTGGGTCACCGAACCCGGAGCGTTGATCAGCGGCAGGGAATTCATGGGCTTCGCAAAATTGCCGGCGGCGATGGATGCGATCGACCGGGACGAGGACGGCTGTCGCTTTCAGGCTTTCGAGTATGATGCGCCGTTGATCGAGGGTCGCGTGTCGGACCTGCGCCCATTGTCTGACGAAGCGCTGGCGCGCGTGAATCAGAGCGCGCGCGACGTGCGGACTTTTGGCTGGAAGCTGATCCCCGGCGAGGGATCGGAACCCGACGTCGATCATCCGATGGAGAATGCCATGCGCTGGCACTACGCCCGCGCTTGGTCGGGGAGCGGGGACATTCGTTTTCACCGCCCCGATTTTCGTGATGCACCGCTGTCGGCGCGGGTGGTCGATGCCTTGGCCGACATCCCCGTTATTACCCGCCGCCGCGCGTTCGTGGCGGAGGGGCGCGCCGAAATCGATCGCACGGCGACCCGGCGGCTCCATGGTTGAGCCGCGCCATCGTCAGGATGTCGGCGGTTGGCGGACGCGCTGGGACCCCGAGCGGGCCGAACGAGCGGTTCGGGACGGCGATTGGACCAATCGCACCATCGCCGATTTTGCCGCCGAGCGTGTGGCGACCGATCCCGATCGCATTTTGTTGATCGATGGCGTCTGCCGGCTTTCGTGCGGCGATCTTCATGACCGCGCGCGGCGGCTCGCGGGCTATTTCGATACGATCGGCCTGAAGCCGGGCGAGGTCGTGTCGTTTCAATTGCCCAATTGGTGGGAATGCTCGGTGATCAACCTGGCGGCGGCGATGACGGGCCTTGTCGTCAACCCGATCGTTCCGATCAACCGCGACGCCGAGGTCAGCTTCATGTTGAGCGAGTCGCGCAGCCGGCTGATGTTCGTACCCGAAAGCTTTCGGGGCTATGATTATGTCGCGATGATGCATCGGATTGTTCCCGATCTTCCCGGCGCACCCGACGTGATCGTTGTGCGCGGCGCGCACGAAGGATTGCAAAGCTTCGATACCGTCGTTGCTGGGGGACCGCTGATGATCGAGCGGTCGGTCGATCCCGACGCGGTGAAGCTGCTGATGTACACATCGGGCACGACGGGCCGGCCAAAGGGCGTGCTTCATTCGCACAACAGCATCGGCGCGGATTCGATCAAGATGGCGGCCGCGATGGGTCTGGGAGTCCGAGACAGCATTTTTTCGCCGTCGCCGGTCACCCATGTCAGCGGCTTCCTGTGGGCGCTCAACGCACCCTGGATTATCGATGTTCCCGCGGTGATCGTCGATGTATGGGAACCCGAACTCGCGCTCGACCTAGTAAAGACGCACGGCTGTACCTTCATGCTGGGTGCGACACCCTTTCTGCAGGACTTCCTCGCCGTCGCGCGCTCGCGCGATGAAGCGGTGCCATCGCTTCGGTACTTTCTTTGCGGCGGCGCATCGGTTCCGCCAGAGCTGATCTTTGACGCCGCGCGGCAGTTTCCTAACTGCATTCCGTTCCGGACCTTCGGTGCCACAGAGGTGCCCACCATGACCGCCGGCCCGGCGTCGCGCGATGATCTGCGGCTGGCGGCAGAGACCGACGGTCGCCTCCTCCACTGCGAGGTCAAGATTGTCGACGTCGCGACCGGGCAACCGATGAAGTCCGGCGAGGAAGGTGAGATACTGGCGCGGGAGCCCAGCATGGCGCTTGGCTACGCACGGATCGAGGATGATGACGACGCCTATGACGATGAAGGGTACTTCCGGATGGGAGACCTTGGGCGCCTCGTCGATGGCGATCATCTCGTGTGCACCGGCCGTAAGAAGGATCTGATCATCCGTGCGGGCGAGAATATCAGTGCGCGCGAGATCGAGGATGTGCTGTTCGCTTCGCCGCTGATCGCGGAAGTCGCGGTCGTCTCAATGCCGAGCAAACGTACAGGCGAAGCCATTTGTGCGTTCATCGTGCCGGTAACCGGCGCGTCGATCGACATGGCCGCGGTGACCGCGCTGGTGAGTGCGGCCGGGTTGGCGCGTCAGAAAACACCTGAGCATTTGATGTTGGTCGATGATCTTCCGAAAACGGCTTCGGGAAAGGTTCGCAAGGACCAATTGCGTCTGATTGCGGCCGGTGAGGTGCTCGAAAAGGAAAAGGCGATATGAGACTGGCGTTTTCCTCCGAGGACGAGGCGTTTCGCGCCGAGGTACGCGCGTTCCTCGTCGCCGAATTGCCACCTGAAATCGCGCGGCGCGAGGCCATGGGTTTTCACAACAAGCGCGCGACGGTTCACCCCTGGCAGCAAAAGCTCCATGCGCGCGGCTGGGCGGCACCGAACTGGCCGGCGGAGTTCGGCGGCACAGGGTGGTCGTCGATCCAGCGTTACATCTTCGAACTGGAATGTGGTCTTGCCAACGCTCCCGAATACAGCCTGATCGCGATGTCGATGGCAGGGCCGGTACTATGTCGGTTTGGTAGCTCCGCGCTCCGGCACGAGTTTCTGGAACCGATGCTGAGGGGCGACTACTGGTTCTGTCAGGGGTTTTCGGAGCCGCAGGCGGGGTCCGACCTCGCCAGCCTCCGCACACGGGCCGTGCGCGACGGCGACGACTATGTGATCACCGGGCAAAAGATATGGACGACCGATGCTCATATGGCGGACTATATGATCTGTCTCGCGCGCACCGATACGGAGGTAAAGCCGCAAGCCGGCCTGTCGATGATCATCATGCCGATGGATGCGCCGGGTGTGACGGTCCGCCCGATCGATACGATCGACGGCGACGCCCACGTCAACGAAGTCTTTATCGAGGATGTCCGCGTACCCGCGCATTATCTGATCGGCGATCCGAACAGCGGCTGGGCGCAGGCCAAGTTTCTGCTGGGTCACGAGCGTACCCATAACGCCTATCTTGGCATGCTGCGGCGCTATTTGTCGCGGATACCTCAATTGATCGATGGGGAAACCGGGCGCGGCTTGCCCGAACTCGAAGCCAAGGAATATCGCCGCCGCCATGCCCGGCTCGCGATCGATGTGGATGCGCTCGAATGGTCTGTTCTGCGCGTCCTGGCGGGAACAGAAGGGCCGGCGCTGGGGGCAGCGGCATCAGCCATTTCCATCCGGGGCGCTGCATATCTCCTGCGCGCCGCGGATCTTGAAATGGCGATTCTTGGGCCGCAGGTCGTGCCCCGTTTCGCGCCGGGTGACATGGGTGTACTTGCCGGCGGCGCGCCGCCGGCAGCGGCCGGGCGCACCACGCAATATCTCTATTGGTGGGCAGCAACGATTTTCGGAGGATCCGACGAAATTCAGCGCAACATCATCTGGAGTACGATGTTCCGATGACTTGCGCTCCCCAGGATACAGAAAGGTCGAGCGAGTGGATTTTGCCCTGAGTCCAGAACAGGACATGCTGCGCGACAGTGCGCGGCGTTATCTCGCGAATGATTTCGCGGCGCGGCGGCGTGGCGGTGAGGCTGCCGATGGCGCGCGGTGGCGGGACTACGCCGATCTCGGCTGGATCGCGCTGCTCGGGCCCGAAGATGCGGGGGGACTGGGCGGGGAAATCGAGGATGTGCTGATCCTGGCGGAAGAAATGGGATGCGCGCTTTCGCTCCAGCCCTATGTTGCCTCGGCGATCCTTGCGATTGGACTGGTCGATCTGGTTGCCGGCGGGCAGCAGCGTTTGGACATTCTGGGTGAGATGACAAGTGGCGAACGGCGTTTCGCACCTGCGCTGTATGAACCCGGCCGTCGCTACATGTTGGCACCGGAATTGCGCGCGGCGGCATCCGGGGCAGGCTACCGGCTGTCAGGTGCCAAAACTCTGGTAGTGGGTGGGGCGGGCGCCGATGGGATGCTCGCTTCCGCGCGGCTGGACGACGGTGCGGTGGGCCTGTTCCTGGTACCGATGGACAATGCCGGGGTCTTCGTGACGCCTTATGCGCTGATAGACGATGGCGGCGCCATCGATGCCCGGTTCGATCAGGCCGATCTTGGCCCCGATGCCTTGCTTGGCATTGTCAGCGTCGACGCGATCGACGATGTGCTCGACGAAGCTCGCCTCGCCCAGTGCGCCGATGCGCTGGGCGCGCTCGAACGTGCGATCGAGATCACCGCGGAATATCTGAAGACGCGGACCCAGTTCGGGCAGCCGCTCGCCAATTTTCAGGCGCTGCAACATAGCGTCGTGGAAATGTACATCGAGGCCGACTCCATCCGCTCCAGCCTCTATAATGCGATCGCTGCCTTTGATCGCGGCGGACGTGAGGAGCGGCGACGCGCGGTGTCGAGTTGCTGGGTCAAGACTTTCGATGCGGCCAAGGGTATAGCGGGAATGGCCGTACACCTTCATGGTGGTATCGGCATGACGACCGAGTATCCCGTCGGTCACTATCTGCGCCGGATCATGGTGTCCGAGCGAAGCTTTGGCGATGTCGAGCATCACCTGGCGCGTTATATGGATCTGGCCAGCTAGGGCTTCGGCTCTAATCGCCCTTGAACACGGGCGTGCGCTTTTCGATGAAGGCGAGCACCGCCTCGTGGTGGTCGTTGGATGCCATGGTGTAGGATTCAAGGCCGGCATGCGCTTCTGCGGTCGCGATCGCCTGTCGGCAGAGTTCCATGTTGATCGACCGCTTTGTCGCGCGGATCGCCATCGTGGCGCCATTCGCCAGCCGGTCGGCGTAGGCGTCGACCACCCCGTCCAGCATATCGGCCGCCACTGCCTTGTAGATCAGGCCGATCGCTTCGGCTTCTGATGCCGTCAGCGGGTCGCCGGTCAGAAGATGGTGTCGCGCCCTGGCGTAACCGATGAGCTGAGGCCAGATCAGCGCACCACCATCTCCCGCCGACAGGCCGATGCCGACATGGGGGTCGGCAATGCGGGCATCGTGCGAAGCGATCACGACGTCGCAGAGCAACGCAAGCGTCGCCCCCAATCCCATCGCGTGGCCGTTCACTTTCGCGATGATCGGCTTTTCGAGGCTCAGCAAAGAATGAACGATGGCAGGTGCGCGTGAGAGCAGGGCGGTGCGCAGCGCCTTGTCTTCGGTCGCCTTGAGCAGGCCGGGCAAATCCGCGCCGGCAGAGAAGGCACGCCCCGCTCCGGTCAGAATGACGACGTCGCAATCGTCGTCGCGCGCCACGTCGAGAAAGACATAGGACAATTCGTCGTGCAACGCGCGGCCCACCGCGTTGAGCGGCGGGCTGTCCATCGTCACGGTCAGGACGCGGCCGCGACGGTCAAAGCGGATGAATTCGTAACGTTCGTACATGGACGTCCTCATCTTTGCCGCGTCACCGGCGGCTTGTCATAGGGATCGCGCAGGAACCGCCGCAGCACCCGGTGGAAGTTCGACACCGACCGTTCCTGGACGGGATTGGTCCGCTCGCCCTTGAAACCGCGCGACTTGAACCCTTTCTGGACCTCGGGGATATTCTCGAAATCCTGACGGAAAATCAGACCCCAGTCTCCGTCGCGCCAATCCTCGTAAAACTCGCGTACGAGTGGCGGTGCCTGTCCGGGCCCATAGCGGACGAGCGACCAGATATCGAAGATGCAGCTTTCGGGATCGCGGCCGTTCGGCCGGACGCGATACCAGAGGACGCCATCGACGAAGCCATGAAGGAAGATGGTGTTCGGGAAGACGTGCCAGTCCAGACCCGATCGCTCGATATACTCTGGGGTGAGGCCTTCGGGCCATCCCGATCCGTCCGCGGCGGCGGCTTCCATCTGGAACTCGCCCCATTTGGCGAGTGTTTCGACGGGGTCGGTCTCGGCCGGAACCTCGTCGCGGACCCGCATGGCTGCCGCATAGTTGCGCGGCGTCAGCATGGTGCGAAGGTCTTCCTTATACTGTTCGGCAAAGGTAACGATATGCTCCTTCATCGGCGGTTCCGGACGCGCGGGAAGGCGGGGAGACCGGCGAAATGGGAGAGCGCCCTCGGATTCGAACCACGTTTGCGAATGGCGACCGAATTCGCCGCTGTTCGAATAGTCGTCGGTAAATTCCAGCAATTGCGGATGCGCCTGTTGCACGTGATAGAATTCGTTGAAGAAGCCGAGCACGGTCTTCCAGTTCGACGGCATCACCACCGTCTTATACCATTGGAATCGTAGATTTTCGAATTCGAACTTCTCGCAATAGTCCGGCATCGGCGATAGAAAGTCGCGCAGCGGTTCGGCGTTCTCGTCCATGTTGATGAAGACGAAGCCGCCCCATGATTGGCACTGAACTTCGGCGAGCCGGATATCTTCATCCTTCAGGCAGTCGCCCCAGTCGCCCTTGTCGATCACCTTGATATTCCGGCCATCGAGCCCGAAGCGCCAGCCGTGGAAAGGGCAGACGAATTGCCTGTTGTTGCCACAGCCGTCGGTCAGCCGTCGGGCGCGATGCGGACAGACGTTGTGATACGCTTTGATTTCTGTTTCGCCGGCGCGGATGACGATGATGGAATCGTCGACGATATTATAGGTAACATAGTCCCCGACGTTCGGGATTTCTTCGGCGCGGCACGCCAACTGCCAGACGAATGGCCACAGCCTGTCCGCTTCCAGATCGGCAAAGTCCTGCGCATAATATGCCTCTTTGGGAACGAAATCATCACGCACTTCGTCGGGCGAGTATTTGTCGTTCGGCATCAGCGTTCGGGCTCCGGTGTGCCACGCGATTGCGCGACTATTTCCATGGTGCGCCGAGACTAAAATGTGCCCTTCGGAAGCGTCTTGATATGCAGCGACAAAATCCCACCATCGCGCGACACGCTGTCGCGTTGCATCGAGAGGCCGAGTTTGCGCCCGATTGCAGGCGCCAGGGTCTGGAGTTGCCCGGCCACAAGGAGTGCAAGCCGGCGGTTGCGAGCCGGCGCTTGGCGGTTCCTGGCATGCGCGGCTCGACTTCACCCGAAACAAGATGAAACGACGGCGCTTCCTTTCGATGCCCTGTTCGGCCGTTCGAACGATGACGGTGAGGTTCGCCGTGGCTCATGATCCGGAACGACCGTCTTGCAGCCCGCAGATGGTGGGCTGAGTGCGGGATTAGCGGCGGAGCCTGTCGAGGATTTGGGTTGTGATGTCGTGTTGAGAGAGTCCGAAGTGTTTGAACAGGTCTTCGATTGGCGCGGAGGCGCCGAAGCTGTCGATACCGAAGCGCAGGCCGTGGCGGCCAGTGTAGCGTTCCCATCCGAAGGTGGTTCCG
>NZ_JAEULM010000040.1 GCF_016793825.1 Sphingopyxis sp.
AATCCGCTTCGCCTCGTCCGCGCCTTCACCGACTATGAAAATCTCGACCGCGCCGACAGGGGCGCACGCTGGTGCGCGGCTCGCAAAGCGATGGGACAATCGCCCGCGAAACTTCGAGCCGCGCGATGGCTCGCTCGCCTCGCCGCGCCGCTCGGCCTGTCCGTCGGCATGGTCGGATCAAGCTTCAGCGCCGCCTGGCGAAAGCCGGGCGCGATCCGGCCGTAATCCCCGCGACCGCGCGCTGATGCCCGGCGCCAAACACAAAAGAAAAGGGCCGGGTCGCGTGTGCGGCCCGGCCCCCTCATGGATCGCTTCCGCGAGCCTTACATTGCGCGCTTCATTTCGCTGTGCGCGCCCTGCGCCTTGACGATTACCGTTACCGGCGCATCGCCGCGGTTGCGCCAGAACCAGCCGTGATTCCCGTCGAACTCGGCCGTCATCACGCCGTCGTCGCGGGTCACATTGCGATCCTTCTTGTAGCTGATCGACTTGCCGCCGCCGTCGCCATGGACGTCGACATTGACCGGTCCGCCGACCGCGGTCCAGGCGAAGTTGGACTTGCCGCCCGCCTTCATGACCAGCTTCACTTCGGCGCCTTCGCCTGGGGCGAGCGTGATGCGAAGCTCGTCCTGACGTCCTCCGGCTGCGGCGGCCGGAGCCGCACCCTCGGCCTCCGCCGCTACATCCTCCGGTGCGGCCTCGGCTTCGCCGACCGTCATGCCCGATGCCGCGGCCTCGATCTGGGCGCTCTTGTCCGCGGCGCGGTCTGCGGCCGCCTCCTCGGCGAGCTGCGTCTTGATCTCGCCCATTTCGGTAAGGCCAAGCACGCGCCCGACGCCGGTCGGGTCGATCGCATATTCGGACGGCAGGACGACGGTGACGAGCAGCACACCCGCCGTCGCCATGGCGATGACGGTCGAGGTGATGAGCTTGCCGGTGCTCGGCAGCTCGGACTTCGAGGGAATATTCGAATTATACATGAGACAAGTCCTTGATTAGGAGACCGCGTAGCCGGTCAGCTGATATCCGATGAGAAGGAAGCCCGCGGCCATCATGACCACGTTCGCGGTATAAGCGTGCTTCCAGAAGCTGTCGGTCCGGCGCCAGAAGCCCATCACGATCAGGATCGCGCCGAGCGCGAGAAGCTGGCCGATTTCGACCCCGACGTTGAAGGCGAGCAGGTTCGGCAGCAGCCCGTCCGGCGAGATGTCATACTCGATGATCTTCGTGGCGAGGCCGAAGCCATGGCAGAAGCCGAATATGAGCGTCGCAACCTTGGTGTTCGGCTGGAAGCCGAACCAGCGCTGATAGGCGCCGAGATTGTCGAGTGCCTTGTAGACGATCGAGAAGCCGATGATCGCATCGATGATATAGCTGTTGATCCCGAAGTCGAAGAAGACCCCGAGCAGCATCGTCGTCGAATGGCCGATCGCGAAGAGGCTGACGTACAGCGCGATATGCTTCATCCGGTAGAGGAAGAAGATGATGCCGAAGAGGAAGAGGATATGGTCGTAACCGGTGACCATATGCTTCGCGCCGAGATACATGAAGGCGAGGATGTTCACCCCGCTGATCTCCTGGATATATCCCTTGTCACCTTCGGCGACGGCATGGGCCATGGCCTCACCCGTCGCGAAGACGAAGGACATGGCGGCGAGAACGAAAAACAGCAGGAATCGCCAGCGCGCACTATCCATGCGCCCTGGCCCTGTAAGAGCCTTGATCATAAAATTATCCTGAAATGCGTAGATGGATGCCGCGACAAGCGGCGTCGATTTCGCAGTCAGGCGCGGTCGGGTGGGCGGTCGAGCCTTGGCCCCCTGCGACCGTCGAGCGCCGCGGGCGCGAAGCCGGTCCAGGTCGCTGTCACGACCGACGGGTCGATCCGGAGAGCCGGAGTGGCGAGTGGCGGATCATGATTGTGATCGGCAGGGTTATGCCCGTGCATGTGACCCGCACCGCGCTCATTCTCGTCGCCGGTGTCGTGGGAATGCCCATGATCGGCAACCTCGGCAGCGAGCTCGGCGTGCCGCTCGGCCTCGGCCGCGAGCATTGCGACCGGGCTGTGGCTGACCGCCGTGTTGGCGACGGACAGCAGCATCGCCGCCGCCGTCAGGCAGAGCATCATCAGCATTAAAAGGCTAGGGCGCGAGCGGCGGAGCATGAGCGGGTCAGGGAAAATCCGTAAGGGGCCGGAGCTAGAGATACTTCGAAATGGCGCGAAACTCGGCCATCGCCTTGTCGCCCACGTCCGCGTCGCCGCCGATACAATGACCGATATGGTCCTCGATCAGCGTGCGCTTGGCATTGGCGACCGCTTTCTCGACGGCCGACAGCTGCATCGCGATATCGGTGCAGGGACGGCCTTCCTCGATCATGCCGACGATGCTCTTCAGATGCCCCGTCGCGCGGTTGAGGCGTTTGATGATCGCGGGATGGGTCGTGTGCTGATGCGGGTGATGATGGTCGGCCATGGTCAAATCTCTGCGGTCGAGGAGCTCTTGGGCTCGCAACCTTAATATCTCTCAAATTTCCGCGGTGCAGTTGACGTCATCGCGGCGGCTTGTCTATAGGGCCCATATCCCCCCAGGGGGATATATTTCAAGCCCGGAAAAATGCTCGCAGTACTCGCCAATCGCACTTATCGGCATCTCCTGCTCGCCCAGATCATCGCATTGGTCGGGACGGGGCTGGCGACGATTGCGCTCGGACTTCTGGCTTATGACATCGCCGGCGGCGACGCGGGCGTCGTGCTCGGCACCGCGCTCGCGATCAAGATGGCTGCCTATATCGGGATCGCGCCGATCGCCGGAGCCTTCGCCGACCGGGTGCCGCGGCGCGCGCTTCTGGTCACGCTCGATCTCGTTCGCGCTGCGGTCGCGATCTGCCTGCCGTTCGTCAGCGAAATCTGGCAAATCTATCTTCTGATCTTCGTTCTCCAGTCGGCATCCGCGGCCTTCACGCCCACGTTCCAGGCGACGATCCCCGACGTATTGCCCGACGAGCGCGACTATACGCGCGCCCTGTCGCTCTCGCGGCTCGCCTATGACATGGAGAATATCACGAGCCCGCTGCTCGCCGCCGCGCTCCTAACCGTCATCAACTTTCACTGGCTCTTTTCGGGGACCGCCGTCGGCTTCATCGCCTCTGCGCTCCTCGTGCTGTCGGTCACCCTGCCGCGCCCCGAGCGTTCGGCCAGCCGCGACACCAGCATCTATGCCAAGACGACCCGCGGCATTCGCATCTATCTGAAGACGCCGCGGCTGCGCGGGCTCCTCGCGGTCACGCTTGCCGCCGCGGCGGCAAGCTCGATGGTCATCGTCAACACGGTCGTCATCGTCCGCGACCGGCTCGGCATGACCCAGCAGGATGTCGCGCTCACGCTTGCGGCCTATGGCTTCGGATCGATGGCCGCCGCCTTCATCCTGCCGCGCATCCTCGACCGGATTCCGGATCGGCGCGTGATGCTGCTTTCGGCCGCCATCCTCGTGGCGGGGCTCGCCGCGCTCGCTTGGATCAGCAGCATCGTGCCGGCGGGCATGACCTATTGGTATATCCTGCTCGGCGGCTGGGCGGTTCTCGGCATTGCCTATTCGATGAGCATCACGCCTTCGGGACGGCTGCTCAAGCGCTCCGCAAATGCCGAAGACCGGCCGGCGCTGTTCGCAGCGCAGTTCGCGCTCAGTCACATCTGCTGGCTCATAACCTATCCGCTGGTCGGACAGCTGGGCGCGGGGGTCTCGATGACCGCCGCCTTTGCCGCCATGGCGGCAATTGCCCTTTTCGGGACCTTGCTCGGCCTCCTGCTCTGGCCTGCGAGCGATCCCGATGCGATCGCGCACGATCACCCCGATCTGCCGGCCGACCATGAACATCTGCGGCGCCAACATGCCGATGGTGCGAGCCACGCTTATGTGATCGACGATCTCCACGAGCGATGGGTGGGCAAGCCATGACGCGCGCGCGTCCTTCCGCCACGGTGGCGCGGCGTCGCGTTATGCGATTGCTGCCCGGCGCCGCGCTTTGGTTCGGCGCCCTGCTCGCCATTCTCGCGCTCGCCAATGTGATGGGCGCGAGCGGCTGGCACGGCGCGCTGGCAGGCCACGACGATTCGCAGGTTACGGCGGCCGTGGCGCACCATGACGATGGCGAAACCTCACCCCCCGAGATCGATCTTCACAAGATCACGCACGGGATGATGCAGGGTCTCGCCGACATCTCGCCGCAACTTCAAATCTGGTCGGGCTTCCTGCTCGCCGGAGCCCGTTGGGCCTACCGGCTCGATCTCGACTGGGCGAGCACCGCGCCCGAGGGACTTCTGCGACCGCCTAGAATGTGAGGCTGCGCGCCGGTCGCCGGCGCCTGCATCCTTCATTCTAGGAGATTTTCCATGACCGATATGATCGGCCAGCGACGCCTGCGCAGGGCGTTCCTGGGCCTATGTACCGCCGTCGGCGCGCTTGCCGCCGCGAATGCTGCTGCGCAACCCGCACCTTCGTTCGACCAACTCTTCGGCCAAAGCGCCGAGGCGCCGCGAACGCAGATCATCGAAGCCGATATCGCCCGTGCCGAAGGCCTTGCCGAGCAAGCCCGGGTGCGTCCCAATCCGACCGTCAGCGGCCTCGCCGAGAATATCGGCGGCAAGCAGCCTTATAGCGGGTTCAACCGCTCCGAAACGACGATCCAATACAACCAGCCGTTCGAACTCGGCGGCAAACGCTCTGCGCGCATCGCCGCCGGCGAAGCGGGTGTTGTGGCGGCGCGGGCGCGCGGGCGCGAAGCCTTGCTCACCTACGCCTATGATCTTGCCCGGGCCTATGCCGCGGCCGAGATCGCCGACCGCCGCCTTGCCCTGACCGAGGGCAGCCTCAGCGAGGCCCGCGACGATCTTCGTATCGCGGCGGCGCTCGTCGATGCGGGCAAGGAAACAAGGCTTCGCCGGCTGCAGGCCGAGACCGAGGTGGCGACGCTCCAGGCCGCGATATCGACGGCAAGGGCAGAGCGGGTCCAGGCCTATGCCCTGCTGTCCGCGCTGGCGGGCCAGGGGATGAGCTACACCAGCCTCTCCGAGCGGGTGCTGGCGCGGTTCGAGGCAACGCCCAAATATGGGCCGGCCGATCCGCTGCAAACGGCGCCTTATCTCGCGGCACAGGCGGAACGCGAAGCGGCCGCCTACCGCGTCGAGGTCGCGAAGCGTCAGGCGATTCCCGATGTCACCGTCTCGCTCGGCGTCCGCCGTATCGAGGCCGACAAGGCGAATGCGATGCTCGTCGGCGTCAGCGTGCCGCTGCCGCTCTTCGATCGCAACCGCGGCAATATCTCGGCGGCACTCGCGGAAAAACAGGGCGCCGAAGCGCGCGCGACGGCGGCGCGCCTCGACGCCGAGGCGGGCATCAAGTCGGCGATGGCCTTCAACGAGGCCGCCGACGAGCGTGTCGCCGCCGCCGAGCAGACGTTCGAGACCGCCGACGAGGCCTATCGGCTCGCTCGCATCGCCTATGAGGCGGGCAAGTCCCCGCTCATCGAACTCATCGCCGCGCGGCGCGGTCTCAGTGCCGCGCGCGGCACGCTGCTCGACGCGCTGTCCGAGAGGTTCGACGCGCGCGCTGCGCTCGCCCGTCTCCAGGGCCGCACCATCACAGGGGAGGAAATCCAATGACCGAGAAGAATCGTTTCTATGCCGGCGCGGCGACCGCGTTGGCGCTTGCCGTGGCCCTGGGCTTCGGGATCGCTCAACTCACCGGGAGCGATGCTCCGGCTCCCGAGGCTCCGGCCAAGGCCGAGGCCGCGCCGTCCAATGAGGTGGTGATCTCGGCCGACGGGATTTCGCTGTCGCAGATCGGGGTCGCGCCCGCGGCAGGCGGCGAACTCGATGCCGCGATACCCGCCGCAGCCACGGTCGAGGCGACACCCGATGCCGTCGCCGTGCTCACGGCGCGCGCGCCGGGAACGGTGACGCGCATCTTCAAGCGGATCGGCGATCCGGTGCGGGCCGGCGAAACGCTGGCGCTCGTCGAAAGCCGCGATGCCTCGACGATCGCGACCGACCGCGACGCTGCCGCCGCTCGCGAGCGGCTGGCAGCGCGCCAGCTCGAACGCGAGAAGAGGCTGCTCGGTCAGGGGGTGAGCCCGAGGGCCGACTATGAAATCGCCGAGGCCAATCTCGCGGTGGCGCAGGCGGAAGCGCGGCGCGCGAGCGCCGCTGCCGGTGCCGCAAAGGTCGCCTCGGACGGGCGGTCGGTCGCCGTCGTCAGTCCCGTGACCGGACGTGTTACCGCGGCGCAAGCCAATCTCGGCCAGTTCGTCGCCGCCGAGTCCGAACTGTTCCGGGTCGCCGATCCCAGCCGGATGCAGATCACCGCGAGCCTGCCGCCGGCCGATGCCGGCCGCGTCCGCGCGGGAGACCGGGTCGAGCTAACGACGAACGACGGCCGCATGATCGAGGGGCGCGTGCGCTCCGAAACCGGCGTCGTCGATCCGACGACCCGGTCGGCGACCGTGGTCATCACACCCTCGGTCGCGGGCACGCTGCTTCCCGGGCAGCTGGTGAAGGCCCGCATCTTCGCGAGCGGCGGCGCCATCACCAACGGAGTCATGGTCCCGCAGGATGCCGTGCAGACGATCGGCGACCGCACGGTCGTTTTCGTCCGCACCACGAAGGGCTTCCGGGCGCAGACCGTGCAGGTCGGCGGGCGCAGCGCCGGGCTCGTCTCGATCCTCTCGGGGATCAAGGCGGGCACGCCGATCGCGACCACCAACGCCTTCCTGCTCAAGGCCGAGCTTGAAAAGGAGGCAGCGGAATGATCGCGCGCATCCTCAGTCTCTCGGTCAGGGGGCGATGGTTCGTCGCCTTCCTGACCCTGATCGTTTTCGGCTTCGGCCTCTGGCAGATTACCAAGCTGCCGATCGACGCCGTGCCCGACGTCACCAACCGCCAGGTCCAGATCAACACTTTCAATCCGACGCTCGGCCCGGTCGACATGGAAAAGCAGGTAACCTTTCCTGTCGAGACGGCGCTCGCCGGGATTCCCGGGCTGACGCTGACCCGCTCGCTCACGCGCAACGGCTTCAGCCAGGTCACGGCGGTGTTCACCGATGACACCGACATCTATTTCGCGCGTCAGCAGGTGACCGAACGCCTCGCGCAGGCGAAGGACAGCCTGCCCGACGGGGTCCAGCCCAACCTGTCGCCGCTCAGCACGGGTCTCGGCGAAATCTTCTTCTACTCGGTCGCCTTCCGCCACCCGGATGGAAAGCAGACAAATATCGTCGACGGCAAGCCCGGCTGGCAATCGGACGGCGCCTACCTCACCCCCGAGGGCGAGCGTCTGACGACCGAACTGGCCAAAGCTGCCTATCTGCGCACGGTCCAGGACTGGATCATCCGTCCGCAGATGCGAACGGTTCCAGGGGTTGCCGGCGTCGATTCCAACGGCGGCTATGTGAAGCAATATCTCGTTCAGCCCAATCTCAACGCGCTGTCGACTTACGGCCTCTCGATCACCGAACTGGCCGACGCGCTCGAACGCGCCAATCTATCGGCGGGCTCCAACTATGTGCGCCGGGCCGGCGAGAGCTTTCTCGTTCGCGCCGACGCGCGGCTGAAGTCGATCGAGGATATCCAGGAAGCCGTCGTCGCGACGCGCGCGGGCGTTCCCGTTCGCGTGAAGGATGTCGGCGAAGTGGTGATCGGGGGCGCGGTGCGCACCGGGTCGGGCAGCCGCATGGGCTCGGAGGCGGTCATTTCGACCGTGCTGATGCTCACTGGCGACAATAGCCGTATCGTCGCCACCAGCGCGGCCGAGAAACTGACGGCGATCAACAAGAACCTGCCGCCGGACGTGTTCGCCGAGCCCGTCTATAACCGCTCGAAGCTGGTCAATGCGACGATCGCCACCGTCGAGAAGAATCTCGTCGAGGGCGCCTTGCTCGTCATCGCGGTGCTCTTCCTGCTGCTCGGCAATATCCGCGCCGCGCTGATCACCGCTGCGGTCATTCCGATCACGATGCTGATGACGGCATCGGGCATGAACGCGCTCGGCGTCTCGGGCAATCTGATGAGTCTCGGCGCGCTCGACTTCGGCCTGATCGTCGATGGCGCCGTCATCATCGTCGAAAATGCCCTGCGCCGGCTTGCCGAAAGGCAGGAGCATGAAGGGCGTTTGCTCAGCCGCTCCGAACGAATGGAGGAAACCACGCTTGCGGCGCAGGAGATGATCCGGCCGACCGTCTATGGTCAGCTCATCATCTTCCTCGTCTTCGTACCGCTGCTCACCTTCCAGGGCGTCGAGGGCAAGACCTTCGCGCCGATGGCGATCACCCTGATGCTCGCACTCGCAGCCGCCTTCGTCCTCTCGCTGACCTTCATCCCCGCGATGATCGCCATCGTGATCAAGGGCAAGGTCAGCGAGACCGAGGTCAAGCCGATCCGCTGGTTCAAGGAGAAATATGAGCCGCTCCTGAAAAAGGCCGTCGCGCGCCCGCAGCCCTTCGTGGCGTCAGGCGTCGGCGTCTTCCTCGCCGCGGTGCTGGCATTCGGCTTCCTCGGTGAGGAGTTCATGCCGCAGCTCGACGAGAAGGACATCACGGTCACCAACTTCCGCGTGCCCTCGGCGTCGATCGACCAGTCGACGCAGATGCAGCTTCGCATCGAGGATGCGCTGAAGTCCTTGCCCGAGGTTGCGCTCGTCTTCTCGAAGAACGGGAATGCCGATCTCGGGACCGACCCGATGCCGCCCAATGCGTCGGACACTTATGTGATTCCGAAGCCGGAAGACGAATGGCCAGCCGAGGTGAAGAGCAAGGAGGACATCCTTCGCCGCATCGAGGAGCGGATGAAACCGCTCATCGGCAATCGCACCGAGATTCAGCAGCCGATCCAGATGCGCTTCAACGAACTGATCGCCGGCGTTCGCGCCGACGTGGCCGTGAAGCTCTACGGAGACGATCTCGACGCCATGAGCGTGCAGGCGAACCGCATCGCGGGGGTTTTGCGGCGTATTCCGGGTGCAGGCGACGTCAGCGCCGAGCAGACGTCGGGGGCTCCGACCTTCGACGTCAAGATCGATCACCAGGCGGCAGCCCGCTACGGGCTGTCGGTCGAGGAGGTCGCGAACACGGTTGCGGCTGCGCTCGGCGGGCGGGAGGCCGGACTTCTCTTCGAGGGCGATCGCCGCTTCTCGGTGGTCGTCCGCCTGCCCGATGCCCAGCGCGACGACCTCGAGACATTGGGTTCGATCCCGGTGATGCTCGCGGCGGGCGAAGGGCAGATCGCGAGCTCGATCCCGCTCCGCGAAGTAGCAAAGTTCAGCTACACGCAGGGCCTCAACCAGATCAGCCGCGAAAATGGCAAGCGGATGGTCGTGGTGCAGGTCAATGTGCGCGGCCGCGATCTCGGCGGTTTCGTCACCGAGGCGCAGGACAAGATCGGGGCGCTCGACCTGCCAGCGGGCATGTATACCGATTGGGGCGGCACGTTCGAAAGTCTCCAGTCGGCCCGGCTTCGCCTGCTGATCGTGGTGCCGATCTGCTTCCTTGCCATTTACGCCCTGCTTTACATGGCGCTCGGCGGCTTCCGGCCGGCGGCGATCGTGTTCAGCGCGGTGCCGATGGCCCTCGCGGGCGGCGTCTTCGCGCTGCTGCTGCGGGGAATCCCCTTCTCGATCACGGCCGCGGTCGGGTTCATCGCGCTATCGGGCGTCGCCGTCCTCAACGGCCTCGTCATGATGAGCGCGATCCGCAGCCGCCGCGATGCGGGAATCGGGGATGATGAAGCGATCATCGGCGGCGCGATGGAGCGCGTGCGTCCGGTACTGATGACGGCGCTCGTGGCGAGCCTCGGCTTTGTGCCGATGGCGCTTGCAACGGGAACCGGCGCCGAGGTCCAGCGGCCGCTGGCCACGGTCGTCATCGGCGGCCTGATCACCTGCACCGCGCTCACCCTGCTCGTCCTGCCGGCGATCTCGGCCTGGCTCTATCGCCGGTCCGCAGCCGCCAACCAGCGGCCGGGCGATACGGTGGAACCGGCCACGGCAAGCTGACTTGTCCGGCGGCCGCTTACCCCCCGCAGCGGCCGCCGGACCTTTTTTCAATCCCATCGAAGGAGAAATTCCATGGAAGACAAGGATTATGCCCTGCTTCGCATCTACACCGACGAGATGGCGGTCAGCGGCGACAAGGCGCTGTTCGAGGTCATTCTCGAAAAGGCGAAGGCCCATAAATTGCTCGGCGTCACGGTGCTGCGCGGGCGCGTCGGCTTCGGTCACTCGAACCTCGTTCATGCGACGAGCTTCCTCGATCACAATTATCCGCTGATCGTCGAAATCGTCGACATGCCCGCAACGCTGCGAAACTTCGCGGCGCAGCTTCACCAGCTGAAGGGCATCGGGGCCATGACCCTGCTGCCCGTCGAGCTCCTCTGAGCATGCGGCGCGCCTGACGCCATGCTGACCGAATTGGCCGCCCTGCATCCCTGGAGGCGGCCACGCCGCGGGCGCCTTGCCCTGGACCCGCCCGCGGCGAAACTTTTCCCGGCGAACTGAAGCCGGCCCACCCCCTTTGAGGACCCCCCGATGTCGTTTCCAGTCCCCCGACCCCCAGCAACCCGGCACCGCGCGCTGCGCCTGTTCTGCGCTCCTTTTGTGCTGCTCCTCACCGGCGCCTGTTCGGAGCCGCCCGAGGGCGGCAATTATCGCGACATCGCCGCCGGGGCGGAGCGCAGCCAGGAACATTTCCGCTGCACGGACGGATCGCGGCTCCTCGCCGACTTCTCGGCCGACCGCCGCGATTTGCGGCTTCGGTGGAACGAAAGCGAGACGGTGATCGCGCTGTCTGCGCCGGCCCCGAACCTGACCTTCGTCGGCGAGGACATGAACATCCTGTTCCGCGAGGACCGCGCCTTCGTCGAGCAGGTCGACGCCCCGAAGCGGTCGTGCAGGCGCGTGGACTAGCGGCCGGTTCAAACCTCCCCCAAGCTGAAAGGGTCATACCCCATGATATTCGGAAAACGGGTCGTTCTGGGCCCGATCATGCCGCCTGATCTCACGAGCCTGTTCCAATGGACCGACAGCGCCGAAGACGCGGCAATCAACGGCACCTATCGCCCGCCGAGCTGGAACGAGCAGGAGGAGTTCTGGCTCCTTCAGCAGGATCCCTCGCGCATCTTCTTCGCCATCAGGATCAAGCCGCGCTCGGAGATCGCCGGCTATATCCAGATACGCGAGATCGAGCCCGTGCACCGGTCGGCCAAGATCGGGATCTGGATCGGCGAGGCTGCCGAGCGCGGCAAGGGCATCGGCTTCGAAGCCCTCGAACTGGCGATCGACTATTGCTGGCGCCAGCTCAATCTCCGGCGGCTCACACTCGAGGTCTTCGCCCATAACGAGGCGGCAATCCGTCTCTATGCGCGGTCCGGGTTCGAGCGCGAGGGCATGCTGAAGTCGGCCCAATATGTCGAAGGGGCGTGGATCGACATCGTGCTGATGGCGCTCCAGCGGCCGGGAGGGTGACGTCCATGTCCCCGTCCTCGGCTGTATCCTTCGCCGTCCCTCCAGCCTCGCCCGATGGAGCGCGGCAATGATGGAGTTTCGGCGCGAGCATGATCTCGCCTTCACCCCGGGGCAGGTCTGGGCGGTGCTCCTCGATTTCGAGGGCCATCGCCAGTGGAACCCCTATGTCAGGCTCGAGCTCCTCCACAGCGATCCGATCGCGCTGCGATACTGGCTGCGGATG
>NZ_JAEULM010000046.1 GCF_016793825.1 Sphingopyxis sp.
CACATGATCCTCTAGGCTGAAGCTGTAGAACAGCGCCTCCTGCATCACCGTTCGCTCGCCCATCATCAGCTGTCTCCCGATAACACGACAACTGAATCATTCCTCGCGCCTAACTGCAAGCGGGAGTTTTTCAACAGAATAGGGTGGAAAGCAGACGAACAGCAACCTAACTTATGCAGATGCTTGAAAAGCCCTTCTGCTATTTGGCAGTCGCGTGGTTCGCGTTGGCTGGTTGCGCTGAGTCCGATTCACTGACACCGCCAACACCGCCACTACTTCGAAATATCAGCGCGACTGGTGGATGGTGGAATGCCGGCTGCCCGCCAAGAGATGCGACTGAGGCGCGGCTTTATGAGCCTTCCGAGGAGGCGCTTTCGCCCGAACTCATGCAACGGCTGACACGCCAGTTTCCAGAAGGCAGCGATGCAAATCGGCTGGTGCAAACCCTTAAGGAGCAGGGCTTCGACTTCCATAGTCCTTGTAAAGGCTTGCCGGCGATCCACCTCAGCGAATTCCGGCAAAGCGGGGGCCAGCTATTTGGGCCCTATCCGATTTGGGCGCAGGTCGCATGGGAGCAGGATGATGCGGAGCGAATAATGTGGATTAAAGGGACTGTCGCTTTCACGGGGCCATGAGCCAACGTCCACAATCGGTCGATTGCCGTCAATGCATCCGGATCGGCGGCGAATGGTATGAACGGGGTAGTACGCGGCCTTTTCACCTTCGTCATCCCGGACTTGATCCGGAATCCATTTCCGTAGCGCTGCTGTGGATCCCGGATCAAGTCCGGGATGACGACAAGGAATATCCTCCCTGCGGCGGAGCCGTGGGGAGGGGGACCGCCGCGAAGCGGTGGTGGAGGGGCGACGACGGTGCGCCATTAGCCCCTCCGTCAGCGCTATACGCTGCCACCTCCCCATCGCTCCGCGACAGGGGGGATCAAAGGGCAACTATCGGTCGAAAGCGAACATTCCTGCGGCTAAATCCACCGTAACGAAAAGGGCCGCGCTTCCATCCGGAAACGCGGCCCTCCTCGATAGGGTTTGCCCAAGGAAGCTCAGGCTTCTTCGGCTTCGTCCGATGCAGCCGGAGCGTCTTCGGCGGCCACTTCCGACGGGGGAGTGGCGTCTTCGAATTCGTCTTCGCTGTCGGGTTCCAGAGCGGTCGCAACAGCCTCTGCCTGTTCTTCTTCGAACATGGCGGCAATGACGTCGATGCCCTGCTTCTGCATTTCGGCTTCGTCCGGCGAGCGCGCCACGTTGACCGCGACGGTGATCGTCACTTCGGGGTGCAGCTTCACCTTGACGTCGAACAGGCCAAGCGACTTGATCGGGCGTTCAAGCTCGACCATCGACTTGGACACGCCCGCTGCGCCGTCTTCGACGAGAGCGTCGACGATGTCGCGCACCGAGACCGAGCCGTAAAGCTGGCCGGTGTTCGACGCCTGACGGATCAGGACGACCTGCTTGCCGTCGATGTCCTTGGCGCGCCCTTCCGCATCGGTGCGGCGTTCGGCGTTGTCGGCTTCGATCTTCGAGCGGTTCGCTTCGAACAGCTTGCGATTGGTGTCGTTCGCGCGCAGCGCCTTGTTGTTGGGCAACAGGAAGTTGCGGGCAAAGCCGTTCTTGACGGTGACGACGTCGCCGATACCGCCCAGTTTCTCGATACGTTCGAGCAGGATGATTTCCATCGGTCCGCCCTCCTTACTTCACAATGTAGGGGAGCAGGCCGATGTGGCGCGAGCGCTTGATCGCCTTTGCCAGCTCACGCTGCTTCTTGGTGGACACCGCGGTGATCCGCGACGGGACGATCTTGCCACGCTCCGACAGGTAACCCTGGAGCAGACGGACGTCCTTGTAATCGATGACCGGTGCGTCCTTCTGGCTGAAGGGGCAGGTCTTGCGGCGGCGGAAAAAGGGTCGTGCCATGGTCGTTATCCTTATTCTTCGCCGTCGCGGTCACGGCCGCGGCCGCCCCGACGTTCCTGCTTGCGCATCATCACCGACGGACCCTTTTCGAGTTCGTCCACCTTGATGGTGAGCCAACGGATGATATCTTCGTTGATCGCGGCCTGACGCTCGATCTCGGCGATGGCTTCGCCCGACACTTCGGCCGAGAGCATCACATAATGACCCTTGCGGTTCTTCGCGATCTTGTAGGCAAGCTGCTTCAGGCCCCAGGTTTCGGTCTTGTGAACCTGGCCCTTGAACTCGCCGATGATGTTGGTGACGGTTTCCGCCAGCGCATCGACCTGAGCCTGGCTCAGGTCCTGACGCGCGATAAAGACATGCTCGTAAAACGGCATGGTTTGCGTCCTTCGATTTGGCCGATCGCTGATTTCGCGCCGATCGCGAAACCCCTCCGGCTGTCGTCAAGCCTTGCGGATTGCCACAAAGCAAACGGGGCGAACGGCACAAGGCCTCGCCCCGAATGAGCGCGCCTATACAGATTCGCGCGCGGAAATCAAGCGCAGAACGGAGGCTTTGGCGCTTGTCACTGTGGCTGCCCGATGAGACATGGTGGCGGGCAAAGGGGAAAACGCGATGATTGAAATTGCCATTTTGATCGGGCTGTTCAGCTGGGGAACGGCCAGCGAGCGGTTGGGTTTGAAACATTTGGGGGCGGTGCTGGGATTGTCGTGCCTGATGGGTGGTCTTGGCGGCCTGATCGTGGGCGGTGTTGCGGCCGAGCCCTTGACTTATGTCTTTTCGATCGGCCTCGAATTGATCCTCCAGTCTGCTACGCTGCTGATCGGTTTCGCGATCGGCTATTTCAGGCATCGCCGGGGCGCCGTCCGCAACGCCGATGACATCTTCGGTTGATCAGAGCCGGGCGAGCAGTTCGCGCCCGAATTCGGTGAGCGTATCGTCGCGTGCGCCGAGGATCAGGATGCGGTCGCCGGGTTTTGCTTCGTTGAGCATCGCCGCGCCGCATTCGGCGCGGGTGGTCAGGTGGACGGCATCGCTGCCCGCGCCGACGATATCCGCGACCAGCGCTTCGCTGCCGATGCTGCGGTCGACCGTACCGCCGAAATAGACGGGGTCGCTCACGTACAGCTTGTCGCCGTCGCGCATTCCCTGCGCGAAACTGGCGGCAAGTTCCCTGCCCATCTGACGGAGCGGACCAAAGCCGTGCGGCTGGAAGAAGAGCAGCGCGCGGCCCGGCAACTCGGCGACGGCGGCCAGCGTCGCCGCGACCTTGTCGGGATTATGCGCGAAATCGTCGATGACGGTGACGCCGCCTGCTTGCCCGAGCACTTCGTAGCGGCGCGCGAGGCCCGCGAAATCGGCCAGCGCCTCGACGGCTTGCGCGACCGGAATGCCCGCCGCGTGCGTGGTCGCGATCGCGGCGAGCGCGTTGGCGGCATTGTGGCGGCCGGGCATGCGGAGATTGACCTTGTATCCGGTGCCCTCGGCATGGACTGTGAAGCGGCAGCCGTCGGGCAGGGCCTCGAAGTCGCTGGCGCGAACATCGGCATCTTCGCGAAAGCCAAAGGTCCGTGCATTGTCGAGCGACAGGAATGGCGTGCTCTCTTCGTCGTCGGCGTTCACGATGGCGACGCGCGCCTTTCGCAGAAAGTCCGCGAACAGGACGTGCAGTTCCTCGAGGCTCTTGTGGTCGAGGCTGATGTTGGTGACGACCGCGACGTCGGGGCGATAGAGCGCAATCGACCCGTCGCTTTCGTCGACTTCGCTGACGTAGGTCGCGGCATCCCCGACGAGCGCGCTCGCGAAGGGCATGTCGGCGTTCGCGAAATTGCGCATCACCGCGCCGTTCATCACGGTCGGCCGATGCCCGGTGCGATCGAGAATCCAGCCGATCATCCCCGTGACGGTCGATTTGCCGCTGGTGCCGCCGACGCCGATCGCGCGATCGGCGTTGTTGAACAGCGCGGCGTTGAGATCGGCGCGGGTCAGCCGTGTGAGGCCCAGCGCATTCGCGGCGGCGATGTCGGGCACGCTGTCCTCGATCGCCGCTGATGCAACGAGCGTCTGTCCCGCCGCGACCCCGCTGCCATCCTGTGGAAAGAGCGCGATGCCGCGACTTGCGATCCAGTCGAACTTTTCTGGCGTCCGCCCCTGGTCGCGGCTGCGATCGGACCCCGCGACTGCCGCGCCGCGCGCCGCGACGATCATCGCGAGCGGCAGCATCCCCGACCCGCCGATGCCGCAGAAGAAATAGGATTTGTTTTCCGACATGGCGCCGCGTTATGGCCTTGACGAAGGGTTTGCAACAAGGGCGGCACTCCCTTTCCCGTTTGGCCCGCGTTCAATCCCGTTCGTGTCGAGCGCAGTCGAGACACCCCGCGGGATTGCGCCATGATGACGGGTGTCTCGACTGCGCTCGACACGAATGGAATCAGGGGTCGGCTCATGCGTATCGGGATCGTTGCTCCCTCCACTCCTATCCTCCCCGACGACGCCGAGGGGCTGCGCGCGATCGCGGCGATCGGCTATCCCGATGTCGAGCTTGTCTTCGACGAACAATGTTTCGCGGTTCATGGCCATTTCGCGGGCGAGGACGGGCATCGCTTCGCCGCGCTCGTCGAAATGGCGAACCGTCCCGACATCGACGCGGTCTGGTTCGCGCGCGGCGGCTATGGGGCGTGCCGGATTGCCGAAGAAGCCGTGGCGGCGATGACCGACGCGGCGCGGGGCAAGGCTTTCCTCGGCTATTCGGATCAGGGCAATTTATTGGGATGCCTCTACCGCGACGGCTTCGATCATGTCGCGCATGGTCCGATGGTTGCCGATATCCGGCGGGAGGGTGGAGACGCGGCGGTGATGCGCGCGCTCGACTGGCTGGTCGCACGCGATCCGGCGTCATGCGAACCCGGCTTGATTCATGGCGCCCGCCACGCGGCCTTCAACCTGATGACGCTGTCGATGCTGCTCGGCACGCCGCTGGAACCCGACCTTGCGGGGCATGTGCTGCTGGTCGAGGAGGTCAGCGAATATCTCTACGCCTTCGACCGCGCTTTCTTTCACGTCGCGACCTGTCTGGCGCCGCGCGGTCTTGCCGGTATCCGTCTGGGGCGGGTCAGCGACGTCCCCGAAAACGACAGGCCGTTCGGCATGGAAGCCGAAGAGATCGCGCAGGAGTGGTGCGCACGCGCCGGTATTCCCTGGCTCGGCCGCGCCGATATCGGCCATGACGCGGCGAACAAGGTCGTACCCTTCGGCTTGCATCGCGCCGGGTGAGGCAATAGTCGCGGGGGCGACAAATCACACCAAGGGGACGCAATATGCGCGCATTCATCTTTCCGGGTCAGGGCAGCCAGGCAGTCGGCATGGGCAAGGCGCTCGCCGACGCATCGCCGGTCGCGCGCGAAGTGTTTCAGGAGGTGGACGATGCGCTCGGGCAAAAGCTGTTCCTGTTGATGAGCGAAGGTCCGGAGGATCAGCTGGTCCTCACCGAAAATGCCCAGCCGGCAATCATGGCGAACGCCATCGCGACACTGCGCGTCCTCGAAAAGGAAGGCGGCGTGACGCTCGCTGCCACGGCCGATTATGTCGCGGGCCACAGCCTTGGCGAATATACGGCGCTATGCGCCGCCGGCGCCTTCGACCTCGCGACCACTGGGCGGCTGTTGAAGACGCGCGGGCAGGCGATGCAGGCGGCGGTGCCGGTCGGCGTCGGCGCGATGGCGGCGCTGCTCGGCGCCGATATCGAGACCGCTCAGAAGCTTGCGGATGCGGCGGCCGAGGGCGAGGTGTGTACCGTCGCCAACGACAATGATCCGTCGCAGGTCGTGATTTCGGGCCACAAGGGTGCGGTCGAGCGCGCGGTCGCGCTGGTCAAGGATTTCGGGATCAAGCGCGGCGTGCTGCTGCCCGTCTCGGCGCCGTTCCATTGCCCGCTGATGCAGCCTGCCGCCGATGCGATGGCCGAGGCGCTGGGCGGCAACCCGCCCGCCGCGCCGCTGGTGCCTGTGGTCGCGAATGTTACGGCGAGCCCCGTCAGCAACGCCGACGCGATCCGCGACCTTCTCGTCCAGCAGGTCACCGGCCGCGTCCGCTGGCGCGAGAGCGTCGGCGCGATGGAAGATATTGGCGTCACGCATTTTGTCGAATTCGGCGGCAAGGTGCTCTCGCCGATGGTCAAGCGCAGCGCATCGGGCGAGGTCGAGACGGTCAGCGTGATTTCGATGGATGACATCGAAGGGCTGCTCAAGACGCTTTAAGATTCAGATTTCAGGAGAAATTCAGATGTTCGATCTCACCGGCATGACTGCCCTCGTCACCGGCGCTTCGGGCGGTATCGGTTCGGCTATCGCTCAAGCGCTGGCCGCGCAGGGCGCTCGTCTCGCGGTGTCGGGGTCCAATGCCGACAAGCTCGCCGCCTTTCGCGATACGCTCGGTGGCGATCATGTCGCGCTGCCGTGCAATCTTGGCGACGCCGCTGCGGTTGACGCGCTCGTGCCATCGGCGGTCGAGGCGCTCGGCCAGCTCGATATTCTCGTCAACAATGCTGGCGTGACGCGCGACAACCTCATCATGCGCATGAAGGACGAGGAATGGTCGGACGTCATCCGCATCAACCTCGAAGCCAATTTCCGCCTCGCACGCGCTGCCGCGAAGCCGATGATGAAGGCGCGCTTCGGCCGCATCATCTCGATCACCAGCGTCGTCGGCGCGACGGGCAATCCGGGGCAGGCCAATTATGCGGCGTCAAAGGCCGGCGTGACGGGCATGACCAAGGCGCTGGCGCAGGAGCTTGCCAGCCGCGGTGTCACCGCGAACTGTGTCGCGCCGGGTTTCATCGCGACCGCGATGACCGACGACCTGCCGGACGCGCAGAAGGAAGCCCTCAACCAGCGCATCCCGGCCGGACGTATGGGTGAGGGCAGCGATATCGCCGCAGCCGTCGTCTATCTTGCGTCGAGGGAAGCTGGCTATGTCACGGGACAGACGTTGCATGTCAACGGCGGGATGGCCATGCTCTCCTGAGGGTCGGTTTTACCGAGGGCGGAAGGATTCGTTTGATGATCAGGACTTTAATGGCCGGAGCGGCGCTTGCGCTGGCGTCGGCACCTGGGGCCGTGCTGGCGCAGGAGGGCGCCAAGTTCGATTGTGCGGTTTCGGCCGCCCCGTCCGATTTCAAGGCGAAGATCGGGCTGGCAATGACTGGCGAAGGCGACGAGGCGACCCGCGATGCGCTGTTCGCGCAGCTTGGCACGATTGTCGACGGGTGCCTTTCGCGCCATGCGATCGGTGAGGCGAACAAGGGCAACTATTTCGATTACAGCCTCGCACGCATTTCGCGGGAGTGGCTGATCGGCGATATCGCCAAGGCAGGCCTGTCGGTCGCACCCGTCGACAAGGCGATGGATTTTGGCGCCGGCAAGGCCAATCCGGATCTGACCGACGAGATGTCCGAAGACCAGATCAGTCTGATCGTTCAGGCCTATATCGCCAGCGGTGTCGATATCGCAAAGATCGACCAGAATGTGTGGGAAAAGGTCGGCGCTTATGCCGCCGCGACGTCGATCTACTGGAACAAGCGTCAGACGCTGCCCTTTTGACCGACCGGCCGGGCTCCGAATTCCGGACCCGGCCGATCTTGCGCGGTGGGATCAGAAGCTCGCCCGGGCCGTGATGCGGATGTCGCGGCCTGCCAACGGCACATAGTCCTTGGTAAAGCTGGCATGGCGCCGCGCGTCCACGTCGAAGAGGTTGTCCGCCGCCAGCGTCAGCGACAGATTCTTGGCGTCGGGCAAGGGGCGCCAGGTCAAGGATGCGTTGACAAGAGTAAAGCCTTTCGTTGCCGTCTCGAATGGCGCGATGCGGGTCTGATCGTCGGTCCATTCGACCTCGGCGCGCGCATCGAGGCGCTCGCTCGACGCTTCCAGCCCACCCCGGATGCGAAGCGGCGGGATGCGCGGGACGAAGGGACCGCTCTCGATCTTCGCGCGCGTCATGTCGGCGGTCGCGTCGGCGCCGATATGGAAGCCGCCGACCTGCGCGATCGGCGCCGTTCCTTCGAATTCGAAGCCCCAGACGCGGGCCTTGTCCTGCCGGAACACATAGAGCGGCAGGTCGTCCTCGATCGTGCCGGTATCGGTTTCATAGATGAAATTGTTGAACCAGCTCGCATAGCCCGTCAGCCCGGCGGACCAGCCATCCCGTTTGAACTTGAGCGATGCTTCGCCGCCCCAACTCGTTTCCTTGGCGAAGGTGGGGTCGCCGCGTTCGAAGCTGAGCGTTGCGGCATGCGGGCCGTCGGACAGCAATTCCTCGGCCGACGGTGCGCGTTCGCTGCGGGATAAGGAGAAGCTGGCCTTCAACCCCTCGGCGATCTCGTAACTGGCGCCCGCTGCGCCCGACAGGCTGGTGAACGAGCGGTCGAAACCGATGCTGTTCGCACTGACCTTTGAGTTTTCGAGGCGCAGCGCACCTTCGAGGGTAACGGGGCCGCGCTCGAGTTCCTGAAGCGTGAACGCCGCAACGCGCGTGGTTTCATTTGCGGGCAAAAAGGCTTCGTCGCCGATCGCCGCAAAGTCGCGGAAACTATACTGGACGCCGCTCGCGCCGCGCCAGCCGCCGCGATCATTCTGCGCCAGTTCGGTACGGAATTCGATGCCGCGATTGGTGAAGCGGGTGCCGGGCTCGCCATCGTCGAATTCGGTATGTGCGTAATCGGCATAGGCACCGCGGAAACGAAGCTTTTCGAACAGGCCGTCGCCAAGCTCGACCTCGCCGCGTACGTCGAGGCGATATTGCCGTGCCTTGATCGTCGGCACTTCGTCGATGTCGGCGCGCGGCGGGATGCCATAGCTGTCTTCGAGATAGCCGAAGCTGATGCCGAGCGACCCGCCGTCGTCGATGAAGGCTGCGCCGATGCCGGCGCTGGTGCTGCGGCTCTGGCTGTTCGGGACCTTGCCCCGGCTGTTCGCTGCATCGGTCAGTCGCGCGGCTTCATCGGCATCACCGTCGGTGGTCGCATCGGCCGCGAGATCGAGCAGGTGCGCGCGTAGCGCCGGGGCATAGATCAGCCCGCCGACACGGACCGCGTTGGAATCGCGATAATTTCCGTCGGCATGCACGACGAATCGTTCACCGAGCGGAACGTCGATCGAGGCGCCGGCGCTCTTGTCGTCGGCGGCGGTGCCATAGCTGGCCAGCGCATCGAGGTGGAACGGGCTTTCGGGGACGCTGCGCGGGATGCGCCGATCGAACACGTTGACCGCGCCGCCAACCGCCTGGCTGGAGAAGAGCAACACCGACGGACCGCGAAGAATCTCGATCCGCTCTGCCGTCAGCGGGTCGATCGACACCGCATGATCGGCCGATGTCGACGAGGCATCGATGGCGCCGAGGCCGTCCACCAGTACTGCGGCCCGCTCGCCCGAAAAACCGCGCAGAATCGGGCGCGAGGCGCCGGGGGAGAAGCTGCTGGACGAAACGCCGGGTTGCGAGGCGAGCGTGTCGCCGATCTGGCCGCGAATGTCCTGCGCCAGCTTTTCGCCTTCCATCACCGATACGTTACCCAGAATATCGAGGCTCCGGACATAGGGCGCCGTGACCACGATCGGTTGATCGGTGTGATAGTCGTCGTCGCCGGTCTTTGCGCCGGTGTCCTGCGCGAACGCGGGAGCGGAGAGCAAGGCGGCGAGAGTGAATCCGGCGGTGGAGAGGAAGCGCATGAGGGGAGAAATCCTGTCGATTGAGGCGGGTCGTGATCGCGGGCAGTAATGTTATAATATCACAATGGCAAGTCGCGACGCGAGCGGTGGCCGCAGTTCGTCGGCGCTCATACCCCGTTGGTCGACAAAGTCCGGGCTTGCGCGGGTCAAGCGAAGCTGTCTTGCGGCGCTGCGGGCGCGGTCCTAGATCAGGGGCATGACAACAGCCAAAACAAGTCTGGACCTGATCGGGAATACGCCGCTCGTCCTGCTCAAGGGCCCCAGCGAAGCGACGGGATGCGAAATCTGGGGTAAATGCGAATATGCCAACCCGGGCGGGTCGGTGAAGGATCGCGCCGCGCTCTATATCGTCCGCGATGCCGAGGCGAACGGCAGCCTGCGGGCCGGCGGCACGATCGTCGAAGGGACCGCAGGCAACACCGGCATCGGTCTGGCGCTTGTCGGTAACGCGCTCGGTTACAAGACGATCATCGTCATGCCCGACAACCAGAGCGCCGAAAAGATGGCGACGATCCGCGCATTGGGGGCCGAACTGGTACTCGTCCCACCGGCGCCTTTCGCGAACCCAGGTCATTTCGTCCATACCTCGCGCCGGATTGCCGAAGAGACCGACAATGCGATCTGGGCGAACCAGTTCGACAATATCGCGAACCGCAAGGCGCACATTTTTGGTACCGCCGAAGAAATCTGGCAGCAGATGGAAGGGCGGATCGACGGCTTCACCTGCGCCGCAGGAACGGGCGGGACGATTGCGGGGACAGGCCTTGGGCTCAAGGCGAAAAACCCCGATATCGTCGTCGCACTCACCGATCCGCATGGCGCGGGCCTTTATAATTACTACCAGTGCGGCGAGTTGAAAGCCGAAGGGTCGAGCGTCGCCGAAGGGATCGGCCAGAACCGCATCACCGCGAATCTCGACGGCGCGCCGATCGACACCCAGTTTCGCGTTTCGGATGCCGAAGGCCTCGCGATCGTCCGGCAGTTGCTCGACGAAGAGGGGCTCTGCCTTGGTCTCTCCTCGGGCATCAATGTTGCCGGCGCAATGGCGCTCGCACGCAAGCTTGGGCCGGGGAAACGGATCGCGACCATCCTGTGCGACAGCGGCTTTCGTTATCTCTCGACACTGTACAATCCCGAATGGCTTGCAAGCAAAGGATTGGCGGCATGACCAACAAACGGCCAGCGATTTCCACGACGCCGGCGCCCGCCGCCCCGCCGCCGCTGCCGACCAATGACTCGGTCCGGCGGTTGCAGATCGGCATTGCCGGTGTGCTGACCGTTTTGCTGCTGGTGGGCATGGCCGGGCTGGTCGGCGACCGCGCCCGCCAGAATGCGGTGCAGGACGCCTCGACCGCAGCGCAGGCCGCGACGTCCGGTGACGGGACGAAACCGGGCAGCGCCCCGCTCGAGGAACTGGGCGTACAGCCGGTGTCGAAGGATCAGAATACGGCCGCCGACATCAAGGCGCAGCAGGCGGCGCCCGCGGCGCCGGCCGCCACGGTTCCCGACCTCGAACCCGACCCCGCACTTGCCCGGGCACGCCAATCGAAACAGTGAGCCGGTTCAGCAAGTCTCCGATTCTACGGGCTGTCGCCGCTGCTTCAATGACCCTTCTCCTGGCCTGGGTGCTGGGTGGTCAAATGACGCTCGGCCGGATCGATCCGGCGCTGGCCTTGCCCCTTCTGCCGTTGCCGGCGCTTGGTCTCGTTTGGTGGCAGCGCCGTGATCCGATGGTGGCCCGCTGGCGGACGGCGGGCACGACGCTGGGGATGCTATTGGCCGCGCAAGCCGCACTGGCGCTCTTCTTGTCGGCCCGGCCACCCTGGTTGCAGCTTGGCTTCATCGCGGCAGGATGGGTGATCGCGCTGCTCGCGGCCAGCCTGTTGTTCACCGGGAACCGGGGCAAGGTGGTGGCGCTCCTGCTGGGTGCGATCTTCGTTTCTGGCTGGTTCGCGGGAAGCCACGCGCTGCTGTCGATGCTCTACCGCCCGGCTTCGGCAGCTGGTCCGCCCGTCACGATGCTGACCGGTCTGCCGCTGCGCTGGTCGGATGGGCGGGATCTCGCCGCGATGCTGGCACAGGGGACCAACGATGATCCGATCCTTGCGCGGTTGCAGGCGGCCGGATCGGTGCGGCTGGTCGACAGTATCGTCGACGACCCGCCGTCGCCGGTCGGCGCGTTGCTGCTGGCGCATCCACGCGCGCTTGCCCCGCGCGAGATGGTTGCCGTCGATGCGTTCGTGCGCAAGGGCGGGCGGGCGGTCGTTCTGGCCGATGCGCTTTCGGGATGGCCGATGCGATATCCGATCGGCGATCCGCGCAATCCGCCGGTCACGAGCCTGCTGACGCCGCTCCTCGATCATTGGGGCGTCGTGCTGGCTGCGGTGTCGCCTGACGATCGGCATGTCGTCACGGTCGAAACGGAGCGGGCGCGTCTGCGACTGTTCAGCGCCGGCCGGTTCGAGCGTTTGCCGCCTGCATGCAGGGCGTTTGCCGATCGTCATGTCGCCCGGTGTTCCATCGGCGACGGCGAGGTGTGGCTTGTCGGCGATGCCGACCTGCTGTTTGCGCCGCTTTGGCAGCCCGAACCGTCGTGGGCGGCGCATTTGCGCAAGGCCGATACGGTCGAGTGGCTTGGTGCGCGTCTGTGGCGGGATGCTCCGCCCGCCATCCTGCAACCGCTCTGGATTCGCTGAGCTGCCCGGCCAGTTGGCCGGACCGTGGATTTTTCTGCACATAGCCAAGGGCTTGTATCCCTTTGACCGCTCAACTTCCGGCTCCGACAAGTGTCGCCGGACCCCAAGGATCGTGCTTTTCGTCTCAAATTTCCGCTTTTGGGGCGTAATTACCCTATTTCACCCTAAATTTCCCCTTTTCACCCTGAAAGAGAGTTGATAGGCAGGAGTCGGAGAGGGGCAATCTCCACCTGAGTCTTTTTGGAGCGGAATCGGTGATTCCGGGCGCAGGAAAGTATTGCCCTGAGGCGCGAAGCGGGGGGCTACAGCGATGGCGGTTGTTACGCCCGGCCGGTATTCGGGCACCAACTTCGCCGCGATCGATGGCAAGGGACGCACTGCCGTCCCGTCGCAGTTCCGCAACAATGTGCCCCTCAATGCGGACGGCCAACGGGTGCTTTGGGTCGGGTTTCATGAGAAACTCCCATGCCTTGTCGCTTATGGTCAGGATCAGTACGACCGACTGTCGGACGAGATCGAACGCGATCGCGAGACCGCGCTGGCGCGCAATCTCGATTTCGACGAGGATGAGGCGTTCAAGAAACGCTTCAGCTATACCGAAGCCTATACGCTCGACGACAGCGGGCGCTTTCTTCCCAACTTCACCGCGCGGGACCGTGTTGGCGACGTCGGCGCCACCGCCTTCGTGGGTTCGGGCCGCCGCTTCGAAATCTGGTGGCTGCCGACGCTGGCCGAGTGCGCCGAGGCGGACCCGGTGCTGCGCCGGCTCGCGGCCGCCTGGGACGAGACCAAGGGGAAGGGGCGCAAGTGAGCGATCTTTCCCGCGATCCCCGCCATGATCCGGTTCTCCGCGAGGAAGTCGTCGCCGCGCTCGCCATCGTTGCCGGCGAGCGCCACGTCGACGCGACCTTCGGCGCCGGCGGCTACACGCGCGCGATGATCGAGGCCGGTGCCGAGGTGATCGCCTGCGATCGCGACCCCGACGCCATTGCCGAAGGGGCGGCGCTGGTCCAGTCGGCCGGCGGCCGCCTGACCTTGATCCACGGTCGCTTTGGCGAGATCGACCGGTTGCTCGCCGAGCGCGGGATCGAGGCGGTCGACGGCATAACCTTCGACATCGGCGTTTCATCGATGCAACTCGACCGCGGCGAGCGCGGCTTTTCCTTTCAGTCCGACGGCCCGCTCGACATGCGCATGGCGCAGGAGGGCGAAAGCGCGGCCGAGTGGCTGAATCGCGCCGACGAGGAAGAAATCGCCGACATACTCTATCACTATGGCGACGAACGCCAGTCGCGCCGCGTGGCGCGCGCGATCGTCGCCGCACGGCCGCTGTCCCGGACGGGAGAGCTTGCCACGGTGATCCGCAAGGCGCTGCGCCACCCGCCGGGCGCGCCGAAGGATCCGGCGACGAAAAGCTTTCAGGCGATCCGGATTCATATCAACCGTGAACTCGACGAACTGGCCGAGGGGCTTGCGGCGGCGGAGCGCGTGCTGCGTCCCGGCGGCCGGCTCGCGGTGGTCAGCTTTCACAGCACCGAAGACCGGATCGTCAAGAATTTCCTGCGCGAACGGAGTGGTGGCGACGCCGCCGGATCGCGTCACCGGCCCGCGCGTCCTGCGCTGGCTCAGGCCGCGACTTTCGAGCCTCCGGCGCGGAAAGTGCGCCCGGGCAAGGCCGAGGAAGCACGCAACCCGCGGGCGCGTTCGGCCACTCTGCGCAGTGCCGTTCGCACGGCGGCGCCCGCATGGCCCGGAACCCCGATGCCCGGACATTCGACGAAGGAGGCAATGTCATGCTGATGGCGGCGCGCAAACTGCAGGGAATTGGGCTGGTGCTGCTCGTGCTGATCTTCGCGATGGCGCTCTATCCGGTGTCGCTCAAGGTCGCGGCGACGCGGAGCGAACTCACGCGCATCGAAAAGCAGATCGACCGCACGCAAAGCAACATCCGCTATCTTGAATCGGAACTCGCGGTGCGGGCGTCGATGCGCCAGCTCGAACAGTGGAACGCCGAAAGCTTCGGCTATTCGGCGCCGTCGGCGTCGCAGTATCTGGCGAGCGAACGCCAGCTTGCCTCGCTCGATCGCGTGCCCCGCGCCCGCGGCGCCAACGAGGTCGCGCCGGTGTTGATGGCAATGGTCTCGCCGGTCGGCACGCCCGCGGCGCCGAAGGAAAATGCTGCGGAGAGCAAGCCCGCCGCGCAGAAGCCCGTCGTCCTGGCTCAGGCCGAGACCAGCGTGCGCACCGACAGCGCCCCGCGCCTGGCGCCGACGCGCCGCCGCGAACAGCTCAAGATGATCGAGGATCAACTCCTTGCCGAATCCACGCTCGCCGACCTGAAGCGCGCGGCGGCCCGCGAAGCCAAGGAGGGCAAATCGGCGCAATGAACACGCTGGTCGTCCGTCCGACCCGGGTACGAACCGCAGGGGTGCGGCAGCAGATCCTGCTGACCGCGCAGCAGCGTCTGATGATGCTGATGCTGCTGTTCATGGCGGCATTTTTTCTTGTGTCGGTGCGCCTGCTCTATTTCGCGCTCTTCGACACGTCGTCGGGTCATGGTAATGGGTCGGCGGCGTTCGTTCCGGCGCGCGCCGACATCGTCGATCGCAACGGCGTGCCGCTGGCGCGGACGATCGACGGCTATTCGATCCGCGTCGTGCCGACCAAATTGCTCAACAACCGGCAATATCTGGCTGACGAACTGGTCAAGATCTTCCCCGACACCCCGCGCGAAGAGTTTGTCGCGAAACTGTCGGGGTCGAAGCCGACCTATATCCGCCGCCGCGCGCTGCCCGATCAGGTCGCGGCGGTTAATGCGATCGGAGACATCGGTTTCGACTTTCCGCGCGAGAAGGAACGGCTCTACCCGCAACTGTCGCTTGCGGCGCATGTCCTCGGGTTTACCGATGCCGAGGGGCATGGCGTCACGGGAATCGAGGGGGCGTTCGACAAGCAGCTCACCGATCAGGCGACGCGCAGCCAGCCGCTGGCGCTGTCGATCGACGCGCGCGTTCAGGGTGTGCTCGAAAGCGAACTCGGCAATGCCGTGACCAATCTGGAGGCCATCGGCGGGGCTGGCATCATTCTGGATGTCCACACGGGCGAGGTGCTCGCGATGACCTCGCTGCCCACCTATAACCCGAACAAGCTGGTGGCCGCCGATGCGCCGGCGCGCCGCAACGCCGTGAGTTACAATCTTTACGAGCTGGGCTCGACGTTCAAGCCGCTGTCGATCGGCGCCGCCATCGACGACGGCGTCGTGACCAGCATGGCGCGTCGTTACGACGCTAGTGCACCGTTGGCGATCGCGGGATTCCGGATTCGCGACAGCCATCCGGGCCGCTGGTACAATGTGCCCGAGACGCTGATCCAGAGTTCCAATATCGCGACGGCGCGCATCGCAGACGAGCTGGGCCGCGAAAAGATGGAAGCGCTGTTCCGCAGCCTGGAATTCAACAAGCGGCCGGAAATCGAACTGAAGGAACGCGCCTTTCCGCTGTGGCCGAAGGATTGGGGCCGGCTGACGACGATGACGACGGCCTATGGCCATGGCATCGCGGTGACGCCGCTGCATCTGGCCAGCGCCTATGCCGCGCTTGTCAACGGTGGCATCTGGCGCCCCGCGACTCTGGTCAGGCTTGGCGACAAGGCGCCGCCGCAGGGCCGCCGCGTATTCAAGGCATCGACCAGCGCGCGGATGCGGCAGCTGCTCCGCCTGATCGTGACCGACGGAACCGGCAAGCAGGCCGATGCGCCGGGCTTTCGCGTCGGGGGCAAGACCGGGTCGGCCGAAAAGCCGGGTGTCGGCGGATATCGCCGCAGTTCGGTGGTCGCCACGTTCGCGGCCGCCTTTCCCATGGACAATCCCCGCTACATCGTCGTCGCCATGATCGACGAGCCGAAAGGCAACGCTTACAGTTCGGGCCAGCGCACCGCTGGATGGACCGCCGCACCCGTGGTGCGCAAGGTGGTGATGCGGGCGGGACCGATGCTGGGCGTCTTCCCGGACGAGACCCGCGATGTCGATGTGTCGGAGCTGATTCCCCTCGTGCGGAGAGACGGAGAGGCACAATAATGCGCCTCGCCACGCTGCTCGACGATCATGGTCTGGCAGGAACGGACCCGGTGGTGACCGGGCTCGCCATCGATCATCGCAAAGTCGCACCCGGAACGATCTTCGGGGCGTTCGTTGGCGAGAAGTTCAATGGCGAGGATTTCATTGCGGCGGCGGTAGAAGCCGGAGCGATCGCGATCGTCGCGCGGCCGGAAGCCAAGGTGGAGGGCGCGCTTCACATCGCCGATACCAATCCGCGCCGGGCCTTCGCGCATATCGCCGCTCGCTTCTTCCATCGCTTTCCGGCCACCTGCGTCGCGGTGACGGGAACCAACGGCAAGACCTCGACCGTCGAGATGACGCGCCAGCTTTGGCGAATGGCGGGTTTCAATGCCGCGTCGATCGGAACGCTCGGCATCACGACATCGCAGGACAGCGCGTCGACCGGACTGACGACGCCCGACATCGTCACCTTTCTGTCGAACATGTCGGGGCTCGCCGCCGAGGGCGTCACCCATGCGGCATTCGAGGCGTCGAGTCACGGGCTCGACCAGTATCGGACAGAGGGTTTGAAGGTGAAGGCGGCTGCGTTCACCAACCTCAGCCACGATCATCTCGACTATCATGGCACGATGGAGGCCTATCTTCAGGCCAAGCTTCGCCTTTTTACCGAGGTCGTCGAACAGGATGGCGCCGCTGTCGTCTGGGCCGACGACGACTATTCGACCCCGGTGATCGATGCCGTGAAGGCGCGCGCCGTCCGGTTGTTGACCGTGGGCACGCACGGCGACACGCTTCGCCTTGTGTCGCGCGCGCCGACCCAGCTTGGGCAATCGCTCGTCATCGCGGCGGGCGACCTTGTGCAAAAGGTCAATCTGCCGCTGATCGGTGCCTATCAGGTCGCCAATGCGCTCGTCTCGGCCGGGCTGGTCGTCGCGACCGGCGGCGATGTCGGTCAGACGCTTGCGAACCTCGCGCGCCTCCAGCCCGTGCGTGGCCGGCTGGAACGCGCGGCGATCACCAGGGCCGGGGCGCCGGTCTATGTCGATTATGCGCACACTCCCGACGCGATCGAGGCGGCGCTCGACGCGCTGCGCCCGCACGCTACCGGGCGACTGATTCTGGTTTTTGGTGCCGGCGGCGACCGCGATCAGGCGAAGCGTCCCGAAATGGGCAGGGTGGCGGCTGCCAGGGCGGATGTTCTGTTCATCACCGACGACAATCCGCGCGGCGAAGATCCCGCTGCCATTCGCGCGGCGATCGCGGTGGGCGCGCCCGCCGCCCGGATCGTCGGCGATCGCCGGGCGGCGATTGCCGCGGCGATTGCCGAGGCGCGCGCCGACGACATCGTGTGCATCGCGGGCAAGGGGCACGAGCAGGGCCAGATTGTCGGCCGCGGCGACGATATGCGCGTCATTCCCTTCGACGATGTCGCGGTCGTGCGCGAGGCGGCAGCATGAACCCGCTTTGGACCGCGCGCGCGATCGCTTCGGCGACTGGCGGGGCCGCGAGCGCGGATTTCACGGTCAATGGCGTTGCCTTCGACTCGCGCGAAGTGACGAAGGGCGACCTCTTCGTCGCCATGAAGGGCGAAGCGGCGGACGGTCACCAGTTCATCGACAAGGCGATTGCGGCGGGAGCGGCGGGCATCCTGTGCGAACGCCCGATCGATCATCCCCACGTCCGCGTCGCCGACAGCGCCGCCGCGTTGAACGCGCTGGGCACCGCGTCGCGCGCGCGGAGCCACGGCCGTATCATCGGCGTCACCGGCTCGGCGGGCAAGACGGGAACGAAGGAGGCGCTGTTCGCCGCGCTCGACCGATTCCGGCCCGGCAAGGCGCACCGTTCGGTTAAAAGCTACAACAACCACGTCGGCGTACCTTTGAGCCTGTCGCGTATGCCGTCTACGGCCGATTTCGGCGTGTTCGAAATGGGGATGAACCATGCCGGCGAACTGGCCGCGCTGACGCAATTGGTGCGACCGCACGTGGCGATCGTTACGACCATCGCCCCCGCGCACATGGAATTTTTCGGCAGCGAGGAAGCGATCGCTGATGCGAAGGGCGAGATATTCGAGGGGCTGGAACCCGGCGGCACCGCGATCGTGCCGTTCGACAGCCCGCATTATGCGCGCCTTCGCGCCAAGGCAGAGCAGCATGCGGCGCATGTGGTGAGTTTCGGGCTTGGCGAAGGAGCCGATGTCCGCGCCATCGACTGGCTGTCGGACGGGCAAGGCGGTTCGCTCGTCACCGCGCAGGTGCAGGAGGCGCTCCTCTGCTTTACCATCGCGCAGGCGGGCGGCCACTGGGTGTCGAACGCGATGGCGGTGCTGGCCGCGGTCAGGGCCGTCGGCGGGGATTTGCCCGCTGCAGGCCTCGCTTTTGCGGAAATGGCGGGTCTGACCGGTCGCGGCGCGCGACACCGGGTCGCCGTACCCGGGGGGCACATCCTCGTCATCGACGAAAGCTACAACGCCAACCCGGCCTCGATGGCCGCGACGATCGGTCAGTTCGGTGTCGAATCCGCCGACCGCAGGGTCGTGATTCTTGGTGCGATGAAGGAACTGGGACCGGGCGGCGAAGCCTATCACCAGGGCCTTGCCGCTCCGCTCGTCGCAGCCGGAGTGCAGTTCGCCCTGCTGGTCGGCGAAGAGATGGCGCCGCTCGCCAAAGCGCTTGAGGGACAGGTCGATTTCGAGCATGTGCCCGCCCACTCGGCCGCGGTGGAGCGGCTGAAGGACTTGATCCGGCCCGGCGATGCCGTGCTCGTCAAGGGGTCGAACAGCGTTGGCCTGTCGCATGTCGTGACGGTGCTGACCAACGGGGATTACTGATGCTTTATTGGCTGGCGGAATGGCTGGGCTTTCCGGGGGCTCTGAACCTCATCCGCTATCTGAGCTTTCGCTCGGGCGCGGCGGTCGCGACCGCGCTGATCATCGGGCTGTGGATCGGCCCGCGCTTCATCCTGATGCTGCGCATGCGGCAGGGGAAGGGGCAGCCGATCCGCGACGATGGCCCGCAAAGTCACCTCGCGAAAAAGGGCACGCCGACAATGGGCGGGCTGATGATCCTGATTTCGCTGATGATTTCGGCCTTGCTGTGGATGGACTTGTCGAACCGTTTCGTCTGGGCGTGCCTGTTCGTGACCGGCGGGTTTGCCGCGGTTGGGTTCCTCGACGATCTCGACAAGGTGACCAAGGCCAGTCACCGGGGGATTCCCGGACGCATCCGCCTGCTGATCGAATTCGTCATCGCGGGCGTGGCGGTGCTGCTGATCGTCTCGCGCACCGGCACCGACCTGTACCTGCCCTTCTTCAGCGATATCGTGATCCCGCTGGGGCCCCTCTATTACGTCTTTGCGATGGTGCTGATCGTCGGGTTCGGCAACGCGGTGAATCTGACCGACGGACTCGACGGGCTGGCGACCTTTCCGGTTATCATCGCGAGCCTTGCCTTCCTGGTCATCGTCTATCTGTCGGGTAACGTGAAATTCGCCGGCTATCTGGGCATTCCGCATGTTCCGGGCGCGGGGGAACTCGCGATCTTCGCTGCGGCCATCATCGGCGCTTGTCTGGCGTTCCTGTGGTTCAATGCGCCTCCGGCGGCCGTCTTCATGGGCGACACCGGCAGCCTTGCCCTCGGCGGCGCGCTTGCGACCATCGCGGTCACCGCGCAGCATGAACTGGTACTCGTCATCATCGGCGGGCTGTTCGTCGTCGAGGCGCTGTCGGTAATCATCCAGGTCTTCTGGTATAAGCGCACCGGCAAGCGCGTCTTCCGCATGGCGCCCATCCACCATCATTTCGAACAGCTCGGCTGGCCGGAATCGACCGTCGTGATCCGCTTCTGGATCGTCTCGATCGTTCTGGCGCTTGCGGGGCTGGCCACGCTCAAGCTGCGGTGATTACGTCGCGCGCCTTTGCCGGCCGCCGCTATGCGGTGCTGGGGCTGGCGCGCTCGGGCCTCGCGACGGTCGAGGCGCTGGTCGCAAGCGGCGCGGGCGTCACCGCGTGGGACGATCGCGAGGAAGCGCGCGACGAGGCGATGGCGCTGGGCGCCGATATCGGCGACCCGCTGCTGATCGACCTCGTCGGCTTTGCGGGAGTCGTCGTGTCGCCGGGCGTGCCGCTCAATCGTCACCCGATCGCGGCGCATGCACGCGAAGCGAACGTGCCCGTGATCGGCGATATCGAATTGTTTGCCGAAGCCCGCGGCCAGTTGCCGCGCCACAAGGTCGTCGGCATCACGGGAACGAACGGCAAGTCGACCGTCACCGCGCTTGTCACGCACATGCTGGAACACGCTGGCGTGCCGGCGCTGATGGGCGGCAACATCGGTTTGCCAATCCTGTCGCGCGATCCGCTCGCGGAAGGCGGCGTCTATGTCCTCGAGCTGTCGAGCTACCAGATCGACCTTTCGTATAGCCTCGCGTGCGATGTAGCCGTCCTTACCAACCTGACGCCCGACCATCTCGATCGCTACGACGGCTTCGCCGGCTACGCGGCATCGAAGGCACGGCTCTTTGCGCTGCAGCATAGCGATCAGGTTGCGATCGTCGCCGTCGATGACGATCCATCGAAGATGATCGCCGGGCGCATCAACCACCGGCTCCACCGCGTGTCGGCAAAGGATATCGACCCGGCCGATCAGGCGCGCTGGCCGACATTGCAGGGGCCGCACAACGCGCAGAACGCCGTTTGCGCGATCGCGGTGTGTCGGATACTGGGCCTCGACGACGCGCAGATCGAACGGGGACTTGCGACCTATACGTCGCTTCCGCATCGCATGGAATTGGTCGGCGAAGCCGGGGGCGCCCGCTGGTTCAATGACAGCAAGGCGACCAACGCGGCCTCCGCTGCGCCGGCGCTGGCGGCCTTTCCGCCGGCGCCGGACCAGCGTCTCCACTGGATTGCCGGGGGGCAGGCCAAAGGCGACGGTCTGTCGGCCTGTCGTCCCTGGTTCGGGCATGTGAAGCGCGCCTATCTGATCGGCGAAGCGATGGGGTCCTTTGCGGCAGAGATCGGCGATGCTGTTCCGGTCGAGCGGTCGGGCGATCTGGCGACGGCGGTTCGGCAGGCGGCCGCGCACGCGGCACCGGGCGATATCATATTGCTGTCGCCAGCCTGCGCGTCGTTCGACCAGTTCAAGGATTACGAGCAGCGGGGAGACCGGTTCCGCGAATTGGTCCAGGCGCTGGAGCATGGATGACGATATGGGTGGGGGGATCGACAATATGGACGCGACCGAACGGCCGGTGATCGCCGCCACCACGCGCACGGCAAAGCGGCGTGGGCCGCGGCTGAGCCGCGCCGACCGCACCCCGCTGGGCCTGTGGTTCTGGGAAATCGACCGCGTCCTTCTCCTTCTCGTATCGATGTTGATCGCGACGGGGCTGGTTGCGGTCGCGGCCGCCTCGCCGGTTGCCGCGCAGAAATTGTCGACCGCGACGGCGTCGCTCGACCCGCTCTATTATTTCTATCGCCAGTTGATGTGGGTGATGATCGGTGTTCCGGTAATGCTGGGCGTATCGATGTTGCCCAAGGCGCAGTCGCGGCGCTTTGCTATATACGGGACGATCACCTTTCTGGCGCTGCTGTTTCTCGTTCCGCTGATCGGCACATCGGTGAACGGCGCGCAGCGCTGGATTGGCAGCGGCATGTTCCGACTCCAGCCGTCGGAGTTCCTGAAACCCTTTTTCGCGGTCGCCCTTGCGTGGATTCTTTCGCTGCGGCTCCACGACCAAAGCCTGCCGGTCGTGCCGCTCAGCTTTGTCCTGACCGGTATCATCGCCGTCCTGCTGATGGGCCAGCCCGACCTTGGTCAGACGATCATCTTCGTTGCGACCTGGCTTGTCCTCGTCATGGTCGCCGGTCTGTCGATGCGGATCATGGGGGCGCTCGCTGCCTCGGGCGTCGTGGGCCTGATCCTTGCCTATTTCTTTTACCCGGTTGCGCAGCAGCGCATCAACATCTGGCTGTTCGCCGAGGGGGACAGCTTTCAGGTCGACAAGGCGCACGCGACGTTGACCGCCGGCGGCCTGATCGGCACAGGCCCGGGTGCGGGCCTTGCGAAGTTCCAGCTTCCCGAAGCGCACACCGATTATATCTTCTCCGTGATCGGCGAAGAGTTCGGCATCATCGCCTGCATCGCGATAGCGATCCTGTTCCTGGCGATCATCGTTCGCGTCCTTGTGCGCCTGCTCGACGAGGAAGACAGCTTTCTCATTCTTGCCGTATCGGGGCTTATCGCCCAGTTCGGCGGACAGGCCACGATCAACATGGCCGTCAACACCCAGCTCTTTCCGTCGAAGGGGATGACCCTGCCGTTTATCAGCTATGGCGGGTCCTCCTTTATCGCCTTGTCGATCGGCATGGGTTTGCTCTTGTCGCTGACCCGGCGGAACCCCTATGCCGCGCGGGTGTCGATGACAGGAAACTGGAACAAGAAATGACGGCTACGCGCCACTTCCTTCTCGCCGCCGGTGGGACCGGGGGCCATATGCTGCCAGCCTATGCGCTTGCAGGCGAATTGATTGCGCGAGGCCACCGCGTGGCGTTGGTCAGCGACGACCGCGGTCTCAAGATTCCGGGTGCGCCTGTGGAACTTGAAACTCATGTGCTTCCAGCTGGCCGCGTGTCTGGCGGCCCCGTCGGGTGGATCAAGGCGGCGCTTGCCATCCGCAAGGGACGGCGTCTGGCGATCGACCTGATCGATGCGTTCGATCCTGCCGTCGTCGTCGGCTTTGGCGGCTATCCCTCGCTCCCCAGCCTGCTTGCGGCGGGGACGAGCAAGCGCCCGAGGGTGATCCACGAACAGAACGCCGTCCTTGGCCGCGTCAATCGGCTGATGGCGCCGCGCGTCGATGCCGTCGCCGTCGCCTATCATAATATCCAGCGCTATCCGGCGGGGCACGAGCTGAAGAAGCACATCACCGGCAATCCGGTACGCGATGAGATCATCGCGATCCGCGACGACGGATTTCCGCCGCTTCCCGAGGATGGCATCTTTCGCCTGCTCGTCGTGGGCGGCAGCCTGGGAGCGACGGTCCTCAGCGATGTCATCCCGGCCGCAGTCGCGATGCTGCCGCGCGCGCTGCTCGACCGGCTGCAGGTCGTCCAGCAATGCCGCGAGGACGATATCGAAAGGGTGCGCGCCAAATATGCCGAACTTGGCGTTGCGGCCGAATGCGCGCCCTACATCAAGGACTTTCCGGAGCGGCTGCGCTGGGCGCACCTCGTCATCGCGCGGGCGGGCGCTTCGACGGTGGCGGAGCTTGCCTGCGCCGGGCGACCCGCGATCTTCGTTCCCTATCCGCACGCCATGGACAATCACCAGACCTATAATGTCGTCGACCTGGTCGAGGCGGGCGGTGCCATTTCGTTCCAGCAGCCCGACTTTACCGCCGCCGAAGTCGCCAAGCATATCCAGCGCATGGCGCTTGAGCCGGGCGCTCTGGAAACCGCGGCGGAGAATGCGGCTCGCTGCGGCCTGCCCGACGCGACGCGCGACCTTGCCGATCTGGTCGAGTCCCTCGCTGCGCCGCCGATGATGGACGTGATCCGCGTCGGTTCATCCTCGCGCAACGCGGCGGTCGCCGGCGGCGTCGCAGCGACCCGGTCAGGAGACGCCTGATGCGCGGTGTTGCGACAGATATAGGCACCATCCACTTCATCGGCATCGGCGGTATCGGCATGTCGGGAATTGCCGAGGTGATGCACAACCTCGGCTATCAGGTGCAGGGCAGCGACATTGCTGACGGGTATGTTATCGAAGGACTTCGCAAACGCGGGATCAAGGTTGCGATCGGTCACGAGGCGTCGAACGTCGATGGGGTCGCGGTCGTCGTCACGTCGACTGCGGTCAAGCGCGGTAACCCGGAAGTCGAAGCGGCGCTCGCGAACCGCATTCCGATCGTCCGCCGCGCCGAAATGCTCGCCGAACTGATGCGGCTCAAATCGACCGTCGCCATCGCGGGGACGCACGGCAAGACGACGACCACGAGCCTCGTCGCGGCGCTGCTCGATGCGGGCGGGATCGACCCGACCGTGATCAACGGCGGCATCATCAACAATTACGGCTCGAACGCGCGCCTCGGCGCCAGCGACTGGATGGTGGTCGAAGCCGACGAGAGCGACGGCAGCTTCCTGCGGCTCGACGGGACGATCGCGGTCGTCACCAACATCGATCCCGAACATCTCGATCATTATGGCAGCTTCGACGCGATCAAAGACGCCTTCGTCGAGTTTATCGAGAATGTGCCTTTCTATGGCGCCGCGATGCTCTGCCTCGACCATCCCGAAGTGCAGGCGATCATCCCGCGCATCCGCGACCGCCGCATCGTCACCTATGGCTTTTCGGCCCAGGCCGACGTGCGCGGCACGAACGTGACGCCCGGTCCCGATGGCAATCACTTCGACGTCGTCGTCCGCGACCGCGACGGCAACAGCCGGACGATCGAGGGCATTCACCTGCCGATGTCGGGCCGCCACAATGTCCAGAATGCGCTCGCGGCTATCGCGGTGGCGTTGCACATGGGCGTGTCGGACGAAAAGATTGCATCGGGCTTCAACGGCTTTGCCGGGGTCAAGCGCCGCTTCACCAAAGTCGGCGAGATTGCGGCAGGCGAGGGCATCGTCACCGTCATCGACGATTATGCCCACCATCCGGTCGAGATTCGTGCGGTGCTGGCGGCGGCGCGCGAAGGCGCGGGGGCGGGGCGCGTCGTCGCCGTCGTCCAGCCGCATCGTTTCACACGCCTGCGCGACCATATGGACGATTTCCAACAGGCCTTTAATGATGCCGACATGGTGCTCGCGCTGCCCGTCTATGCGGCGGGTGAGAGCCCGATCGACGGTGTGTCGTCGGATACGCTGGTCGCGGGTCTCCGCGATCGCGGTCATCGCCATGCCTCGACCGTCGCCGACGCCGGTGCGCTCGCCGTGGCGGTCGCCGAAGGGATCAAGGCCGGAAGCCTACGGGGAGGCGACATGATCATCTGCCTCGGCGCGGGCGACATCACCAAGATGGCGGCGGGTCTTGCCGCGGCGGCGGAGGCTGGATGAGCGCCGCCGAAACCCTTCCCGCTGTCCGCGGCAAACTTACCGAGAAAGCACCGCTGGCGCCGCTCGTGTGGTTCAAGTCGGGCGGCCCCGCCGACTGGCTGTTCGAACCCAGGGACGCCGACGACCTTGCCGATTTTCTGCGCGATCTCGATCCCGCGATCCCGGTGATGGCGCTCGGCCTCGGGTCGAACCTGATCGTACGCGACGGCGGCTTTCCGGGCGTCGTCGTCCGGCTCGGCAAGGCCTTTGCCAAGGTTGAAGCGATCGATGCGACGACGCTGCGCTGCGGCGGCGGCGCGTCGGGTATTCTCGTTTCCTCGACCGCCCGCGACGCAGGCATTGCGGGCGTCGAGTTTCTCCGCTCGATCCCCGGCACCGTTGGCGGCTTCGTGCGCATGAATGGTGGCGCGTACGGGGGCGAGGTCAAGGATATCCTGATCGACTGCGACGTCGTGCTGCGCTCGGGCGAGCGCCGGACGCTGTCGCTCGCCGATTTGGGCTACACCTATCGCCATAGCGAATTGCCCGAGGGGGCCGTCGTGATCGGCGCGACCTTCCGCGGCCGGTCCGGCGAACCCGCCGCGATCCAGGCCGAAATGGACCGTATCTCGGCCAGCCGCGAAGCGTCGCAGCCGCTGCGATCGAAGACCGGCGGCTCGACCTTCAAGAACCCGGAAGGGCACAAGGCCTGGCAGCTCGTCGATGAGGCGGGCTGCCGCGGCCTTGCGGTCGGCGGTGCGCAGGTCAGCGAAAAGCACACCAATTTCCTCATCAACACCGGTGAGGCGACGAGCGCCGATATCGAGGCGCTCGGCGAGGAAGTCCGTCGCCGCGTCAAGGACAAGAGCGGCATTGAACTGCAATGGGAAATACAGCGCGTGGGAGTCATCAAGTGAGCCGGGGTCCGTGGCATGTCGCCGTCCTGATGGGTGGCTGGTCGGCCGAACGCGACGTGTCGCTGATGAGCGGCAAGGGAATCGCCGACGCGCTGGAATCGCGCGGACATAAGGTCACGCGCATCGACATGGACCGCGACGTCGCCCTTAGGCTTTCCGAGGCGAAACCCGACGTGGTGTTCAATGCGCTGCACGGTGTTCCGGGTGAAGACGGGACGGTGCAGGGTATGCTCGACCTGATGGGCCTCAAATACACCCACAGCGGCCTCGTCACGTCGGTGATTGCGATCGACAAGGAATTGACGAAGCAGGCGCTTGTGCCCCATGGTGTGCCCATGCCGACGGGGGTCATGGTCGACAGCGAAAGCCTGTTTACAGTCGACCCTTTGCCGCGCCCTTATGTCCTGAAGCCTGTCAACGAGGGCTCTTCCGTCGGGGTCGCCATCGTCAAGGACGACAGCAACTACGGGAACCCGATCGCGCGCGAAGCCATTGGTCCCTGGCAGGAGTTCGACCGACTGCTTGCCGAGCCCTTCATCAAGGGGCGCGAACTCACCGTCGCGGTGCTGGGGGACGCGGCGCTGGGCGTGACCGAGCTGCGGGTGAAGTCGGGTTTCTATGATTATGATGCCAAATATACCGACGGGTTGACCGAGCATGTCTGCCCGGCCGAGGTGCCCGACGAAGTGGCGCAGCGCATGAAGGACCTTGCGCTCCAGGCGCACCGCCTGCTCGGTTGCAAGGGCGCCTCTCGCTCCGATTTCCGCTGGGACGACGAACATGGGCTTGCGGGCATCTTTCTGCTCGAGGTCAATACACAGCCCGGCATGACGCCGCTCAGCCTCGTGCCCGAGCAGGCGCGCGCCATCGGCATGGATTATGCCGAACTCGTCGAACGCATCGTGGGGGAAGCGTTATGAGCAGCACGAAGATCAAGCGCGGCAAGGCGCCACCGAGGCGGCCGTCGCGCGCGCCGAGGCGGCGGCGGAAGGTCCAGCAGTCGCGTCTCAACGCGATCATCAACGCGCTGCCGATCTCGCCGCAGCAGCTTCAGCGCGTCGCCAACTGGACGATCGGGCTTGGTCTCGCGGCCGCGGTCGGGCTGGTTGCGCATGCGACCGGCGTCACCGCAAAAATTCACGAGGAATATGCGCAGGCCGTCGGGCGTGCGGGCTTTCAGGTCAAGAAGGTCGAGGTGGTCGGTGCCGACCGGATCGACCGGCTCAAGGTCTATGACATCGCGCTCGCGCAGAAGGACCGTTCGATGGCGGCGGTGGATCTGGAAGATGTCCGCCACGATCTGATGCAATATGGCTGGATCAAGGATGCGCGCGTGTCGCGGCGCCTGCCCGACACGCTGGTCGTCGATATCGTCGAACGCAGCCCTGCCGCCATCTGGCAGCATTCGGGCCGCCTGTCGCTGATCGACGCCAAGGGCGTAGTCCTTGAACCCGTCAGCGTCGGGACCATGCCCGACCTTCCGCTCGTCATCGGGCCGAAAGCGAACCAGCGCGCGCAGGATCTCGACCGTCTTCTCGCCGAAGCGAGCAGCCTCAAGGAACTGCTGGCGGGTGCGACGTGGGTCGGCAACCGGCGCTGGGATCTGCGCTTCCGCAGCGGCGAAACGCTGTCGCTTCCCGAAGGCGAGCCAGAGGCGAAAGCGGCGCTTGCGAAATTCGCGCACATGGACGGCGCCAACCGGTTGCTTGGACGCGGTATCCTGCGTTTCGACATGCGCGACCCGTCGCGTTTCGTGCTACGCTTGCCCCACGAAGGGCAGGTGGCGCCCGCGAAGCTCGACGATGCGCGTGACGCGGTCGATGCTGTCGCCGCTGCCGGCCCGGCGGAGAAGGGGTGAGGCATGGCGCCGCCGCGCATCGAAAAGATCATTACTGCGCTGGATGTCGGTTCGTGGAAGGTCTGCGCGCTGATCGCGGGGCAGACGGCAGACGGCCAGCTTCACGTCCTCGGTACCGGGCAGCGGGAAAGTCGGGGCGTCCAGCGCGGTTATGTTGCCGACATGGAGCAGACCGAGCATATCGTGCGCGAGGCGATCGAACAGGCCGAGCGCATCGCCGGGCTGAATATCGACGATGTCTGGGTCAGCTTCTCCGCGGGCGGACTCCTCAGCGACGTTGCCCCGATCGAAAGCGAATTGGGCGGTCATCGGATCGAGCAGGAGGATATCGACGATCTTCTTGCCGCAGGCCGGGCGGGGATCGACCCTGAAGGCCGGATGATCCTGCACGCGCAGCCCGCGCTCTACACGCTCGACGGCCTGACCGGGGTCAAGAATCCGATCGGGCTTCATGCCGACCGGCTGGGCGTCGATATCCACATCATCATGGCTGACGGCGCGCCGGTGCGGAACCTGGAGGCGGCCGTCCGCCAGGCGCATCTCGACGTCAACGCCGTCGTCGCCTCGCCGATCGCAGCGGGTCTCGCCTGCCTGTCCGACGAGGAGCGCGACCTTGGTGTCGCGCTGGTCGAGCTTGGCGCGGCGGTGACGACCGTGTCGCTCTATGCCGGCGGGATGCTGGTCGAAATGGCGTCGCTGCCGTTCGGCGCGAGCGACATCACCGATGATATCGCGTCGGCCTTCGGTATCCGTCGCAGCCAGGCGCAGCGGCTTCAGAGCTTCTATGGATCGGCTTCGGCCAGCCCGCGCGACAATAATGATATCATCGAACTCGATCCGAGCGCTCCCTCGGGCAGCGACTCCCCCCGCATCACCCGCGCGCAGCTTGTCACGGTGATCCGCCAGCGTCTCGATGCGATGATGGGAGAGATCGGCAGGACGCTGAAAGATCTTCATTTTGTTGGACCGATCGGGCGCCAGGTGGTGCTCGTCGGCGGCGGAGCGGATCTGAAGGGCATCGCCGATTACACGCAGGTCGCGCTGGGCCGGGCGGCGCGGGTCGGCCGACCGCGCGGGTTGCACGGCCTGCCCGATGCGCATGCGGGACCGGCTTTCGCGACCCTTGCCGGTCTGGTTCTCTATGCCGCATCGGACCCCGTGGACCTTCGCGATCTGCCCATGATGGCACAGGATGTCTACCGCCCGAAGAATGCGGGCATCATCAACCGATTGATGGCAGCATTGAAAAGCAGTTTTTAGGCCGCAAAAGGCCAAAAGGGTTAATTTTTTGGATGATTCCCGCGTCACAATAGTGCAATGCGGTAGCAGAATCCCGGACGGTGGGACTAACGTCCGGATGGGTCGCTAGGTGAGGGAAGTGGCGCTGGTCCGCCGCTGCAGGGAGATTAGTTGATGAGCATCAATATTGGCCCGCCGCAGGTCGATGAGCTGAAGCCGCGCATCGCGGTCATCGGGGTCGGCGGCGCGGGTGGCAATGCCATCGCCAACATGATTGCTTCGCGGGTCGAGGGCGTCGATTTCGTCGTCGCCAACACCGATGCGCAGGCGCTGAACGCTTCGCCGGCGGAACGCCGCATCCAGCTTGGGACGCAGATCACCCAGGGTCTGGGCGCGGGTTCGCGGCCCGAGGTCGGGCGTGCGGCTGCCGAGGAAAGCATCGCGCAGGTCGAAGAAGCGCTGAACGGTGCACACATGTGCTTCATTGCGGCGGGCATGGGCGGCGGCACCGGCACCGGCGCGGCTCCTGTCATCGCCAAGGCGGCACGCGACCGTGGCATCCTGACGGTCGGGGTCGTGACGAAGCCGTTCACCTTCGAGGGCAATCGCCGTATGCGCTCGGCGGAATCCGGCATCGCCGAGTTGCAGGATCATGTCGATACGCTGATCGTCATTCCGAACCAGAATCTCTTTCTGGTCGCCAATCCGAACACCACCTTCAAAGAAGCCTTCACCATGGCGGATGAAGTGCTTCAGCAAGGCGTGCGCGGAATCACAGACCTGATGGTCATGCCCGGCCTCATTAACCTCGACTTCGCCGACGTGCGCAGCGTGATGCGCGAAATGGGCAAGGCGATGATGGGTACCGGCGAAGCCGAAGGCGACGGCCGCGCACTCGAAGCCGCGCAGAAAGCGATCGCCAACCCGTTGCTCGATGGCGTGTCGATGGCGGGCGCGAAGGGCGTCATCATTTCGATCACGGGCGGCGAGGATATGCGCCTGATGGAAGTCGACGAAGCTGCGAACCATATTCGCGAGCTGGTCGATCCCGACGCGAACATCATCTGGGGCAGCGCCTTCAACGACAGTCTTGACGGCAAGATCCGCGTGTCGGTCGTCGCGACCGGCATCGACGGCACTGGCGAACATGCGCCGGCCGCGCCCGCAACGCGCAGTTTCTCGTTCCAGCCGGCACGCAGTAGTGCACCGGTCGCCGAAGAGGCGATTGAGCCGGCGGTTGAGGAAGTCGCCGTCGAAGTGGCTGCAGAGGAAGGCGATGCGGACCCGGCGCCCGGCTTTTCGTTGTCGGCGCCGGATGCGGAGGCGCCTGCTTCCGAAGCCGAGGCCGAAGATGAGCCGATGGAACTGTCGACGGTTGCCGCAAGCTATGACGACACGGGCGACGAACTCGTGCTGAACGAACCCGAAGCGCCCGCACCCGGATATGGCGCCACGTCGGCTGAGGTGGATGCGCCTACGACACCGGCGGCGGAAGAGGCGCCGTCGCGCTCGATCGGCGGCGGGACGCTTTTCGAACGCATGTCGCGTCTGTCGCGCGGGTCGGCCGCGCCGGAGGCGGAAGGAACGAAGGAAGACGGGGTCGATATCCCGCGCTTCCTGGGGCGGCAGAACAACCAGTAACAGGGTATCGAGCGGCCGCCGCGCGGAGCGGGGAGGGCCGGAAGCGGGATGATTTGACGTGCCCCTGTGGCGATCGGAACCCAAGCGGCGCAGTCCTTTGACCGCCAGATGCGGGCGCGGACGGCATTGCGTCGCGGCGTTCGGCGCGCTTTTGCTGACGAGCGCGCTTTGCGTCCCGGCCGCGGCTTTTCAGGCGGCACAGCCCGACGCCGCGACGCGCGCCGCGATGGACAAGCGCACCGCGGCGCGCAGCCTTTTGTCGTCGGCGCTCGGTCGCCTTGCGGCGAACAATAATGATGGCGCCGCGTTGCTCGATGCGGGGCGCGCGTCTGTCGAGTTGGAAGATTATCGCGCCGGCATCGGGTTTTTGACCCGGGCCGAGCAGGCGAACCCCCGCGATGGCGCCGTGAAGGCGGCGCTCGGTTCGGCGATGGTCCATATGGAAAACCCGACCCGCGCGCTCGACTATTTTGGCGAGGCGCAACTGCTGGGTGCATCGGAGCGGCTGTTTCTGGCCGATCGCGGCCTCGCCCGTGACTTGCTGGGGCAACAGGATGCGGCGCAACGCGATTATCAGCTTGCGCTGTCGATCGCCCCTAGTGATGAAGTCTCGCGCCGTTATGCCTTGTCGCTGGGTATCAGCGGAGAGACCGATCGAGCCGTGCAATTGCTGACGCCGCAGCTTCGCGCGCAGGATCGCGCAGCCTGGCGTCTTCGGGCGATGATCCTCGCGATGAATGGCCGCGACGCCGAGGCGACCGAGATCGTCAATGCGACCATGCCGCCGGCGCTCGCGCAGAATATTCTGCCCTATCTGACCCAGATGGACCGGCTCAATCCGGCGCAGCAAGCCGCAGCGGCGCATTTCGGCCGTTTCCCGTCGGGCGAATTGGGACCGCGGCGGAAGCCGGTACAGGTCGCGGCGGTCGCGCCGACGCCGGCGCCTGCACCAGTGCCGACCGGCAAGCGTTCGCCCAAGCCGGCCGCCGCGGCGCCGCAAGCCTCGGCAACTCCGCCGCCCGGGCGGCGCCCGACAACGGTTCCTGCCGAACCGCGTCCTGTTGCGGCAAAGCCGACGCCCGCGCCTGCGCCGACGCCTGCGCCACGCCTTGCCAGTGCCGCTCCGGCGCCAGCGCCTGACACCATGACAGCGTCGGCGACCAGTGGGTCATCGACGCCGCCCGTGTTGCAATCGCCGTTCCGCGACACGCTGCGCCCCGTGACGGGTGCCGCTGCGCCGGCCCCGGCAAGTACCCCGCCGCTGCGCCCCGCTCCCGCCGTCGTGGAACCGGCGGCGGATTCGCAGAAGGCGGTCATCGGTCCGGGGTTTTCGATCAACGATCTGGGCAGGGGTGCGGCGGCCGCGCCCCCACCGGCGCCGGTTCCCTCGCCAACTCCGGTCGATACCAATGTCGCTGCCGTTCCTTCACCTCCCGTCGCCGGCCCGGCCGTCGGGGCGGTCGATCCGGCGGCACCGCTTGCGTCGCTCGCAGCGATTGCCAGCTCCATCGAGATTCCGCCTGAAGAGCTGGAACAGGCCGACGATGCGGTCGGCGCCGACACGCTCGCGAAGCTGCGCGAGGACAAGAAACGCGCCGACGCCGCCGAAGCCGCCAAGCGGGTGAAGGATGACGCTGCCGCCAAGGCAAAGGCCGAAGCCGATGCGAAGGCCAAGGCCGAGGCGGCGGAAAAGAAGGCCAATCCGGCCCGGATCTGGGTGCAGGTCGCGACCGGCGCGAATGCAAAGGCGCTCGCCACCGATTTCGGCAAGTTCGCGAAAAAGAGCCCGGCGGTCTTCAAGGGCAAGTCGGGCGGCACGACCGAATGGGGCAAGACGCGGCGGCTTCTCGTGGGGCCGTTCAAGGACCGGAAAGCCGCGCAGGACTGGCTGACGGAATACAAGAAAGCGGGCGGGGACGGCTTCCTCTTCAACAGCGAAGCCGGCCAGGACGTCGATCCCGTCAAGTGAGCGTCGCCGACTGCGCCAGCAGACCCGAAAATAGTCGCGGGCGCTTTCGGGACGAACCGGGGCGCGTGGTCCGTGGGCCGCGCGACGATTTTCAGCGTGACCGCGATCGCATCATCCATTCGATCGCGTTCCGCCGCCTGCGCCACAAGACGCAGGTATTCGTCGCGCCCGATGGCGATCATTATCGCGTCCGCCTGACCCACAGCATCGAGGTCGCGCAGATCGGGCGCGGGATCGCGCGCGCGCTCGGGCTCAACGAGGATTTGACCGAGGCGCTCTGTCTTGCACACGACATCGGTCATCCGCCCTTCGGTCATGCGGGCGAGGATGCGCTGAAGGCGGCAATGGCCGCGCATGGCGGGTTCGATCACAACGGCCATACGTTGCGCACCCTCGCGCGGCTTGAATGTCCCTATCCTCTGTTCGATGGGGTCAATCTGACCTGGGAAACACTGGAGGGGCTCGCCAAGCATAATGGACCCGTCCGTCATCCGGGCTGGGCGCTCGCTGACATCGACTGCGAATTTCCGCTCGATCTGGCGAGCCATGCCAGCCTGGAAGCGCAGATCGCCGCGGTCGCGGACGATATCGCCTACGACAATCACGACATCGACGACGGGCTGCGCGCCGGGCTGCTGGACACCGATCAATTGATGGCGCAGCCCTTCGTCGCTGCGAATTTTCGGGCTGTCGAGGCGCGCTTCCCCGGTGCGCCGCGCGATCGACTGCTGCGCGAACTGGTTCGCGATCAGATCGGCGTGATGGTCAACGACGTCATCGCGGCGACCCGGACAAGGGTTGCCGAGACGGGTGTCGCGAGCGCAGACGAAGTGCGCGCCGCGGGCCGGACCCTCGGCGGCTTTTCCGACGATCTCGCGCGCAGCGAGCGCGACCTCAAGCGTTTCATGTATGCCAATCTCTATCATCACCCGTCGCAACTCGCTGCCGCGGCCGGCGCGAAAGAAGTGATCGGACGTCTGTTCGCGGCCTACGCCGACGATCCGCGTTTGATGGGCGCGGACTGGTCGTCGCGCATTCCCGAAGAAGAAAGCGCGACAGTGCGGCATATCGGCGACTATATTGCCGGGATGACCGACCGTTTCGCGATCGACCGCTATGCCGAGATCTTTGGCCGGGGCGACATGCCCGAGGCGCTGGCGCATGTCTGATACGCTGATCGTCGGTGCGAGCGGCCTGGTGGGCCGGTTGGTGATCGATCATGCTGCCGGTCCGCTGACCGTCATCGCACGGCGGGAGATCGCCGATCTGCCACGCCAGCACCGACTGATCGTCGCGCCGCCCGAGCGTTGGGCGGAGATCATCGCCGCGGAAAGGCCGGCGACGCTGATATCCTGCCTTGGCACGACGATCCGGCAGGCGGGATCGCAGGCCGCTTTTCGCGCGGTCGATCGCGACCTCGTGCTGGCGGTCGCCGAAGCCGCGAAGCGCGGCGGTGCGACCCATGTGATTTCGGTGAGTTCGGTCGGTGCCACTGCGCGGATGGGCAATTTCTATCTTCGTACCAAGGGCGAAGCGGAGGACGGGCTTTGCGCGCTCGGCTTCGATCGGGTCGACCTGTTGCGCCCGGGCCTGCTGAAGGGCGAGCGGGCGGGGCCGCCACGTCTTGGCGAGGGGTTGGCGATGGTTGCGGCCCCCTTTGCCGACGCGCTGCTGCACGGCTCGCTGCGCCGGTATCGTTCGATTGCGGGCAATACGGTGGCGAAGGCGATCGCCGCGCTGATCGGCAACGAGGCGTCTGGCGTCCATATCCACGAAAACGACGCGATCCGCGCGCTGGCGGATTGACTCCGCAAAAGGGCAGCGCCAAGGCTCGGCGGTCCGTCGGGTCTTCGCGAGGAGATTCGACCGGCCGCGCGGGAGAGCGCGGGGGAGGGGAAACCCGCTTCCGCCACCGAAGGAGCAACCGCCCCGGAAACTCTCAGGTCAACGGACCGCGCGGATGGAACGGACACTCTGGAAAGCGTTTCGGCGGCTGCCGGAACCACCGAAGGGGTAACCCTGCGGCGTCTCGTTCGGGGCGCATGCGGGCGAAAACTCTCAGGTTCCCGTGACAGAGGGGGCATGGCCACAGCGCGGCATGAGGCTGCGTCGTGCCGTGTCAACGACGGGAGACTGCTATGACCGAAAGCGAACAGACGGGCGAGGATGCGGTACCGACCGCAACGCTGCCGCTTGACGCCTGGCACCGCGACCGTGGCGGCCGGATGGTGGAGTTTGCGGGTTACTGGATGCCGATCCAGTATGAAGGCATCATGGCCGAGCATCTGTGGGTCCGCGAAAACGCCGGGCTGTTCGATGTCAGCCACATGGGGCAATTGCTGTTGTCGGGCGACGGCGCCGCGGCGGCGCTGGAAGCGATCGTTCCCGGCGACATAGCGGCATTGAAGCCCGGACGGATGCGCTATTCGCTGCTGCTGGCCGAGGATGGCGGCGTTCTGGACGACCTGATGATCACCAACGAAGGCGACCAGTACGGGATTGTCGTCAATGGCGCGGTGAAGTGGGACGATATCGGGTACCTGCGCGAGAATCTGCCCGATCACATCACGCTCAACCATAATGAAGATTATGGCCTGCTGGCATTGCAGGGACCGAAGGCGGTCGATGCGCTCGCGAGGCTCGTTCCCGACGTCGCTGCGCTTGTCTTCATGCAGGCGATCCCCGCCGAATGGCAAGGACATGCGATCGGTATCAGCCGTTCGGGCTATACCGGCGAGGACGGCTTCGAAATCTCGCTGCCGAATGAGGCGCTGGCCGCGTTCGCCGATGCGCTCTGCGCGATGGAAGAGGTGAAGCCGATCGGCCTTGGCGCGCGGGACTCGCTGCGTCTCGAAGCCGGCTTGCCGCTCTATGGTCACGACCTTTCGCCCGAGATTGATCCGGTCGAGGCGGATCTTGGCTTTGCCGTCGGCAAGCGCCGCCGTGGCGAGGAGAATTTTCCCGGAGCCGCGCGTATCCTCGGTCATCTCGAAGAGGGGCCGCCGCGCCGCCGCGCCGGTTTGCTGATCGACGGCAAGGTGCCGGTGCGCGAGGGCGCGAAGCTCTTCGACGGAGAGCAAGAGATCGGCGTCGTGACGTCGGGCGGCTTCGCGCCCAGCGTCGGTGCCCCGATCGCCATGGGTTATGTGCCGCGCGACCATGCCGTGCCCGGTACGGCGCTTGCCGCCGAAGTCCGCGGAAAGCGGGTGCCTTGCACCGTCGCCGCGATGCCGTTCGTTCCACACCGCTATGTGCGCAAACAGGGAGGCTGACCGATGCCGCGTTATTACACCGAAGAACATGAATGGATCGACGTCGACGGCGATGTCGCTACCGTCGGGATCACCGATTTTGCGCAAAGCCAGCTTGGTGACATCGTTTTCGTCGAGGTACCCGATACCGGCGCGGAACTAAGCCAGGGCGGCGATGCTGCGGTCGTCGAATCGGTCAAGGCGGCGAGCGATGTCTATGCGCCTGTCGATGGCGTGGTGACAGAGGGCAATGGCCAGCTGGAGGAAGATCCGGCGCTGGTGAACAGCGATCCCGAGGGTGAAGGCTGGTTCTTCCGTCTGACGCTGACCGACAAGAGTCAGCTCGATGCGCTGATGAACGCACAGGCGTACAAGGATTATATCGCCGACCTGTGATCGTTCGCCCCGCCGCCGGGCGGGAGAGACCGGGAGCAGGCTTGGGGCAAGTCTCCTCCCGCCATCATGCCCAACCCCTCCCGCTTGCGGGGGGATGGAGTCGATGCGATGACCGACGCCGCGCTTGCCAATTGTCGCCTGATGGTTGCGACGCCGATCTATGAAGGGGCGCAGGGAACCTATGTCCGCGCCCTGCTCGACCTTGCCTTGCGCGCGCAGGCGGCGGGCATGCCCGTGCGCTTCGAGTTCATCCTGTATCAGCCGTCGATCAGCCGCGCGCGCAATCTTTTGTCCGCGATGTTCCTCCAAAGCGACTGCACGCACTTGCTGTTCATCGATGCCGACATCGACTTTTCGCCCGACGATGTCTTTTCGTTGATCCGGGCGATGGACGCGAACGCCGAGGTCGGCGTGCTGGGCGGGGCCTATCCACGGCGGATGATCAACTGGCGCAACGTGGCGCGGGCGGTCGAGTTGGGGCTTGCGAAGGACAATCCGGCCGAGCTTGCGCGCTATGCGGGCGAGTTCGCGCTGCAATTCGTGAACCCGAATCAGAGCTTCAAGATGACCGACCTTGTCGAGCTGGCGCGGCTTGGCACGGCGATGATGCTGATCCGCCGCGCGGTCATGGAAGGGATGCTGGACGCTTTGCCCGACCTTGTCTTTCGCCCGGACCCGCTCGAACGGCAGACGCACGGCGTCGGCGAAATCGAACCGGCGTTCTTCTGCCCATTGATCGAGCCCGAAAATCAGGCGCTGCTCTCCGACGACTATGCCTTTTGCCGCCGCGTTCGCGACGTCGGCTTCCGGATATGGCTCGCGCCCTGGATCCGAACCACGCATGCGGGGCCTGCGGTCTTTTCGGGCACGCTTGCCGACACCGTCCAGCTTTTTTCTTCGAAACCAGTCTCTTCTCCGGAGTAATTCATGCGGTATCTTCCTCTTACCAGCGATGACCGGACCGCGATGCTTGCCGCGGTCGAGGCCTCCTCGATCGACGATCTGTTCGTGGACGTGCCCGCCGAGGTCCGGCTCGATGGACCGATTCCAGGCCTGCCGATGCATGCGAGCGAGTTGGCGGTCGAGCGCCACATGGCGTCGCTCGCGAGGCGAAATCATGCCGCGGGCGACGGACCGTTCTTCCTCGGCGCCGGCGCTTATCGCCATCATGTCCCCGCAAGCGTCGACCACCTGATCCAGCGCGGCGAGTTCTTGACCGCCTATACGCCCTATCAGCCCGAAATTGCGCAGGGCACGTTGCAGATGCTGTTCGAGTTTCAGAGCCAGGTCGCACGGCTGTTGGGAACCGATGTCGCCAATGCGTCGATGTACGATGGTTCGACTGCTTGCTGGGAAGCAATCGTCATGGCGCGGCGCATCACCCGGCGCAGCAAGGCTTTGTTGTCGACCGGCCTTCATCCGCATTACCGCAGCGTTGCGCGTACAATGGCGAAATATACGGGCGATCATCTGGTCGATGGTGATCCCGGCCTCGGTTCGCAGACCGACTGGACCACGCTCGCCGCGAACATCGACAAGGACACAAGCTGCGTCGTCGTCCAGTATCCCGATATTCTCGGCCGGATCGATGACATGACGAAGCTGGCCGAAGCGTGTCAGGCTGCCGGTGCGCTGTTGATCGCGGTGGTGACCGAACCCGTCGCGCTCGGCCTCATCAAGGCGCCGGGCGAGATGGGAGCCGACATTATCGTCGGCGAGGGGCAGTCGCTTGGCGTCGGGCTCCAGTTCGGCGGGCCCTATGTCGGGCTCTTCGCATGCAAGTCCAAATATGTCCGCCAGATGCCCGGTCGACTGTGTGGCGAAACCGTCGATGCCAACGGCAAGCGCGGTTTCGTGCTGACCCTTTCGACGCGCGAACAGCATATTCGCCGCGAAAAGGCGACGAGCAATATCTGCACGAATTCTGGTCTTTGCGCGCTCGCTTTCAGTATTCACATGACATTGCTGGGCGAGGCGGGGCTTCGTCAGCTTGCCGCGATCAACCACACCCGCGCGAAAGCGGCCGCCGCCGAACTTTCGAAGCTGCCCGGCGTGTCGGTCATGAACGACAGCTTCTTCAACGAATTCACGCTGGTGCTGCCAACCGCCGCGCGCCCGGTGATCCATGCGCTGGCCGAAAAGGGCATTCTGGGCGGCGTATCGCTTGGCCGGCTGTATCCCGACAATGAAGGGCTGGCGAACGGCCTTGTCGTCGCGGTTACGGAGACGGTGACGGCAGAGGATGTCGCGGCCTTTGCCGCCGCGCTGAAGGAGGTTCTGGCATGACCGCGCTCAACCGCGCCGGCTGGCGCCCCGAAATGATCGCCGGCGGGGCCGACGACAACACCACCTTCACGGGCAACCGGGCGTTGATGCTCGAAGAACCGTTGATCTTTGAAATCGGGTCCGACGCGACGACCGGCGTCGATTTCGACGACGCTGCGCCCGCCATCGATATGGGGGCTTTGGCCCGATCGGCGCCGATCGGTCTCCCGGGGCTCAGCGAGTCCGAGACGGTGCGCCACTATACGCGCCTGTCGCGGCAGAATTATGCGATCGACCTCGGGCTTTTCCCGCTCGGAAGCTGCACGATGAAGCATAATCCGCGGCTGAACGAAAAGGTCGCCCGGATGCCGGGTTTTGCCGACGCGCATCCGCTGCAACCACAGGAAACCGTGCAAGGGGCCTATGCGGTCATTCACGAACTCGCCGAATGGCTGGTCACGCTGACCGGTATGCACAGCGTCGCCATGTCGCCGAAAGCCGGAGCGCATGGGGAGCTTTGCGGGATCCTGTGCATCAAGGCGGCGCTGGAGGCACGTGGCGAGGATCGGCGCGTCCTGCTCGTGCCTGAAAGCGCGCACGGCACCAACCCCGCCACTGCGGCCTTCGCGGGTTTCACGGTCGAGGATATCCCCGCGACCGGCGAAGGGCGCGTCGACCTTGCGGCGCTGACGGCGCGGCTTGGCCCCGATGTTGCCGGCGTGATGATCACCAATCCCAATACTTGCGGGCTGTTTGAGCGCGACCTGAAGGCGATTTCGGACGCGGTGCATGCGGCCGGCGGTTATGTCTATTGCGACGGTGCCAACTTCAACGCGATCGTCGGGCGGGTGCGTCCCGGCGACCTTGGCGTCGATGCGATGCACATCAATCTCCACAAGACCTTTTCAACCCCGCACGGCGGCGGCGGGCCGGGGTCGGGTCCGGTCGTTCTGTCCGAAGCGCTCGCGCCGTTCGCGCCGCTACCGTTCGTGACAAGGCTCGCGGACGGCGCATTCCGCCTGATCGAGGAAGAAAACGCCGACGAGGATCATCCCCAGAGCTTTGGGCGCATGACCGCCTTTCACGGCCAGATGGGTATGTTCACCCGCGCACTGACCTATATCCTCAGCCATGGCGCCGATGGTCTCAGGCAGGTCGCCGAGGATGCGGTGCTCAACGCCAACTATGTCCTGCGCAACCTTGAGGACGTGCTCGACGCGCCCTTTGGCGCTTCGGGGCCGTGCATGCACGAGGCGTTGTTCAGCGATCGCGGCCTCGCCGAAGGATTCTCGACGCTCGATATCGCCAAGGGACTGATCGACGAGGGCTATCATCCGATGACGGTGTATTTTCCGCTCGTCGTCCATGGCGCAATGCTGGTCGAACCGACCGAGACCGAATCAAAGGCGGTTCTCGATCAGTTCATCGGCGCGCTCCGTAGCATCGCGCTGCGTGCGCAGCAGGGCGATCCGGCGCTGAAATCGGCGCCGCATTTCGCCCCGCGCGCGCGACTTGACGAAACGCTTGCAGCGCGCAAACCCGTGCTGGCATGGAATGAACAGGGTGATGCGGCGGAAACGACGTAGTTGAGCGAGGTCAACGACCTTTGGACAGCATGGTAGATCGCGAGGGGAAAAGCACCGGCGCCGGTTGTCTGGCCGGCGGTGCGCTGTTCGCGGTGGTTTTTTTGGCGGTCTGGCTGGCCGCGATTACGATTTACGGGCTGGTCGTCGAGCAATGGGAGTTGATCCGCGTTCGCCGGGAGTTCAGCTATGACTGGGTCTTCCTTTATGCGCCGCTGATCGCCTTCGGCCTGGGTCTTGCCGCCGCGTTCCTGGCGGTGCGGCGCCTGCCCGCAGCGCGAATGACGTTGCTGATCGTGACGGTCGGGCTGATTGCCTTGTTCGGCGGCATTCTTCTCTTCGGCCTTGGCGGGCTCATCTAGAAACAAGGGGGCACCATGAGCTGGAACACCATCTATCTGCTGGCCAATTACTGGGCCTTCGTGGGCTGGCTGATGCTCGCCTTCGCGCCGCGCAGCCCGCGCATATTGTCTTTCATCATGTATGCCGGCGTGCTGCTGCTTTGCCTTCTCTACCTTGTGCTGATCACGGGCTTCCTGACCGGTGGGATCGATCCGGGGGGGCAGGGCGGCGGGAGCTTCTCCTCGCTGGCGGGCGTGATGAAACTATTCGATACACCGGGGGGGGCGACTTTGGGGTGGGTCCATTATTTGGCGTTCGACCTGTTCACCGGCATGTGGATCGCCCGCGATGCCGACGGCAAGGGGTTCGGCCGGATCGTGCAGGTCCCCTTCCTGTTCCTGACGTTGATGGCGGGGCCGGTCGGCCTGTTCCTGTGGCTCATCGTTCGCGAACGCCGCGCGCGTGCGCAAGCGAAGGCTGGGTGAGACGGCAATGAATGCGACCGCGGCGCCTTCGGCCTGGATGCAATATGCGATTCCCGGGGCGATTATCCTCCTCGTTCTCTTCTTTCGTCTGCGGGCGGTCGGCAAGGCGCGGCGGCTGCGGCTGGAGAGGTTGTGGATATTGCCGGCGCTCTATGCCGTGCTGGTCGGCTTCGTGTTCTGGAGCGCTCCGCCGCATGGCGCGACCTGGCTCTGGTGCCTGCTCGCGTTGGGCGTGGGCGCCGCGCTGGGCTGGACACGCGGCAAACTGATGAAGATCGCCGTCGACCCGGAAACCCATGAACTCAGCCAGACCGTGTCGCCGGCCGCCTTGCTGTTCATCGTCGTGCTGATCTTCATCCGCAGCGCGTCGCGCGCCATGGCGGAACAGATGGCGGGGCCGGGGCATGCCGGATTGATGGCCGCGACCGACATCCTGCTGGCTTTCGCGCTGGGCTTTCTGGCCTTTCAGCGGATCGAGGTTTTCATTCGCGCCCGGCGGATGCTCGTCGAAGCGCGGGCAGGGCGGCGATGAGCGGACCCTGGACGCCGCGTGACGGCGGCGATGGGGCCAGGCGCCATGCGCCTGCCACGCTGCGGAACCGCGATGCGATCGCGGCGGTGCTCGCCGACTGGTTGCCGCCCGCGGGAACGGTGCTGGAGGTCGCCAGCGGGTCGGGCGAACATGTTGTCCATTTCGCCGCCGCCTTTCCGCGGCTCGACTGGCAACCAAGCGATCCCGATGCCGACGCGCTATCCTCGATCGCCGCCTGGAGCGCCGATGAACGGGTGCCGAACCTCGCGCCGCCGCTGATGCTCGACGCTGCGGCAGCCGACTGGCCGCTGGCGTCGGCCGATGCGGTCCTCTGCATCAACATGGTGCACATCAGCCCGTGGGCCGCGACGCTCGGCCTGCTGGCGGGCGCGGCCCGGATTTTGCCGAGAGGCGCGCCGCTGATCCTCTATGGCCCCTATCTGGAGGCCGAAGTCGAGACTGCGGAAAGCAATCGCGCCTTCGATGCGGGACTCCGTGCCCGTAACCCCGAATGGGGCCTGCGCGACCGCCATCAGGTGGCGGCAGCCGCGGCCGACGCCGGCCTTGCCTTCGCCGAACGCCGGGCGATGCCGGCCAATAATCTGATGCTGTTGTTCCGTAGGGGCTAACCGCCAATCTGCGTCAAGGGGTCAGGTCCAGTCGTTCGATTCGCGGAATGCGGCTTCGACTCTTCATGCGGGTGCCGGCTTCCTCCGTCCAATAGGCCGTCAAGGTGTAGCGCTCGACCATGAAAAACTTGCTTTGTTTGCCGTCGGCCGCCTTCGCCGGCACATAGAGGCGCTTCTCGATCGAGCGCAGCACGGCGTCGGCCCAATCCGGCGTACCACCGCTGCGCAATACTTCCGCTTCTTCGACGCGGCCACGGTCGCTGACCCAGAAGCCAATGTCGACCCACTTGTCGGGCAAGAAGCGTCTTGAATCATCCAGATTTATTGGGGGGGAATAGATTAGCAGCGGGCGGTTCGCGCTTCCTTGCGCGACAACCTCGGCAATCAAGGCATCTGTCGATTGCTGATCGCCCATCGCGCGATCCAACCGGGCCAGCAATATCCGACCGACCAAAGCAAATCGTTCTGCACCGGGTGTCGGATTGGCAATAAACCCGGATATCTGGTCTCTCGCCTTGTTGGACAGTGACCGGTCATGCTTGTTCGCCTGCGCGTCCTGCAGAAGCAGGGAGAGGTAGCGCAATCGCCCCAGCACAGCGACCTGCGGGACGCCGGCCGCGAGCGCATCACGCTCGACGGCCAGGTATTTTTCTGCCGCATCTTGCGGGAAGCCTGATTTGAATCGAAAGTCTGCAACTTCCAGTTCCGCCGCCAGCGCTCGCGGATCGTCTGCCGGCAGATTGTCTTTCAGCGTGTCGCGCATTTCGACGATCGAATGACGTAGACGGGTCAATTCACCCATATGTTCGAGTACATTGGCATTGGCCCGATAGAGTTCGGACAATGCGACGGGATAGCGGGATCGATACTGCCGGTTCCGGTCAATGGATTCGCGCAACGTGCGACGCGCACCTTTATAATCGCCGGCGACGAATTGGTTCTCGGCGTGTGCCAAAGTGGCGCTGATGTCGGCTTCCGGCGGGCAGGACGCCGCGAGGCATTTCTCGAGATTGGTTGCCGTTTGCGATAGCGGCTGCGCTGTTACAACGATTTCCTGAACGTCTTCGTTAGCGAACGATGCGGAAACAATTGTTCCTGAAATCAGTAAAGCCACAAGAAATTTCATGACGGGGCCCGGCATCTCTGAATGATAACTGCAAAACTATTTGGAAAATTGGCAATAGGCAATGGAAAGCCTGATGCTACTGACAGGTTTCCATCTCTGCGCTTTACCTCGCGTTTGCAGTCGTTAGCCTTCGCTCAATCGCGCCCGAGAGACGCGAGTCGAGGAGAGTGATGCGATGGTCGCCGATGTTTCGGATATTTTGAGTTTCGACGAGTTCATCACGCATTGGGCGGCGGAGCGGCCCGATCGCGTTGCGATGCGTGAGGACGAGCGCGTCTTTACCTATGCCGAACTGGAGGACCGTACCGCGCGCGTCGCAAGCCTGCTGCTGGCCGCGGGGTTGCAGAAGGGCGACCGGATCGCCTGGATCGGCAAGAACAGCGACCTGTATTTCACCCTCTTCTATGGCGCCGCCCGCGCGGGCGTCGTGATGGCGCCCATCGGCTGGCGGCTTGCGCCCGGAGAATGGGCCTATGTCGTCAACGACACGAAGGCGAAGATCGTTTTTGCCGGGCCGGGCTTTGACAGCGTGGCGCAGCAACTCGCCGGAAAGCTCGACCACGACCCGCGCATCATCGGCGCCGACGAAGCCCGCGCGCTGATCGAGGCCACACCGCGCGCAGCCTTCCCCCCCGCCGGATCGGACGATGCCGTTCTCCAACTCTATACCTCGGGCACGACCGGCAATCCCAAGGGTGCGGTGCTGTCGAACCGCAACCTCTTCGCGCTGCGCAAGCATTCGAACGAAGCCGACATGCCCTATACCAAATGGGAAGATGACGAGGCAGTGCTGGTCGCGATGCCCTGTGCGCATATCGGCGGTACCGGGCTTGGCATCATGGCGCTGGCGGCAGGGTTGCCCGGAATCATCCTGGCCGAGTTCAATCCCGACGGCGTGTTCGACGCGGTCGAACAGCATGGCGTGACGCGGTTTTTCATTGTCCCCGCCGCGCTTCAGATGCTGTTGCTTCATCCCCGCTGCGCCAGCGTCGATTACGGCCGGCTGAAATATATCCTCTATGGCGCCGCGCCGATCCCGCTCGAGTTGCTGCGCCAGTGCATCAAGATGTTCGGCGCGCAGTTCATCCAGGCCTATGGGATGACCGAGACGACGGGCACGATCTGCATGCTGCCGCCCGAGGATCATGATCCCGAGGGGAATGCGCGGATGCGATCGGCCGGCAAACCGCTGCCGGGAGTCGAGATCGCGATCCTGGGTCCCGACGGTGCCAGCGTGCCGACGGGTGATGTCGGCGAGGTCGTGACCCGGTCGTCGAACAACATGATCGGATACTGGAACCTGCCCGACGCGACGGCGAAGACGATGACCGCCGATGGCTGGATTCACACCGGCGACGCCGGCTATCTGGACGAGGATGGCTATCTCTTCATCCACGACCGGATGAAGGACATGATCATTTCCGGCGGCGAGAATGTCTATCCCGCCGAGGTCGAGAGCGCGATCTTCGGGCATCCGGCGGTACAGGAGGTCGCGGTGATCGGCATTCCGGACCAGAAGTGGGGCGAGACCGTGAAGGCGGTCGTGGTCCCGAAACCGGGCATGAGCATCGAGGAAGCCGACATCATCGCCTGGGCGCGCGATCGCATCGCCGCGTTCAAGGCGCCGCGCAGTGTCGATGTGATCGCGGCGCTGCCGCGCAACGCATCGGGCAAGATCCTGCGCAAGGACCTGCGCGCGCCCTATTGGGAGGGCTATGAGCGGATGGTGAATTGAGCGGGAGCCGCGCTGCTCTTCGCATCGTGCTGATCGCGGTGGCGTCGGCTGCGCTCGGCGCGGGTTTCGTAAGTTGGTCGTGGAGCGCGGCACGGGAAGCCGAAGAAACGTCGCGTATCGGGACGCTGATCCAACTGCGCTGCTACGCCTATTGGTCCCGAAGCGGTATCGCCGACGCGAGTTTCGAATTTCGCAACGGCCGCAAGGCCTTGTTGGAAATCGTCCGCGCAACGGACCCCGCGCTCGATTACTGGACTCCCGGATTGCGGGCCGGCGCGGTGGCCGAAACGCGCCGCGGACCACCGCTTCCCGGCCCCGATTTCAAGGGCATCGATTATCGCAAGATCCGGCACCGCCAGCCTTGGTGCCATAACGAGCAAATCTATGCGTGGGACTATAATGTTACCATGTTGCGTTTGCTTGGACGGGATCGCGATGCGGAAATGCCTTACGCAAGCCCCGAATTGTCATCCTGACCCTGGCCGGCCATCTGCCTTTCGCGCGCGCGCCGGAAGCCGTCGCGTGCCATGCACCGCGCCAGCCATGCCTTCGACGCATCGCCCAGAACGTCGTCTGCGCCCAGCGTCGTCGCCAGAAAGGCCGCATAGCCGATCGCGATGTCGGCGATGGTGAAACGTCCCGCGACCAGCCATTCGCGCCCGTCGCCCAGCGCCGCCTCGATGCTGCGGGCGCGCCCGCCGAAGAAGGCCTTGTAATCGTCGACCGCCTGCGCGAGGCGGCGTTCCTCGGGTTCGACGCGGGTGTAGCGGATCATGATCGCAAGCGGGAAGGTCAGCGTCGCGTCGCTGCGATGCAGCCAGTTGCGCCATTCCCAGTAATCGGCTTCGTCGCGGGCCAGTTCCAGCGAGGTGCCTTCGGCGATGCGTTCGCAGATCGCAGTCGATTCGGTCATCAGCCGCCCGCCCTCGACCCAGCCGGGGATCGTCATCAGCGGGTTCACGGCGCGATAATCGGGTTCGAACGCGCGCGGCGGGAATTTGAGGAGGCGAAGGTCGACATCGACCCCGGCTTCCTCGACTGCCCACAGGCAACGCAGCGACCGCGCGTCGGGGCAATGATAGAGTATGGGGCGGGTCATGCGGCGATATCCTTTGCGCGTTCGATCTGCCGACGATGTTCGCGCCAGGCGATGAACAGGCCGCTGGCGATGATCAACGGGGCACCGATCCATGTCGTATCGGCGGGCAGGGTTCCAAAGAGCCACCAGCCGCAGGCAATCGACCACAGCAGGCTGGAATAGTCCATCGGGGTCACCACCGCCACCGGCGCAAGTCGTAACGCGCCGGTCAGCGACATCTGCGCCACGGCGCCTGCCAGGCCGAGCCCGATCAGCAGCGCCCACACGCCGAGGCTGTGCGGTGTGATGAAAAAGGGCAGGGCGATGCCCAGCGGAACCAGCGAGATCATGCTGAACCAGAATACGATCGCGATCGCGCTTTCGGTGCGGCCGAGGTCGCGGATCTGGATCGTCACCAGCGCCGTCATGATGGCGCCGCCCAGCGCGATCAGGGCGCCCATCGCATGGCTGCCGTTGAGTCCACCGGCCAGCATCGAGGTCGGGTTGAGCACGATGAGGACGCCGATGAAGCCCGCGATCACCGCGCTCCATCGTGCCCGGCCGGTCGGTTCGTGCAGGAACAGCGCGGCAAAGATGACCGCGAAGATCGGCACCGACAGGTTGATCGTCGTGGCCTCTGCCATCGGCAGGAAGATCATGCCGCCGAAGTTGAAGACCATGCCGGTCAGGCCCATCATCGCGCGGCGGGTATGGATGGCGAACCGCCGGGTGCGGAAGGTCGCGAGGCCGTCGTGCGTCATCGCCCAGCCAAAGAGCAGCGGCAGGATCACCGCCTGGCGCCAGAACAGGCTTTCGACGATGTGGACGCCCGCCGCATCGACCAGTTTGACGACGGCATACATGCCGGAAAGGCTGGCCATGGCGACCAGCCGCAGCGCGATGCCGCCCAGATAATGTTGCGGTGGGGCGGAGGACTCGGCGGCAACCATGAGCGGCTGCGCATATCAGCCTGCCGCCCCTTTGCAAGCGACGTCCGCTCCACTTTGCCGGCGCACGTCCTGTCGCATGGCGGGCCGGTGCGAGGATCGCACCAATCCCCTTGCGCCCCGCCCCCCGATGCGGCTAAGGGCGCACTCCGGCCTAGGGGTATAGCTCAGTTGGTAGAGCATCGGTCTCCAAAACCGAGGGTCGCGGGTTCAAGTCCTGCTGCCCCTGCCAGGCCGGCCAGACCCTAAAAGGGCCACGTCCCTGCCTGCGGCGCCGCAGGTTACAGGACCGGGACGGCCCGGCAGCCATCGAGGAGGCTGTCATGCCCTGGGTTTACCTGATCATCGCGGGATTGTTCGAAGTCGTCTGGGCTTTGGCCATGAAACAGTCGGAGGGCTTTACGCGCCCCGGCCCGACGGTCGTCACGCTGGTCGCGATGACCATCAGCTTTGCGCTGCTTTCGTTGTCGATGAAGGCGCTGCCGCTGGGTACCGCCTATACGATCTGGACCGGGATCGGGGCGGTCGGGGCCTTTCTGGTAGGAATTGCCGTGCTCGGCGAACCGGCGGGCGGCGTGCGCATTCTTGCCGCGTTGCTGATCGTCGCGGGCCTTGTGCTGATGAAGCTCTCCTCGCCGGCCTGACCGCGGCGCCTGCTGCAATCGCTTGCCAAGGTGCGGAGGCCCGTTTAAAGGCCGCATCATTCGGACAGATGCGCCGTTTTCCTTCCGCCTTTCGCCGACATGCTCGGGGAGGGTGGGCGGACTATTGCCCGAAGCGTGCTTGACGCGCGGAGGGCGGCAACCCATCTGGCCCGGATCATTGGACGTTTGAAGGACAGGACGCGCGATATGGCCAAGCCCAAAATTGGCGAATTCGTCAACCAGGTGAAGACCGAGGCTACCAAGATCGTGTGGCCTTCGAGCCGCGAGACGGTGCAGACCACCATCCTGGTGCTGATCATGACCACGCTCCTGGCGCTCTTCTTTTTCGGCGTCGACACGGTTTTCAAATTCATCGTCAGCTGGCTGACGTCGCTCGCGCGCTAAGCGCGGCACCGCAGGGTAAAAGGGACACGCATCATGGCGCGCTGGTACATCATTCACGCCTATTCGGGCTTCGAAAACAAGGTTCGCGATTCGGTGCTGGCCGAAGCCGAACGCATGGGCCTCAGCGATTTCGTCGAGGCGGTCGAAGTGCCGGTCGAGACCGTCACCGAAGTGAAGCGCGGCAAGAAGGTGCAGGCCGAACGGAAATTCTTCCCCGGCTATGTCCTCGCCAAGCTCACGATGAGCGACGACGTCTATCACCTTGTCAAGAATACGCCGAAGGTGACGGGTTTCCTCGGTTCGTCGGGCAAGCCGCAGGCGATCAGCGAAGCCGAAGCCGCACGCATCCTCAACAGCAAGGAAGAGGCCGCGGCGCGCCCCAAGCAGGAAATTCGCGTCGATTACGAAATCGGCGATCAGGTCAAGGTGCTGGAAGGCCCGTTCGCGAGCTTCAATGGCGTGGTCGAGGAACTCGACTTCGACAAGGCGCGCGTCAAGGTGTCGGTGTCGATCTTCGGTCGCGCGACGCCCGTCGAGCTCGATTTCGAGCAGGTCGAACGCATGAAGTGACGGTCATCGGCCGCCACCAGTCAACGGATCGGATGATGTCATGAGCCTGACTCCCGACGAGATTCAGGCCCGCGTCGATCGCGCACGCGAAATCCAGTCGGCCTTTTCGCCCGAGAAGGTCGTCGCGGCGGTGACGCGCCTGTTCGACCTGGAGCGCGTGCCGGGTCTGGAAGACGAATTCACCTTTCCCGCCTTCAACAAGCCTACGCGGCAACGCATCTTTGGCGGGCAGGTGATCGCGCAGGCGCTCGTCGCGGCAGCACGCACCGTCGATCCGGCCAAGACCGCGCATTCGCTCCACGCCTATTTCCTGCGCGGCGGCGACGAGGCAAAGCCGCTCCATTTCCGTGTTCACCGCGATTTCGATGGCCGCAGCTTCGCGAACCGCCGCGTTGTCGTCCGGCAGGATGGCAAGGTGATCTTCAACCTTACCGCCTCGTTCCACGCGCCCGAGCCCGGCGCCGCGCATCAGGCGCCGATGCCCGATGTGCTGCCGCCTGAGGAGTGCGCCGAGTTCGTCGAGAATCTGGCCGCGGACCCCAATGTCAGCGACGCGCAGCTCGACCGAATGGCGCGGCTTCGCCCCTTCGAGATCCGCAGCTTTCGTCCCTCGTCGGTCGAAAAGGGAACGACGCATTATCAATGGTATCGGCTGGCCGCACCGATCGGCGACGATCCGCTGCTTCACCGCGCTTTCCTCGCCTATGCGTCGGACATGGGGCTCCTGTCCTCTTCGCTGCTGCCGCATGGCTTTACCTGGTCGACACCGGGATTGTTCTCGACCAGCCTCGACCATGCGATGTGGTTTCACGACGACGTGCGCGCCGATCAATGGTTCGTCTATGTGATGGACAGCGACTGGACCGGCGCCAGCCGCGGGATCAATCGCGGCCTGGTCTATCGGCAGGACGGCACGCTGATCGCCTCGGCGATGCAGGAAGGGTTGCTGCGCATCACCCGGCCCGAGGGCGACGCATAAGGCTTGTTTTCTGCGACGTTTGCGGCTAGTGGCGCCGCTTCGCGTCAGACACGGACGTGATTCCGCGCGGGAGGAAGGGGTGATGCCCTTCCGTTCGACCGCTTATTTTGAGTCCCGGATCGGTCCGGGGCAACAGAAAGACAGGAGGCCATCATGGCTAAGAAGATCAGCGGCTACATCAAGCTGCAGGTGCCCGCCGGCACCGCCAACCCGTCGCCGCCGCTTGGGCCGGCGCTTGGTCAGCGCGGCGTCAACATCATGGAATTCTGCAAGGCGTTCAACGCCGCGACCGACGGCCTCGAAAAGGGTCAGCCGACCCCGACGATCATCACCGTCTTCGCCGACAAGAGCTTTTCCTTCATCACCAAGACGCCCCCGGCGACTTATCTGATCAAGAAGGCCGCGAACCTGAAATCGGGTTCGAAGGAGCCCGGCAAGATCAGCGGCGGCAAGATCGCCCGTTCGAAGCTGACCGAAATCGCCGAGATCAAGATGAAGGATCTCAATGCGAACGACCTGGAACAGGCAACGAAGATCATCGAGGGCAGCGCCCGTTCGATGGGCCTCGAAGTGACGGAGGGCTGACCCCATGGCAAAGCTGACCAAGAAGCAGAAGGCCCTTGAGGGCAAGGTCGACGCGCTGAAGCTGCACGGCGTTGACGAAGCGATCAAGACGGTGCGCGAACTGGCCTCGGCCAAGTTCGACGAAACGCTGGAAATCGCGATGAACCTGGGCGTCGACCCGCGTCATGCCGACCAGATGGTCCGCGGCGTCGTCACGCTGCCCGCCGGCACCGGCAAGGACGTCAAGGTTGCGGTGTTCGCGCGCGGCGACAACGTCGACAAGGCGCTGGCCGCCGGCGCCGACAAGGTCGGTGCGGAAGACCTGATGGAAGACATGCTCGCGGGCAACCTCGACTATGGCCGCGTCATCGCGACGCCGGACATGATGGGCATCGTCGGCCGCCTCGGCAAGACGCTGGGTCCGAAGGGCCTGATGCCGAACCCGAAGCTGGGCACCGTCACCCCGAACGTCGCCGAAGCGGTCAAGGCAGCCAAGGGCGGCCAGATCGAATTCCGCGTCGAAAAGGTCGGCATCATCCACGCCGGTATCGGCAAGCTGTCGTTCGGCGAGGAGAAGCTCCGCCAGAACTTTGATGCGTTCGTCGATGCGATCGTCAAGGCCAAGCCGGCCGGCGCGAAGGGCAAATATGTCCGCAAGATCGCGCTGTCGTCGTCGATGGGTCCGGGTGTCAAGGTCGACACGGCGGACGTCGCCGGCGCCTGATTTCAGGCACGATGAGTTAGGGAAGGGCCGGGGGAAACTCCGGCCCTTTTCTTATGGGTAATGGCGGCTTTTCGGGTGGAGGGCGGACGTTTTGCGTCTCATTTCCGAGCCACGAAAGCTTTCCGAAGCAGATTAATGGCCCGTAGCGGGATATTGCATCTTCACCTGCGTCCAGCACAGCCCAGCCGTCCTTCTTCTGGACGAGTTGGCTATCCGCCGGACGCACTGCCTAATGAATGTGGATGTAAATCCGCAGTCGATGGCAATAACCTTCAGAGGTTCTAGTTCTTCAGGAGGACCGAATGCCAAGCTACTTGCAGGGCTGTTGCTTGCCACTGTGCCTGGCTCTAGATTGCAAACCTCGGAATGGGACTGATAAACATCTATCACCGAAATTCGCGACGCGAGAGTGAGAACGCGATCAGAAAATTCCTCAATAGCCTGCTCGCTGATATCTCCGGGTGCCAGCAAGCGAACCACCTGCTCTTCACCTGATTGCCCGCGACAAGTTTCCTTCCAACCCTTATCGGTCGCTAGTGCCTCAATAGCGCGAATTTGAGGCGGTATGCCTGACGCTTCCAAGCCATCCGGCGAAATAGCACCAGGCATCAAAAGGTGTAACATAGCGAGAGAGGACCCCCCGATAGATACGTCCGCTACCGGTCGTCAGCCGGCGCCGCGTAGTCGTAACGACCGTGAGAGGTGGTCAGGCCAGCGCCTCTTCCACCTGATCGAGCCGGTCCTTGCCGAAGAACATCTCGTCCCCGACGAAGAAGGTCGGGATGCCGAACACGCCGCGCGCGACGGCGGCTTCGGTGTTGGCGACCAGCTTTGCCTTGATATCGGCCTCCTGCGTCCGCGCAAGGAGGGCTGGGCCGTCGAAGCCGTTGGCCGAGAGGTAGGTCACGATCACGTCGGGATCGTCCATCTTCAGCCCGTCTTCCCACATCGCCCGGTTCACGACTTCGACATAGTCATCGAGTGTGCCTTCGTCCCCGGCGACGATCGCGCCGCGCATGATGGTCAGCGTGTTGACCGGGAAATGCGGGTTGAGGCGGAATCTGGAGAGGCCGTGCTTCTCGATAAAACGCCGCATCTCAAGATGTTCGTAGGCGAGTTTGGCTGGCGCTTCGGCATATTGCACCATGGGCGCCTTGTTCCCCGTCGCTTTGAAAATGCCGCCGAGCAGGCATGGCGTGACGACGAGATCGGCGCCGGTGCGATCGAGCAATTCAGGCAACACCTTCAACGTCAGATAGGCATTGGGGCTACCGAAATCGAAAATCAGTTCGAGGGTCTTGCTCACCATTTCTCTCCCCAAGGACGAAGGTCGAGTTCGTGCGTCCACGCGCTTTTGGGTTGTTTGTGGAGCATGACATAATTGGCGGCGATCGCCGCGGGGTTGAGGATCAGGTCCTGCACCTTCGCGTTGTCGAAATCGGGATGGCGACCCTTGATGAAGTCGGTGTCGATCGCGCCATCGATGACCGTATGCGCGACGTGGATGCCCTGTGGCCCCAACTCGCGCGCCATCGACTGTGCCAGCATCCGGAGCGCGCCCTTGGCGCCCGAAAAGGCGGCAAAACCCGATCCGCCGCGCAGGCTGGCGGTTGCGCCGGTGAAGAGGATCGTGCCGCGTCCGCGCGGGATCATCCGCTTTGCCGCCTCGCGCCCCATCAGGAAGCCGCCAAGGCAGGCCATCTCCCAGACCTTGGTATAGACGCGCACCGTCGTCTCGCTGATTGGAAAGTTTACATTGGCGCCGATGTTGAACACCGCGACTTCGACCGGGCCGACTTCGACCTCGATCCGGTCGAACAGCGCGATCATCGCCTCTTCGTCGCGGGCGTCGGCCGGGAAGGCGCGCGCCTGATGCCCGTCGTCACGGATCGATTGCGCCAGCGCTTCGAGTGCATCGGTGTTGCGTTCGCGGCGATTGACGCAGGCGGTAAGTCCTTCGGCGGCGAACGCGCGCGCGATTGCGCCGCCCGTGGCGTCTCCGGCTCCGATGATGACGGCTGCGGGATTGGGCATGGGCGACTCTACCTCTTGCGCCCGATAGTAACTATGATAATCATAGTGACAAGAGATAATTTGGCACTGAGTGGAGCGATGCCCAGACGCGCGGACCTGTCGGATACATTTTGCCCGGTCGGGCGGTCGGCCGAATTGCTTGGCGACCGCGCGGTACTGTTGATCCTGCGCGACCTGTTCTTCGGACGGCGGCGGTTCGAGGCGATCGTGGCGAACACGGGCCTTGGGCCGCAGCTCGTGTCGGCGCGGTTGAAACTCATGGAAAAGGAAGGGGTGGTCGAGCGCCATGCCTATCAGGCGCGTCCGCCGCGCCATGAATATCGGCTGACCGCGAAGGGCAAGGACCTGTTCGACGTCCTTTATGCGATGCGCAATTGGGCCGAGCGCTGGGCTTATGCCGAGGGCGAAACCGGCACGGGACCGGCCATGCGCTATATCCACCGGGCGTGCGGCACCGACGTCGGGACGTCAACCGTTTGTCCGGGATGTGGCCAGCCGCTCCGCTATGGCGATTTGAAGGGAGAGCCGTCTGCCGCGCTCAGGGCCGAGCAGGCGGCACGGGGCGGGTAGGACATTCCCATCGTCATCCCCGCCCTTGCCGGGATGACGGATTGAAGGGAGGTTAGGCCTTCTCGAGCGTGCACTGCAGCGGGTGCTGGTTCTGCCGCGCGGCATCCATCACCTGATTCACCTTGGTTTCGGCAACTTCATAGCTGAACACGCCGCACACTCCTACGCCCTGCTGGTGAACGTGGAGCATCACCTGGGTCGCCTGTTCGATGTCCATGTTGAAGAAGCGCTGCAATACCATCACGACGAATTCCATCGGGGTATAGTCGTCGTTGAGCAGCAGCACCTTGTACATCGACGGCTTCTTGGGCTTTGCGCGCGTGCGCGTCGCAATGCCGACGCCCGGCGTACCGGACGCATCGTCATCCTTGCCCGCCGTTATGCGGACGACATGGGGGATCGAAGCGGGAAGCATCATCATAGGGAATATCGCAAGCCGGAACGGAATCGCAAGAGGGCGAGAAGGCATTAACCCCCTTTTCGTTGCCCGCCCACGACCGGAAGCGCGCGCCGCCGAAAATATGGGGGTTGGGCAGGCTTTTGGGAGAGGTCCCGAAAAGCAAGAACCGCCCGCTTCCGGTGGAAGCGAGCGGTCTTGTGGGTGTCGGCGCGGATTGGGAGAGGAGGGGAGGTCCGCGCCAACGGGAAGGTGAGGGCCTTAGGCAGCCTTCAGCTTCGAGGTGATGACCGAAACGCGGTTCGAGATCGGCGCGAAGCTGTCGTTCGTCAGCTTGACGACGAGTTCGCTGGTTTTCGAGGTCTGCGCAACGGCGGCGTCAAACGCCTTCTTGCTGTTTTCGGCATAGAGCTTGAAGAAATCGGCCGGGGTCTTGACGGCGGTGTAGCCCTTCAGCGCGGCCGAGGTGTCTTCGAAGCTCTTGCGAGCGAAGGCGACGCCTTCCTGACCGAGGGTTTCGAGGCCCTTGGCAGCGATCTTGCCGGCTTCGACGAGCGCTTCGACGTTCGCCTTGTTGAATTCGACGGCTTCTTCAGCAAGCTTGCTCGACTTGGCGAAGGCGTCCTTCGAACGCTCCTGGAAATCGGCGGTCAGCGCTTCGGCGCGGGTCTTGGCTTCGTCAGCGAACTTCTTGACAGTGTCGTTCATGGTCTTGATTCCTTTGTTGAGGACGGCGGCCGGCTTCGGCGCTGCCTTCTTGGTGGCGGGGGCAATGGTCTTTGCGGTCGCCTTCTTCGGGGCAACCTTCTTGGCGACCGCCTTGGGAGCGGCAGCCTTTTTCGCGGCCGGCTTGGCTTTTGCCTTCACCGTCTTGATCTTTGCGGGGGCCGGAGCCTTCACTGCCGCGGGGGCAGCGATCGGGGCCTGCTCGGCGGGAGCGGCTACCGGCTTGGCAGCGGTTTCCAGCGTCGCGGCTTCGAAGGCCTTTTCGGCACTATCCATCTTTGTAGCCATCGGAACAACTCCTTTATGTTGCAGTGCACAATATAGGAGTGGATCGGCGATTTCAAGGGAAAAATGTTGCAGCGCACAAAAATATTCGGATTGCCGGCCCAAGGCCGGTATATTCGCGCTCTATTACCGTTGTTTGACGTAGCGGCCAGGCGCATCCTCGATCGCCTTTTTAGCGCCCTTCCCGGGGATGCGCGAGCCCTTGGCAGACGTTTTTGCGGCGTCCTGTTCCGAAATCCAGCCGATCCAGTGCGGCCACCAGCTACCCTTTGTCTCGGTCGCGCCCGCGACGAATTCGTCCAGCGTCGCGGCGTCGTTGTCGCCAGTCCAATATTGATATTTGCCGGCGGCGGGCGGGTTCACGACGCCGGCGATATGCCCCGATCCCGCAAGCAGGAACGTCTTGGGACCCGACAGATGGTCCATCAATCGCCAGACGCTGACGAGGGGTGCGATATGATCCTCGCGCCCCGCCTGGATATAGGCAGGGGTCCTGATCTTCTTGAGATCGAGCGGCGTTTCCAGCGCCGACAGGCTGTTGGGAATTACCAGCCGGTTGTCGCGGTAGAGGTCGACCAGATATTGCCGGTGCCACTTTGCGGGCAGGTTGGTGACGTCGCCGTTCCAGTATAGCAGGTCGAACGGCGGATAGTCGTTGCCGAGCAGGTAATTGCCGACGACGTAATTCCAGATGAGGTCGCGGCCCCGCAGGCTGTTGAAGGTCGCCGCCATGTAGCGGCCGTCGAGGAAGCCGGGAGCCGAGAGTTGCTGCAGCAGCGCCAGATAGCTTTCGTCGACGAACAGTTTGAGGTCGCCCGCCAGCTCGAAGTCGACCTGCGCCGTGAAGAAGGTCACCGAACGGACCTTGTCCGCTTCGCCTCTTGCGGCCAGCATCGCCAGCGTCGCGGCAAGCGTGGTTCCCGCGACGCAATAGCCGATCGTGTGGACATGCCGGACGCCCAGCAGGTCGCGGATGGTGTCGATCGCGTCGACCTGCGCCGCAATATAATCGTCCCAGACGATATCCTTCATCGAGGCGTCGGCCGATTTCCACGAGACCATGAACACCGTCAGCCCCTGTTCGACGGCCCAGGCGACGAAGCTCTTCGCCGGATTGAGGTCGAGGATATAGAAGCGGTTGATCCACGGCGGGAAGATCACGAGCGGGACGGTGAAGACATCCTTCGTCGTCGGGCTGTACTGGATCAACTGATAGAGATCGGTTTCATGGACGACCTTGCCGGGGGTGGTCGCGATATTGACGCCGACCTCGAACGCATCGGGATCGACGTGGCTGAGCTGCCCGCGCGACAGGTCGGTGAGCATGTGCTTCAGGCCCTTGAGCAGGCTTTCGCCGCGTGTTTCGACCGCCCGTTTGATCACTTCGGGGTTGGTGATCGCGAGGTTCGACGGCGATAGCGCCTCTGCCATGTTTCTGGCGGCGAATTCCATCTTGGTGCGAGCCGGCTCGTCGAGGCCGGGCATCGTGCGCGTCGTGGTCAGAAGCTGATCGGTGAGCAGGCCATAGGTCTGGCGGATCAGCGCGAAGGCGGGGTTCGCGGTCCAGTCGGGATCGGCGAACCGCTTGTCCCTTGGCGCGTCGGCGGCGGGCGCGAAGGGGGGCTGGAGCGTCGCGAGCGAGGTCCAGAAACGGGTACCCTGTTCCCATAGCTGCGACGACTGCTCCGCCCAGGTCGCCGTCGTTGGATTTTGCAGCCAGCTTGCGGGGTCGAACAGGCTTGCGGCGGCGTTGTTTCCGTCGTTCGCTTGGCCCAATGCATATTCGAGCATCATCTGCTGCGCCCGGCCCATGACGCTGGCCCAATGCTGCAGGTCGTCGGGCGACGGCAGGAATGGATTTGGCGCCTCCGTCGTGTCGTTCTTGCCTGCGTCGGTCATGCTCGTTCCTGCTGGTCAGTGCGGATATTATGCCTATAACGAGCCGCGATGCGGCTGGCGAGGCTGCCGCTCGCGTCAACCCAAGGGTCAGACCCTACCATAACGAAAAGGAGTTGTTCTAGTTTCCCATGTCCGAAGATGAATTCTATCGCATCAAGCGCCTGCCGCCCTATGTCATCGCCGAAGTCAATGCGATGCGTGCGGCCGCGCGTGCCGCGGGTGAGGACATCATCGACCTGGGGATGGGCAACCCCGATTTGCCGCCGCCCGCCCATGTGATCGAAAAATTGTGCGAAGTGGCGATGAAGCCCGACGCGCATGGTTATTCGCAGTCGAAGGGAATCCCGGGGCTGCGCAAGGCCCAGGCAAACTATTATGGTCGCCGTTTCAACGTCGATCTCGATCCCGAAACCGAAGTCGTCGTGACAATGGGGTCGAAGGAAGGGCTGGCCAGCCTGGCGACCGCGATCACCGGGCCGGGCGATGTGGTGCTGGCGCCGAACCCCAGCTATCCGATCCATACTTTCGGCTTCATCATTGCCGGGGCGACGATCCGCAGCGTGCCGACGACGCCGAACGAGGATTACTGGCGCGCGCTGGACCGCGCGATGGCGTTCACCGTGCCGCGTCCGTCGATCCTCGTCGTCAACTATCCGTCGAATCCGACTGCCGAAGCCGTCGATCTGGCCTTTTACGAGCGCCTTGTCGCGTGGGCGAAGGAGAACAAGGTCTGGGTCCTGTCGGACCTTGCCTATTCGGAGCTTTATTACGACGGCAATCCGACCCCTTCGATCCTGCAGGTTCCGGGAGCGAAGGACGTCGCGATCGAGTTCACCTCGATGTCTAAGACCTATTCGATGGCGGGCTGGCGCATGGGCTTTGCGGTTGGCAACAAGCGGTTGATCGCGGCGATGACGCGCGTGAAATCTTACCTCGACTACGGCGCCTTCACGCCGATCCAGGCTGCAGCGTGCGCCGCGCTCAACGGGCCGCAGGATATCGTCGAGCGCAACCGCGAACTGTACCAGAAGCGCCGCGACGTGATGGTCGAAAGCTTTGGCCGCGCCGGCTGGGACATTCCGAGTCCGCCCGCATCGATGTTCGCCTGGGCGCCGCTGCCGCCCGCGCTCAAGGAGATGGGCAGCCTCGAATTTTCGAAGCAGTTGCTCACCCACGCCAAGGTCGCGGTGGCGCCGGGCGTCGGCTATGGCGAGGACGGCGAAGGCTATGTCCGCATCGCGATGGTCGAAAATGAACAGCGCATCCGGCAGGCCGCGCGCAACATCCGCAAATTCCTGGCCATGCACGGCGTGAATACGCCGTCGGTGGCGGCGGGCGGCTAATGAGTTCCGGCCTCGGCGCCATTGCCGAGACCATCCAACTGTCGGTCACACCGGTGTTCCTGCTGGTGGCGACCGGCAGCTTGCTCAATGTCTTCACCGGGCGCCTTGCGCGGGTCGTCGACCGGTCACGCCGGCTGATGGAGCTTTGGTCCGAAACCGAGGGGCAGGATCATGAACGGATCGTCGCCGAGCTGCGTGTCGTCGATCGCCGCATCGACGTGATCAACAATTCGATCGCCGCGGCGGTAGCGTGCGGCATCGTCGTCTGCCTGCTCGTCGCGCTGCTGTTCACACAGGCGGTTGCGGGCTTCGACCTTGGACTGGCCGCGGCCTGGGTATTCGCGGCGGCTATGCTGCTTTTGCTCCTGTCGCTCGCGCTGTTCCTGATCGAGGTGCGGCTGGCGATCCGGACGATCCACGTCCCGATGGAATTGCTGGAACTGGAAGAGATGGGTTGGAAAAAGCGTCAGCGCCGCTGACCGGTCGATCCTTCCCATCGCTGCGTGGCAGGGAGGGTTATTCCGCGCGAAAGGTCGGAGCGATGCGCTTCCTGCTGACCTGCTCATAGGCGTAGCCCGCCGCCAGCACCCCGGCGTCGCTCCATTTCGGCCCGATGATCGAGAGCCCGATCGGCAGCCCCTCGACCGCGCCCATCGGCACCGTCAGGTGCGGGTAGCCTGCGACGGCGGGCATCTGGCTGACGCTGGGGCCGGTATAGTGATCGCCGTTGACGAGGTCGGTCGTCCAGGCGGGACCGTTGGTCACGCCGACAAGGAAATCGACCTTGTTCGCCGCGAGCAGCCGGTCGATGCCCTCCGGCCCCGCGAGCCGCGCGGCCTTTGCCCTTGCGTCGATATGCTCCTTGCCGTCGAGCCCGCCCTTCGTTTCGGCCAGTTCGAACAGCGACTGGTCGAACCAGCGTAGTTCCTCAGGATGTGCCTTGTTGAAGGCGATCAGATCGGCAAGCGTCTTTGGTCCGTTCTTCGCGGGCAGCGAGCCCAGATAAGCCGCCATATCGGCCTTTAGTTCGGTCATCAGCACGTCGAGTTCGGCGGCGCCCAGATCGCCCTGATCCGACTGGCTGTCCTTGATCTCGACGATCGTCGCGCCGGCGCCTTCCATCGCCTTCAGCGCCGTGTCGAACAGCGCGGCAATGTCGGCGCGGCCGCCGATCCGGTCGCGCAGCACGCCGATCCGCTTGCCCTTGAGCGCGGCGGGCGAGAGTGCGGCGACATAGTCGGTCCTGTGCGTGTCGGCCTCGGCGGTTGCCGGATCGGCGGGGTCGCTTCCCGCAATGACGCCGAGCAGCAGCGCCGCGTCGCGTACGGTCAGCGCCATCGGTCCTGCCGTGTCCTGGCTGTGGCTGATCGGCACGATGAAGGTGCGGCTGACCAATCCTACGGTCGGTTTGAACCCCACGATGCCGTTGATGGCGGCAGGGCAGGTGATCGATCCGTCGGTTTCCGTTCCGATCGCCAGCGGTGCGAAGCTTGCCGCGACGGCCGCGCCGCTGCCCGACGAGGAACCGCAGGCGTTGCGGTTCAGCGCGTGCGGGTTTTTGGTCAGCCCGCCCACCGCGCTCCATCCGCTTGTCGAATTGCCCGACCGGATATTGGCCCATTCGCTGAGATTGGTCTTGCCGATGATCACCGCGCCGGCCTGGCGCAACCGCGCGACAATCGGTGCGTCGCGGCCCGTGACATTGTCCTTGAGCGCAAGGCTGCCCGCCGTTGTCGGCAGCGGCCCCGCGGTTTCGATATTGTCCTTGAGCAGTATCGGAATGCCATGGAGAGGCCCGCGCCGCTTTCCGGCCTGCCGTTCGGCGTCCAGCCGTGTCGTCTCCGCGTCGATGTCGGTTTGGGGAAAGGTTGCGATGACGGCGTCGAGTTTCGGCCCATGATCGTCGAGTTTCGCGATCCGGTCGAGATAGAGAGTCGCGATCAGACCCTCGTCCATCCGGCCGCTTTCCATTTCGGCCTGGAGCGCGCCGACGTCCTTGCCCTCGATCGGCGGCAGTGGCGGCGGCATCGCCGCGACGGGTGTGACGGCGAGAAGCGAGGCGGCGACCATGGATAGCTTTTGCATGGGCCGAAGCTGCCAGCCACGGCGCCAATTGCAAGTCCGTTGTTTCGGCTGGCCGCTCCGGCGTTGACAGGCGGGATGGTCCTCTGCACCCTCGGCGTCCGGGAGAGAAAAATGACGGACAAACATGCCCTTGTCGCCGGTACCGAAGCGGCTCTTCCCGACGGCGCCGCGCGGCACACGCGAACGATGCTGGGGATCCTGCTGGTCGTCTATATCTTCAACTTTCTCGATCGGCAGATCGTCAATATCCTGGCCGAACCGATCAAGCGCGACCTGGGTCTCAGCGATACCGAACTCGGCTTGCTGGCGGGGCCGGCCTTTGCGGTCTTCTACGCTCTGCTGGGCATTCCGATCGCGCGCTACGCCGACAAGGAGGGATCGAACCGCGTTCGTCTGATCGCGCTGTCGCTGGCCATCTGGTCGGCGATGACGGCGGTGTGCGGGCTTGCGCAGAATTTTGTGCAATTGCTTTTTGCCCGCATCGGCGTCGGGATAGGCGAGGCAGGTTGCACGCCTGCCGCGCATTCGCTCATTTCGGACAGCGTGGCACCGGAAAAGCGGCCTTCGGCGATCGCTTTCTACGGGCTTGGCGTGCCGATCGGCTCGCTTCTGGGGCTCATCATCGGGGGGATCGTCAACGACCTCTATGGCTGGCGCGTCGCGCTGATGCTCGTCGGTGCACCGGGCTTGCTCCTTGCGCTCGTCGTTCTCTTCTTCATGCGCGAACCGCGTCATTTGCGTCCCGCGGATACCGCCGCGGTGATGACCCCCGCGCGGATGTCGACGGGAGAGGCGATGCGCGAAATCTTCGCCTCGCGCGCCTTTGTCTACATCCTGATCGCGTCGTCGGTTGTCGCTTTCCTCGGCTATGGCAAGGCGCTGTGGACGATCAGTTTCTTCATCCGCAGTCACGGGCTATCCACGACCGAGGCGGGGCTGTCGATGGCGGTCGTGCTGGGGCTGGCCGGGGTGTTCGGGACCTGGCTCGGCGGCAAGATGGCCGATATATTCGGCGTCCGCGACAAGCGGCACATCCTGACCTTTCCCGCCTATGGCATGGCTGTGGCCGCGCCGATCCTATTCCTTGGCTATTATATGGAGGACTGGCGCGTCGCAGTGGCGTTGCTGATCATTCCGACGATCCTCAATTCGGCCTATTACGGCCCGGCCTATGCTTGCGTGCAAGGGCTGGTCCGCCCGCAAGCGCGCGCGGTCGCGGCGTCCATCATGCTGTTTGGACAAAATCTGATCGGATTGGGTTTTGGGCCGTTCCTGTTCGGCGTGCTGTCGGATCAACTCGCGCCGACCTATGGGCAGGAGAGCGTGCGCTACGTCCTCTATGGCGCCGCGTGGCTTGGGTTGATCCCGGCTTTTTTCTTCTGGCGCGCGAGCCTGCGCCTCGGCCGCGAACTCAAGTCGGGTTAAAAGGGTGGCGCCTGCCGTGCACGCTGCGCGGCGGCGGCGTCGATCCACCACTCAAGGTCGTCGGCAAAGCGCGGAAATGCCTTTTCGAGCCGTGCGCCATCCTCGCCGGCCGGCCGGCCTTCGGCATCGAAGGCACCGCCGATGCGCGCCAGTGACAGCGATGTCGATGTCACGACCATTCCGAGCACCGCCAGCGTGCCGCGCCACGCGGTGGCCGCCTTGATCCCGGCGAAGGGCCCGGCGGAGTAGGAGGCGATCGCGGCGGGCCGCCAATGATATTGTTCGAGGAAATGATCGGTCAGATTCTTCAGTCCCGGCTGAAGCCCGCCATTATATTCGCCCGTGACGAAGACGAAGCCATCGGCCGCGGCGATCCGCGCCGCGAGGTTGGCCATCGCGGGCGGTGCTTCGCCGTCCCGGTAGTCGCTGAACCGGCGGTCGAGCATCGGCAGATCGATCGCTTTCGCGTCGATCAGTTCTGCGGCATCGCCGCGCGCGGAAAGGGTGTCGACGATCCAGCGGGCGAGTTTGATGCCCTGCCGGTCGCGGCGGTAGCTGCCATAGAAGACAAGAATGTCGCGTGCCATGCGCGCATCGTGCCACGACCATGTGACAGATGGAAGAGTCAGGGACGGATTCTGATCGGTGTGCCGTCGGGCACGACGTCCCAGAGTTGCGCGATGGCGGCGTTGGGCAATGCGATGCACCCGTCGGTCCAGTCGCGCGAGATCGTCGGGCCGGTCCAGCGGTTCGGCTGGCCGTGGATGAAGATGTCACCGCCCGGCGAGCGGCCGCGTGCTTCGGCATAGGCGGCGTCGGCGGCGTTGGGATAAGATATGCGGAGCGACAGATGATAGGCGCTCGCCGGGTTGCGCCCGTCGATGACATAGTCGCCTTCCGGGGTGCGTTCGTCGCCTTCAAACCGCTTGTGCCCGACTGGCGCATTGCCGAAGCGAAGCCCGGTGAAGCGTATGACCTCCCGGCCGTTCGCATAGCCGATCAGCACCCGCTCGCTCTTGTCGACGAGCAACCGATCGACGATCGCGCCGCCCGCCGGCGGCTGGGACTGCGCCGATCCGCAGGCAGAGAGAAGGAAAGCGGACAGGATGAAAGCGGCGCGCATACCGCACCATAGGCATTCGGCGGCCATGGACAAGCATCGCCCATGCTCTAAGTTGCCCCGGGGGATAAGGGAGGAATAGATGCGGATTTATCGCACGCCGGAGGCGCGCTTCGAAGGGCTGCCCGACTGGCCGTACGCGCCGAAATATGTCGAGATCGAGGGCGGTCTTCGCGTTCATTATGTCGACGAAGGGGCCGCCGATGCCCAGCCGGTGCTGATGCTGCATGGCGAACCCAGCTGGTCCTATCTGTATCGCCACATGATCGGCCCGGTCGCGGACGCCGGTTTTCGTGCGCTGGCGCCCGACCTGGTCGGATTCGGCCGGTCGGACAAGCCGCTGGGACGCGGCGATTACAGCTATGCCGGGCAGGTCGCGTGGATGCGGCAATGGGTCGAGGCGTTGGACCTGCGCGACATCATTCTCGTCTGTCAGGACTGGGGGTCGTTGATCGGTCTGCGGCTGGTCGCCGAAATGCCAGATCGCTTTGCGGGCGTAGCCTTGTCGAATGGCGGCTTGCCCGAGGGGCAGGCGGCGCCGCGCGCCTTTGCCATCTGGCGGATGTTCGCGCTGTACAGTCCGGTGTTTCCCATTGGGCGGATCATCAATGCGGGAACGCGGCGCGACCTTTCCGCCGCCGAAATCGCCGCCTATGACGCGCCCTTTCCGACGCGGGCGTCCAAGGTGGCGACGCGGGTATTCCCCGCGCTCGTCCCGCTGGGCCCCAATGTCGCGGTCCCCGACCAGCAGCGGGCGTGGGCGGCGTTGGAGCGTTTCGACAAGCCCTTCCTGTGCTGCTTTTCGAACGGCGATCCGATCACGCGCGGGGGTGACGCGCTGTTCACGGCGCGGGTGCCGGGAGCCGCGCGCGTGACGCACAGCACCCTGCGCGGCGGGCATTTCATTCAGGAAGACGATCCGGCAGGCTTCGTCGCGGCAATCCGCGAGGTGGCGACAGCGGGCTAGGCAGGCCTCCGCGCCCGCTTCCACGCGAAGCGGAGCGCAGCGGCCGTGATCAAGAGCAGCACCGGCGGGATATATTCGGGCATGACGACGGCACGCTTGCCGTAGCTCGTCATGAAGACGATCCAGATGTACCAGACCCCGACCTTGTGCAGCCGCTGCCAGTTCCTTGCGCCCATCCAGCGCACCGCGCCGTCGAACGAGGTTGCCGCCATTGCGGCGATGAAGACATAGGCGATGCCGCCGCCGACGATCGTCGCCATCGGTGGCGCGGGGACCTGTCCGGCATAATTGCCGAACAGCCACAGAATCGCGATCAGGTGAAGCAGGTGAGACCAGGCGAAGCCGAGGCCGAACCAGCGGCGATTGCGGAGGAGCCAGCGCGTCGTGTCGCCGGGCCAGAGCCGGACGAGCGAACTTGCGGTGAAGGCAATCAGGAACAGGGCGAACGAGCTGCGTGCGGTGGCCCGAACCGCGAGGCGCGCGCCTTCGACGCCGCTGTCCATGGCGAGGATGATCGCGACCATCGCCGTCACCGCGGCGGCCAGCAGCAGCCATAACCGTCCGCCTTCGATTCCGCCTCTTGCCCGCGTTGCCATATGTTCCTCCATATGCCTAGTGTCGCTAGGGTACAGCTTGACCCCTAGCTACGCAAGGGGTAATTTCGCGGGATGAATGCGGAAATGCTCAAGGGCCATCTGGACAATGTGATTCTCGCGACGCTGGAGCGCGGTCCGGCGCATGGCTATGCGGTGATCGAGGAGATCAGGCGGCGAAGCGGCGGCCGTTTCGACCTGCCCGAGGGAACGGTTTATCCCGCGCTGCACCGGCTCGAAATCGCGGGGCTGCTCGCGAGCGACTGGGTGACGCCCGATGCGGGGCGGCGCAAGCGCGTCTATACGCTGACCCCGGCGGGAACTGGCGCGCTCCGGGAGCGGCGCGAGGGCTGGGCGGAATTCTCACGCGCGGTCGGTGCTTTTCTGGAACCCGAAAAGCCATGGCCCGCCTGACCGGCGACTATGCGGGCGCGCTCGAGCGTGAACTCGGTTTCGACCGCCAACTGGCGGATCGCGCCCGCGAAGACCTGGCCGAATATCTGGACGAGATGGCGGATGCGGGGCTCGACTCCGCCGAGGCCGAACGGCGCTTCGGCGACGTGCAGGACATTGCTCGCTCCTATGCCAGCGCCGCACTGCCAAAGCGGTTGCGCCAGACGCTCGGCGTCGCGGGCTGGCTTGCGCTCGCGACCTTTCTGTTCATGCGCTGGCGCTCGATGCAGCTCGGGCTTCAGAGCTTTTCCCATCCGACCTTGCTGGGCGTGATCGACGGCGCGGGCTTTCTGGTCGGCGCGGCGGCGCTGATCGTCGCATGGCGGCGCGGGCATTCGCAAGCGGCATCCGGCATGCGTGCGCCACTGGTCTTCGCAGCCATCGCGATCGGGGTTTCGACGACCGCCAGCCTGCTCCGCGCGCTGCCCGCGCTTGGCGGGCCCGACGGCACGGGGATCCTCGCGACCGGACTCGTCCAGCTTGCGCTGATGCTGACGCTGATCGGGCGGCTGCGGCAGATCGACCGCTACCGCCGCCTTGCCTAGTCGCTGAACGGATCGCGGATCAGGATCGTATCTTCGCGTTCGGGGCTGGTCGAAACCAGCGCGATCGGGGTTTCGATCAGCTCCTGCACGCGCTGGATATATTTGATCGCCTGCGCCGGCAGGTCGGCATAGCTACGCGCTCCGGCGGTCGATTCGTGCCAGCCGTCCATTTCCTCGTAGATCGGCTCGACTTCGGCCTGGTCGGCGGCATGGGCCGGGAAATAGTCGAGGATCTTGCCGCGCAGGCGATAGCCGGTGCAGATGCGGATCGTGTCGAAGCCGTCGAGCACATCGAGTTTGGTCAGCGCGATGCCGGTGACGCCCGACACGGCGCAGCTCTGGCGTACGAGTACCGCGTCGAACCAGCCGCAGCGGCGCTTGCGCCCGGTCACGGTACCGAATTCATGCCCGCGCTCGCCCAGCCGCTGGCCAATCTCGTCTTCCAGTTCAGTCGGAAAGGGCCCGCTGCCGACGCGCGTCGTATAGGCCTTGGCGATGCCCAGCACGAAACCGACGGCCGAGGGGCCGAGACCCGAACCCGACGCCGCGGTGCCGCTGACGGTGTTCGAGCTGGTGACGAAGGGATAGGTGCCGTGGTCGACGTCGAGCAGCACGCCCTGCGCGCCCTCGAACAGGATGCGCGCGCCGGCCTTGCGGACCTTCTTCAGGCGCTTCCACACCGGCTGCGCATATTCCAGCACATAGTCGGCGATTTCGGACAGGTCGGCGATCAGGCGTTCGCGATCGATCGGCGGTTCGCCGAAACCGGCGCGCAGCGCGTCGTGATGCGCGGTCAGGCGGTCGAGCTGCGGATCGAGCTTATCGAGATGCGCGAGGTCGCAGACGCGGATCGCGCGGCGACCGACCTTGTCCTCATAAGCCGGGCCGATCCCGCGACCGGTGGTGCCGATCTTGCCCGCGCCCGCGGCGGTTTCGCGCAGCGCATCGAGGTCGCGGTGGAAAGGCAGGATCAGCGCGCAATTGTCGGCGATGGCGAAATTGTCGGCATTGATGACGACGCCCTGGCCGCGCAGCTTGGCGATTTCGTCGCGCAGCGCCCAGGGATCGAGAACCACGCCATTGCCGATGATCGACAGCGTGCCGGTGACGATGCCCGAGGGGAGTAGCGACAGCTTGTACACCTGTTCGCCGACGACGAGCGTATGGCCGGCATTGTGACCGCCCTGAAACCGGACGACGGCGTCGGCGCGGCTGGCAAGCCAGTCGACGATCTTGCCCTTGCCCTCGTCGCCCCATTGCGACCCGATGACGGTGACATTTGCCATGATGCTGTCCTGCTGAACCGGCCCGAAAACCCACCGCGCGAGCCCGGCGCGGCCTTAGCGGATTTGGCCGGAGAGGCAACCCAAAGCGGGATGATTTTGCGACAATTGCGGGCAACACCGATGACGCCGGGAGGCGATGGAGTCGATCGATGGGCAAAAGATACTGGATCGGAATGATCGCGGCGACGGCCCTGGTCGCCGGAAGCGTCGCGACGAGCGGTGCGCGCGAGAAGATTCGCGACCGCGTGCGCGATCGGATGGCCGAGCGCATGGGTGCCGACGAGGGGCCGAAGGTGCCGGGCAGCGAGGCGATTTCCTATGGCAGCAACGCGCTGCAAAGCCTTGATGTGTGGCGCGCGAAGGACGCGAAGGGGCCGGCGCCGCTCGTCGTCTTCGTCCACGGTGGCGGTTGGCAGCACGGCAGCAAGGACAATGCGACCGGCCGGTTCAAGCCAGTCCACTATCCGGGCGAGGGCTATGCTTTCGCGTCGATCAACTATCGCCTCGTACCCGGTGCGACGGTCGAGCAGCAGGCGGCAGACGTGGCGGCGGCGGTCAGGGCGCTGGTCGATCGCGCCGACGGTCTGGGCATCGACCCGCGGCGCATTGTGCTGATGGGACACAGCGCGGGTGCGCATCTGGTCGCGCTGGTCGGAACCGATGAGCGCTATCTTCGCGGCGCGGGCCTGTCTTTCGCCAGTATCGCGGGCGTGATCCCGATCGACGGTGCCGCCTATGACGTTCCCGCGCAGATGAAGGATGGGCCGGCGATCATGCAGGCGACCTACAGACAGGCCTTCGGGGCGGATCCCGCGCGGCAGCGGACGCTGTCCCCGACGTTGCAGGCCGCTGCACCGAATGCGCCGCAATTCCTGCTGCTCCATGTCCATCGGCCCGACGGGGTGCGGCAGGCCGAGGCACTGGGCGAAGCGCTGACAGCGGGGGGCAGCAAGGTCGAGCGAGCGAGCTTTCCGGGCGAAGGCTTGCAGGGGCATGCCGAGATCAACCGGCGGCTGGGCGATCCGGCCTATGCGCCAACGGCGACGGTCGATGCGTGGTTGAAGCGGGTGTTTTCCGCGCGGTAGGCGGGCGGCTGGTTTGGGGGGAGCCTTCGGTTGCTTCCAGGCGTTGCCTGACGCTTGTCACCCCGGGCTTGACCCGGGACCAGCCATCTCCTCTTAATGAAGCAGGCCCGGATCAAGTCCGGCGCGACGTGACCAGGAAGGCGATGCCTGTATGACGAACCCAGACGCGCCTTATCACGCGCATATCTATTGCGATCCCGCCGAGCGGCCAGCAGCCGTCTCGCTTCGCGATGAGTTTGGCGCCGACCCCGCGATCCTGTTCGTGGGCGCGCTGACCGATGGCGCGGCGGGGCCGCATCCGATTGCGCAATATGAGGTGCATTTTCTGGCCAGCCATCGACCTGCCGTGGTCGCGGCGATCGAGATGGCGGGGCTTCGGGCGCTCGTCCATCCGTTGACCGACGATGACCTTGCGGATCATACCAGCCTCGCACACTGGATTGGCGAGCCGGTCGAACTCGACGTGACCGTACTCGATCCGCCGGGGGTCAATCAGGGCATCCCGCGCTTCGGGATTTCGGATTTCTAGGCTTCAACGGGTCCGTCGGGGCCGAGGACGAAGCCGCAGCCGAGGCGCTGTGCGTCCTCGCCGGCGGTGAGCGCCGCAACCGTTTGCCAGCCGTCAGCGCGCAGGCTTGCGGCCAGCGCGGGATCGTGGGCGAGCGGAAGGAAGATGCGACGCTCGGCATCGTCGTCGCTGCCCAGGCCGTCGTCGATCAACGGGTCGGGGTAAAGCGAAAAGCCGACGGCAGGCTCTTCGCGATCCTCGCCGACCGGAATGGCGTAGCCGCCGCCGCGGCCGATCGCGTCGCCCTGGCCGGGGACGAAAATCTGGAAACCGAACCAGCTTTGATAGGCAAAGCCGTGGCGCTCGGTCGGATCGAGGGTCAACGACACGCGGCCCCGGATCGGCGCGGCGATTTCCTCGAGCGCGTCGATACGGCTGGTAAGGGCGCCCGTGCTGTCGAAAGCGCGCAAATCTGCGATGGCGCGGTCGAACGGGCCGGTCGCGCGCAGCAAAGGCAGATAGGCGTCGGCGCCGATACGGACGAGCGCACCCGCGTCTTTCGCGTCCAGTTCGTCGCGCAGCGTGTCGATGCTGGCCTCGACGGGCAGCGGTCCGCCCGCGAGCAGGTCGACGACGTCGGGAAGGGTGAAATCGATCGTCACCGGGCCGATCCCCGCCGCGTCGAGGGCGTCGATCGCGACCGTTACGATTTCGCGCGCCGCCACCACGCTGTCGCTGCCGATCAGTTCGGCGCCGACCTGTAGCATTTCGCGCGCGGGGCGGAGCTGGCTGGCGCGCAGTTTGACGATCTGACCTGCGTAGCAAAGCCGCAGCGGGCGCGGCTCCCGGGCCAGCAACGAGGTCGCGATCCGGCCGACTTGCCGCGTGATGTCGGGGCGAAGCGCCAGCGTGCGTTGCGAGACCGGATCGGTGAAGCGCAGCAGGTCGCGCGCCGAACGATCGTCATCGCCGCCCAGCGTTTCGCGAAATTCGGCGAGCGGGGGTGACACCCGGCCATAGCCGTGCGCGCGCATCGCATCGACAAGCGCGCGCGTCACGCGCGACGCGGCTTCCGCCTGCACGGGCAGGCGATCGCGGAGTCCTTCGGGTAGCAGGGCAGGGGCCTTGGTCATCGATTGCGGCCTTTAGGCGGGTGGAAAGGGGAGTTCAATATAGTCCCCTCCCGCAAGCGGGAGGGGATGATCGCTCAGAACTTCAGACCTTTTACCGTCTTCACACCTGGAAGCTGGCAAAGTTGCCACAGCAGCGGTTCGGGCATCGGCGAGTCGAGGCTGAGCAACAGCACCGCTTCACCGCCCGCGGCGCGGCGGCCGAGGTGGAAGGTGCCGATGTTAAGCCCGGCTTCACCAAGCGCGGTGCCGATGCGCCCGATAAAGCCCGGCGCGTCCTCGTTGACGATGTACAGCATGTGGCCGTCGAGATCGGCCTCGACCTTGATGCCGAACATTTCGACGAGGCGCGGGTCGCCGTTGCTGAACAGCGTGCCCGCGACCGATCGGTCGCCGTCGCTTGTCGCGACGGTCACGCGAACAAGCGTGTGATAGTCGCCGTCCCGATCGTGACGAACTTCGCGCACGTCGAGCCCGCGTTCGCGCGCCAGGTGCGGGGCGTTGACCATGTTCACGCTGTCCGAATAGCGGCGCATCAGGCCGGTGAGTACCGCAGCGGTGATCGGCTTCAGATTGAGTTCGGCCGCGGCCCCTTCGACCTCGACCGAGATCGTGGTCAGATTATCGTGCGCAAGCTGGCCGACCAGGCTGCCGAGCTTTTCGGCCAGGCTCATATAGGGGCGCAGCTTCGGCGCCTCCTCGGCCGACAGGCTGGGCACGTTCAGGGCGTTGGTGATGCCGCCGGTGAGAAGATAGTCGCTGATCTGTTCGGCCACTTGAATGGCGACATTGACCTGCGCCTCGTCGGTCGATGCGCCGAGGTGCGGGGTGCAGATGAAGTTCGGCGCGCCGAACAGCGGATGATCGGCAGCCGGCGGTTCGGTCTGGAACACGTCGAGCGCGGCGCCCGCGACATGGCCGCTATCCAGTGCGTCCTTCAGCGCCGCCTCGTCGATCAGGCCGCCGCGTGCGCAGTTGATGATGCGGACGCCCTTCTTGGCCTTGGCGATATTCTCGGCCGACAGGATGTTGCGCGTCTGGTCGGTCAGCGGCGTGTGCAGCGTGATGAAGTCGGCCTTGGCGAGCAGAGTGTCGAGATCGGCCTTTTCGACGCCCAGTTCGACGGCGCGTTCGGGCGTCAGGAAGGGGTCGAAGGCGACGACCTTCATGCGCAGCCCCAACGCGCGCTCGGCGACGATGCTGCCGATATTGCCGCAGCCGATGAGGCCGAGCGTCTTCGAGGTCAGCTCGACGCCCATAAAGTCGTTCTTCGGCCATTTGCCGGCCTGCGTCAGCGTATTGGCCTCGGGGATCTGGCGTGCCAGCGCGAACATCATCGCGATCGCATGTTCGGCGGTGGTGATGCTGTTGCCGAACGGCGTGTTCATCACGATCACGCCCTTCTTCGACGCTTCCGGGATGTTCACATTGTCGACGCCGATCCCGGCGCGGCCGACGACCTTGAGGTTCGTCGCGGCAGCCAGGACTTCGGGGGTGACCTTGGTGGCCGAGCGGATGGCGAGGCCGTCATAATCGCCGATGATCGCGATCAGCTCTTCCTTGGTCTTGCCGGTGATTTCATCGACCTGAATACCGCGTTCCTTGAAGATCGCGGCGGCTTTCGGGTCCATCTTGTCGGAAATCAGAACTTTGGGTGCGGTCATTTTATGTCTCCGTATCGCGGCGAATGCCGGGATCTGTGGCGGAATGGGAAGGGGAACCCCGGCGTTCGCCGGGGAACGCAAAGGTCAGGCCGAAAGGCTGGCGTAGGCCCAGTCGAGCCAGGGACCGAGCGCCGCGACGTCGGCGGCATCGACGGTCGCGCCGCACCAGATGCGGAGGCCCGGCGGCGCATCGCGATAGCCCGCGATGTCATAGGCCGCGCCCTCCTTTTCGAGCAGGCCGGCAAATTTCTTGATGAAATCCGCGTCCGCCCCGGCGACCGACAGACAGACCGAGGTTTTCGACCGGCTGGCGGGGTCGACGGCGAGATGGCTGAGCCAATCGCGTTCGGCGACGATCGTGTCGAGTGCCGCCGCGTTGGCGTCGCTGCGCGCCTTGAGGCCGTCGAGGCCGCCCAGCGACTTTGCCCATTCGAGCGCGAAGATCGCGTCTTCGACGGCGAGCATCGACGGAGTGTTGATCGTCTCGCCCTTGAAGATGCCTTCCGCCAGCGCACCCTTTGCCATCAGGCGGAACACCTTGGGCAGCGGCCAGGCGGGGGTGTGGGTTTCGAGGCGCTCGACCGCGCGGGGGCCGAGGATCAGCACGCCGTGCCCGCCTTCGCCGCCCAGCACTTTCTGCCAACTGAAGGTCGCGACGTCGATCTTGTCCCACGGCAGGTCGTAAGCGAAGACCGCGCTGGTCGCGTCGGCAAAGGCCAGTCCCTGTCGGTCGGCGGGAATCCAGTCGCCATCGGGAACGCGGACGCCGCTGGTGGTGCCGTTCCAGGTGAACAGCACGTCGGTCGACCAGTCGACCTGGGTCAGGTCAGGAAGCTGGCCGTAATCGGCGCGGATGACCGTCGGGTCGAGCTTGAGCTGTTTTGCCGCATCGGTAACCCAACCTTCGCCGAAGCTTTCCCAGGCGAGCGTCGTGACCGGGCGGGCGCCGAGCATCGTCCACATCGCCATTTCAAAGGCGCCGGTGTCCGATCCGGGTACGATGCCGATACGATGGGTGTCGGGAAGCTGCAGCATCTCGCGCATCAGGTCGATGCAATATTGCAGGCGCGTCTTGCCGATCTTGGCGCGGTGCGAGCGGCCCAGCGATTCGACAGAAATTTTGGAGGCGTCCCATCCGGGCGGCTTTGCGCAGGGACCGGAGGAAAAATAGGGGCGCGTCGGGCGCACTTGTGGCGTCGGCACTTCACTCATCATAGTCTCTCCTTGCAGAGAGCTCGCGCGGCGTTGGGACCGCGTGGCCCGGCGCCGCCTTTAGGGACGGACGCGCAACTGTCAAACAAATTGCGTGGGCCGGGCGAAAATCTGGACGAGCCGAGTTCAAAAGTTAGCGGCTTGTTAACCATATTGTCGATAAATTGACGCCTATGCCGATCCCGTCTTTCCTGAGGCCCCGGGTCCTGTTCGCCGCCACCGCGGCGCTGGCTCTTTCGGCCTGTTTCGGCGCCCCCGACGTCATGAAACGGGGGAGCGGCAAGCAGACGACAGCCAGCAAGCCGACCCGGCCGCAGGTCGTCGGAACCCCGTCCTTCACCAGCGCCGAAGCACAGCAGTGCGCGTTCGACCTGAAACAGGCGGGCGTACGTTTCACGCCGTTGCCTAACCAGGATCATGGCGGCGGTTGCAGTTCGATCGATTCGGTCAAGCTGCTCGATATCGGTACGCCGGTGACCAATCTCGGCGCGATGACCTGTCCGCTCGCAAAGAGCTTTGCCGCCTGGGCGCAGTTCGCGGTGAAGCCCGCGGCGCGGCAATATTTCGGGCAGGAGGTCGTGAAGATCGAAACCTATGGCACCTATAGCTGCCGGAATATCTACGGTGGACGCTCGGGGCGGCTGTCGCAGCATGCCTCTTCGAACGCGATCGACGTGTCGGGTTTTGTGCTGGCCGACGGACGGCGCATCATGCTCGACGGCGGCTGGAACGGCGACAAGACGTCGCAGGACTTTCTGCGCGCGCTGCACAAATCTGCGTGCCGGCGCTTTGGCACCGTCCTCAGCCCCGACTATAATGCGGCGCATTACAACCATTTCCACATGGACATGAGCGGCAACGGATATTGCCGCTAGCAGCGTCATTGCGAGCGCAGCGAAGCAATCTCCAGCCATCAGTTTGGGGCTGACTGGCACCCTGTGGATTGCCGCATCGCCTGCGGCTCCTCGCAATGACGGCGGTGTGGAGACATGGGCGTGTCTTGGCAAAGTCGCACGAAACGGCTAGCCGCTCGGTAATGACAAAAGACAAACAGCCCCATCGTTCGCGTTTCCACAAGGCCAAGGACGACGCGCAGTTCGCCAAGCAGGCGACTACCACGCCGCAGACCGCCGATCCGGCCTACAAGCTTGCCTTTCAGGACAAGGATTTCCTGCTGCGCGAGGATCTGCGGCCCGTGCGCTTCCAGCTCGAACTGCTGAAGCCCGAACTGCTGCTCGACGAAGCGAAGATCGAGTCGACGCTGGTCATCTACGGGTCGGCGCGAATTCCCGAACCCGACGCCGCCGACGCGCTCGAGACGGCCGCGACCGACGACGTCCAGCGCAACATTGCGCGGCACCTGAAGGCCAAGGCCAAATATTATGACGAAGCGCGCGCACTCGCCCGCATCGCCAGCCAGATTCCGTGCGATGCCGATGGCAACCGGAACTTCGTCGTCTGTTCGGGCGGCGGACCATCGATCATGGAAGCCGCCAACCGTGGCGCCGCCGATGAAGGGCGCGAATCGATCGGCCTCAACATTGTGCTGCCGCACGAGCAGGCGCCGAACCGCTTCGTGACGCCGTCGCTGAGCTTCCAGTTCCATTATTTCGCGCTTCGCAAGATGCACTTCCTGCTCCGCGCGCGCGCCGTCGCGGTTTTCCCCGGCGGCTTCGGTACGTTCGACGAGATGTTCGAGCTGTTGACCCTGATCCAGACCGGCAAGATCAAGCCGATTCCGATCGTGCTGTTCGGCAAGGAATTCTGGCAGCGCGTCGTGAACTTCGAGGCGCTGGTCGAAGAAGGCGTGGTCAGCGCCCGCGACCTTGGCCTGTTCCGGTTTGTCGAGACGGCCGAGGAAGCCTGGGCGATCATCCAGGATTTCTACGCGAACGCCGAGCATCATTGATGCTGTGATCCGCGGCGCGGCAGCGAGATGCTATTTCTGGCTTTCGAGGTAGAGGATCAGCGCCCGGCGGTCCGCCGCGTCGATCACGCCCGCGAACGCCATGCGCGTGCCGGGTGCATATTTCATGGGCGCTTCGAGGAACCGGTCGAGCTTCGCATCGTCCCAATTGCCGCCCTTCGCCTTCAGCGCCGCTGAATAGTTGAACCCCGCGTGCGTGGCGACGGCGCGGCCGACCACGTCGTGAAGGTTGGGGCCGATACCGTTCGGTCCATCCTTCTCGATCGTGTGGCAGGCGACGCAGCGCTTGAAGACCTGTTCGCCCATCGCCGCCGTCGGTTCGATCGCCGGAGCGGGTTCGGCGGGTACCGCCGTGCCGGGGACGTCGCTGGCCGGCTGCTGTTCGGCCTTGCCGCAGCCAGCAAGCAATATCGCGCCCGCCAGTGCGACGGGCAGGAGGCGCATTATTTCTTGGCTTCAGCCGGCGCGGCCGCAGCGTCGGCGGGAGCCGCAGCATCGGCCGCTGCCGCGTCGGCGCCTTCGGCCGGTGCATCGGCTGCCGGAGCGGCTTCGGCAGCGGGCAGCGGCAGGTTCGAACCCTGTGCGTTCAGATAGACGATCAGGTTGGCGCGATCCTCGGCGCTCGACAGGCCGGCGAACGACATCTTGGTGCCATTGGCGAACTTGCGCGGGCTGGTGAGCCAGTGATCCATCTTTTCGAAGTCCCACGAACCGCCAACATTCTTCAGCGCGTCCGAGAAGGCAAAGCCGCCCTTGCCCTGGCCGATGGCTTCACCCATCGTACCGTAAAGATTGGGGCCGATGCCGTTGGCGCCGCCCGAGTTGATGGTGTGGCAGGCGGCGCACTTTGCGAACACCGCTTCGCCCTTTGCGACGTCGGCCGCGGCAAGCAGGTTCGGAAGCGGAACGGCTGCCGCGCCGCCGCCTTCGCCGCCACCGGCATCCTCGATCGGATAGCCCGGCTTTTCGGGGTTGTGGCTGGCGAACAACATGCCCGATCCGATCGACAGACCCAGTGCGCAAATGCCAGCGAACAGTACCCAGCCGGCAATAGTGTTGTTGCGATTGTCCATGCTTGCAGCCCCGTTCGCTCGCGCCCGCCCGTGGACGCCTCTTTGATTTGGTCGCTCCCTTACTGGGGCGCGGTGCGCGGCGCAAGAGGATGAAATGGCTTGAGGCCGGTTGCGCGGGTGAGACGCGGCCGCTATGCGCCGCGGCTCTGGGGTGGAAGGCAGGCGGACGCAGGCAATGGGTAGTTACTCGGCTTCGGCACAAAGGCTGGTGGACGACATGAAGGCGGCGGCGCTGGCCGATCCCGCCCGCGGCCTTGCCTTTCAGGGCGCTCCCGGCGCCAACAGCGACCTTGCGGCGCGCGAATATGACGCGAACTCGCTGCCGCTGCCCTGCTATTCGTTCGAAGATGCGATCGATGCCGTCCGCGACGGCCGCGTCGATCGCGCGATCATCCCGATCGAAAACAGCCTGCACGGCCGCGTCGCGGACATTCACTTCCTGCTCCCCGAATCCGGTCTGCACATTGTCGGAGAGCATTTCCTGCCGATCCATTACGGGTTGATGAGCCGCGATCTCGGCCCGGTCACCCGCGCGATGAGTCATGAGCAGGCGCTAGGCCAGTGCCGGAAATGGCTGCGCGCCCATAATATCTCGCCAGTGGCGCACAGCGACACGGCCGGCGCTGCGGCCTGGGTCGCCGACAGCGACGAGGTCGGCCTTGCCGCGCTGGCCCCGCCGCATGCCGCGGGGCTCTACGGCCTGACCTTGCACGGCACCGGCATGGAAGATGCCGATTACAACATGACCCGCTTCGTCGTCCTGGCGCGCGAACCGCTGGCCGGCGCGCCTGCGGAGGTGCCGCTGATGACGACCTTTGTGTTCGAGGTGAAGAATATTCCCGCCGCGCTCTACAAGGCGCTCGGCGGCTTCGCGACCAACGGGGTCAATATGACCAAGCTCGAAAGCTATCAGGTCGGCGGCAGCTTTGCGGCGACCAAATTCTACGCCGATATCGTCGGCGCGCCGGGGAACGAAGCGATCGATCGGGCGCTGGAAGAGCTGGATTTCCAGACCAAGTCGTTGCGCCTGCTCGGGACCTATCCGCAGGCGCGGCTGCGGCCCTGACGCGCGGCCGCGGCGGAGAGATCACCGCGCGACTCGGGAAGGGGCGGCCTTCAGGCGCCGCGCGAACGGAGTGCCCGGGCTGTTGCGAAACTCTGCACGACGAACAGCGTCATCAGGATGCTGGCGATGACGAGCGCGAACAGATCAAAGCCCGAAAAGTTGATGCCGCCGATGTCGCCGCCGCCGACCAGTGGCATCAGCGCGGTCATCGTCATCAGCATCAGCCGCAGTTCGGTGGGGCCGCCGGCCATGTAGGACAGGCGAAATTCCCCAACGACTTTCGCGGCGATGAAGGTGTGGATCGACAGCAGGAAATATCCGATCACGGCCATCAAGGCGACGTCGAGCCGCATATAGGGGCTCATCCCGATCGATCCGACCATCAGCAGGGTGGCCACCGCATCGACGCTGTGATCGACGAAATAGCCATAATTGGGTCGTTCGATCTTTCGCCAGCGCGCGAGGCTGCCGTCGAGCGAGTCGCCGAACCAGTTGACGAGGTAGCCCGCGAGGCAAAGCCCCAGCCATTCGTCGTCGATCCAGCTCAGCATATAGCCAGCGGCGACCATGATCGCGCCCAGGAATCCGAGCGCGGTCAATTGGTCGGGGGTCGTCCACGCGGGAAGGCGGGGGCAGATCCAGTTGAGCAGGCGGCGTTCGTGGCGCGCGAGAAAATTCTGCTGGATGCGGATCGGCGCACTGGCCGCCGGGGGAGTCGTCATGAATGCCTTTCGTCACCGCTGTCGCAAAAATGCCAGCGGGATGTCACGGCGGCGTCATAGAACCAAAGCGCGGTGCAGGGAAGAGAGAGGCACGCCACCCGACGCGAGTCGCCGCTGTTTGCCGCCAAAGCGGGGTGTTTGCGCGGTTGGCACGCGCGGGCCCGACGGATAGGGAGGTGCCGGGCAGGGAGGTTTCATGGCGGATTTTTCGATCGTGCGCGCTGCGCGTCGCGGCTTTGGCGGCCTCTTCGATGCACGCGGCCGCGACGATCGCATGCAGTTCTGGATCTATTGCGCGCTGGTCTTTGCGCCGCTGATCGTCGTGCAGATGGTGGCACAGGTCGTGCTGACCTTTCCCCCGCTCGACATGCTGATGAAAGCGGAGCCCAATGACCCGCAATTTGCCCAAAGGCTTTTCCAATATCAGATGCAGGGCGCGGCCAAGGCGGCCTTTCTGAATATCGGCCTGTTCCTGCTGGGGGCTGCGCTGCTGCTCACGGCGACGGCGCGGCGGCTCCACGATCGCGGACGCAGCGGGTGGTGGGCTTGCGTACTGCCGCCCGCCATTCTGGTGATCACCCACTCGCAAGCGCGCCGAACGGCCGCGATGGTCGAGCATCTCCCCGCGCAGTTGGCCGAGATGAGCCGGGGCGCCACGGTCGATCCGACCGAACTGATGACGTGGGCCGCGCGGGCCAGTGCCGGTCCGGATTGGGCGGCCATTGGCTGCGGCTTCGTTCTGCTGCTGCTTTTCGTCGAACTGGTGCGTGCGGGAACCGACGATTCCAACCGCTTCGGCGCGCCGCCCGACTAGGCGGTTCTTCGTGTCTTCGGAGCGTTCGTGCTTCGCAATGCGTGGCAAGGGGGACAGCCGGCGCCCGCAACCGGAAGCGCGAACATGCGGCCGGATCAGTCCTGCCAGGGTCCGATTTCGCCGACATCGCCAATAGCGCGATAGCGTACCGCGTCATCGACCCACGCGACCTCCCACATCGGCGCGGGTCGCGCCCATTCGCCGATGACGAACAGCGACATCCGGTTCGCGGCGACGAACGCCAGATCGTCGGCAGTCGGTCCCGGAACGATGTTTTCCGACCGCTGGTGCAGCCGGATGATCGCCAGCGTGCCGACGGGCGGGGCGGGAAGCGACTGGCGTGTCGGAAAACCGATGCTGGCGGCGACGGTCGGATAACCTTTGCCATCGCGCGCGATCAGCAGCACCTTGTCGGCATTGGGATAGGGCCCGCCGACCGGACGCCCCGCGACCTTGCGGCCGGCAACCGCGGCATATTCGCGAATGTCGGTGTCGGCGATGATCGGGACGGCGATTGCGGCGGGTGCGGGGGACGCCGCCGGAAGCGGATCGGCGGCGAGCGCAGCCGACAGCAACAGGGCCCCGATCAATGCGCTTCGCCCCAGCTCTTGCCGGTGCCGATTTCGACTTCCAGCGGTACGGACAGCGTCAGCACCGGTTCGGCCGCCCCCGCCATGATGCGGCGGATCACTTCGCCGGCGGCTTCGGCCTTGCCCTCGGGCGCTTCGAAGACAAGTTCGTCGTGGACCTGTAGCAGCATTTTCACGTCGCCGAGGCCCGCCTGATCGAGCGCGTCCGGCATGCGCGCCATCGCGCGCTTGATCAGGTCGGCGCTCGTGCCCTGGATCGGGGCGTTGATCGCGGCGCGTTCGCTGCCCGCGCGTTCATTCTGGTTGGCGGCCTTGATGCGAGGGAACCATGTTTTCCGGCCGAACAGCGTTTCGGTATATCCCTTTGCGCGCACGCTTTCGAGCGTGTCGGTGATATAGTCCGAAATGCCGGGGAAGCGTTCGAAATAGCGCGCGATCAGCGCCTGTGCCTCGTCGGGGGACACTTCCAGGCGGTTGGCCAGCCCCCACCGCGAGATGCCGTAAAGGATCGAGAAGTTGACGGTCTTTGCCTTGCCGCGCGTGTCGCGATTGACCTCGCCGAACAGCTCGATGGCGGTCGCGGCGTGGATGTCCTGCCCCTGGGCGAAGGCTTCCTTGAGTTCGGGAACGTCCGCCATGTGCGCCGCGAGCCGCAGCTCGATCTGGCTATAGTCGGCCGCGATCAGCACATGGCCCGGCGCCGCGATGAAAGCATCGCGGATCTGGCGACCGGTCTCGGTGCGGATCGGGATGTTCTGTAGGTTCGGGTCGGTCGACGACAGGCGTCCGGTCTGGGCGCCGACAAGGCTGTAACTGGTATGGACGCGGCCAGTCGTAGCGTTGATCTGTTGTTGCAGCGCATCGGTATAGGTCGACTTCAGCTTGGCAAGCTGGCGCCATTCCAGGATCTTGCGGGCGATCGGCACGCCGTCGCGTTCAAGCCGCTCCAGCTCGCTCTGGTCGGTGGACCAGTCGCCCGACTTGCCCTTGCGGCCACCCTTCAGGCCCAGCTTGTCGAACAGGATTTCGCCGAGCTGTTTTGGGCTGCCGATTGCGAAAGGCTGTCCGGCAAGGCCATGGATTTCGCCTTCGATGCGCAGCATCTCGGTCGCGAACTCGCCGGACAGTCGCGCGAGATACTCGCGGTCGACCATGATACCTGCGCGCTCCATGCCTTCGACGATCGATGCGAGCGGGCGGTCGACCATTTCATAGACGCGCGTTCCGCCTTCGATCGGCAGGCGCAGTTTCAGCAGCTTCCACAGCCGCAGCGCGACATCGGCATCTTCGGCCGCATATTCGGTCGCACGGTCAAGCTGCACTTCGGCGAAACTGATCTGCGATTTGCCCGAACCGCACATGTCCTTGAACGACAGGCAGACGTGGTCGAGATGCAGTTTCGCCAACTCGTCGAGCCCGTGCTGATGCTTGCCCGCGTCGAGCGCAAAGCTGATCACCAGCGTGTCGTCATAGGGCGCCACGGTCAGCCCGTGCTGCGCGAGGACGCCGATGTCATATTTCAGATTGTGCCCGACCTTCAGCACCGCATCGTCGGCCAAAAGGGGTCGGAGGCGCGCGATCGCGTCGTCCATTGCGATCTGTTCGGGCTTTTCGGCGAACATGTCGGTCCCGCCGTGGCCGAGCGGGATATAGCAAGCCTTTCCGGGCGCGGTCGCCAGGCTGACGCCGACGAGGCGACCGGTCACGCTGTCGAGGCTGGCCGTTTCGGTGTCGATCGCGACGACATGCGCGGCGCGGGCTTCGGCGATCCATCGGTCGAGCGCCTCGACGGTGGTGACGCATTCATACGCCGAACGATCGATGGCGGGCATCGCCGCCAGCGTTGGCGTCGACGGCGCGGCGGGTGCGGTGGTCGGCGCGGCGTTCGCGCGCGGGAAGGTTGGCGGCCCGCCGGGGGTCGCGCCAAGGTCGAGCTTTGCCGACAGGGAGCGGAAGCCATGTTCGTCGAGGAAGAGTTTGAGCGGTTCGGGTGGAATCGAACCCAGCTTCAGGTCGTCGAGCGCGTCGACCAATGGCACATCGCGCTTCAGTTCGACGAGGATGCGCGACAGTTCGGCCATCGCGCGATGTTCGATGAGGTTTTCGCGCAGCTTGCTGGCTTTCATCGTCTCCGCGCCGTCGAGCGCGGCGGTCAGATTGCCATATTCCTGGATCAGCTTGGTCGCGGTCTTCGGCCCGACCCCGCGCACGCCGGGAACATTGTCGACGCTGTCGCCCATCAGCGCGAGGACGTCGCCGACGAGGTCGGGCGTAACCCCGAACTTTTCGTTCACCGCGTCCAGCCCCAGCCGAACGTTCTTCATGGTGTCGAGCATGTCGACCTGCGGCGCATCGCCCGCCGGTTCGCGGATCAACTGCATCAGATCCTTGTCCGACGACACGATCGTCACGTCCCAGCCGGCGGCCACCGCCGCTTCGGTATAGCTTGCGATCAGGTCGTCGGCCTCGAACCCTTCCATTTCGATGCACGGCAAGGAAAAGGCGCGTGTCGCGTCGCGGATCAGGGGGAATTGTGGGCGCAGGTCCTCCGGCGGTTCGGGCCGGTTCGCCTTGTACTGGTCATAGATTTCGTTGCGGAACGACTGGCTCGAATGGTCGAGGATCACCGCAAGGTGCGTCGGCCCGTCGGCATCGTGCAGGTCCTTGGCGAGCTTCCAGAGCATCGTCGTATACCCATAGACCGCACCCACGGGCACGCCCTTCGGGTTCGTCAGCGGCGGCAGGCGGTGATAGGCGCGGAAGATGTAGCTGGAGCCATCGACCAGATAGAGATGATTCTTATCGGACATGACGGGCGGTGTAGCAGGGGAGGTGCGGGCGGCCTAGGGTCCTGACCCTGGCTATGTTCGCGTCGGAGCGTTGGCGTTTGGGCAGGAGGCGCTGGGCTATCGTGCATAGTCTATCCGCAGCTTGCCGGCCGCCGCGACCGCTGCGGCGCGGGCATCGTCGGTGGTTCCGCCGGCGACCTTTGCCAGCGCGACGCCCATGCGGCGATAAGGCCGCGTCACCGGCTTGCCGAAGATGCGGGCGTCGATGGCGGTCGCGGCGTTCGGCGACGCAAGCGCTTCGGCAAGGCCGGCGATCGTGAAATCCTGTGCATCGCGGTCGGCAAGCAGCACGGCGCTGGCGCTCGCCTGCGGAACCTCGACCACGGGAATCGGCAGGCCAAGGATCGCGCGCGCGTGCAGGTCGAACTCGGATAGCGCCTGCGAAATCAGCGTCACCATCCCGGTATCGTGCGGACGCGGCGACAGCTCGGAAAAGACGACGGCATCGCCCTTCACGAAAAACTCGACGCCGAAGATGCCGTGCCCGCCAAGCGCGTCGACGACTTTGGTCGACATCTCCTGCGCCGCCCGCAGCGCGGCATCCGACATCAACGCGGGCTGCCAGCTTTCGCGATAGTCGCCACGCTCCTGCCGATGTCCGATCGGGGGGCAGAAGGTCACGCCATCCTTGTGCCGGACGGTGAGCAACGTGATCTCATAATCGAAATCGACGAACGCCTCGGCTATAACGCGCAGGCGATCACCGCGCATCCCGGCGGCGGCATAGTCCCATGCGCTATCGACGTCCGCGATTCCCTTTACGGTGCTTTGCCCCTTGCCGGACGAGGACATCACCGGCTTCACGACGAGCGGAAATCCGATGCGGGCCGCGGCTTCGTGCAGTTCCTCGCGGCTTGTCGCATATTCGAAGGACGAGGTCACAAGACCGAGTTCGCCGGCCGCAAGGTCGCGGATCGCATCGCGGTTCATCGTGAGCTGCGCGGCGCGCGCCGACGGGACGACATGGAAGCCCTCCCGCTCAATCTCGGCGAGCACCTCAGTCCTGATCGCTTCGATTTCAGGGACGATATGGTCGGGCCGATGCCGTTCGATCGCCGCGCGCAGCGCGTCGCCATCGAGCATCGAGAATATCTCCCGCTCGTCGGCAACCTGCATCGCCGGGGCACCGTCATAGCTGTCGCACGCGATCACCTGGCAACCGAGCCGCTTTGCCGAGATCGTGAACTCGCGCCCAAGTTCGCCCGAACCGAGGAGCAGGATTTTCGCGGTAGGAGTCATGGCTGGCTTTCTATCGAGGTCGGGCGCAAGATTCGGGGCGCATCACCACCCCTTATTCGCCATAGGAAGGTCGTCGCCAAAGCGCGACAGCGAATGACAGGATCGACCCATGACTCACGCCTTCAAAACCATCCGGTCGCCCGTCGGTGAATTGACTCTTGTGGCCGAGGCGAGGGGTCTTGCGGCCATATTGTGGGAAAACGACCGGCCCGGGCGCGTCCGGTTGGGGGCTCTCGCCGCCGATGTCGCGCACCCGGTGCTGGTCGAAACCGAACGGCAACTTCGCGAATATTTCGGGGGCCGGCGCCGGGCATTCGATGTGCCGTTGTTCTTTTCGGGAAGCGCGTTTCAGCAGCGTGTCTGGCGGGCACTGCTGACCATTCCATTCGGCGAGACCCGAAGTTACGGAGAGATCGCGCATCAGATCGGCAACCCTGCCGCGTCGCGGGCGGTTGGCGCGGCCAACGGCCGCAATCCCATCTCGATCATTGCGCCGTGCCATCGCGTTGTCGGATCTGACGGCAAGCTCACCGGCTTTGCCGGCGGGCTCGATGCCAAGAAATATCTGCTGGAACTCGAACGATAGGCCAAGATCATGCGGCTTGGGGAGGCCAGCTTTCGGTGTCGTGATCGGGATGCTGATGGTTGCTCTTCCGTATCGCCGCGACTTGGGCGGCCATGGTTTCTTCGGTCGTGCCCTCGGCTGTCAGCGGCAATTCGTCGAAAACGGGAAGGCGGGCCTCGATGCCGAACTGGACCTTGGGCAGGAAGCGTTCGGGCTGGTCGAACGATCCCGTCGTCAGGTTGATGTGCCGGCTCTCGTGATAGTCATAGGTGAGCGGTGTGCCGCAGTCGCGGCAGAACCCGCGCGCCGCCTTGTTCGAACTGTTGAACGTCGCGGGCGCACCGCGCGTCCATGTCAATGCATCGCGCGGCACCCCGATCAGCGCGGCGAAGAAATTGCCCCCGGCTTTCTGGCACATCCGGCAATGACAGATGTGCGATGTGTCGAGAACCGCTGTGAGGTGCCATCGCACCGCACCGCATTGGCATCCGCCCGAAGCTTCGGTTTCGATCCGGTCCATGGAATTCTCCTCATGCTGGCACCTTGGCAGGATACCGCCGCCGGATCGGTTTTACGATGCCCGAAAACAAGTCGGGCCGATCCTGTTGCCATCAGAAGCGTGCTCGGGTCGGGATGAAGGCGTTCAACGCACCGCCAGCTTCGTGCGAAAGAAAGCGATCAGCGCCGCATTCATCTCCGAGTGAAATGCGATTCGATCAAAACCGGGTTTGTCGGCACAGATCGCGGGCATCGCGCCCGGATCGGGGCAGGGCGCGAGGAAAGAGAGATGGCCGGCACCCTTCGCTTCGCGGAACTCGGTCGTCCGTGGCAGCAGTGAACGGATATTCGCGGTATTGCTGGCGTAAGGCACGACCTCGTCCTCACTTCCCGCCCAAATCTCGACCGGTGCCTTTACTTTCGCGAGGCTGCCGGGTCCGAACAGGAATCCCAGCCCGGGTGCGGCGATGGCGGCGGCCGATATGCGCGGGTCATGCGAGAAGGATTGCGTTCCGGCTGTGGCTTCCGGGGCCGGGAAAAGCCGGCACGCGAACTCCGGTGCTGCCGCGCAATGCGGGGCGAGGCGGCCAAGGTCGGGTTCGCCGCCGATGGCGATGAGCGCTGTCGTCGCGCCTGCAGAGAAACCGAAAATGCCGATCTTGCTCTTGTCGATATCCGCCGCTCCACGCCAGTCCCCGAGCATGAAGTCGACGGAGCGGACGATGTGGCGCGAGCGGTCCGCGAACCACGCCGGCTTGCCGACGTTGCTTTCGTCCGCGTAATTGTCGCCGGTGTGGGCCGGCGTCACGACGACGAACCCGGCCTGCGCCAGCGCGATCGCGGTATCGATATGGCTGATCGCCCCCGCGCCGGTGCCGTGTGAGATGATGATCATCGGAAGGCCTGATCTGGCGACGGGCGCCCCGGGAGCCGCCTTGATCGCGACCGGTCCGACCTGCACGTCGCGGGCTTCGGCGGTCGTTGGGTACCAGATGATCGCGGAGATCGGTGCGTGCTCCGGATCGGGCATCGCGGCCTGTTCGAAGCCGATCTGAAAAGACGGTTCTGCGGCAACCGCGGCCGCCGGAAATGCGGCGAATGCCAGCACCGGCGCTCCGACCGCCAACAGCAACTGGGTGAATAATCCGTGCATCATTTTCATGACAATTCCCCCCTTTCCGACAAGGCGCAGGGTCGCCCCTTGGTCATCGGCGACGGCAGCGGGATATCGCGCCTCGCCGCCGGGTGGAAGGCGCTTCGTCTGCATTTGATCCGTGCGCGCGGCGCCATGCCGTCTTGGCCTATGCGTCCGGCCTGGGGCGTAGTGCCGCGTCGCAGGCCTGCCGGACGAGGTGACGCAGCCAGCGGTGCGCGGCGTCGCCTTCCATGCGGGGATGCCAAAGCAGCGATATGGTGAAAGGCTCAGTCTCTATCGGCAGCGCGAAGGTCGCCATCCCGTCGCGGAGTCCGAGCGTGTGTTTCTCGGGAACGGTGGAGATCAGGTCGGAACCCCGCGCCAGCGCGAGCGCCGCGGCGAAGCCATCGACGGTGGTGACGATCGTTCGGGCAAGGCCGAGGGTTTCGAGCGTGTCATCGATCGCGCCCAGATCGAGGCCCTGTCGCGTTACCAGGACGTGGCGACCTTCGGCATAGCGTTCAGCGGTGATCTCGCCCAAGGTCATGGGATGATCGGCGCGGACCACGCCGACATATCGATCGGAAAATAGTGATTGCGCGCGCACTTCGGGGCCGATCATGCTCTCCACGACGCCGGTCTCGAGGTCAATGTCACCCTCGCGGAGACCCGCACTGTCCTTGTCGAGCTTGCGGATGAAACGGATGCGGACGCGCGGCGCCTCTTCCGCGACCCGCTGGATCAAGGCAGGGCCGAACGTCTCCGCAAAGCCATCGCTCGTTCGCAGCACGAAGGTCCGCTCGAGGCGATAGAGATCGACGGAATCGGAAGGGCGCAGGATCGCACGGGCGTCTTCGACGAGCCGGTGAACTTCGCTCCGCATTGCCTCGGCGCGTGGCGTTGCGACCAATCCGCGACCGGCGCGCACGAGCAACGGGTCGCCCGTCACCGTGCGTAGTCGCGCGAGGGCGCGGCTCATCGCGGATGGGCTTAATCCCAGCTTGCGCCCTGCGCCTGCGACGCTGCCTTGCTGAAGAAGGGCGTCCAGCGTGAAAAGGAGATTGAGGTCGGGCCCGCTCATGTCCGCCCCTTATCACAGGCTGTCATCTATACATAGCGTCAAACGCAATGATGGAGTGCAAATGATGCGTCTTCCGCTATCTGACCGCCGACCTATCTTCCGTCTCGATCACAACGAGACAGGAGTTCGTCATGACTGAAACAGCACTCGATCTCTTCGCAGGTCGCGTTCGCGACAATTGGGGGGCACTGACTTCGGACCTGATTGCCGATTGCAGCGCACGCCTTGGCGAACTGCTTCTGGCGCCGCAGACCGAGGCGTGGCTCGCCGACCTCTGCTGCGAGCGCCCCGAGAGCCGTGAGCTCTACCGAGATCCGGTCCACGGCTTTGTCCTGCTCGCGCATACGGAAGCCGAAGGGCGGTATCGTGTTCCGCACGATCACGGTCAGAGCTGGGTAATCTATGGGGTCCTGCAGGGCGAAATGGAAATGAGTACCTATGCTCGCATCGAGGAGCCGGGCATGGGGCCGTGCCTCGTCAAGCGCGGTTCGACGTTGGTACGGCCGGGAGACGTGCAGGTATATTTGCCCGGCGATATCCACGATACGCTCTGCGTCCGCGGTCCAGCGATCCAGTTCCGCTTTACAGCGCGCGATCTTCGCCTCGAGACGGCAATGGTCCGCTACGCCGATGCCGGCGGCGTCTGGGTTCCTTCGGCCTGAGGCTGCCCTCATGCCGATCAGCCAGGTCTTGCCCGCAGTGGAGCACCGCCGTGTCGCCATTGCGAGCGTGCTCTTCGCGATGGCGGCTGCGGTGCTGGACGCATCCAGCGTCAACATCGCGCTTCCGTCAATCGCGAACGGTATCGGCGTCGCACCATCGGTCGCGGCGTGGCTCGTGATCGCTTATCAAGGCGCGCTCGTTGCCGGGCTGCTGCCGCTCGCTGCGATCGGCGAGCGTTTCGGTTACCGCCCGATCTTTGTAGCGGGCACTATCCTGTTCGCAGTGTGCGCCGCCGGTGCTTCATTTGCACCCGGCTTTGGTTTTCTTGTCGTCCTTCGTGCGCTTCAGGGGATCGGCGCTGCTGCCATCATGGCACTGGGCGTGGCGCTGCTCCGTCAGATCGTCGCTGAGGAAGAGTTGGGCAGGGCGATCGGTTGGAATGCCATGACGGTCGCCCTCCTTTCCGCCGCCGGACCGACGATAGGCGCCTTGCTGCTGGGTTTTGGAAGCTGGCGCTTCGTCTTTGCGGGCAGCGTCCTGCTGGCGGGGATCTCCCTGTCCGCGACTTTTGCACTGCCGATGCGGCGCGGCGTAGGTGGGCAACTCGACGGTACCGGCCTGTTGGTATATGTCGCGGTCGTTCCGGCTCTTGTGGTCGCGGCCGGGATCGCGCGGCAATCGATGCTTGTGGCCGCGTTGCTGCTGACGGCAGGCGTCACGGGCTTCGGGCTCCTCGTCCGGCGCGACCGTCGTCGGACCAGGCCATTTCTCCCGCTGCCGCTCTTTCGGTCGCCGCGCTTCTCCCGGTCGGTGATGGCGTCCGTGCTGTGCTTTACCGCTATGAGCCTGGCATTGCTGATGCTGCCCTTCGCGTTGCACGACCGGCTCGGACTGTCGGCGCGGGGAACTGCGCTGATGATGACGCCCTGGCCGCTTGCCGTTCTCATGACAACGCCGGTGACCGCACGGCTCCTTGATCGCGTCCATCCAGCGCGACTTTGTGCCACGGGAACCTTCGTCCTCGCATGTGGCCTTTTGACCTTGGCGGTGGCAACTCAGGCTTGCGGTATATTATGGCACGTCTTTGGCGTCGTGTTGTGCGGGGTCGGATTTGGACTGTTTCAGACCCCGAATAACCGCACCATGTTTCTCGCCGCTCCCGCTCACCGCGCCGCCTGGGCTGGGGGAGTACAGGGAACCGCACGCCTTGCGGGGCAGGTCACGGGGGCGCTCGCCGCGTCGATCTTGCTCTCCGCTGCCATCGTCGAAACGGCATCTTCATCCGCCTTCGGCATCGCGGCTCTTGCCGCACTCGCGTCCGCCGGCGTGAGTTGGTCGAACGACAGGCGTGGGCGCGGCCAATCGGCCGATTGATACTGAAAGCGTGACGTTCGCGACTGGTCGAATTTCATCGTCCGGGCGGCCAGCTTTCCATACGCTTCCAACGTCGCCGACCTCGCCAAGATCGTGCCGGGCCTGCCGTTTCGGCGCGGCGACGATGGCTCGCCCATATTCATCATTCGGGAGACGGGGTTCAAGGGCATGGGCGTTGTCGTAGCGCCTGCGGCGAGCGTCCTTGTCGATCAGATGCGGCGTCCTTGTTCAGCGGAGACCGGTTTCTTCCGGTCTCCGCCCTGATCGGGTCAGCGCGCCGCGACAATGATGATTTCGACCTTGTAGTCGGGCGTCGCGAGCTTGGCTTCGCCGGTCGCGCGGGTGGGTGCGTCCTTTCCGTCGACCCACTTGTCCCACACGGCATTCATTTCTGCGAAGTCCGCCATGTTTGCGAGCCAGATCGTCGCCGACAGGATCTTTGCCTTTCCCGAACCGGCTTCGGCGAGCAGGGTCTCGATCTGGGCGAGGACCGCCTGGGTCTGGTTCGTGACGCTTTCGCCCGGTGCACCGACCTGTCCTGCCAGATAGACAGTGTCGCCGTGAACGACGGCCTGGCTCATGCGCGGGCCGGGCTGGATGCGGGTAATGGTCATGTCATTTCCTTTCTCGTGGTTGGTATGAGGGGAGTCAGCGCGGGTCATAGCGCGCGATCGACAGATCGGCAGCCTCGATGTCGGTCGGACGCTCGCTGACAAGATCTGCGATCAGCCGGCCCGACCCGCAGGCCATCGTCCAGCCAAGGGTGCCGTGCCCGGTATTGAGAAAGAGATTGTCATAGGGCGTTTTGCCGATGACAGGTGTCCCATCCGGAGTCATCGGCCTGAGCCCCGACCAATAGCTGGCAGCGTCGATGTCGCCGGCGCCCGGGAAAAGGTCCGTGAGTGAATGGACGAGCGTGGCGCGACGGCGTTCCGGCAGCGCATTGTTGTATCCCGAAATCTCGGCCATTCCACCGACGCGAATACGATGGCCGAGCCGCGTGATCGCGATCTTGTAACTTTCGTCCATCAACGTCGATTCCGGAGAGAGCGCCGCATCGACGATCGGGACCGTGATCGAATAGCCCTTCACCGGATAGACGGGCAGCTTGAGGCCGAGCGGCCGCAGCAACGCCGCCGAATGGCTGCCGAGCGCCAGAACATAACGATCGGCGGTGATCCGGCCATGGTCGGTTTCGACTCCGGCGACACGCCCGCTCTCGATCACCAGCGAACGGATCGCTTCGCCATAGTGGAATTGAACGCCGCGTTCGGCCGCCATGGCGGCGAGGGCGCCGGTGAATTTGAAACAATCGCCTGTCTCGTCGCCGGGAAGACGGAGGCCGCCGACGATCTTCTCGCGCGATGGGGCGAGGCCCGGCTCGGCAGCGATGCAGCCCTCGCGGTCGAGCAGCTCGAACGGAACACCGCCGGCACGCAGAACGGCAATGTCCTTGGCGGTCCCGTCGAGCTGCTTTTGGGTTCGGAACAACTGCAACGTACCCTGCATTCGCTCGTCATAGGTGATGCCGGTGTCGGCTCGAAGCGCGATGAGCCGGTCGCGGCTATATTCGGCGAGCCGCACCATCCGCGCCTTGTTGATTGCGTAGCGGGCGCTGGTGCAGTTGCGGAGCATAGAGAACAGCCAGCCGAGCATTTCGCGATCGACGGCGGGTCGAAGGATCAGGGGCGCGTGCCGCATCATCAGCCAGCGGATCGCCTTTTGCGGGATGCCCGGGGCCGCCCATGGCGAGGCATAGCCGGGGGAGATTTCGCCTGCGTTGGCAAAGCTCGTTTCGAGCGCCGGGCCTGGTTGGCGATCGACGACGATCACCTCGTGCCCAGCCTCGGCGAGATACCAGGCCGATGCGACGCCGATGACACCACTGCCGAGAACGACAACCTTCATGCGATTTCTCCTCGATCGCCCATCGCCTGATCGATGTAGCTCCGATCATATCGCGCACCAAGGCTGGTCAGCATCTCGTAGGAGATGGTGCCTGCATCGTCGGCGAACCTGTCGATCGATTGATGCGGACCGATCAACTCGACCCAGTCTCCGGCCCTGATGCGGTCCGCCGGAAGAGTGGTGACGTCGACCGTGATGCTGTCCATCGACACGCGGCCGACGATCGGCAGCCGCTGTCCGCCGTGCCATACCGCGCCGCGGTTGCCGAGTGAACGCGGCAATCCATCTGCGTAGCCGACTCCGACCGTCGCGATACGGCTTTCCCGTTCGCAATAATGACTATGGCCATAGCCGACGCGGCTGCCCGCCGCGACCGTTCGGATCTGGATGATACGGCCTTCAAGTCCGACAACTGGCTGCATGGGATTGGGACCGCCGCGGTTTGGGCTGCCTCCGTAAAGCGCGATGCCGGCTCGCACGATGTCGGCATGGAAGTCGGGCGGCAGGAAGGCGCCGCCCGAATTGGCGAGCGAATGGGGGACGCCCGGAACCAGCCTTGATGCAGCTTGAAAGCAGGCGAGTTGCGCGGCATTGGCGGGATGTTCGGGTGTGTCGGCGCAGGCGAGGTGGCTCATGATCATGGCGATATCGACCGCCGCGTGAAATCCGGTGTCGGCTGCGAGCGACGCGAGGTCTTCCACAGCCATCCCAAGCCGCCCCATGCCGCTGTCGAACTGAAGCGCGGCGGGCAGGCGCGTGCCGGCTTGCCGCGCCGTATCGGCCCATCGGCAGGCTTGCTCGGTCGAATTGAGGACGGGGATGACGGCGGCTTTGGCGCATGCCGGTTCGGCGCCGGTCGGCAGGCCATTGAGCACGACCAATCTGGTTTCGTCCGGCAAGACGGACCGCAGCGCCAAGGCCTCGCCCAAATGCGCAACGAAGAGGAGCCGGCACCCGGCTTTGTATAGCGCCTGCGCTACCTCGGTCGCGCCGAGACCATAAGCATTTGCCTTGACGACGGCACCGACCTCGGCAGGGCCGACGCGCCGGGCGATCAGCCGGTAATTGGCGGCGATTGCATCCAGGTCGATGCGCAGTCGGCCTCCGCTTATGCCAGCGATCCCCATGTCCTCGATCCCCGCCGGTGCATCCGGTCGGTGTCGCTTCTACGCAAGTATCGCTCGAATATGTGATCGAACTGCGGTTCATTTCGGCAAATTTCGATGATAGAAGCAATATTCGGCGAAACAAAAGGAATGATGTTGCGTCATGGACTCGATTGACCGGAATATTGTGAGGCTTTTGCGCCTCAACGCCCGCGTGCCGAACAGCCAATTGGCGGCAGAGGTGGGTTTGTCACCCTCGGCGTGCTTGCGGCGCGTCGGCAATCTCGAGGCAAGTGGGGTGATCCGCGGCTATACCGCCATCGTCGCGACGCCCGAAGAAGGGGGCGTCATCGCGATCGTGCGCATCACGCTCGAACGGCAGACCGAGGCTTATCTCAACCGGTTCGAGGAGGCGGTGCGCCAGCACCCGGAGATCGAGGAGTGTTTCCTCATGACCGGCGATGCCGACTATCTGCTGCGGGCGTCGGCAGTCAGTGCGGCCGCCTATGAGGGAATTCACAAGAATATCCTCTCGCGCCTCCCTGGGGTTGCGCGCATCCACTCCAGTCTGGCGATGCGAAGCGTGCTCAGCCATATACCGGGACGGGGTCGGCGCGTGGCCTGGTAAGCGGGTCTTGGGGATCGTCGGGGTGGCGTCGCCCATATGAGCTGCGTCGAGTACATGCTCAAAGGCGAAAAGGTCTCAATCCCTCATCCGGGCCATCGACTTATTAAACCTATAAAAATAAGGGCAATTATTGGGCATCCGTCGGATGCAATGGTGCAATCGGAATTCGAGCTCGCGCGGATGACGAACTCTTGGGCACCGATCACGCCGGTTCGGCCATCAAATGGCACCGTCAGTCCACTTAGGAAGTGCCGTTGGCTCCGACCTGGAAGCATGGGAATCAGCCTGGCGCGGCGTGTCTGGCGATCAGGGAGATGTCCCGTGATCGGGACGATACCCGGTTGGCGCGGCTACATATAATAATATTATATACATTTTTCTTGATAAAAATAATATGATTGATATCGTTTCGCTCGGCTACGGAGGAGAGGTGGCGGATGTCGGAGAAGGTCCTGGAGCAACGTATCGCCGAGTTTCGCGAGCGCGGGTATACGATTTTTGAAGGTGCATATGACGCCGGCCAAATGCAGGCATGGAAAGACCGATACGACGATATGGTGCGCCGCAATACGCCGCCGGGCGCGCCCGAGCCGCGGTTGCGCGTCACCAGCGCGCTGGAGCAGGAGCCCGGCTTGATGCTGCCGGCCGTCAATAACCCGGTCGTCCTCGATTTTGCCGAACGGGTAATGGGGCCCTTCGTTCAACTCGATAATCTGACCTTCATGGCGTTTCCGTCCGAGCCAAAGGAAGAGGCCGAGGGTAAGGTGAGTTTCTGGCACCGAGATCGCTGGGGGTGGATGCCTGAGGGGCCACAATATGTCCGTCCGATTGCCTGCAACGCGATCTGCTATTTGCAGGATCTGACCGACGAATATGGGCCGTTGCGGGTGGTCGAAGGATCGCACCGGCGCGCGGTCACAATCGAATCCGAGGCGCACCGCGTCTTGCCGCATCCCGAAGAGACCGTGCTGAACGTGAAGGCAGGCGATGTGGTCTTTACCCATTGTTCGCTGCTGCATAGCGGCACGCCGAACACGTCGGGCAAGCCGCGTTATTTTTTCAGCACCTATTATAATCGTGTCGGCCTGCCGACGCGCGACAATCACAATGGACCGTCGGTACAGCGTATCGTCGAGTCGGCACGCGCTCGTAATGACCGCCGCCTGATGCGGCTTTTCGGTGTCGATGACCTGATCGAAGCGCGCGCCAACAGCCTGTTTCTTCGCCCTGACGAAGAGATGTGGGGCAAATGGATCGCGGAGGATCGCGCCGCACTCGATCAGTGATGCCTAATCTGCAAACCGCGCAGTTAGGGGATATCCCGCTCATCTGGGTCGAGCCGGCCGGCGTCGAACGACGACCCCTGGCCATCTGGCTCCATGCCTTCAGCTGGACGAAAGAGGATGTCGTGCCCCAACTTGCCGAACTTGCTGCGCGCGGCTTCCTGGCGCTGAGCTGGGATATGCCTCGGCACGGCGAACGGCGAGACGAGAGCCCCGACGAGATGAAGCAGCGCGTCCGCGGCAATCTGCGTCGTCATTTCTGGCCCATTCTTGCCGCGGCGACCGAAGAGGTGTCGGCCGTCATCGACTGGGCGACCCGGAATTTCGACATCCAGCCCGATGTGGGCATCGGAGGTGTGTCGATGGGCGGCGATATCGCGGTAGCGGCGGCAGGCAATGATCATCGGATCGGCCGCGTCGCGGCGGCGCTGGCCACGCCTGACTGGTTGCGTCCGGGCTCGGCTGAGCCGCAGGGGGAGGCAGGCGAAGCGCAGCAGGCTCTCTATCGCCGGTTCGACCCGCTGACCAATGCCGAACAGTACCGGCACCGTCCGGCAATGTTGTTCATCTGTGGGGATGAGGATCGTCAGGTTCCGCCGGAAGGAGGCGAGGCGTTCGTCGAAAGGTTGGGCGATCCCTATGCCGATGACCGGTCGCGGCTTGTCGTCGTGCGCGAAGCCGGCGTCGCGCACCGCTTCACGCCGTGGATGTGGAGGCAGGCACTGGCATGGCTCGAGGCCGGTAAGGCCACGCGCGACTCCCAGTTTTCATGATCTTGTGGGCATGTCGCCAAGAAATCGGGCGGAGCAGCTTGACGCCAAAAAACATCTAGGCATATTAAATGATCTGTGTATAGATAAACAATATGCCATTATGGCTGGCGCGATGAGAATTGCGCGGCCTTAAGATAACGATAATCGGCCGAAGCGACTGGCCGGCCAAAATGGGAGGAAGGCATGTTGCGTAAGGTGCTACTCATATCCGGATCTGTGATGGCGATGGTATCGCTGACGGGCGTTGCGCACGCTCAGGATCAGGCGAACGACAATTCGGGGGCAGGGGCGAACGATCAGGAGATCATCGTCACCGGCGTTTTCAGTGCGACTTCGATTGAGCGGGCGCCCATCTCGATCACCGCTGTCACCGAAGATGTCCTGCAGCGCCAGGCACCGATCAGTTCGGCCGACGCGCTGAAAAGCGTGCCCGGCGTTTTCGTGAACTCGTCGTTGGGCGAAATTCGCAATATCGTCTTCTCCCGCGGCGTCTCTGCCCGCTCGCTTGAGGCCGCAGGCGGCTATTTCTATGTGTCGCTGCAGGAGGACGGCCTGCCCGTCGAACCGGTCACCGCGACCAATTTCGGTCCCGACTATTTCAGCCGCCTCGATATCATGAACAATCGCATCGAGGCGCTGCGCGGCGGCACGGCGGTGGTGACCGGTGCGAATGCGCCCGGCGGTATCTTCAACTATATCTCGAAAACCGGAAAATCGGCGCCCGGCACGCAATTCCAGTTCAAGCTCGGCTTGGAAGGGGACGGAAAATCGCCGCTTTATCGCTTCGACGCCTATACCGGCGGCCAGATCAGCGACAGCGACGTTTATTATGCGATCGGTGGGTTCTATCGGGTCAGTGACGGCGCGCGCTACCCCGGCTACAAGCTCAACAAGGGCGGTCAGATTCGCGGCAATCTGCTGTGGGATTATGGCGGTGGTTCGCTGACGATCCGCGCGAAATATCTCAACGATCACAACGGCTGGTTCGAGACGCTTCCCGCCCGCGACTTCAAGGATCCGAAGATCCTGGCGCCCTATACCAATCTGTCTTCGGTGCTGCCGCCGGCGTCGCCGCACAGCTATGTCGATTTCGGAACGGGCGAGATCCGCGACTGGGACGGGTCGAACCTCGTCAACAGCAAGGCGGTGTCGTTCGATGTGAACTGGCGCCACGACCTGACCGACAATATCCAGATCAGCAACAGCTTCCGCTTTTCGCGCAACAAGGCGCACTGGAACACGGTCGCGGTCAATTTCGCGACGCCACTGACCGATGCCGACGGGGGGATCCGTACGATCCAGAGCACCAACGGAATCGATGGCACCTACACCTATCGGCTGCCGGACGGTTCGATTGCCGCCGTGGTGTCGCAGGTCGGCGCCACGCGCACGCTGGTCGTGAACAATCTGCCCAGCCAGAATGTCCTTGCCGGCGGGATCATGGCGGGCCTCGCCTATCAGCCGGATTTCCGGTCGGAGACGTTTCAGGACCAGCTGACGCTATCGGGCACCTTTGGCCGCCATCGTCTGTCGATTGGCGCCTACTTCGATCAATCGACGTTCCATCAGCGCTTCTCGGGCGCTGGCGGCGGCGTCATGACCCTCGAGCCGCGTCCGGTTCTGCTCAGCACGACACTGACGCGCCCAGACGGCTCGGTCTATCTCGTTACCGATTCGTCGGGTTGGGCCGGGATCGGCCAAGGCCTCGCCATTCGCGAGAGCGGCACGAAGATGACCGATATCTCGATCTATGGCGGCGACACTTGGGAAGCGACCGACAAGCTTACGATCGACATTGGCGGGCGCTACGAAAGCCTGACCTACGATAACTTCACCTATCTGCCCGCGGCGTTTACCGGAAACAAGCTGACCACGGGCGGTCGCGACGGCAATCCGCTGACGCTATACGACAATGCAACCACGGCTCGCGGCGCGCGCCTGCCGTTCAAGCGCAAATATGATTATTTTGCTTTCTCGGGGTCGGCCGCCTATCAATTCTCCGACGCATTTCAGGCCTATGTCCGCTACACCAGCGGGAAGAAGGCGCCGGACTTTGGCATCTTGTCGGGCATCACGACTCCCGCGGCGATCGCGACGATTTTCCCGTCGGCGGAGAAGATCCAGCAGATCGAGATGGGTCTGAAATACCGCGACAATGGTATGTTCATCCAGGCCTTCCCGTTCTGGAGCAAGAATTCGAACATCGCGGACAACCAGACTTTCACCTACAAGGCCGGCACGCCGAACGCGGGAACGAACTATTCGCCGCCGCCGGTGTTCGGCCAGGTGGAAACCTATGGCGTCGAGATTTCAGGCGATTTCGACATCAGCAGCCAGTTCAATCTTCATGCTGACCTGACCCTGCAGAATCCGAAAGCGAAGGGATTCAGCACCTACACACAAGGCCCCATCGGTGACGGGAGCGACGACGTCGTCAGCACCGTTCCGCCGGGAACGGCGGATAATAATCCCAAGGTTATTGCCCGCACGACGGCGACCTATCGACCGGTCGAGGCCCTGTCGTTGTTTGCCACCTATTCCTATCTCGGCAAGCGCGCTGCCAACCGCCGGAACGCATGGTATCTGCCGGGCTTCAGCACGGTCGACATCGGCTTCGCCTGGGACGTGAACAGCAATTTCAGCGTCCAGGGCAACGTCACCAACCTCTTCAACACCGTCGGGATCATGGGTTGGGCGAAGGGTGGGAGTTTGCTCACCGCGCTAGATCGGCAGACGTTGACGCCGGCGCAGGTGTCGGCAGATCCGAACCAGCTGTTTTCGGTCCTGCCGAACCAGCCCCGGGCTTTCTATCTGACAGCCTCGCTGAAGCTCTAGGACGCGAACCCCCGTCGCTCGCAATCGATCATAGTCGGTTGCGAGCGAGCGGGTGATGACTAGACGGGATCGCGGATCAATCGATGGCGACGAGGGGCGGGCGAGTGAGTGAGACAAGCGAGCCGCAGCCGCAAACCAGGGGCCTGCTATCGGGCTGGCCGCTTGTGGCCGTCCTCATGCTCTTCTATTTCCTGTCATTCGTCGATCGCGCGCTGATTTCGCTGATGGTCGAGCCGATCCAGCGCGATCTTCATTTTACCGACGTTGAGATGGGCCTGCTACTTGGGCCGGCGTTCGGTATCTTCTATGCCGCAGCGGGTATCCCCCTTGGCCGGTTGATGGACCGTTATTCCAAACGCTGGTTGTGCATGGCGGTCGTCGCCTTCTGGGGTCTGTCGACGGCTGTTTCGGGCTTGGCGAGCAATTTCCTGATATTCTTCCTCAGCCGGCTCGGTCTCGGCGCCGGGGAAGCGGGCCTATCGCCGGCCGCCTATTCGCTGATAGCGGAACAGGTGCCGCGTCGTCGGCTGGCGACGGCCTATTCCTTTTACACCGTCGGCGCCTTCGCCGGTGGCGGACTCGCGATCATCGGCGGTGGCTGGCTGGTGCACAAGCTTGCCAGCGAGGGCACGATCATTCTGCCGCTGCTGGGCCATGTCTATCCGTGGCAGTTGACCTTTCTGCTTGTCGGCGCGCTGACCGTTCTGGTGGCGCCGCTGGCCCTGCTCCTGCGTGAAAACCGTCGGCCGGCGTCGAACGGGATTTCGACCAATGGCGAACCGGAGCCGGCGCCCGGGCTATGGGCGCTGATCCGTACCGATCCGCTATTCTACCTTGGGTATCCTTTTGCCTTCGGCTCGGTGAATGTCATCGTCACCGCCTTTCATGTGTGGACTCCGACGTTCATGTCGCGGACCTATGGCTGGCCGATCGAAACGGTCGGAATCGCCTATGGGGCGACGCAGGGGGGCGCAGGGGTGGTTGGGCTGCTTGCGATGGGCTGGCTGGTCGAGCGTCTCTATAACCGCGGCATGGTCGATGCCCATGCGAAGGTTCCGGCGATCGCGCTGTGCATTTCGATACCCGCAATGATCGGCGGCATCCTGTCGGGCAGCCCCGCCGCCTTCCTAGCCGCGTCTATCGCGTTCTGGGGTGCTACCTATACCTATGCGGGATACGCACCGGCGGCCCTGCAGCTCGGGACGCCCGCATCCCTCCGTGCCAGCGTCGGCGCGGTCTATGTGACCTTCCTGTCGGTCATGGGGCTGTTCATCGGGCCAACTATGGTGAGCTGGTTTACCGAGGGCGTGCTGCAGGACAAATCGAAGATCGGTTTGTCGCTGGTCTTCGTGATGGTCATCTGGACGCCGATTGCGCTGGCATCGTTGCTTGTCATTGCAAAGCGGCTACGCGCCAGGCACGCGCGCGACATGCTGTGACGGAGCGTCAACGCTTCGATTGGCGGCGCGCCTCGCTTCCCTTCGCTTCGGACACGCGCGCGACGGTGCCTTTCGAATAATCGATCAGCTTGCGCATGGCGACACGCGCTTCGGAGCCGTTGCGATCGACGATGGCGTCGAGGATCGCCTTGTGCATCGCCAGCGAATGTTCGGTGCCGTCGGGATTGTCTGCGCCGATCCGGAAACTGATGACCAGCGCCGATTCCACGACCCGCCCCAACGAAGCGAACAGGTCGTTGCCCGACGCTTCGATGATCGCGCGGTGAAAGGCGAGATCGGATTCGATGCTGTCATGGGTGCGCCCCGCGGCGGCCATTGCGTCAAAGGCTTCGCCCATACGCCGGAAGTCCTGAAGCTTGGCCCGCGATGCGGCCAGAAAGGCGGCTGTCGGCTCGACCATGTGGCGCAGCTCGTACAATTGTTCGAGTACCGTGTCGCGATCCTCCGAACGCAGCCGCCATTCGAGGATGTCGGGGTCGAGAAAGTTCCAGTTTTCGCGCGGAAGCACGAAGGTTCCGGCTTTTGGTCGTGCATCGACGAGACCCTTGGCCGCGAGCACGCGCAGCGCCTCGCGCAGCACGGTGCGACTGACACCCAATCTGGCGCAGCATTCTTCTTGCCCCGGGAGCGTCGATCCCGACGGAAATTCGCCCGACAATATGGCCTGGCCCAGATCCTGGATCACACGGCCATGCAGTCCCTTGCTTTCAACGGCTTTCATTGGATTTCGGCTCGCCCATCAACATATGAATCGTGCGATTTATGGCACATAAATATGATCGAATATAGAGCGCCATGGCGTGGAGATCAGGCGACGAGTGCCTCACGATCTAGTTCCGCGATGCGATTGACGCCCGTAAGGCTGAGCGCGACGCGCAGTTCGGCCTGGAACAGCGTCAGCATGTGTCGCACCGCGGTTCCGCCGCCGGCACCGAGTGCATAGGCCCAGGCCCGACCCAGCAAGACGCAGTCGGCGCCAAGGCAGAGCAGCCGTGCGACATCCAGGCCCGAACGCACTCCGCTATCGGCGAGAACCTTCAGCCTTCCTGTCACCGCATCGACAATGGCGGGCAGTGCTTCAGCCGTCGAAGGAACGCCGTCGAGTTGCCGGCCACCGTGGTTCGAGACCACGATGCCTTCGGCGCCCAAATCGGCGGCAGCGCGCGCATCGTCGGCATCGAGGATGCCCTTGATGACAAGTGGTCCGTCCCAGGCGCCACGGATAAATTCCAGATCGCGCCACGTGACCGAGGGATCGAAATTTCCGCGCATCCATGCAAAGAAATCGTCGAGGCCGGTTTTCCGACCGAGCAGCGGCGCGACGTTGCCAAGGCTGTGCGGCCGCCCGCAGAGCCCGACATCTATCGCCCAGCCGGGATGGCGCAGTGCTTGTCCCCCGCGTCGGACCGCACCTCTCAGGCCGGAGGCGCCAGCAAGGCCCGAGCGATAGTCGCGATAACGCGCGCCCGGTACGGGCATGTCGACCGTGAACACCAGCACCTTGCAGCCCTGCTCGCGTGCCTGTGCGAGCAGGTCGCGCACAAAGCCGCGATCGCGCATCATATAGAGCTGAAACCAGAAGGGCGCGCGCGCGGCGTCGGCAACTTCGGACAGCGAGCAGGCTGACACTGTCGACAGGCAAAAGGGAATGCCGGCGTCTTCGGCCGCAACGACGGCCTGTCGCTCGCCGCGGCGGGCGAGCATGCCGGCCAGCCCGATCGGCCCCAGGGCGATCGGCATCGATTGGCGGCGGCCGAAAAGCTCAATACCCAGATCGACATTGGACACGTCGCGAAGCACCCGCTGACGCAGCGCCATATTCTGCAGGTCGGTGCGATTTCGGCGTAGCGTGACCTCGTCATAGGACCCGCCGTCGACATATTCGAAAAGGAATTTCGGCAGTCGCCGCCGCGCGAGCTTGCGATAATCGGACATCGATGCGGCCACTGATGCTCCCAAAATCACTTTCTGAACCTTCAATATTGGCTTGACACATGCTATATAATAATACTTATTAAGGCTATCAATACGCAATTAATAGAATGAGAGTTGGATGGAGAGCCATAGTTCCGCCCACGCCGACAGCGCCGCCCGCGCTGGCGCGAACCATTATGATTTCGAGGGCCGCGTAGCGGTCATCACAGGGGGGGCGCAGGGAATCGGCTTTGGCGTCGCGCAGCGCATCCTCGCCGGCGGCGGCTCGGTTGCGCTGTGGGACTGGGACAGCCAGATGCTCGAGGATGCCGGAGCGCGGCTTGGCGATGGCGCGCCGGTGCTGCGCCAGCGTGTCGACATAAGCGATCTGGGGGGGGTCGAGGCGGCCGCCAGGCAAGTGGTCGATCATTTCGGCCAGCTCGACATATTGATCAACAATGCCGCGCTGGTCGGCCCGAATGTTCCTACGTGGGAATATCCGCCCGATGCCTTTCGAGACGTGGTCAATGTCGGTCTGACGGGAGCGTTTTACTGCTGCCGCGTGGTGGTGCCCTATATGATGCAGGCGGGCTATGGCCGGATCGTCAATGTCAGCTCGATCGCGGGCAAGGAGGGAAACCCCAACGCGGTCGCCTACAGCTCGGCGAAGGCGGGCCTGCTCGCACTCACCAAGTCGCTCGGCAAGGAGCTTGCCGAATACGATATCGCGGTCAACGCGGTCACGCCCGCCTTTGCGAAAACCGCGCTCGCGATGACGCAGTCGCCACAACATATCGACTATATTCTCTCGAAGATTCCGCGCGGGCGCATGCTCGATATTGTCGAAGCGACGTCGATGATCTGCTGGCTCGCGACCGCGGAGAACTCCTTCACAACGGCGGCGGTTTTCGATCTTTCGGGCGGCCGCGCGACCTATTGAGCCGCTCGCCGATCAGCCAATAGTCATAATCGGAAGGGACAGATATGCGCATTGTAAGGTTCGGCCCGGAAGGAGCGGAGCGATACGGCTTGCTCGACGATGCCGGCATCATTCGGGATGCGTCGCAGGTGGCGGGCGAGGATGGCGGAGATTTCGGTGGGGCCGTCGAGGCGCTGGCCGCGATAAACCCGGTGGATCTTCCCGCCGTTGCCGCGGGAGTGCGGATCGGTTGCCCGATAGCGCGTGTCGGAAAGGTCGTCTGTGTCGGGCTGAATTATTCGGATCACGCCGCCGAGACCAACATGGCGGTGCCGGCTGAACCGGTCCTGTTCATGAAGGCCAATACCTCGGTGTGCGGGCCGACCGACGACATCCGCATTCCCGCCGATGCCAAAAAGGTGGATTGGGAAGTCGAGCTTGGCGTCGTGATCGGCAAGCGAGCGACGCGGGTGAGCGAGGCGGACGCGCTGGATCATGTGGCCGGATATACGGTTGTCCACGACGTGTCCGAACGGGGCTTCCAGCTCGAAGGGACAGGGCAATGGCTGAAGGGTAAGAGCCTCGACAGCTTCTGTCCGGTCGGCCCCTGGCTCGTCACGCACGATGATGCGGGCGATCCACAGGATCTCGCCATGTATCTCGATGTCAACGGGCAGCGCATGCAGGACGGTTCGACGCGGACGATGGTATTCGAAGTGGCTTTTCTCGTCTCCTACATCAGCCGCTTCATGACGCTCGAGCCGGGTGACATAATTTCCACGGGAACGCCGCCCGGCGTCGGCATGGGAAAGCAGCCGCCGGTCTATCTGCAGCCGGGCGACCGTGTCGAACTCGGCATCGAAGGTCTGGGCGTCCAGCAACAGGTCGTCCGCCTGATCGACTGAGGAAGCCGGTCGACCCGATCAAGCGCAGCCTGGATTTTTCGGTTTCCACGAGGAGTGAATATGAAGATCACCGTGACCGACGCGACCTTCCCGTCCCTGACGCACGAGCGCGCGGTCGCCGCCGAGCACGGCGCCGAGTTCATCGAGGCAAAATGCACCAGCGCCGAGGACGTGGTCGCGGCCGCCGATGGCACCGATGTGCTGATTGTCCAGTTTGCCCAGGTGACCGCGGACGCGATCGCCCGCCTGGCGCCGGGGTCGCTGATCGTCCGCTATGGCATCGGGCTCGACAATATCGATCTGGCGGCCGCGCGGGCGCGCGGCGTGAAGGTGGCCTATGTCCCAGACTATGCGACTGGCGAGGTGGCAGATCACACTGCGACGCTGATTCTTGCGACGTTGCGCTGCGTGGCGCCGCTCGACCGCTCGGTGCGCGAAAGGAAATGGGATGCGGTCGGCGTAGCCGGCGCGCTGCGTGCCTTTCCCGAGACGACGGTGGGCTTCGTGGGGTTCGGCCGTATCGGGCGTGAGGTGTTGGCGCGCCTGAAACCGTTCGGCTTTCAAGGGATCGTCGCTGATCCCTATGTCGATCAGGACCTGCTTGTAGAATTGGGGGCCGAGGCCGTTGATCTCGACACGCTGTTCGACCGTGCGGACGTCATCACGCTTCATTGCCCGCTGACGCCCGACACACACCATGTGGTAAGCGCGGCGCGACTGGCGCGGAAGCGGGATCGCGCGGCGCTTGTCAACACCGCCCGCGGTGGCCTGATTGACCCTGAGGCACTGGCTGCCGCACTGGCATCCGGCCATTTGCGCGCCGCCGCGCTCGATGTGTTCGAGGCCGAACCGTTACCGCTCGACTCGCCCCTACGTGACTGTTCAAATCTGCTCCTGACTCCGCACGCTGCGTGGTATTCGACCGCAGCGATCGAGCGGTTGCAGTCGCTTGCGGCCGACGAAGTGAAAAGGCATCTGACCGGCCAGCCGATGCGGCGCCCGGCGACTGGCGATTGACGCTTGCAGGTTTGCGCCTGATGTCCGCCATTCCCGCCGTGGTCTCGCTATGTCAGAAAGCGGGCGTTCGACTGGCACTCAGGTCGAGGCTGCTCTGCGCCCGGTGTCGGTTGATGGTCGCCTGCGAAATTGGGCGTTGTGGTTGACATATCACCTAGCCGACGGCCCCTGTCTCCAGGTAGGTGGTGAGTAACCAATAGCACAGAACAAAATGCGCCGGGGGGGCATTCGTTGCGTTCGTGAGCATCTGCGCGACATCGCCGCGGCTTGGCGAGGAGGTGACGATGTAGACCCGCTTCATAAGGTCAGGTGCCGGCCCGCGATACTGCGGATTCCGAGGTGATCGCGCCCACCATTCCGAGGAATTCCCGCCCGGGATTCCGAGCTGATCCCGCCCACCGTTCCGATTAATGTCCGCCCACCCTTGGGGTGCGGTGCCTGATCGTTGGGACCATGCTTTCCGGCT
>NZ_JAEULM010000003.1 GCF_016793825.1 Sphingopyxis sp.
AGCACCTCTATGAACTCCCGCTGTCGCTGGGGCGTCCAGCCGTCCGACCGGCGCTGGCGGGCGACGGGTAGCCATTCGTAATCATCGGGATTGAAGCCGTGGGCGTCGCGCGCGGCGGGTGTGGCGTTTGGGGCGGGGAAGGGGGTCTGATCGGTCATCTGTAAAGATTAACCGATTTGGTACGCTGTAGGACAATAGAATTTTTTGAGGCGTAGGGCGCTGATCAGTAACCCGTGGTCAGCATGTTGATTGCGGCCATGACTGTTTTGCCATGATGAATTGTAGAGGGGGTGACGCGATGGACGCAGCTAAAGTTGCTGGGTCGCGTCGAGGGACGGCCCGTCTATTCGATGCCAAGGAAACGGCGTTGTTTTTTATTGAGGGCGCTAAAATGCTGGCCCAACGCTTCTTCAATTGCGCTGACCAGCGCCGCGCGTTTCATTGTTGAGACTTCATGCACCAGTTCAGTGTGATTTGCCGCGCCTTTGTATGCCTGCAGGTACCCGGACGAGAGAGCATCAAGGAAACCGCCCAGCCTTGGTAGCGTGACCCTTTTTTGCAGAAGCGCATCGACTCTACCCAAACCTGCAATCTTTGCCCCGATGTTCTGAACGCATTTGTCGCTTATTCGAAGTTCGTACTCTCCGGAATCCGAAAACGCTATTTCCATTCCAAGAAATTCGGCGGATTCCTCGGGTTTATAAACCTTAGTCTTAGAGTTTTTTGTTCCGATAGCGCCAATGGATAGACTTAGCTTTTCAAGCTCACCTCGAAGAAATTTGTCAAAGGAAGTGCATTCTTCTTCGCAATCAAAAAAGGCAACTATATCATCAACATATCTTATTGCTCGGTATCCGTGCTTTTCGAGCGTTTTGTCCAAATCTCTAAGTATCAACCCGGCAAAATATGGAGATAGGGGCATGCCTTGACGGACGCCTTTTCCAGGGACAATTCCAGATCGTCCAATAATATTCCTCCAATCAGGGTCAAATCCGTCTTCAATCTCCGTATGTACAAACGGGATTATCAACTTGTGGAGAGATCGATGCGGTATTATTCTAGATGAGAGATCGACAATAATATCTCTAGGTATATTGTCGAAAAACTTCTCAATGTCGGCTTTGTAAACCCACTTGTGCTTGTTTCGGAAACGAATTGACTGAATTCGCGCGTCACCAACGGTTCGATTGGAGTTTCTTATGAGGCCGTAGCTGATTGAGTTGAGAAGGCCGCGTTTCTCAAGCGCTGGCCTTATTTCATTGAGAATCGCAAATTGAACAATTCGATCGGCGATGGTTGGGACGCAAATAATGCGATGCCCGCCGTTTTCTTTCGGCTTCGCGATAGCCAAAAGGCCCTTAGGTTTAAAGTTTCCTCGAATCCTTTCCCGGATTTGATAAAACTCAGAAGCAATATTCTCTTGAAATTTTTTGCCTGATTTTCGGTCTATACCGAAACAGGACTTTCTGAGGCGCCGTCCCTCATATCGCCAGACACTTTCGAGATTAGCCCTCGAAAATGCATTGTCCAAGGCGTTAGCCATCTAGTTGCCGCCAGCCTTACCTAATCGCCCCATGCTGGCGGGTATCTAGGAGCCGAGCCTCCGCATTCGGAGAACCGGCATTTGCCACGTGTACGAAGCTGCGGGATACGGCCACGAAGGCGCGTTTCGCCGAAACTTCGACCTGACTACAGAAAGCGGCTTTCCACTTCTGAAGGCAAACCCAAATGGGGGTCGTTAGCCGCCCATGAAGATGGGGTAATCATGGCAACTTTGCAAGCGGCCTCCAATACTGCCCGCAAACATTGCTCCCGAACTACTTAATCATGCTCCCGATCACCTGCGCCCATGTACAGTTCGCGCCCAGTGTCCTCATAGACTTGGCTCATTTCCGCCATGCCCTTCTCGGCTTCTTCTGCTGCAATAAAGCCCGCGCTGTCCTGATTTTGCAGCTTCGCGAAGTCGCGGACTTCCTGGCTGATCTTCATCGAGCAGAATTTCGGGCCACACATACTGCAGAAATGCGCCGACTTGGCGCCCTCCGCCGGGAGCGTCTGGTCGTGGTACTGCTCGGCGGTTTCGGGGTCGAGCGACAGGTTGAACTGGTCGCGCCAGCGGAATTCGAAGCGGGCTTTGCTGAGCGCGTCGTCGCGGACCTGCGCGGCGGGGTGGCCCTTGGCAAGGTCGGCGGCGTGGGCGGCGAGCTTGTAGGTGACGACGCCGACCTTCACATCGTCGCGGTCGGGGAGGCCGAGATGCTCCTTGGGCGTGACGTAGCAAAGCATCGCGGTGCCGTACCAGCCGATCTGCGCGGCGCCGATGCCGCTGGTGATATGGTCGTAGCCGGGCGCGATGTCGGTGGTGAGCGGCCCCAAGGTATAGAAGGGCGCTTCGCCGCAGGCTTCGAGCTGCTTTTCCATATTCTCCTTGATCTTGTGCATGGGCACGTGGCCCGGCCCCTCGATCATCACCTGCACATCCTGCGCCCACGCGCGCTTGGTGAGCTCGCCGAGCGTGTAGAGCTCTGCGAACTGCGCCTCGTCGTTCGCGTCGTAGATGCTGCCGGGGCGGAGGCCGTCGCCGAGGGAGTAGGCGACGTCATAGGCCTTCATGATCTCGGTAATCTCGTCGAAGCGTTCGTAGAGGAAGCTTTCCTTGTGATGCGCGAGGCACCATTTCGCCATGATGCTGCCGCCGCGCGACACGATGCCGGTCATGCGCTTCGCCGCGAGGGGGACGTAAGGAAGCCGGACGCCCGCATGGATGGTGAAATAATCGACGCCCTGTTCGGCCTGTTCGATCAGCGTGTCGGCGAAGATGTCCCAGGTCAGGTCCTCGGCGATGCCGCCGACTTTCTCGAGCGCCTGATAGATGGGGACGGTGCCGATCGGGACGGGCGAGTTGCGGATGATCCATTCGCGCGTGTCGTGGATGTTGCGCCCCGTGGACAGGTCCATGACGGTGTCGGCGCCCCAGCGGATCGACCAGACCATCTTGTCGACCTCGCTCGCGACGTCGGACGCGACCGCGCTGTTGCCGATATTGGCGTTGATCTTGACCAGGAAGTTGCGGCCGATCGCCATCGGCTCGCTTTCGGGGTGGTTGATGTTGCTGGGGATGATCGCGCGGCCTCTTGCCACTTCATCACGAACGAATTCGGGGGTGACATAATCGGGGATGCTGGCGCCCCAGTCCTGCCCGTCGCGCTTATATTCGGCAAGGCGTTCGCGGCCGAGATTCTCGCGCGTCGCGACATATTCCATCTCGGGCGTGATGATGCCGCGGCGGGCATAGTGCATCTGGCTGACGTTCGCGCCGGGCTTGGCGCGCAGCACCGTCTTGCGGACGTTGGGGAAGGCGGGGACACCGCCGCTGCGGTCGGGGCCAAGCTGGCCGTTATCCTCGGGCCGCACCTCGCGCTGGGTCACTTCCTCGACGTCGCCGCGGGCGCGGATCCAGCTTGCGCGCAGTTCGGGGAGGCCTTTGGCGATGTCGATCTGCGCGTTCGGATCGGTGTAGGGGCCCGACGTGTCATAGACGCGGACGCTGGGTTCGCCGCTGTGCGGGTCGAGGTCGATCTCGCGCATCGCGACGCGGATGCCGCTGCCGGTGGGGCTTGCAATCTGAACCTTGCGGCTGCCGCGGATCGGACCGGTCGTAACGCCGATCGGGGCGGAGTTTTCGAATTTCGCGTCGATGTCGGCCATGTGCAGTCGCTCCGTTTGGTATCGGAGCGAAAGACGGATTTCCCCCACTTGGCTTTTGGGTGGAACGCCGGCCCTCCCTCCGCCCGAGTTACCGGGATCAGGTTCAACGGGTCGCGGACTGTTCCGCTCTCAACCTGTTTCCACACTCAGGCTCCCCGGGGATGGGCGGACGTTAGGGCGGGGCGGGACGAATGTCCACATCTCGTCATTCCCGTGAACCCTGGTCCGGCTTGCGGCGCGATCATCGCGGCGCAATCGCCAAATGCGGGCAAGGAGCCGCCAGGATCTGGAGGGCAGACCCTCATCCGCGCCGAAAATTGCCAACCCGGATGGGCTTGCGGGTACAGGTGGCGGCCGCATCGCTTTTGAACGAGCAGGATATATGCCGAGTATTTCGAGTTAAAAAACCTTCCGAATGCCGAAGCTGATGAGCCTGCCGGGCGGATCGAGATAGGCCGGTTGATAGTTTAGCGGGGTCGAACCTGTGCTGTCGCGGACCTGTGGGCGTCGATCGAACAGGTTGACGATGCCCAGGGTCGTTCGCGCGCCCCGGAGCCATTGCGGTGCATTGGCGCCGCCGAAGCGGTCGGCAAGGTTCACGAACAGGTTGACGTTCACCGTCGCCAGGTCGGAGAAGGCCAGATCGCCGCCGCCGCTCGGATTGCGTATTATGGATCCGCTTTGCCAATTGAGCGTGATGCGCGCGCCCAGGCCCTTTTTGAAAAAGCCCGCCTGCAATTCGAGTTCGTGTCGCCTCGGACCGCCGCGCAAGTCGATCGCCGCACCATCGAGCAGGTCGAGCTTGGGCAGGTCCCGGCGGACGAGGATTTCATCTTGCAGACGCCACATATGATAGAGGCTGACAAATAGTCGGCTTTTCATATTCTCGAAACGTCGTGCCATTGCGCTGTTGGGCTGAACCATCGCGACCATGGTACCTGACGGAGCCGCCGCCCGTGCCTCCGCCTCGCTCGAATAGGTCCGTACAGGGGCGTTGCGCATCCACGGTTCTACCGCTCCCAAGGGGCGAACGAAGTTGACGCCCCAGCGCAACTGCTTTTGACGGGACCGTTCGAAATTGAGCGGCCTGCCGTCGATTTGTGCGAGTCGGCCATCGATACCGCGCGTGAAGCGTTCCGGAAACGCGACCTCAATTTCCGGGGTCACGATCGGAAAGGGGGCGATCGGGTGGTCGACCCCCGTCGTGACATAATCCACGCTCAGGGTCAGGTCGGTCGCGGCCAAAGGTTTTGCGTTGAGGCCTAGCCGCAGGACGTGGCGATCGTCGGAACGCAGAGTGGGATTGCCGCCGAATGTTTGTATGACATCCACCACCTCGCGTCGGGCAAAATCAAAGATACGAACATTCGGGGTCACGACAAGCGGCGCTCCCAGTTGCTCCATAGCTGGTGCGCCTTGTTCGTCGGAAACGGAGGCAACAAAGTTGATCGCTTCGACCGGCGCCCAGTTGAGACCATAGCCGAAGGTGCGCAGCGTGCCGAAATCGGAAAGTTGTTCGATCTCGAGATTGGCGTTGACGGAAAGATTGCCCAGCCCGGAACCACGCTGCGCACGCCGCCGGGTGATCGGCACGTCGAGATTCACTTGTACAGCGCCGCTGTCGCGGGAAATCTCTGCCCGCTCAACGCTACCATTTTGCGAGACGCTGTTGAAATCGCGCTGTTCGAGGCTTCCCCGGACGTTTGCCGATATTGGACCGGCAGGCAATTGCAGCACCGGACCGCTCACCAAAATATTGGCGCTCGCATGGCTGTCGGAGGATTGTGTCTTGTTTCGTTCAGCGGCGATGTCGGTGAAAACCTTCGTGCGCAGGCGATCATAATTTCCTGTGAAGGTCCAAAGCCATTTACCGATTCTACCGTGCAAGGTGGTTCCGATATGGGCGGTCCGTGTATCGGTCCGTTGGGCCAACGGTCCATTCGCGTCGCGCCCCACAAGGCCGTTGATATTGGTCGCCTCGAAACGGCCATGCAGCGTGGACGACACATCGTCCAGAACGTTTCCGCTGATCAGGCCGCTGAGTGCCAGCCGTTCTATTTCGGGTAGCAGCGTCCGAAATTCGCCCGCATCCGGCACGTCCTCGAACTGTGCCAGGTTCCGTTCGCTTTCGAGCAGCGATGTCGATCGATTATACTCTGCGCCAAAGTCGAACCGCGTATTTCCCCGGATAGCAAAATAATTGGCTTGCGCATTGTCAGTGTCGTATCCTCCGGCACTGGGGAGGATATGGCCAAGCTGGCCGAGGCGAGAGCTGAATCTCTCAAATGTTACGATATTGACGACCTTCTGATTAGCCCGATATCCATATCGCAAGGCTAGTTCCTCCGGGAACACCTCCATTCGTTCGATCGCCTCGGCGGGGATTTCAGCGATCTCGGTGAAACTCGATACACGCCGTCCATTCAGCAGCGTGACGGGGCGGCTGTCCGCCGCTCCGCGACCGCCGGCCACTTGTGATCCCAGTGCCTGGATGAGTTCCCCGATAGTACCGGCACCATAGGCGTCGATGTCGAGAGCGTTGAGCGTCCGTTCCGGCGGGATGTCTCCAACGACCGCTCCCCGAGGTCGCTGCCCGGTAACGAGGATGCTCCCGTCATTTTCCTGCGGCGGCGCATCGACCGCCGACCCGGCCCGCCCGCCGGTTTCAGGGTCTGAGGCCAGCGGGGGAGTTTCCTTGAATTGCTCTTCCAGATCTCGCTGTATATCGGTCGGCAGCGGATCGCCGTCAGCATCCAGATACTGTCGCTGCGGCGTTTCCACAGGTTCGGAAGGGGCTTGATCGGTTGCCGCAGGCGGCTCGGCCAGACAGGCGAGCGGAGCTATCGTCGTACCCCCGGCGATCAGCGCCGCGGCCAATCTAAGTCCTGGATTCATCCAGTTCCCTTCAACGCCCGACACGTCCCGCCGACCGTTCTCGAGGGCCGCTTGGGCGGTAGAAGGAAGCGGCCTGCGGTTCGGTCTTCTCACCGGCTGGCGCCGCCGCCATAGTCGGGATCACAGGCGATCCAGGTCAGGAAGTCAGCGTTTAACGCGTCGATTCCGTTTTCCCGTTCCTCATACCCGGTCCGGGCAAGTATCCACTGGTCAAGATTTTCGCCATCGCGGAAAGCTGCCGCCAATTGGGCGATGATAGCAGCGCTCTTTGTTCGGATGACCAGGAAGTCATAAAAAGCTGTGGCCGTGGAATAGAATTGGAGCGTCTCGTTGGATCGGGCCTCAAATACGGGCGCCAATTGCCCGGATGATGCGGGAATCGATCCCGTCGCCATCTCGGGGTGAACCATCGTCAAGAACCTCTGCAAGGGGATAAGCTTCGCTTCTCTGGCATAACGCACCGCCGCGCGGCGCCGAATCGCCTTCAGGGCCTCCCCTTCAAATGCTACGGCCGCCATCTCATCGAGCCAGTCAGGCGCATCGCCCCCATATTGATCGCGCTTCGTGCTGGGCACGAGGTAACGGACAAACAGGTCATGGCCAATTTCGTGCCGCAACAAATAGACAGGTGGGGGAAGCGTCCGATTGGTGGAGCTTTTTCTGAAAGTCCACACATAGACGGGCAGGCCGTCCGGAGACCGATCGCCCCATCTGGATGTCGTATAGTCTGAATCGACGATGCCGAAGCGCGCGTCGGCAAGGTTCAGCACTGATCCCGCCGATCGATACGCGGCGTTCCCTTCTTCCGTTGCCGACTCAGCACTTTCTGCGTCGACATCCACGTAACCGAATGCGGTGCTTCTGATGAACGATTGCCCCGAATGAGATTCCATGACCGAACTCATCGGGGGCATCAGGAGCATTATGGCAGCGACTCTCGGGACGGACAGCATATGTCAGGGTTGACGCGCCGCTGAAAATGGTACCGCCGCAATGCCATCGATAGTCGCGACCCCCGCCAAATTCCGGCTTTCAGCATCGATCGAAAGTGAAAAGCTGACCTTCGGATTGGACTCTATGCTAAACGATACGGATCGTTCGGAAATGGACAATTCGTTCAGCGGAAGCCAACTCTTGCCATCGGACCGCATATATTTCCCGGACCAGGCTCCGTTCTCATTTCTGAAATCAAAGGTCCAGTCTCTCTGAAGAAATTTCCCCGTCCACACCCCCTCCGTCGCACGTCCTTCAATATTCTGCACGGCAGCCCGATTTGGGAGCGCGGGTGTCGTGGAAGAGGGCGACATAATAACGGCTGAAAGAACCATCATTGCCAAAGAAAAAATCATGACATTTCCAATGTTCTCAAGTCGTGATGTACCCCAGGTCCGCTTGGGTCGGCTATCGCGCAGATATTGGAAGGTGCTCACATGGCAAGCACCTTCCGCGGAGAAGCCCGCTAAGTCATTGATTTAGACGTGGCCGCCTTGGGGAAAGCACAAGACACCTTCCACCGGACCTTCTGGTGTGTCAACAATAACAGGAACACATACTGATTGCGTCGTTTTGGTTGCAAGCGGTTCCGCATGGGCGACCGGAACGATTGTAGAAATCAGTATAGCGGCCGAAAATAGAACACGCTTCATCGATTTTACTCCTGTTTCTGCAAATGGGTTGGAACACGAACCCGATAAAAATCTATGAAAGTAAGCAGAGGAATCAAGATAAAGCTCGACCAATTTTGAGTATTTTAAGTCGATCTTGGATCAATATCTGCTGAACGAGCGCGCAAAACGATTGAACGTATACCCGGGATTTCAGATCGCTACTTCCAGCGAGTTGCAACATTGTGTCTCCGGAAAAGCGGGAATGACGATGACAGCGAGTGGGTGACAGCGCGAATCCCGCCCGCTACCACCGGTTCATGGGGGATAATCCGATACAGCAAGTAACGCGGCGCGACTGGATGGTCGTGCTGGGGCTGGCATTGGCGCTGCGGCTAGCGTCGGCGTGGTTCGAGACCGTGCTGCACCCCGACGAGGTCTATCAATATCTCGAAGGCGCGTTTCGCACGACGCACGCCTATTCGGTGATGACCTGGGAATATCGCGACGGGATGCGCGCGGACCTTTATCCGTGGCTGCTGTCGTGGCCGATGCGGCTGGGCGAATGGATCGCGCCGGACAGCCGGCTGCCGATCCTGTTGCCGCGTATCGTGATGGCGCTGCTGTCGCTGGGGATCGTCGGGGCGGCGGGATGGCTGGGGGCGCGGGTGTCGCGCGCGCATTTCTGGACGGCCGGGCTGCTGGCCGCCTTCTGGACCGACCTTGTCGGCTTCGCGCCGCATCCGCTGACCGAACAGATGGCGGCGCTGCTGACGGTGCCGGCGATCGCCCTGCTGGCGCGGCGCGACTGGAGCGCGCGGGTGCTCGTCGCCATCGGCTTTGCGCTGGGGATGGCCTTCCTGTTCCGGCCGCATCTGGCGCCCGCGATCGGCGTGACGGCGCTATGGTACCTTTGGACGGTGCGCTTTGCGGGCTTCGTGCCTTTGCTCGGCGGCAGTTTGCTGGCGCTCGCGGTCGGCGCGGGCAGCGACATGCTCGGCGGCGACTATCCCTTTGAATGGATGGTCAATAATTTCACCCGCAACATCGTCGACAACGTCTCCGCCCGCTACGGCGTCTCCGGCCCGCTGGGCTATGTGCGCGAAGTTTGGCAAGTTTGGTCCGTCTGGACATTCCCGATCCTCGCGCTCGCGGCGTGGGGGGCGCGGCGCTACCCGCTGCTGCTGATCTTTGCGGTGGCGAATATCGTCGTGCACAGCGCCATCGGTCACAAGGAATATCGCTTCCTCATCCCGTCGCTCAGCGCGTTCATCCTGCTGGCGGGGGTGGCGACCGCGGACTTTGCCGCATGGTGGGCGAAGCAGCGCAATCTGAACGCCGAGGGGCGGTTGCGGTTGCTGGTCGTGGTTTGGCTGCTCGCGGCGGCGACGGTGGTGCCGGTGTACAAGGCGCGCGATACGTTCATCGTGACATCGTTTACCGCAAAGGCGATCGACGACGCGCGCGCGCGACCCGATCTCTGCGGCTTCGCGCTCGTCGGGCGCGAGTTCGACGGAACCTATGGCTATGCGCGGCTGCGGCGCGACGTGCCGATCTTCATCCGCGGCAAGGGCGATCCAAAGATCGATCCCGCCTTCTATAATTATGCGGTTGTCTGGAACGGCTTTGAGGCTGAGCTGTCGTCGGCGTTCGTCAAAAGGGCGTGCACTGACGGCGAACAGAAGCAGTGCGTCTATGAGCGCGCGGGCGGGTGCAGCGAGGCGTCCTCACCGTCCGAGATCAACCGCTATCTCGCCGAGCATGATATGTAGCCGCGCTGGACTCCCGTTGCCGCCGTGGCATAGTCGCCAGGCAAGATCCACGAGACGCGCGGGCGGCGGGAGAGCGAGATGGCATCGGTGATGGACGAAGCGCGCGCGGTAAGCCCGGTCGATGTCAGCGACATCGCGCTTTATGTCGAAGACCGGTGGCGCGAACCGTTCGCGTCGCTGCGCGCCACGATGCCGGTAAGCTGGTGCCCCGACAGCCCCTATGGCGGATATTGGTCGGTCGCGAGCCACGCGCTGGTCCAGCAGGTCGAGCTCGATCCGGCGACCTTCTCCTCTTCGTGGGAGAATGGCAACATCGTCATCGCCGACCCCCCGCCGCAATCGAACTTGCCCAATTTCATCGCCGCCGACCCGCCGGTCCACACCGCGCAGCGGAAGGTGATCTCTCCCGCTTTCAGCCCGAGCCAGATGAGCGAACGCGAAAAGACGGTGAAACGACGGACGCGCGAACTGTTCGATGCGCTGCCGGTCGGCGAGACGTTCGACTGGGTCGAGAGCGTGTCGGTCCCGCTGACGATCGGAATGCTGTGCATCCTGTTCGATTTCCCGTGGGAGGAGCGCCACGACCTGAAGCGCTGGTCGGATTATGGCGGCAATGTTTCGCCCGAAACGGCCAGCGAGGAGTATCGCGCCGAATGGATGGCGCAGATGACCGCGATGCTGGCGCGGTTCGACGAGGAGTTCGCGAAGCGGAAGGCGCTGCCGCCGACCGACGACCTGCTGTCGCGCATGGTGCACAGCGACGCGATGGGCAGCCTCAACCCGATGGAGCGGCTGGCGAACATTGCGCTGCTGATCGTCGGCGGTAACGATACGACGCGCAATTCGATGAGCGGGCTGGTCGAGGCGCTGCACCGCTTTCCCGGCGAGCTGGACCGGCTGCGCGCCGACAAGGCGCTGATCCCCAACGCCGCGCAGGAAATCATCCGCTGGCAGTCGCCGGTGACGCATATGCGGCGCACCTGTACCGAGGATGTCGAACTGGGCGGGCAGACACTGCGCAAGGGCGAGAAGGTCATCCTCTGGTATATCTCGGCGAACCGGGACGAGAGTGTGTTTCCCGATGCCGAGCGGTTCGATGTCGGGCGCGATAATGCGCGGCGGCACGTCGCCTTCGGACATGGCATCCACCGTTGCGTCGGGGCGCGGCTGGCGGAAATCCAGCTTTGCACGCTGATCGAGGAGATCGTCGATCGCGGCATCCGCATTGAACCGCAGGGCCCGGCGGAGCGCCTACCGAGCCCCTTTCTGCATGGCTTCGTGCACATGCCGGTGCGGATCGTGGTGGACTGACAGGCACCTGCCGTCGGGAAGCGAGGGAAAGGCCGCGCTGGGGTGCCGTCGACAGCGGGTCGAAGAGGAACGGGATGAAGAGGATCGCAACTTTGCTCGCGGCGGTGCTCCTGATTGCGGCGACGCCTGTGCCGACGGTGGCCGATCTTGCGTGGATGGCGGGAAGCTGGGTCGAGGAGGGAAGCGCGGGCGCGGTTGGCGGCCGCTGGACCGAGGAATATTGGACGATCCCGCGCGGCGGCGTGATGCTGGGCGCGAGCCGGTCGAGGCGTGGCGCCGCGCTTGGGGAGTTCGAGTTCCTGCGGCTGCAGGTCGGTGAGGATGGCGTGGTCGCCTATGTGGCCCAACCCGGCGGCGGGACGCCGGTCGCTTTCCTGCTGGCCGATCAAGACGTCATGAGCGCGACCTTTGAAAATGCGGCGCACGACTATCCCCAGCGTATCCGTTACCAGCGCGACGGTGACGTCATGACGGCGACGATTTCGGCGATCGACGGATCGAAAGCGCGGTCCTGGGTGTATCGGCGCCGGTAGGAAGCCCGTGGCGCCTTGCGCGCGTGATCTCGCGGCGGTGGTGGGTCAGCCTGTCTTTCGCGCCAGATAGACCCCCGCGATCATCAGCGCGATGCCGGCGATGCGCTTTGCATCGACCGCTGATCGCAGCGCCCCGAACAGCCCGAAATGGTCGATCGTCGCGGCGCTGACGAGTTGGCCCAGAAGCACGAAGAAGATCGCGTTGCCGACGCCGAAGCGCGGCGCGATGATCGTGACGGCGATGACGTAAAAGGCGACGAATGTGCCGCCAAGATAGAATTGGAAGGGGATGGTGCCGGTCAGCCGGACCTGACCGAGCGAACCGGTGGCAACGGCCCCCGCAACGGCGATAAGCAGCGCCAGAGCGAAGAGGATGACCGATGCTGCCATCGGATGCCCGAGCCGCGTTCCAAGTCCGGCGTTGAGAGCCGCCAGAACCGGAATGCCGATCCCCGTCAGCAACATGACTGCCGCGAAAGCCGGCGCCTGTCCTGTTGTCATTGTTTTCCCCTGGATGCTGTCAGAGCCCGAGGTCTTCGAGTCCCGGATGATCGTCAGGGCGTCGGTCGCCCTGCCCGTCGCGTGCCCAGTGCAGCAGACGATCGGTCTCTGCAATCGCGACGTCGTTGATGCTGGCGATTCGGCGTCGCATTTCGCCATTGTCGGCGAATTCCCAATTTTCGTTGCCGTAGGAGCGCCACCAGCGCCCATCGTCGTCGTGCCATTCATAGGCGAAGCGCACCGCGATCCGGTTGCCGGCGAAGGCCCAGACATCCTTGACCAGTCGATAGTCATGCTCGCGCTGCCATTTTCCGGCCAGAAACGCGATGATGGCGGCGCGGCCGGTGATGAAATGCGCGCGGTTCCGCCACACACTGTCTTCCGTATAGCCGAGCGCCACGCGCGCCGGGTCGCGGCTGTTCCAGCCATCTTCGGCCAGGCGGACCTTCAGCCGCGCACTGTCGGCGTCGAAGGGCGGAAGAGGCGGCTTGGACATGCGATGGCTCCGGTCAGGCAAAGGGGGTGGCGAACTCGATGCGGATGCCGCCCGGCATCGCGCAGATGAAATGGTGCGTCGCCGCGCCGGGCCGAATCGGTTCGGGCGCGAATTCGATGATGGTGCCGGGGTGACGCTGGATGCGGTGGAACACCGTGTGTAGCGCCGCGAGATCGGCTACGCCGAGCGCGAGATGGTGGAGGCCGACATGGGCCCGCCGATCGAATGGGGCCGCCGTCGCTGGATCGGCGACCTGCCAGAGCGTGAGCAGGGTCGTGCCGTCGGTCACGAAGATGGCGGGATAATCCGGACGCTCGGCCGCAACGCGATAGCCCAGCGCCTCGACGAAGAAGGCGCACGCTTCGGCGACGTCGCGGACGGCAAGCCCGACATGATGTGCGCCGAGGGTGAGCGGGGCGGTGGAGGATTCGGCCGGAGCTTCGGTCATGACGGGGAACCTGTATCTGGAGCGGCGCGCAGTGCGGCGATTTCGGCGCGCAACTGATTGAGTTCCGCCGCCATCGGCCGGATCACGGCAGCGATCTCCGCCTCGGTGAAGCGCGGCGTGATATGCTGCGAACAATTCCATTCCCAGCCGATCACGTCGATGAACATCGCGCGTTCGGGCGTCGCGCGATATCCCTCCGGCATCAGCGCGGTGACCGCGGCGGGATCGTCGGCCAGTTCGACGCTGTGCGCATGCCCGACCAGTTTCAACCGATCGCGGTTCGGATAATCCATCAGGAACAGCGAGACGCGATCGTTCACCGACAGATTGGCGGTGCTGATAAACTGCCGGTTGCCGCGATAGTCGGCGAAACCAAGGCGATTGCCGCCGATATGGCGCAGAAAGCCCGGCGGACCGCCGCGGTGCTGCATATAGGGCCAGCCACCAGCGGTAACGCTGGCCATGTAGAGGCTGTCGCGCAGCGCGATGAAGCCAAGCTCCCTGTCGGTCAGCGGGTCGGGGGAGCCGTCGGCGCCCGCGTCGAGTCTGGCATAGAGATCGCGTGATCCCCTCTGCTCCTGTGCGGCTTTTACGGCGTCATCGAAGAGAGTGCGCCTGTAATTCCGCGCCATCGCTTTAGGCCTTTCATGCCAAAGCTGCGAACGAAGGAACCCGAGGGGGTGGGGGTGCTCCTTCGTTCGCCCGGCCCATTTAGATCGTTGCGCAAATGGTGATAATAGATGAAATGGAGATGATAATGTTCCGATAGGTGGAATAATAATGGATCATCTTCAGGCGATCGAGATGTTCGTTGCGGTGGCGGGTGAAGGCGGATTCGCGGCGGCGGCGCGCAAGTTGCGCATCTCTCCGCCGGCGGTGACGCGCGGTATCGCGGCCCTCGAGGCGCGGCTTGGCACCGCGCTGTTCCATCGGTCGACGCGCGCGGTCGCGCTGACCGATGCAGGGAGCGTCTTTCTCGGCGAGGCGCGGCGTCTGCTCGCCGGGCTGGCCGAGGCCGAGCGCGCGGTCCGCGGCGTGCAGGCCGAGCCGAGCGGGCAGCTTTTCCTTACCGCGCCGGTGATGTTCGGTCGGCTGCACGTCCTGCCGGTCGTCGATGCGCTGCTCACCGGGCATCACGATCTGGCGGTGCGGATGATGCTGATCGATCGCAATGTCCGCATCGTCGAGGAGGGAATCGACGTGGCGGTTCGGATCGGGTCGCTCGCGGATTCGAGCCTGAAGGCGGTGCGGGTCGGTGCGGTGCGGCAGGTGCTGGTCGCAAGCCCGGCCTATATCGCGCGACGCGGCGCCCCCACGACCCTTGCCGAGCTGGCCGCGCACGACGTGATCGGCATGGAAGGACCGCGCACCGCGAACGAGTGGAGCTTTGCGAGCGGGCGCTGGCGCGCCGAGCGACGGCCGCGGCTGATCGTCAACACGGTCGATGCGACATTGGCCGCGGCGGAAGCCGGGCGTGGAATCGCCAACCTGCTGAGCTATCAGGTGGCCGATGCGCTTGATGGCGGGCGGCTCGTGTCGCTGCTCCCCGATGAAGCGCCGCCGCCGCTTCCGGTGCACCTGCTGTTCGAGCCGTTGCGTGCGGCGTTGCCCTCGGTGCGCCTGTTCGTCGATGCCATGAAAGGCCGGATGCGGATGGCCGGGCTGGTCTGAGCGTCAGAACTGGTAGGCGATACCGCCCCCGGCAAGCCACTGGCTGCGGCTGCCCGCGATGCCGACAATCGGCGAATCGCCATAGCGGCCGGTGAGCCGTCCATATTGGGCGCCGCCGATCAGCACGAAGCCCTTGCGCAGATCGCCCGACAGCCCATAGGCGCCCGCGACGCCGATCGTGTATTTCCCCGCCGTCGCCTTGCGCCCGGCGCCCGAATAGACAGGCAGGCCGCTGGCCGCGCTGCCGGCGGGATCGACATCGAAATAGTAGCGGCCGAACCCCTTGCCATAGACGTTCATCGACGCCGACATGCCGATGTAGGCGCGTTTCGACAGCGGCGTGCCATAGTCGATTGTCGGCGAGACGACCCAACTTCCGTGGCGGCCGGAGATGTCCTTCAGCGCCACGACGCGCAGGCCGACCTGATCATAGCCGCTGGTGACGACACCGGTGTGCGTGATGCCCGCCGAAACGCCGGCCTCGACCGCCAGCTTCTTTTCGCCCAGCGCCTCGACCTGCGCGTCCTTGATGCGGCCCGTACGGTCGCTGCGCAGGTTGATGATCGGGCCGAATTTGATGTCGGTCTTTTGCCCGCGTTTCTGCCGGATCAGGTCGACCTGGAAATTGGTGCCGCGCGTCGAGAAGGCGAAGCCCTTGAACCGGCCCCGAAAATAGAAGGCGGGCAGGATGTTGCGTTCGTCCGAGCCATTGTAGCTGGGCACCGTGATCACGCCGCCGGCGACCGCGAAATAGTCGCGGGCCCATTTGCGGTCTTCGTCGTCATGCGGGCCCTGCGCGGGAAGGAGGATATTCTCGTCGATGTCGCCGCTGTCCTGGACGTACCGCGCAGGTGTTTCGCTGCTGCCGATCGCGATGGGACCGGTGCTCGCGGGAAGGTCGCGGGGCAGCGCGGTCTCTTCGGCAGCGGCGGGCGCGGCGGCGAAGATCGCAAGGGCGGCAGCGAGCGGAAGGGCACAGGCAAAACGGAAGAACGACGTCAAATCAGGCATATCCATCCTATGTTCTTGCCCCCTCGGCGGGGGGTGTATGTGATTGCCGCGACAATGCAAAGACTTCGTCTTGCCGGAAAATGCTTTTCACTTCATCGTGACTTTCATGCACCAACAATCTTTTACCCTAGCGATATGCGCATACCGCCGCATTTGTTCCCGATGAGCCGCGTTCCGCGTCTTGCCGGCTATGTGCTGATGGCCGCCGCCGTGCTGATGGCCGTGCTAGCGCGGCGCGGGCTGGACAAAATCGGGCCGGTGCCGTCGGTTGCGATCATCCTGCTGCTCGGGATGGTGGGGGTGATGCTGGTCTTCACCGACCTGATGGTGCGAGGGCTCTATGCCCGGATCGATGCGGCCAAGGCCCACGAGGGAGAGGGCGAGTAGCCCCCTTTTCGTTCGACAGTTTCTGTGGTTACCAGTATGACGACGCGATGACCGACCGTCCGCATACGCCGCTGCTCGACACGGTGGATGTCCCCGCCGACCTCCGCAAGCTGAAGCCCGAAGACCTCCGTCAGTTCGCCGACGAACTGCGCGCCGAGATGATTTCGGCCGTCGGAACCACCGGCGGCCACCTGGGCAGCGGGCTGGGCGTCGTCGAACTGACCGTCGCGCTGCATTATGTGTTCGACACGCCGCGCGACAAGATCGTGTGGGACGTCGGGCATCAATGCTATCCGCACAAGATCATCACCGGGCGCCGCGACCGCATCCGCACCTTGCGCACCGGCGGCGGCCTGTCGGGCTTTACCAAGCGCAGCGAGAGCGAATATGATCCCTTTGGCGCGGCGCATTCGTCCACCTCGATCAGCGCCGCGCTGGGCTTTGCGGTGGCCAACAAGCTGAAGGACGAACCCGGCCGCGCGATCGCGGTGATCGGCGACGGATCGATGTCGGCGGGCATGGCCTATGAGGCGATGAACAATGCGCAGGCTGCGGGAAACCGCCTGATCGTGATACTCAACGACAATGACATGTCGATCGCGCCGCCGGTCGGCGGGTTGTCGGCCTATCTGGCGAAGCTGGTGTCATCGCGCCCGTTTCTGGAACTGCGCGAAATCGCGCGGCGCTTTGCGCGCAAACTGCCCGAGCCGCTCCACAAGGCGGCGCGCAAGACCGATGAGTTCGCGCGCGGCATGGCGATGGGCGGTACGCTGTTCGAGGAATTGGGCTTTTATTATGTTGGGCCGATCGACGGGCATAATCTGGAACACCTGATCCCGGTGCTGGAGAATGTCCGCGACAGCGACCATGGCCCGGTGCTGATTCACGCGGTGACGCAGAAGGGCAAGGGCTATGCCCCCGCCGAAGCCGCCGCCGACAAATATCATGGTGTCCAGAAGTTCGACGTCATCACCGGCGAGCAGGCGAAGGCGCCGCCGGGGCCGCCGGCGTACCAGAATGTCTTTGGCGAGACGCTGGCGAAACTCGCGGACAGCGATCCGCGCATCGTCGCGATTACCGCGGCGATGCCGTCGGGAACAGGCGTCGACAAATTTGCCAAAGCGCATCCCGACCGCACCTTCGACGTCGGCATCGCCGAACAGCATGCGGTGACATTCGCGGCGGGCCTTGCCGCGCAGGGGATGCGGCCCTTTGCCGCCATCTATTCGACCTTTCTCCAGCGCGCCTATGATCAGGTCGTTCACGATGTCGCGATCCAGAATCTGCCGGTGCGCTTTGCGATCGACCGCGCGGGGCTGGTCGGCGCCGACGGATCGACGCATGCGGGGTCGTTCGACGTCACCTATCTTGCGACCCTGCCCAACATGGTCGTGATGGCGGCTGCCGACGAAGCGGAACTGGTCCATATGACCTATACCGCCGCCGAATATGACGATGGCCCGATCGCTTTCCGCTATCCGCGCGGGAGCGGCACCGGGGTGGCGCTTCCCGCCGTTCCCGAAAAGCTGGCGATCGGCAAGGGGCGCGTCGTGCGGCAGGGCAAGACGGTCGCGATCTTCTCGCTCGGCACGCGGCTGGCCGAAGCGTTGAAAGCCGCCGATACGCTGGAGGCGCGGGGGCTTTCGACCAGCGTGATCGACTTGCGCTTTGCCAAGCCGCTCGACGAGGAACTGATCCGCAGAACGCTGGCCAGTCACGAAGTCTGCGTGACGATCGAGGAAGGTAGCATCGGCGGACTGGGCGCACATGTGCTGACGCTGGCGAGCGACGAAGGGCTGATCGACGCGGGGTTGAAACTGCGGACGATGCGGCTGCCCGATGTGTTTCAGGACCAGGATTCGCCACAGGCGCAATATGACGCCGCAGGCCTCAACGCCCCGCAGATCGTCGATTGCGTGCTGAAGGCGCTCCGCCACAACAGCGCGGGCGTGGAAGAGGCCGGCGCACGGGCGTGATGGCTGATGATTCGGCGGCTAGCTGCGTCGGACTGTTTCTGCTGTTGTGGATCGTGATGGCCCGCCGCGGGCGAAGCGAGGCGGTGATGCGCGCAGCATTGCGGCAGTTCCATCGGCACCGCGAAGCAAAATAGCCTCATGCGACGGCATGAAAAAGGGCGGCCGCAGCCGCCCATTTTCTTTGCCGGATCGGACGACTTATGCGCCCGGGATGGCGGCGCTCGCGTCGCGGCCGTCGCCTTCGGGGGCGAAGATGATGTCGCGGGTGACCAGGCCTTTGTCGACGACCTGCGTGTTCGGGCTGCCGACATTGCTGCGGATACCGGGATCGCCGCGTTGGCCGTCGGCGCTGCCGATGATCGCGTTTTCGGTCGCGCTCCGCGGGGCGGGGCCGCCGAAGAGGGCGCGCAGCGTCTGCTCGGCGGTCGATTCGCCGCCGGGGCGCGCGGCGCCGGGCGCCGGCGGGTTCAGCGAGAAATCGGGAGGCACGACGAGCGGCGCCTGACGCGACACCGCGAATTCGTCGGGCCGGTCGCGGCTGAACAGATTGTTCGAGCCGCACGCCGAAAGCGTCGTCGCGAGAATCGAGGCGGCAAGAATGGCGGTGGTCCGGTTCACTAAACTAATACTCCCAATGCGCCCCGTTTACTCGGCGGACGGCGTACCATCCGCGGCTGGCGCCTTTTCGCTCAAGAGCAGCGCGCGCGCAACCAGCAAAAGCACGCCGATCGTGATGCAGGCATCGGCGACGTTGAAGATCATGAAAGGGCGAAAGCTGCCGAAATGGAGGTCGGCATAGTCGACGACATAGCCAAGGCGAACGCGATCGACGATATTGCCGAGCGCACCGCCGAGGATCAGCGCCAGCGCAACGACGTCGCCCTTCGCTTTTTCGCGCGTCATCCAGACCGCGACCGCGCCAGCGACGATCGCCGTCACCGCGACGATGATCCAGCGCGTCGTCGGCGACTGGTCGGAGAACATGGACAGCGAAATGCCATAATTCTGCGCCCAGGTCAGGTTGAAGAACGACAGGATCTCGATCGAGCCATAGGGCTTGGTCTGCAGCGACAACGGGACGGTGACGACCCATTTCGCCAGCTGGTCGAGAATGAAGGCGACGGCCGCGATGGCCAGACCGAAGCCGAGGTGGGGGGAGCGCTGACTCATCGCTCGTCCAATACCGTCTCGCAGCGATTGCACAAGCTGCCGTCCTCGGCCACTTCGGGGAGGTGGCGCCAGCAGCGGCCGCATTTGTGGTTTTCGGTGCGCTTCACGTCCCAGTCGCCTTGGCGAACCGTCGAGGTGATGAAGATTTCCTCGAAGTCGACGTCGCCCGGATCGGTCGGCACCCACACCTCTGCTTCGAGACTGGAGCGGACGACCTTCTCACGCCGCAGCGGTTCGATGCGTTCGGTGACGAGCGCACGGGTATTGCGGATGAGCGCCCATTTCTCCTCCAGCCCGCGCGAAGCCTGATCGAGCGCGGGAAGCGACGGCCATTCGAGCAGATGCACGCTGGCCGCATCGGGATAGCGCGTCCCCCAAACCTCTTCGCTGGTGAACACCAGCACCGGCGCGGCGTACCGGACCAGCGCGTGGAACAGCACGTCGAGGACGCTGCGATAGGCGCGGCGGGTGTCGGTGCCGAGTGGCGCGGCGGGGCCGAGGTCGCAGTAGAGGACATCCTTGCGGATATCGAAATAGAAGGCCGACAGGTCCTCGTTGCAGAAATCGGCGAGCAGGCGGGTATATGTGTTATAGTCGAAGTCATCGACCGCCTGATGCATCTTCGCGTCGAGGTCGGCGAGCAGGCCGAGCATGTAACGCTCAAGCTCGGGCATCGCCGAAACGTCGGTGACACGTTCCTCTTCGCTGAAGCCGTCGAGCGCGCCGAGCAGATAGCGGAAGGTGTTCCTGAGCTTGCGATACTGGTCGGCGACGCCGGTCAGGATTTCCTTGCCGATGCGGTGATCCTCGGTGAAGTCCACGCTCAGCGCCCACAGGCGGAGGATGTCGGCGCCATAGTCGCGCATCAGGTCGATCGGGCTGATCGTGTTGCCCAAGGACTTCGACATCTTGAAGCCCTTGGCGTCCATGGTGAAACCGTGTGTCAGCACCGCCTTGTATGGTGCCTGTCCGCGCGTGCCGCAGCTTTCGAGCAGCGACGACTGGAACCAGCCGCGATGCTGGTCGCTGCCCTCCAGATACAGGTCGGCGCTGTGGGTCGAGCCGTCATGGCGGACGAGCGCGGGCCATTTGCCGCTTTCGAGTACGAAAGCGTGGGTGCAGCCCGAATCGAACCAGACGTCAAGGATGTCGGTGATGCGCTCGAAATCGGCGGCGTTGTAATCTGGCCCAAGATAGTCCTGCGCGCGCGCGTCGCTCCATGCATCGACGCCCGATTCCTTCACCGCCGCGACGATACGGTCGTTGACCACGGGGTCATTCAGATACTGGCCGGTCTTGCGGTCGACGAAGAGCGTGATCGGCACGCCCCACGCCCGCTGGCGGGACAGCACCCAGTCGGGGCGACCTTCGACCATCGATCCGATGCGGTTTCGGCCCTTGGCGGGGACAAAGCGCGTGTCATCGATCGCCTGCATCGCTGCCTGCCGGAGCGTCGGTGCGGCGTCGAGCGCCTCCTCGGCGGGGTTGATCGCGCCGCCTTCGCCTTCCCAGCGCTTTTCGCCGCGCGACTTGGGCTCGATATGCGTCATCACCTTGTCCATCGGCACGAACCATTGCCGGGTGCAGCGATAGATGACCTTGGCTTTCGAGCGCCAGCTATGGGGATAGCTGTGCTTGTAGTCGGCCGATGCCGCGAGTAGCGCGCCGGCTTCACGCAGGTCCGAACAGATCGGGCCGTCGGGGGCGTTGAACTTGGGGTTGATCACGCTGCCCTGACCGCCGAGCCAGCCCCAGTCGGCGCGATATTTGCCGTCGCCCTCGACCGCGAACACGGGGTCGAGCCCGTTCGCCTTGCACAGGTCGAAGTCGTCCTCGCCATGGTCGGGCGCCATATGGACGAGGCCGGTGCCGCTGTCGGTTGTGACGAAATCGCCCGCAAGGAAGGGACGCGGCCGCGCGAAGAAGCCGCCGAGCGCGTGCATCGGGTGGCGGGCGATAGTGCCGGCGAGGTCGGCACCTTTGAAGGTCGCGATCAATTCTGGCAATTCGGCAACCGGATTTCCATCCGCGTCGACGCGATGGCCGCCGGCATCGCTGCCTGCGCCGATGGAGCGCTGTCCCGGCTGCCAACGCGTCATCGCTGCGGAAAACAGATCCGAAGCTACCAGATACTTGCGGCCGAAAATCGAAAAGACCAAATATTCAACCTCCGGCCCATAGGCTAAAGCCTGGTTGACCGGGATCGTCCACGGGGTCGTCGTCCAGATCACCGCATGCGCGCCCACCAGTTCGGCGATCGGGCTCTCGACGATCTCGAAGGCCACGTCGACTTGCGTCGAGACGATATCCTCATATTCGACTTCGGCTTCGGCGAGCGCGGTCTTTTCGACCGGCGACCACATCACCGGCTTGGCGCCGCGATAGAGCATGTCGTTCGCGGCGAATTTTAAGAGTTCGCGTACGATGGTGGCCTCGGCCTCATAGTCCATCGTGAGGTAGGGGTGGTCCCAGTCGCCGCCGATGCCGAGGCGCTTCAACTGCTCGCGCTGGGTGTCGACCCAATGCTGGGCATAGGCGCGGCATTCGGCGCGGAATTCCTCGACCGGAACCTCGTCCTTGTTGAGCTTTTTCTTGCGATACTGCTCCTCGACCTTCCACTCGATGGGGAGGCCGTGGCAGTCCCAGCCGGGGACGTAAGGTGCGTCGCGGCCTTTGAGCGTCTGGGTGCGGACGACCATGTCCTTCAGGATGTGGTTGAGCGCATGGCCGATATGCATGTCGCCATTGGCATAAGGCGGGCCGTCGTGGAGGATGAACTGGTCGCGGCCCTTGCGGGCCTCGCGAATCTGCCCCTCCAGGTTGCCTTCGAGCCATTTCGCCAGAATCAGCGGCTCCTTCTGCGGCAGTCCGGCCTTCATCGGGAAGTCGGTCTTGGGCAGGAAGACGGTGTCGCGATAGTCGCGGGCTTCGGGCGCAGAGGTGCTGTCGGTCATGGTGCGCGGCGCTTAGCGCAGATTCGCGGCGGCGCAAAGGTCGCCGAGAAAAGAAGGGGAGCGGAGAAGCCGCCAATTGGCGCTCTTCTTCGCGGCTTCGCGCGAGCCAAAATCTCTGCGCGCCCTGCGTCTCTGTTCGAATCTATTTCTGGCGTGGACGGAGCGCCGGGCCGAGGTTGTAGATGTCGTCGATCCAGACGTAACCGGTGAAGCTGGCGGGGATACGGGTCAGTTGCCGCACGTCGGTCAACCCCATGCCGTCCTTGTCGCCACCGCGCGGACCGACCAGCAGGACACGGGTCCCGTGCTTTGCGGCGCGGTCCTGCAGGCGGTCAGGCCAGCCCCAATACGCCCATTGATAGTCGAGCGGCACCATGATGGTCCTGCCGACGCAGCTTTGCGGATACCAGCCCGACCAGCCGAACTTGAGATAGTCCTTGGTGCAGCGCTTCGCGCTTTCGGGGTCCATCGTCCACGCCTTGGGCGCCCTGGCGCGGATAACCGGCATCAGCGGCGCCTTGCCGAAAAAGCCGAAGCGCGACTGGTTCGGGTCGATCCCCGCGCGTGCGAAGCTGGCGAGGACCAGTGCAGCCTCATTCGGATCGCGCGATTTGAAGTTGATCAGCAGAGAGGCGTGGCCAAGATCGTGCAGCACCTCGTCGAGGCTGGGCATCAGCCCGACCCCCGTGCCGCGCAGCGGGAAGGTCTTGCCGCCATCGGCGGTGTAGCCATAGCCGACGTCGAGCGCCTTCAGCTCGGCCATGGTCCGGTCGCGAACGGGACCCTTGCCGTCGGTGCGACAATCGAGCCCCCAGTCGTGGAATATGGCGACCTGTCCGTCCTTCGTCCCCGCGACATCGAACTTCACCATGCCCGCGTCGCGGCCGATCGCCGCCTTCATCGAGGGCAGAGTATTCTCGATATAGGGATGTTCGGGCGTGAAGATGCGCGTCGCGGTGCAGGTCGTGTCGGTGATTCCGCGATGGTCGAACAATTGCGATACGCCGCGATGTGCAATCAGGATGCGATGGCCCGCCGGGTCGGGCGCGAGCCAGCTTGCGTTGCTGAGCGTGAGCCAGGCGACGAGTACGGTGAAGAGCCAGAGGAGAATCCTGGTGCGCCCCTTCATCGCCTTTTTGGGTGGGCCGGTGAGCGCGGCGGCCCAATCGTCGCTGTCGCTGGTTTCGACCATCATCCCCCCTTTGTCGTGCCCGACCTGATCGGGGGTGACGACAATCTATACAGTGGCCAATAACTCGCGAGCCACGTCACAATCCAATGCAATTTGAACCATTAAGGCGTCCATGCTGTCGAACTTCGCCTCGGGCCGGATGAAGGCGTGGAAGGCGATGTCGATTTCCTGCCCGTAGAGGTCTTCGGCAAAGTCAAAGAAATGGGGTTCGAGCAATTCCTTCGGCGGGTCGAAGCTGGGGCGGACGCCGAGATTCGCCGCGCCTTTCAATACCCGCCCATCCGGCAGGTGACCGGTGACGGCGTAGATGCCGTAGCGGGGGCGAAGATACTGGCCCATTTCCAGATTCGCGGTGGGAAAGCCGAGCAAACGCCCGTTCTTGTCGCCGTGCTGGACGATATTGCGGACGGTGAAGGGGCGGGTCAGGAGGCGGGTCGCCGTGGCGCAATCGCCGGCGCGCAAGGCATCGCGAATGCGGCTCGACGAAATGACCGCGTCGGCATCGTCGACGGGGACGACCATTTCGGTAAAAAAGGCGAGCCGCCGGGCATGGTCGGCCAGCGTCACGACATTGCCGCGCCGTCCTTTGCCAAAGACGAAATCAGCGCCGGTGACAACGCCCGCTGCACCATAAAGATCGAGAAGAAGTCCGGTGATGAAATCCTCCGCCGTCGTCCCGGCGAGCGTGGCGTCGAAGGGGAGGACGAGCATCGCGTCGGCGCCCGCGGCCGCGAACAATTCCTGTCGCTGGGCGAGCGTCGTCAGCCGGAAGGGTGGCAGGTCGGGCTTGAAGAAGCGGACGGGATGCGGGTCGAACGTCGCGACGATCGCGGGGCGCCCCTCGTCGCGCGCGTGGCGTACCGCGCGACCGACGACGGTCTGGTGTCCGGCGTGAAAGCCGTCGAAATTGCCGAGCGCGATCACGCCGCCCCGCAATTCCCCGTCGATACGCCGATGGCCGTCGAGGCGGATCATGGCGCTTTGGCGAGCGGGCGCGGCGCCGCTTTCAGGGGGGCGACCCCTGCGCGCAGCACGCGGATCGCGTTGCCGCCCATTGCGGCGCGAATCTCGTCGTCGGTGAAGCCTGCATCGATCAGCGCCTGTGTAACCTGCACCAGCTTCGACGTGTCGAAGCGCACGGTTGTGCCGCCGTCATAATCGCTGCCGAGCCCGACATATTGGATGCCGACGAGGTCGCGGACATGTTTCATCGCCTTTGCGATGCTGGCGGGCGAGGTATCGCAGACCGCGGCGTCCCAATATCCGATGCCGATCACCCCGCCGGTTGCGGCGACGCCGCGGATTTCTTCGTCGGTGAGGTTGCGGTTGACCTTGCAGGTCGCCTGCACTCCGCCGTGGCTGGAGACGACGGGGCGGCGCGCGATCTTGAAGATGTCGGCGACGCAGGTGTGGCTGCAATGCGCGATATCGACGATCATGCCGAGTTCTTCCATTCGCGGGACGACCTTGCGGCCAAGCGGCGTCAGGCCGTACTTCCTGAGCCCGTGCATCGATCCGGCGACGTCATTGTCGAAGAAATGCGCGAGCCCGGCCATGCGAAAGCCGGCGGCGTGAAGCTGGTCGAGGTTGCGAATATCGCCCTCAAGGTCCTGCAACCCCTCGATGCTGAGCATGACGCCGCGCGGTAACGGATGATCGGGCAGGAGGGCGTTCTTCGGATCGCGCAGCCGGGCCAGTTCCTCGATCCCGGCGGCGTCGGTTTCGAGAGTCCAAGTCGTCAGATTTCGATCTCGCAGCTCCGCTTCACGTCGTTCCGCCAAAGCGCGTTTCAGCTTTTCGGCGTGCCACAGCGAGCGTTCGAGGAGCGAGGTCCAGGTGCGCGGCGGCTGGAGCTGAGCGACGGTCAGCAGCGTGATATTGTCGGTATCACCACTGTTCGCGTCGTAATTCTGTCCCTTGGGCGTCTTGGTGACGCTCGAGAGTATCTGCAAGGCGACATTGCCCTCCTCGAGGCGCGGCAAATCGACATGACCGCGATCCGCGCGATCCAGGATGTCGCGCTGCCAGAGCAGGGTGTCGCTGTGCAGATCGACGATCGTCAGCGTCTTGTGCAGCGCCTTCGCATGGTCCGACACGGCCGGCAGCGGTTTGCCATCGATCTTGTTGAGGCTGCGCTCGGTCATTCCGGGCGCGAGGCCGAAGAAGGCGCCGGCCGCGATGGCGAGCAGGAGCGCGGCGCCGAGGACCCAACGCCGCATCAGCGTTTCCGAACCAGGCTGACGAAGCTGAAGGCGGGACGGACGGATTCCTCGGCGGGATAATCCTCGCGCGCGATCTCTTGCCATTCGTCGGGATCGGGAGCGGGAATCGAGGCGTCGCCGGCCGGCGACAGCGCGACTTCCGTCAGCTCGATCCGGTCGGCCAGCGGGACGAAGAGGCGATAGATTTCGGCGCCGCCGATCACCATCACCTGCGGTGCATTGGCCAGTTTCAGCGCGTCCTCGATGCTGGTGGCCGTTTCGGCCCCCTCGTCCTGCCAGCTTTCGTTACGGGTCAGGACGATATGGCGGCGGCCTTCGAGGATCGCGGGCAGGCTATCGAAGGTCTTGCGCCCCATGATCATCGGCCGTCCCATCGTCAGCTGCTTGAAGCGGCGGAGGTCGGCGGGCAGGTGCCAGGGCATCTTGCCGTCGGCGCCGATCACGCCATTGGCGGCGCGCGCGAGGATGAGCGTGATTTCGGGTCGATTCATGCGGGAGAGGCTCCGGGCGCTGCACCCGCCCATGTGGCGTGACCGAGCTTGCGGCCTTCGCGGACTTCGGTCTTGCTGTAATGATGGACGTGGCATCGATCGTCGGCGAGCAGGTCGGGAACGATCGCGATGTCGGCGCCGATCAGGTTGCGCATGACGACCGGCAGCGCGCGCGTCGCGGCGCTCCCCAGCGGCAGGCCGGCGATCGCGCGGATATGGTTTTCGAACTGGCTCGTGACCGCGCCCTCGATTGTCCAGTGGCCGCTGTTGTGGACGCGCGGGGCCATTTCGTTGAACACCGGACCCGCGTCGGTGGCGAAAAACTCGCCGGTGAGGACGCCGACATAGTCGAGCGCGTCGGCGATCTGCGCCATCATCGCGCGCGCTTCATCCTGCTGGTCGAGGATCGAACGTGGCGGCGGCAGGCTGGCGGTCGCGAGGATGCCACCTTCATGGACGTTGACCGACGAATCCCAGAAACGAATCTCGCCATCGATGCCGCGGACGAGGATCACCGAAAATTCATGCTCGAAAGCAACAAAGCCTTCGAGGATCGCGGCATGTCCTCCGATCGTTTCCCATGCTCTGTCGGCATCTTGCGGACGCGCGATGCGCGCCTGGCCCTTGCCATCATAGCCCATGCGGACGGTCTTGAGGATTGCCGGGGCGCCGATTTCGGCGAGGGCGGCATCGAGCGCGGCGCGGTCGGGTACCGGCGCGAAGGGCGCGGTTCTGCCGCCAAGATCGACGACGAAGCGCTTTTCCGCCAGCCGATCCTGGGCGATTTCCAGCCCCAGTGCGCCAGGGCGCACCGCGACATGCCCCGCCAGAAAGCGCACCGTATCGACGGGGACATTCTCGAACTCGAAGGTCACGACGTCGCAGGCGGCAGCGAAGGCGGCGAGCCGCGGCTCGTCGTCCCACGCTGCCTGGCTGTGGTGCGCGGTCACCTCGGCGGCGACGCTTTCCGCGTCGGGGGCATAGATGTGAACCTTGAAACCGAGCTGCGCCGCGGCAAGGCCGAGCATTCGCCCGAGTTGGCCGCCGCCCAGAATGCCGATGGTCGCGCCGGGCGGGAGCAAGGGATCAGCCCTCGCGGACCGGCGTGGGGGCGACCGCGTCGCTTTGCCGGTTGCGCCAGGCGTCGAGCTTTGTCGCCAGATCGGAGTTTTCATTGGCGAGCAAAGCTGCCGCGAACAGGCCGGCGTTCGTCGCGCCCGCCTTGCCGATCGCGAAGGTCGCGACCGGAATCCCGCCGGGCATCTGGACGATCGAATACAGGCTGTCGACGCCGTTCAGCGCCGCCGACTGGACCGGCACGCCGAGGACCGGAACGCGCGTCATCGAGGCCACCATCCCGGGCAGGTGCGCGGCGCCGCCGGCCCCCGCGATGATTGCCCGAAGGCCGCGGTCTGCCGCGCTTTTTGCGTAGTCGATGAGCCGATCGGGCGTGCGGTGCGCCGACACGATCCGTACCTCGTGCGCGATACCGAATTCCTCGAGGATCTGGACCGCGTGCGCCATCGTCGGCCAGTCCGACTGGCTGCCCATGATAACCCCGACGAGCGGCGTTCCGTCGCCCATGATCCAACCCTCCTGCCCAGGCGATGAATCGCCGCCGCTATCCCCCTAAAGTCTGTCCCGCGTGCTGGCAACGCCGTGCGCGATTGTTCGCGGCGCGTTTACGGATTGGTATGAAGTCGCGGCTAACCTTCTGGCTGTATATCGTGCCGGCGTTCGTCGGCGGACCATTTTGGTATGCACCGGGGACGAGGGAATGGATAGCGTTGGGGGGGCAAGGATTGCGGTCGATCAGCTCGGCTTCGCATCCGTTGACTCCATCGAGGATCATCTGCGCGAGTTGCGCCGCGAACGCGATGCGCTGCGCCGGGAAAACCGCATCCTGAAGATCGCGGTGGCCGAGCTTGAGCGCGTGTCAGAGCGCGACACGCTGACCCCGTTGTTCAATCGCCGCTATTTCCTGACCGCGATCCACCAGCGCCTGGCGCGTTTCGAGCGCCACAGCGAAAGCGCCGCGGTGGTGTTCGTCGATGTCAACCAGCTCAAGTTCATCAACGACAGCTTCGGTCACGCGGCGGGCGATTTCGCGCTGATGGAGATCGCCAAGCGGCTCGACGCCTCGATTCGGGCGACCGACGTCGCGGCGCGCATCGGCGGCGACGAGTTCGGCCTGATTCTCGACCGGTCGAGCGAGGACGGTGCGCGGGTACAGGTCAACCGACTGGGCCATGTGTTGAGCAGCGAGCCCGCCATCTACGACGGCCATGCGATCACCCTGTCGGCCTGTTTCGGGATCGCGATGCTGCAGACCGGGATGACCGAATCGGACATCCTCGCCGCCGCCGACCGCGACATGTATCGCAGCAAGCAGCAGCAGCCGGGCCACGCCGGTCAACGGTGAGCAGGCGGCGGCTTCCCGCTTAAACGGCCGTTAACCAATAAGGCGCATCCTCACTTCAGGGACAGGGGGTGGATGATGCGTACCCAGGGCGAACAGTATCTCGACATCCAGGACCGGATCACCGGACAGATCGGCGCGTTGGCCGAAGCCTTGCCGCACTGCGCGCTCGCGCAGATCGTACAGTCGATCGACGACATTCGCTGCCTCGCGCGCGATCACGGCTTTGCCGCGGTCGAAACGCTGGCCAGCCGGCTGGAGTCCACGGTGGCCGGCGGCGGCTATCGCGCGGCGATCCTGACCTATCTCGACGCGATGAGCGATGCCGTCGCCGCACCGCCGGGGCCGCTGCCCGCCGCCGCGCAGGAAGCGTGGCTCGCGTCGGTTGCGATGCGACTGGGGCATTGACGCCAAAGCGTTGATATCACAGGCATTTGCCATGGACGCTATCATGCTTGCCCTTGTCGCGGTCGGTCTGGCCAACGCCGACGGACGAACGGGGATTTTCCTGTCGAACCTGCTGAACGAGCGCCGCGACCGGCGGACGATGGTCGTGATCCTGTTTGGGGCCTTTCTGGTCAATGCGGCGATTGCAGCGGCGTTCGGAGCCGTTGCGAACCGGCTGATCGGGCAGGGCGTCGTCGCGCTCCTCGTCGCGGCCGCGTTGCTTTCGGCGGCGGTGGCGTTGCTGTGGCGCGAGCGCCTGCCGGCGGACACCGCGTCGGGCGCGGCTTCGCCGATCGGGCTGGCCGGTCGTATGCTGGTCGCGCAGTTCGGCGACCGCAGCCATTTCCTGATCGGCGCGCTTGCCGCCACCAGCGGGGCGGGCGTCTGGGCCGCCGCGGGCGGGATGATCGGCTGGGTGCTAGCGATGGTGCCATTCCTGGCCTTTGGACCGGCGCTCGCCGAACAGCGCGCGGCGCGGCTGATTCGCTGGATTGCGGCAGCGATCCTGACGCTGTGGGGCGCGAGGACGGCCATGGGGGCTTTTGGCTTATAGAGTTTTTCGTTCGATCGCCGATTCTATCATCGTTTTTGTCGATGACAGCGAGCAAAGGGTTTCATGGGCATCGGCCCGGCATCGCCCTTACATGACGGGAGCACCAGAAGAAGGAGGCTCTCCATGACCACGAACACCTTGCCGGCGAACACCCGACCCGCGAACAACCATCCGGCCGTGGCCGATGCGCTCAACGGGCTGCTTGCCGACAGCTTTGCGCTGTATCTCAAGACCAAGAATTACCACTGGCACGTCCAGGGGCCGCGCTTTCGTGAGCTGCACTTGCTGTTCGACGAGCAGGCGACGCAGATTCTCGCCACGACCGACCTGATCGCCGAGCGGGTGCGCAAGAATGGCGCGCCGACGTTGCGATCGATCGGTGATGTGGCGCGGCGCCAGTCGATTCGCGACGATGATGCGGCCGCGGTCGACGCCGACGCGATGATCCGGACGCTTGCGGGCGACAACGGGACTCTGCTTGCGCAGCTTCGGGAGGTGAAGGCGACGGCCGAAAGCGATGGCGACATCGCGACGAGCGGCCTTGTCGATGGCTGGGCGGACGAGACGCAGCAGCGCATCTGGTTTCTGGAAGCCACGCTCGGCTATTGAGCCGCGAAAGGCCTCCCTCCTCCCGAGAGGGGAGGCGAGGTTCGGACAGCAAAAAGGGCGCCTTGCGGCGCCCTTTTCCTTTCAGCGATGATGATCGCTTATTCCTGAACCGGCTGCAGGTTCACCGCGGCGAACTTGCCGCGATCATCGACCTCGATATCGAAAGCGACGCGGTCGCCTTCCTCGAGGCCCGCCATGCCGGCGCGCTGGACGGCGCTGATGTGGACGAAGGCATCGGCCTGTCCGTCATCCCGCGCGATGAAGCCGAAACCCTTCGTCGTGTTGAAGAATTTGACCGTACCCGACGTGCGTTCGCCGGTGAGCTGGCGCCGCCCGCGGGCGCCGCCCGGACGGTCGCCACCGGGGCCGCCGCGGTCGTCGCGCTGGCGCGGAGCGAAATCCTCGATCGGCATCGGTTCGCCTTCGATCTTCAGATCGATGGCCGAGACCTTGCCATTGCGTTCGACGAGCGTGAAGCCGAGCGGCTGGCCCGAAGCAAGACCCTGAAGCCCCGCCTGTTCGACGGCGCTGATGTGGACGAAAACATCTTCGCCGCCATCGTCGCGTGCGACGAAGCCGAAACCCTTGGACGGGTTGAAGAACTTCACCGTGCCATTGCCCTCGCCGACGACCTGCGCCGGCATGCCGCCGCCACGTCCGCCGCCGAAGCCGCCACCACCGCCGCCGAAGCCGCCGCGGTCACCGCCACCGAAACCGCCACGATCGCGGTCGCCGCCGAAACCACCACGGTCGCCGAAGCCACCGCCGCGATTGCCGCCGCCATAGCTGTCGCCGCCATAGGGTGCGGGTTCAAAGCTGTCGAAATTGCCGAAATCGTCGCGCTTGCCGCGCCCCCGCTGGCCGCGGCGATCCTTGTTGAAACTCATAGTCTAATAGTCGCTTTCGGTCGTCCACACCCCATTGAACCGGCTCCTTGCGCCGGACGGGGACGCAGTTCACCATGGGCACAGACTCGCCCTATGCCGCTAACGGCGCAACTTATAACCTAATTATCCACAGGCTGCGAACGGAAAATTCAAGAAAGTGAAGCAGAATTTTGCACGCTTTGCCGCGCCGCACGGCCGGTTGCGGCCGGCCGGTGAATCCAGTCATTGAGCGGCAAGGCGGCTTGGCCTAAGGCGGCTTACATGACAGTCCATTTCCACGAAGAAGACCTGCCCGAGGGCGCGGTCGGGCCGGGACCGGTCGCGATCGACACCGAGACGATGGGCCTGAACCCGCTGCGCGACCGGCTGTGCCTGGTCCAGATCAGCGACGGGTCGGGCGACGAGCATCTGGTGCGTTTCAAGCCCGGCAGCCGCTATGACGCGCCGGTGCTGAAGGCGATATTGTCTGATTCTAACAGGCTGAAATTGTTTCATTTTGCGCGGTTCGACATTGCCGCACTGCAGCAGGCGCTGGGCGTGGTGACGGCGCCCGTCTATTGCACCAAGATCGCCTCGAAGCTGGTGCGGACCTATACCGACCGCCACGGGCTCAAGGAGCTGGTGCGCGAGCTTCTGGGTCAGGATATCTCGAAACAGCAGCAGTCGAGCGATTGGGGCGCGGCCGATCTTTCGGACGCGCAGCGCGACTATGCGGCGAGTGACGTGCGCTTTCTGCATGCGATGAAAACCGTGCTCGATGCGCGGCTCGCGCGCGAAGGGCGTACCGAATTGGCGCAGGCCTGTTTCGACTTTCTGCCGACCCGCGCGGCGCTCGACCTCGCGGGTTGGCCCGAGGTCGATATCTTCGCCCACAGCTGAGTCCAGCGATTCGTCGAAGATTTTGACGCCAACGGGTTTTGATGCCGGGGTTTTGTTGAATGTCCGAACGCGCAGATCATGATCGCACGATGCGCCGGATGTGGGCGGCCAGCGGGTCGAGCCACGACCGCGTCGTGCGCATCCTGCGCTTCGGTCTGCCGCTGGTGATCGGTGTGATCGCGGCCATCCTCGTCTTTTCGCCCTTTGCCCAGCGAACCGAGATCAGCTTTCTCCTCGCCAAGGACAAGGTGGCGATGGCGCAGGAACGGATGAAGGTAACGCGCGCCGAATATCGCGGTCAGGATTCGAAGGGCCAGCCGTTCGCGCTGCTCGCGGGAAGCGCGGTCCAGAAAAGCTCGGCCGAACCGATCGTGCGGATGAGCCAGCTTTCGGGCGCGATCAAGCTGAACGACGGTCCCGCGACGATCGCCGCGATCGAAGGACAGTATAATATGGACACCGAACAAGTATCGGTTCCGGGGACGGTCAAGGTGCGCAGCGCGAGCGGATATCGGCTCGACGCGAGCAATGTCGCGATCGACCTGAAAAGTCGCAGCCTCGCCGGGACGGGCGGGGTGAGCGGCGCATTGAATATCGGGCAATTTTCGGCCAATCAGCTATCGGCCGATCTCGACCAGCGCGTCGTGCGCCTGCAGGGCAATGCCAAGCTCAGGATCAATCAGGGAGCGCTGAAGAAATGAAGGGGCTTTGGACCATGAAGAGCATGGCGCTCGCGGGCGCGAGCTTTGCGCTCACCAGCCTGGCGATTCTCGCGACGGGATCCGGCGCGCCCGCGCAGGCGCAGGCCCTAGCCAACCATAACAGCAATGCTCCGGTCGATTTCGACGCGGGCAGCATCGAGGTGCAGGATCGCGCCGATCGCGTCGTGCTGGCGGGCGGCGTGAAGGTCACGCAGGCCGGAATGACCGTGACCTCGCAGCGCATGACCGTCGCCTATACGCGCGCCGGCGGCACCGACGTCAACCGGCTCGACGCGACCGGCGGCGTGACGGTGGTCAAGGGGAACGAGGTCGCGAAGGGCAATGTGGCAATCTATGACCTCGACCGGCGGCTGATCACGATGGTCGGGAATGTCCAGTTGACGCAGGGCGCGAACCGTCTGAACGGCGGGCGGCTGGTGATCGACCTTAACAGCGGCAAGGCGACGGTCGATGGCCGCGGCGCCGCGCGCGGACCCGACGGCAATCCCGTGTCGGGCGGAACGGGCGGCCGCGTCACGGGCACCTTTTCGGTACCCGAAAGAAAGCAGTAACCCTAAAATTTAAGCTTTGCGAAAGGCCGCGCCGCGATCCTCGTCTTTGGGGACCAGACCCATTTGCGGTGCCGGGGGGCGGCCGCGCGAGCAAGGCGTCCCCATGCGATATTCCCCCCTGCTTCCCACCCGCCGTCCGGTCTTTGGCCGCCGCCAGCACGACGCCATTGCATCTTCCGAGCCGGCACCCGTCGAACCGACGCGCGAGGAGCGTCGCTTGCTCGACCGCATCATCAGTCATCTGGGGCAGTCCAAGGCGCGCTGAGCGATCCGCTGCGCGCGGACTGCCGGGATAAGGATATCTCTGTCGCCAAGGTCATTCAGGCGAAACGCTTGGCCTGCGCCCCGTCCGCTCCTACATGGGCGTTTCATGCCGCCCCAGACGCCCTCATCGGGAACGACCCGCGAACCGCCGATCCTGGCGACGCTGAAGCGGTTCCTCCCCTATCTCTGGCCCGCGGGACAGACGGGGCACAAGGTCCGCATCGTCCTTGCCGCGCTGATCGTGCTCGCGTCGAAGGGCGTCCAGATCTCGATGGGCTTTCTCTATGGCGCCGCGATCGACCGGATGGCGCCGGGGATGGAAGCGGGCGCCGCGCTCGCGATCGGGCTGGTCGTCGCTTATGCCGGCGCGCGCTTTGCGGGGGTGCTGTTCGATAATCTTCGCAACGTGGTGTTCGAGCGCGTCGGGCAGGACGCGACCCGCGAACTGGCTATCGCGACCTTCACGCATCTGCACGCGCTGTCGCTGCGCTTTCACCTCGCACGGCGGACGGGTGAAGTGACCAAGGTGATCGAGCGGGGCACCAAGAGCATCGACACGATGCTGTATTTCCTGCTGTTCAACATCGCGCCCACGCTGATCGAACTGGTCGCGGTGATCGCGATCTTCTGGAGCAAATTCAGTGCGGGGCTGGCGGGCGCGACGGCGCTGATGGTGATCGTCTATATCATCTTCACGCGCACGGTGACCGACTGGCGCACCGCGCTCCGCACGCGGATGAACGACCTCGACACGCTGACCGTCGGGCGCAGCGTCGACAGCCTGCTCAATTACGAAACGGTCAAATATTTCGGCGCCGAAGACCGCGAAGCGGCGCGCTACCGCGACGTTGCCGATCAATATGCGCGCGCGGCGGTGAAGAGTGAGAACAGCCTGGCCTGGCTCAATGTCGGGCAGAGCTTCATCACTAACGCCGCGATGGCCGGGGCGATGGCGTACACCGTCTGGGGCTGGTCGCAGGGCGAATACAAGGTCGGCGACGTCGTGCTGGTCAATACGTTGCTCGCACAGCTTTTCCGCCCGCTCGATCTGCTCGGCATGGTCTATCGCACCATCCGGCAGGGACTGATCGACATGGAAGCGATGTTCCGCCTGATCGATACTCCGCCGGAGATTCGCGACATCCCGGATGCCTGGCCGCTGGTGGTGAGTGGCGGCGCGGTGGCGTTCGAGAGTGTCGTTTTCGGTTATGAACCCGACCGAACGATCCTGAATGGCGTCAGCTTCGCGGCGGGGGCGGGCGAGACGCTGGCGATCGTCGGGCCGTCGGGGGCGGGCAAGTCGACGATCGCGCGGCTGCTCTATCGCTTCTACGATCCGCAGGGCGGACGGATCACGATCGACGGGCAGGATATCGCGCGGGTGACGCAGCAAAGCCTGCGCGCCGAGATCGGTATCGTCCCGCAGGATACGGTGCTGTTCAACGATTCGATCGGCTATAACATCGCCTATGGCCGCGCCGATGCGAGCGCTGACGCGATCGCGGCTGCCGCCGAGGGGGCAGCGATCGACGGCTTCATCGCGATGCTGCCGCAAGGGTATGAGACCGAGGTCGGCGAACGCGGGCTCAAGCTGTCGGGCGGCGAAAAGCAGCGGGTGGCGATCGCGCGCACCCTCCTCAAGAATCCGCCGATCCTGATCCTCGACGAAGCGACGAGCGCGCTCGACAGCCGCACGGAGGCGGCGATTCAGGATACGCTCGACCGCATTGCCGAGCGCCGTACGACACTGGTCATCGCGCACCGTCTGTCGACGGTGGTGAACGCCGACCGGATTGTCGTGCTCGAAAAAGGGCGCGTCGCCGAGACCGGGACGCACGACCAGCTTCTGGCGATGCACGGGCTCTACGCCGACATGTGGGCGCGCCAGCAGGCGGAGAAGGAAGAGGGGACGGTCTAAGAGACCGTTCTTTGCCCAGTCCGCCCTCACATTCAGCACCGGGCAACCAATCGCAACAAAATCACTTGGGTTGCTTGACCATGCGCGCCTGCGCCCTTTACGCTGCCCTATGCCGCACGACACCACCCTGATCGGTACCTTGGTTGCCGGCCTTGGCGTTGCCTTCCTGATGGGGGCGCTCGCGCATCGTCTGCGGATTTCGCCGATCGCGGGCTATCTGCTCGCGGGCACCCTGGTCGGACCGTTCACCCCGGGGTTTGTCGCCGATACCGGGCTCGCGCTCCAACTCGCGGAAATCGGCGTGATCCTGCTGATGTTCGGGGTCGGGCTGCATTTTTCGCTGAAGGATCTGTTGTCGGTACGGCGCATCGCGGTGCCGGGTGCGATCGTACAGATTGCGGTGGCGACCGCACTCGGCACCGCGCTGGGGCTGTGGCTCGGCTGGCCCTTTGCCGGCAGCCTGATCTTTGGCCTCGCGCTGTCGGTCGCGAGCACGGTGGTGCTGTTGCGGGCGCTGCAGGCACGCGACATGGTCGAGACCGAGAAGGGGCGCATCGCGGTCGGATGGCTGATCGTCGAAGATCTGGCGATGGTGCTCGCGCTGGTGCTGTTGCCCGCGATGTTCGGGTCGCGCGGCGATGAAGGCGGCAGCGCCGGACTGTTTCAGTCGGCAGGGATCGTGCTGGTCAAGGTCGTCGGCTTCGTGGCCTTCATGCTCGTCGTGGCGCGGCGGATATTGCCCGCGGTGCTGCACTGGGTCGCGCATTCGGGTTCGCGCGAGCTGTTCCGCCTTGCCGTGCTGGCGATCGCGCTGGGGGTCGCGTTCGGCGCGGCGGTGGTATTCGACGTGAGCTTTGCGCTCGGTGCCTTCTTTGCCGGGATGATCCTGGGCGAGACGCAATTGAGCCGCCGCGCGGCGGAGGAGACGCTGCCGCTGCGCGACGCCTTCGCGGTGCTGTTCTTCGTGTCGGTGGGAATGTTGTTCGACCCGAAGGTGCTGGTCGAGCAGCCGCTGCCGTTGATCGCGACGGTGGCGATCATCGTCGTCGGCAAGTCGTTCGCGGCCTATGCGATCGTCCGCGCCTTCGGCCATCCGAACCAGACCGCGATGACGATCGCGGTCAGCCTCGCGCAGATCGGCGAATTCTCGTTCATCCTCGCCGGACTCGGCGTCGGGCTGAAGGTGATGCCGTCCGAGGCGCGCGACCTGATCCTGGCAGGGTCGATCCTGTCGATCCTCCTCAACCCGATCCTCTTCACGCTGATGGTCCGTCGCATCCGGGCCGGGGAGGCGTCCGAAGCCGGCACCGATGTCGCCGCCGCCGCGGTCCCGGCGGGCCCCGGCGTGGTGCTGATCGGCTATGGCCGTGTCGGCAGCCATATCGGCGGCCTGATCTGCGGACGAGGTGAGCGGCTGACGGTGATCGAGGACCAGAAGGATATGGCCGCCGCGGCCGAAGCGGCGGGCGCGACCGTCATCATCGGCGATGCGACGAAGGAGAGCGTGTTGCGCAAAGCCGGGCTCGACACCGCTCGCACGCTGCTTGTCGCGATTCCCGAGGGGGCGGAAGCCGGCGCGATCGTCCGCCGCGCACGGGCGATCAACCCGAAGCTTGTCATCGTCGCGCGCGCGCATTCGGACGAGGAGGTCGCCGATCTGGCGCGGCGCGGCGCCGATCATGTCGTGATGGCCGAGCGCGAGACCGCCGCGCGAATGACGGAAAGAGCGATGCTGGCAGGGGCGTGATGCCATGTGCTGCCGGGGGTGACGGATAGGGCTTCCCCCGCTTCGCCATCTTCCCTATCGCGGCCTCGCAATGTCCGCCGACACTCTCCTCCCGTTGCTCAAGTCTACCTTTGGTTTCGATGCCTTTCGCGGTCGCCAGGCAGAGGTTGTCGGCCGCGTGATGGCCGGCGAGCGGACGCTGGCGGTGATGCCGACCGGCGCAGGCAAGTCGTTGACCTACCAGCTTCCCGCCGTGGCGCTGGACGGCTGTGTCGTCGTCGTGTCGCCGCTGATCGCGCTGATGCACGACCAGCTTCGCGGCGCGCGCGCGGCGGGTATTCGGGCGGCGAGCCTGACAAGCGTCGATGCCGACTGGGCCGACACGCGGCAGGCCTATCGTGACGGCGGGCTCGACCTTCTCTATATCGCGCCGGAGCGCGCGACGGGTGAGGGGTTTCGTTCACTGATGGCGGCGCGCCGTCCGGCGCTGTTCGCGATCGACGAGGCGCATTGCGTGAGCGAATGGGGGCATGATTTCCGGCCCGACTATCGTCTGCTTCGCCCGCTGCTGGATGCGTTTCCCGATGTGCCCCGACTGGCGCTGACGGCGACCGCCGACAAGCATACGCGCGAGGATATTCTCGTCCAGCTTGGCATTCCGGCGGAAGGGCTGATACTCGCCGGCTTCGACCGGCCGAATATCCGCTATCGGGTGGGGCCGCGCGTATCGCCCGCGAGGCAGCTCACCGATTTCATCATCGCCAATCCGGGGCCGGGGATCGTCTATTGCCCGACCCGCGACGGGACCGAGCGGATGGCGGAGAAACTCGCGGCGGCGACGGGGCGCCGTGTGGCCGCCTATCACGCCGGGCTCGACCCCGAGCGCCGGGCGCAGGTGCAGCATGATTTCGTCGCGTCGGAGGACGGGATCGTCACCGCGACGGTCGCCTTCGGGATGGGGATCGACAAGCCCGATGTCCGCTTTGTCGCGCACGCCGGGCTGCCGAAATCGATCGAAAGCTATTATCAGGAAACGGGGCGCGCCGGGCGCGACGGCGACCCGGCCGAAGCGCTGATGCTGTGGGGGGCGGAGGATTTCGCGCGGGCGCGGATGCGGCTGGGCGAACTGCCCGACGCGCGGATCGCAGGCGAACGCGCGCGGTTGAACGCGCTCGCCGCGCTGGTGGAAACGGTCGAGTGTCGCCGCGCGCTGCTGCTGCGTCATTTTGGCGAAGTGCCGCCCGAACGCTGCGGCAATTGCGACAATTGCCTCGACCCGCCGCGTCAGGTCGATGCGACGGTGCTGGCGCAGAAACTGCTCTCTGCCGTCTATCGTACCGGGCAAAGCTATGGTGCGGGACATGTCGAAGCGGTGCTGACGGGGCGAAGCGATGAACGCATCGCCAGCCGGGGACATGACAAACTGTCGGTGTTCGGGATCGTCGAAGGCGAAGAGGCCCGGCTGATCAAACCGCTCGTCCGCACCCTCGTCGCGCGCGAGGCACTGGAGACGACCGAGCATGGCGGGCTGATGTTCGGCCCCGCCGGGCGCGCGGTGATGAAGGGCGAGACGCCGGTGCTGATGGCGGAACCGCCCGTGAAGCGCACGCAACGGGCTTCGCGTGGGGACCGCGCCGAAGCGAATCCGGTTGGCGATCCGCTGTTCGACGCGCTGCGCGCGATGCGCCGCGAACTCGCCGCCGAGGCGCAGGTGCCGCCCTATGTCATATTTCACGATGCGGTGCTGCGCGCGATGGCGAACGAGCGGCCGGCGACACGCAGCGAACTGGGGACGATTCCTGGCGTCGGTGCCAGGAAGCTAGAAGCTTGGGGCGATGCGTTTCTGGACGTGATCCGGCAGCACTGATCGCCGGTATCGGCGCGACGACAAACCGCTGGTGGCGGGCTGCGCGATCCTGCGATAGCACCGCGCGCATGGGAATTCTCGACACGATCGATCCAATGATTCGCGGGGGTGCGACCGCGCTGTTCCTGCTGTGGATCGCCCTGCTCTGGCGCGATCATCGCACCGTGCCGGCGGCGAGGGTCGCGATCGCGATGAACGTGGCGATCGTCGCCTATCTGCTGGCGCGGGTGCTGCATCCCGATGGACCGACACGCTTTCCCTATGTGATCGCCGACGCCCTGTCGGTGATGGTGCCGGCGCTGTTCTGGCTGTTCGCGCGATTGTGGTTCGATGACCAGCAACGCGTCGGCCGGCGAAGCTGGGTGCTGGTCGCGGCGTTCGGTACGCTGCCGCTGATCCAGATCGTGCTGATCGCGACGACGGGCCATTTCAGTTTGCCGATCTGGGCCCTCGTGCGCGCGGGCATGTTCGGCTTTGCCATCGCGGGGATGTGGATCGCGTGGCGCGGCCGCGCGAACGATTTGATCGAGGCGCGGCGCAGCTTTCGCCTCGGCGTCGTCGGCGCGATTGGCGGCTTTGTGATCTGGGTGAGCTTTCTCGAGATGTTCCACGATCGCGATATGGACCACGACCTCGCCCGCACGCTGACGCTCGCCGCGATTCTCATTGCCACGCTCATCGTGTCGGTGGGGTTGTACCGGTTCCGCTCCGCCGAACTGTTCGCGGTGTCCGATGCGCCCGAAAAGTCGATCGAAGGATTGTCCCCGCCCTCGTCGCTGGCGCTCCGGCTGCACGCGGTCATGGCCGACGAGCGGGCTTATCGCGCCGAAGGTTTCTCGATCGCGGCGCTGGCGGCGCGGCTCGGCGAAGCTGAATATCGGGTACGGCGCGCGATCAACGGTGAAATGGGCTATCGCAATTTCACCGCCTTTCTGAATGGTTTTCGTCTCGACGAGGTTCGGTCGGCGCTGGCCGATCCGGCGCAGCGCGAGGTGCCGATCCTGACGATCGCGCTCGATGCCGGTTTCGGATCGCTGGGACCGTTCAACCGCGCCTTTCGCGATGCAGAGGGCATGACGCCGAGCGAATATCGTGCCGCGCGCCTCGCCGATTCCGAAATCGGCTAGTCGATTTTCGACACCGGGGGGCCGGCGGCGCGGCAATCCGCTTGATGGGCACGATCCGCAACAAGGACGACGCCATGATCGATCAGATTCCTCCCCTTGCCATCTTGCTGAAGCAAGGCCCCGCGATGTTCGCGTTCGATTTCGGCCGCTACCTGATCGCGGCGAGCGTCACGAGCGCCGTCGTCTGGGGGCTGCGCCGGTCGCGCATCGCGGCGCGCAAGATTCAGGCGCGCGAAGCGACCGCCGCCGACAAGCGCCGCGAGTTCCTGCAATCGCTCCAGACCGTCGGCGTCTATCTGTTCGTCGCGCTGTTCATCGTCTGGGGCGTCGATACGGGCGTGTTGCATCGGTTTCAGGGTAGTTACGGCTTTTGGGGCGATGCGGCGTTGCTCGCCGCGATCGTCGTCGCGCACGACGCCTATTTCTATTGGGTTCATCGCGCGATGCACCATCCGAAGCTGTTCAAGCATTTCCACCGCGCGCACCACCGGTCGATCACGCCGACCCCGTGGGCGGCCTATAGCTTCGCGATTCCCGAAGCGTTCATCATGATCCTGTTCGTCCCGATCTGGCTGTTCTTCGTCGCAACACCGGTGTGGGTCATGTTCCTGTGGATCAATTTCCAGATCATCCGTAACGCGATGGGGCATGCCGGGTTCGAACTGCATCCGCGCTGGTGGCTTTCAAGCCCCGCGACGCGCTGGATCAACACGACGACGCACCACGACCTGCACCATGCGGGCGGCTTCAACACCAACTATGGCCTCTATTTCACCTGGTGGGACAAGATGATGGGGACCGAGCATCCCGACTATGCCGCGCGGTTTCACGAGGTCGTGTCGCGGCCGCCGGTCGAGGCCGGCGAGCGGGCGGGAGCAGCCGCCTGACGGCGGGCGCTTGACAGGCGCGGCGGCGGGAATAGGCAGCAGGTCGGGTCGCGATGAAGTTGGGAGATTTCATGCGCACCTCGCCTGCCTGGCTTTTGCCGCTCGCCTTGCTCCTCGCCGCCGGTTCGTCGGCAGCGTTCGAGCCACCGCCCATTCCCGAAAAGGATCTGGCCTTCGGCGATGGCTGGACCTTTCAGTCGCGCGGCAACAATTGCACCGCGACGCGAATGCTCGGCAAGGATCTGACCCTGCGGCTTGCCTTCACCAATTTCGAGGATGGTTATGTCTGGCTGTCGGGCAAGAGGCTTCCCGCGATCGGCGATGATGAGGGCGCGAAACATGAGAAGGGCGCAGGATCGGTCGAGGACGCCGAGGGCAATTATGTCGATGCGCTCGATGGCGGCGTCACCTACGCAAGCTTTCCGGGTACCGCGATCTTCGTCGATGGCCATGTCGCCGCCCGTTTCGTCTATGGTGAGACCGCGGGTGGCAAGACGAGCTACAAGCTCGGCCACCTCCAGTCGGCGGTCTGGCCTCGGCTCAAGGCGGGCAGGGAGATGCGGGTCAAGCTGCTCGGCAAGGAAGCCGCAGTGGTCCAGCTTTCCGCCGCGACCGGGCTTTGGGATGAGATGCAGGATTGCATCAGCCAATATCCGAACGGCTGAACCGCACCTTCACGCTTGTCAGCAAGCGGGCGGCGGGAGTAGATCGCTGGCATGAGCGATTTCAGACCCCTGTCCGCCGACTTCAGCGTCGCCCCGCAGATCAGCATCGAGGATGTCGCCGAGGCCAAGGCTCAGGGCTTTGCGATGATCGTCAACAACCGGCCTGACGGCGAGGAGCCGGCGGCGCCGCAGGGACTCGACATCGGACAGGCCGCGGCCGCCGAAGGACTGGCCTATGCCGCTATCCCGATCGGCCATGCGGGCTTCAGTCATCCGCAGATCGATGCGCTGGACACGCTGCTGGCCGATGCGACCGGGCCGATCCTTGCCTATTGCCGGTCGGGTACGCGCTCGACGCACCTTTGGGCGCTGGCGCAGGCGCGCGGTGGGAAGGACGTCGACGGGATCGTCGAAGCGGCAGCCAAAGCCGGCTATGACCTCTCCGGGCTGCGACCGATGCTCGACGCGCTCGCGGGGGATCGATGACCGCACAAGACCTGATCCAGCTTGGCATATCGCTCGTCGCGGTGCTTTTCGTCGCCTGGCTGGTCAAGCGCATGGGGCTGGGCGCCGATCCGCGCATTCAGGATGCCGAACATGCCATCCGGCTGGCCGAAGAGGCCGAAGCGGGATTCCGGGGCGTCGAGGTGGCCCGCGACCGCGCGGGCTTTTCCGCGATCGTACGCAATGGCGAGGGACGGATGATGCTGGTCCGTGCGCATGGCAATCATTTCGCGGCGCGGCCGGTCGATGCCGCTGTCGTTGGCCGGCTCGACAAGGATTTCCTGACGTTGACGATGCCGGAGAAGACGTTCGGCGCGGTGACGTTGCAACTGGGGAAGGACGCGGGGATGTGGGCGAGCCGGATGCGGGATCTCAACTGTGGATAAATTGCCCGACCCCGTCGTCTATGCGGTGCCCGCCTTCATCCTGCTGTTGATCGCGGAGATGGTGATCTCGCTGCGCGCCGACAAAAGTCGTTATGAGGCGCGCGATACGCTGACCTCGCTGATGCTCGGCACGGTCAGTCAGGTCGCGGGGGCGCTCGTCGGTGCGGCGGTGGTCGCGATGGCGGTGTGGGTCTACCAGTTCCGTCTGTTCGATATCGGTATCGATTTCCGGACCTGGTGGTGGGCGTGGATCCTCTGCTTTTTCCTCGACGATCTCGCCTATTATGTCTTTCACCGGAGCGCGCATCGCGTGCGCTGGTTCTGGGCGAGCCACGTCATCCACCACAGCTCGCAGCATTATAATCTCTCGACCGCGCTCCGGCAGACCTGGACCGGCTTTTTCAGCCTGACCTTCCTGTTCCGCCTGCCGCTGTTCCTGATCGGTTTTCCACCGGCGATGGTGTTCTTCTGCGCCGGCATCAACCTGATCTACCAGTTCTGGATCCATACAGAGGCGATCAAGCGGCTGCCCGCATGGTTCGAGGCGGTGATGAACACCCCATCGCACCACCGCGTTCACCATGGCGTGAATCCCCGCTACCTCGACGCGAACTATGCCGGTGTCTTCATCATCTGGGACAAGATGTTCGGCAGCTTCGTTCCGGAGCGCGACGACGAACCGGTCCGCTATGGCATCGTCAAGCAACTCGGCAGCTTCAACATCCTGTGGGCCGCGGTGCACGAGTGGGTGGGGATCGCGAAAGATGTGTGGCACGCGCCGTGGAAGCACAAGCTGTCCTATATGTGGCGCGAGCCCGGCTGGAGCCACGACGGCAGCCGCGCGACGAGTGCGATGATCAAGGACCGCTGGCGCGCGGGGCGGGCGGCAGAGCCGGCCGAATAGCCCAGCCATCCGATGCGTAGAGCGCGATCGGGAATGGGTCTTGCTTCGCCACTTAATGACATTCATGTAAGCATCGGGACGACCGCCAGCAGGCGGCGCAAGGGAGAGTCGCGGCATGGATCAGTTCGACATCATCGTCATCGGCGGGGGAAGCGCGGGAAGCGCGGCGGCGGGACGGCTTGCCGAGGATGGGTCGCGGATGGTCTGTCTGGTCGAGGCGGGCGGACGCAACGACAATATGCTGATCAAGACGCCGGGCTTCATGCCCTTCATCCCGGGTGCGTCGAACTACAAATATGAAACGGTGCCGCAGCCGGGCCTCAACGGCCGCACGGGGTACCAGCCGCGCGGGCGCGGGCTGGGGGGATCGAGCGCGATCAACGCGATGGTCTATATTCGCGGCCATGCCTTCGACTATGATCAATGGGCCTCGCTCGGCGCGACGGGGTGGAGCTACGCCGACGTGCTGCCCTGGTTCAAGCGGGCCGAGGGCAATGAGCGGGGAGCCGACGATTTCCACGGCGCGGGCGGTCCGCTGAACGTCATGGATCAGCGCTGGCCGAATGTGACGAGCCGCCGCTTCATCGAAAGCGCCGCGGCGTTGCAGTTGCCGCGCACGCCCGATTTCAACGGGGCGAGCCAAGAGGGGTTCGGCCTCTATCAGGTAACGCAAAAGGGGGGCGAGCGCTGGTCGGCGGCGCGCGCCTATGTCGAGCCGCTGCGAGAGAAGCCGAACTTCGCGGTGCGCACCGGGGCGCTGGTCGAAAAGATCCTGGTCGAGAACGGCCGTGCAACGGGCGTGGTGATCCGCCGGGGGCGTGCCACCGAAACGCTGCGCGCGCGGGGCGGCGTGGTGCTGTCGGCCGGGGCGTTCAACAGCCCACAGATCCTGATGCTGTCGGGGATCGGCCCCGCCGCGCACCTGAAGGACAAGGGCATCGACGTCGTTGCCGATCGCGGCGGCGTCGGTGCGAATCTGCAGGATCATATCGACTATGTGTCGAGCTGGGAAACCCGCTCGCGCGACCCGCTCGGCGACAGCCTTGGCGGTACATGGCGGATGGTGAAGGCGATCTTCGAACATCGCACCCGGCGCACCGGGATCATGACGACCTGCTTTGCCGAGGCCGGAGGATTCTGGAAATCGCGCCCCGACCTGCCCGCGCCCGACATCCAGTATCATTTCGTCCCCGCGATGCTGGAGGATCATGGCCGCACCAAGGTGAAGGGCCATGGCTTTTCCTGCCACGCCTGCGTGCTGCGGCCCGAGAGCCGGGGGTCGGTTACGCTGGCGTCGCGCGATGCGGCGGCGCCGCCGGTTATCGATCCGGGCTTTCTGACCGACGATCGCGACATGGATACACTGCGGGCCGGCGTGCGGATGATGCACCGCATCGCCGCCGCGCCGCCGCTGCGCGATTATGCCGGGGCCGACCGGCATCCGGTCGATATCGACGATGATGCAGCGCTGGATGCGCTGATTCGCAGCCGTGCCGACACCGTCTATCACCCCGTCGGCACGTGCCGGATGGGCAGCGATGGCGATGCCGTGGTCGACCCCGCGCTGAAGCTCAACGGCGTCGATGGATTGTGGGTCGCCGACGCCAGCGTGATGCCGCGGCTGGTGTCGGGCAACACCAATGCGCCGAGCATCATGATCGGCGAACGCGCCGCGGATTTCGTGAAGGCGGCGCTGGCGTCATAGCGGTCGGTCGCGGTCGGATCGGTGAGCTGGCGCACGATTCGACGTCGCCTTGGTCGCCGCTGTGCGTTGCCCATGCTGCGCGATTGGCACATACGATACTGTAATATCTAAACTTTATCGCGGAAATATGCTGCGCACAAAAAAAGAGGGCCGGAACTTTCGTCCCGGCCCAGCCTTTCAGGCTCTCCCCTCCTGAAACTGTTGACGCAATGAATGCCACATTAATGTCATGTTGGGAAGGCCAAAATTGCGGCAGCCCCGCCCAAAATTTGTGCAGCAATTTGTGCAGCATCGGGATCGGCTTCCGACATTGCGGGAAGCCGATCCCGACCGCGATCAGAACGTCTTGCGCGCGGTAATGCCGAAGGTGCGTGGCTGGCCGACCGTGTAGCCGAGGCGCGCGCGCCCGCCGCGTTCGCGGTCGAACGACAGCAGGGCATTCTCGTCGAACAGGTTGTTCACATAGGCGACCAGCGACAGGCCGTTATCGAAATCGACCCCGGCGCTGAGGTTCACCAACTGATAGTCGGGCAGTTGGAGGTCGACCGTCGTTGCGGCCCCCGCCGGGGCGCCGCCGAAGGGCAGGCCGTGGACGAAGGTGCGCGGATTATTCTCCTGATCCGCCGGCTGGGTATAGCGGGTGCCGACGTGCTGGACAGAAGCCGACACATAGGCCTTTGCCGTATCGCTGACCGGGAATTCATAACTGCCCGAGGCCGATAGCTGGAATTTCGGCACCGAGGGCAGGCGGTTGCCATCGCGAATGCCGGTCGCGGTGACCAGCGCGCCGGGCAGGGTGGTGTCGAATTCGGCCTCGATGATGCTGCCCGACAGGTTGAAGTCGAGTCCTTCGGTGGGGTTCAACCCCAGTTCGAATTCAAGCCCCATCGAGTGCGCTTTCGGCACGTTGAAGACGATACGCGACGAGCAGCTTCCCGCATCGAGTGTCACCTGCAGGTTGCGGATATCGTTATAGAAACCAGCCGCGTTGAAGGTGAAACCGCGCCCCCCGGACTTCACGCCGAGTTCGTAGTTCCACAGCGATTCGTCGTTATAGCTCTGGAAGCCGCCGAACAGCGCCGCGTCGGCGGGCGAGCAGAGCGGCAGGTTGAGCGGATCGTTGACCCCGCCGAGGCGGAAGCCCTTCGACGCCTGGGCATTGATCGTGACATCCTTCGCAACGTCGTAAGACAGGAGGAAGCGCGGGGTGAAGCCGCTCGACTTCGTGCTGTCGGTGCGGTTGTCGCCGTTTGCGAAGAGGCCGCCAGACTTGAAGCTGCGCGTTTCCTTGAAGTCGTAATAGCGCCCGCCCGCCGTTGCGGTGAAGGCATCGGTGATGTCGTAGCTGACCTCGCCGAACAGCGCGAACTGCTTGATGTCGTAGGGCAGATACGCATTGTAGGGCGAATTGGCGGCGAAGCCGTTCGCGACCGCCGCCGATGTCCCGGCACCGAGCGTCGCGTCGGTCACCGCGTCATAGCCCGGCGTCGGCAGCGTCTGCGAATAGACGCGGTCGATCTTCGAATAGAAGGCACCGAGCACCCACTGGAACGGGCTGTCATTGTCCGACGCGATGCGCGCTTCCTGCGTCCAGGTTTTGAGATCGGTCGTATCGACAAGGTTCGACGGCAGCAGGACGCCCGCGTCGGGGAAGCCAAGATCGACCGACACCGAACCGGTGAGCGCGCTGGCGTCGCGGCTGACGAGGATGTCGCGGTTGATATAGCTGGTCACCGAGGTGAGCTTTGCCCCGCCAAGGCCGATGTCGATCTTGAGGTCGGCGATAAGGGTTTCGTCCTTGAACCCTTCGCGCAGCAGCAGATATTGCTCGCGCTCGTCGAACGTCACCTTGGGCCGCGTGGTGGTGAACTCGTTGGCATAGAGATTGTAGATCTCCTGCCGGTTGAAGCCGTCGGCGGTCACCTTCTGATAGACGATACGCGGGGTGATCGACAGGTTTTCGCTGGGTTCGAACGTCAGCGCGAGGCGTCCGCCATAGCGTTCGCCGCTGTTGACGTCGTTGCCGCCCGCCGGGCCGATCGCGTTGATGAAGCCGCCGTAGCGGGTGTAATAGCCGACCGCGCGCAGCGCCGCCTTCTCTCCCATCGGAACATTGATCGCGCCCTTTAGGTGGCCGCCGATATCGTCGCCGTCGACAAGGTTGAGGTTCGCCTCGACCGCCCCTTCGGTCACGCCGAGCTTGGGCTGGTTGGTGATGTAGCGGATCGTACCGCCGACCGAACCCGATCCGAACAGCGTGCCCTGCGGACCGCGCAGCGTTTCGACGCGGTTGAGGTCGAACAGGTCGAGATCGGGGGTGAAGAGCGAAAGCGAGATCACGCTTTCGTCGAGATAGACGCCGACCTGTTCCTTGACGCCCGGCTGGTCGCGGACGACCTGTCCCGCCGAAACGCCGCGCACCGACACCTGGCTTTGCCCCGGCCCGAGGTTCTGGACCGAAAGACCCGCGACGTTGCGCGACAGGTCTTCCAGCGTGACCGCGCCGGATTTCTGGATATCCTCGGCGGTCTGCGCGTTGATCGAGAAGGGAATGTCCTGAATGCTCGTGTCGCGCTTGGTCGCGGTGACGATGATGGCGTTGCCGTCATAGGTATCCGCCGGTGTTTCCTGTGCGGCGGCCGATGTTGTGATCGCGAGCGCGAGCGTTGAAAGCCCCGCCAGCAGGGCGATGCGAACTTGCATATTATCCTCCCAGTTGCGTGCGCGGGGCTATCTTGCCCCTACGGCAATCACTGCTGCGCCTTTGGGTCGCACAAGGCAATGGGGTGCGAATCGAACATGAAAAAATGGCCGGGAGCTGTTGCATCCCGGCCACAAGTGGTTCGCAGGAGGAACCTCGGTAGGACCCCGCCGCCTGTTGAAAGAGGAGAGAGAGCGGCGGCGGGTATCCTGTCTCGTCAGATGTTGTAGGCGCGCTCCCCATGTTCGCCGAGGTCGAGCCCTTCGCGTTCGACCTCTTCGCTGACACGGAGGCCGGTGAGTGCCTTGGCGATGGTGATGGCGATCACGGTGCCGACGGTGGCCCAGACGATCGTCGCGGCGACGGCGGAAACCTGCGTCACGAGCTGCGGGCCGATGGCGAAATCCTCGCCGCCGGGGCCGCCGAGGCTCGGCGCATAGACGATGCCGGTGCCGATTGCGCCGACGATGCCGCCGATGCCGTGGATGCCGAAGGCGTCGAGCGCGTCGTCATACCCGAGCTTCGGCTTGAGCGCTGTGACGGCATAGAAGCAGATCACCGAGGCGACGGCGCCGAGCACGATGGCGCCGAACGGACCCGAATTGCCCGCCGCCGGGGTGACCGCGACGAGGCCGGCGATGATGCCCGAGCAGAAGCCGAGCGCCGACGGTTTGTGGCCCGCGACCTTTTCGGCCAGCATCCAGAACAGCGCGGCGGAGGCAGTGGCGACGAAGGTGTTGATCATCGCAAGCGCGGCCGAGCCATTGGCCTCGAGCGCCGAGCCGGCGTTGAAGCCGAACCAGCCCACCCACAGGAGACCGGTGCCGACCATCGTCAGCGTCAGCGAGTGCGGTGCCATGATTTCCTTTTGATAGCCGATGCGCTTGCCGAGGATGATCGAGGCAACGAGCGCCGAGACGCCGGCGTTGATATGCACCACGGTGCCGCCCGCGAAATCGAGCGCGCCCATTTCGAAGAACAGCCCGCCGGCCGCCCACACCATGTGTGCGATCGGGAAATAGACGATCGTCAGCCAGATGATGCCGAAGACGATCGCCGCCGAGAATTTCATGCGTTCGACGGTCGCGCCGAGGACCAGCGCGAGCGTGATCGCGGCGAAGGTCATCTGGAAACTGATGAACACATATTCGGGCAGCTTGAACCCGTCGCTGAATGTGTCGGCGAGGCTGTCGGGCGTCACGCCCGCCAGGAAGAACTTGCCCCAGGCGATGAAGGCATTGCCTTCGGGGCCGAAGGCGAGGCCATAGCCGTAGACGACCCAGACGATCATTGCGAGGCACGCGAGCGCGCCGATCTGCGTCATCGTCGAGAGCATGTTCTTGGTGCGGGTCAGGCCGCCATAGAAGAGCGCGAGGCCCGGCAGGATCATCGCCAGCACCAGCACGGTCGAAGTCATCATCCAGGCAGTATCGCCCTTGTCGACCACGGGTGCGGGGGCCGGTGCGGCAACCGCTTCCTGTGCCCAGGCGGGCAGCGCGGCGAACAGCGCGAGGCCTGCGGCCCCGGCGCTCGCCGCCATCTTGTTTGCGAACGTCATATGTTCCCCCTTCGTCATTAGAGCGCGGCCTCGCCGGTCTCGCCGGTGCGGATGCGCACGGCCTGACCCACGTCGAGGACGAAAATCTTGCCGTCGCCGATCGAACCGGTCCCGGCGCTTTGCTGGAGTGTTTCGACGACCCTCGGTGCGAGCGCGTCATCGCAGACCAGCTCGATCTTCACCTTCGGGACCATGTTGGTGGCATATTCGGCGCCCCGATAGATTTCGGTCTGCCCTTTCTGCCGGCCGAAACCCTTGACCTCGGTCACGGTCATGCCGGCGATGCCCAACCCGGTAAGCGCTTCGCGCACCTCGTCGAGCTTGAATGGTTTGATGATAGCCAGGATCAGCTTCATGATGCCCCCTTCTGCTTGTGACATCATGTTGCAGTGCAACAGCCGTGCCAGATTGCGCGAGCGGGGTGGAAGGTGACATTTTATGGCGGCCCAGGTGCCAGTGACGGGCTGGATCGTTCACGCGGCAGGCAGGTGAGGCACAGGATTGCCTAAAATTTGGGCGGAAGGGTCCTGACCCTAAGTATCGACCTTGGCGAACCGGGCCCAGATCGGGAGATGATCGGACGCGCGCGCGGCCAGAGCGCTCTGGTGAACGCCGGCGTCGATCGCCTCGAGGTCCGGCGACGCGAAAATGCGATCGAGTTTCGCGACCGGCCGGCGGCTGTGAAAGCTGTGGCCGGTATCGACAAGGCGGTGCCGGGCCCCAAAATCGGTCAGGCAACCGCCCGACGAGCGCCATTCGTTGCAGTCGCCCATCAGGATCGTCGGCAGATCTTCGCCTTCGGCGACATGATGCAGGATCGCGCGTGCCTGTTGGCGCCGCCGCAGTCCCGAAATGTCGAGGTGCATGCCGACGACCCGCAACCGGGTGTCGCCGATGCGCAGGATCGCCGCGACCGCGCCGCGCGGTTCGAGCGTCGGCAGATGGAGGGCGTGGCTTTCCTCGACCTCCACTCCCTTGCGGACGAGGAGAGCGTTGCCGTGCCAGCCGATCGCAAAGGGCCGGCCATCCAGCAGATCGACCGGCACATAGTCGCTATGGTCTTCGAACATGTGGGGCGGGATCGCGCTGGCGCGGGTGCCGAACCGGCGATCGGCTTCCTGCAGCGCGATGATGTCGGCGTCGAGCTCCCGAAGCACCGACAGAACCCGGCCGGGGTCGCGGCGGCGATCGAGCCCGATGCCCTTGCGCATATTATAGCTGGCGACCTTGATCATGGGGGAGGGGACTGGCTTTCGGTAGGGGTCTTCAGGATCAGGACGAATGAGCGGCGGGTTCGGTTGCGAGTCTAACCCGCGCCGAATTCGGCAATCAACGCGCGCGCGTCGTCCAGGTCTTCGTCGAGGACCATGACGCGGACGGGGATCAGCAACCCCACGCTTTCGGCGATATTCATCCCCGCGTCGAAACAGACCGCGTGAACGCCGGCGCTTTCGAGGCGGCCGCGCAGCAGCTCGGCCTCCCAGCCATTGGGCAGGCGGACGAGTTCGACGAGCGCCATCAGCCGGCGATGAACCGGTCGGTGGGGCGCGTCGGCAGGCCGTCGATGCTTTTCGTGCGGCCCTGAAGCTTTTCGACCCACAGCACGGGGTCGGCCTGGCGGTGATATTTTCGCAGCGTTTCGCGTTCGTGCTGCAATTCCATCATCGGCACGCCCCAGCCGCAGCTTGTCTGGACGCTTTCGACATCGATGACGAAAATCTGACGGGTGCCGGGCAGCAAGGTAAAATGGGCGGCAAGCGCGTCCCAGTCGCCATCCTGCGGCAACACCGCACGGCCGCGACCATAGATGCGCAGGATCAGGGCCGAGCGGTCAAAGGCGCAGAACATGATCGTGATCCGCCCGTCGGCCGCCAGATGGGCATGGGTCTCGTTTCCCGATCCGCCGAGATCGAGATAGGCGACCTGCGAGTCCGACAAGACCCTGAAGCTGTCGGTATAGCCTTTGGGCGACAGGTTGATGCGACCTTCCGGGGCCGCCGTCGCGGTGAAATAGACCGGCTGCCTTTCGATGAAGGCGATGTGTTTGTCGGTCAGCGTTTCGGTGAATTCGGCCATGGCGTCTGCTCTCCGTCGGGCGTGCCTATCACCAATCCTTCCCCTCTTCTATTGCCGCCGCCTCGTCGGGGCGCGACGCGCGACCGAGGGCTGCGTTGCGGTGCGGGAAGCGGCCGAAACGATCGACGATGTCGAAATGCTTTTGCGCATATTCGAGCGACCGGGGGTCGGTGAGCCGGGCCATCAGGCGCAGCGATTCCCGCTGGTCGGCGATATCCTCGCTATGCTCGAAGGGCAGATAGGCGAACTGGCGATGTTCTTCGGGCAGGCTTTCGTCCCAACCGCGCTCGACCATCCCGCGCGCGATCGCGCGGGCCAGCTCATCGGTCGCAAAGGCATCGGCGTGGTTGCGGTAGATGTTGCGCGGCACCTGGTCGAACAGGATGACGGCGGCGAGCGCGGTGTCGGGATCGGTCAGAAAGGCGCTGGGCGGCAGCGCGCGCAGCGCATCGTGCCAGTCGCCCGCCAGCGCGCGGACCTCTTCGTCGAAACGGGGGCCGCCCCCATACCAGTCGTCGAAACCATGTTCGTCGAACCAGAAGAGGAGAAGCTGCCGGGCCCAGTCGGCCGGGGGTGCGGCCGGTGGTTCAAGATCGTCCGTCATCGTGCGTCCTTCGTCTGTCGTGCCGCCGAACAGAATAGGGCCTCGCCCGTCGAAAGCGAGACCCATGCCGAGCCATTCCGATCGAAGTTCGGGGTCTCGTCCGGAAGGGCGAGGCCGTTTCTATTCTGCTTTCGGGCGACGATAGGGAACGAATTCGCCAAGCGAGACGAAGCCGCTGTAGAAATGGCTGGTGCGATCGTGCAACTGCACGGTGTCGATGCTGCAGAGCTGGCTGCCCGTCGTTTTGGTGACCAGAATGTCATCGTCGTCGAGCGATTCGGCCCCGCCGCGCGGACGGTTCACCCAGTAGGTATTGCCGGATTTGTAGACGATCGCCGTCCTGTCGATGATCTGCGAACTGCGCGCGCTCAAGAGCGAGATGCAATCCTGCGGTGCGCCGGCGACACGTCCGTCGAGCAGCTTGGCGAGCTGGTCTTCGGGTGCGAGCTTTTCGCGCGCCGAAGCCGACGGCGACGCTGCGATGGCCGCGGCGGCAAGAAGCGTGGGGACCAGGTGACGCATGGTTAGACTCCTGTCTGCAACATACCCTACCCGCTCCCCCTTTACACAAGTACGGGTGAACAGGGGCTGACTCGCGGACGAATCAGCAGGCCCCGTCGGGAAGCGGGATGCCGAGCGGACCTTTGCATTTCTTTTTCTTCGCCGGCTCGGCCGGCGTGCCGGCGCCGCCGCCGCTGGTCGAACCCATGCCGCCAAAGTCGGCGCCGATCAGCAGCATCGTGTGCGAGCGGAAACGCACTTTCGCCGTCCAGTCGATATTCCATACGGCATTGCCCGCGGGCTTCGGCGGATAGGAGAAATTGGCCTCGGGTCCGAAGGCGTTGAGGTTGCCCAGCATCATCTCGCCCGACGCCTTCTTGACCTCGGCGGGAATCTGGCAGCTCGTCTGCGACGGCGGCATCACGATCTTTTTCGTGATGAGGTTCGCCACGACCGACGGCGGCAGCCAGTCCCACAGCCCGCCGCCGAACTCCTTCGACGCGCTGCTGGTCCACCAGACGATGTCGCCGCCCTTGTCCTGCCGGTCCATGCCGCCGATCGTCCAGGCGACATAGCCGGTTGCGTTCGGCACCGAATTCCAGCGGACCATCACCGACTGGTCGCCCTGGATCGCGGTCGATGCGGAAAGCCCCTGCATATAATCCTGCGCGAGGGTGAAATTGATATCCGACCCGATATTGCTCGCGACGCGGTGGGCGCCGAGCAGCGACGAACCCGATCCGGGCTGCTTGCCGCCCTTGGCGTTCGGCCAGTCGACATAGGATTTGCTGTTCGCCTGACTGACTTCGCGAATCACCGGGACGGCGCTGGAAAACAGGTTGGGCGGGATCTGACCTGCCGCAACCTTGGCGAAATCGATGATCACCGGCTGCCCCGGACCCGCTTTCGCGCCGCAACCCCAATAAAGGAGAAGGCGACCCTTCGGGCGTTCGAACTCGGTCGGATAGCTGCCTTCCTTGCGTTCGGGGGCGATCAGCGGCACCGATTTGCCGAGTTTCGCCTGCGGCAGGAAGAAATGATCGCCCTTGGGCGGCGGCGCGGTCGGACCCTGATCGGCGCCGAGGCGAAGATTGAGCATATAGGCGACGCGGCTGCTGGGATCGCCGCCGAACGCCATGCCCAGCGCGCCGCCAAGACCACCCTTGCCGCCCGCCATCGCGGCGAACCCGGACATCGTCGCGACGTCCATTTCATAACGTTCCTTGGGGCCGCTGGTCTTTTGCGCCGAGCCGGGAACGGCGGCGAGCATCGAGGCGACAGCGGTGATGGAGACGAAACGCAGGCTCGAACGCATGAAATCCTCCCTGTTGCGGGACATGTCCCCGCGGATGACGATGCGGCCCAATTCTTCTTCTGTTTGAAGGGGGTATAGGCGGGTGAAGCGCGTTCGCCAAGTGAGCAGGGTCACAGCCTCTCGTCATCGCGAGCGGAGCGAAGCAATCTCCGGCTATCGGCCCCGCGCGAGGCCGATAGCCGGAGATTGCTTCGTCGCTACACTCCTCGCAAGGACGCCGCGGATTAGGGTCCTGACCCTATGCCGTGCCGCCCACGGTCAACCCGCTGACCAGCAGGGTCGGCTGGCCGACGCCGGCGGGAACGCTTTGTCCGGCCTTGCCGCAAATGCCGATGCCTTCGTCGATCGCCATGTCGTTGCCGATGCCGGTGACCTTGGTCAGGACGCTCGGTCCGTCGCCGATCAGCGTCGCGCCCTTGATCGAGTCGCCCAGCTTGCCATTCTCGATCTTGTACGCCTCGGTGCAGGAAAAGACGAACTTGCCCGACACGATGTCGACCTGTCCGCCGCCGAAACTCTTGGCGAAGATGCCATTTTTCACGCGGCCGAGCAGTTCGGCGGGATCGTCGGTGCCGCCGCGCATGAAGGTGTTGGTCATGCGCGGCATCGGCGCGTGGGCGAAACTTTCGCGGCGGCCGTTGCCCGTCGGCTGGACCCCCATCAGCCGCGCGTTGAGCCGGTCCTGCATATAGGCCTTGAGGATGCCATCCTCGATCAGGACCGTCTCGCCCGTCGGTGTGCCCTCGTCGTCGATGCTCAGCGATCCGCGGCGTCCGCCGCCGACCGGGCTTTCCATCGCGCCGTCGTCGACGACGGTGACGCCGGGCGCCGCAACGCGCTCCCCGATGCGGCCGGAGAAGGCACTGGTGCCCTTGCGGTTGAAATCGCCCTCAAGACCGTGACCGACCGCTTCATGGAGCAGGACGCCGGGCCAGCCGGGGCCGAGCAGCACGGTGAACTCGCCCGCCGGGGCGTCGACCGCGCGCAGATTGACCAGCGCCTGGTTCAGCGCCTCGTCGATCGCGCGGTTCCACTGCGCCTCTTCGAACAGATGATCGTACATGTAACGGCCGCCAAGGCCGAAATAGCCGCTTTCGCGCCGACCGTTTTCTTCGACGACGATCGAGACGTTCAGGCGGACCAGCGGGCGGATATCGGTCGCGAGAAAGCCGTCGGCACGGACGATTTCGACCACCGACCAGCTTCCGGCAAGCGCCACCGACACCTGGACGATGCGCGGGTCGCGGGCCCGCGCGGCCGCGTCGACCTTCTGGCAGAGCTCGACTTTCTTGGCGAAGGGGACGAGATCGAGCGGGTTCGCCTCGTCGTAAAGATGGCGGTTGGTTCGCGGCGGCGGGCCGGCGGGGGCCTGCGTCGCGGGGTCGAGCAGCGCCAGCGCTTCGGCGGCGCGGCGGATCGCGCCGGCACTGACGTCGCTTGCGTGGGCAAAGCCCGTCATCTCGCCCGACACGGCGCGCAGGCCAAAGCCGGCATCGGTCGAATAGTCGGCGGTCTTGAGCCGCCCGTCGTCGAAGCCGAAGCTCTCGGTCGCGCGATATTGCAGGTAGAGCTCGCCGTCGTCAGCCTTGGCCAGCGCTTCGCGCGCCAGCTTCTGCGCCAGATCGGGGTCGAGCGCGTCGGCGCGATAGAGGAAGCGGCGGGGGTCGGTCGGGCTGTTCATGGCGCCGATATAGGCACGCCCGCGCGCTTGCGCAAACGGCACCGGCGCGTCTGCCGGAATCGCGGGCTAAAGATAATTGACGGTCAGCGCGAACGTCCCGCTGTAATCTCCCGGGGGCTGGTTCGCCGCGACGCCCAGCGTGCCGCCGATGTAATAGGTCTGGACGCCGCTGGGCAGCAGGGTGGCGCCCAGCAGGGCGATGCCGCCGCCGCTGGTGGTGGCCGCGCGCACCAGGCTGGCGGTCATCGTCGCACCGCCGCCCGCGCGGGTCAGCGTAACGCTGGTGTCGCCGCTGACGGTGATGAGCAGGATACCGCCGGTGCCCTGAAACACCGCGCGCTGGGTGCCGGCTCCCACCGGGGTTACCCCGCCCGTCGTCGTCCGGACGCCGGTCACGGCGTCGATCGTCGCGGTGCCGGCGGTCGGCCCGGCGACGAGCGTGCCGAAATCGAGATCGTCCGATTTGACGAGCGTGTTGGGGCGCACGACCACCGATGTGGCGGTGCCGGTCTGGCTCGCGGCATAGGCCGGACTGCACGCAAGCGTGCCCGCCGCCGCAGCGGCGATAGCGAGGTGGCGGAGCGCCGCTCGCGAATAGCTGGTCCCTCGAATCCCCACGATTCTGCTCCTGTCTGGAACAGACCCATAAGGTCAGGCGATGAATCGATGATGCGCGGGGATGGTAAAGTCGCGCTTAACTTCTGCGCGGCTCAGGCGTGGTCCGCCACGCCGCCGGTCAGGATGAAGCGCCGGTCGCAATAGCCGCAATCGGCATAGCCCTGGTCGGGGTCGATCTCCAGCCACACGCGCGGATGGCCGAGCGCGGCGTTGGCGAGCCCGTCGCCGGTGCCGTCGCAGGCAATGCGGGTCTTGGGCGTGCGGATCGTCTCGGGCTGGGGTGCGGGCTGGGTCATCGACGCGCCTTTAGCAAGCGTGATGGCCGCCCGCAATCGGTCTCAAAGATAGTTCAGCGTGATCGTGAAGGTGCCGGCATAGTCGCCCGGCACCTGGTTCGCCCCGACTTCGAGCGTCGCGCCGACCGGGAAATTATAATTTCCGGCCGAGGTCGCGATCGTGAAGCGGGTCGGGGTCGTCGACAATATCGCCGTCGGGGTCGATCCGATCTCGAAATCGCGCACGCGCATCCGCACCCCCGGCCCGGTGATGAAGATCGAATTCGCGCCGAGCGAGATATTGACCTGGCGGTTCGGCGTGCCGAGCCCCGCGAAGCGCGCGGGTTCGCCGCCGTTGCCGGCGAGCGTGGCGCCGCCGGCACGGGTGCGTGTTCCGTCGGGCGCGATCCGCACCGTTCCGGCGGTTCCCGAAGCGATGATGTCGCCGAAGTCGAGGTCATTGACCTTGAAGAAGGAAAGCGGCCGCAGCACGATGGCGTCGGTCTGGGCCGGCGTGCTGGTCTGCGCGACGGCCGGCGATGCGATGGCGGCCGCGAACAGGGGCGCAAAGGCGATGAAGGCGCGCTGCACCGGCAGGGCGCGAAAGATGTGGCTGGTCCTCACATCACCCCCAATAGCGGCGAGTTTCCAATTTAGCGTTAACGCCGCTCTCATCAGGAAATCGCGGCTTTCGCGTCCGCAACGTCGCGGCTATGGAGACGGCCATGAGTGAAGCCGCCATCCGCATCGACGCCGTCTCCAAACTTTATGCCGGCGGCAAGCAGGCCCTCGACAATGTCAGTTTCGACGTGCCGCGCGGCCAGATTTTCGGGCTGCTGGGGCCGAACGGTGCGGGCAAATCGACACTGATCAATATTCTTGCCGGGCTGGTCAACAAGACGAGCGGCGCGGCAAGCATCTGGGGCTTCGACATCGACGCCGATCCGCGCAATGCCAAATATTCGATCGGCATCGTCCCGCAGGAGATCGTCTTCGATCCCTTCTTTACCCCGTTCGAGACGCTGGAGAATCAGGCCGGCCTTTATGGAGTGCCCAAGGACCGCCGCATTTCGGACGACCTGCTGGCCGCCGTGCATCTGTCGGACAAGCGCGATGCCTATGCCCGTACGCTGTCGGGCGGGATGAAGCGCCGCCTGCTGGTTGCAAAGGCGATGGTCCATTCGCCGCCGATCATCGTCCTCGATGAACCCACCGCGGGCGTCGACATCGAACTCCGCCAGCAGCTCTGGGAATATGTGCAGTCCTTGAACGATCGCGGCGTTACCGTCGTGCTGACGACGCACTATCTGGAAGAGGCCGAGGAGCTTTGCGACCGTATCGCGATCATCAACCATGGCAAGCTCATTGCCAACAAGCCGACCCGCGAACTGGTCGACATGGCGCGCGAGAAGGTGGTGCTCGTGACGCTCGATGCCGATGTCACGGTGCTGCCGACGCACCCGGCGTTCGAGAAAGTCGAACGCGAGGGCGAACGCGGCCTTGCGATCAGCTACAACAAGGACCGCATGAACGCAGGCGAAGTCCTCGCGGCGGTGAATGCGATGGGGCACGGCATCGTCGACGTATCGACGCGCGAGGCCGATCTGGAAGATGTGTTCCTCAACCTGACGCGCGCGGCGAATGGGTGAAGGCGGCGCCTCTTCTCCCCTCCCGCAGGCGGGAGGGGCCGGGGGTGGGCCTGTTGTGCGCAAATTCCGGCCACGCGAGACACAAAAGGCGCAAAAGCTTCGTCGCGAGGCCACTCCTCCCGAACGCTTGCTCTGGCGCGAGATCTCGAAGCGTCAGCTTGAAGGCTGGAAATTCAGCCGACAGATGCCGATCGGACCTTATGTAACCGATTTCCTATGCCGCGAAGCGAGGCTTGTCGTCGAGTTGGATGGCGTCTCCCACGATGCGCGGCAGGAGGCGGATCGTCGCAGAGATGGCTATCTGCGCGTGCAAGGCTATCAGACGCTGCGTTTTGCCAATGCCGATGTCATGTCGAATCTGGAAGGTGTGTTGATGGCGATTCTTGCGGTGCTGAATTCGGGCCCACCCCCCACCCCCTCCCGCCTGCGGGAGGGGCGAAGCATGACCGACACGACCCCTCACGACGTCATAATCGTCGGCTCGGGCGCGGCCGGCCTGACTGCCGCCATCGCGCTCGCCGATCATTGCCGGGTGCTGGTGCTTGCCAAGGGAGAACTCACCGGCGGGTCGACCGCCTGGGCGCAGGGCGGGATCGCGGCGGTGCTCGACGCGGGCGACACGTTCGAAAATCATATCGAGGATACGATGGTCGCGGGCGCCGGGCTCAACCGGCGCGAGACGGTCGAGTTCGTGGTCGAGAATGCGCCGCACGCGATCGAGCGGCTGATCGAGATGGGCGTGCCCTTCAACAAGGAAGCCGAAGCGCTGCATTTGACGCGCGAGGGCGGGCATTCGCACCGCCGTATCGTCCATGTCGACGACGCAACCGGCTGGGCGGTGCAGGCGGCGCTTTTGAAGACGGCGGAGGCGCATCCGAATATCACCCTGCTGCCGGGACAGGCGTGCATCGACCTGATCACCGGTCGGCATGAGCAACGCTATTCGGGCTCGGGCCGCGTCTGGGGCGTCTATGCGCTCGACGAGAAAAGCGGCGAGGTCCACGCGCATATCGGCCGCGCGACGATCCTTGCGAGCGGCGGGGCGGGGCGCGTCTATCAATTCTCGACCGCGCCGCGCGGCGCGACCGGCGACGGCATCGCGATGGCGTGGCGCGCGGGCTGCCGCGTCTCGAACATGGAGATGATGCAGTTCCACCCGACCTGCCTCTACAATCTGGAGGTCAAGAATTTCCTGATTACCGAGGCGGTACGCGGCGAGGGCGGCATCCTGAAACATCCGGTCACCGGACACCGTTACATGCCCGATTACGACCCACGCGCCGAACTTGCGCCGCGCGATATCGTGGCGCGCGCGAACGACGATCAGATCAAGCGCTTCGGCCTCGATTTCGTCCATCTCGACATCAGCCACAAGGACCCGGATTTCGTCGCGGGCCATTTCCCGAATATCTATGAAAAGCTGCTGACGCTCGGCATCGACATGACAAAGCAGCCGATCCCGGTGGTGCCCGCACAGCATTATACCTGCGGCGGCGTCCTGATCGACCTCGACGGGCGGACCGACCTGCCGGGGCTGTACGCCGCCGGCGAATGCACCGAAAGCGGGCTCCACGGTGCGAACCGGCTGGCGTCCAATTCCCTGCTCGAATGTTTCGTGTTCGGCGAAGCGGCGGCGAAGGATATTATCGCGCGCTGGGATCATCTCGACGCGCCGCCGGCGATTCGGCCGTGGGATGCCAGCCGCGTCACCGATTCGGATGAAGAGGTGGTGATCAAGCAGAACTGGACCGAGATCCGCCGCTTCATGTGGAACTATGTCGGCATCGTGCGCACGACGAAGCGGCTCGAGCGCGCGCAGCACCGCATCCAGATGATGACGCACGAGGTAGAGGACTATTACGGCCACTTCCGCGTCACGACCGACCTCATCGAGCTGCGCAACCTGTTGCAATGCGCCGACCTGATCGTCCGCAGCGCGCTACACCGCAAGGAAAGCCGCGGGCTGCACTATACGCTCGACTATCCGAAGATGCTCGCCGAAGCGCGCGATACGGTGCTGGTGCCTTAGCCGCCGATCCCGAGTAGCCGCCCGACGAAGATCAGCGCGATTCCACCGATGATCGAGGCGAAGCAGCCCGCGCGATGAAACTCGCCGCGTACGCCGCGGGTCGTGACCAGCCCCGCGAGCAGCGAACCGCCTATTCCGAGCAGCATCGTGGCTAGCCACCCCATCTGCACTGCACCCGGATAGAAGAAGCGCGCGAGTACGCCGATGACGAGGCCCGAGATGATCGCGCCGATAATGTTGACCACGACAATGTCCTTTCGATCCGAGATGGTCGTCCCGTAAAGCTAGGGTGTGGGATGGTCGCTCGCAAGCGGTGGTGCTTCCGTATCCGCCGTCTCGCTTGCGAGGCTGCGAAAGAAGAGCGGCGCCGCAAAAAGGCCGAACAGAAAGCCGCCGAGATGCGCCTCCCACGCCACGCCGCCTTCGCGGCCCATCAGCAGGTTCGGCACGGTGAACATCAGGAAGAGCCATCCATTGTCGCGCACGAATTCCTTGGCGAGTCGCCAGCCATGATTGCGATCGATCGGGACGATGTCCGTGCCGTCGACCGGCAGGCGGACCAATGCCCCAAACAGTCCGTATAGAGCGCCCGATGCGCCGATCATCGGCACCGTTCCGTGCGGATGGAGCACAACGAACAGCGCTGCGCCGCAAACCCCTGACCCGACGAACAACAATAGGAAGGCTTTGGCGCCCCGAAACGGATGCCCGAGCCGAGCCAGCAGCCGAGGCGCGAGCGCGTAAAGCGCGAACATGTTCATCGCGATATGGACGATCGGACCATGCGCGGCCATGTGGAGCAGGATATTCTCATAGTGTCCGGCGGCGAGTGCCTTTGCGGAAACGCCCCATGCGCCGATCCTGTCGGCCGCAAACTGCTGGACCCAGATCGCCGACATGCCGACAATCATGAGCCAGGGGAGAATATAGGCATTCCGCGGCACCGGCCAGTTGAAACGCTGGCTGTTCTCGTCGGGTTCGGGATAGTCGTTGTAGCTCACGCGGAGCGCGTCATCCGAAGCCGTCGTTCAAGTAACGTTCGGCGAGCGCCGCGTGCAGCGCCGCGCCGCGGGCCATGACCTTTTCGTCGAGCACCATGTGGTTGCTGTGCAGCCCGCAGCACTGCCGCCAGTCGCTGCCCGCCTCGCTCGCGCCGAGCCAGAACATCGCGCCCGGCACCTTTTCGAGAACGTAGGAGAAATCCTCGGCGCCCATTACCGGATTGTCCATGGTCAGCCAGGCTTCCTCGCCAAAGGTCTGCTCGACGACAGTCTGGCCGAACGCGACCGCGCGCGCGTCGCAGATGGTGACCGGGAAACCCTCTTCGATCCGGACCTCGGCGGTGCAGCCATGCGCCTCGGCGATCGCGGGGGCGAGGCGTTTCAATTCGCGCGCGACCATCGCGCGGCGCTCGGGCGACAGGGTGCGGATCGTTCCCAGCATCTCGGCGGTTTCGGGGATGATATTGTTCGTCGTTCCCGCCGCAATCTTTGCGACTGTCACCACCGCGGGGTCGAAGACCGAGATACGGCGCGTCACCATCGTCTGGATCGCGGTAACGATCGCGCAGGCGACGGGGATCGGATCGACCGCGTCGTGCGGCATCGATGCGTGGCCGCCAGCACCCTTGACCGTGATCTCCAGCAGGTCGGACGAGGCAAGCAGCGGCCCCGCGCGCCCGGCGAAGATGCCATGCGGCGCATTGGGCATGATGTGGAGCGCAAAGGCGGCATCGGGAAGCGGATCGATGATCCCATCCTCCAGCATGAAGCGCGCGCCATGGTGGCCCTCCTCGCCCGGCTGGAACATGAAGAGGACGGTCCCGGGCAATCGGTCGCGCGCCGCGCAGAGCAGCTTCGCGGCGCCGACGAGCATCGCGACATGCGTATCGTGCCCGCACGCATGCATCGCCCCGCTGATCTCGGAGGTGAAATCGAGCCCCGTCTCTTCGAGCAGGGGCAGCGCGTCCATGTCGCCGCGCAGCAGCACGGTGCGCCCGTTGGCGGGCCCCCGCAGGATCGCGATCAGCCCGGTCGTCGAGGGTCCCTCGCGAAATTCGAGCGGCAGGCCTGCGAGCGCCGCCTTGATCTTCGCCAGAGTCTTGGGGTTCTGCAGCCCCAACTCCGGCTCGCGATGAATCGCGCGGCGAAGATCGACAAGATCGTCCAGCAGGGTTTCGGCCTCGGCGGGCCAGCTTTGGGTGAACTCGTTCATGTCATTCCTCGCAATCTCATGGCGCGTAGATTTTTGAGTCCAGCCAATCCACTAGGGCTTCAACCTGCTCCAATGCTTCGAACAAATTTTCCTTTGAAACCTTCAAACGCGGCATCAGGAACCAAGACAAACTTCCTTCTTCTCTCGGCCAATCCTTCAGTTCGCTTTCGCTGGCAAAAAAAGGCGCCGGGTATTTCTTGAGTGTTTTGCCGTCGTGCACAACCTCCAAGGACGTCAAATCGGTTCTATGCTGCCCGCGATTTCGAGCCAGAATGATTTGCTCGATGATCCCTAGGTCCGCTGGGCATTCAGCCCAATCCAACTCCAAAATCTCCCCCAGCACTTGTAGATTGGGGGCTAGGAAGCCGTTCTTGAAGGCGGTGCGTTCGTTTTGGAAACGAAAGCGCACAACCCGCTCCTGAAGGGTTAGGAAGTACAGCTTCAACGAATCGGAAAGTAGTGAGACGCAGGCAAGACCTTGAACCTGTTCCGCGGCAGCGGTATCCATCCATTCGTCAAGGTACGCTGGTTCGCCATCATTACTCCAAGGTGGATCATCGTAAGGCGGCAATTCGTCTTCGATGCACCGTCGAACCTCCACGAAAGCCGGAATCGCTGTGTTATAGTAGAAGCGGATGAAGTTAGTTCGCTTCTTCAGGAAATATCCGGCGTCCACAATCACATCTTCCGCGCTTAGCGGCCCCCGAACAATTGCCGCCCCGCGAGGTCGAGCATGATTTCCTCGCTGCCGCCGCCGATCGCGTTGACGCGGACTTCGCGGTAGATGCGTTCGACCTTGCTGCCAGTGATATAGCTTGCCCCGCCCAGGATCTGCGCTGCCTCGCGGGCCACGGATTCGAGCATGCGGGTCGCTTGCACTTTCAGCATCGCGAAATCGGCGGGGCGGTCCTTGCCTTCGCGGACCTGCCAGGCGGCGAGATCGACCCACGCCTGCGTTGCCTCGATCTGGCGTTCCATGTCGGCGAGCTTGATGCGGATCGACTGGTGGCCGACGAGCGGACGCCCGAAGGTCTCGCGGTTTTGCGCCCATTCGGCGGCTTCGGCGAGCGCGACGCGGGCGTAGGCGCAGCAGCCCATCGCCATGCCGAGCCGTTCGCTGTTGAAATTGCGCATGATGCCAATGAAGCCGCCATTTTCGGGGCCGATCAGATTGTCTGCCGGGACACGGACGTCGCCGAAATGGATCGCGGCGGTGTCGCTGCAGCGCCAGCCCATCTTGTCGAGCCGCGTCCGCTCGACGCCGGGCGACGCCATGTCGATCAGCAGCAGCGAGATACCTCCCGCGCCGGGGCCGCCGGTGCGCACCGCGCAGGTCAGCCAGTCCGCGCGCATCCCGCTGGTGATGAACATCTTGCCGCCGTTGACGACATATGTGTCGCCATCGCGCACGGCCGTGGTCTTGAGGTTCGCGACGTCGCTGCCGCCGCCGGCTTCGGTGATGCCGAGCGCGATGATCTTTTCGCCCACAAGCACCGGCGGTGCGATGCGCTGCTTCAGTTCTTCGGAGCCGAGCGCGAGGATCGGCGGCAGGCCGATACCATGGGTCATCAGCGAGGCGCCCAGCCCCCCTGCACCGACCGCCGCCAGTTCCTCGGTGACGACGAGGCTGTGGAAATTGTCGAAGCCTTCCGAATGTCCGCCATATTGTTCGGGATAGCGCAGGCCGAGGATGCCGGCCTCTGCGGCTTTCCTGTGAAGCTCGCGCGGCAGTTCGCCCTCCGCCTCCCAGCGGTCGATGTGTGGCGCGATTTCGCGCGCGACGAAGCGGCGGACGCTTTGCGCCAACGCTTCGTGGGTTTCGTCATAATAGGGCGATCGGGCGCGCCAGTCGTCGAAGGCTGTCATGCCGCGATGCTGCGCGGGCCTGACGGGAACGTCAAGCGAGGCTTGCACCGCGCCGCCAACGACTTAAGGTCGCATGCCATGAACAAAGCCCCCCTGCTTGCCGGCCTGGCCGCACTCGCCCTTGTCTCCACCCCCGCGCTGGCGCAGGCCTCCCCCGAGGCGACCGCCGAAGCCGCGCTGAAGAAGGCGCCCGTCTTTGACGGGCATAATGACGTGCCCTGGGCGCTGCGCGGGCGGTTCGACAATGTCATCAACGGTTTCGATTTCGTCGACACGACCGACACGGCAAAGCCTGATGCGACCCCGCCGGCGATCGCGATGCACACCGACCTCCAGCGTTTGCGCAAGGGCCATGTCGGCGCACAATTCTGGTCGGTCTATGTCCCCGCGAACACGAACGAGCAGCAGGCGGTGCAGCAGACGCTCGAACAGATCGACGTCACCAAGCGGCTTGTCGCGCGCTACCCGAATGACCTGGCACTGGCGTCGAACAGCGCCGAACTCGAAAAGGCGATGAAGGCGGGCAAGATCGCGGGCATGATGGGGATGGAAGGCGGCCAGTCGATCGGCTCGTCGCTTGCCGTGCTGCGCCAGATGTACGCGCTCGGCGCGCGCTACATGACGCTGACCCACTCGAAGAACATCCCCTGGGCCGATAGTGCGACCGACGCGCCGTCGCTGGACGGCCTCAACGATTTCGGACGACAGGTCGTTCGCGAAATGAACCGCATAGGCATGATCGTCGACCTCAGTCACGTAAGCGAAGCGACGATGAAGGACGCGCTCGCCGAATCGAAGGCGCCGGTGATGTTCAGTCATTCCGGGGTGCGCGCGGTGAATCCGCATCCGCGCAATGTCCCCGACAGCGTATTGCCGCTGGTCAAGGCGAATGGCGGGATCGTGATGGTCGTGTTCCTGCCAAGCTTTCTTGACGCCGACGTCCGCGCGCAGGGGTTGGCGCGCACCGCCGAACAGGCGCGGCTGAAAGCGATGTATCCGGGCGATCCGGCTTCCGCCGATGCCGGGCTCAAGGCCTGGGATGCGGCGAATCCGGTGCCGACGACCAACGTTCGGAAGGTCGCCGACCATATCGACCATCTGAAGAAGACGATCGGGGTGGATCATATCGGCGTCGGCGGCGATTATGACGGGATGGATTCAGCGCCGGTCGGCATGGAGGATGTGTCGGGATACCCCGCGCTGTTCACCGAGCTGGCAAGGCGCGGCTATTCGCAGGCCGAGCTGGAAAAGATCGCGAGCGGCAACATGCTGCGCGTGCTGAAAGCGGTCGAGGCTTATGCCGCCAGCCAGAAGGGGCAGCCGCCGGTCGAAACGCCGGTTGCGAAATAGCCTATCGTCCTTGCGAGCGAAGCGACGCAGTCTCCTCGCAATGATGGCTTGTTATGTTCGTTTGCCGAACGGCCAGTCGGTTGAACCGCTGGCCCACAGCGCCCACCAGATGATCAGCGGCTGCAGTGCGAGGCGCGGGCCGTGATACCACCAGCTCAGTGTCTCGCCATGGATCGCGACATTGGCGAGCGCATGGTGGATATTCGCCGGCCAGACGCAAAGGGCATAGAGCGCGAGGCCCCAGCCGGCGGCCTTGCGGACCGGGGGAAGCATCAGCCCCAGCGCACCCGCCAGTTCGGCGACTCCGGTTGCCGCAACGACGAACGCCGGCTGTGGCACCCAGGGCGGCGTGATCGCGAGAAAGGGCGCCGGGGTCGCGAGATGGCGATAGCCCGCATAGGCATATGCGAGCGCGAGCAGCCATCGCAGTGCCGCGCGGACGGGCTGCTTCACCGCCCGATCGCGGCGAGCATCGCCTCGACGCTGGTGAATTTCTCACGCGGGTTGCCGTCGAGCGCGGCGGCGACCTCCGCAGCTTCGATCCGTCGCCAGTCGCGGAAGGTGACCGGGGTGACGGTCCGGCTTGCCAGCAGCGCGTCAAGCCCCGCGCGTCCCGTCTTGCCGGCACCGCGGCCGATGTCCTCCAGCACCAGTTCGGCGATGCGGGCGCCGTCGGGCTTGTTGGTACCGATCGTTCCTGAGGGGCCACGCCGCGCCCAGCCGACCGCATAGAGCCCGGGAAGAATTCGCCCTTCGTCGCTCGCGAAACGGCCGCGTCCATGTTCATAGGGAACGCCAGGAATCGCCGGCGTCTGATAGCCGATACAGCTTACGACGAGCCCCGCCTCGATCGCATAGGTTTCGCCGGTACCGCGACTGCGCAGATCGGCGTCGAGCCTGGTCCGTTCGATGATGACGCGCTGGACACGGCCATCCCCTTCGATCGCGATCGGCATGGCGAAGAAGTCGAAATCGATCGTCACCGGCTTCGCGACGGGGTTCGCGGCGAAGCTGCGCAGGTGCGTCACCGACTTGCGCATCCCGGGTTCGAGCATCGCATCGGCACCTTCGTCGGGCAGATCGGTGGGATCGACGCGCGGGCCGGCGCGTTCGAGGTGGCCGAGTTCGCCCAGTTCCTTCGGCGTCATCGCGATCTGGTGCGGGCCGCGCCGGCCAAGAATATGGATCTCGCGCACCGCGCTTGCCGCCAGCGCCGCGCGCGCGTGGGCGACGATGTCGCTGCCGGTAAATTCCGCGGGCGTCTTGGCAAGGATACGTGCAACGTCGAGCGCGACATTGCCGTTCCCGATCACCGCGACGCCGGGGGCATCGAGCAGCGGGTCGAGCCCTGCGAAGTCGGGGTGGCCATTGTACCAGCCGACGAAGGCGGCGCTGCCGATCACGCCGGGAAGGTCCGCGCCGGGAATGTCGAGCGGCCGATCGTGCGGTGCGCCGGTCGCCAGAACGACGGCGTCGTAAAGCTCCGCAAGCTCGTCGATACTGACGTCGGTGCCTACTGAAACATGGCCGACGAAGCGGACATTGTCGGCAAGCGCGACGCCTTCGTATCGGCGCGATACGGCCTTGATCGACTGGTGGTCGGGTGCAACGCCGGTTCGGATGAGGCCATAAGGGACGGGCAGGCGATCGATGACGTCGATTGCGATATCCTCGGCCTTTTGCAGGGCCTCCGCGGTATAATAGCCAGCGGGGCCCGACCCGACGATCGCGACATGACGCATCACCCACCTCCATGTGCGGGACCTGCGCCGGGCGCGGTCCCCCTTTTGTTATGGCGCGATGCTAGCGGCGAAATACGTGAGGGCAAGCGGGCTGTTATGCGACCGTCGCGTGCGACCGCAGCGGCCTTGACACGCGGCCCACGCAATCATATTGCGCCCGCCTCGTTGCCCCGTCGTCTAATGGTAAGACTACGGATTCTGATTCCGTCTATCGAGGTTCGAATCCTCGCGGGGCATCCAGCATTTTCCTCCACATCTCGGGCTTGATTCGGCCGCGACGCGCGCGGACCGGACCTGTTACGCCCGATAGCTGGACTTGTCGGTCCTGACCGACCAACAAGAACCGCAAGGGCGGCGTACCGTCCGCGGGGGCGTCGCGGGTGTCCTGGCCGGACCGCGTTCAACCAGGGGGAGTAATATGGCCACGCTTGATCTTCTTCTTGGTGAAGACCGACAATTGCTGCGCGACAGCGTCCAGCGCTTTCTGGCCGACCACAACCGGCCGCACTGGCGCGACCTGTCCGACGGGCTGGGCCTTGCCGGCCTTGCGCTCCCGGAGGAAGCGGGCGGATTCGGCGGCGGGCCGGCCGACATTGCGCTTGTCATGGCAGAACTTGGCCCTGCGTTGGCGGGAGCCGACTGGTTGGCGCACGCCGCAGGGTCGATGCTGCTCGCGCGGGCCGTGCCGGGGCATGCGGCGCTGCGCGATCTCGCGTCGGGCGCGCTGCGCATCGCCGCGATCTGTCCTGCCTCGGCGCTTTCGATGCCGATCGTCGATGCTGACGGCATGGTTCGCGGAACGGCGGCTCTGGTGGCGGGGGCGGCAGAGGCCGACCTGTTCCTGATTGCCGCCGACGAAGCTCTCCTGCTCGTTCCCGCCCATCCCGAGAAAGTCGAGCAGCGACATCGCGTCATGCATGACGGCTGCGTCTCGGCCGACCTTGGCTTCATGCTGAAGGCCGGGGACGCCGACATCCTTGCAACGGGTGCCGAAGCGCGCGTCCTTGCCGACCATGCGAACGCGCTGATTCTTGTGGGTCGCTGCGCCGAGGCCGTGGGCTTGATGCAACGGATGATCGCGGACAGCGCCGCATATATGGAGCAGCGCAGGCAGTTCGGGGCGGCGATTGCGTCGTTCCAGGCGTTGCGGCATCGCATTGTCGATATGCAGCTTGCGGAAATGGCGTCCGCGGCGCTGGTCGAAGCGGCGGTCGTCGCGGTCGAGGCGGATCATCCCGATCATATGGACGTTGTTGCCGCCGCCTGCGTGGAGGTTGCCGACGCGGTGCGCCGGGTCGGCGAGGGGGCGGTGCAAATCCACGGCGCCATGGGGCTGACCGAAGAGCTTGACCTTGGCGCTCATTTCAAGCGCGGCCTGGCTATTGTCGCCGCGATGCGGTCGCGGGCCGACCAGGTGGCCCGCTTTGCCGACGCGGATGCCTAGGGCCCCGACCCTGGGATCCCGACCCTAGCCCAGTATCTGCCGCGCGATCAGGTCGCGCTGGATCTCGTTCGATCCGGCATAGATGCTGGCCGCGCGGTCATTAAGGTAGCGCGGCACCGCGACCGCCAGTTCGGTCGGCGTCTGGCCGTCGCTGTCGGCCCATGCGGCATAGCCCGCGATATCGCAGGCGAGCACGTCGATACGCTGCGCCGCTTCGGTGCCGAGGATTTTCAGGGCCGAGGCGTAAAGTGCCGGGTTTCCGCCCAACCCGCGCATCGCCTTGAGTTCGAGCGCCTGTAGCGCTCGCAAGCTCACGGCTTCACGTCCGAGCCGCGTACGCAGCACGGGGTCGGCGATCGGCCGTTCGCGCAGCCGTTCGATTCGGCCAAGCAGGGATGGTGCATATTTGCCGCCGCGTTCGAATGTCAGCAGATGTTTCGCGACCGACCAGCCCTGATTCTCGGCGCCGAGACGGTTGGCCTGTGGTACGCGGACGTCATCGAAAAACACCTGATTGAACTCGTGATCGCCCGCCAGCGTGCGGATCGGTTCGATCTGGATGCCCGGGGTCGCCATGTCGAGCAGGAGGAAGCTGATTCCGGCTTGCGGCTTTCCTTCGCTCGATGTCCGGACGAGGGCGAACATGCGGTTGGCGAAATGGGCGTGGGTGGTCCAGATCTTCGATCCGTTGAGGACATAATCATCGCCGTCGGACGTCGCGCGTAGCTGGAGCGCCGCGAGGTCGGACCCCGCGCCCGGTTCCGAGAACCCCTGGCACCAATAGTCCTGGCCCGACAGGATGCGCGGCAGATAATGGGCCCGCTGTTCGGCGCTTCCATAATGCATGATGACAGGCGCGACCATCTTGAGTCCCATCGGCGCAAGGTTCGGCGCCCCCGCGCGCGCGCATTCGGCCGCGAAGATATAGCGTTCGATCTCGCTCCATCCGGGGCCGCCGAATTCCGCCGGCCAGTCGGGCGCCGCCCAGCCGCGCGCGTTCAGGATGCGCTGCCAGGGCAACGAGATGGCGGGGTCGATGAAGACGCTGGTCGCGCGCGCGGCGGCGTGGCGCAGACCGTCGGGAAGCGCCGCGTCGAGAAAGGCGCGGACTTCGCTCTGAAAGGCGTCGAGTGCCGGATCGTTCAGCATGTCCATCCGCAGGGTCTAGAGGGAAGGCGAGCCACTGGCCAAGCTGACGAATGCATCAGGCGGCCCGTGCGCCGACGAAACCCAATCCCGCAGCGATCTGGATCGACTGCGCGCGGCCCGTCGCACCGAGTTTTGCCGCGGCATTGCGCAGGTGAAAGCGCACGGTCGATACCGACAGGGTCAGGATGATGCCGATCTCTCCGTCGGTCTTGCCCGCCGCCGCCCAGCGCAAGCACTGCACTTCGCGCCGCGTCAGCGTTTGCGGGACCGTCGCGTTGCGCGGCCGGCCGCGCGCTTCATTGTGCGTCGCGACCAGTTTGAGCGCGAGATTGTGCAGATCGCCGGCGTGGCTGGCGAACAGCGCCTCGACGCCGACCGGTTCGCGCGAACACCAGAAGACCGCACCGACAAGGCCGCGCGGCAAGTGCACCGGCGCGATGATCGCTTCTCCGAAATTGGGCGTGTTTCTGGCCTGTTCGCAATCGACGGCGTCCAGCAATTCGGTCGACCGCCATGTCCGGAGCCGACCGTCGCTGTAGAAAAAGGGTTCGGCGACGAGCCGTGCGGCGGTCAGAAATGCGATCTGGAGCGCCAGCTTGCGATCGCGCCAATAGGCATAGTCGGGGTCGATCCAGCGGAAACTCGTCTCCGCATAGGGGCGCCCGCCTTGGTCCGCCATCGGCTCGGGATCGCCAAGGTCGGCCTGCGCGGCGATGAAGGGCAGACCGATCGTGTTGCCCGCATTTTGTACCGCGGCGACGAGCGATGGGAGCTCGGCCCAGCATTTTGCCCGGTGATCCGTCACGCAACCTCCTCCCTTCATCCTGCCACAGGTGCCAGCTTGCCGCCGACCGCGCAATTTAGTCCTTGGGCAGCGTCCGGTTGCTGCGACGCTCGCACAAAGACGAGCCCCGCGACAAGCCGTTTGAGGGAGGATCAGTCATGAAGACAATGCGAATTATTCTGCTGGCGGGCACTGCGGCCGGTCTTGCGATTGCGGCACCGGCCTTTGCCGCCGAAGAGGCCGGCGCGGACGCTGCGTCAGCCGAGGGCGAGATCATCGTGACGGCGCAGCGCCGTGCTGAATCGATCAACGACGTCGGCATGGCGATCCAGGCGGTCGACGGTGCAACGCTGGAAAATCTGCGCGTCACCGACCTTCGTGACCTGACTGCGGTCGCGCCCAGCTTTACCGTCTCGCAAAGCTATCAGGGCGTGCCGACCTACACACTGCGCGGGATCGGCTTCAACACGATCAACCTGTCGTCGACGTCGACCGTCGGTACCTATGTCGACGAAGTCGCCTATGCCTATCCGATCATGAACACCGGGCCGGTCATGGATCTGGAGCGGGTCGAGGTGCTCAAGGGGCCGCAAGGAACGCTTTATGGCCGCAACACCACTGCGGGGCTCATCAACTTCATCACTGCGAAGCCGACCGACAGTTTCGAGGGCAGCATCAGGGCCGATCTGGGCAATTACCAGACGTACAATATCGGCGGTCATCTCTCCGGTCCGCTTGGCGAAGGGATCGCGGCACGCATCGCCTTCCGGAGCGAGAACAGCGACAAGGGCTGGCAGGTCAGCAACACGCGCGGCGAGCGGCAGGGGGAAGTTCAAAAGCTGGGTGTGCGCGGCGCGTTGGCGATCGACCCTGCTGTCGGCACCCATTTCGACCTGTCGGTGACCTGGTGGCAGAACAAGTCGGACACGGTTGTCGGACAGGGAATCGGCTTCACGCCGGCGACCAATCCGGTGACCGGCACCAGCAACTCGCGCTTCTTCAACGCGCCGGGCCTTGCAACCTATCTTGCGGCGAATGCGCCGACCAAAGCGTCGCAGGCGGACTGGGCCCCCTATGCGCAGCGCTCGGCAGACATCGGCACGGGGCTCGGCCTCGATGGGCCGCTGGCGGAGGATAATCGCTTCTGGGGTCTCAAGCTGCGCTGGGATCAGGACCTTGGCGACACGGCGAAGCTCGTCTCGCTCACCAGCTATAATGATTTCAAGCGCAACGCGCTGTCCGACTGGAGCGGCGCGTCGTATGAAATCCTGCTGCAGAACACCGTCGGCCGGATCAAGAGCTTTGCGCAGGACGTGCATGTGGAGGGCGAGTCGGGTCCGGTGACCTGGCTGGTCGGCGCCTATTACGCCAATGACCGGATCATCGATTCCAACCGCACCATGCTGGGCCAGAACGCCAATGTCGGGCTGATCCGCGCGGCAGGTGCGCCCTTGCTTGCCAGCCCGATCTTCAACTCGGGCGGCTATACGCTGGCCCAGCTTCAGCAAGCCTTCCGCACCTATGAGGATTTCGGCCGCATCCGTACCAGGACCTGGAGTGTCTTCGCGAACGCCGACTGGGAGCTTGGCGATCAGTTCAAGATCAGCGGCGGGCTCCGCTACACCGAGGACAAGCAGCGCTACAACGGCTGTTCGCGTGACTTCAACGGCAATATGTTGCCCAACGTCAACGTCGTGAACCGGGCGCTGTACCTCCAGACCTATGGGGTCCTCGCGGCGCCGATTTCGCAGGGGCAGTGCAATACCTTCGACCCCGTGACCGGGACGTTCGGCGAAGTCCGATCGACCCTTGACGAGAATAATGTCGCGTGGCGCGTCGCGTTCAACTGGACGCCGAATTCCGACACGCTGGTCTATTCGTCGGTCTCGCGCGGCTATAAATCGGGGACGACGCCAATCAATGCGGCGAACCTTGCGCGGCAGAATGCGCCGGTGACCCAGGAAAAACTGACCGCCTATGAAGTCGGCATCAAGGCCACGCTCGCCGACCGCGCAGTGCAGGCCAACCTGTCGGCTTTCTATTATGATTATGCCGACAAGCAGATCAGCACCTATTTCGCGGACCCGATCTACACGGCGTTGTCGCGGCTCGACAATGTGCCGAAGTCGAAGGCCTATGGCGTCGAGGGCGAATTGACGGTCCGACCGGCGACGGGGTTGACGCTGGCGGCGAACGCGCTGTGGCTGAAGACGCGGATCAATGATTACAACGGGACCAACGCGGCCGGACAGGCGCAAAATTTCGACGGCGCTGAATTCATCTACAGCCCCGAATTCCAGGGTAGCCTGACGCTCGCCTATGATGCGCCGGTCAGCGATACGCTGAACCTCACCGGCGCGGTGAGCGCGCGGTATCAGAGCAAGTCGAACACGATCTTCGAGGATCTCGACCTGTACAAGGTCGATGCCTATGGCACGGTCAACGCGAGCCTGGGACTCAAGAGCGAAAGTGGCTGGTCGGTGTCGCTCTGGGCGAAGAACCTGTTCGACAAATATTATTGGTCGGCGGTTGCCAGCAACGCCAATGTGGTGGTGCGCTTCCCCAATCCGCCGCGCACCTATGGCCTGACATTAGGCTTCGACTTCTGAGGGAGTGCGAACAGAGTGCGACAAGGCGGTCTCGATACGTATCTGGGTACGGAAATCGACTTCTCGTCGCCGGTCGGTGAGCCTGCCTTGTTGTCGCCGGACAGCGTTCAGTGGCGGGTCTACAAGAATCCGATCGCGCTCGGCATTGGAGGGATCGCCGCCGTCCTGCTCGAGTTCGCCGAACCACGAATCCGTTCGGGGGTGTGGGATCATTCGACCTACAAGGTCGATCCGATCGGCCGGTCGCGCCGCACCGGCCTTGTCGCGATGCTTGCCTGCTACGGTCCCGCCAGCGTCGCGAAGGAGGTGATTGGCAAGGTCAACCGGATGCACGCGCAGGTAAAGGGCAAAACGCCGGCGGGTGAGGCGTATCGCGCGCTCGACCCGGAGCTGCTCGATTGGGTTGCCGCCACCGCCTCCTATGGCTTCCTGATGGCCTACGACCGTTTCGTGCGGCCGCTGACGCCGGCGGACAAGGACCGGTTCTTGCGCGATGGCGATGCGATCGGGCGTGAATTCGGCGCACGGCACACGCCGCCGACGATCGATGCGTTCATGGCGATGATGGCCATTTTGGAACAGCGCTTCGAGCCGCACCCGATCCTGTTCGAATTTCTCGCCATTATCGAGTCGGGCCGTGCTGCTCCCGGCGTTCCGCGTGCCCTGCACCGCGCCATTGCCCGGGCCTCGGTGTCGCTGTTGCCGCCATCCATCCGGCAGCGGCTGGACCTTGGCGCCCGTTACGACCTCTCGCGGCTCGATCGCTTTGTCTTGCGTACCGCAGGTCGTCTGGCCGACCGGCGCGTCGATCGGACGTCGCCGCCATGCCAGGCGAGCGTGCGGCTCGGTCTGCCGCACGATTTCCTGTTCAAGTCGCCCGCCGAGCAGGGCCGAATTCTGGCGCGGTGAATCAACATCGCTGCGGCCGGCCCCCGCTCGCCGGTACGGTCGCACGGCATGTCGAAATGCGATACGCTATCTCCGAAGGCAACGAACCGATCATCGTGGCATGCGGGTGCACATCCGCTTTTCCCCGGTCGGTGCAAGGGACAGGATATGGGCGACAAGATCGCGCTCGTCGAGGCGGGCGGCACCAAGTTCATTGTCGGCGTCGGCGATACCTCGCGGCAAATCCATGCGCGCACCCGCATCGAAACGACGCGCCCCGAGGACACGATCCCCGCCGCGGTCGAGTGGCTCCGCGCGCGGGGAGGCGACTATGCCGCAGTCGGCATCGCGAGCTTTGGACCGCTCGACCTCGACCGTGCGTCGCCTACATGGGGCCGTATCACGCGCACCGCCAAGCCGCATTGGAGTGGCGCCGATATCGCGGGGCCGTTCGCGCGCGCGTTCGGCTGCGCGGTCGCAATCGACACCGACGTCAATGGTGCCGCACTCGCCGAATGGCGTTGGGGCGCCGGGCAGGGCGCGGCGACGGTGCTCTATCTGACCGTGGGAACCGGCATCGGCGGCGGCGCGGTCGTCGGCGGTCGGCTCATCCACGGCCTCAGCCATCCCGAGATGGGCCATATCCGTATGCCGCGGCATCCCGCCGACGCGGACTTTCCCGGTCATTGTCCTTTCCACGGCGACTGCCTGGAAGGGCTTGCGGCCGGTCCGTCGATCATCGCGCGGTGGGGCGTTTCGCTGTCCGACCTTTCCGCCGACCACCCCGCGCACGACATCATTGCCTGGTATCTCGCGCAGGCGAGCCAGACCTTTCGCGCTGTTCTCGACCCCGCGCGCATCATCCTTGGCGGCGGCGTCATGAGCACGCCGGGCCTGCTGGATCGGGTCAGGGCTCATGTCGGCAGACTGTGGGGCGGCTATTTTCCCGGAAACCCCGACGATATCATCGTTCCGCCTGCTCTTGGCCCCGACACCGGCTTGCTCGGCGCGCTCGCACTCGTGCGCTGACCTTGCTGGCCGCGCCGGAACGCCGGTGCCCGAGGGGGCGGCTTAGTGGCATGCCTTCCATCCCGGGCCACGGACGGCGCGTCCGGGGGTGGCCCCGCTCGGTTCGCCATTCGTCAGGACGGCCACGCCGTTGACGTAAACATCGCGCATTCCGACGGCATATTGATGCGGCTTTTCGAAGGTCGCACGGTCAGCGACGGTTGCCGGGTCGAAAATCACGACATCGGCAAAATAGCCGGGCCTGAGCGCGCCGCGCTCTCGAATGCCAAGGTTGGTTGCGGGCAGCGACGTCAGGCGGTGGATCGCTTCTTCGAGCGAGATCAGCTTCTCGTCCCGGACATAGTGGCCAAGCAGGCGTGCGAAATTGCCGTAGGTGCGGGGATGCGAGCCAGATTTCAGAAAGACGCCTTCCGCCGATTGGGACGCGGCATCCGACCCGAAGCTCATCCATGGGAGCTGGACCTGCTTCCGAACATTGTCCTCGGACATCAGGAAGTAGACGGTGCCAACGCGCGATCCGTCCTCGATCACGAGGTTCATCGCGGTTTCTTCGGGCGATGTGCCGCGCATCGCCGCGACCTCGGCAAGGGTCTTGCCGGTCAGCGGTTTCAGCGCCTCGCTCTTGAAGCCGGTCAGGATCATCTTGTCTGCGCCGGCGCCCAGATAGAGATTCTCCCAGTCGCTGCCGGGTTTCTGCATTTCGGCGGCTACCTGCGCGCGCGTCGCGGGGTCTTTCAGCCGTTCGATCCAGGCTTCGAGCCCGCCCGATTGCACCCAGGTCGGCATTGCGGCGTCAAGCCCCGTCGCGCCTGCGGTATAGGTGTACATGTCGGTGGTGATGCGCAGGCCGTCGGCGCGCGCCGCTTCGATCTTCTTCACGACCGCGTCGAACTTGTCCCAGTTGCCGCGGCCCGCCATCTTGAGGTGATAGATTTCGGCCGGCGCGCCCGAGCGGCGCGCGATATCGATCAGTTCGTCGACGGCCTCTTCGAGCCGGTCGCCTTCGGATCGCATGTGACTGATATACATGCCGCCGCACTGTCCGGCTTCGCGCATCAGGGCAACGAGTTCGTCGGTTTCGGCATAGGAGCCGGGCGCGTAGATGAGCGAGCTGCCGACGCCCAGCGCGCCCTCGTCCATCGCCTGTCGGACGAGCAGCTGCATCCGGTCGAGTTGTTCGGGTGTCGGGTCGACATCGTCTTCGCCAAGCTCGTGGACACGGACCGTCGCGGCACCGACGAAGCTGGCGACATTGGTCGCGATTCCTCGCCTTTCCAGATAGGCCAGATAGTCGCCGAGGCTTGTCCAATCGATCCGGTACTTGATGTCGCCCTGCCGCTCGGTCTCCTGCGCCTTCATCGTCGCGTTGAGCGGACCCATCGACCAGCCTTCGCCCATCACCTCCAGTGTGACGCCCTGGCGGATGTCGCTCTGACTGCGCGGGTCGGCAATCAGCGATTCGGTCGCCCAGCTCAGCATGTTGATGAAGCCCGGTGCGACTGCCATTCCGCGTGCCGATATCTCGCGCTTCGCCGACCCTTCGACCCGGCCAACCGCGACGATGCGATCGCCCCTGATTGCGACGTCGCCGGTGACGGGCGGTGCGCCCGAGCCGTCATACAGGGTGCCGCCGCGAATGATCAGGTCATAGGGCGGGGCGGCGGGGCGGGCCGCGACGGGCGCCGCGACCAGCAGCATGCCGCCGAGCAGCATGGCGCGAAGCGGGAGGCGCTCAACCATGGAGGCTCATCAGCGAGTCCATGAGGCCGTCGTCGGCGCTGGAGCAGACCCCCAGTACGAGTGCTTCCTCGCACCCTTCAGCGACCACATAGGCGTGGCCCATCGACGAATCGATGTAGATGCCCTGACCGACTTCGAGTGTGACCGGGTCGTAGAATTCGCTGTGCACTTCGATCCGTCCTTCCAGAACATAGATGAATTCCTCGCCCTGGTGATGAACGAGTTCGCCGAATTCGCTCGCGCTGTGGGCGCGGATGCGCGTCAGAATGGGGATCATCCGCTTCTGGCGCAGGTCGGTGCAAAGATAGTGATAGTCGTAATTGTCGGTCGTGACGCGCGCGGCGCGCTCGATCGTTCCGATGCTGCGGCGGCCGGTCACGCGCGGTGCGGCATCCTCTTCATCCTCGGCGAACAGGTCCGACATGCGAATCTGGAGTCGCTGGCTGAGCTGCTGGAGCTTGTCATAGCTCAGCGTCAGCCGGTCGTGTTCGACCTTTGACAGCGTCGAGACGGGTATGCCCGATTTCGCGCTCATTTCCTTGAGCGTCCAGCCGTTCCGCGCGCGAATGCCTTTCATCACCGCGCCGAGCGTCGGCGGGCTTGATCGGTCCGCCATCAGTTTTTCCATTCCAGGTTTGACAATTTTCTAATCAGGATCATTATGTCCCCATCGGGCCAACGGATGTTGGCCCCTTGGTAAGGGTTCGCGCGGTTCGCTGCAAGGGTCAGAGAGCGCGCCGGCAAAAAGGGGGACGATGATGCAATTCATCCACAAGCTGATGGTCGGGCTGGCCGCGCTCGCTGCGGTGCCGCTGGCAGCGCAGGGGCCGGTTCCGGCGCCCGCGACGAAAAAGGCGGAGGTACCGCCATTGATCGCGGCAAAGCCTGTGCAGACCGCGAATCTGACCCGCACTGACCTTGAGGCCTTCCTTGACGGCTTTCTCCCCTATGCGCTCGAACGCGCCCGTATCCCGGGTGCCGTCGTCGTCGTCGTGCGCGGCGATCAGGTCGTGCTGGAAAAGGGTTATGGCTTTGCCGATGTCGCGAAGCGCAGGCCCGTCCTGCCCGAGACAACGCTTTTCCGTCCGGGATCGGTGTCGAAGCTCTTCACCTGGACAGCGGTGATGCAACAGGTCGAGGCCGGCAAGCTGGACCTCGACAAGGATGTGAACAGCTATATCGACTTCAAGATTCCGGCCTATCAAGGCAAGCCGATCACGCTGCGCAACATCATGACGCACACGGCGGGCTTCGAGGAGTCGGTCCGCTACCTGATCAGCAATGATCCCAAGGCGGTCATGACGCTGAAGAAGCAGATGCCGTTGGCGTTGCCCGAACGGGTCTTCGCGCCGGGAACCACACCTGCCTATTCGAACTACGCCACCGCCCTTGCCGGCTATATCGTCGAGCGCGTCAGCGGCGAGAGTTTCGACGATTATGTCGACAACCATATCTTCAAGCCACTCGGCATGACGCATGCAAGCTTCCGTCAGCCGCTTCCCAAAACGCTCGTCGCCGATATGGCGAGCGGATATCCCGACATCACCCAGAAGGCGCGACCCTTTGAAATCGTGATTCCGGCGCCGGCGGGCAGCCTGTCGGCGAGCGGCGCCGACATGGGCAAGTTCATGATCGCGCATCTGAACGACGGTGCCGGCATACTGAAGCCCGAAACCGCAAAAATGATGCATGATTACAAGGCGCCTGGCGTCGGTCCGCTTAACGCCATGGCGCTCGGCTTCTACGAACAATGGGTCAACGGTCACCGGGCGATCGCGCATGGCGGCGACACCGTCTGGTTCCATTCCTATCTGTGGCTGTTCCCCGATGCCGATGTGGGCGTCTACATCTCGATGAACAGCCCCGGCAAGGAAGGGGCGGCGGGTGCGATCCGCAGCGCATTGTTCCATAAATTCGCTGACCGATACCTGCCCGGAACCGAGGCGCCCGGCCAGGTCGACGCGAAGGCCGCCAGGCAGCACGCACAGATGATGGCCGGCAATTATGTCACCAGCCGTGGTTCGTTCACCAACTTCATGAGCCTGTTCGGCCTGCTCGGCCAACCGACGGTCACGCTGACCGAAGAGGGCAAGATCAGCGTTCCGGGGCTTGATGGCCTGGGGGCCGGCGCACGCGACTGGGTCGAGGTCGAGCCGTTCGTATGGCGCGATACCGGCACCGGCGAACGTCTCGCGGCCGAAGTCAGAGACGGCCGGATCGTGCGCTGGAGCCTCGATGCCGGGTCGCCCTTCATGGTGTTCGAGCCCGCCCCTGCCGGGATCAACGCGGCCTGGCTGAACGTGGCGCTGATCGCTGCCATCGGCATCGCATTGCTCGCCGCGCTTGCATGGCCGGTGCGCGCACTGGTCCGGCGCAGCTTCAAGGCGGATTTCGCGCTCACCGGCCAGGCGCGCCGCGCCTATCGCCTGTCGCGCCTGTGCGCGTGGCTGATACTGGTCGCGCTGGCCGGCTGGGTCGTACTGGTGGTCGCCTTCACGCTCGATATCGGCAGCATCGGCGGTCCGCTCGACTGGCTGATATATCTGCTGCGCGTCCTGACGCCGGTCGCGACGTTTGGCCTGCTCGGCACGGCGGCATGGCATCTGTGGCTTTGCGTCAGGGACAAGCGCCGCTGGACGATGAAGCTTGGTGCGGTGCTGCTGCTTTTCGCCGGCGCGGTGCTGACGTGGGTCACGCTCGCCTTCCATCTCTATGGCTTCGGGATGGTCTATTGATGGCAACGCAGAGCACGCGCGAACTGACGCTCGACCTTCGGGTCGAGCGTTTTCCCTATCACCAGCCGTTCCGCATTTCGGGTCATGTCTTCACCGAGACCGCCTTGCTTGTCGCGGAGTTGTCCGACGGCACGAACGTCGGTCGCGGCGAGGGGGCGGGAGTATATTATCTCGGCGACGATATCGACCATATGCTGGCCGAGGCGTCGCGCGTTCGCGACCCGATCGAGCGGGGGGCAAGCCGGCAGGACCTCCAGGCCCTGCTGCCGCCCGGCGGCGCGCGCAACGCGCTGGACTGCGCTTTCTGGGATCTCGAGGCAAAGCGGACCGGGCGGCCGGTATGGGATCTGGCCGGCATGGGACCGCCAAAAGCCTTGCGCTCGACCCTGACGCTGGGCGCCGATGGCCCGGGCAACATGGCGAAGGCATCGCTAGCGCTCGACCCCGAGGCTCCGGTGAAGGTCAAGCTGACGGGCGATCTGTCGGATGACATCGCGCGCGTCGTCGCGATCCGAACCGCGCGCCCCGATGCGTGGATCGGGGTTGATGCGAATCAGGGCTATTCCATCGCGACGCTTGCCGAACTGCTCCCGGTTCTCGTCCAGATGGGCGTGGCGCAGCTCGAGCAGCCGCTGCCCCGCGGGCGCGAGGCCGATCTCGACGGGCTGAAGCGCCCGCTTCCCTTCGTTGCCGACGAAAGCGCGGTGACGCTGGGCGATACCGCCTCGCTTGTCGGCCGCTTCGATGTCGTGAATATCAAGCTCGACAAATGTGGCGGGCTTACCGAGGGTTTGGCGATCGCGCGGCAGGCGCGCAAATTGGGGCTCGACGTGATGGTCGGCAACATGATGGGAACCAGCCTGTCGATGGCGCCATCCTATCTTGTCGGCCAGCTTTGCGACATCGTCGACCTCGACGGACCGACCTTCCTCGCGCGCGATCGCGAACCGGGCGTCGAATATCGCGGCGGCATGATCCACTGTCCTGCAGAAATTTGGGGCGAATGACGAATTGATGTCCTAAATGGGTTGACAATTTTCTGATTAGGACAATAGTCTCTGAATTGCAATTTTGGGAGGTAGAAACGGAATGGCATTGTCATTCCCTGTGACGCGCCGTGCGATATTCGCGGGCGCGGTCGGGGCCGCTTTGTCCGCGCCGATGATCAACCGGGGCGCCTTCGCTTTCGCGGCGGCGCCTGCGCAAAGCTATTCGCGCCGCGCCATCGACCTCGTCGCAGCGTCGCTCGTCATCGACATGCTGGCTCCGCTCAAGATCACCCTGTCGCCCGATTATATCGCACACCGGCTGACCGATGCCGAAGCGGCAGAGTTTCGTGGCAGCGGGATCACCGGCTTTCACAACGCCTATGGCCTTGGCGGTCCCAACGCGAAAGCGCAGGCGATGGAATATCTCGCCGGCTGGCAGGGGTTCGCGGGGCGCAACAGCCATGTCTTCACGCTCGTCGACGATGCGGCCGATCTCGATCGCGCCAAGAAGGATGGCAAGTGCGCCGTCATCATGGGAATCCAGAACGCCGACCAGTTCGAGAGCGCGGAGGATGTCGCGCTGTTCCGCCGCCTCGGGCTTCGCTGTGCGCAGCTGACCTACAACAGCCAGAACCGCATCGGATCGGGAAGCACCGACCGCGTTGACGGCGGAATCAGCGATTATGGCGCGGCGATCATCGCGGCGATGGAAAAGGCGGGCATGCTCATCGACGTGTCGCATTGCGGCGACAGGACGACGCTTGATGCGATCGCGATCGCCGGCGGGCCGATCGCGATCACCCACAGCAACGCCCGTGCCCTGGTCGACCATCCGCGCGTCAAGACCGACGAGGCGATCCGGGCATTGGCGGCAAAGGGCGGCGTGATGGGCATCACCGGTGTGCGCATGTTCGTGCGGGCGACCGATCCGACGGATGTCGGGCATATGGCGGACCATATCGACCATGTCGCAAAGCTAGTGGGGATCGACCATGTCGGCATCGGGTCCGACGCCGATCTCAACGGCTATGACGACATGAAGCCCGACGAATATGCGCTGCTGAAGGCAGGCTACAAGGACAGCTACGCCTTTCGCGACAAGATCGACATCGACGGCTTTGATCACCCCAAGAAGGTCTTCGACCTGACGGAGGAACTGATCCGTCGCCGCTATTCCGACAAAAACATCAAGGCCGTGCTCGGGGGCAATTTCCGCCGCCTGCTTGGCCAAGTCTGGGGGTAAGACGATGAACAAGGGATTTTTGATTGCAGGAAGCCTGGTCGCGCTGGCGACCGCGATGCCGGCTTGGGCCGACGAAGCCGCGGGGGAGAATGAGAACGACATCGTCGTCACCGCGCAAAAGCGCGAGCAGCGCCTGATCGATGTCCCGCAGTCGGTGAGCGTCGTGTCGGGCGATGCGCTGGAGAATGTCCAGGCCACCAACTTTTCCGACTATCTGAAGCTCGTGCCGGGGCTTCAGCTCAACCAGACGACGGCCGGTTTCGGCCGCCTCGTGCTGCGCGGCGTCAATACCGGCGGCGTGGCATCGACGGTCGCGGTCTACCAGGACGAAACGACCTTCGGGTCGAGCAGCGGCCTCGTCAACGGCGCGATCCTCGCGGGCGATTTCGATACCTTCGACATCGAACGGATCGAGGTTCTGCGCGGGCCGCAGGGGACCATCTATGGCGCCAGCTCGATGGGCGGCGTCCTCAAATATGTGACGCGCAAGCCCGAGACGGGCGCGTTCGAAGTCCGCGCCCGCGGCAGCGTCGAAACGGTCAAGGGCGGCGATGAATCCTATCTGGGCAGCGCGGTCGTCAATGTCCCGCTGGGTGACACGTTCGCGGTCCGCGCATCGGGGTTCTACCGCGACTTCGGCGGGTTCATCGATTCGATCGGGACCGGCGGATCGGATATCGAATCGGACATCAACAGCTCGAAAAGCTATGGCGGGCGCGCTTCGGTGCTGTTCAAACCGAGCGAGGGCCTTTCGATCCAGCTTAGCGCTTATCTTCAGAATCTGAAGACCCATGCCTCGAACAGCGTCGACAGTGACCCGTCGACCGGCCGAACGCTCTACGGTCGCCTCTCTCAGTCGCAGTTCGTGCCTGAATTTACCGACGTCCGCTACCGCGTCTACAGCGCGGTCGTCGATGCCGACCTCGGTTTCGCCAATCTGGTGTCGGCGACAAGCTACAGCACCCTGTCGCAGTCGTTCCGTGGTGACCTGACGCCGCAGTTCGGGGGGCTGATCGAGGCGATCTTTGGCACGCCGAACGATTTCTATCAGGGGCAGCTTACGCGCGTTCGGCGCGTTTCGCAGGAAATCCGCCTCCAGTCGCCCGAAAGCGACAGCTTCGAATGGCTCGTCGGCGCCTATTATACCCGCGAGAAGGGGGTCATCGATCAGACATACAACGCGGTCCAGCCGGGGACGCTGACCCCGGTTGCCGGGCTGCCGCTGCTGGGCGTCGCAACGCTGAATTCGCGCTATCGCGAACTGGCAGGTTTCGCGAATGCGACACTTCACCTTGGCGAACGCTTCGACCTGACTTTCGGCGGCCGCTACAGTGGCAACCGGCAGGTGGCGAACCAGGTGTCGGACGGCATTCTTGCGGGAGGGCTCATCGTCCTGCCCGATACCCGGTCGTCCGAAAATGTCTTCACCTTCTCCGTCGCGCCCCAGTTCGAAATCAGCGATCAGGCAACCGTCTATGCCCGCGTCGCGAAGGGGTTCCGGCCCGGCGGCCCGAACGTCCTCGCGCCGGGAGCTCCGGACGAACTGCGTTCCTACGCCTCGGACTCGCTCGTCAGCTATGAAGTCGGCGTCAAGGCGGAGACGGTCGATCGCAGCTTCTCGATCGACATCGCCGCGTTCCACATCGACTGGAAGGACATCCAGGTCTTTGGCCTCGTCAACAATTTCGGGATCAACTTCAACGGCGGCAAGGCGAAGAGCGACGGTCTGGAATTCACGACCACGCTGCGCCCGACCGATGGCCTCAGCTTCTCGCTCAATGGTGCCTACACCAACGCGAAGCTGAAGGACGACACGCCGGCGCAGGTCGGCGGCCTGACGGGCGATCGCCTGCCCTATACGCCCAAATACAGCATCGGCGCCAACGCCGACTATGAATGGGCGGTGGGCGGCGAGACCAAGGCCTATGTCGGCGCGTCGGTGCGCAGCCTGTCGAAACAGCCTGCCGGCTTTGATTTCGCTTTCCGCAGCATCAATGGGCGCCAGCGCTATCTGCCGTCCTATGAGGTGGTCGATCTGCGTGCGGGGCTCGACTTCGGGAAATATTCGCTCGAACTCTATGCGAAGAATCTGACCGATGCCGAGGGCAAGACCTCGCTGGAGGCGCCGGCGAATATTCCGCTCGGCGCCGCGGGGACCGCGGTCATCCGGCCGCGCACCTTTGGCGTAACACTGACAGCCGGCTTCTGACGGCCGGATAGGAGACGAATGACCATGGCCACCGTGCTGCAACGGCGTGCAGACGCCGAACGGGAGGGTGTACCCACGCTTCCGCAGCCCTACCTGCTCTTCCTCGGCGACACCAGCGAGGCGGGCTATGCGAAGACCGCTTTCGGCCTTGCCGACTGGGCGGGTGACCGCTGCGTCGGCGAATGGTCGATCGCTGGCTGCACGGTCACCACCGGCCTGCCGCGCCTGTCGCCAGCCGACGCGGCGGCGGCCGGTGCGCGGTCGCTGGTGATCGGGGTTGCGAACCAGGGTGGCATCATCGGCGAGCGCTGGGTCGCCGTTCTGGTCGAGGCGATGGAGGCCGGACTCGATATCGTCAGCGGGCTACACACCCGGCTGGCCAACATTCCGGCGCTGGTCGACGCGGCGCGGCGGACCGGGCGGCACCTGATCGACGTTCGCACGCCGCCGCCCCTGATTCCGGTCGGTAACGGTCGCAAGCGGAGCGGCAAGCGGCTGCTGACCGTCGGCACCGATTGCGCGCTCGGCAAGAAATACACTGCGCTCGCGCTGCACCGGGCCTTCGTCCGGCGCGGCGTCGATGCCGACTTTCGCGCGACCGGCCAGACGGGCATCATGATCGCGGGAGGTGGAATGCCGATGGACGCGGTCGTTTCGGATTTCGAGGCGGGAGCTGCTGAAATGTTGAGTCCCGACGCGCCTGATGACCATTGGGACCTGATCGAAGGGCAGGGGTCGATCTTCAACCCCGCCTATGCTGCCGTATCGCTCGGCCTGCTCCACGGCAGCCAGCCCGATGTGTTCGTCGTCTGCCACGATCCGACGCGCAAGGTGATCCTTGGCATGGAGAGCTTCGCGCTGCCGACGGTTGAAGACGTGATCGACCTGACGATCCGCCTCGGCAGCCGGACCAACCCCGCGATCCGCTGCGGCGGCATCAGCCTCAATACCGCAAGTTTCGATGCCGACAGTGCCGAAGCGCTGATGGCGGCCGAGCGCAAGCGGCTGGGGCTGCCGGTCAGCGATCCGATCCGCGGAGGCGCAAGCTTCGACGCACTCGTCGAAAACATTCTCGCGTGATGGTGGGCGATCCGGGCAGCAGGTTGAGTACGGACCCTAACTGGTTTCAGCGCTTCCTGCTGCCCGGCTTCGCGCTCAAGGCGGTCATCATTGGCGGCGGTTACGCCACCGGGCGCGAGCTGGCCGAATATTTCGTACCGTCCGGGCCGTGGGGCGGGCTGGCCGCGATGGCGCTGGCGACGCTGATCTGGAGCATCGTTGCCGCATTGACCTTCGCGCTGGCGCGCCAGTTCGGCGCCTATGATTACCGGGCCTTCTTCAGGGGGCTGCTCGGCCCCGGATGGATCGCGTTCGAGGGCGCGTATCTGGTCTTCGTCATCCTGATTCTCGCGGTGTTCGGTGCCGCGGCGGGAGCGATCGGCGCGGCGACCTTCGGCTGGCCCGAATGGGCGGGCGCGGTGCTGCTTGCGGCCGCGATCGTTGCGGTCGTCACCAGGGGGACCGGAGTCGTAGAGCAGATGTTCAAATATGTCTCGATCCTGCTGTACACGGTTTACGGCCTGTTCCTGATCCTCGCGCTTGCGAGCTTCGGTGGGCTGATCGGACAGGGATTTGCCAACGCTCCGCCGCCGTCGGGCAACTGGATGGCGGGTGGCATCACCTATGCGAGTTACAACATCGTCGGGGCGGTTGTGATCCTGCCGGTGCTGCGGCACCTGACGAGCCGGCGCGACGCGATCGTCGCCGGGTTGATCGCCGGTCCGTTGTCGATGTTGCCGGCGATCCTGTTCTTCGTCGCCATGATGGCCTTCTATCCCGCGATCGGTGCCGAGACCTTGCCGTCGGATTTCCTGCTCCGCCAGATGACGGTGCCGGGCTTTCACATCCTGTTTCAGGTGATGATCTTTGCCGCGCTGCTCGAAAGCGGTGCGGGGGCCGTGCATGCGATCAACGAACGTATCTCGGGCGCGCTCGAAAGCCGGGGGCGCCCCGCGCTGACCGCGCGGGCCCGCGCTATCATCGGCGCCGGCATCCTTGCCGTCTGCATGTTCGTCGCCGGCGAGATCGGCCTCGTCGATCTGATCGCCAGCGGATACCGCTTCCTCGCCTGGCTGTTCCTCGCGGTCTTCGTCGTCCCGCTTCTCACCATCGGCACATGGCGCCTGCTGCGCCGCCAACCCGTCACCACCATGGAGACTCCGGCATGAAATCGATCCGCCTGTTCGCCCTGTCGCTGATGCTGTCGGCCGCGACGCCGGTTTGGGCCGATCCGCCCGCCGATATCGGCGAGAGCGTCGAGGCACTGCGGCAGAAGGTCGGCGCGCCCGGCGTATCGATCGCCATCGTCGAGGATGGCAAGACGACGTTGTCGCGCGGCTGGGGCGTGCGCAAACTCGGCGAGAAGGCGCCGATCGACGCGCAGACGATCTTCCAGACCGGTTCGACCGGCAAGGCGATGACCGCCGCCGCGCTCGCGGTGCTGGTCGATGAAGGCAAGATCGCGTGGGACGATCCCGTCATCAAGCATATGCCCTGGTTCCGCATGTACGACCCGTGGGTCACGCGCGAGATCACCATTCGTGACCTGCTCGTCCACCGCAGCGGGCTGGGGCTGGGGCAGGGCGATCTGATGTTCGTGCCGCGCACCAACCTGACGCGCAAGCAGACGGTCGAGCGCGTCGCCTATCTCAAGCCCAGGACGAGTTTCAGATCGGCCTATGCCTATGACAATATCCTCTATGCCGTCGCGGGGCAGTTGATCGAGGACGTCACCGGCCAGCGCTGGGAGGATTTCATCCGCGCGCGGGTACTCCGGCCAGGCGGCATGAAGAATGCGACCAGCGACAGCGAGGAGCGCTTTGCCGTTGCCAACCGCAGTTGGCCGCACGCGCGCCTGTCGGGGCCGTTGCGTGGGCTCGGCGATCAGCAGGCGCTGAACGAACGCGACGAGCTTGGGCGCAACGGCGCGCCGGCGGGCGGGCTGGCGCTTAGCGCCAACGACATGGCGGCGTGGCTCAAGATCCAGCTCGCACATGGCGCACTGCCCGATGGCAAGCGGCTGTTCAGCGAGAAGCAGGCCGCCGAAATGTGGGCGCCGGTCATCCCGATGCCGATCACCCAGCTACCCGACCAGCTCAAACCGGCGCAACCGATGCAACAGGCCTATGCGCTTGGCTGGCAGGTGCAGGACTATCGTGGCCATCGCATCATTTCGCATGGCGGCGGTGTTTTCGGCTCGATCACCCGGGTCGTCATCATTCCTGACAAGAATGTGGCTTTCGCGATCATGATGAACAGCGAGGAGAGTGGGATGCTGCTCGGCCTCACCTACGAGCTGCTCGACCATTATCTGGGAGAGCCCGACTATGGCTGGACCACCAAATGGCAGGATTGGTATGCGGCGCGACTCGAAGGCGGCAAGGCGTTCCTTGAACAGAAGGCGGCGTCACCGGCCAAATCGGGTCCGTCGCTGCCACTTGCGGGCTACGCCGGGCGCTATCGCGATCCCTGGTATGGCGATATCGTGATCGGACAGGACGCAAATGGCCTGACGATCGACTTCACGTCGACGCCGCGGATGGCGGGACGACTCAAACATTGGCAGTATGACAGCTTCGTCACCGGCTTCGACGATCCGGCGATCGAGCCCGCCTATGTCACGTTCGCGCTCGACGCCGACGGCAAGGTCACCGACGTGACGATGAAGGCGGTGAGCCAGATCGCCGATTTCAGCTGGGACTATCACGACCTCGACCTGAAACCCGTGGAGGACAAGAAGTGAAGCGTATCGCGATCCTGCTGACGGCGACGGCGCTGTCGGCCTGTTCAACCGGCGGCAACGCGCCGAAAGGTCCGGAGGCACCGTTGCACAGCCGGATGCTGGTCCTCGACACGCACCTCGACACACCGCTGCATTTCGAGCGAGCGGGCTGGAACTTCGCCGACCGGCACGCGCTCGCCGATGACATGGCACAGATCGATATCCCGCGGATGAAGGACGGCAATCTCGATGGCGGCTTCTTCGCCATTTACACCGAACAGGGACCGCTCACCGCGAAAGGCTATGCCGACGCGCTGGCGTTCGCGCGGAAGCGGTCGGACCTGATCGACCGGACGATCGCGGCGAATTCGGGTGCGATCGCCCCCGCGCTGACGGCGGCTGATGCGCTGCGGCTCAATAAGGAAGGCAAGCTGATCGCTTTCAAGTCGATGGAGAACAGCTATCCGCTCGGCGAGGATCTGTCGCTGCTCAAGGAATTCTACGACAAGGGTGTTCGCCTGGCGGGGCCGGTGCATTCGAAGGACAACCAGTTCGCCGACAGCGCAACGGGCGAGGCGCGCTGGAATGGGCTGAGCCCGCTTGGCAAAGAGTGGGTTGCCGAGATGAACCGGCTCGGCATCGTCATCGACGCGAGCCATGCGTCGGACGCGGCGTTCGACCAGATCCTTGCGCTCTCGAAATATCCGATCCTGCTTTCGCACTCCAGCTTGCGGTCGGCCTATAATCATCCGCGTAATCTGGACGAGGCGCGGTTGAAGGCGCTTGCTGCGAAGGGAGGCGCGATGTGCATTTCGACGATCTTCCTGTCGGAGATGAACATGTCGCCCGCGCGCGCCGACCTGTTCGGCAAATATGAGCATATCGGCAGCATGACCCCGGCCGAGCAGGCCGACCTCAACCGCCGCTGGCGCGAACTCGACAAGACCGAGGCGTTATGGGCGGCCGGCTTCGAGGATTATATGAAGATGGTTCTCCGCGCTATCGAAGTCGGCGGGGTCGACCATATCTGCTTTGGGGCCGACTGGGATGGCGGCGGTGGCCTTCAGGGTATCGAGGATATCGCCGCGCTGCCCAAAGTCACCGACCGGCTGAAGGCCGCGGGCTATTCGGACACCGATATCGAAAAGATGTGGAGCGGCAACATCCTGCGCGTACTCGCGGCGCAGGGGAAATAGTCAGGCCGCCGCCGCCAGTTCGGCGGTCAGCTCGACCTCGATCACCATGACCATCTCGCCAAGCTTGGCCGCAAGGATGGCGGCTTGCGGAGGGTCGAGACCGGCGACGGCGATCTCGACCCTCAGATGTTCGCGCAGATGACGCATCCGCATCGTCGACGGCACGATCGCGCGCTGCGCGAAGAAGCCGGCTATGCGCGGCAGTGACCCCGGATCGGGGGTCGCATCGATCCGGAATCGATGCATCAGGCCGCGACTCGTTCGGCGCAAGCAATCGCCTCTTCTGCCATCTCGTCGGCCACGACAGCGGGCGAGCGCCGCTCGCGAGCCGCGCGATCGAGCAAGGCTGCGACCCGCGGCGCGATGGCCGATACGCGCGCTTCGACGGCGTTTTCGTCCTCACCCAGATATTCCGCCGAGACATTGATGATGCCGCCGGCATTGACGACATAGTCGGGCGCGTAGGTGATGCCGCGATCCATCAACAGGTCGGCGACGTCGGGCGACGCGAGTTGGTTGTTCGCCGCGCCGCAAACGAGTTTCGCCCGGAGGCCGAGGGCGGCGGCGCGGGTCAGCGCCCCGCCGAGGGCGCAGGGCGCGAAGACATCGGCCTCGACAGTGGCGATCTCGTGGCTATCGACCACCCTTGCGCCGTGGACCGCGGCAAGCCGGTCACGCCGTGTCGGATTCGGGTCGGCGATGATCAGGCGTGCACCGACGTCGGCGAGGCGGCGGCAGAGGTCGGCGCCGACATTGCCGGTGCCCTGGACCGCTACCGTCAAGCCGGCGAGGTCGGTGCTGAGTGCAAAGCGCGCCGCGGCCTGCATCGATTCGAAAACGCCTCTTGCGGTCCAGGGCGACGGATCGCCCCCTGCGCGTCCGGCGGCGGATGGCAAGCCGGCCACATGGCGCGTCGCGCTGGCGACGTCCTGCATGTCGGCAACCGTGGTCCCGACATCTTCGGCAGTGATGTAGGCGCCGCCGAGCGCCTCGACCGCGCGGCCGAAGGCGCGGAAGAGGGCGACGCGGTCGAACGCGCCTTCGGGTTTGCGGAGCACCGCCTTTGCGCCTCCGAGCGGCAGGCCGGCGAGCGCGTTCTTGTAGCTCATGCCCTCGGCCAGGCGGATCGCGTCGGCCAGTGCATGATCGAGATCGGGATAGCTCCACAGCCGGCATCCGCCGGCGCCGGGCCCCAATGTTCGCGAGTGAATCGCGATGATGCCGTCGAGCCCGCTGCCGAGATCATACAACCGCACGCATTCAAGCGGTGGGGCGAGGCGGGTCGGACGTGAAACCATGACATCTCTCCTGTTGGACACGGCGGCAATATGTCGCTCCATTGCGGAGAAAACTTGCTCGATTTTCGCGATGCCGTGAGATATTCAGGAGTATGAAACCGGAATTTCGGTAATTTGGGGATGAAATGACCGATCTTGACCCATTCGAGATGAAAATCCTCCGCGAGTTGCAACGCGATGCCAGTCTGACGACGGCCGAGATTGCGGAGCGCGTCGGGCTGTCGGCGTCGCCGTGCTGGCGGCGGATCGACCGGCTGGAGCGTGACGGCTTCATTCGTAAACGGGTCGCGCTGGTCGACCGGCGCAAGGTCGGGCTGAACGCGCATGTTTTCGCGCAGGTCAAGCTGAACGCCCATGGTCGCGCGAATCTCGATGAATTCAGCGCAACGATCCGCGGCTTTCCGGAAGTCCTCGATGCCTATGTCCTGATGGGCACGACCGATTTCATGCTGCGCATCGTCGCAAAAGACATCGACGCCTATGAACGCTTTTTCTTCGATCAGCTCAGCAAACTGCCGGGGGTGCAGGAAATCAACTCGACCGTGGCGCTGTCGGAAATCAAGGCGACGACCGAATTGCCCCTGTCCTGATCGGATTTCCCCGCGGATGTTGCATTTGGCGAACGGCGATAAAATATTGGGGGTATGGCGCGGCAGACTTGTTTTCATATCTTCGAAACGACGGCGGGTGTCGCCGCGTTGGGCTGGAATGAAACCGGCGTTTCTGCCTTGCGCCTGCCGGCGGCGACGGCCTTTGCGGCAGAGCGCGCCCTGACCCGGCGGTTTCCGGCAGCACATCTCGCCCTGCCTTCGCCGCCGGTCCAGTCGGTCGTCGATTCCGTGGTGCGCTATTTTGCCGGCGACAGGGTCGATTTTGCCGACGTGCCGGTCGATCTGGGTGTGCAGGAGCCCTTTTTTCGACAGGTTTACGCATTTGTCCGTACTCTGGGGTGGGGTGAGACGACGACCTATGGCGCGGTTGCCAGGGCCCTTGGCGCCGGCCCGGAATTCGCGCGTGATGTCGGACAGGCGATGGCGAATAATCCGGTACCGCTGATCGTTCCCTGCCACCGTGTGATGGGAGCGGGCGGCAAGATCGGCGGATTTTCGGCGCCCGGCGGATCGATGTCGAAAGCGCGCATGCTCGAACTTGAGGGCGTGGTGATCGATCCCGCTTCGGTCGCAAAAGGGGCGGTGCGTGCGGACGACGCGCAGGCGGGTTTCGACTTCTGAAGACCACAACCGTGCTTCGATACCTGCCGATCGAAGCGATCAGTCGCAGCTTTCGCGCGGCTCGGCGCGCGCTCTATTGTCAATTATATTAATTGAGTTATTTCAGGCGTTGCGGGACGTAAGCCGAGTCGACCGAATTTCATCCGAGCGACCAGAGGAGCGAGCCATGGCCACCCTTGCCCAGACCCCCGATATCTTCGACGCCGCGCGTGCGCTTGGCGTCGCGATCCTGCCCGCGACGCCCACGATTGGCGCCGAAATCAGCGGGCTCGACCTTGATCGGCCGTTGTCGTCGGAAGAGGGCGACCTGCTGCGCGCGGCCTGGCTGCGCTTCAAGGTCCTGTTCTTTCGCGACCAGGATATCAGCCATGAAAGCCATGTCCGGCTCGGCCGTTTTTTTGGCGAGCTTGAAGGGCATCCGGTTATTCCGTCGGTAGAGGGCTATCCCGAGATATTGCGGATCGAGGGTGTCGAGGGCGTACAGCTTTCTGCCGAGACGCTTGCGCCATTTCAAGCCTACAACAAATGGCACACCGACGTCACGTTTCGCGAGCGACCGTCGATCGCGTCGATCCTTCGCGCGCGGCACCTGCCCCCGCTTGGTGGCGATACGATGTGGGCCGATGCCGCCGCCGCCTATGTCGGCCTGCCACAGGCGGTAAAGGACCGCATCGACGGGTTCGATGCCGAGCATGACATCGTCCGCAGCTTTGGCGGACGGGTGAGCGAGGAAAAACGTGCGCAGCTCGCGCGCGATTTTCCGCCGGTGCGACATCCGGTCGTGCGTATCCACCCCGAAACGGGCCAGAAGATCCTCTACGTCAACTTTACCTTCACGACGCGAATCCTCGGACTTCCCGAGGATGAAAGCGACAGCCTGCTTCGTCTGCTCTTCGACCGGATCAAGGTTCCCGAATATCAGGTCCGGTTCCGCTGGACGCCGAATGCGATCGGAATCTGGGACAATCGTTCGACCCAGCATTATGCCGTCGGCGACTATTGGCCCGAATATCGTGCGCTTGAGCGCGTCACGGTGTCGGGCGACGTCGTTACGCGATGAGGATGATCGAGGCTCAGCTCCATTCGCCGCGCCCGCGATTCCGGACCGCGACACGCGTTGCGATCGTCGGCGCAGGCTTTTCGGGTACGATGCTGGCGCTCAACCTGCTTGAACAGGCCGATGTCGAGGTACTGCTGATCGAGCGCGACCGGCACCGGATGGGGGCGGGGGTGGCTTACAGCAGCAGCGAAAGCGCGCATCTGCTCAACGTGCGTGCGGGCAACATGAGTGCGTTCGCCGATCGCCCCGATCATTTCTGTGACTGGCTGGCAGCCCGCGGGCTCGGCTGTGACGCGGCATTCGTGACGCGATCGACCTATGGACGCTATCTGCGCGAAACGCTGGCGGAGGCGATGGAGCGCCACGGCCGGCGTTTGAAGCTGGTCGATGACGAAGTCCTCGACATCGAGGAGCGCGGCGGACAGGTCACGCTGGGCCTCGTCAACGGCGGACTGATCGAGGCCGACCGCGCGGTGCTCGCGATCGGTAATCTGCCGCCGCATGATCCGCCCGCGCTCGCCAGCGCGCATCTGCCCTCGCATCGCTATATCGGCGATCCGTGGGCGAGCGCCTTCGAAGATGGTCTGCCCAACGACGCGCCGGTGCTGGTGATCGGAACGGGGCTGACGGCCGTCGACGTGATCCTGCGGCTGGTGGCTCATGGGCATCAGGGATCGATTACCGCACTGTCGCGGCGCGGCCTGCGCCCGCATCGTCATGTCGACGGATTGACGCGCCCACGGCCGGTACTCGCCAGGCCTGCCCCTGAACTGTCCGACCTTGTCGGGTGGGCGCGGACCGAAGCACGGACGCAGGACTGGCGGCTGGTCGTTGATTCGATCCGTCCGATCACGCAAATGATGTGGGCATCCGCCGATGCGACCAAGCGCGCGCGTTTCCTTCGCCACTTGCGGCCATTCTGGGATGTCCATCGCCACCGGCTCGCGCCGGAGGTGGCCGATCGCATCGATGCGCTTCTCAACGCGGGGCAGCTTGGCTTTCGGGCCGGCAAGATCGCAAATGTCGCGGTCGAACGCGACGCGCTGGCCGTCGCATGGCGTCCGCGCGGCGAGACGGAGCCGACGGTGACACGGGCGGCACGGGTGATCAATTGCACCGGGCCGCAGGGCGACCTGCTCCGTTCGACCGACCCGCTGGTGAAGCGCATGCTCGCCGCCAAACGCATCCGCCCCGATGCGCTGCGGCTGGGGCTCGATATCGACCGCGACGGGCATGTCGTCGATGCCCGCGGCGCGGCGTCCGAACATATCCTCGCGATCGGTCCGATGACGCGCGGGGACCTTTGGGAAGTCATCGCGGTTCCCGATATCCGCATCCAGGTCGGGGCGCTCGCACGCCGTCTTGTCAACGCGCACTGGACCGGCGGCGAAGGGCTCTGAACGCATGCCCGTGCCTTCGCGGCGCCGGCTCGTCGATCCAGCCATCCGAAAAATATTCGCGCGATGTGCATCCGCGGGCGCGCCTGATGTCGTCTAGTCCCTGATCGGTGTTCGCGCCGGTCCGGCGGCGGCTCCGCGCGCATCGTTTTCCGTTTCCCCGTTTGCGGATGACGATGCGTCTTGCCGGGAGTCGCCGCCTGTGGTTTCACCATGCCATCGGGCATGAAGGAGGATGATGATGACCTATCTGCTCGCCGCGACCGCCGCGGCTGCTGCCGTACCGGCAACGGCGCCCGCCGCCGTCACCGTGCCGGTAACCCCTGGCCAGTCGATCAGCGCGGCCGAAGTCGCCGCCTATATCGATCCGCGCGAAATCGCGTCCTTTCTGCCGCCGCCGCCGCCGACCACCGAAATGGTCGCGATCAGCGACAGCTTCTTCAATCTTCTTGAGAATATCACGATGGTGGCGCTGTTCGTGATCGGTTTTTTCCTGCTTGCGCGCCTGCTGCACGCCTGGATGCTCCACCGGTCGATCCGCCGCGCGCTCGAGGCGAAATCGGACTCCGCGCTGGCGATGATCGACAAGCTCAACAAGCCGTACGAACATATCGGATTTACTCGCACGGGTGACGTCGGAGGCGACGATCGCAATGGGCTGGTGCTGATCGCGCTGGGACTGGCAATGGCAGGCTTCGGCTTGATTCAGGGGCATGAGCAACTGATCCGTATCTCGGCAGGCGCGGCGCTTTTTCCCGGCTTTGTCGGGGCCGCGCTCCTCTATCGCCGGCGCCTTGCCCGCGCCGCCGCTGCCGAGGAGCGCACCGCTGCGTGACACGGCCGGCAGTTCCGATGAGGACGAAGCTCTCAACCAGCGTGTCGCGGCCGGGGATCGTGCGGCCTTCCAGCTCCTCGTGCTGCGGCACGAGGGGCGGCTGCGCAGTTTTCTGGCGCGCGTCGCGGGCGGAGATGCCGACGACCTGGCCCAGGAAGCGTTCGTTCGGGCGTGGCAGCGCGCGGGCGATTATCGCGGCGAGGGGAGCTACGCGGGCTGGATCATCGGGATCGGCTGGCGGCTCTTTCTCGACCAGCGGCGCACCGCGCGGCGCCGCGAAGCGCTTGGTGCGCGTGATGACGCCCCGACATCGACGGACCCGCGCGGCAGCGCCGACGCGGCGATCGACGCCAACAGGCTGCTGGCCGGCCTTTCGGCGCAGGAACGCGCGGCGCTTACGCTCTGTTTCGGCCATGGCTGGTCGCACGGTGAGGCTGCCGCGATCATGGGCGTGCCGCTGGGGACGCTCAAATCGTTGGTCTTGCGCGGGCGGGCAAAGGCGCAGAAGATGATCGCGGAAGGAGCGCAGCGATGACGCCGCCGGACGAGAGCGAGATCGAGACGATGCTGGCGGCCATGCTCGCGCCGCCCGAACGGCCGGGCGACCGCGTCTTCACAGCGCGCGTTGATCGGGCGATCGACGTGCAGGCCGCGCTGGTGCGTGCCGAACGCCGGTTCTGGCGTAGCTTCGCTTTCGAGGCGCTGGCGATCGGCGCGCTACTCGCCGCGTTGTGGCTCCTGTCGTCGTCGTCGCTGCTCGCCCCGCTCGCGGGATCGGCACAGTGGGGCCTGGCGCCGCCCCTGTTGCTGATCCTCGCCCTCTGGTTCGTGGGGACGCAGCGCCTGCGTCAGACCTAGCCGATCGGCTGATCCTCGCCCTCGATGCCCTGATATTTGAGCTGGAGATACCGTTCGCGGGTGGCGAGTTTGTCCAGTTCGCCCGCGGCAAGGCTTCGTGCCGCGTCGCCGATTTCGCGTTCGAGCATGGTCAGTCCGCCCACGAGGGTTTCGTCTGGGGTGCGGCCGGCGTGTGCTTCCTTGCGGAGGCCCGCCGGGATGCGTTGATAGCCTGCGACGAGTTCGGGGAGATCTTCGCCAACGAGCTTGCGGATGTTCGCCGCCGCCGGGCTGGCGGCATCGAGCGTCTGGAGCTGCGGCGCCAGCAGGTCGAGCTGGACGCCGATGCCGTCGACAAGCTGGCGCGCGGGTGCGGGCAGCGCCGGGCGCTGCGCCTCCAGCCAGATTTCGGTGCGGCCGGCGAGCTGCTTGAGATCGGCCTTGGGCAAGTCCTGTTGGCGCGGTTCGGGAAAGGGCGGCCATTTGCCGAACAGCACGGCGACGCCGATCAGCAGCACGAACAGGGCAAGGAGCCCGGTGAATCCGAGCGGCTGGATCAGCGCGCCGAACACGGCGGCCCCGATGAGCACGATACCGCCCGCGATCAGGACGCGGCCCAGCTTTTTGTACAGATGCTGACGGCGCAGCGCGACGCTCTTCGTACCGATCGGACGGCGGCGTTCGCGCGATCGCTCGATCGCCGACGTGGCCGAAAGCCGAACCTTGTCGACTTCACTCATGCTCATCGGTCCTAGCCTTCGAGCGCGGCGAGCGGACTGTCGGCACCGCCGACGCTTGCCTGCGCCTGGCTCGCGCCCTCGGCGCGCGCGATATAGCCTTTCGACTTGGCGACCTCGCCCTCCAGCGAGGTCACGGTCGTCTTCATGGTGTCGAGCGCTTTCAGCTTGAAGGTGTCGATCGCGTCCATCGTATCGTAGATATTCTGGAAGGCGCGGCTCAGCGTTTCCATCGGGATCGTGCTCGACGCCGCCTGTTCATGGATACGGGCGGTGTTGTCCTTCAGCATCTTGGACGTGCCGTCGATGATGTTCGCAGTCGTGGTGTTGAGTGCCGTGATCTGCTCGAGCACCAGCTTCTGGTTCGTCATCGCCTGTGCGACGGTGATCGCGGTCTTGAGCGCGCCGACGGTGGTCGTGCTGGCGCGGTCGACGCCCTTTACCAGTTCGACATTGTTCTTCTTGACGAGGTCGAGCGCGAGATAGCCCTGCACCGTCACCGCCATCTGGGTCAGCAGGTCCTGTGTGCGCTGGCGCGCATAGAACAGCGCATTTTCGCGGATGATCTTGGCCTTCGCGGGATCGGACCCGTCAAGCTCGCCCGCTTTCGCCTCCAGCCTGGCGTCGAGCGTGCCGGCGATGTGGATCATCTGTTCCAGCTTGCCCATCGATTCCCACATCTTGCGGCGCTCGACGTCGATGGCGGCATTGTCCATCAACAGCTCGTCCTTGCCGTTGGCAAGCGCGGTCAGGATGCCGCCGATGTGCGTCTGCGCGCTGCGATACTGGGCGAAGTAGTTGTTGATCTTGCTTCCGAAGATCTTGTCGAGGAAACCGCGCTTCGACAGCAGCTTGCCGTTCGCCGACGGGTCGAGCCGTTCGACCGTGGTGCGAAGTTCGATCAGGCTCTGGCCGATGTCGGTATCGCGGTCCATCGCGCGGATCGGGCGATCGAGAAAGCGGTTCGAATGGCTCGCCGCCTCCAGCATTTCCTTGCGGCCCATGTTGGTGATCTGGTCGACGCGCTTGCCGAACTCGGGGGAGTTTTCATCCTGCGCGACCAGGTCGTCGATGAAGCTGTCGACGCGCTCCTCAAGCTTCGATTTCTGGTCGGTCGACAGCGGCACAAGACCCGCGGCCTTTTCGGGGGCCACGGTGGGGACAGGCTCGGGCGGCGTCAGCGTCAATGTCTCGGATGCGGTCGCCGTCACGGTCTCTTCGCTCATTCCAGTTCCTTCCAACCTCCAAGTCGACCCTGGCCTTCATCCTATATGGCATGTGCATCTGTATTGTTCAAGCACTACACCTCTGCGGAACGCGCCAGCCCCGGCGCGATCCACGCGGAGATGACGAGCTGCGCCATATGATAGACGAGGATCGGGACGAGTACCACGCCCGCGATTGCGGGGGGAAACAGCGTCGCGGCGAGCGGCGCCCCCACGGCGATGCTCTTTTGCGCGCCGGCAAAGAGCAAGGTGATGCGGTCGGCGTGACGCAGGCGGAGCACGCCGCCGAGCGCCCATGCGCCGCCAAAGGCCAGCGCCAGCAGGGCCGCGACCGCGGCGAAGGCGACGCCGATCTCGCGGGCGTCGAGCTGGTGCCAGATGCCGCCGACGACCGCCGCCGAAAAGGCGACATAGACCGCGATCGCGATCGAGGTTCGATCCATGAAGGTCGCCGCGCCGCGATGCGCGAGAACCCATGGGCGCAGCCAGCGCTGGACGAGCTGGCCGGCGATGAAGGGCAGCAGCAGGATCGCGACGATACGCAGCGCCGCCGCGCCGTGGATGGCGCCGGCGCTGCCCGCGAGCGCCGCGAACAGAAGCGGCGAGGCGATCACGCCGACGAGATTGAGCAGCGCCGCTGCGACGACGCTGGCGGCGACATTGCCGCCGGCCATGCTGCTTGCTGCGGTCGCCGACTGGACGGTCGAGGGGAGGATGCCGAGAAAGAGGAAACCAAGCGCCAGCGTCGCGGGCAAAAACGGCGCTGTAACCGCCTGTGCCGCGACGCCGAACAGCGGCATGGCGAGGAAGCAGAAGGCAAGGTTGGCGCCCTGCAGTTTCCAGTTGCGGATGCCGTGCAGCACTTCGTCGCGTGGCAGGCGCACGCCGTTCAGGAAGAAGAGCAGGACGATCGCCGCCGTCGATACGCCCTGTGCGACCGGCACGGCCGCACCCTCGACCGGCAGAAGGCTGGCGAGCAGGATGGTGGCGAACAGCACCGGGACGAACCGGTCGGGGAAGATACGGGCAAGCATGCGGCGATGCGATGGCTGGGCGCGGGACGCTTGGCAAGCCCGTCCATCCGATCGCCCGGTATCGCTCGACTCGGCGCGATGGCGCGCTAAAGGGCGGCGATGACCCGCATCCTCCTGCTCGCCGCGCTTCCCGAAGAGAGCGATGCCCTGTTTCCGGGCGAAGGCGTGCGGGACGATGGTGCTTTCGCCGTCCGCCGCCTCGTCGCGCATGGCCATGACCTTGTCATCGCCACCTGCGGGCTCGGCAAGGTCAATGCGGCGCTTGCGGCGGGTCTGTTCGGGGCCGACGCCGATTTGCTGTTGATGAGCGGTACCTGCGGATCGGTCGGCGCCGCGCCGGGCGCCTATTGGCTCGCCGAGGCGGTGCAGCATGATTATGGCGCCGCGCACCCAGGGTTGTTCCGCCGGTATCGTGCGGGGGCGTGGCCGATGGGCGAGCCCGGCGAGGTGCATTTTACCGCCATGGGCGATCCGGGCCTCGGCTTGCCGCACGCGCGCATCGCGAGCGGTGACAGCTTCATTGCCTGCCCCGATGCCGCCAGCGGCCTAGCGCGCGATCTGGGCGCAACGCTGGTCGACATGGAGGTCGGCGCGGTCGCGCAGGTGGCGGCGCGGCTCGGCAAACCCTGGGCGGCGGTGAAGGCGGTGACCGACGATGCAGATGATGCGAGCGGGCATGATTTTCAGTCCAATCTCGTTCGTGCGGCGCGTGCTGCTGCGTGCGAAATTGAAAAGCTGATCGGATTGTTCTGACCGTTCCGCGCCCGTCATGGCTGTGCTAGATCAGGTCCCGTATCGGACTAGGGAGAGGTCGCCATGCGGTACAGATATTCACTGGCTTTGTTTGCGGTCGGCGCAATCGTTGCGGCGCCATGGGCGTATGCGGCGGGCGGCGGTGGCGGAGGCGGCGGCGCGATGCCCAGCCAGAGCGCGCCTGCCTATGATCCGACGGTCGATTACAAGAAGGGTGCCGATGCCTTTGCGTCGGGCAACTACGCCGACGCAGCGAAGGCCTTCAAGAAGGTGGTCTCGGCGGTGCCGAAGAATCCACAAGCGAACTATCTGCTCGGCGCGAGCTATATGGCGCAGGGAGATTTCGCCCATGCCGTAAAGCCGCTGGAGGCGGCGGTACGCTATGACGAGAAGATGGTCGAGGCGCGCCGCGATCTCGGCATCGCGCAGGCGAAGCTTGGCAAAAGCGAAAAGGCGGCCGAACAGTTGGGGGCGCTGAAGGCGATACAGGAGAGTTGCGGCGGTATCTGTGCCAATGCCGCGAAGCTCACCGACGCGATCGCCAAGGTCGACGCGGCGATCGCGGCCGGACCGCAGGCGCAAAGTGCGGTCGAGCCCGAGGTTCGGCTGGCATCGGCGGGGTCGCTCGATGCTACCTATGTTGCCGCGGTCTCGCTGATCAACGAACATCGCTATGAACAGGCGATCGCGACGCTGGACCAGGCATTGTGGGCGGCGGGTCCGCATCCCGACGTGCTGACCTATCTGGGCTTTGCGAACCGCAAGTTGAAGCGGTATGACAAGGCCGAATATTATTACCGGACCGCGCTGGACATCGCGCCGACGCATCGCGGCGCGCTGGAATATTATGGCGAGTTGAAACTCGAACGCGGCGACGTGGCCGGCGCCCGGGCCAATCTGGCGAAACTGGAGGGCATTTGCGGCTTTGGATGCCACGAGGTCGATGAACTTCGTCGCTGGATCGTGGAGGGGCGCTCATCCGCAACCTGATCGCGCTGGCGGCGCTGACCCTTGGCGTGGCCGCGACGCCGGGTGATGCTCCGCCGACGTTCGAACAACTGCGCTGGACCGCACCCGGGTCGGAATTGGCGTTGCTGTCGGCGCAGCCGGCATCGTGCCTCGCGAGCAGCGATCCGCTTGTCCGAAGCGGCCGGGCGCTGTTCGGGGTCCCGACCCTGCTCGGCGGCCAGGCGGCCAAGGCTGGGCTGAGCTGTGCAAGCTGCCATATCAACGGCCGGGACAACCCGCATTTCCTGCTGTCGGGGGTTTCCAGCGCGCCGGGGACAGCCGATGTTTCCAACAGCTTCTTCAGTGCGGCGCGCGGCAATGCGCGCTTCGATCCGGTCGTGATTCCCGATCTCGCGATGCCGGGAAAAATATCGCGCGATGTGCGGGAAAAGGCGCTGGAGCCCTTTCTGCGTACCCTGATCGTCGAGGAATTCGGTGGCGCCGAACCGAGCGCATCGATGCTGGATGCGCTCGCGACCTATGTGCGCGCCATCCGGCGCTGCAATCCGGACGCGCCGGTTGCGCGGACCCTGAGCGACCAACTCCGCGGGATCGACGATGGCATGGTGGGAAGCGCGACGATGCTGGAACGCGGCGATGCCGCCGGCGTGCGTCTGTCGATCGCCGCGATCCGCCATCAGCTTGGCCTGATTTCCGAACGCTACCCCGGTGCGGGTTTCGTGGGTGAGCGGGCGGGGCTGTTGTCGGCGTCGCGGGCCTTGCAGGCGATCGAGGAAGGCGGCGTGGACGGGAACAGCGATATCGGGCCCGCACTTCGGCGCTGGAAGGGTGATTTCGACAGGCGGCTGGTGCCACGACTGCAGCGCGTCGAGGGGCGTTCGCTATACCGGGAAGATCGATTGGCGCGCGCGCTTCGCTAGGGTCGGGCGCTCTCGGCAATCATGTTGCGCTGCAGCGACCATTCTGTTAGGGGCGCGGCGTTTCGCGGCGCTCCGGGTGCTGCCCCCTTCCATCAAGGCTTAAATCCGCATGTCTCTGCGCAATATCGCCATCATCGCGCACGTCGATCATGGCAAGACCACTCTCGTGGATCAGCTCTTTCGCCAGTCGGGCACCTTCCGCGACAACCAGCGCGTCGAAGAGCGCGCGATGGATTCGAACGACCTCGAAAAGGAACGCGGGATCACCATTCTCGCCAAGTGCACCTCGGTCGAATGGGGCGAAGGCGCCGACCAGACGCGGATCAACATCGTCGACACCCCGGGCCACGCCGACTTTGGCGGCGAGGTCGAACGCATCCTCTCGATGGTCGACGGTGTCATCCTGCTCGTCGACGCCGCCGAAGGCCCGATGCCGCAGACCAAGTTCGTGACCGGCAAGGCGCTTGCGCTGGGGCTGAAGCCGATCGTCGTCGTCAACAAGATCGACCGCAGCGACGCGCGCGCTGCCGAAGTGCTCGACGAAGTGTTCGAACTCTTCCTCGCGCTCGAAGCCAATGATGAACAGCTCGATTTCCCGATCCTCTACGCTTCGGGCCGTGGCGGCTATGCTTCGGAAAGCCCCGAAGCGCGCGAAGGCACGCTGGAACCGCTGTTCAAGACGATCGTGTCGCACGTCCCGACCCCGGGCCTCGACGAAGATGCGCCCTTCACCTTCCTCGCGACGCTGCTTGACCGCGACAATTTCATCGGCCGCATCCTGACCGGCCGCGTCCAGTCGGGCACGGTCAAGGTCAACCAGCCGATCCACGCGCTCGACATGGACGGCAAAGTGATCGAAACCGGCCGTGCCTCGAAGCTGCTGGCGTTCCGCGGGCTCGACCGCGTGCCGGTCGAGGAAGCGAAGGCGGGCGACATCGTCGCGATCGCGGGCCTGACCAACGCGACCGTCGCGAACACGATCGCCGACACCAGCGTCAGCGAGCCGATCGCCGCGCAGCCGATCGATCCGCCGACGCTGTCGATGCGCTTTGCCGTCAACGATTCGCCGATGGCGGGCCGCGAGGGCAGCAAGGTCACGAGCCGCATGATCCGCGATCGCCTGCTCCGCGAAGCCGAAACCAATGTCGCGATCCGCATCACCGAAAGCGCCGACAAGGACAGCTTCGACGTCGCGGGCCGCGGCGAGCTTCAGCTTGGCGTCCTCATCGAGACGATGCGCCGCGAGGGCTTCGAACTCGGCATCAGCCGCCCGAAGGTGCTGTACGGCGAAGACGAAGCCGGCAAGCGCACCGAACCTTATGAAACCGTCGTCATCGACGTCGACGACGAACATTCGGGCACGGTCGTCGAGAAGATGCAGATCCGCAAGGCCGACCTCACCGACATGCGTCCGTCGGGCGGCGGCAAGACCCGCATCACCTTCTCGGGCCCCTCGCGCGGCCTGATCGGCTATCATGGCGAATTCCTGTCCGACACGCGCGGCACCGGGATCATGAACCGCCTGTTCGAGAAATATGGTCCGTACAAGGGCCAGATCGAGGGTCGCAAGAACGGCGTCCTGATCTCGAACGGCAATGGCGAAGCCGTCGCTTATGCGCTCGGCCCGCTCGAAGAGCGTGGCATCCTGTTCGTCTCGCCCGGCGAGGCGCTCTATGAGGGCATGATCATCGGCGAGAACGCCAAGCCCGACGACCTTGAGGTCAACCCGATGAAGTCGAAGCAGCTCACCAACTTCCGCTCGACGGGCAAGGACGACGCGATCCGCCTGACCCCGCCGCGCCGCATGACGCTGGAACAGGCGATCGCCTATATCGACGACGATGAAATGGTCGAAGTGACCCCGAAGAACATCCGCATCCGCAAGGCGCTGCTCGACCCGCACGAGCGCAAGAAGGCGTCGCGCAAGAAGGAAGCGGCGTAAAGATCAAAGAGGGGGCGGTCAGCAATGACCGCCCCCTTTTCTTTTCGAACAGCGTTCCCCCCGGCGGGCTTGCGCATTACAGGCGTCCGATGCTTCGCCTGACCGAACTGACCTTGCCGCTGCACCATGCGCCGGAGGATTTGCCCGCCGCGATCTGCAAGCGGTTGCGCATTACTCCGCGCGAGCTGATCCGCCACGTCGTCGCGCGCCGTGCGAACGATGCGCGCGACAAGACCAACATCAAGCTGATCTATTCGGTCGACGTGAATGTGAAGGACGAGGGCGCGGTGCTGGCGCGCTTTCGCAAGGACCGCAACGTCCAGCAGACGCCGAACACCGCGTATAAATTCATCATGCAGGCCCCGAAGGGGATCAAGCGGCCGATCGTCGTCGGTGCGGGGCCGTGCGGGCTGTTCGTCGGGCTGATCCTCGCGCAAATGGGGTTCCGCCCGATCATCCTCGACCGTGGCAAGGTGGTACGAGAGCGCACCAGGGACACATGGGATTTGTGGCGGCGCAGCGTGCTCCACCCTGAATCGAACGTTCAGTTCGGCGAGGGCGGCGCGGGCACCTTCTCCGATGGCAAGCTCTACAGCCGGATCAAGGATCCGCGGCACCTCGACCGCAAGGTGCTCACCGAATTCGTCAAGGCCGGCGCACCGCCCGAAATATTGACCGAGGCGCACCCGCATATCGGCACCTTCAGGCTGGTGACGATGGTCGAAAGCCTGCGCGAGACGATCGAGGGGCTGGGCGGTGAATATCGCTGGCAGCACAAGGTCGACGGACTCGACATCGTTACCGACGGCGCCGGCGAGCGCCGCGTGCAGGGCGTGCACCTGGCGGGCGGCGACTATATCGAGGCCGACCGCGTCGTCATGGCGATCGGGCACAGCGCGCGCGACACTTTTGCGATGCTCCTTGCGGCGGGCGTCCATGTCGAGGCGAAGCCCTTTTCGATCGGCGTACGGATCGAGCATCCGCAATCGTGGATCGATACCTCGAGGTTCGGGGCAGATGCGGGCAATCCCATCCTGGGCGCAGCCGAATATCATATCTCGCACCACTGCAAGAACGGGCGTACGGTCTATAGTTTCTGCATGTGCCCCGGCGGCACCGTCGTCGCCGCGACGTCCGAGGAAGGGCGCGTCGCCACGAACGGCATGAGCCAATATTCGCGCAACGAGCGCAACGCCAATTCGGGCTTCGTCGTCGCGATCGACCCCGCGCGCGATTATCCCGGCGATCCGCTCGCGGGCATCGCCTTTCAGCGGCACTGGGAATCGCTCGCCTTTGTCGCCGGCGGTTCGAACTACAGGGCGCCCGCGCAGCGCGTCGGCGATTTTCTGAAGGGGCGTCCGTCGACCGAGCTCGGCAGCGTCATTCCCTCCTATCGCCCCGGCGTCACCCCGACCGACCTGTCGCAGTGCCTGCCCGATTTCGCGGTCGAGGCGATGCGCGAGGCGATCCCGGTTTTCGGGCGCCAGATCGCGGGATATGACCATCCCGATGTCGTGATGACGGGGGTCGAGACGCGCACCTCGTCCCCGGTGCGCTTTACCCGCGGCGAGGATTTTCAGAGCCTGAACACCGCCGGATTGTTCCCCGCCGGCGAAGGCGCGGGCTATGCTGGTGGCATCTTGTCGGCGGCAGTTGACGGTATCAAGGTCGCCGAGGCGGTCGCACGGAGTTTGGTGCCGTGACGCTGATCCTGTTCAACAAGCCCTGGGGCGTGCTCAGCCAGTTCACAGACAAGAGCATGACGGGAGGCGCCGACGGCCCGCGTGCTACGCTGTCCGACTATATCGACGTGCCCGGCGTCTATCCGGCGGGCCGGCTCGATCGCGACAGCGAGGGGTTGCTGATCCTGACCGACGATGGCGCGCTGCAGGCGCGCATCGCGTCGCCGAAGCACAAGACGCCGAAGACGTATCTGGCGCAGGTCGAGGGCGAACCCGATGCCGCTGCGCTGGAGGCCCTGCGTCGCGGCGTCATGCTGAAAGACGGGCCGACGCGCCCGGCAGCCGTCCGCCGCATTGACCCGCCGCTGCTTTGGGACCGCGACCCGCCGGTACGCTACCGCAAGAGCGTCCCCGACAGCTGGATCGAGCTGACGATCACCGAAGGCCGTAACCGTCAGGTCCGCCGCATGACCGCGGCGGTCGGCTTCCCCACGTTGCGGCTGGTCCGCTGGCGGATCGGGGGGTGGGAAATCGGCGACCTTGCGCCGGGAGAATGGCGCCGCGTCGGGTGATCGCGGTCGGTGGAGACGGTGTCCGACCCGCGCCGACCACACAGGAATCTGCCTCATCATCGTCCCACGACACGCGGGTGCCGGAGCACCGGCATGGACCATTTCGGGTATGCGCGTGGCCCGATAATGATGATTTATGGCCCGATCTATGGAGAAAGGTGTGAGGTAATTATTGCAAATCGTTCTCATTTGCGTTAGCGGCGAGAGCCTGAAACTACGCAAAAAAGGGAATTTCATGCGCCGTTTTTCGAGGTTTGGCGTCGGCCATATCGCTCTTCTTGCCAGCACGGCCCTGATGCCCGCCGCGGTGCATGCACAGGATGCTCCCGCCCCGCAGGAACAGGACGACGTTGGCGTCGAGACGGTTCGCCAGGACGATGGCGCGATCATCGTCACCGCCCGCCGCTTCGTGCCGTCGGGTGCGATTACCGCGAGCAAGACCACCGCGCCGCTGATCGAGACGCCGCAGTCGGTGTCCGTGATTTCGCGCGACCAGATCGATCTTCTGAACTTCGTCGATGTGCAGCAGGCCGTGCGCTATACTGCGGGTGTCGTCGGCGAAAATTACGGGCCCGATCTCCGCTTCGATTTCATCACCCTCCGCGGCTTCATCCCCGACCAGTATATCGACGGGCTGAAGGCGCCGGTCAGCGCGACGATCGCCAATGTCGGCGTCGATCTGTACGGCTTCGAAGCGGTCGATGTGCTGAAGGGGCCGGCCGGCGTGCTGTATGGCACGACCCCGCCGGGCGGGATCTACAACCTGACCAGTCGCCGCCCCTCGACGCAGACGGGCGGCGAGTTCCAGATCAAATATGGCACAGACGATTTCAAGCAGGCGGCGGGAACGATCACCGGCGAGCTTGCCAACGGGCTGAGCGCGCGCCTGACGGGCCTGTACCGCGATCGCGACAGCCAGACCGATTTCGTGACCGCGCGACGCGCCTATGTCGCCCCGGCGGTCGCTTACGAGATTGGCCCCGATACCAAGATTACCGCCCTCGGCTATTATCAGTGGGATCGCGTCGAAGGCGATACCAACGGATTCCTGCCGGCGCTGGGCGTGCTGTATCCGAACCCCGTCGGCAAGGTCCGTCGCGGCACCAACCTTGGCGAGCCCGATTATAATTTCTATCGGCGCGAGCAATGGGGCGCAGGCTATGAATTCACGCACCGCTTTTCCCCGTCGCTGCGCTTTACGCAGAATGTGCGGTGGGGCGAGTATCACGAGTATCAGCAGATCATCTATGGCACCTTCCTGAACGCCGACAATCGCACGGTGTCGCGCGCCAATTACCCATACAAGGACGATGTCGCGAACTTCACCGCCGACAGCCGCTTCGATGGCAGTTTCGCGACGGGCGCGATCGAACACCGTCTTCTCGTCGGCCTCGATTATCGCAATTACCGCGAGGCGTCGGCGTTCGCGTTCGATTTCAACGTGCCGTCGATCGACCTGTTCAATCCGGTCTACAGCGCGACGCCGATCGCGGTGCCTGCGCTGACGACCACCTTCACCGATCAGCGGCTGAAGCAGACCGGGGTCTATCTGCAAGATCAGGCCAAGATCGGTAATTTCATCCTGACGCTGTCGGGTCGGCAGGACTGGGTGAACCTGACCAATTATGTGCCCGCAACGCCGGTCGAGACCAAGCAGGACAAGTTCACCTGGCGCGTCGGTGCGACCTATGTGACCGACGCGGGCATCGCGCCTTATGTCAGCTATGCGACATCGTTCCTGCCTGTGGTCGGTGCGACCTTCACCGGCGATGCCTTTTCGCCCAGTTCGGGCGAACAGATCGAGGCCGGCGTGAAATATGACGCGCGCCTGCTGGACGATGTGAAACTGTTCGCGACGGCGGCGGTGTTCCGGATCGAGCAGACGAATGTCGTGACCGACGATCCCGACCAGATCAACCATCCGGGGGGCAAGGTTCAGGCCGGCGAAGTCGTTTCGAAGGGATTGGAACTGGAGGTCGTCACCCGAATTCGCGAGCAGCTTTCGATCAACGCCTCCTACAGCTATATCGACGCGAAGATCACCAAGAGCAATTTCGCGCTCGAGGACAATGCGCGCCTGTCGGCGCAGCCCCGCCATAAGGCGTCGCTGTTCGTCGACTATACCAAGGCGACCGGTTCGCTCGCCGGGGCCGGCGGCGGCTTCGGCATTCGACACCTGAGCAGCAGCCCGGGCAATGTTCCGTCGGTCTTCGTCCCGCTCGTTTACACCAGTCCGGCGGCGACGCTGTTCGACGCGACGCTGCATTATGACCTTCCGGGCTGGCGGATCGCGATCAACGGCAGCAATATCTTCGACAAGCGCTATGCGGGTCGTTGCACCAGCGCGATGGGCTGTTTCTTCGCGGAAGGGCGCCAGATCGTCGGTACGCTGACCAAGCGTTTCTGAGCCGGCGCCGGCAAGACCGCCTGTGACAGGGGCCGCGGAGTAAATGCTCCGCGGCCCTTTTCGTCTCCCGATGTCCCAACCTCTAGGCGCGCCGGTTCCGCATCGCCCAGCCGACCACAAGAACGGGTATCGCAAGCGCCGCCCATGCCGCAACGTCGCGAAGGCCGTCGCCGGTCAGCGCGACGACGAGCCCGACGATACTGACAAGCGCGAGGGCGACGGGCAGCGCGAAGATGGCGCGGAGACTGCCGGGTTTCGTCATTCGGCGGGCGCCAGGTCGCCGCCGCTCTCGACCTCGCGGACAAGCGCGTCGGTGCCCGAGCGGCGCTTGCCGAGCCAGAGATAGAGGCCCGAGCCGAGGATGATCATGGTGAACAGCGTCAGGATCGCCCACAGCATCTTGAGCGGCAGTCCGCCATAGTCGCCGAAGTGGAGCGGCTGCGAAAGCGCGAGCGCCTTGGTGTACCAGGGCATCGGCCGCGCGTCGGTGAACGCCCCCGTTTCGGCATCGATCAGCGCCGATGTCAGCAACCGCTCGGTCAGCGGCGTGTTGCCCTGAAAGAAGACGGCATAATGGTGCTTGCTGGAAAAGCCGCCGCCCGGGAAGGCGATGAACTGGGGATTGTTGCCGGGGATCGCCTTGCGTGCGGCCGCCATCGCGCGGTCGATCGAACCATAGCGGTCGGGCGTGACTGCGCCCTGTCCGGCATAAGCCTTCGTCATTTCGGCCAACTCGGTGGCTTGCCAATATTGGAATATCGGGGTCGCGAGCGCGTTGATCACCCCGGTGGCGCCGACCACGGTCATCCACGCCAGTGCGACGATGCCGAGCAGGTTGTGATAGTCGAGCCACTTCAGCCGGGCGCTGCGTGACACGCGCAAGGTCCCGAAATCGAGTTTGCGCATGAAGGGGGCGTACAGCACGACGCCCGAAGCGATCGCGATCACGAAGAACAGCCCCATCAGCCCGAGAAAGAGCATGCCGGGCAGGCCGAGGAACATGTCGGTGTGGAGCTGGAGAAGGAAATGCATCACGCCGCCCTCGTCGGCGGCGCTGATCATATTTCCGGTGGAGCGGTCGAAAATCAGCAGCGTCATGTCCTCGGCCGGGGAGTCGGGCCGCGGCGCGGTGGTGATCGTCATCGACGGCTGATCATTGTCGAACGCCATGAAGACCGGCACTTCGCCGGGCCGGGCGGCAAGCGCTTTGGCGAGCATCTCGTCGAGCGGCCTGAGACCTGGCGCCTCGCCCGAAGATCCTGTGCCCGGCAGTCCGAACTGTAGCTGGCCCTCGGAAATCTCGTCGATCTCGTGATGAAAGATTAGCGGCAGGCCGGTGACGCACAGCATCAACAGAAAGGCGGTGCAGACGATGCTCGTCCATTTGTGGATCAGAAACCATGCGCGGATGGTCGAGCGTTGCATCAGGGGAACCCAGCGATGTTGCGAGTGACCATCGACGAATGCCTATGGGCGCGTCGGTGGTTTGACAACCCGCTTCGCATGGAGGATCGCGCTCATGCGGATCGCCTGTCTGTCATCCGGGTCATCGGTAGCGGCGAAGAACGCGGTTAACGGTCTTTTCATGCGCGCGGCGTACCGCTGATTGCGGAGGGGCCGCTCGCACTGGGGATTTGGAATGCACAAGACGCGCGAATTGGAGCGGTTGCGCGCCGAACATGCGGCGCTTGCGACGCTGTCGCGATTCCTGATGGAGATGGTCGCGGAGGCAGCGCCCCCGCGTGCAACCGAACTGGCCGCGGTGCGCGGGATGCTCCGCGAAACGCTGGTCCGCCATCTGAAATGCGAGGACTGGGCACTGTATCCTCGCCTGCGCGGGACAGGCGATCTCGATATCAACCGGCTGGCGAAGGGCTTCGTCGATGAAATGGGCCAGCTGGCGGGCGATTTCGAGGCATATGACGCGCGCTGGACCGCCGACTCCATTGAGCGCCGCTGGGGCTGTTTCTGTGCGGAAACGACGATCATCGTCGATGCCTTGGAAACGCGGATCGAACGCGAGGATCGCGACCTGTATCCCGTTGCCGAACGCATGGCGACGATCGAAGCCGAGCGTGCCGAATGGCGGCGGGCGCGGCGTGCCGTCTAGGGTCAGGACCTTAGCCCTGACTTGCCCCCTGGGCGCCGACCCTAACGGTCGCGGTTGGTGACCAGCGTGAAGGGCGCCCAGCTAGCCGGATGGGCCCAATGGGGCTTCCAGCCGTCGACCACGCTGCCGTCCGGATGCTTGCCGGTGCGGACCGCTTCCATCGCCGCCGCGAGCGCGCGCGCAGGCGTAGCGCCATCATTGGACAAGGTTTCGACGATCAGCGCCGCGGTGGCGTCGTCGGCGACGCGCCAGTGGCTGGCGAGCAGATTGCCCGACCCGGCGTAGAGGAAGCTGCGCGCGAGGCTGGACAGCGATTCGCCGCTTGCGCCCGCCTCGACCCCCGGCGTTGCCGTGTTGCAGGCCGACAGGACGACCCATTTGGCGCTGAGCGACAGCGCCGCGGCTTCGCTGGCGGTCAGAAGGCCGTCGTCCTCGGCGCTTGCGGTGCCGGGGGGTGTCAGCACGAGGCCCGGTTCCGATCCGATCCCCATTTCATGGGGCAGCAGGCCATGCGTTGCGAAGACGACGGTGACCGCGCGCGGCAGGTCGGTGTCGGCCTTGAGCGCCGTCTCGGTCGCCTCGGCGCCGAGCCGCGCGCCGCGGCCTTTGCCGATCGTTGCCGAAAGCCTGGTGAGTTCCATCGCGGTCCCCGGAAGCGGGGCGAGGCGGCGAAGCTTGTCGACCGATGCCATCGTCTTGTCGCCGTTCGCTTCGGTGAAGCCCGACCCGCGAACCCCGACGCCGCCGCGTCGCCGAAGCCCACCCCCGCGGTCGTCGCTTCCCGCGCCGGTCGGGCCGCTGCCCAGCAGCACTGGGGCGCCATAGGCGACAAGCGGCGGCCGCGTGGCGGCATCGGCGGGCGCCTCGCGCTGCGCCAGCGCCAGTGCGCTGACCGACGGCAGCGTGATGAAGCGGTAGCGCTTGCCGAGCCATTCGGTCGCCTCGAGGTCTGCGACGGCGCCGCTTTCGGCATCGCCCTTCGGCGCTTTCGCGACGAGCGCGGCAAGGGGCAGCCCGGCGATCGGACCGCTGACGACATTATAGACCCGCCCCTGTTGCGGGAGGGCCGCCGCCACCGGCGCGATCAACTGTTGGTACAGGCGATAGGCGGCCGCGCGGTCGTAGCGTGGATAGCGTTCGTCGATCACGCTTTTGGTGCCGCGGTTTTCGGCGGCGAGCAGGTCGTTATAGTCGGCGAGCGAGCAACTGTTTTCATCGATCCGGCACTTCAACCGCGCGACGTCGGCGGCGATGGGTGCGGCGCCGTTGTCGACGCGGTGCCAGAGCGCCTTTTTCTTCGAGATCGCGAAGGCATAATGATGTCCCTCCGACGGCAGCAGCATCAGCACCGCCTCGTCGGGTGCGAGCAGGGCCTGCACCGCTGCGACATCGATCGATTTTGGGGCCACGAGCGTCGCATAGTCGGGAAACTCGGCGGCGATGCGCGCGTCGAGCGGGGCGAGCCCGGCGGCTGCGTCGTCGAGCTGTCGGCGCAGTGTCGCGGCGCGCGCTTCGTCGCTGCCCAGCGATTGCTCGCGGTAGCGCTGACTGAGCGACACCACCGCCTGTGCAGCATCCTGCCGCTGGCGGACGAGTGCGCCGAGCGGGCCGCTGCCCGCGATGTCGCGCGCCGCCGCCTCGTTGATCGCATCGCCTGCGTCGGTCAGGGTAAGGTCCTGTGCGGCAAGGAAGGCGGGCCGTATGGTATCGGCCTTTTCGGCGCTGCGCGCCGCCCAACCCGAAGCCATAACCATGTCGAACGCGCCCGATAGCGGGTTGCGGCGCGTCCCTTTCGCGACCGCCTTGGCAAGCGCGACGACCACGGGATTGGCGCTGCCGCCGTTGAACCCGGCATCGCGTTTGGCGCGCAGGCGGTCGGCCGCCTCGACCGCTGCGGCGAGGCCGTCGCTTTCCCTGCCCTTGACCTGCGCGCGCGCGCGGGCGAGCGTGGTGAGCAGGATGATCGTATCGTCGGTCCGACCACTCCAGGGGCCGGATTCGGCGGCGCGCTGCAACGGCAGCGCTTCCTCGAAATAGGGCAGGGCTTCGCTCGCCTTGCCCTGCCCGAGCAGGGCCAGCGCATAATTATAGCGCGATTTCTGGGTGCTGATATCGTCGCGCCCATTCAGCTTTTCGCTGGCGACCGCAGCGAGGCGGCCAGGTTCTTCCGCTGCCGCGAAGCGGCCGGCGATATTGCGGTAATAGCTGATCTGGTTGTTCGCGAACTGCGTGTGGCGCACATGCCCATCGACCATCGCAAGAGTCTCGGCGAACCGCCGGTCGGCCTCTTCGTCGCGGCGGGCGAGCGTCAGCGCCTCGGCATAGGTGAGTTGCAGCTCCCAATAGTCCTGCTCCACGCCGGCCGCGTCGAGTTCGGCATAGGTGTCGTCGAGCGCGCGGAGAAATTCATCCTGCCGCCCTTCCGCCAGCAGCGGCAGGCCGGTGATCTGGATCGAGCTGCGCGCGCTGCTGGCCCAACTGCTCGACAGCAGCCCGAGCTGGGCGGCGCGGCGGTGAACGAGCCGGGCGTGCGCGAGCTGATCGTCATAGGGTAACCCGGCCGTCATCCAGTCGAGAAACATCAGTTCGCCCTTGTGATCACCCGCTTCGCGGAAGCGGTTGGCGTGGCTCCGGATCCGGTCGACGACCCGGCGATAGTCGGCACCGCCCTGTTCGCGTTTGTCACCGCTCATGAAGATCCACAGCGTGGTGTCGGCGTCGAACCGCGTGCGCCGCGACAGCCGGTCGTGGTATTTCGCGACGATATCGACCAGTTCGATCCCGACCTCGACCGTTTGCGGACCCCATACTGCCTGATAGCGATCGAGCACCGCGTTGACGGCGCGGTTCGCCTCATCGTCGCATTCGCCCTTCGCGTTTTCGGCGCAGGCCAGTGGTTCGGCAGCTCTGGCGTAAAGCTGGGCGGGGACGGCTAGCGGCAAGGCGGCCAGAACGGCAAGGGCACGGCGTATCGTCATCAAAGACTGTCCTGCGATACGCGACCCGCAGGCCTTATCGGCGGCGCGGCGACCGAGCGCAAGGGCGCGATACGATCCCCGAGCCGGTCCGTCGATCGCACGCTTTCCTGCATGGATGGACGACCCGGCGCTTGATTTGCGGCGCGTGCTCGCCTAGCGGCAGCGGCAGAAAACGGAGATTCCAGATGACCGACACGCCCCCCGACCATTTGTCGACCAACCCGCGTTCGCCCCATTTCGACATGGAGGTGCTGCAGCGCGGAATCGGTATTCGCTTCAAGGGCCAGGAGCGGACCGACGTCGAGGAATATTCGATTTCGGAAGGCTGGATCCGCGTCGCTGCGGGCAAGTCGAAGGACCGGTTCGGCCAGCCGATGACGATCAAGTTATCGGGTGAGGTCGTGGCCTGGTTCGAAGATATCGCGGCAGAAGGCGGCGCAGAAGACGGAGCGGGCGACGAAGCCTGACGCCCATCGCCCCTCCCGCTGGCGGGAGGGGGCGCAAATTCCGTATTTGGTCGGGGTTTCGGCCTAGCTGCCGAGCGAAGCGGCGACGATTTCGAGCCCGTTGCCCGGCTTCCAGTTGTTGCTTGCCCACACCGGTGCGTCGAACGCCCTGGTGTCGGGGCGCGCGTTGCCGCCGGCATAGATGAAGCCCTGCACCGGGTTGGCGCGCAGTCCGAGGTCGCCGATCGGGGCGTACCAGACGCGAACCATGCTCCAGTCGCCACGGTCGCTGACATCGACGACGCGGACATTCCGTTCGATCTGGCCGCGACGGCCGCCGATCGGCGACCAGTTGGCGTGGTCGATCAGGATTTCGCGGTCGCTGACCACCTTCTTGACGACGGCGACGTGGCCGAGCGGCATACCAGCCGTGCTGGCAAAGGCCATGACGGCGCCCTTGCGGGGTTCCTGGCCGCGATCATATTCGCCAGCCGCCTGCGCCCACCAGGTCTTCGCATTGCCGCGAATGTCGACGCCCGATTCGGCGCGGGCGAAGGGGACGCATTGCAGATAGTCGCGGGCGGTGGCCGGGACGCTGGCCAGCAGCGAGGCACACAGGGCAAATGCACCCAGAAAGCGACGATGAAACATGGAAGGCGACCCCCGATTGGCTTGTCTTCAAGCGTTGGAGCGTCTGTGCCGCAGGTGCCCGAAGCCACCAACCCGATAGCGGTGAATTGCGCCCATGATGCGGTGAATGGGGGAACCTTTTGTTAAGCTGTTCAGCTCGTCGCGCGATGCGTTCGACTGGTCGTTCACCGCGCAGGTCGTGATCGGTTTACCTCCCGATCGTTACCCGCTGATCGGGCGGTCGCGACAGGGAATCACGCCGCCGCGATCGCCGTCGGCTCCGGCGGGCGGAAGAGGATGAGAACGTCGCTGGCGGGCATCGGGCGACCGTAATAATAGCCCTGGATGTTGCTGCAGCCGAGCGCGCGGAGTGTGTCGACCTCGACCTCGGTCTCGGCGCCTTCGGCGGTAGTCGACATGCCGAGGCTGTCGGCGAGCGCGACGACGGCGCGGATGATCGCGATCGATTCGATGCTGCCCTTGGCGGCGCCGACGACGAAGCTGCGATCGACCTTGATCGTCGAGAATTGCGTCTTGCGCAGATAGCCGAGCGACGAATAGCCGGTGCCGAAATCGTCGAGCGACAGGCGGATGCCTAGGCCGATCAACTGGTCGAGCAGTTGCGCCGCGCCGCCGCCGTCGCGGAGAAACACGCTTTCGGTGACCTCGATCTCCAGCCGCTGTGGAGGCAGGCCGCTCTGGGCAAGGGCCGAGACGACGACCGACGCAAAGGCGGGATCGGTAAGCTGTTCGGCCGAGACGTTGACCGCAACCTTCAGGTTCGAAGGCCATTTCATTGCCTCGTAGCAGGCCGTGCGCAGCACCCATTCGCCGATCGGGGAAATCAGGCGGCTGTCCTCGGCCAGCGGAATGAACCGGCCGGGCGACACATTGCCCAGCTTCTGGTTCTGCCAGCGGATCAGCGCTTCGAACCCGTTCAACGTGCCGTCCGCCGCCGTCACGACCGGCTGATAATATAGTTCGAATTCACCACGATCGAGGGCGCCGCGCAGTTCCTGCTCCATCACGCGCCGTTCCTCGGCTTGCGCATGGAGCGATGCGACATAGCCGGCGACGACGTTGCCGCCCTTGTCCTTCGACTTGTAGAGCGCGAGGTCGGCGTTGCGCGTGAGCGTTTCGACCGTCGCGCCGTCGGTCGGGCCGATCGCGAAGCCGACGCTGGCGCCGACGAAAAGCTGGTGGTTATCGACCACATAGGGGCGACTGATCGTCGCGATGACCCGTGTCGCGAATTCCTCGGCGGCGAGCGATGAGGGGACATTGTGCAGCACGACGGCGAATTCGTCGCCGCCGAGCCGGCCGCAGGTCATCCCGCGCTCCATCATGCCCTTGAGCCGCGCTGCGACCTGCGCGAGCAGTTTGTCGCCCACCGGGTGGCCGAGCGTATCGTTGACCGCCTTGAAGCGGTCGAGGTCGATCATCAGCATTGCGCAGCGGGATTTCGCGTCGATCGCATGCGCCAGTGCGCGTGCCAGATCCTCGTGCAGGCTGAGGCGGTTGGGCAGGCCGGTCAGGTTGTCGAAGCGCGCCATCTTGGCGATCTGCTCGGCCGTTGCATGCTGTTCGGTCACATCCGACCCGACCCCGCGAAAGCCCAGAAACTTGCCCGCTTCGTCGAGGCGGGGCGAGGCGGACAATTCCCACCAGCGCGGCTTGCCTCCGATCGTCACCGGAACGATCATGTTGGAGAAGCTTTCGCGCCGCTTCATCCGTTCGGCCATATTGTGCAGGGTCTTCGGGAAATTACCCGTCTCCCAGGAATCGCCCGAAAGCGCCTGGAGCAGCGGAACGCCTTCGAGTGCCTCTGCGGTGCCGCCAAGTGCATAAGCGAGGCGCGGCGTGACATGGATCAGGCGGCGGTTGTTGTCGGTCTGCCACAACCAGTCGGCCGAGGTTTCCTCGAACTCGCGGAGCAGCAGGCTGACCGTCTCGGTCTTTTCGTGCAGCGTTTCCTCGGCCCGGCGGAAACGGACGTGCGCCTGTGCGAAGCGAAGGCAGAACAGGCTGAGCAGGATCCCCGCGACCACGGCAACCCCCGCGATCGGCGGCGATCCCGCGGCGAAAAGCGCGCCGCCGGCCGACAGGCTGACCGGCATGATGAAGAGGAGGCACGCTCGCGGCAGGCTGTGTGCGACGATCGCGAGCGTCAGCATCATGAGGAGCGCGATCGCCCACATCGACAGCGCATGGTCGAGCGCAGGGGGCCATCCCTGCAGCCAGAACGGCGTCGACCACACCGCCGCGGAATAGAGCGCGTGGCGACTGCACAGCTGATATTCGACGATACCCGGCGACTTGGGATCGCCGAACGGCAGCTTCGAGAAGGCCCGGTACGACCAGAGGCTGAAGCCCAGCGTGCCGGCAAGCCAGGCGCTGATCAGCGGCCAGGCCATGTCGTGAACCATCGTGAAGGCCGCGACGAGCGCCATCCCGACGCCCATCCACAGGCGCAGGCCACCCTTGCCGCGAAGCGGCGCCAGTTGAAGCTGGCGAAGGTCGCCCACATCCTCGTCGCGCGGTCCCAGCCCCAAAAGGGTCCGCGTGGGGATATCGTTGGCAACTATCTGGTCGGTCAGCAGGCTTTTCACGCCGTCGGGTCTAACCGCGACGGGTTACGGGAAGGTAACTATGCGGCTGGCGCGACAGGAAATCTTTGTCTCGTGACGGGACAGAAAAGACGGTGGATTCGCGCGGTCAGCCCCACGGCGAAGGGCTGCTGCCGCGCGATCGTCCGGGGATGTCAGGCCGCGAGCTGGAAGGGCTGTATCTCGCCCGCCAGATATTGCGCGCGGGCCTTCGATCGGCTGAGTTTGCCCGAACTGGTGCGCGGCAGGGTGCGCGGCGGAATCAGTTCGATCAGACAGTTCATGCCGGTGATCGCACGGACGCGGTCGCGGATCTTCTCCCGCAATGCGACGCGCTCTTCTTCGTCGCTGGTGCGGCACTGGACGAGCACCGCCGGCGTTTCCTCGCCGCCGGGTGCGGTGATCGCGAAGGCCGCGATGTCGCCCGATTTGAAGCCGGGAAGCTGTTCGACGGCCCATTCGATATCCTGCGGCCAGTGATTCTTGCCGTTGATGATGATCATGTCCTTGGCGCGGCCGACGATGTAGATGTAACCGTCTGACAAATAACCCATATCACCGGTATCGAGCCAGCCATCGGCCATGCAGGCGGCGGTTGCTTCGGGATCGCGGAAATAGCCGGTCATCAGCGACGGGCCGCTGCACCACACTTTTCCGACCGTCTGATCGGGCAGAATGTTGCCGGCTTCGTCGCGGACCTCGATCGTCATGTCGCGCGCGGCGCGGCCGCAGTTGACGATCGCGCGGTAGCGGGTCGGCCGACCGGCGTCGCCGGCAGCGCCCGACAATTCGGTTTCCTCGACCAGCTCGACCACGATGCCTTCGCCCGGCGGCATGATGCTGACCGCGAGGGTCGCCTCGGCCAGACCATAGCTCGGCAGGAAGGCGCTGGCCTTGAAACCCGCATCGGCAAAGGCATCGACAAAGCTTTGCATCACGTCGGGGCGAATCATGTCGGCGCCGTTGCCGGCGACGCGCCAGCGCGACAGGTCGAAGCGGTCGGCGACGTGCGTCTGGCTCGACACGCGGCGCGCACAGATGTCGTATCCGAAGGTCGGCGAATAGCTGAGCGTCGTCCCCGGATTGCGGCTGATGAGGTCGAGCCAGGCCAGCGGACGGCGGGCGAAATCCTCGGTCTTCAGATAGTCGACCGACACCTGGTTCGCCACGGGCGAGAGCAGGCATCCGACGAGACCCATGTCATGATACCACGGAAGCCACGAGACGCAGCGGTCGCTGTCCTGAACGTTCATGCCGTGCGAGTGCGCGGCGAGATTGTTGAGCAGGGCGCCATGCGTGACCGCGACCCCGTGGGGGAAGCGGGTCGAGCCGCTGCTGTACTGAAGGTAGCAGGTCTCGTCGGTCTTTTGTTCGGGCAGGTCGGCGACCGGCGCCGCGCGCTTTTCGAACGCGCTCCAATCCATCGGCTGAACCCCACGCGCCTCGGCCGCTTCGGCTGCCATCGCAGCGATTTCGGGCGGGAAAAACAGCATCTTGGGATCGCTGCTCGTCAACTGGACGACAAGCTGACCGACATAGGAATCGCGTCCGCCAAAGCTGGTCGGCAGCGGCAGCGGCACCGGCCAGGCGCCGGCATAGATGGTACCGAAAAAGAGGGCGGCGAATTCGGCGCCCGTCTCGGCGATCAGCGCGATGCGGTCATTCGGCTGTACGCCGGCGGCGATCAGGCGATAGGCGGCGGCAAGGGCGTCGGCTTTCAACGCGCTATACGGATAGGGGCGCACGAGCTTTCCGCGCGGATCATGGAAGTTGAGCCCGCGCGTACCGCTTGCCGCATAGTCGAGCGCTTCGCCGACGGTAGCGAAGTCCGAAAAGCGACGCGGCTGCGCGCAATGGGTCGGAGTGGGGACGAGTTCGTCCGCCACGATTGCGGAATTTTCGGTCATAGGGCGTGTCGGGTCCCGGGAAACGGGACGCGCGGCAACAATCATGTCATCTTTTTCAGCCATGTCTGCCTTGCGCGATCCCTGCAAGTTGGAACAAAAAAGGCCCATTTACGGGCGTTAGGGCCCGATATGGCGGCGCTGGTCGTTCTCAATCAGGCCCGACTGTGGCATAAACATGGCATGGTGTCTCGCGCTTCTCGGTCCGACCGCTCCCGCAAACCGCTCGGCGCAGCGAAGCTCGACGAGCTTGCGCTCGCCTATGTCGCGCGATTCGCCACCAGCCGGGCAAAGCTGACGCGCTACCTGTCCCGCAAAATACGCGAATCCGAATGGGTCGGCGATGTCGATGCGATGACGGCCTGCGAAGCTGTTGCCGACAAGATGGAACGGTTGCAGTTTCTGGATGACCGCCAATATGCCGCGATGCGCGCGGGCGCGATGACGCGGCGAGGGCTGGGCGTCCGCCGGGTGAAGGCGCAGCTTTTCGTAGACGGAATTGCACCTGAGGACAGCGGTGAGGCGATCGCCGAAGCGGAGGACAGGGCGCTGGCGGCGGCCATCGGCTTTGCCCGCCGCCGCCGGTTCGGCCCCTATGCGACGCGCCCCGCCGACGATCCGGCCGTGCGCGATCGGCAGGTCGCAGCGTTCGCGCGGGCGGGGCACAGCCTGGCGCTTGCGCGCCGCATCCTCGCCGTCCCGCCGGGGGACGCAGAGGCGATGGCGGCGCTGGACGCCGAAGCGGCGCTCGATTAGTTCGGCTGAATTGTTGGTTTCTTGTCATAGGATCTGTCGATGCGCGCCATATGGACCGCTCTTGCCCTGTCGCTTGCGTTGCCGATGGCGGGCTGCGGGAAAACTGCCAGCGAGGCGGAACAGGCGAACACCATCCCGCTGACGATCGAAATGGCGGGCAAGACGCATCGTTTCAACGTCGAGGTCGCGCGAACCAGGGAAGAGCAGGAGCAGGGCCTGATGCTGCGGATGGGGCTGCCCGCCGACGGCGGCATGCTCTTTCCCTTTCCGACGCCGAGGCTTGCGAGTTTCTGGATGAAGAACACGCTGATCCCGCTCGACATGATCTTCGTTCGCGCCGACGGCACCATCGACCGGATCGCCGAAAATACGATCCCCGAATCGCTGGAGCCGGTGGTCAGCGGGGGAGAGGTCTCGGCGGTTCTCGAACTTGCAGGCGGGACCGCCGCGAAGCTTGGCATCGACGAGAGCGCCCGAGTGACGTGGAAAGACAAGAAATAGCGAAGCGCGGCGCGGTTTGCGGCTTGCAGACCGCGCACCCTTGCCTGTAAACGCCGCAGCCATGAGCATATTCGGCAAGATTTTCACCTGGTGGGACGGTGCGACCGTCGGCACGTTGCTGAACAGTTGGAGCACGGGCGAAAAGGTCGGCGAAGACAGCCTTGGCAATCGCTATTTTCGCGCGAAGAAGGGCAATCGCCGCTGGGTCCTCTACAACGGATCGAACGACGCCAGCCGGGTGCCGCCCGAATGGCACGGCTGGCTGCACGGCACGCTCGACGACCTTCCCGACGACGCGCTTCCGGCGCCGCGCGCCTGGGAGCGGGAGGCGAGCGCGAACCTGACCGGCAGCCCTGGCGCCTATCGCCCGGCGGGAGCGCTGGAGCGTGGGGGGCACCGCGCCGCGGCAACCGGCGACTATGAGGCCTGGCGTCCCGGCGCCGATTGAGCTTCGTGGGGTCGCATCCAATCCGGATCGCGCTTCTGGCGCTTGTCACGGTGACCGCGCTGTCGGCGTGCGACCGCGCGAACAACGGCAAGCGTCCGGGCGAGACGTCGGCGCAACTCGCGAAGTCGGACCGGGTCCGCCAGGAAGTCGGCGGAATCGAAGGCGCCACCCCGATGGATCAGCGCGTTGCGGTGGTGGGCCTGCTCAACAAACGCAACGGCCTGGTCCGCGACCTCGAGATGAAGCCTGGCGACACCGTCCGGGCCGGCCGCGCGATCGTGCGTCTGCGGGCATGCGAAACGACCGCTCCGTGGGAAGACCCGCCCGAAACCGGTGCGTTCGTCCAGTTGACGGTGCAGGATCAGCGGGACGATAAATGGTATCGCGTTTTCTCGGGCTGGCTGTTCAAGGAACGGCCCGAGCGCAATGTCATCCAGCACCCGATCTATGACGTCTTCGTCAAAAGCTGTGCGATGACATATCCGGGCGGCGAGCCCGTCGTGCGCGCCGCGCCCAAATCGGCGGTCGCGGCACCCAAGGCATCGAGCGCCGACCAGACGCCCGCGACGAACGGCGGCGAAGGCACGCCGGCGGCTGGCCCGTCCGCCCCGAAAGCGGCGCCTGCACCCGCCGCTCTCTCCGACAACACCGAATAGAGTCGCCGGAGATAGTCGGCCTGCGGAATTTCGATCGCGCCGAGGCTTTCCAGATGCGGGGTGATGAACTGGCAGTCGAGAAGCTGCCATCCGCCCGCGATCAGCCGCGCGACGAGATGCGCGAGCGCGACTTTCGAGGCGTCGCGCGTGCGGCTGACCATCGATTCGCCGAAGAAGGCCCGGCCAAGCGAGACGCCGTAGAGCCCGCCGACCAGATCGTCCCCCAGCCAGCATTCGACGCTGTGGGCGTGGCCGAGCTGGAACAGGCGTTCATAACTCGTCTTGATGACCGGGTTGATCCACGTCGTCGGCCGGTCGTCGGCGGGCTCGGCGCAAAGCGCCATCATCGCGCGAAAGGCGGTGTCGGTGGTGACACGGAACCGGTCGGACAGGATCAGCTTTTTCAGGCTGCGCGACAAGTGAAAGCCGCCCAGCGGCAATATCGCGCGCAACCGCGGTTCGACCCAATGGACCGACGGGTCGTCCGCCCCGTCGGCCATCGGGAAAAGCCCCTGCGCATAGGCACTGAGCAGCAGCGCGGGGTCGATCGATTCCAGATGTTTCGTCAGGACGCGGGCTTCACGAATTTCAGCGTCATGCGGTCCGACTCGCCGATCGCAAGATATTTTTCGCGGTCCTTGTCGCCTTCACGCAGGCTCGGCGGCAGCGTCCAGACACCGTTCGGATAGTCGTGCGTATCCTTGGGATTGGCGTTGATGTCGCTTTCACCGGCGAGCTTGAAGCCCGCAGCCTCCGCGAAGGCGATGATCGACGACCGTTTCATATAGCCGCTCTTTTCCTCAAGCGCCGAATCCATGGTTTCGGGCAGGCGATGTTCCTCGATACCAAGCACGCCGCCGGGCTTCAGCATCGCATAGATCTGTCGAAACGCTTCGGCGGTGTTGTCCTTGCCGCCGAAACGCCAGTTGTGGACGTTGCGGAAGGTCAGCACGGCATCGGCGCTGCCATCGGGCACTTTCGGTCCGTTACCGGCGGCGGGAAATTCCGCGAGCTTGATCGCGCCATAGACATCGGGCTTTGCCCCCTGCCATTCCTTGATACGGTTCAGCCCCTTTTCCCAGGGCGCCGCGGCATAGAGGGTTCCGCCCCCCGCCTTGGCGAGCGGGGCCAGGATTTCGGTGTACCATCCGCCACCGGGCCACAGTTCGACCACCGTGTCGCCGGGCTTCACCCCGAAAAAGGACAGCGTTTCGGCGGGATGACGATATCGATCGCGCGCGACATTGGCCGCGCTGCGGGTCGCGGCGGCGACTGCGGAGGCGATCGCATCGGATGTCTTCGCCGGACCATGGCCGGCATGGTCGTGCTGGATCATGGCGGCGGCGGGAACGGCAAGCGCGGCGACGGCACTTGCAACGAGGATCAGCGGACGCATATGGGCAACCTCTTGTCTTTCTCTCTCGAAGAGAGAGCGGGGGGAAGGATCCCCTGTTTGCGAAGGGACGCACGCCAATGCAAGGGTCGATGCTGACGGTGAGTGCGGCGAGCGCCGCGATCGCGGTCGTTGCCGAGGTCGCCGACTATCGCCGCCGCCACCGGCGCGACGTCGACAAGGTCGGTTTCATGCCATGGCGCGGCATCGCGTTGACCGCGGTAACGGTTGCGCTGTTCGCCGCGGCTTTCGGGTTGAAGGCTTAGAGGCAGGCCTCGAGATAGGGCTGGTCGAAGCCATATTGACGGGCTTTTTCAAGCGTATAGGGGCGCAGGCCCATCGCGCGATATTCGCCGATGATCTTGCCGTCCTTGTCCTCGTCCTGATATTCGAACTTGAACAATTCCTGGGTGACGATGACGTCGCCTTCCATCCCGATCACCTCGGTGACGTTGGTGACGCGGCGTGAGCCGTCGCGCAGGCGCTTGATCTGGACGATCAGGTCGACCGAATCGGCGATCTGTTTCGATATCGCTTCCTTCGGAATCTTGATGTCGCCCATCAGCACCATGTTTTCCATACGGCCGAGGCATTCGCGCGGGCTGTTGCTGTGGAGCGTACACATCGATCCGTCGTGACCCGTGTTCATCGCGGCGAGAAGGTCGAAACATTCGGCGCCGCGAACCTCACCCATGATGATGCGGTCGGGGCGCATACGCAGCGCGTTCTTGACGAGGTCGCCCATATGAATCGCGCCGTTCCCCTCAAGGTTCGCCGGGCGCGTTTCGAGCGGCAGCCAGTGCGGCTGTTGCAGGCGAAGTTCGGCGGCGTCCTCGATCGTCAGCACGCGCTCGCCGGGGTCGATCATCTTCGACAGCGCGTTGAGCATCGTCGTCTTGCCCGAACCCGTACCGCCAGAGATCACGATGTTGAACCGGCTCGCGCCCGCAATCTTCAGTGCGGTGCACATTTTCTGGCTCATCGCGCCCCATTGAAACAACATGTCGAGCGTGATCGGTTTGGCCGAGAATTTACGAATCGAGATCGCGGTGCCGCGCAGCGACAGCGGCGGGACGATAACGTTGACGCGGCTGCCGTCCTTCAGACGGGCGTCGGCGAGAGGCGTCGTCTGGTCGACGCGGCGGCCGACCATGTTGCAGATACGCTGCGCAATCTGGAACAGATGCTGTTCGTCGCGAAACTGGATCGGCGCGATGACGAGCTGACCCTTCCGTTCCACATAGGTCTGGTACGGCCCGTTGACCATGATGTCGGTGATGTCGGGGTCCGACAGCAACTCTTCGAGCGGACCGAAACCCAGCAGTTCGTCGACGAGAACCTTTTCGAGGGCGAATTGCTCGCGGCGGTTCAGCGTGATGCGCAGTTCGGCGAGCACTTCGAGGATGATCGGGCGGAATTCCTCGGTCAGCTCGTCCTTGCTGAGCGTCGCGGCGGCTTCGGGATCGACGCGCTCGAGCAGGCGCGGCAACACCTGTTCCTTGATCTTGTGGACGCTGGCTTCAAAGCCTTGCGCCTTTTCGGGCTCCATCGCCTCGGCGGTCGAGCGCTGGTTCAGCCTCTCCATCGCCTCTTCTTCGGGAGAGAGATTCGACGGAATCGCGGGTATCTCGACGGGAGGCGGCGTTTCGATGGCAGGAAATTGCGAGCCGCCACCCATGCCGGAGCCAGTCTGCATCGGCTTGGCCACGCCGAAGGCGGGGCGGCCAGCGGTACCGGGTCGGCGTCCGAATGCACTCATCACATCATCCTGCTTCGAAGCTACGAGTTCGGGAATCCGCCAATTTTCATGGCAAACCCCCATCCGACACGGTGAATAAATCGGAAACTTTGATATTCTCCTAATGCGGACGAACGATTGCGCGATCGGCACAAAAAAGCCCGCATCCATGGGGATGCGGGCTCTTTGATGCGCCGTGGACGGCGAAAGATCAGCTTGCGATATGCTCGGCAAGAACGGTCAGGCCAGCCTCGTTCACTTCGGCGAAGCCGCCTTCGACCTCGATGGTCTCCGGCGCGGCGCCATTCGCGGCATAGATGGTCAGCGGGCCGTTGCGCAGGGTCGCCATGAACGGCGCATGCCCTTCGAGCACCGAGAAGTCGCCTTCGCTGCCCGGGACGGTGACCATATAGACGTCGCTCGACCGCTCGAGGCGGGCAGGGGTGACGAGTTCGAACTTCAGGGCCATTCTTCAATCTCCCCCCTCTCGCTTGCGGGAGGGGTCGGGGGAGGGTGTGTTCCGGTTCGGCGAAAGACCCGTTCCCCGACAGGCCCTCCCCTAGCCCCTCCCGCAAGCGGGAGGGGAATTCGATTACGCCGCGTCGGCGGCCAGCTTGGCGGCCTTGGCGACCGCTTCCTCGATGCCGCCGACCATGTAGAAGGCCGCTTCGGGGAGGTGGTCATATTCGCCGTCGACCACCGCCTTGAACGACTTCACCGTGTCTTCGATCGCCACGAACTTGCCGGGGATGTTGGTGAAGACTTCGGCGACGTGGAACGGCTGCGACAGGAAGCGCTGGATCTTGCGCGCGCGGGCGACGACCAGCTTATCTTCTTCCGAAAGCTCGTCCATGCCGAGAATCGCGATGATGTCCTGCAGCGACTTGTACTTCTGCAGCGTTTCCTGAACGCGGCGGGCGGTTTCATAATGCTCCTGGCCGACGATCGCGGCGGTCAGCACGCGGCTGGTCGAATCGAGCGGATCGACCGCCGGATAGATGCCGAGTTCCGAAATCGCGCGGTTCAGCGTCGTCGTTGCGTCCAAGTGGGCGAACGAGGTTGCGGGAGCAGGGTCGGTCAAGTCATCCGCGGGAACATAGATGGCCTGCACCGAGGTGATCGAGCCCTTGTTGGTCGAGGTGATGCGTTCCTGCAGCGCGCCCATGTCGGTCGACAGCGTCGGCTGGTAGCCCACGGCCGACGGAATACGGCCGAGCAGCGCCGACACTTCCGAACCCGCCTGCGTGAAGCGGAAGATGTTGTCGACGAAGAACAGCACGTCCTGCCCTTCCTGATCGCGGAAATATTCGGCGATCGTCAGGCCCGACAGTGCGACGCGGGCGCGGGCGCCCGGCGGTTCGTTCATCTGGCCGAACACGAGCGCAACCTTTGAACCCTCGGGGGTCGGGTTGCCATCCTTGTCCTTGGCGATAACGCCGGCGTCGAGGAATTCGTGATACAGGTCGTTGCCTTCGCGGGTGCGTTCACCGACGCCCGCGAACACCGAGGTGCCGCCGTGGCCCTTGGCGATGTTGTTGATCAGTTCCTGAATGAGAACGGTCTTGCCGACGCCCGCACCGCCGAACAGGCCGATCTTGCCGCCCTTCGCGTAAGGCGCGATCAGGTCGATGACCTTGATGCCGGTGACAAGGATGCTCGTTTCGGTCGACTGATCGACGAACTCGGGAGCCTTGGCGTGGATTGGCGCGGTGGCGGTGGCGTTCACCGGGCCGCGTTCGTCGATCGGGTCGCCGATGACGTTGAGGATGCGGCCGAGCGTCTGCGGGCCGACCGGGACCGAGATCTGGGCGCCGGTATCGACGACGGGCTGGCCGCGGGTCAGGCCGTCGGTCGCGTCCATGGCGATCGTGCGAACCGTGTTCTCGCCCAGATGCTGCGCGACTTCGAGGACGAGGCGGTTGCCATTGTTATCGGTTTCGAGCGCGTTCAGAATCGCCGGGAGCTGGCCGGTGAACTGGACGTCGACGACGGCGCCGATGACCTGGGCGATGCGGCCCGTGGCGGTGCCGGCGGGCGCTGCCTTCTTGGGGGCAGCGGCCTTCTTCGGCGCGGCGGCCTTGGGCGCAGCAGCCTTGGGGGCAGCGGCCTTCTTGGCGGGAGCCTTCTTCTCGGGAGCGGTAGCCATTACTTTCTTCCTTGCTTGGATAGCTTAGAGCGCTTCCGCGCCCATGTCCTTCATTCCGCTACAGCGCTTCCGCGCCAGCGATGATTTCGATGAGTTCGGTGGTGATCGCCGCCTGGCGCGTGCGATTGTAGATGATGGTGAGCTTGTTGATCAGGTCGCCCGCGTTACGCGTCGCATTGTCCATCGCGGTCATCGACGCGCCCTGTTCGGATGCGGCGTTTTCAAGGAGACCCTTGAAGATCTGGATCGTGATGTTGCGCGGCAGAAGGTCGGCGAGGATCGCTTCCTCGTCGGGTTCATATTCGACCGCGGCGCCGCTCGACGCCGGAACATCGACAGGCGCGGGAACGGGGATCAGTTGCTGGCCGGTTGCTTCCTGCAGCAGGGCCGACCGGAACTTCGAATAGAAGAGGTGCGCGACGTCGAACGCTCCGGCTTCGTAAAGCTCCATCACCTTCGCCGAAATCTCGTGCGCCTGTTCGAAGCCGATATCGCGGATGCCGGTCGTTTCGTACAGTTCGATGATCTGGCCTGCGAACAGGCGTCCGATCACCGGACGACCCTTGCGGCCGATCAGATAGAAGACGACCTTCTTGCCCTGCGCCTGCAGCTCGAGCGCCTTGTCGCGCGCGGCCTTGACGATGTTCGAGTTGAACGCGCCGGCGAGGCCGCGGTCGCTGTTGAGCACGACGAGCAGATGGGTGTCGCTCTTGCCGGTACCCGACAAGAGCTTCGGCGCCGAATCCGACGCGCCGACCTTCGACGCCAGGCTGGCGACGACGCCTTCGAGCCGCTCGGCATAGGGGCGCGCGGCCTCGGCGGCCGCCTGCGCCTTGCGCAGCTTGGCGGCGGCGACCATCTTCTTGGCCTTGGTGATCTTCTGGGTCGATTTGACCGAGACGATCCGCCCTTTGAGTTCCTTCAGACTGGCCATAAGTCCCGTCTTTTACCTTCTTACCGTCATCCCGGCGAAGGCCGGGATCTCACCGTCGAGACCCCGGCCTTCGCCGGGGTGACGAGGTGGGTGGGTTACGCGAAAATCTTGGCGAACGCTTCGAGCGCCGCGACCAGACCCTTCTTGGCGTCGTCGCCGAGGTCCTTGGTGTCGCGGATCGTCTTCAGCACGTCGGCGTGGTCGCTGCGCAGATAGGCGAGCATCGCGGCTTCGTAGCGCGACACGTCGGTCACCCCAACATTGTCGAGATAGCCGTTGGTGCCGGCGAAGATCGACGCGGTCTGTTCCTCGAACGGCATCGGCTGGAACTGCGGCTGCTTCAGAAGCTGCGTCAGGCGCGCACCGCGATTGAGCAGCTTCTGCGTCGAGGCGTCGAGGTCCGAACCGAACTGCGCGAAGGCTTCCATCTCGCGATACTGCGCGAGTTCGAGCTTGATCGAGCCCGACACCTTCTTCATCGCCTTCGTCTGCGCGGCCGAGCCGACGCGGCTCACCGACAGGCCGACGTTGATCGCCGGGCGGATACCCGCATTGAACAGGTTGGTTTCGAGGAAGATCTGGCCGTCGGTGATCGAAATCACGTTGGTCGGAATGTACGCCGACACGTCGCCCGCCTGCGTTTCGATGATCGGCAGCGCGGTGAGCGAACCCGACCCATTGTCGCTGTTCATCTTGGCAGCGCGCTCGAGCAGGCGGCTGTGGAGATAGAAGACGTCGCCCGGATAGGCTTCGCGGCCCGGCGGGCGGCGCAGCAGCAGCGACATCTGGCGATAGGCGACCGCCTGCTTCGACAGATCGTCATAGACGATCACGGCGTGCATGCCGTTGTCGCGGAAGAATTCGCCCATCGTCACGCCGGTGTAGGGTGCGAGATACTGCAGCGGAGCGGGCTCCGACGCGGTCGCGGCGACGACGATCGAATATTCCATCGCGCCGTTTTCTTCGAGCTGACGCACGATCTGCGCGACGGTCGAACGCTTCTGACCGACGGCGACATAGATGCAGTACAGCTTCTTCGATTCGTCGGTGCCGGCGTTGGCCTGCTTCTGGTTGATGAAGGTGTCGATCGCGACGGCGGTCTTGCCGGTCTGGCGGTCGCCGATGATCAGCTCGCGCTGGCCGCGGCCGACGGGAACGAGCGCGTCGAGCGCCTTGAGGCCGGTCTGGACGGGTTCGTGGACCGAGGTGCGCGGGATGATGCCCGGCGCCTTCACTTCGACGCGCATGCGCTTGTCGGCCTTGATCGGTCCCTTGCCGTCGATCGGATTGCCAAGGCCGTCAACGACGCGGCCGAGCAGGCCCTTGCCGACGGGAACGTCGACGATCGTGCCGGTGCGCTTGACGGTATCGCCTTCCTTGATCTCCGAGTCCGAGCCGAAGATCACGATGCCGACATTGTCGGCTTCGAGGTTGAGCGCCATGCCCTTCACACCATTGGCGAATTCGACCATTTCACCGGCCTGAACATTGTCGAGGCCGTGGACGCGGGCGATGCCGTCGCCGACCGAGAGGACCGAGCCGATCTCGCTGACCGAGGCGTCGGTACCGAAATTGGCGATCTGGTCCTTGATGACCTTGCTGATTTCAGCGGCGCGGATTTCCATTATTCAGCCTTTCATCGGGCGTTTTGGCGTAGAGGGCTTCAGCCCTTCATCGCCTGGGCGAAACTGTTGAGACGGGTACGGATGCTGCCATCGATCAGCTGGCTGCCCAACTGAACGACAAGGCCGCCGAGAATGGCGGGATCGACGGCGGCCTGGATCTGGACGTCGCGACCGACGCGGGTCTTGAGATTGGCGGCGAGCGCCTTCACCTGTTCGGCGGTGAGCGGGTGCGCGCTGGTGACCTTTGCGGTCACTTCGCCGCGGTGCGCCGCGACGATGGCGTGATAAGCGTCGATCATGCGCGGCAGGTCGGCGAGGCGACGGTTTTCGGCGAGTACGCCAAGGAACTTCGTGGTCAGCGAATCGAGTTTCATCGCCCTGGCGACGGCCTCGATCGCCTTCGCAGCATCGTCGCGGCCGACGATCGGGCTGGTGACGAGCGCGGTGAGGTCGGCCGATTCGGCGAGGCCGGCATTGAGGTCGGACAGGCTTTTCAGAACGCTGTCGATCGCGTCCGATTCGCGCGCCAGATCGAACAGCGCACTGGCATAGCGGCCCGCGAGGCCCGCCGTGATGTTGCCTTGAATGCCGCCGGAATTCTCCACGCGCGAAAGTCCTTTTCTACGATCCCTTGGGGGATGGCTGCGCGGATTTTATACGGCGTCCGAAAACACCCCCGCTGCGAAGTCGCGGCGCGCGTAGCAACGATTTTGCTGCAATGCAAGGCGAGGGTGGGGACTTATCCCATACGATCCCATGCCCGTTCGTCCTGCGCTTGTCGAAGGGCCGATCTTTCGTCAAACTTCGGCTGAAGAAGAACGGTGGTTGACCGTCGGTTGCGGCGCGGCGTGACGGACCCGGCCCCGATGAAGGAGAGGGAAGCGCGTGGGCGAGATGATTCGGATGACGATGGACGATGGCGCCGAGGTGGCGGTCTATCATACGCGGCCGGACGGCGAGCGTCGGGGCGGTCTTGTCCTGATCCAGGAGATTTTCGGCGTCACCGATCATATCCGCGAGATGTGCGACGAATATGCCGGCGACGGATATGAAGTGCTGTCGCCCGCGCTGTTCGACCGCGAGCATCCCGGGTTCGAGAGCGACTATACGGGGCCGCAGTTCCAGCGCGCGGTGCAATTGGCGCGCGAACTGCATCCGTTCGACCAGAGCCTGAAGGATGCGCAGACTTGTATCGACGCGCTCAAGGGCAAGGGGCCGGTGTTCATCACCGGCTATTGCTACGGCGGGTCGGTCGCCTGGCGAATGGCGCAGATCAGCCCCGACCTTGCCGCGGCTTCCGCCTATTACGGCAGCCTCGTGCCGACGACGTTCAAGGATGAGGCCCCGGCCTGCGCCGCCATCGCTCATTTCGGCCGCTTCGATGGCGGCATTCCGATGGAAGGGGTCGAGGCGCTGATCGCGAAAGAACACCCGACCGCGCAGATATTCGTCTATGAGGCGGGGCATGGTTTCAACAGCGACCGGCGCAAGGATTATCACGAACCGAGCGCCGACGCGGCGCGCGCACGGACGCTGATGCTGTTCAAGGCGTGCGGGGGGTAAGCGAACCGAAGGAGGGGGCGATGCATCTGACGGTTGTTCTGCTGACCATGCTGGTGCTGCCGGTGGCGTCGGTGCTGATCGAGCGCTGGACCGGGGCGGGCACCGCGCCGCTGTGGCAACTGGTCGGCAAATGGTTCGTCTTCTGGGGCGTTGGCGTGCGGTTGCTGATCACGGGCGTGCGGCAGGTCGTGAAGCCCGAACTGACCGCGACGGGGATTTTCGGGGTGACCGACAACGCCGCCTTTCCGCTGGCGCAGGAGCTGGGCTTCTGGAACCTCACCATCGGGCTGATCTCGATCGCGTCGCTGAAGCGTCCCGAATGGGTGCCGCCGATGGCGATCGCAGGCATGCTGTTTTACGCAATGGCCGGTTTTCTCCACCTCACGAACCGCGAGCGGGAATTTTCCGAGAATGTGGCGATGCTATCCGATCTCGGGATGGCGGCGCTGTTGCTGGCGTTCGTCGCCGCCACTTTTCCGGCATGGGCACGCTCATGAGCGCGATGCGGCTCGTCTTCATCCATGGCCCCGTCGCGTGCGGCAAGCTGACCGTGGCGCGCGAACTCGCGGCGACGACCGGGCTGCCGCTGTTCCACAACCACCTCGTCGTCGATGCGCTGCTCAGCGTCTTTCGCTTTGGCAGCCCGACCTTCGTCGAACTGCGCGAGAAGATGTGGATGGACGTCTTCGCTGCCGCTGCCGCCGAGCGCCGCTCGATGATCTTCACCTTCCATCCCGAAGCGAGCGTGGCAGCCGATTTTCTGGCCCGTGCGGTCGCCCTGGTCGAGGCGGCGGGCGGGCGCGTCGATTTCGTCGCGCTGTCCTGCGCGGAGGATGTCATCGAAACGCGCATCGAGGCGCCATCGCGGCAGTCGAGCGGCAAGCTGTCTTCGCTGGCGCTCTATCATGAGCTCAGCGCGAAAGGGGCGTTCGTTTATCCTCCGATGCCTCCCGCCGCGATCGATATCGATACCGGGGCCGTCGATCCTGCCGACGCGGCCCAGCGCATTCGCGAGACGCTGGGCCTTCGCTAGGGTCAGGACTCATTCATTCCGCGATCGAGGCGTCGAAATGGCGAAGATATCGGGCCTGTGCGGGTGCAGCGGGTAGCATCGCTACCCGCAAGGCCGCGCAGGTTCGAGATCGAAGCCATTTCGGCGTCCCTTCGGGATTTGACCGATTTTGCCCATGGCTTCGTCAAAAAGTCTTGAAATATCGCCCCATATTCCTTCGCCTTTCCTCCTCGCCCTGAACAAAATCGCTTCAAACCTCGATCGTGGAATGAATGGGTCCTGACCCTAACCCGATCTCAACCTCTTCGGCGCAGCGTTTCGCGCAAGGAGGGCGTGTCCATGTCGTTGATCGCCGCGCTGCTGTTGATGTCGGGTGCCACGTTCGACCTCGATCCGGCGTACAAGCCGATCAAGGATCAGCTCGCGCCGGCGCGTGCGGGGAAAATACAATGCCACGAACCCGATGTGGCTGCCCGAACCTGCCGGATGATGACCTGGTTCAGCGAAGGCGCCGATGGCCGCGTCCAGGCGCGCCAGCTTACCGCGCTTGCCGACAATCCGTCGCTTGCGGCCGAGCTGCGGATCGGACTGACGCGCGAAGGGGCCGCCTTCTGCGGCGTGGTCGACGACAGCTATATGGCTGGCTTCCGCATCGTCAGCGGCCGCGCGCCCTATCCACCGGCGGACAACAAGCGCTATGCGATTCTCTATCGCGAAGGGTTGCTCGCGACACTGTGGAACCGCAAGACCTGTTCCTATGCCTTTGCACGGCCCGATGACGACATGCAGCTCGAGGTCGGCACGGTCGATGGCGAGTTCGCCGGCGAGCTGATGGCGAGCTATATCTGGATCGACGCTGGCGCGGGATTCCGCCTCAAGGCGCGGCCGCAGGTTTGACGACGCCAGCGCCGGCGCGCTGGCAACCATAGACGAGCCGCTCGTTCGGGCTGGTCGGGAGCGCCGCGCGGACCGCGTCCTGCTGTGTCCGGAACGCTTCGATCTGGCCGGTGTCGGCGGTGCAGCTGTTGAGCTTGATCCCTGCGCGGATTTCGCGCGCCTTCGTCATCGTTTCGGCATCGAGCAAATAGCGTTCGACCCTGTATTCGCGGCCGGTCGGGTCGATCGACGCAACGGTGACCGTCGCTTCGTCGTTGGGGACGAGGATGCGCTGCCAATGGCCGTCGGGCCCTAGCGTAAATTGCGTCTTGTCGTTGATGCAGCCGTTCGCCGCGATCTTGATCGGCACGTCGGTGGTTTCGGACACGGTTATGCGGCTGCGGTCGGGGCGGATCGTGCAAAGAAGATTGCCCTCGGCCAGTTTCGGCGCGGCGTCGGCCGCCGGGGGCGGCGCGTCACCTTCGACTTCGGCATGCGCGTCGGGGCGCGTGATGAAGAGGACCGCAGCGGCGAGGATCAGCACGCCGCCTGCGCCGCCGGCAATTTTGCTGTTCCGGACATTCTTCTGACCATGGAACATCAGCGCCGCTCCCGCCGAAAGTGCGCCGATGACAAAGAGTACGCCGGCCAGCGCGATGCGGTTCTCGCGCGCGGCCAGCGCCTCCTCTTCGGCACGTGCCGTCTTGAGCTCATGGTCGAGGCGGGCGGCCTCTTCCTTCGCGGCGCTGGCTTCGGCGGCCTTGCGTGCGTCGGCGTCGAGCGCCGCGCGATCGCGCGCATCGGCGTCGGCCATCGACAGGCATGGCGAGCCGATATTGCCATAGGACTGGTTCGCGTCGGCCAGAAAGCGGGCCACTTCGCGCGTCGAGATCGCGAAGGCGAACGGCGAATCGCCATCGTCGGCGCGGGTGATTGCGCTGTTGATACCGACGATCCGGCCGCAGGTATCGACCAGCGGTCCGCCCGAATTCCCGCGTGAGATTTTCGCGGTGTGGACGAGCATCGCCACCCCGTCGACCGCCTGGGTGTTCGACAGATTGCCTTCGCTGCGCACAGGCGTCCGGGGCGTGATGTAATCCGAAGCGCTGCGTGCGGTCGCCAGGTCGACGTTTCCGGGATAGCCGAGCGCGACGACGTCGGTTCCCGAATCGAGCGGCCCGGTATAGATGGCGGCGGCGGGCAGGCGCGCCTCGGTGATCTCGATCAGCGCGAGGTCGCGCGCGGAGTCGATCGCGATCAGCTTGGCCGCATAGCTCTTTTGCCCCTCCGACGGGACGACGCCGAGGGCGACATTGCCCGGATAGCGCGCCGCCGATTCGACGACATGCGCGTTGGTCAGCACGCGCGTCGGCGAAATCGCGATGCCGCTGCCGTGGCCGAAGCCGACGACCTCGCCATCGACCATCGCGACGGTGACGACGCGCACGACGCTGCGCGAGGCGGCGCTGATGTCGTCGGCGGCATGCGCCGGGACCGCAAGGCCGAGCGGGATGGCGAACAGGGCGAGCAGAAGCGCAAGGAGGCGGGTCATGGCGGCGACCCTAGCCACAGATGGCGCGAAGGCAAGCTAGAGGTAGGGGCTCCACATCACCATCCATGCGCCGGCGCTGCCCGCCAGGATGACAAGCCCGCTTGTCGCCAGCAGCACGGCGACGCCTTTCTTCGCGGCCGGCGTCCCGTTGGCGCCGGCTCGCAGGTAAAGTTCGGTGACGGCGAGCGGTAGCAGCGAATTGGCGAAAGCGAGGAAAATGTCGAACGGCCCGTCCATCGCCCTGCCGATCCCCGCGCCGCCCGACGCGATCCCCCACGCCATATAGCCGACGCGCATGAACCACACTGCGCTTGCCACCGCGAACAGGCGCAGGGCCCAGCGACGATGCAGCGCAAAGCGATGGGCGCGGGCCGCGCGCCACGCCAGCGCTGCAAAGGCGAGGATAAGCAGCGCGTCGAGCGTGATGCCCGCCGCGCCGATCAGGTTCATCCAGGTGCCGCGTCCCCACGTCAACCACAGTCCGCCGAGCGAAAGCATGAGTGCACTGGCGAGATACAGGCGGCCGTTCCAGCGGTGAATTGCGGGCCAGCGGGCGCGGATCGCCGGGACGAGCTGGACCAGCCCGCCGACGGTGATGACCGCCGCCATCAGCACATGCGCCGCGAAGAACAGGTTGCCGCTCGCATCGCCCGCGACGAACCCCTTGATCAGCGGCTTGCTATTCCAGGCCGCGAAATCGCCTGAAAGCGACGAAGGATAATAGAAGGCGAAAATGAAAGCGGTGAACAGCAGTTGGCCGGCCGCGATCGAAAGGAAACAGAAGGTCGCGGCGCGAGCGAGCCAGTCGGCGCGCCGCACCGTGCGGGCGGATCCCAAAGATGCGTCGATCGTCGCCATGGTCCTCCCCCGAAATCATCCGAAGAATGCGGCAAGGCCGGCAGTGAGTCAATGATATAATACAGTAACACAGTGAAGCATGGGACTTTGAGCGCAAGCATCGGGACGCGCGCGCGTCGCGGCGGTGGCAATGCGTCGTCCGGACGATTAGGAAAGGACGAACGATGACCGTCGAAACCATGACAGACGACGACCGCTGGGCGGCGGTCCTCCGCCGCGACCGGGCGCTCGATGGGCGCTTCGTGACCGGTGTGCTGACCACCGGCATATATTGCCGGCCCAGTTGCGCGGCGCGGCATCCGCATCGCGACAATATCCGCTTCTTTGCCGATGGTGCCGCTGCGCGCGCCACCGGACTGCGCCCGTGCAAGCGCTGCCTGCCCGACGACGTCGCGCGCGACGAGGGTGCCGTGCTGGCGGCGATCGCCGCGATCAAGAGCAGCGAGGAACCGCTGGCGCTTGCCGACCTCGCGGCGCGCACGGGCTATTCGCCGACGCATTTCCAGCGCGTCTTCACGCGCCACACGGGTCTTTCGCCCGCCGCCTATGCGCGGGCCCTGCGCGAGGAACGTGCGCGGCAGGCGTTGAGCGACGGCACCCGGGTGACCGACGCGATTTACGATGCGGGCTTTTCGGGGCCGTCGCGATTCTATGGGAATATGGAAGGACGCATGGGTATGACGGCTTCGGCCTGGATCAATGGCGGGAAGGGGGCGACGATCCATTGGGCAGTCGTGCCGACCAGCCTCGGCGACATGCTCGTCGCGGCGACGGGTAAAGGCGTATGCCGGCTGAGCTTCGGCGAAGGACGGGAGGCGCTCGAGGCGCGTTTCCCTGCCGCCGACCTGGTCGAAGGCGGAGCGGCGTTCGAGGCGCTGCTCGCTGAGGTGATCGATGCGGTCGAGGCGCCGGTCAACGGCTTCGACCATATCCCGATCGACGTGAAGGGCACGGCCTTCCAGGAAGCGGTATGGCGCGAGCTGCGACGGATTCCGGCGGGCGAGACCCGCAGCTATGCCGATATCGCGGCAGCCGTCGGCAAGCCCAAGGCGGTGCGTGCGGCCGGGAGCGCCAATGGCGCGAACAATGTCGCGGTGTTGATCCCGTGCCACCGCGTGGTACGAACCGACGGGTCGCTTGGCGGCTATGCCTATGGCCTGCCGATCAAACGCGAACTTCTGAAAAGGGAAGTCAAATGACTGACAAGATTGCCGCGTTCCGCGCGCTGCATGTGCCCGGCGATCCGCTGATCCTCGTCAACATCTGGGATGCCGGAAGCGCGAAGGCGGTCGCCGCGGCGGGAGCAAAGGCGATCGCGACGGGCAGTTTCGGCGTCGCCGGTGCGCAGGGCCGCGCTGACGGTGAGGATTTTCCGATCGAGGATGTCTTTGAAAACCTGCGACGCATCCTGTCGGTCACCGAGCTTCCCGTTACGATCGACATGGAATCGGGCTATGGCGCCGATGCGGCGGCGGTCGGCATTTCGGTCGGCCGGGCCCGCGAAGCCGGTGCGGCGGGGATCAACATGGAGGATCGGCTACCCGGCCGGTCCGACCTGTTGCCGCTTGCCGAGGCGGTGGCACGCTATCGTGCCGCGGCCGACACCGGGCTATTCATCAATGCCCGCTGCGATACCTTCCGTGGACAGGACATCGCGAAGGATGGCGACGCGCTGGTCGCGGCGACGCTCGAACGCGCGCGCGCCTATGCCGATGTGGGCGCGGGGTCGCTGTTCGTGCCTTTCCTGCTCGACCCCAAATGCATTGGCGCGATCTGCGAAGGGTCGCCGCTGCCGGTGAACATCCTGCGCGGCAAGGGCGGCCCGACGCACAAGGAACTGGCCAGCCTGGGCGTGGCGCGGATCAGTCATGGGCACCAGCCATGGGCGGCCGCGATGGCGTGGCTGGTGGGGCAGACGAGCCGGATATTGGAGGGCGGCGAGCCCGATTATTGATCGGCCTCAGTCGGCCGTCGTTTCGGCGTCGGCATTTTCATCGCCGGGCTTTGCGGCAGCATTTTTGCGCATCGCTTCAAGCCGTTCCAGAAGCTGTTCGCCGGCGCCGCCGTCGTGCGGATCGAAGGCGACGATCTTGGCAAGATTGATCGCGGCGTCGAACTTTCCGTTGTTGGCGAGTGCGAAGGCATAGTTCATCCGCACCTCGATATTCTCGGGACCAAGGTGGAAGGCGCGCGACAGGCCTTCGACCGCGATCGGCGGCGGCCGCATTCGCTGGTCGATGAAGCTCTTGTAATAGGAATAGAGCGGTACCGGATCGTCGGAATTGGTCCGGTTTGCGAGGATGATCGGTTTGCGCACCGCATTCCAGTCGACGGCGGTCGCGTCCGCCTTTTCCTCCACCTCGGTGGTGAGCATCTGGCCGAGCAGGACATTGGCGCGTACATGCTTCGGATCGATCGCGAGCGCCTTGTCCACGGCTGCGCGCGCGGCCGCCTTGTCGCGGCTGTCGTCGTTCAATCCCCATTCGGCCATTGCGAATTCGTACCAGATGCCCGCGTCGCCCGGATATTGCGCGGTCAGCCGCTTGAGGCCATCGCGGGCTTTGATCAGGCGTTCATTGCTGTCGGCGCTAAGCCGTTCGAGGCGGAGCGGGACCACGGCATCCTGTGCCGGAGTCAACGCACCGATGGTGATCGGCCCGGCGATCGCGATCGCGTCGGCGGTGGTGCGATAACTCATCGGCTTGTTGAGATAGCGGTTGAGATCCTTGTCGAGCGTCGCCAGGTCGCCGAAGCTGTCGGTGGCCGCCTGTTTCGGATCGATTCCCTTGTTGATCGCCGTGACATAGGCGCCAAGCTGGTCGACGCGCGCTTCATCGTTGAAAAGCATATGGGTCAAGAGCCATGCGCGGCCGTAATAGACGTCCATCTGCCCCGAGTTGCGCATTTCGAGGGGCCGCTGGAACAGCAGGATGCTGGCAGGGATCTTCGGCATGGTGAGCAGGCCATAGGCGCGGCTGTAGACGGGCTTGCCGATCTCGGCCCTGCCGTCCTTCGTGAAATTGGCCGACGAATAATATTCGGCGAACCCTTCGATGAACCAGGCCGGAAACGCTCCGGGCAAAAAGCGTTTCATGAAGTGATGGCTATATTCGTGGAACAGCGTCTGCTGCGATTGCGGGGTTCCCTTGATCACATAATCTTCGCGGTTCGATACCGCGAAGCTGCCTTCGGGGCCGGGGCTGTAGAAACCGGCGATCGACGATCCGCTCTTGCCGGAGGCGAGGCGGCCGGCGTCGACGGCGCGATCGACCAGAAAGATGGTCAGCGGGTTGGGATCCTTGCCCCCCTCGACCTTGAAGCGATAGCGGAGCGTGGCATCGAAGCGTTCGAGCTTTTCGGCGAAGTCGCGCAGATCCCGTTCGGTCCCCTCGCTGTAGATTATGAAGTTGTTGGTGTCGGCGCGCAGCCATTTCGCCTCGGCCGGTGCGGCCGCTCCGACCATGACGATCGCGGCCAACAGACCCAAACCGATTTTCACCATCTCGCCGCGCCCCCGGATCTGCAACCGGCCGTCATGCTGCCAGCGGCATGGTCCGCCGTAAAGGTCCGTCGCCGCTATACAAAGCTATATGGATCAATATCGATCGCGAGCCGGGCCTTCGCGGGCCAGTCGATCCGGGCCACCCAATCGCGAATCGTGCCCTGCAGGTCGAAACTGCGTGGCGCATGGAGGAGCAGGCGGAACCGGTGGCGGCCGCGCAGCATGGCAAGCGGCGCGGGGGCGGGACCATAGATGGCGAGGCCGTCGGCGACGGGCGCCTTCTGTCCCAGCCGCTGCGCCAGCCCGCGTGCGACCTCGATGTCTTCCGACGAGATGACGAGCGCGGCAAAGCGGCCGTAGGGGGGCGCACCGGCCTGCCGCCGCGCGGCGGCTTCGGCGGCGTAAAAGCCCTCGCGATCATTGGCGACGAGCGCCGCCATCACCGGGGCGTCGGGGACGCGCGTCTGGATCAGCACTTCGCCGGGCTTCACCCCGCGTCCGGCGCGCCCCGCGACCTGCGCGATCTGCTGAAAGGTGCGTTCGGACGCGCGCAGATCGCCGCCGTCGAGGCCCAGGTCGGCATCGACGACGCCGACCAGTGTCAGGTTGGGGAAATGATAACCCTTGGTGACAAGCTGGGTACCGATGATGATGTCGACCAGCCCACCCTCGACATTGTCGACGAATTCGGCGGCCTTGGCCGGCGACCACAATGTGTCGCTGGTGACGATCGCCGTTCGCGCCTCGGGAAAACGCAGGGCGACTTCGTCGGCGACGCGTTCGACGCCGGGGCCGCAGGCGACCAGACTGTCCTCGTCTTCGCATTCGGGACAGAGGCGCGGTGGTGGCATGACATGGCCGCAATGATGGCAGGCGAGCCGATGGACGAGGCGGTGCTCGACCATCCATGCGGTGCAGTTGGGGCACTGGATGCGGTGGCCGCAGGTGCGGCAGAGGGTCAGCGGCGCGAAGCCGCGCCGGTTGAGGAACAGCAGACTCTGCTCGCCCTTGTGGAGTCGGTCGGCGAGCGCATCGACGAGCGGCGGGGCGAGCCAGCGCCCCCGGTCGGGCGGATCGGTGCGCATGTCGATCGCGGCGAGATCGGGCATTTTCGCCCCGCCGTAGCGCGCAGGAAGGATGATGTGGCGATAGCGGCCCGCCTCGACCTGCGCGAGGCTTTCCAGCGCGGGGGTTGCGCTGGCGAGAACGACGGGGAGGCCCTCGAAATGCCCGCGCATCACCGCGACGTCGCGTGCGTGATAATGAACGCCGTCTTCCTGTTTGAAACTCGTTTCATGCGCTTCGTCGACGACGATCACACCCAGATTTCCATAGGGCAGGAACAGCGCCGAGCGCGCGCCGACGATGATTTTCGCTTCGCCCGCCGCGATGCTGTGCCAGGCGCGGCGGCGCTCGACCTGCCGCAGGCCCGAATGCCAGGCGACCGGTTCGCAGCCGAAGCGCGCGGCGAAGCGCGTCAGCATCGGTTCGGTCAGGGCGATTTCCGGCAGCAGGACCAGCGCCTGCCGGCCGGCGTCGATCGCGGCGGCAATCGCTTCCATATAGACTTCGGTCTTGCCCGATCCGGTGACGCCGTCGAGGACCAGCGTCTCGAACCTCGCATCGGCGACCGCGTCGCGCAACTGGGCGGCGGCGGCGGTCTGTTCGTCCGAAAGATCGGGCGGCGCGAAGGCGGGGTCGGGCTGTGGATAGGGCTGATCGGCCGAGACGCTGACCGCTTCGAGCGCGCCGCCGGTGACCAGCCCGCGAATCACCGCCTCGCTGACGTCGGCCAGTGCCGCCAGTTCGCGCACGATGCCCTGGCGGTCGCCGATCCTTTCAAGAGCGACGGTGCGTTGTGGTGTCATCCGCGCGGGGAGGGTGCCGGTGGCGCGATACTCGACGATCGGCCGCCGTGCGTCGGCGAAGGCCGCGCCGGGCAGCACCATGCGCAGCACCGACCCAGGGGGGGCGAGGTAATAGTCGCTCGTCCATTCGACCAGCTTGCGCAAGGGCGGTGCGACGGGCGGCACCGGCACGACCTCGAACAGGTTGCGCAGGCGGTTGTCGCCGACGGGTTCGGGTGCGCCGAAGCTGTCGTCTTCCCACACCACGCCGCCCATCCGCCGCGGGCCGAGCGGCACGACGACGACGCTGCCGAGCGGCGCTTCGGTGCCGTAGGGCACGCGATAGTCGAGCGGGCCGAGGGCGGCGGTCAAAAGAAGGACGCGGGCGCGGGTCATGGGATCAGGCAGGATATAGGGATGCCGGTAAAATAGGAAAGCGGCGAGGTTGGGGACGGCGGCTTGCGACCGATTGCGGCCATACGATCCTCCCCGCCTGCGGGGAGGGGGACTGCGCCCGCAGGGCGTGGTGGAGGGGGTGATCGGCCTGAAGCGACGTCGCTTGAGAACGCCACTCCCCTCCGTCAGCGCTTCGCGCTGCCACCTCCCCACAAGTGGGGAGGATCCGAAAACGTCCGCCTCCCACCCCAATAGCGACGTTTTCGCTCGTGGCTATGTCGCCAGCGCCGCTTTCTTGGCCACCCGCTTCGCGGGTTTCGGGCGGCGGAACCAGAAGGTCCATACCGCGAGGCTGCCGAGCATCGTCATCGCCACGCCGGACAGGGTCATGGCGATACGCCAGGCCCAGCCGCCGACCTTCGAGGCGTGGATCGGGAAAGCCATGTTGAACGCCTGTGCGCCCGGCGCCATCGCGAGCGCGTCGCGCGCGCCGAGCAGCCTGCCGGTTTCGGCGTCGAACCACAGGGTCGATCGACCATTGGGCAGCCATTCGGCCTGCTGGCGCAGCCGCAGCGCAATGGGGTCGCCCCGCTTGCGCGGCAGGCTGAGAATCCGGAATTCGGCGTCGGGAAAGCGGCGGCGTGCTTCGGCGAGCATCGCGGGATAGTCGGGCATTCGGGTAAGCGGGCCGCCCTTGTACTTCGGCGATTCCAGGGCTTTTGCGGTTTCGGCGACGGGGCCGAACGGCGCAACGACGCCGAGCGCGAACGGCCGGAAGATCATCATCGTGCCGGTGACGACCGAGATCAGCAACAGCGGCGCGGCGATGATGCCCAGGTCGCGGTGGTGCATGACGATCGACGGGCGGCTCATCCGTTTTGGCCACAGCCGAAGCTGAAAGGTCTTGCGGGTGCGCCACCACAGGATGACGCCGCTGATCACGAAGAACAGACCGCACAGGCCCGCGATGCCGATGACCCATTCCCCGCTGTCGCCCGCGAACAGATGGTGGTGGAAGTCGAAGATCCACAGCTCGGGCCGCTCCCACTGGCTGCCCCAGCGTGCGACGATTTCACCCGACTGGCTGGCGTAAGCCCCGGCGTCCTTGCCGAGGCGGAGCTGGTGCAGCCCGAAGCGCTCGTCGGCATAGATGATGCCCTGCGCGCCGGGGAGCGCCATCAGCTTCTCTGTCGTCGCCGTGACGGTCGCAAGGTCGCCGCGCAGCGGGTCGCTGCTATGCGGCAGGCCGATCCACAGATGTTCGTACAGCAGGATCGTGCCCGACAGGCCGAGCAGGGCCAGCACGAGCCCGATCAGGCCGCCGGTCCAGCGGTGCAGCGTGTCGAGCGTCTTCATCATCCGGCGCGCCCTATTAGAAGCGGTAGTCCCAGCCAAGCGTGAAGGTGCGTCCGCGCCCGGCGAAATAGGATAGCTGGTCGGTCGGCAGCCGCGTGTCGCTCGAATAATCGATATACTGCCTGTTGAAGAGATTCTGGATCGACAGGCTGATCCCGCCGATGCCGGTCTGGTAGCGGACGTTCGCGTCGGTGAGCGTGTAACCGCCGAAGTCGTTGTCGGCGAGCTTCAGCGGGTGCAGCGGATTCGCATCGTCGGCGGCGCGCGCCTTGCTGTCGAAGCGGCGCTTGAAATAGACCTGCGTCTGGACGCGCGCGGAGAAGGGGCCGCTGGTGTAATTGGCCGCCAGGTTCAGGCGGTCGGGCGAAATGTTCGTGCCATCAAGGTCGCTGTCGACGATCCCGTCGGGCACCGCGTCGCTGTCGAACCGGCCGATCAGATGCGCGTAACCGATGTTGAGTTTCAGCCCGTCGATCGGCGTCTGGACGCCGAGGTTGAGCTCGAGGCCCTGGATCTCGACACGCAGGCGCTGGACGTCGAAGATTCGGTCGGGGCGGGCAATGAGCAATTGCCCCTTGTCGCTCGACGACCAGAAATAGGTCGCGTTCGCATCGACCGGCCCGCGCTTGAACTCCACCCCGATCTCGCGGTTGTTCGAGACGATCGGCGCTATATCGAGGAAAGTGTCGATATCGACCCCTGCGGTGCCAATCGCGCGCGTGATGCGGCCGACGTCGGGCACGGTGAAGCCTTCGGCATAGCTGGCATAGGCGCGGATACCCTGGGCGGGTTCGATGATGATCCCGCCGTTGACCAGCGCATCCTTGAAACTCGGCGACCCGCCCGCGACGGCGACGCCGCCGCGCGGGGTCGTTGTCGTCGCCAGCGTCACATAATCGTCGATGGTCAGCTTCACATTTTCATAGCGCGCGCCGCCTGCCACGCGGATCAGGCCGTCGAACAGCTTGAGGTTCGCCTGCGCAAAGGGGGCGAGGCTGCGGAAATCGGTCGGCGGCACCCATGTGCGGCCGGTCGCGATCAGCCGCTGTTCGGTGGTGTCCCACAGGGCGTCGAAGCCCAGGGTCACGGTCAGGTCCTCGAAGCCGGGAATCGCGCGTTCATAGCTGATCTTGCCGCCGATCTTGCGGCTGCGATTCTGCGACTGGTCGAACAGGGTGCCGATCGGCGCGATCCGTATGTCCTGGAAGGTCGCCTGCGTCAGGACTTCGCCGCCGAACGTGTCGCGACTGCGGTTGAAGAAGATCTGGCTGACGAAATTGCCGCCGCCAAGATCGCTGTCGGTCAGCGACAGCGCGACGCTTTCGGTGCGGTTCTGCGCCGATTTTCCGGGTGGATTGCCGCGCACCGCGCTCGTCGGGATACCAAGCGTGCGGTTGCCGGGGGTGGCGACATAATCGCCGTCGCCCTTCAGTTCGAAGCGGCTTGCGATCAGGTCGATCCGCGCGCTCGGCGACAGCTCGTACCCGAAGCGCCCGAACAGTGACAGCGCCTTGGAATCCTGCGTTTCCCCCTGCGTCAGGTTGAGTCCGATCGGACGACCCTTCGCGTCCGAAAAGACGCCGCGAATCTCATAGGCGGCGCCGACGGTCGCGTCGAACGCGCCGGCCCGATACTGGACCAGGCCCGCGATCTTGCCGCCCATTCCGGCCTTGGAGAAATCATTGTCGGCGGTGCCCTGAAGCAGCGTGCGGCCCGAAAGCCCTTCTTCCTTCGGCGCGCCGACGGTGACCTGATTGACGATGCCGCCGGTGCCGCCGATCCCCTGCAGCGCGTTCGAGCCATAGATGAGCTCGACACGATCGACGAAAAAGCCGTCGATCGTGAAGCCGTCGCGGCTGCCGTCGCGAAGGGGGGTCGACTGCGGAATGCCGTTGATCGCATAGAGCGGCGACCGGCCGCGCAGCGTTTCGCCCGCGCCCGAAAGCTTTTGCCGCGTCGGGGAAAAGCTGGGGGTGAGATTTGCGACCGCGTCGGTGACCGAGCCCGACATCGCGAGTTGCTGATCGAGCGCATCCTTGCCGATGATATCGATTGTCAGCGGCAGCGCGTTGGGCGGCAGGATCGTGCGCGCCGCGGTGACGATGATGGCGTCCTCGCCCACGCCGTCTTCGGTCGAAGCGGCATCCTGCGCAAAGACGGGCGAGGAGAGCGCGCTGGTGAGCAGCGCGGCGGCGATCCATTTGCGATTCATTCGGGGCTCCTGTTTGCACGTGCCGCTAATGCGACCTATTCGCAAATGCAAGTGGCGTGGCGGGATTTTCTGCCCCGATTGTGAGAAAATCGGCGGAATTACACAGTATTGTCCATAACGGTGACGAAAGAGCGGCCCATTCGGACGGCGCCGCCAACCGGAGGGGACAGGTCCGTGAAAGCGCGCTATCACTGCGCGAATGCGGGAAAAGGAACTGCGCTTCGCCCTGATTTGCTACGGCGGCATCAGCCTCGCCGTCTATATGCACGGCATCACGAAAGAGGTCTGGAAGCTGTCGGCGGCGTCGCGCGCCTTCTACGACGATGTGCCGCAACAGGGATCGGGCCGCGTCTATGGCGAGTTGCTGAACGCGATCGCGGCGAAAAGCGGTGTCCGGTTGCGCGTTCTCGCCGATATCGTGGCGGGGGCGAGCGCGGGCGGCATCAACGGCATCTTCCTTGCCCGTGCGATTGCCACGGGCCAGTCGCTCGACCCGCTGACCGAGCTTTGGCTGAAGGACGCCGATGTCGACAGCCTGCTGGATCCGGACGCGCGGCCATTGTCGGCGGCGACGAAATTCTGGGCGGTGCCGCTTGCGGGCTGGGCGATGAAGCGGCGCGGCAACGTTATCGACCGCACCGTGGGCGAGGATGCGCAGGCCGAGGTGCGCGCAAAACTGTCGCGGTTCGTGCGCGCGCGCTGGTTCGAACCACCCTTTGGCGGCGAAACCTTTTCCGAATTGTTGCTCGATGCGTTCGACGCGATGCAGGGCGGTCCGAAGGGACCGGCGCTGGTGCCGACCGGCCAGCCGGTGGATCTGTTCGTTTCGGTCACCGATTTTGCCGGGCACAGCGCATCGCTGGCGCTCAACAGCCCGCCGCGCGTTACCGAGCAGGAGCATCGGCTGGTGATGCATTTCCGGCAGGACGAACGCAGTGACGACGGCCTTTGCGACGTCCCCGCGCTTGCCGCCGCGGCGCGTGCGACCGCGAGCTTCCCCGGCGCCTTTCCGCCGTTCACCCTTCGCGAGTTGGACGGCGTGTTGCACAAGCGGGGAATCGCCTGGCCCGGCCGCGATGCGTTCGTACGAGCGCAGCTTCCGACGGGGGGCGAGTCGGACCCCGCCGATCGCGTACTGATCGACGGTTCGGTTCTGGCCAACGCGCCGTTCCGTCCCGCCATCTCGGCGCTGAAACAGCGGCCGGCGCGGCGCGAGATCGATCGCCGCTTCGTCTATATCGATCCCAAGCCGGATTTCCGTTCGATCAGCTTCGGCAAGCCGGGAGAAGGGACGGACGGCAAGGCGCCGCGTCTTCCCGGCTTCCTGTCGACAATCCTCGGCGCCTTGTCCGAAATCCCGCGCGAGCAGCCGATCCGTGACAATGTCGAAGCGATCGAGGGCATGTCGCGCCGCATCCGGCGCATGCAACATATCATCGATGCGATGAAGGTGGAGGTCGAGGAACAGGTCGCGGCGCTGTTCGGCAGCACTTTCTTTCTCGATACGCCGACCCCGGCCCGATTGCAGAAATGGCGCGCGAAGGCGCAGGATCAGGCGGCGGTGCGCGCCGGCTTCGCTTATGCGCCCTACGGCCACCTCAAACTGTCCGCCGTGGTCGAAGAGCTTGTGAATGCGATCGACCGGCTGGCGCCGCCGGCGGGCGACATTCATCGCCGCAATCGCCGCGACGCGCTGTGGAGCGAGGTCCGCGCGCGCGGGCTCGACCGGCTGTCGGGCAAGCGCGGGCTGGGCGCGAGCGGCGACGCGGTCGTCTTTTTCCGGACCCATGACCTTGGCTTTCGCATTCGCCGCCTGCGTTTCCTTGCTCGCGAACTCGATCGCCTCGTCGAGGCGAAGCGCGATGCCCGCGACCCCGCGTGCGATGCGATGCGCGACGCGATCTATGCCGCGCTCGGCCTTTATCTTGAGCGCCAGGGCGATAATTGGCTCGCGGGAGCCGATGTTCCGGCCGATGCCGGTGCGGCGGCATGGTTCGATGCAATCGGCGAGCGGCGCGACCTGATCGGCGCCGATGCCGAGGCGGACCGGCTGGTCGCGGAAGGCCTGGCGCAATTGCCGAAGGACGACCGGCGCATGATGTTGCTCGCCTATCTTGGCTACCCTTTTTACGACATCGCGACGCTACCGCTGTTGCAGGGTGAGGGGTTCGACGAATTCGATCCGATCAAGATCGACCGCATCTCTCCTTCCGACGCGACCGCGATTCGCACCGGTGGTGCGGCGGCGATGCTGAAAGGCATCGAGTTCAACAGCTTTGGCGCTTTCTTCAGCCGCGCGTACCGCGAAAACGACTATCTGTGGGGGCGCCTTCATGGCGCCGACCGGCTGATCGACATCGTCGCGAGTAGTGCCAGCGGAGAGAATGCGCTGCCGCCGGAGGCTCTTGCGGCGTTCAAGCGGCGCGCATTCCATGCGATCCTCGACGAAGAGGAGGATCGGCTGCCCAAGGTCAAGGCGCTGATCGCGGAACTGCGGGGCGAGATCGGCGCCATCTGATCGTCCGCGCGGCGCCACAACGTCGCCGACGGGCCATCAGGACATCCCGATTCCCAACACGGGCTGGCGGCTCATCAGGCGCCGCATGGCATCGCGGTCGGTCAACAGGTCGGCGATGCTATAGGCATCGAACACCTGCATCATCGCTTGCACCCCTTTCGCGAGGACTCCGGTCAGGCCGCAGGCCGGCGACAGTGCGCATCCCGAGCATTCGGCCAGTTCAAAGCCTTCTTCGGTGCGCCGGACGACCTCGCCGACGCTGATCTGGTCCGCGGGCCGGGCAAGCCGCATCCCTCCCGACCGCCCCCGTACGGTCTGGATGAAGCCATCCTGCGCCAATGCGTTCGCGACCTTCATCAGGTGATTGTGTGACACATCGTAGGTTCGAGAAATTTCGCCGATCTGACAGAGGCGATCGTCATGAAGCGCGAGATGGATCAAAACCCGAAGCGAATAGTCCGTATAGCGGGTAAGCCGCACATACCTCTCCTGAGAGGAATATCCCGCACCTGTCTAGCCTGATGTCGACCGCTTGTTAAGGGCCGGCCGGTCCGGTCCGCGCCCTGCCCGATGGTCGGCCGCAGCACGATCGCGGTCGCCGGATGCCCCGCAACGCGGCGATATGCGAAGGACGGCAGTCCGATATTAAAACCTGTCTTTTCAGCATTCTGGCGGGAAAATCGGTTCGGGGCCGTTGCCATGGCGCGACGCCTGATCGAAAAAATCGGCGGTCCATATCTGATTTTGCTGGACAGCCGTGCGCACCCTTTCTATTAAATAGGTATATTAAATACATCTTATAGGAATACATGATGGGGCCGATCACGCGACGCGATGCCGTTTTGAAGGGGCTGGGGGCGGCCGTGGCGGTTCCTGCGTTGACCGCAGTGGCGCCGGCAGCCGCGAAAAGCACGGGGCCGGCTGTCGGGAAAGCGGGGGCCGCGCAGCACAAGTTCGAAATGAATATCGAGGAAACGCGCATCACGCTGGTCGGGCAGCAGACGTTTCAGACCTTTGCCTATGCCGGGCAGGTTCCCGCCCCGCTGTTCCATGTTCGCGAGGGCGACCATGTCGAAGTCCTCCTCAACAATCTGACGACGCTGCCGCACACGATCCACTGGCACGGCCTGCTCCAGCGCGGGACGTGGGAAATGGACGGGGTGCCCGACATGACGCAGCTCGGCATCCAGCCGGGCGACAGCTTCACCTACAAGTTCGTTGCCGAACCGGCCGGGACCATGTGGTATCACTGCCACGTCAACGTGAACGAACATGTCGCGACGCGCGGCATGTGGGGCCCCTTCATCATCGATCCGGTGAAACCGGCGCTGATCGAGCGTGAGGTAACGGGCGACTATATCCTGATGTTTTCGGAATGGGCGTCGTCCTGGGCCGACAAGCTGGGGCAGGGCGGCATGCCCGGCGACGTGTTCGACTATTTCACCATCAACGGCAAATCCTTCCCCGAAACCCAGCCGATCCGGGTCAAGGAGGGCGACGTCATCCGCCTGCGCATGTTCGGCGCGGGCGGTGGCTTCCATTCGATTCATATCCATGGCCATGTGTTCGAGATCGTCTTCAAGGACGGTCATCCACTGCCCGCGCCGATCAAGGCGGACACGGTTCTGGTCGGGCCGGGCGAGCGGTACGACATCATCCTGCGGTGCGACAATCCCGGCCGCTGGATGATCCACGATCATATCGACAGCCATACGATGAACGGTCACACGCCGCATGGCGGCGTGATGACGCTGATCGAGTATGAAGGGATTCCCCGCGATCAGTCCTATTACCACTGGGCGCACAAGGAATTCGTTCCGGACTTCTATTACGAACAGAGCCTCCGCAAGCCGCACGGCATCCACACCAATCCCAATTTCAAGGGAGTTCCGGTGGCATGAGGGGGCTTGCTGTAAAGGGGCCGCTGCTGCTGGCTGCCAGCACCGCGGTGGCCGTCATGGCGCTGGCGGTGCGCCCCGCGAGCGTCGGTGCGCAGGCGCCGGGGTCGGAGCTGACGAGCCAATGCGCATCCTGCCACGCCCTGACGAAGCCTGCCGACGCGACGCTCGACCGGTTGTGGAGCCGCAAGGGCCCCGACCTCTGGTATGCCGGTGACAAGTTCAATCGCGACTGGCTGGTCGCATGGCTTCAGAAGCCGACCGTCATCCGCCCCGGCGGCGTCCTGTGGTTCAAACATGCGAAGCCGGGCGAACCCCGCGACACGATCGACAGCGCCGCCGTCGAGAAACATCCGGCCGTCGATGCCGCGACCGCCGGCAGGCTTGCCGACCAGTTGCTGTCGCTCAAAAGCGACGGACTGGTACCGGAAGGCGCCTTCAAGCCCGAGGCCGCCAACGCCGCCATGGGCAAGCTCGGCTTTTCGAAGCTGCGCGGCTGCGTCGCCTGTCATCAGGACGCGCCCGGCACGGGCGGCGTGTCGGGCCCCGAACTCTATGATGCCGGCCAGCGGCTGCGTCCCGATTATGTGATCGCCTACACCCGCAATCCGCAGCAGTTCGACCCCCACATCTGGATGCCGACGCTGACGCTGTCCGATCCCGATCTCCAGCGGATCACCGGCTATGTCACATCGCTCGGAAAGGAGAGCAAATGATGCTCCGTTACGGGATAGCGGCGCTCGCGCTGGCTGCCATGACCGGCGCCATCGCGTTCCACCAGCCCGCGACCGCCGGGACCGAAAGCCCGAAGATCGCCGCCTCGGCCCATGTCTACGACACCTATTGCGCGCAGTGCCACGGCGTCCAGCGCAACGGCAAGGGCGTGAACACCATCGGCCTGTCGGTGCAGCCGAGGGACCATAGCGACACCGTGGGCATGTCGTCGCTGCCCCGCGAACAGATGATCAAGGCGATCACGGACGGCGGGGCGTCGGTGAACAAATCGGCGCTGATGCCCGCCTGGTCGGCCGTCCTTTCGAAGGAGCAGATCGAGGATATGGCCGATTATCTCACCTATGTCTGCAAGTGCAATCAAGGCAAATAATTACCGGAAAACAGGGGTATGAATATGCGAAGATCGATATTGCTCGCCGCCTCGGCGCTCGCCGCGCTGATCAGCCAGCCCGCGCTCGCCAAGGAGGTTACGCTGCACCTGACGGCGAAGGAAGTGTCGCTTCCCGTCGACAACAAGGGGACGATGCAGGCATCGTGGACCTTTGAAGGTCAGGTGCCGGGACCGCTGCTCCGCGTCACCGAAGGCGACACGGTGACGATGGTGCTCACCAACGATCCCGGGAACAAGAATTCGCATTCGATCGACCTGCACGCCGCGCGCGTTGACGTGATCAAGGATTTCGAGGCGATCAAGCCGGGCGAGACCAAGACGTTCCAGTTCGTCGCCAATCATCCGGGCGCCTTTTATTATCATTGCGGGTCCGATCCGATGTACCAGCATATCGCTCGCGGCATGTTCGGCGTCATTCTGGTCGACCCCAAGAATCCCAAGGCGTTGCCCAAGGCGGATCGCGAATATGTCCTCGTCCAGTCGGAGGTGTACGCCAACCCGGACGATCTGCATTCGATCATGAAGGCGGACTGGTCGAACGTCGTGTTCAACGGCGTCGCGTTCAAATATGATCCCGTCCACGACCCTGCGGCGACCAAGATGCTGGTCGCCAAGCCGGGCGAACGGGTCCGCGTCTATTTCGTCAACGCCGGGCCGAACGAGTTTTCGTCCTTCCATCCGATCGCGGGAATCTGGGACGCGGTCTATCCCAGCGGCAACCCGCAGAACAAGAAGGTCGGCATGCAAAGCATGGTCGTCGGACCCGGCGATGGCGCGACGTTCGACCTGATTTCGCCGGTCGAGGGCGCGAATGTGATCGTGGATCATTCGATGGCGCACGCGCACACCGGCGCGATGGCGGTGGTCATGTTTTCGAACGATGCCGATCCGAACATGGGGCGCGGCGACCTGATCCTGGTGCCCTGACGCCCGACACCCCCCAGCGGCCCAGTGCCGCTCACCCCCGGGCGGGTTTCTCCCGGCAAGGCCTTCTTCTCCCTTGCCGGGGGAGCCTGGCGGTGGCGCTTTCGGCGCGCGGCGACGCGGCGCGGCCTATTCCGTCAGATCGTCCCACATTTCCCGGATGCGCCCGAAGAAGCCCTGGCTTGCCGGGCATTCGTCGCCGGTTTCGGTCTCGCGGAACGCCTGCAGCAGTTCCTTCTGCTTCGCGTTCAATTTGGTTGGCGTCTCGACTTCGATCTGGACGACTAGGTCGCCCTGTCCGCGCGCGTTGAGGACGGGCATGCCAGCGCCCCGCTGGCGGAGCTGCTTGCCCGACTGGATGCCGGCGGGAATATTGATCTCGTGCTTCTTGCCGTCGAGCCCCGGGATGGTGATGCAGCCGCCGAGCGCGGCGGTCGTGAAGCTGATCGGCGCGCGCGTGAACAGGGTCGTGCCCTCGCGTTCGAAGACCTTGTGCCGCGCCATGTGGAGAAAGATGTAGAGGTCGCCCGGCGCCGCTCCGCGCGCGCCGCTCTCGCCCTCGCCCGACAGGCGAATGCGCGTGCCTTCATCGACCCCTGCGGGAATGTTGACGGTCAGCGTCTTGCGCCGGTCGACGCGGCCTTCGCCATGGCATGAATTGCAGGGGTCGGCGATCACCTCGCCCGCACCCTGACAGGTCGGACAGGTCCGTTCGACCATGAAAAAGCCTTGCTGCGCCCGCACCTTGCCATGACCGGCGCAGGTCGAGCAGCGATTGGTCGTCGTGCCGGGCTTCGCGCCCGAACCGTCGCAGGTCTCGCAGCGCGCCGCGACATCGACCTGAATCTCTCGCGATACGCCGGTGAAGGCGTCCTCGAGCTTGATTTCCATGTCGTAGCGAAGGTCGGCGCCGCGTGCGGGGCCGCGCTGCTGGCGTCCGCCGCCGCCGAACGCCGATCCGAATATCGATTCGAAAATATCGCCGATGTCGCCGAAATCGGCGCCCGCGCCGCCGCCGAAGCCGCTCGCGCCGCGCACGCCTTCCTTGCCGAAGCGGTCGTACGCCGCCCGCTTCTGTGGGTCCTTCAGGCAGTCATAGGCTTCGCTGATCGCCTTGAAGCGCGCTTCGCTGTCGTTGCACCCGGGGTTCTTGTCGGGGTGATATTTCATCGCGAGCTTACGATAGCTCGCCTTCAGCGTGGCGTCGTCGGCGGTACGCTCGACTTCGAGCAGTTCGTAATAATCGATGTCGAGCGACATAATCCAAAAGCCCCCTCAGCCCCGCCGCACCCGAAAGCGCGGCGGGGAGAGTTTCATCCTTACTTCTTGTCGTCTTCGACTTCCGAGAACTCGGCATCGACGACATCTTCGTCGGCCTTGGCTTCACCGGCATCGTCGGCGCTGGGGGACGCCGCGGCCTGCTGTTCCTTCTCGTAGATCGCCTGACCCAGCTTCATCGCGACCTGCGCGAGGGCCTGGGCCTTTTCGGTCATCGCGGCGGGGTCGCCGCCTTCGACCGCGGTCTTGGCCTCGGCAACCGCCGCCTCGATCTCGCTCTTGAGGCCCGCATCGACCTTGTCGCCATGCTCGACGAGCTGGCGTTCGGTCGTGTGGATCAGGCTTTCGGCGTTGTTCTTCGCCTCGGCCGCCTCGCGGCGCTTCTTGTCTTCCTCGGCGAACTGTTCGGCATCCTTGACCATCTGGTCGATGTCTGCATCGCTGAGCCCGCCCGAGGCCTGGATCTTGATCTGCTGTTCCTTGCCGGTGCCCTTGTCCTTGGCGTGGACCGACACGATGCCGTTGGCGTCGATGTCGAAGGTCACCTCGATCTGCGGCACGCCACGGGGCGCGAGCAGCGCATCACGGTGACGTCGAGTTCCGGACTGACCAAGGAAGACATCGACCGGATGGTTCGCGACGCTGACGCCAACGCCAGTCAGGACAAGGAGTTGCGCGAGCGGATCGAAACCAAGAACAAGCTCGACTCGACCATCTACGCCACGGAAAAGCTGATTGCGGAAAACCGCGAGAAAGTCGACGCGGCGGTGGTGTCGGAAATCGAAGCCGTCATCACGGAAGCCAGGGGCAAGCTGGAAGAGGGCACGCTCGCCGAG
>NZ_JAEULM010000045.1 GCF_016793825.1 Sphingopyxis sp.
CCGCGTCGCCTGCCTGGGGCTGGCCTTCAAGCCGAATATCGACGACTTCCGCGAAAGCCCCGCGGTCGAGGTCGCTGCCGCGCTCGCGCGCCGCTTCGGCAAGCAGATCCAGATCGTGGAGCCCTATGCGCGCGGCCTGCCAATGGAATTTGCGGGTACCGGCGCCGAACTGATCGACCTCGACAGCGCGCTGGCCCAGTGCGACCTGCTGATCGTGCTCGTCGATCATGACCTGTTCAAGTCGATCCCGCTCGAGGAGCGCGGCGACAAGATCGTCTATGACACGCGCGGGCTGTGGCCCGACCAGCCGAACGGCGGAAACGGCAGTCGTCATCTTCGCGCAGTCTGACCGCTGCGGCGCTTTACGCTCAACCGGCAGGCGCACATTTGGGACGCATGTTAACCCGTGTTGAAACCAACGATCCTCCGGTTCATTACCGTTGAAATGTGATCGCCTTTCGACACCGCGCGAGCGCACGCATAATATGATATTCGACGCCTTTCTCGCTAAGTTCGAGACTCTTGGCGATTGCTCGATAGGACATGCCCTTCAACCGGTGCATGAGGAATATCCGTCGGGTTCGCCTCGGCAGCGCGAGTAACGCACGCCGATACGCCGCACGAAGTTCTCGCGCCTCGATTTTCCACTCCTGATCCGGCAGGAGCGGAGCATCGCGCGCTTCGTCGAGTGGGTAAAGCATGCACCCTTTCCGGTGCCATGTCCGCGCCCGGTTGATCACCAGATTACGAGCTGTCCGCGTCAAATAGCCATTCGGATTTTCGAGCCTGTCGAAAGCCCCGCTTCGTAGCACACAGGTAAATGCCTCCTGCACGAGGTCCGGAGCTTCATCACGCCCAACTTTCCTCCGGAAGAAGTGGAACATCCGATCGTGCTGCGCCCGGTAGAAGGCGTCGAAGGTGGGGTAGGGTCCTGCGGCGGTCATGGCCGGTCTCCCCGGCATTCACTGAGGGGCAGCGGCGCATCGCGTGACGCTCGATAGAGGGTGATTCCGCCCTCGATCCGATCGAGAATGAAGGTGTCACGCTCAGCCTTCGCGGCGCGGATGTCGGACTTCGAGTAAATCCCGACATCGACGGCACAGCGATTGCCAAGCTCGCGGTCTATGGTCGCAGGCGCGCGCCGCCAACAACGCTCGTCGGTGAAGAGCGGATGATTGACGACGACCCAGAATTCATAATCGGAAAATTCGATCGTCCGGCTGTCTTCGTACCAGGATCGCCTTGCATAGGGACCGATCAGGATGATCCGCTTGATCAATCCCGGCTCGGGCGCCTGCACCTGCGAGGGGTTGAACACGCCACGCAGGATGCGGGTGATGCGCTCGATTTCACGCTGCTTGCGCCGGATGAGATGGCCGACGCGCGCCATCACGACTTCGCGCGCGTAAACGTCGCTTGTTAGGGGTGTCATTTGCAGCTCGCACCGCGGCGGTCCGCGCGATTGCGCGCGGATGGGCAAGCGGTGTTCGCTGTGGTGCCGTCGGAGCGGCTGTCAGCAACCGTCCGACACGCGGCCGGACCTACATGATGCCTGGCAGGGAAATCCCCGGAATGGCCGCCAGTCGTTCCATTCCGTGCCGACGGTTATGCCAGAAGCCAGGAGTTCCGGCAAGCGGCCCGGGCCCAGCGACTATCGGCGCGCCGCCGCCTCAAGCTCGGCGATCTTGTCGGAACAGACCTGATGGACCACGCGGCCTAGTTCCTCCACGCGCTCGCCGAGCCACGCGAGTTCCTCTTCGCTGATCCGGTAATGTTTTGAGTATCTTGCCTTCGTGTAAGCTTCTTTCAGCTTCTGGAACATCGCCCGTTCGCGATGTGTGTCCTCTGGCCAGATGCCGTAAAGGCGACGATCGAGCCCTTCAGCGAGCGACCGCAGGAAGGCAATATTGTGGTTGTAGGGCGTGTACAACGTCAGCGTCAAAAGCACGCCCTGATACAGACTCTCGGTCGCTTGATGTAAAAGGAAGGCTGCTCGCTTCCAATCGCCCTCGGACATGCAGAACTTGTATACTTTGAGAAAGCCAGCAGCATTGGGAAGCCATTCCTCAAAATAATCCCGCGCAGCGTCTAGCGCTTGCAGCGGGGTTTTAGGCTTCGGCGTGGCGAGTTCGCCGTCATCGGCTTCGTAAATCGCGATCCCGTCCTTCGAGACCTCCATGAAGAAAACGCGGCCATGCGAGAGCCCGTCATTCACCTCATGCAGGCTGTGGACGATGAAATTGACCGGCGTGTGGAGCGTCTTTTCGATCGTGTAGGCGCGAATGAGACGTTCCTCGGCGGTCGCCCAATAGGCGGCCCGGTCGGTCATCTCCTTCTGGCTGACGATGACGAGGATGTCGTAGTCGGATTTATACTGGTTCGCCGAGAGCGGCGCATCGACCCAGTCGCCCCGCGCATGGCTGCCGAACAGGATGATCTTGAGGATGCGCGCGCCCTTGCGCGGCCCCGTCGCATTCTCGGTCGCGCCCCGAAACTCCTCGAAGATCGTCTCGACGATCCGTTCGAGCTCGCGCTGCTTGGCGGCGGGAAGATGGGTGAGATCGTTACGCATGTAGCGGAATCTTCGGGAAGATCGGCAGCTTTGGCAAGAGCTAAAGCCCCATGCCGGGCAGCGATGCCGCCGCTTGCGAGACCGCCGCGCTGATCACCTTGTCGGCGGGCGCGGCGATGGCTGCTTGCGCCATGACGGCCCCCGCGGCGGGTGCCTGTGAGAGCGCGGTCTGGACGATCCCGGCGCGTTCTTTGATTGCCGAGGTCAGCTTTGCGCGATCATCGGTGACGATCGTCGCCGACTCCTTCGCGCGCGAGATGCCGACATAGAAGCTCTTCTGGTCGACCAGGTTGGTGGCGCGGCTGTCAGCGTGGATGACGACGTGATCGGCGGTGCGTCCCTGCGCGGCGAAGGCGGTGTCGACATAGGCATGGGCGATATGCCGGTCGCGCGCCGCATCGAGGTCGAGGGTCTGCGTCTGACCGCGAGCCCCAAGCACCGTCGCCGTCCGCGCCTGCTCGTCGATGGCCGTGACTTCGCCGCGCGAGCCGTTGATCCGCCCGGCCTCGCGATCGTTGCGGGTGAAGCGAATGCTGTCGCCGGTCCTGAGGTCCATATTCTGCGGCGCGAATAGCTGCACCTTGCCGGCGCCCCATTGGCGAAGCCGCCAATCGACCTCGCGCCCATCCTCGGACCTCAGCGCAATGGCAGCCTTCACCGGATCGACCGCCTCGACACGATAGGCCTCGCCCCGCGCGACACCCTTGTCGGCATAATCGCGGGTGAAGCGAACAACATCGCCTGTGTCATAGCTCAGCGGATCGCGCGCCTCGGCGCGAGTCAGCCCCTTGTTGACGAGGCTTTCCACGGCGACGGCGGGACCAGAAAGCGAGCCCGACCTGACCAGCGCCGCCCTTATGCCCGCCGTCAACGCGTCGCGCCCTTCGCGCGAAGGTTCGATGATGATCGTTCGCGCCCGCGCCGCCTTGTCGAGCCCGGCATAGCGATCCGCGATCGCGGCGAAGCGCCCGACGCGATCGGCATGTTCGACAATCTGGCCGCCGCCACGATCGAGCGCGGCGAGCGCCTTCTTCGCATCGCCCTCGATCGACGCGAGCACCGCCTCCTTGGTGGCCGCATTGCTCTGCCGGACGATCTCGCCGAGCGTGGCGGTCTCCATACCGGCACTCTGGAGCTGCGCGAAGGCCTCGCCCGCCTCGACCGATCCGAGTTGCTTCACATCGCCGACAAGAATGATCCGCGCATCCTGCTGCTCGGCTAAATCGAACAGCCGGGCGGTATCGCGCGCCGACAGCAGCGACGCCTCGTCGACGATCCATGCGACCGGCTGGCCGGGCGCAAAACCTTCCGGCACAAGCAAATGGCGGGCGACGGTATCGCTGCGCGTGCCGAGTGCCTCGCCGAGCGTCATCGCCGCCGATGCCGTCGGCGCCAGGGCGACCACCGACACGCCGCGTGCTTCGGCCTCGTGCGCGAAGGTTGCGAGCACCGTCGTAGTCTTGGCGGTCCCGGCATAGCCCTGCACTGCGGTGATACGATTGCGACTGGTCAGGATCTGCTCGGTTGCGGTCTTCGGATCGGCATTCCAGCCGAAGCCGGACCGCTCCGCCTTCGCCGCCGCACCGGCGACAGCCTTGGCGGCCGCGAGCGGCGAGGCGATCGGCGCGAGCGCACCGCGCCCATGCGCTTCGATCCGCAGCAGCGTCTTCTCGGCCGCGATATTCTGGCGGGTTGTGAACCCGGCGAACGCGGCGCCGCGCCGATCGACGAAGGTGCGATCGACCAACTCGCCCTCCTTCGTCGCGCGCCCGATCGCGTCGCCAATATCGGCATAGCCGACTTTCCCAAGGCCAACTCGCCCCGCTTCCTCATGAAGCGCCGCGACCGCGAACACAGACTGCCGCTCGCCAAGCTTGTCGGCGGCATGCGCGACGGCGCGATCGGCGATCGATGGATCGGGAAGCTGAACGCCGTTCGCTGCCCGGTCTTCTGCCTCGCGTACCAACGCCAGTCGCGCCTCGGCATCGAACCCAGCCCGGTCGGCGGTCTCGCGCCAGTCGGCGACAAGCGCGCCATGGTCGGCCGCAACCTTCGCCTGCCGCGTATCGAGCGCAGCCACCTGCTTTTCGGCGGCGCTGGCTTCCTCGCGCGATGTGCCCCGTTCCCCCAGCGCCGCTTCGATCTCCGCGCTGCGCGTGCTGAACGCCGCCATTACGTCCGCCGAGACCCCCTTGATCTCGAACATCGATTCCTTGCCCGGTGCAATCTCATAGCCGAGCTCGCGGACCTTCGATGCCAGCTCCTGCCGATAGATGGCGCCGATCTGTTTCTGGAGCTGGTAGATCGCGCGCGGCTCCAGGCTGCGCCAGCTTCCATCCTCACCCTGTGTCGCGTTCATGATGACATTATGGGTATGGAGCTGAGGGTCCTGTGCACGGCTCGTCCCATGCTGGAAGCTCGCAACAATCAAGTTGCCGGTGGCCTCGCGCGTCACGCTGCCGCCGTGCCGGACACGGGTCGCGGCCATATGCGCCTCGACATGCGCGAGCGCGGTCTTCACCGCCTGCCCATGTGCCTCGATCAATCGCCGGTCACCGGCAACCTCGGCCATGATCGATATCGACTTGGGCGCACTCAGCGTCACATCCCAGCCGGGGCGATGTTCGAGCTGGCCGTCACGAACCGTGCCGAGCTGCTGCCCCGCGACCTTGCCGTCGAGCAGTTCGCGGAAGGCGTCGCGGTCAACGTCGCCTGACAGCCCAAGTTCCTCGGCCCCCTTGCCGTGCCATTCGGACGGCGACAGCCCACCTTCGGCGTAATAATCGTCGGCCTCATAATAGCTGCTCGCCTGCGCCGAACTGGTCAGCGCCGATACCGACGCAACCATCAGATCGGCCCGCCATCGTCAGCGGGTGGGTGTGCCGGCGGCTTTTTCCCTCCCTTCGGCTTTTCGACGACCTGCTTCTCGACCGGGGGCGGAACAGCGCTGTCTGGCTCTTCTTTGGGCGCCGCCTCCAGCGGCCGGTGCCAGAGGGTCGTATCCGGGTTTGCGGCGACAAAGGCGGGCTGACGCGGCTCGCCCCGTTTCTCGATATGGTCGGCGGTAAGCGCGATGCGCGCGACCGGGAGCCCATCGGGGAGCAACAAATAGCCCTCATAGCGTGCGAGGCGGAGTTCGCTTTCGAACACGGCGGGCCGGGTCTTACGCTGGCGGCCGAGCGTCATCCGCGGCTTGTCGTCGCCATCGCCAAGCGCACCGCTCATGGTCTGGATCTCGACCTCGCAGGTGCCGATCGTGTCGCTCGCCCAGCGCCGGGACTCGCCATCGCCCATCTGCAAGAACAGCTTGGTATTGCAGCAGCCGAGCATGGATTCGGCAAGATCGTCACCGTAGCGATGCCGCATCTGGCCCACGCCCTGGAAGGTCAGCACGACCGCCGCCCCGAACTTGCGGCCCTCGGGCAGCAACCGCGTCAGATTGTCGACCCGCGGCAAGTCGGCAAGCTCGTCGAGCAGGAACCAGACGCGCCGGTCGGATGAAGGGGCGAGGCCCAGCATCGCGCTCGCGGCGCATTCGAGCCAGCAGGCGAGCAGAGGCTTGAGCGCCGCAAATTGCTCTTCCTTTCGCGGCACGAAGATCCAGGGCTTGGCGCCCTTTGTCTCGTCGAGGCCGGAGATGAAGTCGCGGAACGAAAAAACCTTCTCGCCCTCTTCAGGCATCCGCAGGAACTGGATCAGGTTCGCGGCCTTCGCGAGCATGAACAGCACGCTGCCGGTGGCCCGGTCGGCGTCGTCGGAGAAGGTGCGCGCGGACGAGGTGTCCTTGAGCCAGGCCTTGAGCTTGTCCTTATCCATCTTCTGCAGCGCTTCGAGCAAATCGGGCAGCGTGCATTTCTTCTCCTTCCACAGTTCCCGGATCATGTTGGCAACCAGGATGCGGCTGGTTTCCAGCCAGACGTCATCGTCCTGCTTCCCGGTCTCGGTAACGAGCTGCTGCGCGATGCGATCGGCATCGGCGGGGTGGGCAATCTCGGCAAACGGTGACCAATAGACGCAGCGGGCATCGAACGGATTGAGGATGATGTCGCCGCACTCGGGCCGGAAGTAATGGGCGATGAATTCGCCGCTGGTGTCATAGACCAGCGCGGCCTCGCCGCGCGCGGCGATCCCGTCGAGCATCTGACGCAGCACCGTCGTCTTGCCGCTGCCGGTCGTGCCGACCATCGCCATATGCCGGGTTTCGAGGCGGCGGGGAAAGGGTACGGGACCGATCGCCAGCGGGTGCGAACCGGCTTCGGCTCGCGCCAGCTTCGCAAGCTCCTTCTCGCTCGTCACCTTGGTGCCGTCGATGACGCGATCGCGCAGCGCGCGTTCGCGGCGGCGCGCGGCGACATCACGGAGCAAGATCAGGCCTGACAGCCACGTGACAAACCCCAGCATGGCGCCGCGCATGACGAACGATTTCGCGATGCTCGCCCGGCGGACAAAATAGGGATCGGTCGCGACCGTGCGAGCGGGGTTCAGATAATCTCTTCCCTCATAACGGATCACTATCCCGGGATCGCCGCCGTCGCCTGCAAACCATAAAAGCATCTTCGCGTGATAATGGGTGCCGGTGTCCCGAAGGATGCTCGGGTCGAGCATCAGATAGGGCGCCGCCAAGCCGCCGAGCGCGATCGACGAGACCATGATCGCGAACTGTCGTTTGAACCGCCGCGTCTGGCTGTAGCGAAGATGACGCCGCAGCGTCTCGGCATGCAGCCGGAGATCGTGCGGCTCGCTCATGGCCGTTCCTCCGCTGTCGCGCGTTGCCGGTCATAGGCCCGCTGGGTCTCGGCGGTGATGACCTCGTCGCTCTTGCCGCCGCCCATCGCTGCGCTGCGCGCATAGCAATAAGCGGCGCAGGCCGTGTGCAGGGTACGGTCGAGCAGGCGTTCGATATCGGCGAGGCGCGTGCTGATCGACGCGACTTCCACGATGAGTTCACGCGATCCGTCATCGGCGACTGGCGGATTCAACTGCGCGGCGATCCCTGCCTCCACGCTGCGCTGAAGCATAGCATATGGGCTTATGCCCTGCTGCTCAGCGAGCGTGTGAAGCGCCTTTTCGATCGCCGCCGGGAGGCGAATGTTGTGACGGGCGAGAGTCATAGCCGTCCTTCGCCGCGCTGCCGCGGCGCTGCCTCCAAATTTGGCTGAATAGCGCCAGTCTGCGCGCGCGCCGGGGAAGCGCTGCCGCGGCGCTGCCTCGAAAAGTGACGGAAAAGCTGGATGCACCCGTGCGTGAGGTGTGTATCCAAATTACGGGTCCGATGCGTAGCATCGCGGCCCTGCAACCTTGCCTGAAAGACAGCCCTATCAGACATGATCCGGACCCTCCTCGCGAGGAGCTGCGACCATGCGATCCTGATCGAAGATGTCGCCCCTTGCCGCGATCATCGTCTTAGCCTTGCGATCGGCAGCTTTGCGATCAAACGCTACCGGCGTCATCGGACATTCGCGCAGCCCGTTGTCGGCGACCCACGCCTGAATGGCCCGCTCGATTGCCGCCCGCATCTGAAAATGAAGATCGCTCGCCTGATAAGGATCGAGGTGGGCTGTGACGCCGGAGCTGAGAACGAGACCACCCAGCGGGAAAACATGGTTGCCCGCCCACTGGTACGGACCATCGATTCGGCAGAAGCTGGTTTCGCCATCATAGAGAGCAAGAGGCGGGCGCTCTGCTCGGTTCCATGCAGCTAGCGCGGACCGGTAGGTATCTCCGTCTTCACCGTCAGCGATCAGCTTCTCTATGAGCGGAACGACATAGGGTGCGTTGTATCGATCGACGGCGAAACGCAGGATCACTTTGTGGTCAAAGCGGAAGAAATCGGTGAGCCGGTCGACGGCTTTGCTCAGAATGGACATGCGGCGGCCTTTCAATAAAATGGGATGTGTCGGTGGGATGGCGGGCGAACTGTCGCCCTCGGGGGACCAGGCCTAAGCCTGAGTCTGGGTCAGCCGTCTGATCGACGCGGTGGTGATCAGCGTCCGCGTCCCGATCTTGAGGGCATCGACCTGTCCGGTCTTGATGAGCTTGTAGATCGTGCTGCGACCGACGCCGAGCGCCTTGGCCGTGCGGTTAATCGAGTATGCGAGTTCATCCATTGTCGCCTCCGTTCGAGTGCCGCGATGCGGCGGGCGACAGGATCATTTGCAGCTAAGCGCCGACAGTTCCAACAGCATGTGGCTGCACCGGAAATCAGCCGTTCGTGACTGTTCCCCGGTAATTACCTACCTCGGGAAACCACGCAAATGCGTAGTTCCCCGGTAATTCAGAGTAGGATTAAGACGAACGATTTTTCGCGATCGTTTCCAGAATTTGGTTTGCGTAAGGCGTCAGCTGGGTCTCGCTGGGCACCTTTAAGCGCCTGCTGCGATACCAATCTTCGAGAAGCTCGATGATTTCCCTCTGATTGCCGCGCTTCTTCGATATGTCGAGCGCCCGCACCTTAGGGTGATCAATCAGCGCGATGATTGCATTGGTATGATCGTACTGCTTCGGCGCCCCCTTGCGACTCGGTTTGGCCTTGGCGTCAGCGATCAGTTTGCTCATGTCCGCCTCAAGGAACAATTCCGGGGCGAACCAGAAACCGGCGGGGCCGAAGAGGGCGTTGCGGATCGTGCTGTCATTGGCCACGTGCGCAGCGCGAAGTTTGCTGAAGAAGTAGCGATGGTCGACATAACGACGCGCGCCGTTTCGAGCGAAGTAAAAGGCGCGCGGTGACGATTCGAGTTGGAGGATGGCGAACAGGCGCTCCAAGTTTCGGGCAGCGGAATCTTCGGGGTCCGCATACACCGGCTTCTGCGGCGTGGTAGCCTTCAATCCACCATACTGAAAAACGCGCCACGAGGCGCCAGCCGCCATCATCAAGCCAAAACAAACCAGACCGATCAGCCCGATCACGTCGGCGCCGGGCGCCTCATTCAGAGTGAGAGCTAGCCAGGGGAGTAGGGTAACGGCAGTCGCGAAAGCGGTGGCCGCAGATGTGGTGGATAAGAGCCAGTATCGTTTCTGGATAACGCGCGAGGCATCCGCCGCGATGCGGTCAAGTTCGGCAAGGCCAGTCTGCTCATCCGCGTTGATGAAGCGGGCTGCAACCCTGCGGAGCGACAAAACTTCCGTTCGATCATCCACCGGCTTCTCCCCGGGCAAGAGATAATACTGCCGTGAAGGAGAGCCAATTACAAACACTTGCTCGGCCACCAAAGCACAACGCGAGACAGCGGTGAACGGCCCGCAGCCGTGGTAGCCCGGTGGTAGCCCGACGAAATACACATCAAACAGAGCGGGGTGCCGCACTGCCTAAGTAGCTGATTTTTTAGGAAAAACTGGAGCGGGCGAAGGGATTCGAACCCTCGACCCCAACCTTGGCAACTTGACCGTGACACTTTTCGATTTCTTCCTTTTCTACGCTACCACCCTATAATTGCTTATTTTCTTGAGATTATCTCTACGACGCCCTATC
>NZ_JAEULM010000010.1 GCF_016793825.1 Sphingopyxis sp.
CCACCGCATGGGCAGCGAATTCAGCTTCACCGTAAAGTAAAAGACGGTGGGGGACCCCGTTCTGATCGGCATCAGGTTCGCACTTTATGCGGACCTGATGCTCATCGCCGGCCTTGCTGCGTTCCCGCTTTTTGCGCTGACACGGAGCGAACGCCTTGCGCCGCAGTCGATGATGGCCTCGATCTGGCGCGCAGAGCGATGGCTCTGCGCCGCCGGACTGCTTCTCTCCATCTTGGGGATGGGCGTGCTCGCGGCTTCGATGCAGGGTGTGGGGCTCCTCTCCCTGGAACTCCAGCCTTTTTGGGACCTTGTTCGCGAGACCGAGGTCGGCACAGCCTGGGTCTACCGGAGCGCAGCGCTGCTGCTCGCGCTGGGAGTCGCGATCTGGATGGTCCGCTGGCCGACAACTTCGGCCGCCGTACTCGCGGCCGCGGGCTCGGTGGCCGTCGCGAGTCTGGTCTGGTCCGGCCACGCCGGCGCGACCGAAGGCGCCGCAGGCACCGTGCACCGGATCAGCGACATCTTGCACCTGATTGCAGCGGCGGTCTGGATCGGCGCGATCGGCGCCTTCCTGATCCTGATCTCACCACGTCGTGTCCGCGAATGGCCGGGCGGACTCCAAATTGCGGCGCGGAGCCTCGATCAATTCTCGCGCGTCGGTACGATCTGCGTCCTCGTCATCGCCGCCACCGGCCTCGTCAACAGCCAGATGATCGTCGGCGCCGAGAATCTCGGCCGTTCCCTCGGCTCGCCCTATGGACAATTGCTTCTCGCCAAGCTTGCGCTGTTCGGACTGATGCTGGCGCTCGCGGCGGCGAACCGCTGGCGGCTGACCCCGGCGCTCGCGGCCGCCGTCCCGGGGACCGATACCGACAATGTCGACGCCGACCCCGACCTCGCGATTGCAGCCATGCGCAGAAGCCTCATCATCGAAGCGTCGGCCGCGCTCGCCATACTCGCGCTGGTTGCCTGGTTCGGTACGCTCGAACCCTTCGTCACCGCCGATCCGGTTTGACCCCAAGCACCGCCTCTTGGTCGGGTTCGATCATGCTCGGGACCGGCTGGGCGCTCATTGACGCGCGCATCGGGAGCAGCCGTCCCCATAACCATGTGGCGCACCAGATCAGCCTCGCCATCGAACGCGACCTCGAAATTTCCGGTGATGCCGACCTGATAGTTCCCGCCGGACACGCCATTGCGATAGCGTCGCATGTCCGGCACCGCCTCGGGCCGCCGGGCGCCCTCGTGCGGTCATTTTATCTCGACCCGCTTTTTCGTGCCGGCACCCGGCTGTCCGCCGGATCGGCGCCTGTCCTGTTGACGCCGATAGAGACAGCCGGACTAGGTGACATCGCAAGCGGCGCGGACGCGAAGCGCTGGGCGTCCGACTATCTCGACCGCTCGCAGGCGCGTCCGGTGGATGCCCGCCTGTCCGAAGTGCTCGCGGCCCCTGACGATTTGTCGACCGCGCGCGCCTTGGCCGACGTCGCCTGCCTTTCGCCCTCGCGCCTCCGCGAAATCGTCAGCCGCGACTTCGGCGTGCCTCCGGCCAAATTGCTGCAATGGCTCCAGCTTCAACGCGCCGTGCGGACGCTGGTCGGCGGCGGAGGTCTTGCCGACGCCGCGGCGGCGGGAGGCTTCGCCGATCAATCGCACTTCACGCGCCGCTGCGCTCAATGGCTAGGCGTGACGCCTTCGGCCGGCCTTAGTGCCTTCGCGTTCGAAATCGTGCCCTGAGCCGGATGCGCCTCGCACCGCGTCGCCCCGGCGAAACATTCAAGACTGCCGCGCCTGTTTGCCCTTAAGCGTCTCGTCGAGACCGGCGATTGCGGCCGCAATCCGGCGGCAAGCCAAAGCGTCGAAAGGAGACGGCCATGCCCGACCCGAAACCCGTAGCAAGATCCTACACGCCAGCGGCAGGATATCACTTCCTGACGCCCTTTTATGATTTCGGCGTCGCGGTGACAACGCGCGAGCGCGTGTGGCGCGACCGTCTCGTTCGCCATATGGCGCTCGGCGAGGGTGACGTCATTCTCGATATCGGCTCGGGTACGGGAAATCTTGCGCTGGCGATCGCTCGCCATAGCCGGGACGTCCGCTATCTTGGTTTCGACCCCGACGAGGCAGCGACGCGAATTGCCCGAACGAAGACCGCGCAGATTGTTCCACCGCCGGAGTTTCGAGTTGGCTTTTTCGCGGCTTCGGCGATCGATGACTGGCCCCCGCCTGCCAAGATTGCGATCTGCCTCGTCCTTCATCAGGTCGGGCTTGAGGAAAAGGCACGTCTGCTACGCGAGGCCCGGCAGGTGCTCGCGCCGGGCGGCAAACTCTATGTTGCCGACTATGGGGAACAGCGCAGCCGCCTCATGCGGTTGTTGTTCCGCCTCACGATCCAGCAGCTCGACGGCGTCCAGGACACCCAGCCCAACGCCGATGGATTGCTCCCGGTGCTGATGAGAGAGGCAGGCTTTTGCGATGTTCGCGAGCTTGAGACGTTCCGCACGCCAACCGGTGCGATCGGGATCATCGAGGCCCGAAAGCCCGGGACCTGACGGCACGGGGCAAAGAAAATCCAAGGGATAACCGCTCTTCTTGCGTATCGATAGAAGCGGCTCCATTCTGGAACCGCCAGGAACGACGCCAACGGCGAACTCGACCGGTGGCGTTTGGACCGCCCCGCCGCGAGGCGGGCATCCGACACATACGGGAGCGGCGGCGATGCACGATCATCAGGGCGCAGAAAAAGGCAGCGGGAGCACGACTGATCCGGTCTGCGGCATGATGGTCGATCCGGCCACCACACCTCATATCGCGACGCATAGCGGCAAGCATCACTATTTCTGCAGCGCAGGCTGCCTCGCCAAATTCGAGGCCGATCCCGATCTTTATGCCGCAAAACGCGAGCCGGCCGCAGCCGATGCACCCGAAGGCGCCATCTGGACCTGCCCGATGCATCCCGAGATCCAGCGCGCCGGCCCCGGAAGCTGCCCGATCTGCGGCATGGCACTCGAGCCCGTCATGCCGACAGCATCGGGCGGCCCCAGCGAAGAATATCGCGATATGCGGCGGCGCTTCTGGATCGGGCTCCTTCTCGCACTCCCGGTGGTTGCGCTCGAAATGGGCGGCCATCTGACAGGCCTTCATCAATTTGTCGGTCGCCAGACGAACAACTGGACCCAGATGTTGCTCGCGACTCCCGTCGTTCTATGGGCGGGCTGGCCCTTCTTCGAGCGCGCGTGGCTCTCAATCCGCAACAAAAGCCTCAACATGTTCACCCTCATCGCGATGGGGACCGGGGTCGCGTGGGGCTACAGCATGATCGCGGCGATCGTCCCCCAAATCTTTCCGGCTGCGTTCCGCGCCGATGATGGCTCGGTCGCGGTCTATTTCGAGGCGGCGGCGGTCATCACGGTGCTGGTGCTACTCGGGCAGGTGCTCGAACTCAGGGCCCGCGAAACGACGAGCGGCGCGATCCGCGCGCTCCTTGACCTCACACCGAAGCTCGCCCGGCGCGTCCGCAGCGATGGAAGCGACGAGGAGGTCGCGCTCGAGGACGTCGCGGTCGGTGACATGCTACGCATCCGTCCGGGCGAAAAAGTCCCCGTCGATGGCATCGTCGTAGAAGGCCGCGGCACGGTCGACGAATCGATGGTCACGGGCGAATCGATGCCGGTGACCAAGGCGGCCGGGGCGGCGCTGGTCGGCGGAACGATCAATCAAACGGGCGGCCTGCTCATGCGCAGCGAGAAGGTCGGGCGCGACACGATGCTCGCGCGAATCGTACAGATGGTCGCCGATGCGCAGCGCAGCCGCGCGCCGATCCAGCGTCTCGCCGATGCCGTTTCGGGCTGGTTCGTGCCCGGCGTCATCGTCGTCGCCATTGCCGCTTTCGTTGTCTGGTCGCTTCTGGGCCCCGTGCCCGCCATGGCCTATGGCCTTATCGCCGCCGTCTCGGTGCTCATCATCGCCTGTCCCTGCGCGCTCGGCCTCGCGACGCCAATGTCCATCATGGTCGGCGTGGGGCGCGGCGCCGAAGTTGGCGTGCTGATCAAAAATGCCGAGGCGCTTGAGCGGATGGAGAAGGTCGACACGCTCGTCGTCGATAAGACCGGGACGCTGACAGAAGGCAGACCCTCGGTCGTCGCCATCGAAGTCGCCGAAGGGTTCGAGGAAAACGACCTCCTCCGGATTGCCGCGAGCCTTGAGCGCAGCAGCGAACATCCATTGGCCGCCGCAATCGTCAAAGCGGCGGAAGACCGCGCCCTCGCGCTCGTCGAGCCATCGGGAGTCGACCAGCCGGTCGGCAAGGGCATCGTCGGGGTCGTCGACGACAAGGCGATCGTCCTCGGCAATGCGAACTTTCTCGAAGAATATGACGTCGATCTGGGCGCACTCGCCGAGGCGGCTGACCGGCTTCGTACAGACGGTGCAACGGCGATCTACATCGCGGTCAGCGGCAAGGCGGCCGGCGTCATCGCCATCGCCGATCCGGTCAAGGAGACGACGGGCGACGCACTCGCGGCGCTGCGCGAAGCCGGAATCAAGGTCATCATGCTAACCGGCGACAATCGCGTCACCGCCGAGGCGATCGCGCGGCGCCTCGGCATCGACGACGTCGAGGCCGATGTCCTCCCCGACCAGAAGAGCGCGGTCGTGCAGCGGCTGCGCGAAGAGGGCCGGATCGTCGCCATGGCCGGCGACGGGGTCAACGACGCCCCCGCGCTCGCCGCCGCCGACGTCGGCATCGCGATGGGCTCGGGAACCGATGTCGCCATCGAAAGCGCGGGTGTGACGCTACTGCGCGGCGACCTTCTGGGCATCGTGCGGGCGCGGCATCTCAGCCATGCGACGATGGCGAACATCCGTCAGAATCTCTTCTTCGCTTTCGCCTATAATGTCGCCGGGATTCCCGTCGCTGCGGGCGTGCTCTATCCGATTTTCGGACTATTGCTCTCGCCGGTCATTGCCGCCGCTGCAATGGCACTCTCGTCCGTCAGCGTCATTGCCAATTCTTTGCGGCTGCGCTTTGCCAGAATCTGATCGAAACCACGGGAGGCACTCGTGAAGTGTCGGCACAACAAGGGGAAATGATATGAGACGACTGACGATTACAGCAATCGCATTGGCCATGCTGGTGGCCGTCCCGGCTCAGGCGACCGAGCCTGCGGATTTTCAGGGCGCGGCGGCAGCGCTCGCGCAGTATAAATCGGCGATGGAGAAACTGGACCTGACCGGCGTCGAGGCCCTCTTTTCGCCAGACGCCCAGATATTCGAATCCGGCGGCGTTGAAGGGAATTTCGCCCACTATCGCGACCATCACCTGGGTCCCGAACTCAAGGAATTCAAATCCTTCACCTTCCGCAATTACAAGATTTCGGTTCGCGGCGAAGGAAATATCGCGATCGCAACCGAGACCTACAGCTTCTCGATTGTGCTCGCGAGCGGCGAGACCATCGAACGGGATGGCGTCGCTACGAGTGTCCTCAAACAGGACAACGGAAAGTGGCAGATCTTCAATCTCCACAGCTCCTCACGCAAGCCGAAGGTGCGACCGGCGGGTGGCAGCTGAGCGGGCAAAAAAGGGGCTAGTCCTCACGATCTCTCCGAACCCACACCTAGCAGGACGCATGAGCCCGAGCGGGTGTGGGCACCCTGAAATGGCTCGTCGCGGCAAGTACGGAAACGCCTGCCTCGTCTGTGACAAGGGCAAAGCTGTTGGGGTGCGTATCATCTGTTGCACAGCCGCCGCATTGCGTTCGGCTGCAAAGCTCAAGGCCTGTTATGCGGGAGATAGATAATGGAGCGATTTCGAACTTTCGATTTCCGAAAGCATATGCCGAGCGTGACGTTCACGCTGCTGGCGGTTGCCCTGATAGCGGGCGCGGGTGCGATCACCGTCTATCTCGGCCTATATAATATAGCGGCCGATGCCCCCCATAACCGGCTGACTTACAGCGTCATCGAAACATTCAGGGAGAAGTCCATCGCAGCGCGATCCGGATCGATCGCGGTGCCGGCAGATTTGGCGGCTCCGGCGCGGATCGCGTCGGGCGCAGGTCTCTATACCGAGATGTGCAGCGGCTGCCATCTCGCGCCCGGGATGGAAAAGACCGAAATGAGTCAAGGGCTGTATCCGCAAGCGCCCGTCTTGTTCAAAGGTTCGGAACGTTCGGCTGCGGAGCAATTCTGGATCATCAAGCATGGCATCAAGATGACCGCCATGCCGGCCTGGGGGAAAACGCATGATGATCGTCTCATCTGGGATATGGTCGCGTTTGTCCGAAAACTCCCTGGCCTGTCGCCGGCACAATATCAGGCTATTACGCAGAATGCGCCAATGGACCATGACGCGATGATGAAGGGCATGACAGAGGCGGAAGGCGCGAGTCAGAAACCAAGCGGAGCGGGCGAACACGCAGGGCACTGAGGTCGTCGACAATTATGCAGCGCCGGGCGTGAACGGGCTCGTTTCGACCTTCCATTCCCGCCCACCTTGCCGGTGGGACGGAAGGTTTCGCCTTTCGCTAAGGGCCGGATCGAGCGAACTGTCTTGGCCGGCAAGCCGCAGGTGGAAAACAGCAATTCGGAATGGATCAAGCGGGGGCTATAAACATGAAGCGCGATCTTGTTCGCGAACTGATCGAGCGCTGGCGCGGCGATTCCGGCTCGACCTATCAAAGCTGGTTCCTGTGGGAGGAACGACTGAAGAATTTTCGGTCGATCAGAAGAGGCATCTCGCAGGTCGTCGCCGAAATTGAGGCCGGCACCTTCGGAGCGGCATATCGGGGCTCGTCATTGGAGATCATTGTTCATTCAATCGCCGAGCAACGACAGATTTTCAAAGGTGCGGATCATGCTTTCTTGTGGAAGCCCAAACTCCGAATCCCGGACATCTACGAGAACGCCGACAATCAACGAGCTTTTGGCAGACTTCTTCACCATTGCTCCTGTTGCGATACCGCCGAGGAGGTCGTCGCCGGGATCCTCGCAATCGACAGACAGAAGATCAAGGGGTTGGGTCCTGCGGTAGCCAACATTCTCTATTTTCTGCATCCCACCCTTGTGCCTCCGTTCAATACGGCAATCGTAAAGGGCTACAACGCGCTGACGGGTGCGAATGTGAAGCTTGGCAGCTGGGAGCATTTTCTCGCGATGCGCGCGGGCATTCTGGATCTCAACGATTGCTACCGGGATCTTCTCTCCAACGATTTGGGCGCGATAGGAGGGCTGCTGTTCGATATCGGATCGGGACGGTTTCCAGCCCCACCGCTCAGCGGTTCGAGCGAAAATGCTCGCGATTGGATGGCCTTGCTGAATGAAACGCGCTCACAGTCCGACAAGTTCGATAAGGGGCTTGCAAATCAGAAAGAGAGCGACCGGACGCATAGCGAAGTCCAATCCTGGCTTCGGGACCTCGGCCTTGCACTTGGATATGACGTCTGGGTAGCGGCAAATGACCGGGGGCGCCTTCATGAGGGTGTACCGCTCGGGTCTCGATGCCTCGATAGCTTGCCGCATGCCATCGCAACCGCTCAAGGAAGCGATGCCATAAGACTGATCGACATCTTATGGCTCGAGCAATCGACGGCTACGGTCGCGGCGGCATTCGAAGTCGAGCATTCGACATCCATTTATTCCGGAATTGTCCGCATGCTTGATCTCGCGCTGAGCAGCGAGAATCTTCATTTGTCGACGCCACTTTTCCTGGTTGCACCCGATGCGCGAGAAGCCGATGTCCGCGCTCAGCTCCGACGCCCGGCTTTCAGCCGGATCGGTGATCTCGACATTTCCTACCTGCCCTACGCCGAGCTCGAACAGAACAGGGTCGCCATTGCCCGCTTCGGTACGGGCCTGAAGGCGATCAAGGCGATCTCCCATCCATTGCCGTGAGGCAGCCGACGACGCGTAGGCCTCCGAAAGCAGTTGGTCTTTGCATCCTCGCGGCGTCACAGGGAAAGCCGGGCATCGAAATCGCGCGCGCTACCGACGTTCAGGATGGGACTAGCCCGTATCTGTTCGTGCCATCTTACTGTCCGGCTCATCGTGCCATCAGCAGGGCCGTTCAAGTAACGGCGCCGGTGAGAACAGGGACATATCATGTCCTGCGTTCAGAGGAAGTATTCCCCCCGGGCGCAAGCGCCCAGGGGGACCGACGACCGTAGGGGAGTCGCCGGGGGACCTCGCAGGACGAGGAACCTCAGAAAAAGTAGCGCAGCTGCAATCCGTACTGGCGCGGCTCGCCGTAGATGTAGAGCGGAAGAGTAGGGTTCGAGACACCCGTCGCGTCCGTCCCGATCGTACTATAGCTCACATAGCGCTCGTTGGTGAGATTTCGGCCATAAAGCGCAATTTCCCACGCTTCGCTCGCCGGCTGCCATGCGACACGCCCATTTATAAGGGTCGTGGCGTTTCCGGAAAAAAGCGGATTGTTGCTGGGCTTGAAAAAGATGCTGTCGCGCCAGGAGATATCGGTCCGTAATGTCAGCATTCCGCCGCCCAGGGAGGCCTTATATTCTCCGCCGAGAGTGATGTTCCACTTCGGCGCGTTCGGCAGCCGCTTGCCCTTGAGGCTTGCGCCGACGTCGTCAAAATAGACATCGTAGCGCGCATCGAGATAAGCGATCGTGGATGTAAGCGTCAGGCGATCGAACGGCCGTGCCATCAGTTCCGCTTCAACGCCCTTGATCGTCGCCTTGCCGGCGTTGGTGGTACTGGCAACGCCATTATTATACTCGACCACCTGAAGATTGGTGTAATCATAATAGAAGGCCGAAAAATTAGCTCGAAGCCGGCGATCGAGGAGCGTCGACTTCAAGCCGACTTCGTAGCTCCAGACATACTCCGGGAGGAAAGGCCGCCCGTCTCCCAGCTGGAATCCACCCGATTTGAACCCGCGGGTTGCCGACGCATAAGCCATGACGTCATCGGCAAGGTCGTAATCGATCCCAATTTTCGGAGTCCAGGCGGTCCAGGATGATTTGGGCTGACCGGCATCGACCTGATTTCCGTTCAGCAGGACACGATATCCGAAATCCTTTTTTTCGTATGAGTATCGAAGCCCTCCGGTCAATCGCAGGCGGTCGATGAGTTCGTAGCTTGCTTGTCCGAAGAGCGCGAATGCATTCGTCGTATTGTTTTCCGGGATCGCGAGCCGACGACCCGGTTCGATGATCCGTATTTCGTCGTTGCCCTTTTCATTCAGATAGAATGCTCCGACGATCCAGCGCAGCTTGTCCGCATCGTTGTTGAGAAGTTGGAACTCTTGCGTGAAACTGCGGGAACGTTCGTAAAATTCGATATCGCGGAGGAAGAGGTCAGTCGAGTCAACGTCGAGCGCCTGGACGACCTTGCTCTTGCGCAGCGCCGTAATCGAGCGGAGCGTGACCGGGCCGCCGTCCCAGTTCATGGTCGAGGACACGCCCCAGGCATCGACATCGTAACGCGGCAGGCGGTCGAGTGCGGCCTCTTTGTCATTGGCCGGGATCGTCGCCCCCGCATCGACGAAGCCTTGCGGATAAAAGGGCCGAACAGACCGCGCGCCGGTCTCGCGATCACGGCTGGCATCCGCCCGCAACACGATCTCAAGACGGTCGCTCGCGTCAATCGCAAGCGTCAGTCGTCCAGCGAGATTATCTTCGTTTTGGTATCGCCGTCCCGAGACGACGTCGCGGTAGATGCCGTCGCGCTGGTTGGCAAGCAAGGTGAGGCGGCCTCGGACGCCCGCTCCAAGCGGTCCAGAAATCGTGCCGCTCAGCGAGCGCTTCTCGTAATTTCCGACGGTGAGTCCCAGCGCGCCAGTCAAATCCTCCGTAGGCATTTTGGAAATGATGTTGAGTGTGCCGCCGGCGGAGTTGCGACCGAAGAGAACGCCTTGCGGTCCGCGCAGCACCTCGATGCGTTCGACGTCGAACAAATCCTGATAGCTTGTGGTCGGGCGCGAGATGTAGACGCCGTCATAATGGACTGTCGTGCTGGGGTCGGTCGCAACGCCGAACGCCGAGGTGCCAATTCCACGAATATTGATGATCGCCATGGAATCGTTGGTGATCGACACGCCCGGCACAAAAAATTGGAGGTCTTCGACGTTTGATATGCCCGTTGCCGTAAGCGCCTCGCCGGTCATCGCTGTCACCGAGACGGGAACGGACTGCAGATTTTCCTCGCGCTTCTCCGCCGTTACGATGATCTCGGCGAGGCCGTCCGACTGGGCTTCCTGAGCCTGCGCGGGAAACGCGACCGCCACCGCAATCGCCGCCATCGAGCTTCGCTGCATTGCGCGCTTCGTCGACGAATAACAGTATAATTTGTTCATTATGCTTCCCCTGTTTCGAAGAACTGCCCTTTCGCGCAGCCCAAATGAGTTTCGGGGAAGTCGAGGACAAAAACATGCATGCCCGGAAACCGCTGCTTACGGCTTCCGGGTTCAAGCACCCAACATCCCCTACTGACATTGATTACGCACCAGAACGACTCATCCCTCAAAAATGGTTCGGGCGACGTAAAACCATCGGAATTGGGCTCCCCGATTTGTTCAGATCGCCAGGATGAAGTTGATCCGGAACGCCCAAAGGCTCCTACCTTCATCCAGAAGCGGCGCTTTTCGCTTCTGCCCCTCGTCGGAGCCTTGGTCGGCGCCGTGCACGTGACGCAATCGCTCGCTTGACCCTATGGTCAGGTCTTCCCCGTGGAAGCCTATTTGTTCGCTCTGATGCCGGTCCTAGCCGCGGAGATTCGATGGCGCCTGACCCAGGCACTTCGGACGGCCGTCGCAACTCCGGACGCGGCAGCGGCGAGACACTGCGGCTGCGATCCGCGCTAGCCTTCAGCTCGATGTCGCAGCCGGAGTTACCATCCCATCGCTTGTAGCCGGGATGCTGGAACCATTTGCGACCGATTGACACCAGTTTGAGGGAGGTGAGACGGGCCGTCAGCACCATCCGCCCCCAAGACCAGTCGGGCTAGATCTGCTCGAACGCCGCTATGATCGGGCAGTGGAGCGTGTCGGCGGCAGCGCATTGGCGCGACAGGCCCATGAGCGCGCGCCGCGCCACATCGAGTTCGGCGATCGTCTTTTCGATCGCCGCGATGCGCGCGTCGGCCAGTTCGCGCGCTCGCGCGCGATCGCTCGACGCGTCGAGTTCGAGCAGTTCGGCGATCTCGGTGAGCGTAAATCCCGCTGCCTGTGCCGATTTGATGAAGCGCAGACGGCGCAGAACCGCCTCGTCGTAACGCCGGACTCGGCCTTCCGACGGGGCGCTGGCCGACTGAGGCGGAACGGGCAACAGGCCGCGGCGTTGGTAATAGCGGATCGTCTCGACATTGACGCCGCCCTGCCGGGCAAGCTGGCCGATGGTCATGTCACGCAAGGCCTTGACTCCGTACTATGGTACGGAGCCTATATAGCGGGAAGCGATCGGGAATCAAGAAAGGCGAATCGATGAATATGCAGGTTCAGCGCGCGAACGAAAGCGCGCCAGCGCACACTGGTGCGGCGGTTTCGGGCAAGCCGCGGGCGACCATCTATCGCATGGTGATGGAGCAGCATATCTGCCCCTATGGCCTGAAGGCGCTGCATCTGTTGCGCAGCCGCGGCTACGACGTCGAGGATGTCTGGCTGACGACCCGCGAGGAAACCGACGCCTTCAAGGCGAAGCATAGCGTCGCGACGACGCCGCAGACCTTCATCGAAGGCGAGCGGATCGGCGGTCACGATGATCTGAGGCGCCATCTCGGTCTGAAAGTCCGCGATCCAAAGGCGCTAACCTATAAGCCCGTCATCGCGCTCTTCTCTATCACCGCGCTGATGGCGCTGGCCGTCAGCCAGGCGGTGTCGGGCACGCCCTTCACGATCCGTACCGCCGAATGGTTTATCGGGTTCAGCATGGCGTTGCTTGCCTTCCTCAAGCTCCGCGACATCGAGAGCTTCTCGAGCATGTTCCTGAACTATGACCTGCTCGCCAAACGCTGGGTGCCCTATGCCACCCTCTATCCTTTTGCCGAAGCACTGGCCGGCATTTTGATGATTTCGGGAGCGCTAAGCTGGATTTCGATTCCGGTGGCGCTGTTCATCGGGATCATCGGCGCCGTGTCGGTGTTCAAGGCGGTGTATATCGACAAGCGCGAACTCAAATGCGCCTGCGTCGGCGGCGACAGCAATGTGCCGCTGGGTTTCATCTCACTGACCGAAAATCTGATGATGATCGCCATGGCGCTGTGGATGCTGGTCGCGCCCGTCGCCATGACGATGGGCCATTTTTAACGGGTCTGGCGTAACCGCGAGGGGATAGCCGGCGAACAAGTGAGCGGTATCTCTACCCCGGTTTAGATTGACGCCAAGTTTGACAAGGATCATGCTTCGACCGTGAAACGCTGGCTCACCTTTCTACTTCTTGTCGGAGCCGTACTCGGCCTTCTGGCGCAGGAGGCCGCATTTGCCGCTGCGCCCGCGCTCCCGTCGGCCGAGACGGCGTCCGCGGCGGCGATGAGCGACGAATGCGCGGAGATGATGGGGATTGAAAAATCCCAGAAGAGCGCTCCGTGCCAAGGCCTCACGCTCGACTGCATCGCGAAGATGGGCTGCGCGCTCCCGCCCGCCGTCGTCTCTCCGGCTATCCCCCTTGCCGAAAAGACATTTGTCGCCGGCTCCTTCGATCCGCTTCCTGTCCGGCGGCTCGCCGGAAGAACATTCGGCCCCGAACCCGACCCGCCCCTATTTCTTGCCTGAATTGCCGACGCGCACCGGCTCGTCCCGGCGCGCGGTTTCACGCTTTTCAATCAAGGAATTCAACATGAAACCGTTTTTTGCCGTTGCCGCGCTCGCGGCAGCAACGCTTGCCGCTCCCGTCCTCGCCCAAGAACCGTCCGGCGGCCATCATGAATGGCAGACCCGCCAGGTGCCAGGGCCGAACAAGTCCAATACCACCTCGCGAGTCCGCGTCTGGGTCAAGGACAAGCCGGGACAGATGGCGCATTGCGACTGCGACATGATGAAGGTGAGTCCGGCGGACTGCATGAAGAATATGTCCGGCGACCAAAGGATGCCCCCGCAAGGGTAACGGTCTTTCTTCCCCGGCGTACAGACGCCGGGGAGGCTTTCGCCCAGTCCACAGCAGGGGGACATCATGCGCCCATATTTTACGGCAGCCTTGCTTGCGCTGCCCTCGGCTCTTCACGCCGAGCCGATGACGCTCGATTCGGCGCTCAGCCGAGCAGCATCGGAGGCACCCGAACTGCAAAGCCGCGAAGCGGGCGTCGACGCCGCCCAATCGGCGGCGATCGCCGCCGACCGGCTGCCCGACCCGAAACTCAATATCGTCCTCCAGGATTTCCCGGTGACCGGACCCGACGCGGGCCGGTTCAATCGCGACGATTTCACGATGCAGGTCATCGGCGTCAGCCAGGATTTTCCGAACCCCGCCAAACGCCGCGCGCGCGCGACCCGCGCGCAGGCCGACATTGGAATCGCCCGCGCCGACGAAGCGGTCACCGCGCAGGACATCAGGCTCGCGACCGCGCTCGCCTGGGTCGATCTCTATTATGCCAAGAAGGAGCTGAAGGAACTCGACCTGCTCGATAGCGGCCTCGAGGACCTTCAATCGACCGTGACGGCGCGGCTTGCCAGCGGTGCGGCGCGCCCGGCGCAGGCGCTCGAACCCGATCAGCTTCGCGCCGCGATCAACGATCGCCGCAGCGCGCTCGCCGCCGAGATCGCCCGCGCCCGCGCGCAGCTCGCCCGCTTCACCGGCGACCCCGCCGCCGACACGCTCGGCGACTTGCCGCCGCAGTCGATCGACGAACAAGGATTGCGCGCCGGCATCGACGCCCTGCCAAAGCTCAGAGCACTCGATGCCCGCGCCCTCGCGGCCGACGCCGAAACCGGTCTCGCACGCGCCGACAAGCGGCCCGACTGGAGCGTTAATGCGGCCTATGGCCGGCGCGAACCCGCTTATGGCGATCTCGTCACGGTTGGGGTTACCGTCGACCTGCCCTTTTTCTCGAAGAAGCGGCAGGACCCGAAGATTGCCGCGCGCGCCAGCGAAGCGACGCGCGCGCGGCTCGACCGCGAGGCCGCCAAGCGCGATATCGCGGCGGCGCTCGACGCCGATCTCGCCGATCACCGCATGCATCATGAACAGCTCGGCAATGCGCGCACGCGGCTGGTGCCGCTCGCGAAGAAGCGCGCCGAACTCGATCTTGCCAGTTACGCCGCCGGAAAGCTCGACCTCGGGACCGCGCTGCTGTCGACGCTCGCGCTGGCCGAGGCCGAAGTCGATGCGCTCGCGCGCGAAGCCGAGGTCGCGCGCGACGCGATCCGGATCAATTATATCTATGGGGAGGCAGGTCGATGACCGATGCAACATCAGCGGCGCGCTGGCGCGTCGCAATCCTGGCCACGGTGCTGATCGCGGGCGGCGGCGGTTATTGGTTGGGACAGAGCGGCAAGAGCGATGCACCAACCGAGACGGCAAGCGGCGGGCGCAAGATCCTCTACTATTATGATCCGATGTTCCCGAACCAGAAGTTCGACAAGCCCGGCAAGTCGCCCTTCATGGACATGCAGCTCGAGCCCAAATATGCCGACGAGGGTGGCGGCGCGGCGCCCGGCGTGTCGATTGACCCGTCGGCGCGTCAGAGCCTCGGCATAAGAGTGGTCGCGGCCGAAATGGGGAGCCTTGCCGCAACCTTCGACGTCAATGGCAGTGTGGATTTCAACCAGCGCGATGTCGCGATCGTCCAGGCGCGCTCGGGCGGCTTCGTCGAACGCGTCTATCGCCTCGCGCCTGGCGATGTCATCGGCGCCGGTGCGCCGATCGCCGAATTGCAATTGCCTGAATGGGGCAGCGCCCAGACCGAATATCTGAGCGTCAAGAAGCTCGGCAAACCTGAACTCACGGCGGCCGCGCGGCAGCGGCTGCGGCTGATGGGCATGCCCGAAGGCGTGATCGCCGAGGTCGACCGGAGCGGACGGACCGGCGGCAGACTGACGGTGCGCGCGCCGATCGGCGGCGTGGTCCAGACGCTCAATGCCCGTGCAGGCGTGACTCTCGCCTCGGGGCAGACACTTGCCGAAATCTCGGGACTTGGAACGGTGTGGCTCAATGCCGCGCTCCCCGAAGCGCAGGCCGGACTGGTGAAGATCGGCCAACCTGCCACCGCGAACCTCACCGCCTTTCCCGGCGAGGCTTTTACCGGGCGGGTCGTCGCGATCCTGCCGACCGCAGCGGCGGACAGCCGGACGCTGACAGTGCGCATCGAGCTCGCCAACCGCGGCGGTCGCCTACGCCCCGGCATGTTCGCCGTCGTCGCGCTCGGCGGGGACGCCAAGCCAACGCTGCTGGTGCCAAGCGAAGCGGTGATCCGCACCGGCACGCGCAGCATCGTGATGCTCGAGAAGGGCGACGGACGCTACCATCCCGCCGAAGTGGTCGCCGGACGCGAAGGCGGCGGCAAGACCGAGATATTGCGAGGGCTCGCCCCCGGCGAGAAGGTCGTCGCGTCGGGCCAGTTCCTGCTCGACTCCGAGGCGAGCCTGACCGGTCTCACGGTTCGTCCGCTGGAGCCAGCGCAATGATCGCACGCATTATTCGCGCCTCGGTCGCGGCGCGCGGGCTTGTCGTCGCTTCGGCGCTGATCCTGACCTTGCTCGGGATCGCCGCGGTGCGCACGACTCCGGTCGACGCCCTGCCCGACCTGTCGGACGTCCAGGTCATCGTCCGCACCAGCTATGCGGGACAGGCACCGCGGATCGTCGAGGACCAGGTCACCTATCCGATCACGACGACGATGCTCTCGGTGCCGGGCGCGCGCGTGGTGCGCGGCTACAGCTTCGTCGGCGACAGCTTCGTCTATGTCCTGTTCGACGACGGCACCGATCCCTATTGGGCGCGCAGCCGCGTGCTCGAATATCTGAGCCAGGTGCAAAGCCGTCTCCCCGAGGGCGCGCGCGCGAGCATCGGTCCCGACGCGACCGGGGTCGGGTGGATCTATGAATATGCGCTCGTCGACAAAAGCGGCCGCCACGATCTTGCCGAGCTCCGCAGCCTCCAGGACTGGTTCCTGCGCTTCGAACTGAAGTCAGTGCCGGGCGTCGCCGAGGTCGCGAGCATCGGCGGCATGGTGCGCCAATATCAGATCATCGTCGATCCGCAGAAGCTTGCCGCCTTCGGCGTGACCGCAACCGACGTGGCAGACGCCCTCAAGCGCGCAAACCAGGAAAGCGGCGGCGGCAGCCTCGAACTCGCCGAGGCCGAATATATCGTGCGCGCGGGCGGCTATCTGAAATCGCTCGACGATTTCCGCAGCGTCCCGATCCGCACCGCCGGCGGCGGCATCCCGGTGACGGTCGGCGATGTTGCGACGGTCCAGATCGGCCCCGACACGCGGCGCGGCATCGCCGAACTCAATGGCGAGGGCGAGGTCGCGGGCGGCGTGATCGTCATGCGCGAGGGCAAGAATGCCCGCGAGGTCATCGACGGCGTGCGCGCCAAGCTCGCCGAGCTCAAGCGCAGCCTGCCGCCGGGGGTCGAGATCGTCACCACCTACGACCGTTCGGGGCTGATCGATCGTGCGGTCGACAATCTCACCTCGAAGCTCGTCGAAGAATTCATCATCGTCGGGCTCGTCTGCGCGCTGTTCCTGTGGCACGCCCGGTCGGCGCTGGTCGCCGTCCTGACCCTGCCGCTCGGCATCCTCATCGCCTTCATCGTCATGCGGCTGCAGGGGCTCAACGCCAATATCCTGTCGCTCGGCGGCATCGCGATCGCGGTCGGCGCGATGGTCGATGCGGCGGTGGTGATGATCGAAAATGCCCACAAGCATCTCGAACATTGGGAGCGCGATCATCCGGGCGAGGAATTGAAGGGCGCCGAGCGCTGGCGCGTCATCACCGATGCCGCCGCCGAGGTCGGCCCGGCGCTGTTCCTCAGCCTTCTCATTATCACCTTCTCCTTCTTGCCGATCTTCACGCTCGAAGGCCAGGAAGGGCGGCTCTTCGCGCCGCTCGCCTTCACCAAGACCTATGCGATGGCGGCCGCTGCGATCCTCTCGATCACGCTCATCCCGGTGCTGATGGGCTGGCTGATCCGCGGAAAGATCCCGGCCGAACAGGCCAATCCGGTCAACCGCTGGCTGACCCGCGCCTATCGCCCGGCACTCGACTGGGTGCTCGAACGGCCGAAAAAGGCGCTCCTCATCGCCGGCCTCGTCTTCGCCACCAGCCTCTGGCCGATGACCCAGATCGGCGGCGAGTTCATGCCGCAGATGCATGAGGGCGATCTCCTCTACATGCCCTCAGCGCTTCCCGGCATCTCAGCAGCGCGGGCGTCGAGCCTGCTCCAGCAGACCGATCGGCTGATCAAGACGGTGCCAGAGGTCGAAAGCGTGTTCGGCAAGGCGGGCCGCGCCGACAGCGCCACCGACCCCGCGCCGCTCGAGATGTTCGAGACGACGATCCGCTTCAAGCCGAAGGACCAGTGGCGCCCCGGCATGACCGAGGAGAAATTGATCGAGGAGCTCGACGCGCGGGTCCGGGTCCCTGGGCTCGCCAATTTCTGGATCCCGCCGATCCGCAACCGCATCGACATGCTCGCGACCGGGATCAAAAGCCCGGTCGGCATCAAGGTCGCGGGCTCGGATCTTGCCGAGATCGACCGCACCGCGAAGCGCATCGAGGGCGTAGTCAGGACCGTCCCCGGCGTCGCCTCGGCGCTGGCCGAGCGCCTGACTGGCGGCCGTTATATCGACGTCGACATCGATCGCGCCGCCGCGGGGCGCTATGGTCTCAACGTCGCCGACGTGCAGGCGATCGTCGCGGGCGCGATCGGCGGCGAGACGATCGGCCAGACGGTCGAGGGGCTCGCGCGCTATCCGATCAGCGTCCGCTATCCACGCGAGATGCGCGACAGCATCGGCGAGCTCGCGGCCCTTCCGATCCTGACGCCGTCGCGCCAGCAGATCACGCTCGGGACGGTGGCGAGCGTCAAGGTCAGCGACGGGCCGCCGATGCTGCGCAGCGAGAATGGCCGCCCGGTGACCTGGATCTATGTCGACAGCCGCGGCCGCGATTTGCAGGGTCTGGTGCACGACATCCAGCGGGCGATCGCGCGCGATGTCGAGCTGCCCCCCGGCGTCAGCATCTCCTACACCGGGCAGTTCGAGTTCCTCGTTCGTGCGACCGAGCGGATGAAGGTGGTCGTGCCGGTCACGCTCGCGATCATCTTCATCCTGCTCTACCTCACCTTCCGCCGCTGGGACGAGGCGCTGCTCATCATGGCGACCTTGCCCTTTGCACTCACCGGCGGGCTCTGGCTGCTCTATCTGCTCGGTTACAACCAGTCGGTCGCGAGCGCGGTCGGGTTCATCGCGCTCGCCGGCGTCGCCGCCGAGTTCGGGGTCGTCATGCTCATCTACCTCAAGCATGCGCTCGCCGATCGCGGCGATGGCGACATATTGGCCGCGGTTCGCGAAGGCGCGCTGCTCCGCGTCCGCCCGAAGGCGATGACCGTTGCGGTTATCCTCGCGGGCCTGTTCCCGATCCTCGTCGGGACCGGCACCGGCTCCGAAGTGATGAGCCGCATCGCCGCGCCGATGATCGGCGGCATGCTCACCGCGCCGCTGCTGTCGATGCTTATCATTCCCGCCGCCTATCTGCTGATGCGAAGGCGTGCGGCTCATCCCGTCCAACCCGAAGGAGAAACGACATGAATAAACTCACTGCGATTACGCTCAGCCTTGCGCTCGGCGCTGGACTTGTCGCCTGCGGCAAGCAAGGCGAAGCACCGAAGACGGAAGAAAAGGCCGCGATGGCCGATGACACAGGGACCATGGCGGCCCCGGCCGAAACGAAGCATGGCAAGGGCACGGCGACCGTGACCGCGATCGATACGGCAAAAGGCCAGGTCACGCTCGATCATGGCGCGATCGCCGAACTCGAATGGCCGCCGATGACGATGGGTTTTGCGGCGAAACCCGAGCTGCTGAAGGACATCAAGGTCGGCGACAAGGTCGCGTTCGAGCTCAATTGGGACGGCAAGGCCGGGACGATCACCAAGCTCGACAAGGCGCCGTAACGCGCCGCCATTGCGCGCGGTGGCCCTAGTTGCCGCGCGCAATGGCTGCTTTGGGGCGCTGGCGGAAGACGGCTGTACTCGAACCTAGTCGGACAGCGCCTCCAGAAGCGGGCAGCCCCCGGCATCGCCGGCGCCGCACGCCTCGACAAGATCGCCCAAGACAGCGGCCATCCGGTCGAGGTCGGCGCGCTTGGCGAGGACGTCGGCAAGCTGGCTCTCGGCCATATGGCGCGCCTGATCGCAGCTATGGCCGCCGCCTTCGGCAAGAAGGAGCAAAGTCCGGACCGTATCGAGGGGAAACCCCAGTTCGCGCGCGCGGCGCACAAATGCAAGGCGCCGCACACCAGCTGAATCATAACGGCGAAATCGCCCGTACCGGACCGGCGCGGGCAGAATGCCGATGCGCTCATAATAGCGGATCGTCTCGATATTGCAGCCGGTAAGCCGAGAAAGCTCGCCGATGGGGATGGTGCTTGAGGGGGCCATTGCGATTCCGCTTGCATCTGTAGTCACTACAGATGGTAGACTTGCCGCTACCGCGAAACAAGGAGTTTGAATTTGGCTGGAGATGCAAGGCGTCCAAAAGGATTTGGGGCCATTTCGCTGGCGCTTGGCGGGATCGCATCGGGCTTTCTCGCAGCCACCTGCTGCGCCCTCCCCATGCTGCTGGCCTCGGCGGGGCTCGGGTCCGCCTGGCTCGTCGGCATAGCGGTCCCGGCCGCGCCCTACCGGCTCTGGTTCGTCGCATTCGGCGCAATTTCGCTCGTCGCCGGTGGCGTCCTGCTGGCGCGCCAGCAGATGCGCGCGGCGCGCTGCGGCGCCGATGGCCTGTGCGTGCCCGCGTCGCTGCGCTTTGTGACCCTGATCGGACTGCTCCTCGCCGCCGTCCTCCTCTGGCTCGGCTATCGCTATGCTTGATCCCTCGCCGGTCCTGCAATCGACGCTGACGTGTCCGCTCTGCGGTCAAATCGCCGACGAAATCATGCCCACCGATGCGTGTCAGTATTTCTACGACTGCAAGGGATGCGGCGCGCTGCTCAAGCCGCTGCCAGGAGACTGCTGTGTCTTCTGTTCCTATGGCACGGTACCCTGCCCGCCAATACAGGTTGACGGCGGCAAGGGCAGTTGCTGCGGCTGAGCCGCAAGCCGCCGACAGTCCCGATAGCGCGGCGGCTAGGCATTTCCGGCGGCGATGGCCTCGATGACCCGGCAATCCGACACCGGCCCGCCATCGCAGAGCTGGACGATACGGGCAAGTTCAGCACGGAGCCGCGCCATCCGTTCCAGCTTTTCATCGACATCGAGCAGGTGACGCGCCGCAACTGCGCGGATTTCGGCGCAGTCCTGCCCCGGCCCCAAGGCCAGCGCCGTCAACGACCGGATTTCATCGATCGAAAAGCCGAGGCCGCGGGCATTGCGGATGAATGCGAGGCGCCCGACATCCTCATCCCCGTAGGTGCGCCGGCCAGAGGCTGTGCGCGCTGCGCAAGGCAGCAATCCGATATCCTCATAGAAGCGGATCGTGTTTACCTTGGTGCCGGTGCGTTTCGCCAGGCCGCCGATCGGCAGCCGCGTGTCGCGCGCCATCTCCCTTCCTCTCAGTCTCGTTTCGATTTCAGCTTGCTTCTACAGTTACTGTAGAATGTAGAACAGGGGAATGAGCAACGACAGCAATTGCGGCTGCACGGGCGACACCGTCAGGGCCGAACGCGATCCCGCCTATCGAAGGGCCTTGTGGATCGTCGTAATTCTCAATCTCGGCTTCGGCGCGATCGAGATCGTCGGCGGGTTCATCGCCAACAGCCAGGCGCTGAAAGCCGACTCGCTCGACTTTATCGGCGACGGCACGATCACGTTGGCCGGCCTCGTCGCGATAGGCTGGACTGCGCTCGCCCGCACGCGTATCGCCTTAGCCCAAGGCCTGTTCCTGCTGTCGCTTGGCATAGGGGTCATCGGCGTCGCGCTGTGGCGTGCCCTGACCGCGGTTCCGCCCGAAGCCGAGCTGATGGGCGGCATCGGCGCCGCCGCCCTCCTCGTCAACCTCACCTCGGCCGCGGTCCTCTCGCGGTTCCGCGAAGGCGACGCCAATGTCCGGGCGGTGTGGCTGTTCAGCCGCAACGACGCGATCGCCAATGTGGCGGTGATCATCGCCGCCGGCCTCGTCGCATGGACCGGGCAAGCCTGGCCCGACCTTGCAGTCGCCGCCATCATTGCCACGCTTTTCCTGCATTCGGCCTATGAGATTCTACGCAGCGCGCGGACCGAATTGCGCGAACTGTCGACTGTGCCCGGACAATAGGGCCAATGCCCCCCGCCCGCCGCTTTCTCTCTCTGCTGATCGCGCTCGCTGCAATCTGCGGCCTCGTCGTGCCGACGGCACAGGCCCGCACTGATGCCGGCGAAGTCCAGACCATCTGGCGCCTGCTGGACTATGTTGCGGTCGACTATGGTGGAGCGGTCTCGAATGGCGCGGTGACGAGCACGGTCGAATATGCCGAGATGACCGAGTTTTCCGCCACCGTTCGCAAGGGGATCGAAGCGCTTCCGGTATCCCCGGCGCGGGCTCGCCTTGTCAGTGAAGCGGGACAACTCCAGACGGCGATCGCATCGAAGGCGGACCCCGGCAAGGTGGCTGGCCAGGCGCGCGGACTCGCGGCGGACCTCCTCGCCGCCTACCCTGTGCCCCTCGCGCCGCGCAACGCTCCAGATCCCCGGCGCGGAGCCCAAGTCTATCTGGAAAATTGCGCCAGCTGTCACGGCGCGCGCGGCGATGGCAATGGACCTCAGGCCAAGGGGCTCGACCCGGCACCTATCGATTTCACCGACGCCGGACGCGCTCGCAAGCGCAGTCTGTTCGCGCTCTATCAGGTGATAGGACAGGGGCTCGAAGGCACGTCCATGCCCAGTTTTGCCCATTTGCCCTCCGACGACCGCTGGGCGGTAGCAGCCTATGCCGGTGGATTTGCCTTTCGCGACGTCGCAGCCGGCCGGCGTGTCTGGAACCAGACCCCTGCGGCGCGCGAACTGGTCCCCGACCTGCAAGCCTTCACGAGTCTCAGCCCGGAAGTGCTTGGTCGTGGGCTGGGATCGGAGCAGGCCGACGCGCTTACCGCCTATTTGCGCTCAGATCCCCAAGCATTGACAACCGCTTCGCCCGCGACGCTTGCGGTTGCCCGTGACAAATTGGCGCAAAGCCTTGCCGCGTACCGCAAGGGAAATCGGAGCGAGGCAGAGCGTCTCGCGCTGTCCGCCTATCTCGACGGTTTCGAACCGATTGAGCCGATCCTGACGACGCGCGATTCCGCCCTTATGGCGCAAATCGAATCCGCGATGTCCGATTATCGCGTGTCCATCGCGCGAGGTGTGCCGGTCGATGCGGTCGCGGGTAAAGCCGCCGCAGTCGAAACCCTTTTCGCCGATGCCGAAGCTGCACTGTCTCCCGATGCAGCCAGCGACGCATCGACCTTTGTCGGGGCGCTTACCATCTTGCTGCGCGAGGGTCTCGAAGCGCTTCTGATCATCGTGGCGATGATCGCTTTCTTACGAAAGGCCGAACGGCCTGAGGTCCTACCCTATGTCCATGGCGGCTGGATCGCAGCCCTGGCAGCCGGCGGCGCAACCTGGGCAGTCGCGACCTATGCAATCTCGATCAGCGGAGCGAACCGCGAGTTGACAGAGGGATTTGGCTCGCTTTTCGCCGCAGTCGTTCTCGTCTGGGTCGGCATCTGGATGCACGGAAAGTCACATGCGGAGAGCTGGCAGCGCTATATTCGCGAAGCGATGGGCAAAGCGCTTTCACGTCGCTCGGCCTGGTTCCTGTTCGGGCTCGCTTTCCTCGTGGTCTATCGGGAAGTCTTTGAGACCATCCTGTTTTTCGCAGCTCTCGCCGCGCAAGGAAGCCGCAGCGCGATCGCCGCCGGAGCCGGAACCGCAGTGGTGATCCTGGCAGCAATCGCATGGGTCATGCTTCGTTACAGCCGGGTCCTGCCGATCGGAAGATTTTTCGCTTACAGCTCTTCGCTCATCGCTATCCTCGCGGTTGTCCTGGCCGGCAAGGGCGCGGGCGCGCTACAGGAAGCCGGCCTCCTCGGCATCACCCCGCTAGCTCATTTTCCCCGCTTCCCGGCGATGGGGATATTTCCTTCGCTCGAACCGTTGTTGCTCCAGCTTCTCGCGCTTGCAATCCTCTGGATCGGCTATCGTTACAACAGTCGGCAACATCGCCGCATCGAGACAGCGCCCGGTCGATGAGGGGAATCATCACGGGGTCGGCGCACTCCTCCTTGGCCGTAAGACGGCTTCCGAAAAGAGCCTCCGAGCCAGAGTGCTTACCCGGCGCCCGTTACGCACACGAGTTAGGCCTGCTATTGCGACCCGATGCCCGAAACGTCCAACTGGAACGGCCGACTTAGCCTCGGCGACTATCATGCTCTCTGGTCGGGTTCGGTTGGCGATGCCGCCGCGCACCGCCATTTTGCGGCGCAGGCAGTGTTTTGTGCCGAGCCGCTTACCGTGGTCGATGCTGATGGCGCGCGCCTGTCGGGGCGTTGCTTGCTCATCGAACCCGATACCGTGCACCGGCTGCTCCCCGCGCCCACGGCTGAATTATGGTTCGTCGAGCCGACAGTGGTCTTCGGTCCGCCGGTAGATCTGAAAGACCGGCTGATCTGCTCCGATCCGATTCATGTCGCGCTGCCGGGACAGCGGTCCTTCTGGAAAAACTGGCTCACGCGAGGCGCCCGACCCCCGCTCGATCCGCGCATCACCCGCGCCGCCGCCTCGATTGACCGCCTGATCCCCATGGGCTCTGTCCGTCTCGCGGCTGTGGCGGAGGAGAGCCGCCTTTCGCTCGGCCGCTTCCGGCATCTCTTTGCCGCCGAGATCGGCATGCCCTTCCAGCGCTTTGTGCTCTGGCGAAGGTTGATTATCGCCTTCGACGAATTGGGAATGCGCCGCAGCGCGACCGAGGCCGCACACATGGCAGGGTTCAGCGACAGCGCGCATTTCGCCCGCACGATCAAGGCGATGTTCGGTATCCGGGCAAGCGACCTTTTCATCGAATCATAGCCTCTCCGTTCAAGCCGGTGCGTGATCGCGCCTGGTAGAGGCGCATCATGTCAGACGCACACAGAGACTTCGTCCCGGCACTCGGCAAGAGCGGATCGCTCGACCGCTACGATGCCGCCATAGCCCTCATGACCAGAGAGAAAAGATGGCGAAGCGACTTGCTGCGCTTCGCCGAACCGCGGCCGGGCGAGCGGATCGTCGATATCGGGTGCGGCACGGGAACCTTTGCGATCGCCCTCAAGCAGGCGGCGCCGGAGAGCATCGTTCTGGCGGTCGATCCCGACCCCGCCGTGCTGGAAATCGCGCGCGCCAAGGCTGAGGTTGCCGATGCCGAGATTCGATGGTTCGAGGCTATGGGCGACGAGCTGGACGGCATCGACGCACTCCGGCAATGCGACAAGATCGTATCGAGCCTGGTCCTTCACCAGTGCCCGATGGCCGTTAAGGAAGCGATTGCCGCGCAGATGTTCAGGCTCCTGAGGCCGGGCGGGACCCTTTTCATAGCCGACTATGGCGAGCAGCGCTCGCTGCTGATGCGCATGCTTTTTCGACAGATCCAGCTGCTCGACGGGTTCGAATATACCGAACCCAACGCTAAGGGCTGCGTCCCGGTGATCCTTAAAGCCGCGGGTTTCGAGGCGGTCGAAGAGATGAGAGTCATCCCGACGCCGACCGGCTCGATTTCAATCTATGGGGCGAAGCGGTAGTTTCTCGCCCGGCCCGCGCGGTCGCGGCTAGCCGCGCCAGTGACGCCCGCGGTGATGGTGGTGCATCCGGCGCTTCTGATAGCGCCGCTCGTAGCGGTCCCGCCGTTCATAGCGGCGATCATGGCCGCGGTAGTAGGGATCGTAGCCACGATAGCCACGATCATAGCCATAATTGGGCACGCCGTGGCGTGAGGAACGATAGTCGCGGTCATGACCACGTGGCGCGTCATGTCCGCGGCTATATCCCCCGCGATCGCCATGGTGCTGGGCAAGCGCTGTTCCGGGGAGCGCGAAGGCGAGCATCGCGGCCGCGATCGTCATCAGTTTTCGCATGTCAGTCTCTCCTTTTCGTGGCGTTCAAAATCCCCCTTCATGTTTGAATGCGCTGTGAATATTGGCTCCGATGCTGCCGATCGGACGGTGACCCGGCGTCTCCATGCGACAGGCCGATGGCGGGAGAGACAGTATCGCGCCGCATGGTGGGCACCCGTCCCGCGTGGACGAAGCGGGACGGGTGCGGGCCCTCATTTGCCCTTTGCCGCTACCGCGGCCTGGACTCGGGCCTCGACCTGTTCGGGGCTCGGCTGGACGAGCATCTCGCCATTGACGAAGAAGGTCGGCGTGCCCCGGACGCCGACCGCACGCGCGTCGGCGATGTCCTGCTCCATCCAGGCCATCGCATCGGTTGTCGGCATCGCGCGCGCCTTCGCGACATTGAGGCCGGCCTTCTCGGCGGCCGCCCAGGCACCGTCCATCTTGCCGTCGTGCCATTCGGGCTGCGCTTCGAGCAGGGCGGCCGTCACCGGCTCGAGCTTGCCCTGGACGCGGGCGGCTTCGAGGATCACGATCGCCTCGGCCGAGCCGGGGTGCAGCGGCAGGTAGCGCATAACGAGACGCACATCCTTGGGATATTTGGCAACGATGCCCTTCACCGTGGGATAGAAGGCGCGGCAGGCCTCGCACGACGGGTCGAAAAATTCGACGATGGTGACCGGGGCATTTTTCGGTCCGATGATCGGCGAATGCGGGCGAATGAGGCTGTCGACGGGCCCCGCCACGACCTTCTTCGTGGGTTCGCCCTCGGCGGTTCCGCTGTAGAGCATCGCGCCGCCGGTGAAAGCGAGTGCGGAAACGACAAGCGTGGCCACCACTCCGATGCGTTTGTTCATGATTTCAGTCTCCTTTGGAAGTTGAGCAAGAGGGTGAGGATGAGCGCGAACGCGGTCAGCGACGGGAGGGGCAGCGGCACGCCTCCGATTGCCATGCTCTCTCCCGAGCATGATGGACCGCCGGTGCAGGGGACGATCGGGGCCGGAATGACGCCGACGTAGAGCAGGCTATGATAGAAAGCGACGAGACCACCGCCCGCAGCCAGCGCCAGCCCATAAGGAACGATGGCGCGGTCCGACCTGAACGCCGCGATGCCGAGAATGATCGCAAGCGGGAACATGAAGCTACGCTGGAACCAGCAGAGGTCGCACGGCGCCTGGCCCATGACCTCGCCGACGAAGAGGACGGCCAGGCTCGACAGGAGGGCGATTGCCCAGGCCGCGCCGAGCGGACGCCATTTGTGCGGCGCGAGCAGCGGAAAGCTCGTCATCGCCGGCCACCTTTGAACTTGGACTTGGGCCGTCGCGGCGGCGGTGGCGGCTTGCTGTATTTGGACTTGAGGTAGCTGAGCAGGATGCCGTCGATCGACGCGATCATTCGCTGGAAGCTGGTCTTGATGCCGGGAAGCCGGAGCCAGGCAAAGGGCCCGCGGCAACGATAGCGGTGAACGAACTTCGTCCCGCTCGCCGTCGGCGTCAGGATATAACTCTCCTCGAACTGGAGGATGAAGCTCGGCTTGACGTCGAGTATCAGCTCCTCGCCCGGGCGCGCGGAGAGCACCGCCGCGGAGACTTCGAGAAACTTGGGCTTGTGCGGATCCATGCGCATCGAATAGCGGATCGCGATCGGGTCCTCGGCAAGCTGCTCGATCCGGACATAGGGATTCCAGATCCGGTGGTTCTCGAAATCGCCGAGGACCGCCCATATCTGCTCCGGACTATAGGGGAGGTCATGCTCCCGCTCGAACTCCATCAGCTTAACTCCTCTATCGATCGGCCGCCGGGCTTTGCCCCGCGCCGATGTCGGTGACGCCCGCAGGCGATGGGTCGGCGTGCGCGCCGCCCGTCGTGAACCAGCGGCGCAAGCGCGGGACCATCCGGCGTTCGAAGCCCGCCGCGAGGCTGAAGGACGCCGGCACGATCAGCAGTGTCAGCATCGTCGACAGGATGAGCCCGCCGATCACCGTGACCGCCATCGGCGCGCGCCATGCGCCGTCGCCGGTGAGCGACAGCGCGGTCGGGATCATGCCCGCGACCATCGCGACCGTGGTCATCAGGATCGGCTGCGCGCGCTTGTGTCCGGCGTCGACAATCGCCTCGTCGCGCGGCACCCCCGACGCCATTTCCTCGATCGCGAAGTCGACGAGAAGGATGCTGTTCTTGCCGACGATACCGAGCAGCATCAGCACGCCGATGAACACGGGAAGCGAGAGCGGATAGCCCGTCAGCAGCAACGCGACCGCCCCGCCGAGCGGGGCGAGCAGAAGCGAGCCCATGTTGACGAAGGGC